>NZ_MSXV01000022.1 GCF_001945395.1 Pseudomonas sp. PA15(2017) | reverse complement strand
CGGAGGGATGTTTCTGGATCACCGTCCAAGGCCGGGAAGAACCAGGACGGTGAAGATTTCCAAAACCCGATATCCAGTGGATCGTAAGGCTGCTCCGCTTAAGTGAACAGCATTACGCCGAAAGGCGGGTTTTGCATTCTTGGAGCCTGTTTCAACGCAGTAGGGCCGACGCGCAGCTGATCGTGAGCAGGCTTCTAGGCGCGCCGCTTGAACAGCGGTTGAGGCTCATCGGCGGAGGCCTGATAAACCTCGGAGAATTCCTCGAAGGCTTTCAGGGCGTCTTCGGCGTCCTTGTCTTCGCGCAACGCGAAAGCATCGAAGCCACAACGCTTGAGGGCCCACAGCTGATCACGCAGCACGTCACCGATGGCGCGCAGCTCGCCCTTGAAACCATAGCGGGTACGCAGCAGATACGCGGAGGACGAGTGACGGCCGTCGGTGAACGCGGGGAAGTTCAGGGCGATGACCTGGAAGGCGTCCAGCGAGTCGACGATCGATTCGATCTCCTCCTCGGCGTCCAGCCATACGCCCAGGCCACCATCGCGGGCCTTGAGGGCGTGACCGTGTTCGAGCCAGAGGCTGAGCGGCACGATCAGATCGTCGCAGTTGGACAGTTCTTCGAAGGTGGTTTCCTTCGGCAGCAGGTGCCAGCTTTCGTCGACGATCTGGCCGTTCTTAATGATTCGCTGCATATACGCGCTCCTTGAACGGGGCGACACCGATACGGCGGAAGGTGTCGATGAAACTCTCTTCTTCGGTGCGTTGCTCGACGTAGACGTTGACGATCTTGTCGATCACGTCCGGCATGTCGTCCTGGGCGAAGGACGGGCCGAGGATCTGTGCCAGGCTGGCATCACGACCAGCGCTGCCGCCAAGAGACACCTGGTAGAACTCCTGGCCCTTCTTGTCGACGCCGAGAATGCCGATGTGGCCCACGTGGTGGTGGCCGCAGGCGTTCATGCAGCCGGAGATGTTCAGGTCGATGTCGCCGATGTCGAACAGGTAGTCCAGGTTGTCGAAGCGGCGCTGGATGGCTTCGGCCACCGGAATCGACTTGGCGTTGGCCAGGGAGCAGAAGTCGCCGCCCGGGCAGCAGATGATGTCGGTCAGCAGGCCTACGTTCGGGGTGGCGAAACCTCTGTCGCGCAGCTCGCCCCACAGGGTGAACAACTGCGCCTGCTCGACGTCGGCGAAGATGATGTTCTGGTTATGGCTGTTACGCACTTCGCCGAAGCTGTAGCGATCGGCCAGGTCGGCGATGGCGTCGAGCTGCTTGTCGGTGACGTCGCCCGGGGCCACACCGGTGGGCTTGAGCGACAGGGTGACGGCCACGTAGCCGGGCTTCTTGTGGGCGAAGGTGTTGCGCTGGCGCCAGCGGGCAAAGCCAGGGTGCTCGGCATCGAGCTGGGCGAGTTGCGCGTCCTGATCCTGCAGCGTCTGGTAGGCCGGGTCGACGAAATGCGCGGCGACGCGAGCCACTTCGGCTTCGGTCAGGGTGGTCGGGCCATCCTTGAGGTGCGCCCACTCGGCGTTCACGCGCTCGGCGAACACTTCCGGGGTCAGCGCCTTGACCAGGATCTTGATGCGCGCCTTGTACTTGTTGTCACGACGGCCATAGCGGTTGTACACGCGCAGGATGGCATCGAGGTAGGAGATCAGGTGCTGCCAGGGCAGGAACTCGTTGATGAAGCTACCGACGATCGGCGTACGACCCAGGCCGCCACCGACGGCGACGCGGAAGCCCAGTTCGCCGGCGGCGTTGTTCACCGCTTCCAGGCCGATATCGTGCACCTCGATGGCGGCGCGGTCGCCCGCGGCGCCGTTGACGGCAATCTTGAACTTGCGCGGCAGGTGGCTGAACTCGGGGTGGAAGGTCGACCACTGGCGGATGATCTCGCACCATGGGCGTGGATCGACGATCTCGTCCTTGGCCACACCAGCGAACTGGTCGGTGGTGGTGTTGCGGATGCAATTGCCGCTGGTCTGGATGGCGTGCATCTGCACGGTGGCCAGTTCGGCGAGAATCTCTGGCACGTCTTCCAGTTCCGGCCAGTTGAACTGGACGTTCTGGCGGGTGCTGATGTGCGCGTAGCCCTTGTCGTAATCACGGGCGATCTGCGCCAGCTTGCGCACCTGGGTGGTGTTCAACAGACCGTACGGCACGGCGATGCGCAGCATGGGCGCGAAGCGCTGGATGTAGAGACCGTTCTGCAACCGCAGCGGGCGGAATTCTTCGCCGCTCAGTTCGCCACTGAGGTAACGGCGGGTTTGATCGCGGAACTGCTTGACGCGGTCCTCGACGATTTTCTGGTCGTACTGGTCGTATACGTACATGGGAATCCTGTTATCAGGCTGCTTGCCAGATCGATGAAAGGCGATTGCGGCGCGACAGTGCGGCTTGGATCAGCGGTGGTCGAACTTGTGTTCGTTCGCTGAGTGGCCCTGGCAAGCCGTCACTCACAATGCTTCGATGACCTGTTACAGCAAATCTGCGCGCACGGCCGCGCACTCCTGTGCGGAGCCGGGGCACGATACCAGTTCAGGTTTATGCGCAAAAGTGATGTTTGAATATAAGAAAAGAACTTTTGGCACTAAGCAAGAAAGCATGCATAACTGTGCCTGTGCGTCGTCACAAAAGTACCCGGCGAACCGACTTCACGAGGTGTCGAGGACTGAGAATCATCCGCACCGCCGAGGCGTTTGGTGCTGCTTTTCGCGTATCTCGATGTCAGGGGGCAGCCAGGTGAAACACCGGCGATGGTCCGCTTGTCGCAGTTAACAGACGGCTGGCTTGCGCCAGTCGATTTCCGCGTCGATAAACGAGGTTCTATGCAAACGCTTTCCGAGCGCAACGGCTTGCTGCAAGTGTGGATGTCCCAGGTTCGTCAATCGCCCTGGGTCGCCGCCGGTTTGGCAGTTGCTCTGTTGGTGGTGATGTGGCTGCTGATCAGCAGCCTGTCCAACGTCTTCGAAGAGGGGCATCCGGAGCGAATTCGGCATGCCCTCTATGGCGGCGGGGCGGGGTTCGCAGCAACCACCCTGGGTGCGCTCGCGGCCCTGGCGCTGGGTAGCATCAGCGTCAGAACCCAGGACAGCATGCTGGGGTTCGCGGCGGGCATGATGCTTGCGGCGAGTTCCTTCTCGCTGATCCTGCCGGGCCTGGAGGCTGCCGAGAACCTGACCGGCAGCGGCATGGGCGGCGCGGCGACCGTGGTGTTCGGCCTTGCCCTTGGCGTGCTGCTGATGCTCGGGCTCGACCATTTCACCCCGCACGAGCATGAAAGCGCGGGTGCCCAGGGGCCGCATAGCAGCCGGCTGAGCCGCGTGTGGTTATTCGTGTTCGCGATCACCCTGCACAACCTGCCCGAAGGCATGGCCATCGGCGTCGGCTTTGCAGCCGATGACATGCAGGTCGGCATTCCCCTGGCCACCGCCATCGCCATTCAGGACATTCCCGAAGGCCTGGCGATTGCCCTGGCACTGCGTACCATCGGCGTCTCGGCGTTGCGTGCGGCGCTGATCGCGGCGGCCAGCGGGCTGATGGAGCCCCTGGGAGCGCTGGTGGGCGTTGGCATGTCCAGCAGTTATGCGCTGGCCTATCCCATTGGTCTGGGTCTGGCGGCTGGCGCGATGCTGTTCGTGGTGTCCCACGAGATCATTCCCGAGACGCACCGCAATGGTCATCAGACTTCGGCAACGCTGGGGCTGATGGGCGGATTTGCTGTGATGATGTTCTTAGATACGGCATTGGGCTGATGGGCATTTGCCTGGAGCTGATGCACACTGCGCCTCGTCTTGATGGTTCAGCGATCGGAATGGAATTGGCGCGTGCGCATAAATGAGGTCATGGCCCGTGGTCGTCGCGCCGCCTGCATGCTCATGCTGGTGGGCGCCGTGGGTGGCGCTGCCGCGGCGCAGAGCGAGCCGCTGAACGTCTATGTCGGGCAGGGGCAGATGCCGTTCGCCGATGGTGTCGCCAAGCGCGCCGGCTTGTTCGGCGAGCTGATGCGTGAACTATGTGTGCGCACGGCGCAGCAGTGCGTGTTTCGCAGCGTGCCCTGGCGGCGGGTATTGAGCGAAGCGGAGGGCGACCCCCGTGGCATCGTGCTCAACCTGGGGCGCACCCCCGAGCGCGAAGCGGGGTTCGTCTGGCTGCTTGACGTGCTGCCCACCCCCTACGCAATCGCCAGCCTCGATCGGCCCTTCGATACCCTCAGTGATGCCCTGCAGGCCGGCCCGGTAGCAGTGATGGCCGGCACGCCGCGTGCCGATGAGATCAAGCGCATCCGCACGGGTGATCAACGGGTCGTGGAAGTCACCGACCCACAGCAGGCGGCGCAGCTGTTGCACAGCGGGCGGGTAGTGGCCTGGTACGAAATCGATCTGCGCGCCCTGTACCTGTGGCGCGAGATGGATGCCGAGCCACCGCTGGTGTTCGGCAAACCCCTGAACGGCACCCGCAGCCATATCGCCGGGGGCCTCAAGCTCGAGGGTGCAGAGACGTTATCCCAGCAGATGGCGGCGGCCTTTGCCGACATGCGTCGTGACGGCAGCTGGCAGCGCATCCTGGCCGGTTATCTGGGTCTCGATCGGTCTCGGGCTTTGCTGTCGGACGGCTGGTGAGTCATGCTAGCGCCCTGAAATCCCCGAGGAGCGCTTGATGAAGTACATCCACCAGCGCGAGCACCTCAACGAGGATGACCTGGTCATCATCGAATGCTCGCAAACCTGCAACATCCGCCTGATGAACGATGCGAATTTTCGCAGCTTCAAGAACGGCGGTCGCCATACCTATCATGGCGGCGCGTTCGACAAGTTTCCGGCGAAGATCACCGTGCCCAGCAGCGGGTTCTGGAACATCACCATCGACACCGTGACCCGCAAGGCGATCAGCGTGACGCGCAAGCCGACCCTCAAGCACTCGATCAAGATCGTGCGTCGCTCGTCTTCGAATCTTTCATGAGTGCTGCCTGAAGCGAGCTTCTTCGGTAAGCCACTTATCGCTGCGGCGAGCCAAATAGTCTGGCGTACAACAGATCGATGGATTCGATCCGGGCGAAGCGCGCTCGCGGCACCACGCGGATATTAGGCCGCTCTGCCTTGACGCCTGCGACGTTGGCCTTGGTGTGCCTGGCCACTTTCAGCCCTTGCAGGTCAGCGAGCGGCTCGCCTGGCAGGCCGCCAAAGAACAGGAATGGCCCCAATGCCATGGTGACGGGGTCGAATTGAATCCAGATCACGCAGCCCGATGGCTTGCGGGCTAGGTCGAGATGAATGTTCTGGCTGGCGGCGGCGGCCGAGATGCCCGAGGTCTTGAGCTGGATGTGGCGAACCACGCCATTGGCTTCCAGCACGATGTCGTGCCCCGAACGGTCGAGCAGCGAGTGGGACACTTCCAGCGTCGCGCCGTACTCGAGCCAGGAAAGCTTGAGCATTTCGCCGACGAACAGGTGCTCGATGAGCTTTTCCCGGTAGACGGATTGATGGGTGTCCAGGCTCATTGGCATGCCGGGTCCAGATCAGTCACCGTCAGCGCTGACCGCTGCCAGACACGTCAGGCGATGGCCGTCGATCGACCAGCTGTCGTCGCCAGCCTCGTATTCAGCCTCCATCACCGCGTTGTAGCTGAACTGCCAGCGCTTGCGTTCGCGGCCGTCCTGGACCTCGATGGACAGCACCACGGCTTCGCTGGCGAACGGCTGATCCGCTTCTGCCGCAGCGTCGGCCTGGTCGAGCAGCGCTTCATCGAGCTGGAAGTCGAAGGCGTGCAGGTCGTCGATGACCAGCATGTCGGCGGTTTCCAGCCCATCGAGCAGATAAGGTTGCTCACTCATTCGTCATACCCCAGGTTGGGCGCCAGCCAGCGTTCGCTGACGGCGAGATCCTGTGCCTTGCGCTCGGTATAGCGCTCGATCTGATCCTTGTCGACCTTGCCCACGGCGAAGTATTGCGCCTCGGGGTGGGCGAAGTACCAGCCGCTGACTGCTGCCGCCGGGAACATGGCGTAGTGTTCGGTGAGAAACACGCCGCTCTGGCCGGCCTGGTTGTAGTCGGCCTGCGGGTCGAGCAGCTTGAACAGCGTGCCTTTCTCGGTGTGATCCGGGCAGGCGGGGTAGCCGGGGGCAGGGCGGATGCCCTTGTAGGCTTCCCTGATCAGTTCCTCGTTGCTCAGCTGTTCGTCCGGCTGATAGCCCCAGTACTGCTTGCGTACCTGCTCGTGCAGCCACTCCGCGCAGGCCTCGGCGAGACGGTCGGCGAGGGCCTTGACCATGATCGCGTTGTAATCGTCACCTTTGTCCTGGTAAGCCTTGGCCACTTCCTCGGCGCCGATGCCGGCGGTGGTGATGAAGCCGCCCACGTAGTCGGTGACGCCGCTTTCCTTTGGCGCGACGAAGTCGGCCAGGGACAGGTTCGGTTTGCCCTCGGGCTTGATGGTCTGCTGGCGCAGATGGTGCAGGGTGGCCAGGGGCTGGCCCTCATTGCCGTAGACTTCGATATCGTCGTCACGCACCTGGTTCGCCGGCCAGAAGCCGAGCACGGCGCGGGCCTTGATCAGCTTCTCGTCGATCAGCTTGCGCAGGATCGCCTGGGCATCGTTGAACAGGCTGGTGGCCGCTTCGCCGACCACTTCGTCGGTGAGGATGCGTGGGTACTTGCCGGCCAGGTCCCAAGAGATGAAGAACGGCGTCCAGTCGATGTACTCGGCCAGCACATCGAGGTCGATATCATCGAGCACCTTGGCGCCGGTAAAGCTCGGTTGCGGTGCACTATAGCCGGCCCAGTCGAACTTCAGCTTGTTGGCGACGGCATTGTCGTAGCTGAGGCGCTCGGTGCGGGTCGCCCGGGCCGAGGTACGCTCGCGCACCACCACGTACTCGTCGCGGGTGCGCTGCACGAAGTCGGGCTTGAGCTCCTTGGACAGCAGCTGGGTGGCCACGCCCACCGCACGCGAGGCGTCGGTGACGTAGACCACGGCATCGTTGCTGTACTGCGGGTCGATCTTCACCGCGGTGTGCGCCTTGGAGGTGGTGGCGCCACCGATCATCAGCGGCAGCTTGAAGCCCTGGCGCTGCATCTCCTTGGCAACGTGGACCATTTCGTCCAGCGACGGGGTGATCAGGCCGGACAGGCCGATGATGTCGCACTTCTCGGCGATGGCGGTCTGCAGGATCTTTTCCGCCGGCACCATCACGCCCAAATCGACGATGTCGTAACCGTTACAGCCGAGCACCACGCCGACGATATTCTTGCCGATGTCGTGTACGTCGCCTTTCACGGTGGCCATGAGGATCTTGCCCTTGGCCTCCGGTTTGTCGCCTTTTTCGGCTTCGATGAAGGGAATCAAATGGGCCACGGCCTGCTTCATCACGCGGGCCGACTTGACCACCTGGGGCAGGAACATCTTGCCCGAACCGAACAGGTCGCCAACGATGTTCATACCGCTCATCAGCGGACCTTCGATGACCTCGATGGGGCGCGTGCATTGCTGGCGGCATTGCTCGGTGTCTTCGACGATGAAGGCGGTGATGCCCTTGACCAGGGCGTGTTCCAGGCGCTTGTCGACCGGCAGCGAGCGCCATTCCTCGTTCTCGACTTCCTTGGTTGCGCCGCCGCCCCGGTAATTGTCGGCGATGGCGAGCAGGGCGTCGGTGCCGCCCTGCGTGCGGTTGAGCACCACATCCTCGACGCGATCACGCAGCTCTTTGGGGATCTCGTCGTAGATCTCCAGCTGGCCGGCGTTGACGATGCCCATGGTCAGGCCGTTCTGGATCGCGTAGTAGAGGAACACCGAGTGAATCGCTTCGCGCACCGGGTTGTTGCCGCGGAACGAGAAGGATACGTTAGACACGCCGCCCGAACTCAGTGCATAGGGCAGGTTGTCGCGAATGAAGGCGCAGGCCTCGATGAAATCAACGGCGTAGTTGTTGTGTTCCTCGATGCCGGTGGCGACGGCGAAGATGTTCGGGTCGAAGATGATGTCTTCCGGCGGGAAGCCCACTACATTGACCAGGATGTCGTAGCTGCGCTGGCAGATTTCCTTCTTGCGCGCCGCGGTGTCGGCCTGGCCGACCTCGTCGAAGGCCATCACCACCACCGCGGCGCCGTAGCGCTTGCACAGCTTGGCGTGGTGCTTGAACTGCTCGACGCCTTCCTTCATGGAGATCGAGTTGACGATGCCCTTGCCCTGGATGCACTTGAGGCCTGCCTCGATCACTTCCCACTTGGAGGAGTCGATCATGATCGGTACGCGGGAGATATCCGGCTCGCCGGCGATCAGGTTGAGGAACCTGACCATGGCCGCCTTGGAGTCGAGCATCCCTTCATCCATGTTGATGTCGATCACCTGGGCGCCGGCTTCCACCTGCTGCAGAGCGACTTCCAGGGCCTCGGTGTAATTCTCTTCACGGATCAGCCGGGCGAACTTGGCCGAGCCGGTGATGTTGGTACGCTCGCCGACGTTGACGAACAACGACTGGCGATCGATGGTGAACGGCTCCAGGCCGGACAGGCGACAGGCCTTGGCAATGTCCGGAATCGGGCGCGGCTGGTATTTGGCGACCGCTTCGGCGATGGCCTGGATGTGCCCCGGCGTGGTGCCGCAGCAGCCGCCGATGATGTTGAGAAAACCGCTGGCGGCGAATTCTTCGACCACCGCCGCCATTTCCGCCGGGGTTTCGTCGTACTCACCGAAGGCATTGGGCAGGCCGGCGTTGGGGTGTGCGGACACATGGGTGCCGGCTTTATTCGACAGCTCTTCCAGGTACGGGCGCAAGTCGGCGGCGCCAAGGGCGCAGTTCAGGCCCACGGAAATCGGCTTGGCATGGGCCACCGAGTTCCAGAACGCTTCGGTGGTCTGGCCCGACAGGGTGCGGCCGGAGGCATCGGTGATGGTGCCGGAGATCATGATCGGAAGCGTAACGCCGTCCTCGTCGAACACCTGTTGCACGGCGAAGATCGCCGCCTTGGCGTTCAGTGTGTCGAAGATGGTTTCGATCAGGATCAGGTCGGCGCCGCCCTCGATCAGGCCGCGGGTGGCTTCGGTGTAGTTCTCGACCAGCTCGTCGAAGGTGACGTTGCGGTAACCGGGGTCGTTGACGTCCGGAGAGATCGAGCAGGTGCGGCTGGTCGGGCCCAGCACGCCTGCGACGAAGCGTGGACGGTCCGGAGTTTCCAGGGTCTTGGCGTCGGCCACTTCACGGGCCACGCGGGCGCCGGCGACGTTCAGTTCATAGACGATCGACTCCATGTCGTAGTCGGCCTGGGACACCTGGGTGGCGTTGAAAGTATTGGTTTCCAGAATGTCGGCGCCAGCATCCAGGTAAGCCTTCTCGATGGCGGCGATGATCTGCGGCTGGGTCAGCAGCAGCAGGTCGTTGTTGCCCTTCACGTCGCTCGGCCAGTCGGCGAAGCGCTCGCCGCGGTAGTCGGCTTCTTCGAGCTTGTAGCTCTGGATCATGGTGCCCATGCCACCGTCGAGGATCAGGATGCGTTCCTTGAGGGCTTGCTGAAGTGTTTGGAGGCGGGCGCTGCGATCTGACGGGGGCATGTAAAAGGCTCTGAACGGGAGGCTACGACAAGGCGGCAGATGATAACAAACCCTGGTGGTTTTTCTGCGCCGCACACTTGTGCATGAATTATGTTCATGTTGTTGCCAGATGAACGGCCATGCAGGCATGGCGATGGCACAGGCGAGACGGCTAGAATGCGCGGCCATTTTCGTGGAACTCGCCCCATGTGCCGTCGGCTGCTGTTGACTCTCTGCCTTTTGATCAGCCCACTGGCAATGGCCCAGGATATTTCCTACAGCCGTGACATCCAGCCGATCTTCACGCACAACTGCGTGGCCTGCCACGCCTGCTATGACGCGCCATGCCAACTGAACCTGGGCAGCGGCGAGGGCGTCGAGCGCGGCGCCAGCAAAGCACCGGTCTACGACGGCACGCGCACCCATACGCAAGCCACCACGCGACTGTTCATGGACGCCCACGGCGCGCCAGCCTGGCGTCGCAAGGATTTCCATTCGGTGCTCGAGCAGCAGGGCGGTCAGGCGGCGCTGATGGCGCGCATGCTCGAACTCGGCCACGCCACGCCGCTGCCGCCCAACAGCAAGCTGCCCAAGGACCTGGACATCAGCATCGAACGCGCCAACCAGTGTGCATTGCCGGACGAGTTCGCCGACTTCGCTGGCAAGAACCCCATGGCCGGCATGCCGTTCGCCGTCACCGGCCTCACCGAGCAGGATTACCAGACCGTACAGCGTTGGCTGCAGCAAGGCGCGCCGGTCGACGAGCAAGCGCTGCAGGCCAGCCCGGCCGAAGCCCGCCAGGTCGCCGACTGGGAGCGTTTTCTCAATGCCGCGGGCAATGAGCAAGGGTTGGTCAGCCGCTGGCTCTACGAGCACCTGTTTCTCGCCCATCTGTATTTCGATGGGGGCGAGGCCGGGCATTTCTTTCAGTTAGTGCGCTCGCGCACGCCCAGCGGGCAGCCGGTGGACATCATCGCCACCCGGCGCCCCAACGATGACCCCGGTACGGCCTTCTATTACCGGCTGATGCCGATCCAGGGCGTAATCGTCCACAAGACCCACATTACTTATCCGCTCAGTGCCGCCAAGCTGGAACACGTGCGCCAACTGTTCTTCGGCACCGACTGGCAGGTGGATTCGCTGCCGGGTTACGGTGTGCAGCACCGCTCGAACCCGTTCCTGGCGTTCGAAGCGATTCCTGCCCAGGCGCGCTACCAGTTCATGCTCGATAACGCCGAGTACTTCGTGCGCACCTTCATCCGGGGACCGGTGTGCCGCGGGCAGATCGCCACCGATGTGATTCGCGACAATTTCTGGGTGTTCTTCCAGGACCCGCAGCACGACCTGTACATCACCGATCCGGCTTATCGCGGCGCCGCCACGCCCTTGCTGGCGATGCCCGGTCAGCTCGACGAGATCGGTGATCTGCTCGGCTTGTGGCGCAGCTACCGCGACAAACGCAATGACTACGAGGCACTGCGCACCGAAGGCTACGCCGAGGCGCCGGTACCTGGGTGGTCACAGATCTGGCAGGGCAACGACAACGCGCTGCTGTCGATCTTCCGCCAGCACGACAGCGCCTCGGTGCGCAAAGGCCTGGTGGGCGAAATCCCGCAGACTCTCTGGTGGATGGACTATCCGCTGCTCGAACGCACTTACTACCATTTGGTGGTCAATTTCGACGTGTTCGGCAACGTCTCGCACCAGGCGCAGACCCGTCTGTACTTCGACCTGATCCGCAATGGCGCCGAACAGAACTTCCTGCGCCTGATGCCGGCCGATTCGCGCAAGGCGATCTTTGGCGACTGGTACCAGTACAGCGGCAAGCTCAAGGCGTGGATGGACTACTACCCGCTGGACCGGAAAACCCCGAGCGGCCTGGCCCTGGGCAGCGATGATCCGAAGCGCCAGTTCGCCGAACAGCTGCTGCAGCGCTTCGCCGCACTCGACGCCCGCCCCGACCCGATCAATCGCTGCGGCGGCGAGCACTGCTATCGCGATGGCCTGCCGGCCGAGTTGCGTGAGGCCGAGCAGGCGTTGAGTCGCCTGGCGTCGAAGCCGGCCGCGCAACTCAAGGTGCTCGAGCAACTGCCGGAAACCACGCTGCTGCGGGTCGAGGGGGGCGGTCGTCGCGAGGTCTACAGCCTGCTGCGCAACCGTGCCCACAGCAACGTCGCCTTCATGCTTGGCGAAGAACTGCGCTACCAGCCGCGCCTCGACACCCTGACCGTCTACCCCGAGGTGATGAGCAGCTACCCGAACTTCATGTTTTCGATGCCAGCCGCTCAGGTGCCGGACTTCGTGGCGGCCATGGAGCAGGCCGGCGATGCGGCCGCCTTCGAGAAGATCGTCGAGCGCTGGGGCGTTCGCCGCACTCACCCGCAGTTCTGGCAGTACTTCCATGACCTGACGGCGCATATCCGCGAGCACGAGCCGATAGAGGCCGGCGTGCTGGACATGAACCGCTACCAGAACCTGTAACCCGCGCCCCGGCTCTCGCCACTTGCCGCGAGAGCCGTGATGTAACAGTACCCGGATAACGCTTCGCCAATTCATCCGATCTTTCTCTCGCCACTGCGGTCGGACGCTGTGGCAGCCGATTATTGACGGCTGTCCGGTATCGGTTTCAACAAGCGGGAGAGTGGCGGTTCTATGCTGATTTCAGTGCAGGCACTCCGGGCATTGGCTGCCTGGGTAGTGGTCTTTCACCATGTCATGCAGGTGTTTTTCGATTTCAAGGCCGAGAGCTTCATGGGCCATCTTTTTTCCGACAAGGGCGCCGTGGGTGTCGATATCTTCTTCGTCATCAGCGGCCTGGTCATCTACCTGTCCACCCAGGGCAAAACCATCACGCCGTGGCGCTTCATGCTCAACCGCGCCCTGCGCATCGTGCCGGCCTACTGGCTGTACTCGCTGATCGCCGCGCTGATCATTGCCTTCGCTAACCCGGTGATGCCCACCCAAGCCTTCGATCTGCATCACCTGATGCTGTCGCTGCTGTTCATTCCTGCGGAAAATCCGGCGGGTTTCGGGCTCTATCCGACGCTCAACGTCGGCTGGACCCTGAATTACGAGATGTTCTTCTACCTGCTGTTCGCCCTGGCCTTCGTGGTTCCGCAGCGCCTGCGCCTGCCGTTCGTCGCGGTGATGCTGATGATCTTCGGCCTGCTGGCGACCCAGCCCTGGTTGAGCAACTTCTACCGCAACAGCATCGTCTACGAATTCCTGTTCGGCGTGCTGCTGGGCATGGTCTACAACCGCGGCTGGATCCGTCAGGGGCTGTGGGTGCCGTTGCTGGTGATCGCCGGCTCGCTGCTGGCCATCTACCACTTCGACAACACCATGCGCCTGCTGCATTGGGGCGTGCCGAGCGCGCTGATCGTCGCGGCCTGCATCGCCATGGAACCGTGGTTCAAGGGCAACCGCCTACTGGCATGCATGGGCGACTGCTCGTATTCGGTCTACCTGCTGCACGTGATCATCCTGTCCCTGGGCTGGTACCTGCAGGCCAGCCTGGATCTCAATCCCTATGTGGTCATCGTCGCCTGCATGCCGCTCATCGCCCTGGCTTCGTGGGGCAGTTACGAGCTGATCGAGAAGCGCTTTTTCGTCCAGGCCAAGGCGTGGATCAACGAGCGATCAGGCAAAGGCCAGCTCCAGGCCTTATCCTGAGTAAAATGGTAGGACTTTATTCGCGACGGCCATTTGGCGTACACTGCGCCCATGACCGTGAGGAGTTGCCATGAGCACCATTACCATTACCGATGCCGCCCATGATTACCTGGCCGACCTGCTGAGCAAGCAGAACACGCCGGGAATCGGTATCCGGGTCTTCATCACCCAGCCCGGTACTCAGTATGCGGAAACCTGCATCGCCTACTGCAAGCCGGGCGAGCAGAAGCCGGAAGACCAGGCCATTGGCCTGGCCAGCTTCACGGCCTGGATCGATGCCGTCAGCGAGCCGTTTCTCGAAGACGCCGTGGTCGACTACGCCACCGACCGCATGGGCGGCCAGCTGACCATCAAGGCGCCGAACGCCAAGGTGCCGATGGTCAATGAAGACAGCCCGCTCAACGAGCGCATCAACTATTACCTGCAGACCGAGATCAACCCGGGGCTGGCCAGCCATGGCGGCCAGGTCACGCTGATCGACGTGGTCGACGAGGGCGTTGCCGTGCTGCAATTCGGTGGCGGTTGCCAGGGTTGTGGCCAGGCTGACCTGACCCTCAAGGAAGGCATCGAGAAAACCCTGCTCGAGCGCATTCCCGAGCTCAAGGGCGTACGTGACGTGACCGACCACAGCAATCGCGAAAACGCATATTACTGATCACGTCCAGCAGGATGACAAGGCGACTTCGGTCGCCTTGTGCGTTTTGGCATGCTTCACTGCACGAAAGCGTTGGAAAACACCTAAAAGCGTGATGGCGTTCTGCTATAAGTGTCGGTAACACACCAGGGATCGCGTCGCTGCCGTACACTCGCTGCAGCCCAGCCGGATCAGGCCCACTTCTTGAGGCGTATCGATGCCCACCGCATCTCTTCTCGTCTGCGATGATTCCAACATGGCCCGCAAGCAACTGCTGCGCGCCTTGCCTGCGGACTGGCCGGTAACCGTCAGCCAGGCCGCCAACGGTGAAGAAGCGCTCCAGCAACTGCGCGCGGCTCACTTCGATCTCTTGCTGCTCGACCTCACCATGCCGGTACTCGATGGCTACGGCGTGCTTGCGGCGTTGAAGGCCGAGGGGCGTGCGCAGAAGGTCATCGTGGTGTCCGGCGACGTGCAGGAAGAGGCCATCCGCCGGGTCGAGGAACTCGGCGCCCTGGCGTTCCTGAAAAAGCCCGCCGACCCCGAGCTGCTGCGCCAGACTCTCGATCAGCTTGGCTTCCTGCACGTGGCAGCGGCGCCCGTTGCGGCGCTGCCCGAGCCCAGGGTGTCGTTTCGCGATGCCTTCCGCGAGGTGGTCAACATCGCCATGGGTCGCGCGGCTGCATTACTGGCGCGGGTGCTCGGGGTGTTCGTGCAACTGCCGATTCCCAACGTCAATATTCTCGAGGTCAGCGAGCTGCACATGGCGCTGGCCGATGCCCAGCGTGGCAATGGCCTGACCGCGGTGTGCCAGGGCTATATCGGCGAGGGCATCGCCGGCGAGGCGCTGCTGATCTTCCACGATTCGGAAGTGGCCGACATGGCCAAGCTCATGCAGTGGCAGGAGCACAGTCATTCATCCATGGAGATGCTCCTGGACATGTCCAGCATCCTCATCGGCGCGTGTCTGAGCGGCATCGCCGAGCAGCTCGACGTGAGCTTCTCCCAAGGCCACCCACAGATACTCGGCGAGCACGCCTCCATCGACGAGCTGATCCGCATCAACAGCCAGCGCTGGCGCAAGACCCTGGCCGTCGAGGTGAGCTACAGCATCGAAGGCCACGACATCCACTTCGACCTGTTGCTGCTGTTCACCGAGGATTCGGTGTCGCTGCTGACCAACAAACTCGCCTACCTGATGGAATGAGCCGCATGGCCGAGAGCATGGATTTAAACGATTTCCACTGGCTGCTGGCCATCGTGCAGAGCATCGATGTCGGCGTGGTGGTGCTCGACCGTCAGTACCGCGTGGAAGTATGGAACAGCTTCATGGAGAACCATTCCGGGCGTACCGCGCGGGATGCGGCCGAGCGCTCGTTCTTCGAGCTGTTTCCCGAGGTCGATGAGGTGTGGTTTCGCAACAAGGTGGAAAACGTCGTCACCCTGGGTACGCCGGCCTTCACCATCTGGGAGCAACGGCCTTACCTGGTGCGCTTCAAGAATTACCAGCCGATCACCGGGCTGGAAGACTTCATGTACCAGAACACCACCATCCTGCCGCTGGTGGCCACCAACAGCAAGATCGAGCACCTGTGCGTGATCGTCTACGACGTGACCGGCGTGGCGGTGAACAAACGCCAGTTGCAAGCCATGAGCGATCAGTTCAAACACCTCTCGCGTACCGACCGGCTGACCGGGCTGAACAACCGTGGCCACTGGGAGGAGGAGCTCAAGCGCGAGCATGCCCGTCACCGTCGTTATGGCAGCAGCGCGGCCCTGGTGATCTTCGATATCGATCATTTCAAGAAGGTCAACGATACCTACGGCCACCAGGCCGGCGACACGGTGATCCAGAGTGTCGCCAAGGTGCTGCGCGAGCAGTTGCGTGATACCGACATCGCCGGGCGCTATGGTGGCGAGGAGTTCGTGGTGCTGCTGCCGGATGTCGATGCGGCGGGCGGCCGGGTCTTCGCCGAACGTTTGCGCCTGACCGTCGAGCGCTTGCAGGTCAGCCACGAGGGGCAGGTGATTCCCTTCACCATCAGCCTCGGTGTGGCCGACCTCAGCGAGCCCAGCCACGATCATCAGCAGGTCATCCAGTGGGCAGACCAGGCACTCTACAGCTCCAAGCGCAACGGCCGCAATCAGGTCACGGTGTTCGGCATCTAGCTGGCCGCCGGTGCCCTGGTTGCAGGTCGGGCCAGCAGCGCGAGCAGGGCGATCGCCAGTAGCGGCAGCATGGCCAGGTTGATCTGCGCCCAACCCAGCCCGGTGATCAGCGCACCGGACGCGAAGGCCGCGCAGGCGGCGACGCTGCTATTGGTCAACTCCATGAGCCCCTGGGCCTTGCCTCGTTCGTCGGGCTCGTGGGCCGTGGCCAACAGGGTGGTGCCGGCAATCAGTATCAGGTTCCAGCCGATGCCCAGCAGCAGCGAGGAAACCAGGAAGTAAGCCTGGCTCTGCCCGCTCAATCCGACCAGCGCGCTGCCGCCGAGCGTTGCAATACCCAGCAGGGCCACTGGCCGGCTGCCCAGGCGATCCACCAGTGGGCCGGCGATCAGCGCAGGCAGGAACATGCCCAGCACATGCCACTGGATCACCCCGGCTGCGCTCTCCAGGGGCAAGCCGCAGAAGCTCATGGCCAACGGCGTCGCGTTCATCACCAGAATCATCAGGCCGTTGCCAATGGCGGTCACCGCCAGCGCAGCGCGGATCGCCGGGCGCGCCAGCAGGCTGCGCAAGTCGCCTCGCGGCGCGACGCTGATGGCGCCCACGCGCAGGGTGCTGAGCAACAGCAGGCCAAGCAGCGCCAGGCCGGCCAACAGCACGTAGGCGCCCACGAAGGGCGTGTTCAGCGCGTTGCGCGCCCACAGCGTAAGGCTCGGCGCGATCAGTGCGGCAAAGATGCCGCCAGCGATCACCCAGGCAGCTGCGCGCCCCTTGTAGACCGCGTCCACCGTCTCCAGCGCCGCAAAACGGTAATACGCGGCGGAGGCCTGATAGACGCCGGTAACCAGCGCGCCGAGGCAGAACAGGAAAAAGTCGCCGAGCCAGACGCCCAGGGCGCTGGTCAGGCCACCGAGTATGCCGGCTGCGGCGCCCAGGGTCAGGCCGGGCCTGCGGCCATGGCGCTGCATGAACAGCGACAGCGGGTGAGTCGCCAGCAGGTTGCCGAGCACCAGCAACGCCAGGGGCAAGGTGGCCAGCGCGTTGTAGGGCGACAGTTGCAGGCCGATCAGCGCGGTGAGGGTGATGCCGATCAGCGAGCAGCTCCAGTACAGCGCCTGGGCCAGAAACAGAGTCAGCAGGGCCCGGTTACGAATCAGCAGCATTGCATCCTCCTGCCCTGAGCACGCGCAAGGTCGAGGGCGGGTTGGTCGGCAACTTGGCGGCCGGGCGAATCGGCCGACGCACCAGTTCTCCCGCGCAGTTCGGGCAGCGGCCCCTGAGGTGCGTATCGGCGCACTGGCTGCAGTAGGTGCATTCGAACGAGCAGATACGCGCGTCGAGAGAGTTCGGTGGCAGATCACGGTCGCAGCATTCGCAGTTGGGGCGTAGCTCAAGCACGGCCGATCTCCTGGCCGAAACGTTCGGCGTATTGCTGAGGGCTGATAGACAGATGTTTGTGAAAGACTCGGCGCAGGTTCTCCGGGTGGCCGAAGCCGGTCAGGCGGGCGACGGTACTGATCGACGCCTGGGCGTCCTGCAGCAGACTGCGGGCCGCCTCCAGGCGTACGCGCTCCACGTAGCCGGCCGGCCCGCTGCCCAACTCCCTGGCGAAGACGCGCGACAGCGTGCGCGGCGTCATCCGCGCCCTGTCGGCCAGGGCCTCGAGCGACAAGTCGCTGCCCAGGTTGGCGGGAATCCACTCGAGCAACTCGGCCAGGCGTGGGGTGCGGCTCGGCTCTGGGGCGAGCAGGGCGCTGAACTGCGCCTGGCCGCCCGGGCGGCGCAGGAACATCACCAGACGTCGCGCCACCGCCAGCGCCGTACTACGCCCCAGATCCGCCTCGACCAGGGCCAGTGCCAGGTCGATACCCGCGGTGACGCCGGCGGAGGTGAACAGATGCTCGCTGCCATCGCCCGTACCAGGGGCGTAGGTGTGCAGGCAGTCGCTGTCGACCCGCAGCTTGCCGTCCTGGCGCAACGCGTCGATATCGGCCCAGTGAGTGGTCACTCGCCTGCCGTCGAGCAACCCGGTGCGGGCGAGAATCAGCGCACCGGAGCATACCGAGCCCAGGCGGCGGATATGGGGTTCGGCATCCCGCAGCCAGCTCAACAGCGGCTGGTTCTCGCATTGCCGGGCTTCGCCCGCGCCGCCGGGAATCAGCAAGGTATCCAGGCTGGCGGGATCCACATCGCGCCAAGCGGCATCGGCTATCACGCCCATGCCGGCGGAACTGTTCACCGGCCCAGGCTGGTCGGCAAGCATCAGCAGCCGGTAGGCATCGCTCAGGCCCTGGCGATTACGCTCGACGTTGGCGGAAGCGAATACCTGCAGTGGGCCGATTACGTCCAGGCTCATGAAGTCCGGGTAGATCAGCGCGGCGATACATTTGCGGTCGTCCATAGCGGCCCCTCGTGATAGAGGAGGCCAGTGTGGGCAGAAACGACTCTGGCGGCAATGACATCAATCCCACGGATCTTGCCACCTTCAGGCAGCCGGCAGTTTCTCCAGAAAGCGCATCAGCAGGCTTTCTTCGCTGCGCAGCCCCTTGCGAGCGGCCGCCAAGCGCAGATCGGAGAGTTCACCAGCGTGAAAGGCCTCGATCAGTGCCGGATGGATGTAGCACTTGCGGCATACCGCCGGCGTGTTGCGCAGCTCTTCGGCGACCTGCTTGACCATGCCGACCACGTGCTTCTTGGCCGAACTTTCCGGCTGCCACTCCAGTTCACGCAGCAGTGTCAGCGCCAGGGCGCTGCCGGCCCAGGTGCGGTAATCCTTGGCAGTGAAATCCGCGCCGGTGAGCTCGCGCAAGTAGTTGTTGATGTCCGTCGAGGTCACCGTATGGCGCTCGCCGTTGGCATCCAGGTACTGGAACAGATGCTGGCCCGGCAGCTCCAGGCAGCGGCGGATGATGCGAGCCAGGCGACGGTCGCTGACCTCCACCTCATGCTCGATGCCGCTCTTGCCACGGAAATGGAAGCGGATGGCGCTGCCTTGTACCTCGACATGCCGGTTGCGCAGGGTAGTCAGCCCGTAGGAGCGGTTCTCCTTGGCGTAGCGCACATTGCCGATACGGATCAGCGTGTTGTCGAGCAGCGTGATCACGGTGGCCATGACCTTTTCGCGACCATGCTCGGGCAGCAACAGGTGCTGTTCGATCGTCTGGCGCAGCTTGGGTAGCGCCTTGCCGAACAGCAGCAGGTTGGCGTACTTGTCGGTATCGCGCACCTCACGCCAGCGTGGGTGATAGCGGTACTGCTTGCGGCCCCGGGCATCGCGGCCGGTAGCCTGCAGATGGCCCTTCGGGTCGGAGCAGATCCATACGTCTACATAAGCCGGCGGTATCGCCAGGGCATTGATGCGGGCAATTTCCTGGGCATCGCGAATGCGTTCGCCATCCGGCTTGAAGTAGCAGAACTTGCCGCGCAGCTTGCGGCGAGTGATGCCGGGCGCGCGATCGTCGACGTAGTGCAGGTCGTTGGGCAGTTCGGGCGTAATCGACAGGCTGGCCATCACGGTGCGCTCCCGATCATGCAGCGGCCAGGCATCAGAAAACCATCGGCCGCGGATATGACAGCGCGATACGCGAGGGGCGGCAGAATCAAGAGGGGGGTTTGCATGCCGGTCAGCTCATGACAACAGTTAAAGACTTAGCCCGTTGAATAGCACGGGAAGTTCAGACTTTAACGGATGCGACGGCGTGAACGGATAAACGCGGGGAGGGGTTTAAAACGATGAGACAAGTTGCCACACCCGAGGGTGCGGCAACTGGCAAAACAAGTACCGTGGAGTTATTCCGGCATGCTCCAGGGAGCGAGATCGAAGCCCTTGCTGCTGAGCTCGTCACGGGATTTTTTCAGGGCCTTGGCCAGCGCCTGAGGATCGCTGTAGATGCTGCTGGTCAGTTGTGCGCGATCAATCAGCGGCGTGTTGGTGCGGTCGACGATGGTCAGGTTCAATACGCCTGTACCGTCCTGCGGCGCCCAGGCCACGCAGTGGAAAGGTTGAAAGGCGCGATCGGCAATCAGCAGTGCATCATTGAAACGCAGCGAAGCGTTCATGGGGTCGGTTCTCCGAGGGTTTCCCAATGATTCATAGTGTCAGCGAGCTTGTTCAACGCTGACGTTCCTAGCTGTTGATGGTTCGATGAGGCCTGCAAGTCACATCCGAATTAATTAATTTTCAAAAAAACTGAAAATCATCTTGTGAAGTTGACGGGCATCAACGTTTTCAAAGGTGGCGGCACGCCGGTGGGTCGTCTACATAATGTTTGACCACCGAAAAATTACATCAACACCCAATAGGAAAATGGCCGTGCTGATCAGTTCCGTTAAGTTCAGGTTCTTTATTAACGGGGACAGTCTCTTAACTTGCTTGAAATAACCTGTGGCGGTTTTCTGACTGCCGTCGTAGACGCCCGGCGATGGCCCGCGAAGCGTTATAGCGCGACCAGCCGATCGGCCAGGTGACCCGTCTCGGTCAGTTCGAGAAATTCGTCGCCCATGCGCCGGCTTTCGTCCATGGCCTGGCGCCAATAACGCTCGCGCCCGGCGTCGTCGCTCAGAAAGCGGGTGAAATCCTTGCGGTCCGGCAGCTTGCCGTAGGGCAGACGTGCCAGGTAGTCGCGCGAAGGCGCGAGCAGCAGGACGTCCTGCAGGCGTATGGCGTCGCCACGGCGCCACGGCATGCCCTTGTAGAACCAGCCGGGGATGATGCGATCGGTGAAGTGCGGGTAAAGCACCACGTCATCGCCGCTGTAGGGCAGGTCGAGGTGGTAGTCCAGCAGGCCGCCGTCGCGGTAGGTGCCCGGGCCCGCGCCGGGAATGTCGCGCACGCCCTGCATCACGAAGGGGATCGAGCCGGAAGCCAGCAATGCATGGCGCAGATTGCCGACATCCAGGGGTAGGCAACGCGAGGGGAAATCGGTCAGCGGATGCAGCGGCGGCGCCAGGCGTGCGTCATGCAGGATCACACGCTCGAAATGGCGGGCCAGGCGAGGGCGGCCGAGCAGGTTGCTGCCGATCACCGACGACAGCCCGAGCCGCAGTGAGCGACGATCATCCTCGGCAAGGCGGCCATGGCTCTTCACCACCACGATGTTGAGCCGGTAATGGGCGTTGTCGAGCACGGCAGCGTCCTGCTGCTGCAACAGCTCGTCGAGCATGCGCGCGCAGCGTTCGCTTACCTCGGCGATGCTCACGCCCTTGGCGAAACGCATACCGGTATACAACTCGCCCAGGCGCTGCAACGCCGTGGTGGGGTCAGGCAGACAGGCGCTGGCGAAACGCCAGGAGCCGATGGACGCGCCAATCAGCGAACGCTCGCGGGGCGCCCGGGCCAGCCAGTCGCCGAACAGGGCGATATCCAGGCCTTGAATACCTAGCGCCTTCGGCCCGCCGGCGGCGCCGGGCAGGGTGCCAACATCGGCGGGCTGCAGGCCGCGCTCGCGAATGCGCCTCAGGGCGCGTTGGCCGGCTTTCAAAGTTAGGGCAGGGAATTTGATCTGGATGGCGCTCATGCCGACCTCCGCTAGAGAAGCGCCAGTATAAGGGCGTGGCTCAGGCGGGTCTGTGGGGCAATTCAGGTTGAATTAAGTCGCTGCCCTTAACCTGATCACCGTCGAAACACGATTATTCAGGAGATCACCATGAAGACATTGACCGCTTTGTTCACCGTTGCCGCTCTCGCTGCCTGCGCTGGTATGGCCCAGGCCCGTGACCTGGGCCCGGATGAGGCGCTGAAGCTGCGTGACGCCGGCACCATCCAGTCGTTCGAAAAACTCAACGAGGCTGCCCTTGCCGCCCATCCCGGCGGTAAACTGGGCGATACCGAACTCGAGGAAGAATACGGCCGCTACCTCTACCAGGTAGAAATCCGCGACGCCCAGAACCAGAAGTGGGACGTCGAGCTGGATGCCACCAACGGCACCATCCTCAAGAACCATCAGGATGATTGATGAAAGGTAACCCCGTCATACGTTACATCTGCATCGTTTCGCTGGCCGCGCTGACCTGTGCGGCCAGCGCCCGTGATCTGGATCAGGATGAAGCGCGGGATCTGCGCCTGAGTGGCGTGATCCTGCCGCTCGACCAGCTGATGCGCGCCGCGCTGGAGCGTTACCCGGGCGCGACCCTGCTCGAAGCCGAGCTGGAAGAAGAAGAC
This sequence comes from Pseudomonas sp. PA15(2017), assembly GCF_001945395.1. Lineage (GTDB taxonomy): Bacteria > Pseudomonadota > Gammaproteobacteria > Pseudomonadales > Pseudomonadaceae > Aquipseudomonas. Next base: position 8,050 of record NZ_MSXV01000022.1, on the reverse strand, counting down.
GATGTCTTCGTCTATGAAGTGGAGCTGCTGACCCGCGAGGGCGTGGTTCGTGAACTGGAGCTCGATGCCCACGACGGCAAGATCCTGAAGGATGAGGTAGACGACTGACATGCGCCTGTTGCTGGTTGAAGACCACGTACCGCTTGCCGATGAACTGACCGCCTCACTGACCCGCCAGGGCTATGCCGTGGACTGGCTGGCCGACGGCCGCGATGCCGTGTACCAGGGTGCCAGTGAGCCCTACGACCTGATCATTCTCGACCTCGGTTTGCCCGGCAAACCGGGGCTCGAGGTGTTGCAGGAGTGGCGCCAGGGTGGCCTGGTCACCCCAGTGCTGATTCTCACTGCGCGCGGTTCCTGGGCCGAGCGCATCGAAGGCCTCAAGGTCGGCGCCGACGATTACTTGACCAAACCTTTCCACCCCGAAGAGTTGCAGCTGCGCATCCAGGCACTGCTACGCCGTGCCCGTGGCCTGGCCAACCAGCCGCAGCTGCAGGCTGCCGGTTTGCACCTGGACGAAAGCCGGCAATGCGTCAGCCGTGGCGAGCAGGCCATCGAACTGACCGCCGCGGAGTTTCGTCTGCTGCGCTACTTCATGCTGCACGCCGGGCAGATTCTCTCCAAGAGCCACCTGGCCGAGCATCTGTATGACGGTGAGACCGAGCGCGACTCCAACGTCATCGAGGTGCACGTCAATCACCTGCGCCGCAAACTGGGCCGCGAGGTGATCGAAACCCGTCGCGGCCAGGGCTATCGGTTTACCGGTAGCGCCGCTTGAGGTCGATCCAGCGGCGCCTGAGCCTGGGGCTGATCAGCGTGCTGCTGATCATCGGCCTGTTGCTCGCGCAAACCTGCCTGTGGCTGTTCGACAGCAACCTGCGGCGCTACATGCAAGCCGGGCTCGAAGAAGAAGCGCAATCGCTGTTGATCGCCCTGGTGCGCGGACCCTCCGGCATTCAGCTCGACGAGTCGCGACTCAGTGCGGCCTACCAGCGGCCCTATTCGGGCCTGTATTTTCGGATCGACTTCAGCGACAAGAGCTGGCGTTCGCGTTCACTGTGGGACAGCGAACTGCAGCCCTCCGATGTGGACGGCCTGCAGCCTGAATTGCAGGACGGCCCGCAAGAGCAGGTGTTGGTGACCTTCCGTGGTGAATACCGGCGCTTCGGCCAGAACCTGACCATCAGCGTGGCGCGCGACTACACGCCGGTGCTCGACAGCTTCCGCCGGGTGCAGCGTATCGGCCTGGGCCTGGGGCTGGGCAGCCTGGCCCTGATCCTGTTGCTGCAGCGCCTGGCGGTCAGCCGGGCATTACGACCGCTGGAGCAGACCCGCATGCAGATCGCTCAGTTGCAGCAGGGGCAGCGCTCGGAACTGGACGAGCAGGTGCCCGAGGAACTGGAGCCGCTGGTCGAGCAGATCAACCATTTGCTGGCCCATACCGAGGAAACCCTGAGGCGCTCGCGCAATGCCCTTGGCAACCTGGGTCATGCGCTGAAGACGCCGTTGGCGGTGCTGGTCAACCTGGCCTCGCGGGATGAGCTGCGTGCCCACCCCGAGCTGCGCGACAACCTGCTCGAGCACCTGCAGCAGATCGAGCAGCGTATTGCTCGCGAACTGGGCCGCGCGCGTCTGGCCGGTGAAGCGTTGCCGGGCGCGCATTTCGATTGCCAAGAGGAGCTGCCGGGCTTGTTCGCCACCCTCGGCATGATCCACGACAGCGCCATCGAACTGAGCTGGCAGGCGTCACCGTCCGACCTGCGCCTGCCGCGCGATCGCGAGGACCTGCTGGAGCTGCTTGGCAACCTGCTCGACAACGCCTGCAAGTGGACCGACAGCCAGGTGCGCCTGCGCATCGAGCGTACCGACACGGCCTACGTATTGAGCGTCGATGACGATGGCCCGGGGATCGACAGTGAACGCCGCGAGGAGGTACTCAGCCGCGGCATTCGTCTGGATGAGCAAACCGCGGGGCACGGCCTGGGCCTGGGCATCGTGCGCGATATCGTCGATGCCTGGGACGGCACCCTGTCGCTGCACGACAGTGACCTGGGCGGCTTGCAGGTCAGGATCGAGCTGCCGCTGCGCGCGCGGTAGTCGCCTCTGAAAGCGCTTCCCGGGTTTCGCTACGCGCTACCCAGGCCACGGCTACGGGCGGATCACCGGGAGCCATCCGCCGCGTTGCCTACATGCCGTTGGTGAATGCCGGATCGCTGAGGTCGATGGCGGCGCGCACGGGTTTCAACGCTTCGCCGTACTTGGCCAGGATGTCCAGCGCGTAATCGATACGGGCGCGGATACGGCTGTCGTCTTCACTGGACGGTTGTTCGTCGTTGAGAACCTTGGTCACCGACCGGACGATCAGGTGCTCGGGCAGGTAGTTGACCCGGCAGTTCTTGTAGCTGGAGCTGCGCAGCTCGGCAATCGGGCTGCCGCCGCCGATACCCGACGACACCCCCACCAGCAGCCCTGGCTTGTGCGCCAGCTCGGCCTTGCTGGCATAGATGAAGAAGTTCTTGATCGCCGGCCCCGCCATGCCGTTCCATTCCGGGGCGATCACCACCACCGCGTCGGCACGTTGCAGGCGTGGGCCATAGTCGGCCCAGGTACCGGCGTCTTCGGCAGGCCACAGCGGCAGCGGTCCGGTGCCGAGATCGATGACCTGGCTAAGCTCGGCAGTGGTCTTGCCCAAGGTGATCAGGCGCTGGCGCAGGAACTGGGCCACCTTGGCGGATTGGCTGTCAGGGCGGCTTGAGCCAGCGATCAGAACGATATCGAGCATGGGATCCTCCGTTGATAAAGGACGTGAAGCTAACATCGGCGGTTAGCGCCGCAAAGGACGTTTGTGCGATTTGCTTAGAGCCTGTTCACGATCTTCATGCCGGGCTTTATCTATTTGACTGCAACGTGGCGGGAGCGGTCGGTGAGCAGAACACTTTTGTAGGAGCGGCTTTAGCCGCGAGCTCTTTGTTTGCCTTGATAAAAAGCTCGGGGCTAAAGCCCCTCCTACGCGTTACGCGAACGGCCGCTATCGCCTTGTAGCTGCCCGTACGCGATCGTGAACAGGCTCTTGGAATATTGCCGCTTGGTACCGGTGTCGGTTTTGACACCCAGGTCAGCTTGCGGCAGAGTGCGACGCTTTTTTGATTGCGCCGCGCTCGCGGTGATTCGAGGAGCCTTTCATGAACGCAGTTATCGCCGCCGTCGGCATCATGCTGATTCTCAGTCTTTGCCGGGTGCACGTCGTGGTGGCGCTGATCATCGGCGCGCTGGCCGGTGGCATGATCGGCGGCCTGGGTATGGACGGCTCGCTGGCGGCCTTCAACAAGGGCCTGGGCGGCGGCGCCACCGTGGCGCTGTCCTACGCCTTGCTTGGTGCCTTCGCGGTGGCGATCGCCAAATCCGGGCTGGCCCATGCGCTGGCCGACAAGGCGCTGACCCTGGTCGGCCGTCAGGACGAGCGTGGCGGCGGGGCACTGAAATGGATGCTGGTGGGCCTGCTGCTTGCCGTGGCGATCTCTTCGCAGAACGTTCTGCCTATCCACATCGCCTTCATTCCGCTGCTGGTGCCGCCGCTGCTGTACGTGATCACCCGCTTGCAGATCGACCGCCGATTGATCGCCTGCGTGCTGACGTTCGGCCTGATCACCCCGTACATGTTCCTGCCGGTGGGCTTCGGCAATATCTTTCTCAACGAGATCCTGCTCGCCAACGTGGTGCGCAGCGGGGTGGACGTGAGCGGCGTGAACGTCAGCCACGCCATGCTGATTCCGGCCATGGGCATGGTCGCCGGCCTGTTGCTGGCGCTGTACAGCTACCGTGGCAAACGCAGCTACGACCTGGCGCTGGTCGAGCGCACCGAGCGGGTGGAGGTCAGCTACAACCGACGCAGCCTGATCGTCGCCGGGGTGGCGGTGGCCATCGCCTTTGGTGCCCAGCTATGGCTCGACTCGATGATCATCGGCGCGCTACTGGGCTTCGTGGTGTTTTCCGCCTCGGGCATCGTGCGCTGGAAGGAAACCGATGACCTGTTCACCGAAGGCATGAAAATGATGGCGATGATCGGCTTCATCATGATCGCCGCCTCGGGGTTCGCCGAAGTGATGCGCGAAACCGGCGAGATCAAGGGCCTGGTGGACGCCAGTGCCGGCTGGATCGGCGACAGCAAGGGCCTGGGCGTGCTGATGATGCTGCTGGTCGGTCTGCTGGTGACCATGGGCATCGGCTCGTCGTTCTCTACCGTGCCGATCATCGCGGCGATCTTCGTGCCGCTGTGCGTGCAACTGGGCTTCAGCCCGCTGGCCACGGTGTGCATCGTCGGCACTGCCGGCGCCATCGGCGATGCCGGCTCGCCAGCTTCGGATTCGACCCTGGGCCCGACGGCTGGCCTCAATGTCGACGGCCAGCACAATCATATCTGGGACACCGTGGTGCCCACCTTCCTGCACTACAACCTGCCGCTGCTGGTGTTCGGCTGGATTGCAGCCATGGTGCTGTAGCAGGCGCAGTGTTCCGCTGGCTGCAGACGAGCCTCTTAAGGTTCGCTGGCGGCTGCCGATGACCTGAATAGAAGCCACCCTCTGGCTTTGCCTGGTCATAAGGAAAACAAAAATGCGCCTGACCTTGAAGTCCAAAGTCGTGCTGTTGGCCCTGGTTCCCGTGTTGCTGTTCGCCGTGGTGCTCAGTGGCGCCGCCGCCAAGGTGCTGTATGGCCTGGCGGAGCAGGAGGTCGCCGAAACCCGCGAGCGCTTGCTCGATGAGAAGCGCAACGAGCTGCAGAACTACAGCGCGATCGCCATGGGCGCCGTGCAGAGTCTGTACGACGCTGCGCCCGCCGGCGATCTGGAAAGCCGCAAGCAGGCTATCGTCATCCTGTCGAAGATCAAGTACGGCAAGGATGGCTACTTCTTCGGCCACGACTCCAACGTGGTGCGGCTGTTTCGCAGCGACAGCCCGGTGGATGTGGGCAAGAACCTCAGCGACCGGCGTGACGTCAACGGCGTGTTCGTGAACCGCGAGCTGGTGCGCGTCGCCAAGGACAACAGTTACTACGTCAATTATTCCTCGCCGCTGCCCGGCAACGAAGCGATTCAGGTGCCCAAGCTCGCCTACAGCTACTACCTGCCCAAGTGGGACATGGCGCTTGGCACCGCGGTGAACCTCGGTGGCGTCGAGGCGCAGATCGCCGAGGTGCGCGCCGGGATCGACCAGCGGGTGAGCACCATCATCACCAGCGTCCTGGTGATCGCGGCGGTGCTACTGGTGATCTTCGGCGTGGTCGGCGGCATCCTGGCCAACACCTTCCTGCGTCCGCTGCAGCAGATCAAGGCCAACCTCGACGATATCGCTGCGGGCGACGGCGACCTGACCAAGCGCCTGCCGGTCACCAGCCGCGACGAGCTGGGCGAGCTGGCCGGTTCGTTCAACCGCTTCGTCGACAAGGTGCACGGCCTGGTGCGGCAGATCACCGGAATGACCGGCCAACTGACCGAACTGGTCGGCCAGGTCGCCTCCCAGGCGCAACGCTCCGAACAGGCCATGGAGCGCCAGCGTCATGAAACCGATCAGGTCGCCACCGCCATCAACGAGATGTCCGCGGCCGCCCATGAGGTAGCCAAGAGCGCCCAGGGCGCTGCCGAAGCGGCGCAGCAGACCGACCGTGAGGGGCAGGCGGCCAAGCAGGTGGTGGATGGCAGCATCGCGCGCATTCATTCGCTGGTCGGCGACATCCGCGGCAGCGGCAGCTCGCTGGATAACCTGCAAAAGGATGTGCATTCCATCGTCAGCGTGCTCGACGTGATCCGCTCGATCGCCGAGCAGACCAACCTGCTGGCGCTCAACGCGGCCATCGAGGCCGCCCGTGCCGGGGAGGCGGGGCGCGGTTTCGCGGTGGTCGCTGATGAAGTACGCGCCCTGGCCAGCCGCACCCAGCAGAGCACGCAGGAAATCCAGGGCATGATCGACCGCCTGCAGAGCGGCACCCGCGATGCGGTCAATGCCATGCGCCAGTCCAGCGACGCCGGCGACATCACCAGTGAGCAGGCCAACAAGGCCGGTGCCTCACTCGATGCCATTGCCGGGCTGATCGGCACCATCAACGCCATGAACGCGCAGATCGCCAGTGCGGCCGAGGAGCAGACCGCGGTGGCCGAGGAGATCAACCGCAGCGTGCACCAGATCGCCGGCGCGGTGGACAGCGTCGCCGACGAAACCCGCCAGGGCGCCCAGACTGCACGCAGTCTGGCGCAACTCGGCCAGCGCCTGGAAACCCTGGTGCGCCAGTTCCGCATCTGACCCGTTCAGGCGAGCAGGGACGCTCGCTCGAATACACAATGCACTTTGTCGACTGCACGGGAGACTAACGGGCATATACCCCTCCTGTGATCCGGCCATGCAGACGATCTCCCTCGAAAAGAAAACCTTCATTCTCCTCCTCGTCCTGGTGACGATCGCCTTCATCTGGATATTGCTGCCGTTCTACGGCGCAGTGTTCTGGGCAGTGGCGCTGGCCGTGGTGTTCGCGCCGCTGCAACGGCGCATGGCGCAGCGTATAGGCGGGCGTGGCAACCTGTCGGCATTGCTGACCCTGATCGTCTGCCTGCTGGTGGCGATTCTGCCGGTTATCTTCATCACCTCGGCGATGGTCGCCGAGGGCACCAGCATCTACAAGCGCATCGACTCCGGCGAGCTGGACGTGGGCGCCTACGTGACCAGCACCAAGCAAATGCTGCCGCCGTTCCTGCAGCAGCAGATCGACCGCCTCGGTGTGGGCAACATGGACGACCTGCAGGAACGCATCACCAGTGGTGCCGCCGCCGGTAGCCAGTACCTGGCAACGAAAGTGTTCGCCATCGGCCAGGGCACCTTCGAGTTCGTGATCAGCTTCTTCATCATGCTCTACCTGCTGTTCTTCCTGCTGCGCGATGGGCAGGAGCTGGTGCGTGACATCCGCATGGCCGTGCCACTGGGCGACAACAACAAGCGCCGCCTGCAGATCAAGTTCACCCGCGTGGTGCGCGCCACGGTAAAAGGCAACATCGTGGTAGCGGCGGTACAGGGCGCACTAGGGGGCTTGATCTTCTGGGTGCTGGGCATCCCCAGCCCGCTGCTGTGGGGCGTACTTATGGCCTTCCTGTCGCTGTTGCCGGCGGCGGGTGCCGGCATCGTCTGGGCGCCCGTGGCGGCCTACCTGCTGCTCAGTGGCGATATCTGGCAGGGCGTGGTGCTGACCCTGTTCGGGGTACTGGTGATCGGCCTGGTGGATAACATCCTGCGCCCGATCCTGGTCGGCAAGGACACCCGCCTGCCCGATTACCTGATCCTGATTTCCACCCTGGGCGGCATGGCCTTGTTCGGCCTCAACGGCTTCGTGCTGGGCCCGCTGATCGCAGCGCTGTTCGTCGCCAGCTGGAACCTGTTCGCAGCGGGCAAGAAGACCGTCAGGCTGCCCGAATAACTTCCGGCTTCATCCCAAACGGCTGTCCTGCAGAGCGTGTGAAAACTCGCTGATGCAGGTAGTGATCCCATCAGACGCCCCGACATTGTTCGGGGCGTTTGCTTTTGTACGATTCGAAAGGTCGCGACCAACCTTTCAGGTGAGCAGCTCGATCATTCGCTGCGCACCCAGCACCTTGATAGCTCGCTTGAGGTTGTAGGCCTGTACCGCCAGTGACATTTCCGCACGCGCGCCACTGAAGTGACGCATCAGGAAACGGCCGTTGCCCATTATCCATTGTTTGAGATTGCCGAAGGGGTGTTCGACGATGCTGCGACGCCTGCTCATCATCTCAGGATGTTCGCTCATGCGACGCGTCATTCGCTCGAAGGCGGCCTCGTGGGCGTGATGCGTCAACAGGCGCCTGTTAGCCCGGGTGCATTGCGCCTTCAATGGGCACTGGGTGCAGTCCTCGACCTGAGCTGCATAGACTCGACTACCACGGTTGTGCTGTTTGAGTAGCAACTGCTTACCGGCGGGGCATTGGTAACAATCGCTTGAGTCGTCGTAATGGAAAGCGCTGCGATCAAAACACTGCCCATCGCCCTGGTTGTT
>NZ_MSXV01000021.1 GCF_001945395.1 Pseudomonas sp. PA15(2017) | reverse complement strand
CGGAGGGATGTTTCTGGATCACCGTCCAAGGCCGGGAAGAACCAGGACGGTGAAGATTTCCAAAACCCGATATCCAGTGGATCGTAAGGCTGCTCCGCTTAAGTGAACAGCATTACGCACGTGGCGGGGTTCTTGGTTCGAGCGATGCGATCAGATGCTCAGCACCTTGTCGCCGCGGGCGATACCGGTGACACCACTGCGGACGGTTTCCAGGATCAACGCAGTGCCGATGGCCTGGATGAAGCTGTCCAGCTTGTCGCTGGTGCCAGCCAGCTGGATGGTGTACACGCTCGGCGTCACATCGACGATCTGCCCACGGAAGATATCGGTGGTGCGCTTGACCTCGGCACGCTGGGCGCCAGTGGCCTTCACCTTGACCAGCATCAGCTCGCGTTCGATGTGGGGGTTTTCCGACAGGTCCACCAGCTTGACCACCTCGATCAGCTTGTTGAGGTTCTTGGTGATCTGCTCGATGGTGTCGTCGTGACCGATGGTAGTCAGCGTCAGACGCGACAGGGTCGGGTCTTCGGTCGGCGCCACGGTCAGGCTCTCGATGTTGTAGTTACGCTGGGAGAACAGGCCGACTACGCGCGACAGAGCTCCCGGTTCGTTTTCCAGCAGCAGGGAAATGATATGACGCATGTCAGGTACGCTCCGTCTTGCTCAGCCACATGTCGCGCATCGCGCCACCACGAATCTGCATCGGGTAGACGTGCTCGCTGGTATCCACGGCGATGTCGAGGAACACCAGGCGATCCTTGATCGCGAACGCCTCTTCCATCTTCGACTTGAGGTCCTTGAGGTCGGTGATGCGCATGCCCACATGACCATAGGACTCGGCCAGCTTGACGAAGTCAGGCAGCGACTCCATGTAGGAGTGCGAGTAACGGCTGCTGTACTGCATGTCCTGCCACTGGCGAACCATGCCCAACGCGCCATTGTTCAGGTTGATGATCTTCACCGGCAGGTCGTACTGCAGGCAGGTCGACAGCTCCTGAATGTTCATCTGGATACTGCCCTCGCCCGTCACGCAGGCGACATCGGCATCCGGGAAGTTCAGCTTGACGCCCATGGCCGCCGGGAAGCCGAAGCCCATGGTGCCCAGGCCACCGGAGTTGATCCAGCGATTGGGCTTGTTGAAGCGATAGTACTGGGCCGCGAACATCTGGTGCTGGCCCACGTCGGAGCTGACGTACGCCTCGCCCTTGGTGACTTCGCACAGCGTCTCGATCACGGTCTGCGGCTTGATGATCGAACCGTCACCCTCGTTATAGGGGAACAGGCGACCACCGCCGCGCCACTCGTCGATCTGCTTCCACCAGGTGGCTTGCGATTCCTTGTCCGGCGCCTGCTCGATTTCCTTGAGGGCGGCGACCATTTCGGTCAGCACGCTGTCCACCGGGCCGACGATCGGGATGTCGGCCTTGACGGTCTTGGAGATCGACGCGGGGTCGATGTCGATATGGATGATCTTCGCGTTCGGGCAGAACTTGGCAGCGGTCTCGCCATTGATGACGCGGTCATCGAAGCGCGCGCCAACGGCCAGGATCACGTCGGCATGGTGCATCGCCAGGTTGGCGGTGTAGCTGCCGTGCATGCCGAGCATACCGACGAACTGACGGTCATCGCCCGGGTAGGCGCCCAGGCCCATCAGGGTGTTGGTGACCGGCACGTTGAGGGCACGGGCCAGCTCGGTGAGTTGCGCCGAAGCGCCGCCGAGGATCACGCCACCGCCTGAATAGATGATCGGGCGCTTGGCCGCGACGAGCATTTCCGCCGCCTTGCGAATCTGGCCGGAGTGGCCACGCGCGGCTGGGCTGTAGGAGCGCAGCTTGACCTTCTTCGGGTAGCTGTATTCGAACTTCTGGGTCGGATCACCCATATCTTTGGGGATATCGACGACCACCGGGCCCGGGCGACCGGACTCGGCCAGATAGAAAGCTTTCTTGATCACTTCGGGGATTTCCGAAGGATGCTTGATGATGAAGCTGTGCTTCACGATCGGCCGGGAAATGCCGACCATGTCGACTTCCTGGAAGGCGTCGGTGCCGACCACGGTGCTGGCCACCTGACCGGAGATGATCACCATCGGGATCGAATCCATGTAGGCAGTAGCGATGCCGGTCACGGCATTGGTCGCGCCCGGGCCGGAGGTCACCAGCACCACACCGGCCTTGCCGGTGGCACGGGCGTAGCCGTCCGCCATATGGGTCGCCGCCTGCTCGTGACGAACCAAGATGTGGGTCACTTCCGGCTCTTTGAACAAGGCATCATAGATGTGCAGGAGGGCACCGCCCGGGTACCCATAGATGTACTTAACGCCTTCGTCACGCAACGAGCGGACGACCATTTCAGCGCCGGATAAAAGCTCCACGTTGTTCACCTCTATTACGCCAGAAAACCGCCCTTTTGCAGGGTCGGCCCGAGTAGGTTTACTGTCAGCAGAGCATGAGCGACTGTGGTCGCCGACTACGTCAGCTACTACTGAGCAAGTATTGGGACTGTCCCAGGTGTGTTGCGGGACTTTCCCACCCAGCGCGAGGTAACGCGTTGCGGGTGTAACGAAAGGTCGGCGCGGGTAGCGCCTCATGTCTACTGAGCTGAAGCCAGCTTGCGGCTGACCCCACTACAGCGAGCAGTCGATTGTTGATATTCGCTGGCGGCAAGTCAAGCGATGCGTGATGGAATACGTAATATCCGGCAACGAGGCCAAACGCCCTGGCAGACAGCGCCGATGTGAAACAGACCAGCCTGCGCTCAACGCCGATTGGTTATAGTGGCTACCTGCGTTGCAACTTCACGCTGCCCGCACTTCAATCAGTCGATGGACCATGCATAAGGAACCTCCATGCGCCGCATGATTCTCACCAGCAGTCTGCTGCTCGCCCTGAGTGCGAGCGCCATGGCCGGGCAGATCTACAAATGGGTCGATGCCCAGGGCGTTACCCATTTCGGCGAGCAGCCGCCAAAGGGCCAGCAATCCACCACGGTCAATCCCTCGGCCGCGCCGCCGCCCTCGACCACGCCCGAAGCGAAGCCGGCGCCCACGTTCGATGCCATCGCCGACCCTGAGCAGGCCGCCGCCGATGCCAAGGTGAAGAAGGAAGTGGCCGCCCAGGAAGCCGAGCGCAGGAAATACTGCGAGACCCAGCGCAACAACCTGGCGCAGTTGGAAAACAACCCGCGAGTGCGCGTGGAAGAAGGTGGTGAAATGCGCCGCCTGGGTGAAGACGAACGCCAGAAGCGTATTGCCGACAGCAAGCAGGCGATCAAGGACAACTGCCAGTAAGGCGGTTGTCTGCGGGCCCTAGCGGCCCGCGGAGATCAGTCGGTCGAAATCACCCAGCGCCTTGAGCAGCGCGGCAGCCTCTTGATTCTCGGCGCCATACACCTGCTCGGCCATGGGCAGGATGCCGGACACAGCCGGCAGCTCGGCGCCCGCCTCGATGATCGCTTTCATACGCGGCAGAAAGATCCACTGCAGCCACTGGGAAAAATCAAGAGTGTCGATGCAGAACGGCTGCTCGCTAGCCAGTGCCTGCGCACTGGGTGGCGACGATTCCCACCAGCCCTGCACCCGCAGCGCTCGCTCGACCAGCAGCAACTGGTCGGCGATCAGGGCAGCCGACATCGTACTCACAGGTTGACCCGAGCCCGCTCACGAGCCTGAGCAGCACCTGCCGCGTCGCCCTGCTGCTCGCGGGACTTGGCGATCAGATCCCACAGGCTGGCCTGCAGGGCCGGGCGCCCGTTGGCATAGCTCAAACCGCGGCGCGCGAACTGCTCGGCCTGGGCTGCATCACCCTGGGCCAGGCGCACTTCAGCCAAGCGGTAGAGCACCTGCGGCTCACGTGGGGCGATACGCTGGGCACGCTCCAGGCTGGAGGCGGCACCATTGAGGTCACCGCCAGTCTGCTGCTGCTGGGCGCTGGTCAGCAGCGCCAGCACCGGGCCATCGAGCTGCTCGTCGGCCGCCAGGCCACCACCAGCGTTGCCAATGGGGATCCCGCTTGGCGTCGACGGCTGGGAAGGCGCCGAGTTGCCATAACTGGGCGAACCCAGTGGCTCGCTGCTCAGCGGCGGCTCGTCGAAGGTCAGGCCACCGCTGTTGGCAGGCGCACCGGCCGGTGCCGAGTAGGTCTCGATCGGCGCCGACGAAGACGCCCCGCCGCCCGGCACCATCACCACCACTCCCGAATCCTCGGGCATGGACTGCGCCTGCTGCTGTTGCTGCGGCGCATTGTTGTAACCGCCGCCCGGGCGATCGTCCTGCTCGTAGGCCGAGCTACCGGAATCCACAACCGGGATGGAACCACGCGGAACGCTGGCACAACCACCCAGAACCACCGAGGCGGTCAAAACGGGAATCAACCACTTGCTCACGGCAAACCTCTCTTATTCCAACCAGCCTTTCACCCAGTCCATCACCGAGTCGACGGGCGCCTGAATACCACAACCTGCTCCCGGAGCCGGCTCGCTGCCGCGAATATACGGCATCTGTACGGCCCCCGGACAATTCTGCGCCGAGCCCTGCCCGGTCGCTGCATCTACCCAGGCCATCACCACGTTATCGGGCATCGGCATGTCCAGCGGCAGCGGGTCGGCACGGCGCATGAAGCCCGTCCAGGCCTGCAACGCACCGGTCGCACCGGTGAACGGCGTCGGCCCGTTATCGTCACGGCCCATCCACACCACGGTCAGCAGATCCTGACTGAACCCGGCGAACCAGCTGTCACGCGAATCGTTACTGGTACCGGTCTTGCCTGCCAGGGTCAACGAGCCCGGCAGCTGGCTGTAGACCGAGCGGCCGGTGCCTTCACGCATGGTGCGCTGCATGGCGTTCTGCAACAGGTAGATGGCGCCCGCGTCGAAACGTTGTTGAATCTGGTACGGATAGCGCTTGAGCGGCTCGCCCTCGGCGGTCAGCACGCTGCGAATACCCCGCAGCGGCGTATTGAAACCGCCACTGGCGATGGTCTGATACATGCCGGTGACTTCCATCGGCGTCAGCGCACCAGCGCCCAGCAACATGGACGGATAGGCCGGCCACTGACGCGACACGCCCAGCCGCTCGAGTGTTTTGAGCACATTCGGCACGCCCAGTTCCAGGCCGAGCTTGGCGGTGGAAAGGTTGTAGGAGTGCGCCAGGCCCTGGTACAGATAAATGCTGCCATGGGCCTTGCGGTCGTAGTTCTGCGGCCTCCAGACCTGGCCGTCCTGGCCCTTCACCGAGAAGGGCTCGTCCTGAACGCGGGTGGTCAGAGTGTACTGGCTCGGCCGCTCCAGCGCAGTCAGGTAGATGGCCGGTTTGATCAGCGAGCCGATCGGGCGTACCGCATCCAGCGCGCGGTTGAAGCCGGCGAAGCGTGGCTGACGACTGCCGATCAGCGCCTGGATCTCGCCGGTTTCCGGATTGGTCACCACCATCCCGGCCTCGACCTCGTCGGAACCCTTGCGGCCGGCCTGGCGCTTGAAGGTTTCCGCCAGCGCCTCCTCGGCCTTGAGCTGCAGGATCGGGTCGAAACTGGTGAAGATACGCAGGCCTTCCTCGGTCAAATCCTCGTCGCGGTAATCCTGGCGCAACTGACGCTTGACCAGATCCAGAAACGCCGGGAACGAGCCATTGGCCATGCTGCCGCGCTGGGTCACGCCCAGCGGACGCGCCTTGGCGGCGGCGGCCTCTTCAGGCGAAACCACGCCCTGCTCGGCCAGCAGATCGAGAATCATGTTGCGACGGTTCAGCGCCCGCTCGGGATTGCGACGCGGATTGTAATAGGTCGGGCCTTTGACCATGCCGACCAGCAGCGCGACCTGGTCTAGCTTGAGTTCGGACAGCGGCTGGCTGAAGAAGTACTGGCTGGCCAGACCGAAGCCGTGCACAGCGCGCTGGCCGTCCTGGCCGAGAAATACCTCGTTGAGGTAGGCCTCGAGGATTTCGCGCTTGTCGTAATGCAGCTCCAGCAACACCGCCATCATCGCTTCGGTGATCTTGCGGGTCAGGCTGCGCTCGTTGGTCAGGAAGAAATTCTTCACCAACTGCTGGGTCAGGGTACTGCCGCCCTGACGCAACTGGCCGGCCGATGCGTTGATCCACACGGCACGGGCGATGCCCTTGGGCGAGACGCCGAAGTGGTCGAAGAAGTCGCGATCCTCGACTGCCACCAGGGTTTCCACCAGATAGGCCGGAACCTGATCGAGCTTGATCAGTACGCGGTCTTCCTGGTGCGCCGGGTACAGGCCGCCGATCAGCATCGGCTCGAGACGCGCCACGGCCAGGTCCTTGCCGTCGGCCTTGGTCAGCGAGGCGACGTAGTCACCGGAAAAGCGCACGTTGACCTGCTGGGCCTGCTCGGCGCTCTCATAGAACTGGAAACCACGCGAATGCAGGGACACGTTGTTGCCGGAGACGGCTACCGCGCCTGGGCCATTGGCCACGCTCTCGCGGCGATAGCCGAGGGCGTCCATTTCCTTGAGCAGGTCGTCCTTGGCCAGTTTCTGGCCGACGAACAGCTCGAGTGGCCTGGCGTACACCTTGGCCGGGACGGTCCAGCGCTTGCCGGAGAATTTCTCCTGGACGATGGCATCGAGGTAAACCGCAAAACCGGCGAACAGCACCAGGCCGACCAAGCCAAGCTTTACAGCCCAGCCCAGCAAGGGGCGCATGCCACGGGGGCGGCGTTTGGAACGGGAGCGGGAAGATCGGGTACGAGTCATGGCGCGGCATTATACGCACTTTGCGAAGCGCCGGCAGCGACCGCCAGCGGTTTGCAGTGCGCCAGCGAGCGGCCATAATGCGCGCCTGTTCCCACTTCTGAATGCCAAGGATCGTCCGTGAGCCAAGCCCTGATTACCGCCTTGCAGAACCCGGCCCTTTATCCGCACCCGGTGGACGGTTTCAGTGTCATCGAGACCCATATTTCTTGGGTCGTGTTGACCGGTCCTTACGCTTACAAAATCAAGAAGCCGGTCGACTTCGGCTTTCTTAACTTCACCTCGCTGGACGCGCGCAAGCACTTCTGCGAGGAGGAGCTGCGCCTCAACCAGCGCCTGACCGAGGATTTGTATCTGGAGGTGTTGCCGATCAATGGTAGCGTCGAGGCGCCGCAGATCGGCGGCGAGGGTCCGGTGCTGGAGTACGCCCTGAAGATGCGCCAGTTCCCGCAGGAGCAACTGCTGGCCCAGGTGCAGGCCCGCGGCGAGCTCAATGAAGCGCATATCGACGCCTTGGCCAAGCAGATCGCCGACTTCCACCGCGACACTCCCGTGGTCGCGGCCGATCATGCGCTGAGCAACGCCACCGCCATCGTCGCCCCGCTGCGCCAGAACTTCGAGCAGATCCGCCCGATGCTCAGCGACAAGGCCGACCTGCAACAGCTCGATGCCCTGGAGGCCTGGACCGAAACCAGCCTGGAGCGCCTGTGGCCAGATCTGGAAGCACGGGCGCGTGATGGGTTCATCCGCGAGTGCCATGGCGACATCCACCTGGGCAACGCCACCTTGCTGGACGGGCACGCCACGCTGTTCGATTGCATCGAGTTCAACGAGCCGTTCCGCTTCACCGACATCGCCCTGGATACCGCCTTTCTGGTCATGGATCTGGAAGACCGCGGCCTAAAGAGCCTGGCGCGCCGCCTGCTCAACAGCTGGCTGGAGCACACCGGCGATTACGGCTCGCTCAAGCTGTTCAATCTCTACAAAACGCACCGCGCTCTGGTCCGCGCCAAGGTCGCGCTGTTCCGCCTCGGCCAGGAGCAGGATGCCGTGCAGCGTGCGGTGATCCTGCGCCAATACCGCGCCTACGCCAGCCTGGCCGAAAGCTACAGCGCCATCCCCTCGCCGCTGCTGGCGATCACCCGCGGCGTATCGGCGGTTGGCAAGAGCCAGGTCGCGTTGCGCCTGGTCGAGGCACTGGGTGCGATTCGCATCCGCTCCGACGTCGAGCGCAAACGCCTGCTGGGCGGGCAAACCGCCAGCGAACTGAATGCGGGCATCTACAGCCAGGACGCCAGCGATACCGTCTACCAGCGCTTGAATGCTCTGGCCGAGCTCGCCCTGCATGCCGGCTACCCGGTGGTGCTCGACGCAACTTTCCTCAAACGCCCGCAGCGCCAGGCCGCCCAGCGCATCGCCGACGAGACCGGCGTGCCCTTCCTGATCATCGATTGCCACGCGCCGGATTCGGTCCTCGCCAGTTGGCTGCAGCAGCGCCAGCAAGAAGGCAGTGACCCCTCCGATGCGACCCTGGCGGTGATCGAAGCGCAGCGCGCCGGTCAGGATCCGCTGGAAGAAGCCGAGCTGCCCTACAGCAAGCGCGTGGACACCCCGGACAGCGCCAGCCTGGCCGAATTGGTCAGCGCGGTTCGCCAGCGCTTCCCCAGCCTCTGACGGCTGGCCAGCGGCGCGGCAAAGCTCTTCTATACTGGCAGTAAGCCTCCCCCGGACGACTGCCACCATGAGCCAACCGCGCCAGCTGGACACCCCGCTCTACCGACTGCTGCACAACGACGACGTCGCAGGCTTCAACAAGCAGCGGCCGCAAGGCGAAACCATCGACCTGAGCGGTGGTGACTTCCGCGGCCTGGATCTACGTGCCCTGGATGCCGAGGGCATCGACTTCACCGACGCCTATTTCCGGGGCGCGGATCTACGCGGCGTCGACTTTCGCAGCGCGCAACTCGAAGGCGCCAGCATCGCCCACGCGCAGATATCGGGCGCCTATTTCCCGGTCGAGCTCAGCGCCGACGAAATCCTCATGTCGATGAATTTCGGTACCCGCCTGCGCTACCGTACCCACCCCAATCACCTGTAGCAGCCTGTAACGGGAGGTCGCAACAGCGCCGCCAGGCAGCACTACACTGCATTGACGGTGGCCAAGGGCGTTGCTGCCCAGGTGGCAGCGGGAGGAGATGGCGTGGACGATGAATTGCAGACCCTCAAGAACCTCGGCAAGACTTCGTCGCAATGGCTGCACGCGGTGGGTATCCACAATGCCAGCGACCTGCGCAGGCACGGTGCCGTGGAGGCCTATCGGGCAGTGCGGGCCCGCGGCTTCCGTGCATCCAAGGTGCTGCTCTACTCCATCGAGGGCGCGCTGCTCGACATTCACTGGAGCGAGCTTCCGGCGGCGCGCAAGGAGAGCCTGAACCTGCAACTCGAAGCGGCAGCCAACGATGAGCGGATCTAGGCCAGAACGCTCGTCTGTCTCCATGGTGGCAGTGTCGCCAGGGGCCGGAACAGGCGCTGGTTCACAAGCCCCAGCGAGACCGATTTACCTGAAGCGCGGCGAGTATTATCGTTTCAGGGATTTTCGTGCGTATCCAGCATGAGCAGCCCAAGGAATCACCATGTATCTACTCGGGGAACAACCGGCTTACGCCGACCAATTGATCAGCCGCTTGCAGAGCATCCCCGGGAAACTACTCGACGGGCTCAGCCCCTGTGACGAGCCGCTGCAGATCGAGCACAGCGAAAACCTGGCGAGCGACCTGCCCAGCAACCAGCTGTTCATCATCGATAACGGCCTGCTGCATGCGCTGGTCGACGAGCGCCCGCTCTTCTACCTGCAGGAGGGCGACCTGGTCGGGTTGCGCCAGGGCATCGACCTGCCGAGCTGCCGTTACACCAGCGATGAACCGTTGACGCTGATTCCCTACTCGCGCAGCGATGTGTTCAAGCACATCTATGCCAACGAGTCGCGCCAGGAACTGTTCATCCAGTACCTGGTTGGGCATACCGCCCTGCTGTCCGACGCCCTGGCGCGCATCAAGCAACCCGAGATCCGACCAGCGACCGGCTTCAAGCATTTCGCCAAGGGCGATGCGCTGATCAACCAGGGCGATGAAGCCGACCATGTGTTCATCATCATCGATGGCCACGCCGAGGCTTTCGTCGATGGCGTGAAGGTCGGCGACGTGCAGAAAGACGAGATCTTTGGCGCCATGGCGGTATTCACCCACGAAAAGCGCAGTGCCACCGTACTGGCCAGCCAGGCCTGCACCGTGATGGTGATTCCCAAGGATCAGTTCCTCAGCCTGATGGAAAGCAACCCGCGCATCGCCCACAGCCTGGTGGAGAGCATGGCCAGGCGCATCGACCTGCTTAACAAGGAAGTCACCGGCTTGCGCCAATCTGGCTGACCGAAAACCGCTCCCCAGAAACCCGGCCATGCGCCGGGTTTCGCGTTTCAGAAGGGTCGAAAATAGCTATGGCGACGATCGGAAGAAATAATTTCCAATCGACTGTTGACTATGTAATGAGAATTGCTATTATTTGCATCAGCTGATCGCGAGATCGGTCGATAAGCTCAAGAGCCCTTAGGTCGGACTCTTCAGGTTATCTCCTCATCAGGCTAATCACGGTTATTGACCCGGCAAATTGCCGGGTCTTTTTTTGCCTGGGATAAAGTGGCAAGCGCGCCAAGCTCACGACCATTCCATCCGTTGAGCGGCGCCATGGCAGATACGCGAGCACTGGCTAGGGTCTGTTGACGTTTCACGCACGGCCGCGCCGGAGCCCGTTTTTGCGCGAGGCAAGGCACGAGATGCGAAGTTTGGTGGGCCAAATGAGCCATCGAGTAACGCCGCATCGCGCAAAAACGGGCCCGGCCCTGCGGGTTGCGCGAGAAATCTCGCCATGCGTTGTTGGAGGACTTGGCAAGGGAAAACGCGGACGGCTAGTCCATTCCCTGCGTCCTCCGCCTAGCGGATCGCCGCCCGGCCTGGCGAGATTTCTCGCGGCAACGCGGCCCGCGTTGAAACGTCAACAGCCCCTAGACTGTCTCCACCTCACCGGGAGACACGTCGATGGACATCCAGATCCGTGCATCGCAAGGCCCTCTCGGCACCTGCTGGCAGGTGCGCCTGGGCAAGCATCAGGTCAGCTTTCGCAGTGAAGAGGAAGCACGCCGGTTCGTGGCGACGCTGCAGGCACGGGTGCAGGCTCCGCACCCGCTGCCGGCCGAAAAACGCCAGGCCGGCTGAGCGTCAACCGTTCGGGTGGCCGGCGCGACGCTCTGCCCAACGGGTGAAGCGCGACGCGCCCACTGCCAGCACGCCGCAGCTGAAGATGACCAGTGCCATGGGTACGGCGCTGCCATCGTGCAGCACGCCAACCATGGAGGCCGCACTGGCGGCGATGGTGAATTGCAGGCTGCCCATCAGCGCCGAGGCGCTGCCGGCATGGCGGCCCTGACCAGCCATGGCGCAAGCAGAGGTGTTGGGCAGCAGAATCCCCAGCGAGGCGATGCAGCCGAAAAGCGGCACCATCAATGGCCACAGGGCTTGCGGCCCTACCCACGCCAGCACCAGCAGGCCGGTGCCGCAGGCCAGATAGAACCAGACGATGCGCCTGGCCCAGTAAGCCGGCCCATGCCGTGACACCAGCCAGGCGTTTACCTGGGCGGCGAGGATGAAGCCTGCAGCGTTGGTACCGAACAGCCAACCGTAGTGCTCGGCCGGCACGCCGTAGAGCTCGATGAACACGAAGGGCGAACCGGCGATGTAGGCGAACATGCCGGCAATGGCCAGGCCGCCGGTCAGTGCATGGCCAATGAACGGCAGATCACCGAACAGGCGCATGTATTCCCTCAGCGCGCCGCTCAGGGGCGGCGGCTGAATGCTCGGGCTCAGCGTCTCCGGCAGCCACAGGGCGAGGGCGACCAGGCAAGCCGCGCTGAACAGCGTCAGGCAGACGAAGATCGATGGCCAGCCGAACAGATTCAGCAGCAAGCCGCCCGCCACCGGCGCGAGAATCGGCGCCAGGCCCATCACCAGCATCAGTTGCGAGAACACCTTGGCGGAACTGATTGGGTCGCACAGGTCACGCACCACCGCGCGGGAAATCACCATACCCGCACAACCGCCCAGGGCCTGGACGAAACGGGCGGCGATCAGCCACTCCAGGCTCGGTGCCAGGGCGCAGGCCAACGACGCCAGGGTGAACAACGACACCCCGACCAGCAAAGGCGTGCGTCGGCCGAAGCGGTCGGCCAGCGGCCCGTACACCAGTTGCCCAATCGCCAGGCCAGCGAAATAGGACGCCAGCGAAAGCTGCACGTGCTCGGTGTCGGTATCGAACGCCAGCGCCAACGCAGGAAAGCTGGGCAGGTAGAAATCGATGGCCAGTGGGCCGAAGGCGCTGAGCGCGCCAAGGATCAGTAACAGGCGAAGCGGCATTGGCGATGTACTCGACAGGTGTCCCCCTCCGGCGAAAAAAGACGGTTGAGGCGCTTGAAAGAAGTGGACGCCGACAATTACATACAAGTTCGTCTGTAAAACAAACATCCGCTGCAAAAAATAATTACACTTGCTGCTTCCTGAACCGATCGATTCCTGTCGTATGCGTCGAACCAAAGAACAAGCAGAGCAGACCCGCACCACCATACTGGCATCTGCCGAAATACTGTTTCTGGAAAAGGGCGTCGCTCACACCAGCCTCGAACACATCGCCAAGCACGCAGGGGTGACTCGCGGGGCTGTCTACTGGCACTTCCAGAACAAGGCCCATCTGTTTCATGACATGCTCAGCCAGGTACGCCTGCCCCCGGAGCAATTGGCTGGGCGCCTGGTCGAGAACGACCAGGGCAATGGCCTGCAGTCACTGCACACGCTTTGCGTGGAAGGTATCGCCGGGATAGCCGAAGACGAACAGAAGCGGCGGATCTTCACCATTCTGCTGCACCGCTGCGAGTTCACCGAAGAACTGCGCGAGGCGGAAGAACGCCACGAGGCGTTCATCAATCAGTTCATCGCCCTGTGCGAGATGATTTTCGCCCAGCCGGCCACCCAGCAGCGGCTGCGCCCAGGCATGACACCTCGCCTGGCCGCCCGCACCCTGCATGCATTGATCGTCGGCATGCTAAGCGACTGGCTGCGCGACAACAACCTGTTCGACCCTAAGCACGATGGGCCGATCATGATCGACGGGCTGTTTCGCGGCCTGATCAGCGACTGGTCTTAGCCGCAGGCACCGCTTCGGCCTTGTAACCTTCGTTGATGATCGTTTCGAGCACCTGATCGACCGGGTGGGTGGTGTGTACCCTCACTTCACCCGCCGCGATATCGACCTGCACTTGCGCCGAGGCGTCGATCTCCTGTACGGCACCTGTGATCGCGCGCTCGCAATGTGCGCAGGTCATGCCTCCCACCTTGAATATCTGCATCGTCGTCTCCTCTGCCCGTGGGCTTCGATTGGGGTGCTGGCGAGTATCGAGCTTGCCATCGTGGCAAGGTCAACAGACCGCTTGTTGAACCGGCCAACCTCAGCCAAGCTCAGATCACTCAACCTTCTTATGGTCTGACCATGACCCGCCTCCTGTTCTCACTGTTTCTCGCCCTGCCCTTGCCGGCGCTCTCCCAGGTACTGCCGTCGCACACCACCATGGGCGATGGCTACGCCGTGCTGATCATTTCCCGCGAGCGCCTGGAAGTCGCCTCGCCGTGCGAATTCGGCGTGTACCTGCAGGATCAGCTCGCCGCCCGGCTGTTCCAGGGCCAATCGGTGTCGTTCAACCTGCCGCCTGGCGATGTATCGGTGCGCCTGGGCATGATCGGCACGGAAAGCTGCCAGGCCGGCATCACGCCCCTCGACAGCCAGCGGCTGAGCCTCACCGCCGGCGAGATCCGCCGCTATCGCATAGGCCTGAGCCCTTCCGGGCCCTACCTGACACCCGCACCTTCCAGCCAGTGATCCCTCTCGTTACCGCCAGGGCTTGACCTTACCCATGTGGCAAGGTTGATCCTGTGGGCAACTGCCTGGAATTGCGGAGACCGCCATGCCCACTTTCGATCTGCCGATCAGCGGTATGACCTGCGCCAGTTGTGCCGGCCGGGTCGAGCGCGCCTTGCGCGGCGTGGCGCAGGTCACCACTGCCCATGTAAACCTGGCCAGCGAGCGGGCGCGGGTGCAGGCACCTGCCGAGCAACTGCCGGCACTGGTGGCGGCCGTGGCGAAGGCGGGTTATGAGGTGCCAGCGCAGCATTTGGATCTGGCGATCACCGGCATGACCTGCGCCAGCTGCGTGGGCCGCGTCGAGCGTGCGCTGGGCAAGCAGCCCGGCGTGTTGGAGGTCAGCGTCAACCTGGCGACCGAGCGGGCCCGGGTACAGGTGCTGCCCGATACCGATACCCAGGCCTTGCTGAACGCCGTCGATGCCGCGGGCTACGCGGCCAGCCCCGTGGCCGCACCTGCCGTGAATGGTGACCGCCACCTCACCGCCGAGCGCTGGCGGCTGGCGCTGGCCCTGCTGCTGGCCGCGCCGCTGGTGCTACCGATGCTGCTGACGCCTTTTGGCGTGCACCTGGTGCTGCCGGCCTGGGCGCAGTTCCTGCTGGCAACACCGGTGCAGTTTGTGCTCGGTGCGCGTTTCTACCGCGCCGCCTGGCACGCGCTGCGCAGCGGCGCCGGCAACATGGATCAGTTGGTCGCCCTTGGCACCAGTGCCGGCTATGGCCTGAGCCTCTATCAATGGGCGATCACCCCGGCCGGGCACGCGCCGCACCTGTACTTCGAAGCCTCGGCGGTGATCATCGCCCTGATCCTGCTCGGCAAATACCTGGAGAGCCGCGCCAAGCGCCAGACCACGGGTGCCATTCGCGCCCTGCAGGCGCTGCGCCCCGACGAGGCCACGCGCATGCAAGACGGGATCGAGCAGCGGGTGGCGGTCAGCGCGCTGAGCGTGGGCGAGCATGTCGTGGTCAAGCCCGGCGAGCGCTTCGCGGTCGACGGCAGGGTGCTGGAAGGCGCCAGCCACGCTGATGAGGCGCTGATCAGCGGCGAAAGCGTGCCCCAGGCCAAGGTGCCCGGCGACCGGGTGACCGCCGGCGCGATCAATGGCGAAGGCCGTCTGCTGATCGAGACCACCGCCCTCGGTGCGGAAACCGTGCTCGCGCGCATCATCCGCCTGGTCGAGGACGCCCAGGCTGCCAAGGCACCGATCCAGAAACTGGTGGATCGCGTCAGCCAGGTGTTCGTGCCGGTGGTCCTGCTGGTCGCCCTGCTGACCCTGATCACCTGGCTGGCCCTCGGCGCCGGCATCGAGCAAGCGCTGCTCAACGCCGTCGCCGTACTGGTGATCGCCTGCCCCTGCGCCCTGGGCTTGGCGACGCCCACGGCGATCATGGCCGGGACCGGCGTGGCCGCCCGCCATGGCATTCTGATCAAGGACGCCGAAGCCCTGGAAGTCGCCCATGGTGTAACGGTGGTGGCCTTCGACAAGACCGGCACCCTGACCTCGGGCACACCGCGAATCGCGCACCTGCATGCCATCGGGATCGATGATCGGCAAGCGATGCGCCTGGCCGGTACGCTGCAACAAGGCAGCGAGCACCCCCTGGCCAAGGCGGTGCTGCAGGGCTGCCAGGAGGCCGGCGTTGCACTGGCTTCGCTCGGCGCCAGCCAGGCCCTGGCCGGTCGCGGTATCGCCGGGCAGGTCGAAGGGCGCGCCCTGCAACTCGGCAATCGTCGCCTGCTCGAGGAAAGCGGCGCCGCCGAACCCATGGAACTGGCCACGGCCGCCCGTGACTGGGAAGCCGAAGGCCGTACCCTGTCCTGGTTGATCGAGCAGGGCGACGCGCCACGGGTGCTGGCGTTGTTCGCCTTTGGCGACACCTTGAAGGACGGCGCCCATGAAGCGATCACCGCCCTCGACGCACGACATATCGGCAGCCACCTGATCAGCGGCGACAACCGGGGCAGCGCGCAGGCCGTCGCCCGCCAGCTGGGCATCGAATCGGTGCATGCCCAGGTGCTGCCGGCGGACAAGGCACGTATCGTCGCTGAGCTGAAAGAGGCCGGCGTGGTGGCCATGGTCGGCGACGGCATCAACGACGCCCCGGCCCTGGCAGCGGCCCATGTCGGCATCGCCATGGGCGGCGGCACCGACGTGGCCATGCAGGCAGCCGGCATCACCCTGATGCGCGGCGACCCGCGCCTGGTGCCTGCGGCCCTGGATATCGCCCGGCGCACCTATGCGAAGATCCGCCAGAATCTGTTCTGGGCGTTCATCTACAACCTGGTGGGCATTCCCCTGGCGGCCTTCGGGCTGCTCGACCCGATGCTCGCCGGCGCGGCCATGGCACTGTCGAGTGTCAGCGTGGTGAGCAACGCCCTGCTGTTGAAAACCTGGCGCCCCCATTTAGAGGATTAACGCGATGAATATCGGTCAGGCCGCCAAGCACACCGGGCTTAGCGCCAAGATGATCCGCTACTACGAATCCATCGGCCTGCTGCCCAGCGCCGGGCGTAGCGAAAGTGGCTATCGCCAGTATGCGGACGACGACCTTCAGCGCCTGCGCTTCATCCGCCGCGCCCGTGACCTGGGCTTCTCGCTCGCCGAGTCCGGCCGGTTGCTGGCCCTGTGGCACGACCGCGAGCGGGCTAGCGCTGATGTGAAGGCCCTGGCGGTGGAACATATCGAAGCGCTCAACGGCAAGATCGCCGAACTCGAAGCCCTGCGTGACACCCTGCAAACCCTGGTCGACCACTGCCAGGGCGACCAGCGCCCCGACTGCCCGATACTCGAAGACCTGCAGGCCGGCAGCGGCTGCTGTCAGCCAGCTGCGGCGCCCAGCGCCAGACGCTGAAGCGCAGCGCAATCGGCGACGAAGTGATCGGTCAGCTCCGGCCACGGATTGCTCGGCAGGTTGACCAACACCGTGGCGGTGCCGGCAGCGCGGCCACAGGCCAGATCGTGGCGGTGGTCGCCGATCATCACCATGTCCTGCGGGGCGACCTGCCAGCGGTCGGCCAGGTGCAGCAGGCCGCCGGGATCGGGCTTCGGCGGCGCTTCGTCACGGCCGAGGATGTCGTCCGGCGCGAAGCAATCCTCCACACCGATGGCCTGCAGGGTCAGCAGCGCCAGCTCCCGCGCGTTACGGGTGAGGATGCCCAGGCGCAGGCCGCGGGCGTGCAGGCCGCGCACCAGGGCCACCGCGCCAGCAGCCGGGCGTGAAGCGATGGCCAGCTCGCGCTCGTGCTCCAGCAACCAGGCGTGCTTGGCTTTCGACACTTCGGGCGGCAAGGCGGCCAGGTGATGGAGGATGTCGTCGTCGGGCGGAATGTCCAGCGCCACGCGGATGGCGGCGAAATCATGCACGGCAATGGTCAGGGTGCCGTCCATGTCGAAAACCCAATGGGTATAGCGCTGCAGGCTCATCGCCCCTCCGGCAAGCGTGGAATCGAGGCCGCAGCATACCTGCTCAATACTGGATGATCACCGTCACGTTGTCCGTGCAGGTGCCGGCTGGCGCTCAGCGACCACAGGTGGCCACTTACGGGTAGCAAGCGCAATCAATCGCGCCGGATTATCTGCTCGCCAACGTTGCGCAAACTCAGCGCCAGTCATCGCGCAGGCGAATCAGCCCTTCCTGGGCGACCGAGGCGACCAGCTGGCCCTGGCGATTGAAAACGCTGCCGCGGGAGAAACCGCGGGCATTGCCGGCCCATGGGCTGTCCATGGCGTAGAGCAGCCAGTCGTCCATGCGCAGGTTGCCGTGGAACCAGATGGAGTGATCGAGGCTGGCGACCTGCATGAACTTCTGCCATACCGACACGCCGTGAGGCAGCATCGAGGTGGTCAGCAGGTTGAAGTCCGAGGCGTAGCCCAGCAGGTATTTGTGAATCGCCGGCGTATCCGGCAGTTCTCCGTCGGCGCGGAACCACACGTACTTGGCCGGCTCGCTGACCTGGGGTGAAAACGGATTGTCGACGGTGACCGGACGGATCTCGATGGGCTTGTCGAAAAGCACGCGCTCGCGCACCCGCGGAGGCAACGAGTCGGCCACCAGGCTGGCCAGCTCGGTCTCCGAGCGCAGGCCTTCGGGGCCGGGCACGTCGGGCATCTGCACCTGATGGTGGAAGCCGTCTTCCTGGTTCTGGAACGAAGCGCTGCAGGTGAAGATCGCCTTGCCCTTCTGTACCGCCGTTACTCGGCGCGTGCTGAAGCTGCCGCCGTCACGCACGCGGTCGACCTGGTAAACCACCGGCAGCGTGGCATCGCCGGGGCGCAGGAAGTAACCGTGCAGCGAATGCACATGGCGCTCGGCCTCGACCGTCTGGGTGGCCGCCGACACGCACTGGCCAAGTACCTGACCGCCGAAGAGCTGGCGAAAGCCCAGATCCTGGCTCACGCCGCGGAACAGGTTTTCCTCGATGGCCTCCAGGCTCAGCAGCGCCACCAACTCTTGCAGGACTTGACTCATAACGGTTCTCCACGGCCCTGACTGGGCGATGCTACGGCTCGCGCGGGGTGCGCGGACGGTGAATGGTAATGCCTTTGCCGGCGCTCAGGAATCGCGCCGTGGTGCCACTGATGACAGGCTCAGCCCTGCTTCGGCCATTTGCTCACGGGCATTTCGTACAGCACGTGCCGGCGCAGCGCATGCCCGGGCGCCAGCGACGGATGCTCGAACTCGCCAGCCAGCTGCATGCCAAGGGCCCGCATCACTCGCTGCGACGGCGCGTTGCTCAGTGTGGTGAATGCCACCACGCGATCCACCGCCAGGCGCGTAAAGGCAAAATCCAGCGAGGCACGCGCCGCTTCCTGGGCAAGGCCTTGCCCCCAGAATGCCGGCGACAGGCGCCAGCCGATCTCCACCGCCGGCGTGAAACTCGCCTCGAATCCGACGTGGGCCAGACCGGTCATGCCGACGAAGCGGCCATCTTCGCGTTGCCAGAGCGACCAGAAGGTAAAGCCGTGATCCGCGAAGTGCTGTTGCAGGCGGATGAGCAGCGCCTTGCTCTGCTCGCGGCCCAGGAGCGCCGGAAAATAGCGCATCACCGCCGGATCCGCGCACAGCGTGGCCAGCTCATCCAGATCCTCGTCACGCCAGGCGCGCATCAGCAGGCGCGGCGTCTGCAGCTCGGTCCCATCCCTTTCGCTTCTCATGCATACTGCCTCAGGTTCACCCGATGACCGCCATTGTATGCCCCTGCCGCTGATCTACCATGACGACTACAGCCCGCCGTTCCCCGACGGCCATCGCTTCCCGATGGAAAAATTCCGCCTGCTGCGCGATCACCTGGTAGCCAGCGGCCTGACCCGGGATGAAGAACTGCTGCGGCCCGAGATCTGCCCGGCCGATATCCTCGCGCTCTGCCACTGCCCCGCCTATATCGAGCGCTACCTGAGCGGCGAACTGAGCCACGAAGACCAGCGCCGCCTCGGCCTGCCCTGGAGCCCGGCACTGACGCGGCGCACCGTGCGGGCCGTCGGCGGCTCGCTGCTGGCCACCGAGCAGGCCCTGCAGCACGGCCTGGCCTGCCACCTGGCCGGCGGCACCCACCACGCCCACTACGACTACCCGGCGGGCTTCTGCATCTTCAACGACCTGGCGGTGATCGCCCGCTACCTGCTGGAAAGCGGCAAGGCCGGGCGCGTGCTGATCTTCGACTGCGACGTGCACCAGGGCGACGGCACCGCGCGCCTGCTCGAGAACGTGCCCGACGCGATCACCGTGTCCCTGCACTGCGAGCAGAATTACCCGGCGCGCAAGGCCAGCAGCGACTGGGACATTCCCCTGCCGCGCGGCATGGGCGATGCCGATTACCTCAAGGTGGTCAACGACACGCTGGGCTACCTGCTCGCCCTGTACCAGCCGGACATCGTGCTCTACGACGCCGGTGTCGATGTGCACAAGGACGACGCCCTGGGTTACCTGCAGCTCACCGACGCCGGCGTCGCCGCCCGCGACGAGACCGTGCTCAACCACTGCCTGGGCCGAGACATTCCCGTGGTCGGGGTGATCGGCGGTGGCTACAGCAAGGACCGCCACGCCCTCGCCCGCCGCCACGGCATCCTTCACCATAGCGCCGCGCGGGTATGGCAGCAGCGAGGCCTCGGGTAAACTTCGCCCTTTGCCCAGCCGACGCCGCCATGACCGATTTCTCCCCGCCCACCGCCCACTCGGTCGCCATCATCGGCGGCGGCCCTGCCGGCCTGATGGCCGCCGAAACCCTGGCGCTCGCTGGCGTGCGGGTCGACCTCTACGACGCCATGCCCTCGGTAGGCCGCAAGTTTCTGCTCGCTGGCGTCGGTGGCATGAACATCACCCACTCCGAAGCCTATCCGGCCTTCGTTGGCCGCTACGGCGAGCGCGAGAGGGAAATCCACGCCCTGCTGCAAGGCTTCGATGCCGATGCGCTGCGCGAATGGATCCATGGCCTGGGCATCGACACGTTCGTCGGCACCTCGGGCCGCGTATTTCCTACCGACATGAAGGCCGCGCCGCTGCTGCGCGCCTGGCTCAAGCGCCTGCGCGAGGCCGGTGTGCAGTTGCACACCCGGCACCGCTGGCTGGGCTGGAATGCCGACGGCAGCCTGCGTGTGGCGGGCCCCGAAGGCGAGCAGGTGATCCGCGCCGATGCGGTGCTGCTGGCCCTGGGCGGTGGCAGCTGGCCGCGCCTCGGCTCCGACGGCAGCTGGGTGGCGCATCTGCAGCAGGCTGGCGTGCCCGTCGCGCCATTACAACCGAGCAACTGCGGGTTCGACGTGGCCGCCTGGAGCCCGCTGCTGCGCGAAAAATTCGCCGGTGCGCCGCTGAAGAACGTCGCCCTTGGTTTGCCGGGCGAAGCGCCGCGCCCCGGCGAGTTCGTGCTGACCGCCACCGGTATCGAAGGCAGCCTGGTGTATGCGCTGTCCGCCGGCATTCGCCAGCGCATCATCCGCGACGGCAGGTGTACCGTCTACCTTGACCTGCTGCCACAGCGCAGCGAGGCGGCCCTTGGCAACGCCCTGAGCAAACCCCGCGGCTCGAACTCCATGGCCAAGCACCTGCATCGCCAGGCTGGCCTGGATGGTGTAAAGGCCGCGCTGCTGCGCGAGGTGACGCCCGCCGAGCATTTCACAGATCCGCAGCGGTTGGCTGCCGCCATCAAGGCGCTGCCGATCACGCTATGCCAGGCGCGCCCGATCGAAGAAGCGATCAGCAGCGCCGGCGGCGTGCCGTTCAAAGCACTCGACGACAATCTGATGCTGACGCAACTGCCCGGCACCTTCTGCGCCGGTGAAATGCTCGACTGGGAAGCACCCACCGGCGGCTACCTGCTCACCGCCTGCTTCGCCAGCGGCCGCGTGGCCGGTCAGGGCATGCTGCGCTGGCTCAAGGCGCAAAACCGATAATTCAGGGAAGAGGAAAATCCATGCTCACCAGCCTGCAACTCAAGACCTTCGTTCCGGCCAGGGACTACTCCCTCAGCCAGGCCTTCTACACCGCCCTGGGCTTCAAGGCGGCGTGGCAAACGGACCAGATGAGCTACTTCAGCCACGGCGAGCACTGCGCCTTTCTGCTACAGAATTTCTACGTTAAGGAGCAGGCGGAGAATTTTGTCATGCACCTGATGGTCGATGACGTGCGGGCCTGGTGGGCCCACGTGCAGGCAGAAAACATCGCCGAGCGCTTCGGCGTGCGCACCATCGCCCCGGAAGATCAGCCCTGGGGCATTCGCGAATTCATCGTCTTCGATCCGAGCGGCGTGCTGTGGAAAATCGGCCAGGAACTCTAAGTCTGGCCGGTCCCGCCGTTATTTCTAGCGTTTACCCTTGGGCTTGCCACCAAAGCTTGGCACCTTGCGGATCGCCTTGACCGGCGGCTCGGCCGGCTCGTCGCTTTCCATCCAGCGGCCCAGACCACCGGCTTTACCGCCGCCAACCACCTTGGGCTTTTTCGGTTTCTTGGGCTTTTTCACCACTAGGCCGCCAGCCACCGTCTGCGGCACGCGGTGATCGGGGATGAAGTCCGGTTCGTCGACGCGCTGCAAGATCTGCTGGATCAGCGCTTCGATGGCCGACAGCAGTTGCACCTCGTCGGCGCAAACCAGGGATACGGCCTGGCCGCTGGCGCCGGCGCGCCCGGTACGACCAATGCGGTGCACGTAGTCTTCGGCGACGATGGGCAGGTCGAAGTTGACCACCAGCGGCAGGTCGTCGATATCCAGGCCACGGGCGGCCACGTCGGTGGCGACCAGCACGTCGACTTCGCCAGCCTTGAAGCGCTGAAGGGCACGCAGGCGCGTCGGCTGCGGCTTGTCACCGTGGATCGAGTCGGCGCGAATGCCTTCGGCCAGTAGCGCCTGCTCGAGCTCGTCGACGCCCTTGCGGGTCTTGGCGAACACCAGCACCTGCGACCATTTCTTGCTGCGATACAGGTGCAGGAACAGCTCGGCCTTGCGCTTCTTGTCCACCGGAATCAGCCACTGCTTCACCGACTTGGCAGCGGCGTTGCGCGGGCTGACTTCGATGCTCAGCGGGTCGCGCAGCATTTCCTTGGCCAAACCACGGATGGCGTCGGAAAAAGTCGCGGAGAACAGCAGGGTCTGGCGCTTCTTCGGCAGGGCGGCGAACAGATCATCCAGCTCGCGGGCAAAGCCCAGGTCGAGCATGCGGTCGGCTTCGTCGAGCACCAGCACCTGCAACTGGGAAAACTTCACCGCGTTCTGACGGTACAGGTCGAGCAAGCGGCCTGGCGTGGCGACCAGCACGTCGAGGCCCTTGCGCAGCTTCATCATCTGCGGGTTGATGCTCACCCCGCCGTATACCGCGTAGCTGCGCAGGGGCAGGAACTGCGAGTAGGTCTGCACGCTCTGCTGCACCTGTTCGGCCAGCTCGCGGGTCGGCACCAGCACCAGGGCACGCACCGAATTGCTGGCCACCACCGGGCCTTCCATCATCAGACGCTGCAGGATCGGCAAGGTAAAAGCGGCGGTCTTGCCGGTGCCGGTCTGCGCCGCCGCCATGATATCGCGGCCCTTGATGATCGGGCCGATGGCCTGGGCCTGGACGGGCGTCGGGGTCTTGTAGTCGAGGCCGTCGAGGCAGCGCAGCAGGGGTTCGATCAGGCCGAGGGAAGCGAAGGTCATGGCGGGCAACATGGCGGGCAGTGGAGATGGCGCGCAGTTTAGCGCGTCCGGGTATCGATCGCTCAGCCGTTGCAGCGCAGGGAAAGCAACCTGGGTATCGCTACGCTCAACGCTAGGCTACGCGGCGAGCAAGGCGCGCACCTTGGCGGCGGACATGCCCTGCAGCTGACGCAGGAAATCGTGATCCACGGCGCTGCGGCCATGCTGTTCGCGCAGCACCTTGCACAGGTGCAGGGTCAGGTTGGCGGCCATTTCCGCGTCAGCCAGCGCCCGGTGCACCTTGCCGGTATCGGGCAGCCGCGCCCAGCGATTGAGATTGCCAAGCTTGTGGCTCGGCGCACCTGGCAGCAAACGGCGCGACAGCAGCAGCGAGCAGGCGAAATGCTGCACGCGGGTGCGCCCGATCAGGCCCAGCTCGGCGTCCCAGAACTTCTGGTCGAAGGACGCGTTGTGCGCCAACATCGGAATGTCGCCAACGAACTCGGCGACCTCGTGCATCACCTCGGCCGCCGGTGGCGCGCTGCGCACCATGGCGTTGCTGATACCGGTCAGTTGCTCAATGAAGGGCGGCACCCAGGCTCCGCTATTCATCAGGCTCTGGTAGCGGGCAGTGATCTGCCCACCTTCGATGATCACCACGCCGATTTCGGTGGCGCGGGCCTGCTGGGCCGGCGACATGCCGGTGGTTTCGAAGTCGATGACAGCGATGGGTTTCACAGGAACCTCAGTGTTTGAGCAACAGATGGCCCTCGATGGGCACGTAACGGCTGGCTGCGCGCACCAGCGACTGCGCGGTAAGCCCAGGCACGCCGTAAGCCACGGCTTCGACGCCATGACGCTGGCGAATGCGTTCGAGCAGCAGATCGAAATCGCCGTCACCGGAGGCCAGCACCACGCTGTCGACGTTCGCCGCAGCGTCCATCACGTCGATGGTGATGCCCACGTCCCAGTCGCCCTTGGCCGAGCCGTCGCTACGCTGGATGTAAGGTTTGAGCTTCACGGTGAAGCCCAGGTTGCGCAGGATCTGCTGGAACTGCTGCTGCTTGGGATCACCGCGATCGATGGCATAAGCGTACGCCTCGACGATCTCGCCGCCCGCCGCCAGTTCGTTCCACAACGCCGTGTAGTTGAAGTGGCAGCCATAGGCCTGGCGCACGGTGTAGTAGAGATTCTGTACGTCGGCGAACACGGCAATTTTCTTCACCGGACATCCTCACAAGGTTCGCGCGGGTTGCACGGGCGGCCAGTATGCCAGCCCTGGCCCCTCGAGGTCGAAGGCAGCGCCACGGCGGCGACGAACGTCATCGCTGGTGGCCGGCCTGCCACGCTCGTATCATGGCGGCCTGTTTTTTTCGCCTGCGACCGTTCATGAATCCACTCGACGCCCTGCGTGACGCCTGGTTCTTCTTTCGGCAAAACTTCTTGCAGATCCTCCTGCTGTGCCTGCCCTTCCTGTTGCTCGAAGCCTTCGTGAGCCTGCAGCTCGAGGACCTGGTCGGCGCCGCCAAGGTGCCGCTCTATGAGGTGCTGCTCGGCCTGTTCTTCTATCCGCTGTACAGCGCGGCGCTGATCCTGTTCATCGATGCCCGCAGCCGCGGTGAAGAGCCCGGCAAGGGTGCACTGGTGGCCATGAGCCTCAGCCTGTGGCCGCGCTTCGTGCTGCTGGCCGGCATCGGCACCCTGGCGATCATGCTCGGCATCTCGCTGTTCATCCTGCCGGGGTTGTGGCTGATGGTGCGGCTGGTGTTCGCCGACTACCTGTTGGTGCTGCGTGGCCTCACGCCATTGCAGGCGCTGCACGAAAGCCTGCAACTGACCCACGGGCACTTCTGGCCGATCTTCACCTGCGTGATGTTGGTGATGGTACCGCCATGGCTCGCCGGCTTCTGGGCCGCCGATATCTCCGCCGAGCCAGCCGGGCGCCTGTTGCTGGACGTGCTGTTCGGCCTCTGCCAGCTGTTCACCACCGTGGTGGTGTTCCGCCTGTACATGCTGCGCGCCGGCGACAATGCCGCGCCGCTGCCGTAACCTTCGCGAATCGACCCTACCCCCATCGAGACGAGCACGTGGCAAGAAAATCGCGCAGAGAACTGGCCAAGGACCGCGGCGACCTCAGCGATCTGCCGGTGACGGTCAAGGATGTCGCGCTCAGGGCTGGCGTGTCGCCGATCACCGTCTCGCGGGCGATCCAGCGGCCCGAGCTGGTCAGCGATACCACCCGCGAGCATGTACTGGAAGTGGTGCGCGCCATGGGCTACGTGCCCAACCTGATGGCCGGCGGGCTGGCCACCAGCAAGAGCCGCCTGGTGGCCATCGTGCTGCCGACCATCGCCAACTCGATCTACGCCAGCGTGGTGCAGGCGATCATGGATCGCCTCGCCGAGGCCGGTTACCACACCCTGGTCGGGCCCAGTGGCTATGTACCGGAGCAGGAGGAAACCCTGCTGGCCGCCATTCTGGGTCGCCGCCCCGACGGCATCGTGCTGACCGGCACCTTCCATACCCAGGCCAGCCGCCAGCGCCTGTCGTCAGCCGGCATCCCGGTAGTGGAAGCCTGGGACCTGAGCGACGACGGCCTGGACATGCAGGTGGGCTTTTCCCACGAACAGGTCGGCGCAGCGGTGGCCGAGTATTTCTTCGCCAAGGGTTACCGCCGCTGGGCGGTGGTCGGCGTCGACGATCCGCGGGCGCTGCGCCGCTGCACGGCGGTGATCGGCCGCCTCGCCGAGCTGGGTGTGGATAACGTGGCGGTGCAGACACTACCGCTGCCCGCCACCTGGGAAGTCGGCCGCAAGGGCCTGGCCAACCTGCTCGATGCCGGCGAGCAACCCGACTTCATCTTCTGCAGCTCGGACACCGTGGCCCTTGGCGTGCTGGCCGAAGCCTCCACCCGCGGGCTGAGCGCTCCCGCCGATATCGCCGTGCTGGGCTTCGGCGATACCCTCAATGGCCAGTTCGCCAACCCGGCGCTGTCGACCGTCAGCGTCAACGCCACCGAGATGGGCCAGCAAGTGGCCGAAGCGCTGCTGCGCCGCTTCGCTGGCCAGAAGGCCGAGGCGAGTGTGGATACCGGGTTTGCCATTATCGAACGTGGCAGCACTGCTCGATCCTGAATCCTGCAATCTGATCGTGGAAGCGGGCGGGAACGCTTGGAACCTGTTCATAATCTTCCGGCCCAGGTTCGCCGATTTTGGCCGCCAAGTGACGGGAGTGGCCGTTCACCGACCCACTGCGGGAGCGCGCCATGCGCGCGAAAAATCGCCGGCATGGACTGGGCGTCCCCGCCGCTCCCACAGATACCGCGCCGATGACCGCTTCTGTCTTGTTAATTACCGCTGCAAGCGCATAGAGATCGTGAACAGGCTCCTAGTCCATGCCCGCCAAGCCGTCGCGCGCATGGCACGCGCTCACATAAGCTCGTAGACCATCGAGTGGGGCGGGTCGCTCCTGCACGGCCGTACCCGCAACCATCACACTTGAAATTTCCGCTTGAATGATAACGCTATCCGACTATTATGATAACGTTATCTTTTCAATGAGAAGCGAAAGCGATCCGTTATCGCTGCCTCGGCATGGCAGCCAGACCCACCGCAACGCCTTCAACGGCACAGGAACCACGCGATGAACAATAACAACACCCATGCAGGTACTCCGGTCATCACCGCCCTGGAAGTCATTCCCGTCGCCGGCCACGACAGCCTGCTGCTCAACCTGAGCGGCGGCCATGCGCCGTTCTTCACCCGCAATCTGCTGATCCTGCGTGACAACGCCGGCCATGTCGGCGTCGGCGAAGTGCCGGGCGGCGAAGCGATTCGCCAGACCCTGGAAGACGCCCGCCAACTGCTGCTCGGCCAGCCCATCGGCCAGTACCAGAAATTGCTCGGTCAGGTACGGCAGGCTTTCGCCGACCGCGACTCCGGCGGGCGTGGCCTGCAGACCTTCGACCTGCGCATCACCATTCATGCGGTCACCGCCGTCGAGGCCGCTCTGCTCGACCTGCTCGGCCAGTATCTGGACGTGCCGGTCGCCGCCCTGCTCGGCGAAGGCCAGCAGCGCGATGCCGTAGAAATGCTCGGTTACCTGTTCTACGTCGGCGACCGCAAGAAAACCGACCTGCCCTATCGCCAGGAAGCCGATGCCGACAACGCCTGGTTCCAGGTGCGCAACGAAGAAGCGTTGGACGCA
This sequence comes from Pseudomonas sp. PA15(2017), assembly GCF_001945395.1. GTDB lineage: Bacteria > Pseudomonadota > Gammaproteobacteria > Pseudomonadales > Pseudomonadaceae > Aquipseudomonas. The sequence goes on along the minus strand of NZ_MSXV01000021.1, from coordinate 47,242 downwards.
CAGGGCGTGGTGCGCCTCGCCGAAGCCGCCTACGAGCGTTATGGTTTCAAGGACTTCAAGCTCAAGGGCGGCGTGCTGCGCGGCGATGAAGAAATCGAAGCGGTCACCGCGCTGGCCGAGCGCTTCCCGGAGGCGCGCATCACCCTGGACCCGAACGGCGCCTGGTCACTGCAGGAAGCCATTCGCCTGTGCCGCGATCAGCACCATGTGCTCGCCTATGCCGAAGACCCCTGCGGCGCCGAGAATGGTTATTCCGGCCGTGAAGTGATGGCCGAGTTCCGCCGCGCCACCGGCCTGCCGACCGCCACCAACATGATCGCCACCGACTGGCGCCAGATGGGCCATGCGATCCAGCTGCAATCGGTGGACATCCCCCTGGCCGACCCGCACTTCTGGACCATGCAGGGTTCGGTGCGCGTGGCGCAGATGTGCAACGACTGGGGCCTGACCTGGGGCTCGCACTCGAACAACCACTTCGACGTGTCCCTGGCCATGTTCACCCATGTAGCGGCGGCCGCGCCGGGTAAGATCACCGCCATCGACACTCACTGGATCTGGCAGGACGGCCAGCGCCTGACCAAGGAGCCGCTGCGTATCGAAGGCGGTCTCGTGCAGGTGCCGAAAAAGCCGGGCCTCGGCGTGGAGCTGGACATGGATGCCGTGGCCAAGGCCCACGAGTGCTACAAGGGTATGGGCCTGGGCGCGCGCAATGACGCCGTGGCCATGCAATACCTGATCAGCGGCTGGACCTTCGATAACAAGAAACCTTGCCTGGTGCGCTGAGCGAGCATGCATTGCGCTCGGCTGCCGGGCTGAAGCGGATCGCCGCCCGGCACCCTACGGCCGAGCGCAGGCCTTTGTGGGAGGGCGCCATGCACCCGAATCGCGGGCACGGACTGGGCATCCCCGCCCGCTCCCACTGATACGGGGCCGGGCTTTATGCCGGGCTCGCTATTCCCCGCCGCTGAGGCAGCCTAGCCATGATTCAACTGCGCGTTGAGGCGATCACGGAAGCTCTGGATCAGCGGTTCCCGTGAGCGCCCACGGCGCAGCGCCAGGGTGAAGGGTGCCTGGTAGCCAAAGGTGGTGGGCAGCAGCACTTTCAGGCGCTTCTGTTCCGCCCACTGCTGGGCGTAATGCTCGGGCAGATAGCCGATATAGGCGCCGGACAGCACCAGAATCAGCTGTGCTTCCATCGACTCCACGGTCGCCGCGCTGTGCTTGAAACCATGACGCGCGAGTTCGGCCTGGCTCCAGTAACCACGGCCCACCATGCGTTGCTGGGTGATCACTTCTGCCGGAATCTGCCGCTGGGTATACAGCGGGTGCCTATCGCTGCAGTACAGCCAGTGCTGCTCGCGGTACAGGGCCTGGTAGATCAGCCCGTTGGTACGCACCGAGAAGGCGCCGATGGCCAGGTCCAGGCGATTTTCCAGCACGCCGAGTTGCAGCTCAGCCGGGCTGAGCACCGCCAGGTGCAGGTGCACGGCCGGATGTTCCTGGCTGTAGGCGCCGATCACCTCGGCCAGCGGCAGAGACGGATCGCTTACCGTCGAATCCAGCACGCCCAGATTCAGGGTGCCGCGTAGCTCACCCTTGAGCGCCGCCGAATAACGCTCGAACCCTTGCACCTCGGCCAGCAGCCGCAACGCTTCCTGATGGAACAGCTCGCCCTTGCTGGTCAGGCTGAAGCCGCCACGCCCGCGATGGCAGAGCACGAAACCAAGCTGCGCTTCGAGCTGGCTCATATAGGTACTGATCGCCGAGGTGGACAGGTTCAGCTCCTGCTGCGCCGCGGCGAAACCCTGGTGGCGCACGACGCAGACGAACAGGCGCAGCAGCTTGAGATCAGGCATTGGCAAACCATGACGGTGGACGAGCCCGGCACATGCTAAAGCCTGCTCATCAGTTTAGGAATTTCTGAACTGATTATTTGTGCTGCTCGATTCTTCTCGCCGCCAACCCTGACCAGAATCGGGCCACGACAACCACAAGAACTGTGAGGCCCCCGTGGACAATTCCCTCCACCAGCCCCTGGGCGGCAACGAAATGCCCCGTTTCGGCGGGATCGCCAGCATGCTGCGCCTGCCTCACGTGCAGGCACCCGAGGAGCTGGACAAGCTCGACGCTGCCTTTATCGGCATCCCGCTGGATATCGGCACGTCCCTGCGCTCCGGCACCCGCTTCGGGCCGCGGCAGATTCGCGCCGAGTCGGTGATGATCCGCCCGTACAACATGGCAACCGGTGCCGCGCCGTTCGATTCCCTGAACGTCGCCGATATCGGCGACGTGGCGATCAACACGTTCAACCTGCTCGACGCCGTGCGCATCATCGAGGAGCACTATGACCGCGTGCTCGCCCACGACATCATCCCGCTGACCCTCGGCGGCGATCACACCCTGACCCTGCCGATCCTGCGCGCCATGCACAGGAAATACGGCAAGGTCGGCCTTGTGCACATCGACGCCCATGCGGATGTGAACGACCACATGTTCGGCGAGAAGATCGCCCATGGCACCACCTTTCGCCGCGCCCAGGAAGAGGGCCTGCTCGACAGCCAGCGCGTGGTGCAGATAGGCCTGCGCGCCCAAGGCTACACCGCCGACGACTTCAACTGGAGTCGCAACCAGGGCTTCCGGGTGGTGCAGGCCGAAGAGTGCTGGCACAAGTCCCTCGCCCCGCTGATGGAAGAAGTGCGCGCCAAGGTCGCTGGCGGCCCGGTGTACCTGTCCTTCGACATCGACGGCATCGACCCGGCCTGGGCGCCCGGCACCGGCACGCCGGAAGTCGGCGGCCTGACCACTATCCAGGCGCTGGAAATCATCCGAGGCTGCCACGGCCTGAACCTGATCGGCGGCGATCTGGTCGAGGTCTCCCCGCCCTACGACACCACCGGCAATACCTCACTGCTGGGCGCCAACCTGCTCTACGAGATGCTCTGCGTGCTACCGGGTGTGGTGCGCAAGTGAGCCGCGCGCTCGCCCGGTAGCCCCGGTTTCACATCACCGAACAACCCACACGGGACATCAGAAGCCCGCCGTGGCGCATTACCCGTTCGCGGGTCATGGAGCGCACTGCGCTCCGCGCGGCCCTGCCGCACTGCCGAAGCACCACTACCCGACGGCTGCCGGGGGTGAATAACAAGGTTGGCGCTATGGCGCCCCTGACAAGAATCGTGACAGGCGCTGGAGAAACACATGATCCCGGATATATCCGTAGTACTGATTTACGCCGCCGGCATGCTGCTGCTCGGCTGGTACGGCATGCGCCGCGCGCGCAGCCAGGAAGATTACCTGGTGGCCGGCCGCAACCTCGGCCCGGCCTTCTACATGGGCACCATGGCCGCCACGGTACTCGGCGGCGCCGCGACCGTCGGCACCGTGCGCCTGGGTTATGTGCACGGCATTTCCGGGTTGTGGCTGTGCGCCGCCCTGGGCGCCGGGATCATCGTGCTCAATCTGTTTCTGGCCAAACCGCTGCTCAAGCTGCGCATCTTCACGGTCACCCAGATTCTCGAGCGCCGTTACACACCCGCGGCGCGCCAGGCCAGTGCGGTGGTGATGTTCGCCTACGCGCTGATGATCTCGGTGGTCTCGGTACTGGCCAGCGGCACCGTGCTGCAGGTGCTGTTCGATTTGCCCCTCTGGGCGGCCATCCTGCTGGCTGGCGGCGTCGTGGTGGTGTACTCGAGCGTCGGCGGCATGTGGTCGCTGACCCTCACCGACATCGTGCAGTTCGCGATCAAGACGGTCGGGCTGATGTTCGTGCTGCTGCCCATCTGCCTGTACCGCGTCGGCGGCTGGGACGAACTGGTGGCCAAGTTGCCGGACACCGCCTTCAGCCTGACCACCATCGGCTACGACACCATACTCACCTACTTCCTGATCTACTTCTTCGGCATCCTCATCGGCCAGGACATCTGGCAACGTGTGTTCACCGCCCGCAACGAGAAGGTGGCTCGGGTGGCCGGCAGCCTGGCCGGCGTGTACTGCGTGCTGTACGGGCTGGTTGGCGCGCTGATCGGCATGTGCGCCAAGGTGCTACTGCCGGACCTGGCCAACGCCAACAACGCTTTCGCCTCCATCGTGCAGAGTGCGTTGCCCGACGGCATTCGCGGCCTGGTGATCGCCGCCGCCCTGGCCGCGATGATGTCCACCGCCAGCGCCGGCCTGCTCGCCGCGTCCACCACGGTGACCGAGGACCTGCTACCGAAACTGCGCGGCGGTCGCCCGTCGAGCCTCGGCACCGCTCGGCTGTTCACCCTGCTCACCGGCCTGCTGGTGCTGGCGATCTCCCTGGTGGTCAGCGACGTGATCGGCGCCCTGACCCTGGCCTACAACCTGCTGGTAGGCGGTATCCTGATTCCCATCCTTGGCGCCATCTACTGGAAACGCGCCACTACCATCGGCGCCATCGCCAGTATGGCGCTGGGTTGTGCCACCGCGCTGGTGTTCATGTTCAAGGACGGCCTGGAAGCCAATACGCCGATCTACTACAGCCTGGCAGTCGGCCTGCTGGCCTTCGTGATCGGCAGCCTGCTGACCCGCCCGCAGGCGCGCGCCGCCAGCCTCGCCTGAACCCGTTGCAGATGCTGGTGCAACTACCGGTATCTGCAGATTCATCATCAAGGAGCCAGCATGACCACCTGCGGTGAATTTCTCGTCAAGCAACTCGAGGCCTGGGGCGTCGACACCGTCTTCGGCATTCCCGGCGTGCACACCATCGAGTTGTACCGCGGCCTGCCGGGCAGCGGCATTCGCCACATCACCCCGCGCCACGAGCAGGGCGCCGGCTTTATGGCCGATGGCTATGCGCGCGTCTCCGGCAAGCCTGGCGTGTGTTTCATCATTACCGGGCCGGGCATGACCAACATCGCCACGGCCATGGGCCAGGCCTATGCCGACTCGATTCCCATGCTGGTGATCTCCAGCGTCAACGAGCGCGAGCGTCTGGGCCGCGGCAACGGCTACCTGCACGAGTTGCCGGATCAACGCGCCCTGGTCGCTGGCGTAGCCGCCTTCAGTCATACGCTGATGAGCGTCGACGAATTGCCAGACGTGCTGGCCCGCGCCTTTGCGGTCTTCGATGGGCGGCGACCACGACCGGTGCATATCGAACTGCCGCTGGATGTGATCACCGCCCCCGCCGACTACCTGCGCCTACAACCACGACTGATTGCCCCACGCCCGGCACCACAGGCCGCACTGATCCAGCAGGCGGCGCAGCGCCTGCGCCACGCCCAGCGGCCGCTGCTGCTGATCGGCGGCGGCTGCGTGCAAGAGCCCGAGGCAGTGCGCAGGCTGGCTGAAGCACTCGATGCGCCCACCGCCCTGACCATCAATGCCAAGGGCCTGCTGCCCGCCGCCCACCCGCTGCTGATCGGCAGTAATCAGTCGCTGCCGCCGGTACGCCAGCTGGCGCTGGACGCCGACGTGGCGCTGGCCATCGGCACCGAGCTGGGCGAGACCGATTACGACGTGGTGTTCGACGGCAACTTCAGGATCGGCGGCGAGCTGATCCGTATCGACATCGACGCCGAGCAGTTGCAGCGCAATCATGCGCCGGCATTGGCCATCCTCAGCGATGCCGGCCTGGCCATCGAAGCGCTGCTGAAACAGCTGCCGCAGCGCGAGCGTGATGAACAAAGCAGCGGCGCCAGGCGCGCGGACGCAGTTCGCCGGCAAGTTATCGAAGACTTCGCCGGCTGGGCGCACTACCGCCAGCTGTTCGACTGCATCCTCGACGTGCTGCCCGACGCGCGCTTCGTCGGCGACTCGACGCAAACCGTGTATAGCGGCAACCACCTCGTCGAGCTGGACGGCCCACGGCGCTGGTTCAACGCCTCAACCGGCTACGGCACCCTGGGTTACGGCCTGCCGGCAGCCATCGGCGCCAAGCTCGCCGAACCAACTCGCCCGGTGATCAGCCTGATGGGCGACGGCGGCATCCAGTTCACCCTGCCGGAACTCGCGAGTGCCGTGGAAGCACGGGTCGGCATCATCGTGCTGCTGTGGAACAACCAGGGCTACGGCGAGATCAAGCGTTACATGCAACGCCGCAACATCACCCCATTGGGCGTCGACATCTACACACCTGACTTCCCGACCATCGCCCGCGGCTTCGGCTGCCTGGCCGAACGCGCCTGCGACCACGCACACCTGCAAACCCTGCTGCGTGAAGCGCCGAGCGACCGGCCGCTGCTGATCGAGATTGCCGAAGCGCCGCCGTTCGCGCCGTGAACGCGCGGCGCGGTTGCTTACTTGCGCGGCTTGGCACGCGCCGTCGGCTCGGCGATCAGCGGGTCGTCCGGCCAATAATGCTTCGGGTAGCGCCCCTTCAAGTCCTTCTTCACCTCGGCGTAAGTGGTGCGCCAGAAGTTGGCCAGGTCTTGGGTCACCTGCACCGGTCGCCGCGCCGGGGATAGCAAGTGCAGCAACACCTGCTGGCGGCCATTGGCGATGCGCGGCGTCTCGGCCAGGCCGAACAGCTCTTGCAGGCGCACCGCCAGCACCGGCGGGTGCTCGCTGTAATCCAGGCCGATGCGCGAGCCGGACGGCACTGCGATGCTGCGCGGCGCCCATTCGTCCAGACGCTGAGGCAGCGGCCACGGCAACAGGGTTTGCAACATCGCGTGCAGGTCGAGGTTGCCGAAGTGGCTCAGCCGGGTGACCTTTCCCAGGTACGGCGCCAACCAGGTTTCCAGCGCGGCCAGCAGCGCCTCGTCCGAGACATCCGGCCAGTCGCTGGCTGCCTGGCTTTGCAGATCGAGGCCGCGCAGCAACATCACCCGCGCCTGCCACTGACGCAGATCGGCCGTCCACGGCAGCAGCGCCAGCCCCTTGCGCCTTACCAGGCCGATCAACGCGCTGGTGCGCGCCTCGGCGTCCAACCCCGGCAAGGCTTCGCTGCTGAGCACCAGATCACCGATCTTGCGCTGCCGCTCGGCACGCAGCACGCCTTCACGTTCGTCCCATTCGAGCAGATCCTGGCTGCTCACCTGTTCGGCCAGCACCGAGTCGAACAGTGCCGGCTCCAGTTCGGCAGCCAGATAGATGCGCTCCTCACGCTGGCCCTGCCGACTGCCCAGGTCGGCGACCACCAGCCAGGTGTGTTTCATCAAGGCGTCGGCTTCGGCAAACTGCGCGGCACGTCCATTGGCCAGGCGATATTCGGCGCCGCCCTCGCGGCGCTGGCGGGCGATGCGGTCCGGATAGGCGAACGCCAGCAGCGCGCCTAGCCAGCGGCCATGCTCGGGGTCGCCGACCGCCTCGGTGATCGGCACCCGACGCAAGTAGCCTTGGAACTGTTTGGCCAGTTGTCGCGCGCGCTGCACGCCGCCATTGGCACCGCGCGCAGCCCGGCTCTCGCCCGCCAGCAGCGTCAGGCGACTGTGCAGGTCGGCTCCGCCACCTCGTTGAATATCACGCTCGCCCAGCAGGGCCGCCAGGTCGCAGGCCAGCCCACCGAGCCCAAGCGCCTGCCCGCGCAGCAACAGATGAGCCATACGCGGATGTGCCGGCAGCTCGGCCATGGCCTGGCCATGGGCGGTCAGCACGCCACGTTCGTCGAGCGCGCCGAGGCGTTGCAGCAAGTCGCGCGCCTGGGCATAGGCCGCGGCAGGCGGCGGATCGAGCCATACCAGCTCGTCCACCTCGACGCCCCAGCGCGCCAATTGCAGTGCCAGGCCCGCCAGGTCAGCCTGAAGAATTTCTGCCGAGGAATAAGCAGGCAATTGCTCATGCTGGGCCTGGGACCAGAGCCGATAGCAGGCCCCCGGCTGCAGACGCCCCGCACGGCCCGCGCGCTGGGTGGCTGACGCGCGGGAAATGCGCGCGGTGTCCAGGCGCGTCATGCCGCTGCCGGGATCGAAGCGCGGCGCCCGCGCCAGCCCGGCGTCGACCACCACGCGCACACCGTCGATAGTCAGGCTGGTCTCGGCGATGTTGGTGGCCAGCACTACTTTGCGCAGCCCGGATGGTGCCGGCTCGATGGCCGCACGCTGGGCCGACAGTTCCAGCTCGCCATGCAGCGGACAGACCCGCACGTCGCTGCGCCTGCCCAGCGCTTCCTCCAGTTGCTCGGCCACCCGGCGAATTTCCGCCTGGCCGGGCAGAAACACCAGCAGGCTGCCGGGCTCGTCGTCCAGCGCCTGCAGTACCGTCTGCAACACTCTAGGCTCCAGCCACTCGCCGCCCTGCCACGGCGCGCCCCAGCGGATGTCCACGAGGAACATGCGCCCTTCGCTGCGCAGCACTGGCGCGTCACCCAGCAAACCGGCCAGGCGCTCGCCTTCCAGGGTTGCGGACATCAGCAGTATCTTGAGCGGCGCCTCGCCACTGTCGGCACTGCGAAACATCGCCCGCCCATTGAGGGTCAGCGCCAGGGCCAGGTCGGCGTCCAGGCTGCGCTCGTGAAATTCGTCGAAAATCACCAGCCCGACACCTTCCAGCGCCGGGTCGTCCTGCAGGCGGCGAGCGAGGATGCCCTCGGTCACCACCTCGATGCGCGTGTTCGGCCCCACCTTGCTGTCAAGGCGGATGCGATAGCCCACCGTCTCGCCGACCTGTTCCCCCAGCTCACTGGCCAGCCGCTCGGCCGCGGCACGGGCAGCCAGGCGCCGCGGCTCGAGCATGATGATGCGCTGCCCGGCCAACCATGGCTGATCGAGCACGGCCAGCGGCACACGGGTGGTCTTGCCGGCACCGGGCGGCGCCTCGAGCACCACTTCATCACGGTCGGCCAGGACGCGGCGCAGGTCGGGCAGCAGGGAATCGATCGGCAGGCTGTTCATCGGGGCTCCAGTTCAGGCCGGCGATTATAACGGCGAACCGCCGCCATGCTTGCTCGGTCATATACCGTCGAAGGCTGCGTATTGCTGCGTCACGGCAGCTTTGCAATGCTCGCCTTGCTATAGTGGCATCCACTTTTTCTGGAGGTGCTCGATGCGCACGAAATCCCGCGTTATTGGCGGCGTTCTCGCCGTTACATTGGTCACTCAACTGTCCGCTTGCGGCACCGTCTTCTTCCCCGATCGCCGCGGCCAGATCGAGGGCCGGGTCGACCCACTCGTCGCCGGCCTGAACGCCATCGGCATCCTCTTCTACGTGATTCCCGGGCTGATCGCTTTTGGCGTCGACTTCGCCACCGGCGCCATTTACCTGCCAGGCGGTACCACAGCACAGGTCGATACGCAGTCCCTGAAAAACGTGGTGGACGCCGATGGCAAGGTCGATACCGCCAAGCTCAAGGCGCTGATCGAAACCCAGACCGGCCACAACCTGCCGCTCGACGACCCACGCCTGATCCAGCATAGCGGCAGTACCGAGCAGTTGGCGGCCTACGGTCTGCGCCCCTCCGCCTGATCCCCCGCAGCCCGTCAGTGATGACGGGCTGCGCCCGCCATCGTGCATGGATTGCCAATGACTCTCGACCGCCAGCACGCCCGCCTGATGCGCCAAGCCACCGCCGCCGCACTCTGCGTGGCGCTCACCCTGGTGCTGTGCAAAGCGATCGCCTGGTGGGCCAGCGGCTCGATCAGCCTGCTCGCCGGCCTTACCGATTCTCTGCTCGACAGCGCCGCCTCGCTGCTCAACCTGATCGCCGTGAACATCGCCCTGCGCCCCGCCGACGATGACCATCGTTACGGCCACGGCAAGGCCGAAGCACTCGCAGGTCTTGGCCAGGCGCTGTTCATCGCTGCCAGTGCCATCCTGGTCGCCGTGCAAGGCTTCGAGCGCCTGCGCCAGCCTGAGCCGCTGACCGCTCAGGGCCTGGGCATCGCGGTAATGCTGCTATCCATGGCGCTGACGGTCGCCCTGCTGATGTTCCAGCATCACGTGGTGCGCAAGACCGGTTCCACCGCCATCCATGCCGACTCGCTGCACTACCGCTCCGACCTGCTGCTCAATGGCGGGATCCTCCTTGCGCTGCTGCTCGCCTACCTGGGTTGGCACCAGGGCGATGCATTATTCGCGATCGGCATCGCGGCCTACATCTTGTGGAGCGCTGTGAGTATCGCTCGCCAGTCGGTCAGCGTGTTGATGGATCAGGAACTGGCGCCCGACGTCAGCACGCGCATGGTCGAGCTGGCCTGCGCCGTTCCTGGCGTCGTCGGCATTCACGACCTGCGCACACGCCTGTCCGGCACCCGCTGGTTCGTACAGCTGCACATCGATTTGCCCGGCAGCCTCAGCCTCACCGAAGCCCACGTGTTGTGCGACCAGGTCGAGGACGCCATCCGCGGCGAATTTGCCCAGGCCGAGGTGCTGGTGCATGCCGACCCGGTCGACATCGCACCGTTATAAGGCAGGCGATGCGCCATCAGAAAAACACTGAACCGTCATCGCGAAAGGCCAGTCAGCTTCACTAAGCCCAAACGATTTGGGTGGGACGCTCCCGGCTCCCCTCACCCTCAATCAGGGCGGCACCGGGAATCTATTCGTGATGAGAGGATTACCACATGAAGCGCGTATCCATGTTCGTCATTGCCGCCGTACTGGCCGCACCGGCCTTCGCAGCTGATGACCTGTGCACCGTCAACCTGCAGAAACTCGACAATGCCGTGGCCGCCAAAGCCACCCTGCCCGAGCCGCTCAAGCAGCAGGTCCAAGAAGCCAAGAAAGAAGCCACCGACGCCCAGGCTGCGGGTGACCTTAAAGCTTGCGGTACCCATGCCGAGCGCGCTCTGCAGCTGCTCGACGCACCGGGTGATGACGGCAGCGGCGCTACTAGCTGACAGCTGACGGGCCGGCTCCACGCCGGCCTGTTTGCGAGCGCGCCGTGTAACCTGGGTCGACGCCACGAACCCTTTTGGCGTACACTGCGCGCCTCGCAAGTTTCGGGGCCGATTAGGATTCGACGCCGGTGGCGAAGCTCGAGGTGCATGCCGACTTGGTAACAGAAGTCGTAAATCCACTGTTGCAACTTTCTATAGTTGCCAATGACGAAAACTACGAGGGCTACGCTCTCGCTGCGTAAGCGGCGCGACTAGTCCTTCTGGTAGCTTCGGCTCCAGCGATCACTAGGGGATGCCTGTAAACCCGAAGTGATTGTCATGCAGAACAGGATCGCCGCGTAGTACGTTGTGGACGAAGTGGCTAAAACTTACACAACTCGCCCAATGCACCCTGCCCGTCGGGCGGCTGAGGGTTAACTCAATAGACACGGCTAAGCATGTAGTACCGACAGTGGAGAACTGGCGGACGGGGGTTCAAATCCCCCCGGCTCCACCAAATAAACCCCTGATTTTCCTAGAGAAAGTCAGGGGTTTTTCTTTGGGTGTCGAAAAAGTGTCGAAGCGCTAAGCTTGCTGCAGGAGATCGCTTTCGATCTCTGAAAAATTACTGATCTTCACTGAGCCATCGGGAAACCGGGCAACGACATCCAATTGACCACCCATGGCCTCTATGTGGCTACGCAATGTGGAAATGTACATGTCAGTACGCTTTTCCATCTTGGCAATGGAGGGTTGTTGTACATGCAGTACTTCAGCCAGCACCTTCTGTGACAGCCCACGAGCCTGGCGAAGCTCATTAAGCGGCATTTCTGCAAGCAGCTTCTGGGCTTTGGCCTCTACTCTAGCCTGAGACCCAGGAGCCATCTTTGCGCGCAGCTCTGCGAATTTCTTAGCCATCTATCAAGCCCTCCTTTCGAAGCTGTTCCAGATGTTCGTCATACAATCGATCAGACAGCGGAACGTTGATGTCATACCAACGATCATCACCAGTCTTGTCGCCGCCGATCAGCAAAATAGCCGAACGCCTGGGATCGAATGCGTACAGGGTTCTGTATGGTCGGCCTTCATGCTGTGTCCTCAGCTCCCGCATGTGGCCGTGACGCGAGCCGTTGATCCCAGTGCTATGTGGAAAGCCAAGGGATGGGCCTCGCTCTTCCAAGAGCTTAACCGACACCGCAACGGACTCCTGCTCCTCAGCAGACAAGCGTTCCCACCACTCACCGAACTCATCGGTATATTCGATATCCCAAGTCATGGCTAAAATATAACCTCAAAGGAATATTCCATCAATGAAATATCTGAATCAGAGAGACGAAAGCGGGCCAAAGCGCAAAGCATCCTGTAGATGATCAGGAGCCAAATGCGCATACCGCATGGTCATCGCCAAACTCGAATGGCCCAGGATGCGCTGGAGCGTGACGATGTTCCCGCCGTTCTGGATGAAATGGCTAGCGAAGGTGTGGCGCAGTGCGTGCGCTGCCTGCCCCTTCGGTAGCTTGATGGTCGTCCGGGCCAAGGCGCGGCGGAACGCGGTAATAGCAGCGTTCGGCTGACCATTCTCACGCCAGTGACGAATGATCCTAGCTTCAAGCTCGGCAGAGATAGGCACTGATCGCACCTTGCCGCTTTTGGTACCACTGAACGTGATCACCCGGTTTCGCACCGAATGCGGCTTGAGCTTTTCGGCCTCAGACCATCGAGCACCGGTGGCCAAGCAGATCAACACGATAATTTCGACATGCGGGTTATCGCAGCCCGACCGGATGGACTGCAGGAGTTCGGCTATCTGTTCATTGGTCAGCCAGGACAGCTCACGCTCCTGGACACGCAACGGTTTCACCAGCTCCAGCGGGTTCGGGTAGTCGATGACGCCGAGTCCACGTAGCTCGTTGTAGACCGCACGCAGGTAGCCCAGCTCGTTATTGAGCGTCTTGGGTGACGTGCCAGCTTCCATCCTCAACCGGCGGTCATTGGCATAGGCGTGCGGGTCGAGGCGGATCGCCACTGGATCACGTAAGCGCTTGGCCAGATAGAGCAGTTTGCGAAGGCGACCGTCCGCGTATCGGAGCGAGTGGCCGTGCAGGTCATACCAAAGCTGCAAGAGTTCAGAAAGGCGGCGTTTGTCCTTGGGTTTGGGTGACCAATCCTTGTTCTCGACCAGCTTGGCGCGGCACGACGCCTCAAAGCGTTGGGCTTCACCCTTGGTTTTGAACGTCTTGCGGAAGCGCTTGCCCTTGATGGGCTCAACGTCGACCTTCCAGCGACCGTCAGGCAATTGCAGGATCGACACTAGATCGCTCTACCCCACCGCACATGCCGCTCAGTGAGCAGGTCTCGAATATGGCGATACAGATCGTCCTGGGTCATGTCCTTGGCGGCGTAGTGATCGCGGATGACCGGCCAGCAGTCCCATTGCTGGAGGGTCTTAAACGCCTTTTTTGCGCCCACCTGCTCCCTTGCTAGCAGGCTTACGAAGTTTCCCAGGAACAGCTCCACGTTCTTGCCGGAGAAGCCGCGAGAGGTCTTGTAGTAGCGCTTGTATTCGGTGTCATCGAGCAGCGAGTCCACCGGCAGATCCACGCGAATATCATCACGGATCAGCGTCCAGATGGGCTCGAAATACCCAGGACGGCAAAGCAGCTTGAATTGGCGAAGGCCATAGCGCCATAGGCCGTCCAGATGCCCAGCAAAGGCAGCGAATGAACGCGTATCAATGAATTCGCCGGTCTTGATATCAATCGAGCCACTGGCGAACTGCTGCACCACTGAATGGTGGTAACGAAGCTCTATGCGCCACACATCCGCGTTCGGGTCGTAGTTGTCCGGGTCTTTGGCGTCGAAGCTGTCACGGCGCTTCCAGACGCTTTCCCAGTAGTCGAGCTTGTCAGTAGCGCGGGCCTGTTCGGTCTTGTTGTAGATGCAGAGCTGCACGCCGGTGGCCGAACCGAACATGAAGGTTTCACCGCGCCCGTAGGTGCTGGACTTGGTTGTCCAGTTAACCGTGTTGATGCCCGAGATATCGCGCTGCATACGTGCACGACAGTGCATGCGGGCCACCAGATCGACCGGGGGTTTCCAGTTCTGCAGATCCATCGCGAGGTGGACAGCGCATTGATTGGTTTCGCAGTGAGTCAGCACCTGATGCGCGTAGTAGTCCAGGCGCTCTTGCAGGCGCTGAGGCGACAAAGCATCAATGGCATGAGGCGAGACTTCAATTTTCAGGTGTGCGCCGATTGTGTCGATCTTGGCGTTGAAGTTCTTCACCAGCAGGATGATGCCGAGGTCAGCGTTCTGCAGCTTGTACTGGTAACCGGAGTCCTTCGCGACGCGCCCCGCATGCCAGGTGTGCCCCGCAAACTCCACCATGCCCGGCTTTTCGAAGAAGGCCATGATTTCAGGGCGGATCAGGCCGCGGAAAAGCTGCCGCACCGTATCCACGCCGCAACGCAGCAGGCGTACAGCCGACAGGTCGGTAAGTGCCGCCGAAGCGGGATCAAAGAACAGCCGGCCATCCTTGCTTTCGAGGCCGGTCAGTCGATCCAGTCGCCTTTGATCTTTGCTCATGGTTTTCTCCGTTATTGACCAACAATGGCCACTTCGTTAGTTGTTTATCTGACGTGTTACAGGGACGTCGCCGAAGGCGCGTGCCTCGCTCGCGCCTTCGTTCTGAACTGAACCACTCCGGCGCTCGCTCGTTAGCGCCACGGCCGTGACGCGTAATCGCCATCGGGCACCACGTTCACGCCTTGCCGTGCTGGGGCGATGCTTGCGGGAGAGGCTGGCTGTGCGGGTGTTGCAGGGACTGCCGAGCCGTTATCGAAGCGGCGCGCGCTTTCTTCTCGCTGCACCGGCCGCCCAGGGCAGAACGCTTGCCCCTTGAACCCCATGGGGTGGCTGATATCGACGATGCACTGGCCGCGTATGTGGATCTGGTAGCCGAGCTGCTGCAGGTCGGCGAGGGACTGCTGTAGCACCAGCCCTTGCTGGTCGATCAGATCGAGCTGGCCGATCTGCCGAACCTTTCCGTCGGTCTTGGCGATCATCACCGCCCGGATGGCGAACGAGCGTGGTGCAAAGGGGTGGTTCAGCTCAGGAGGAGGAACAGCAGCCGGTTGACGCCCCAGAAGACCAACAGAAAGAGGATTACCCGTATCAGCAGGTACTGAAGCACTTTGAGCAGCAGGCGCAGGATCTGCCGCAGGGGCTTTAGCAGCGGGGACAGGCTCTGTCTTAGGAGCCGTAGCAGGGCCGAGGTTGACTCCACCAAGAGAAAGTACAGCCCCAATAAGAATGGCCATAAATGCCAGGAGAGCCAGAAGCTTAGGCGACCGGAGGAGGCTTTTGCCGGCCTTGGTGTCCTGGGTGATGCCGGTGGCGGTGGACTGGTAGAGCTTGAAGGTTTCGGGCTTGATCTTTCGGAACTCGACAACGGTTCCTTTCTCGGGAGGTCGGTTGAGCTGTGCATCATGCTGCGCCTCTTTGTAGCGGCCGCCGATGCCAATCACGGCCAGGTTGGAATGCTTGTAGGCCATCTCGCAGGTCATGCGGATGTCGTCGCGGATATAGCTGATGTTCGGGGTGGTCAGGACGATGTCCCAGTTCCAGTGGCGGTGGCGTGTCCAGCCATCGAGCCAGGAGATAGGCCGGTCGGCAGCGGCAGCCGCTTCGGGGCCACCGGGGAAATCGAAGCGCTCCAGATCGCGCTCGCGCCATGCCTTGGGGAACACCAGCTGGGTTTCGTCGAAGATGATGAACGCGCCCCGCGGTGCCCACTGGAACCACGTGCGCATGCGCTCCATGTCGTCGAGCTTTTCGAGGTCGAGGTTGATGATGTCGACCGACTCGGGCAGATCGGGGTACACCTGCAGGACGCGCTCCAGGGTGAAGCCGCGCACGTTGGTGATGATCAGCCGTCCCTCTTTGAGGGCTCGCACGGCATCGTCCTGAATCGCGCCGCTGGTCTTGTAGGAGCCGTTCGGGCCATGGTGGATTTTGATCGACATGGTTAGCGCCCAATGAACGGCACGAACTTCAGGGCGAAGCGCGTAGAGAGGGCGGAAAAGATGATGTTCAGGGCCTGGGGGATGCCGAAGAACTGGAGCGTGTCCGCCAGATCGCCGGGCAACGCGCCGTAGCGCTGGCGTACAGCCTCAGCGACACCCAAGTCGCCCATGACCTGCTGTGCAGTCTCATAGGCGACTTCCAGGGCCAGCAGCTGGATCTGAACCCATGAGTACATGGCGGCCTTGGTGAGCAGCACCAAGCCATCTTTGATGAAGGTGTATATACCGACGGTGAGGAAGTCCCACACCCACTGGAAGAAGACGATTATCTGGTCGAGGAAACCACCGAGCCATTCGAACATATCAGCCTCGCAGGATTATCACGGCAGCCAGCGCAGCCGCACCGAGCAGCAGCGCATAGCGCAGGTAGGAAAGTGGGTCGGCGTAGTCGGCCAAGCAGAAGCGCAGCGTGGTGGACGTGCCGCCGAAGGAGACCGGGATGTTGTCGCAGGGCAGCGAGCCGCCGCCGGTGGACAGGTCTAGGTCGAAGACGCCTTTGAACATGCCGGAATACTGGTCGAGCTTTTGATCCAGCTCGCCACGCACCTCGCTGATGCGTTGATCCCACTCGCTGATGCCCTCGGCAAAGCTGCCCTGCTCGCCTTTCTGCAGGGTGCCTTGCGGGCCAGCAGGGCCTTCGCCTTCCTCACCTTCGCCTTCTCCCTCGCCATCGCCGTCGCCTTTCCCGTCACCCTTACCTTCATCAGAACCAGTACCGGTGCAATTGGAGCCGGTGCAGGTGGAGGACTCGCTGCCCTTGGTACCGTCGGCGTTGGTGTTGTTGTGGTTAACGTTGGTGGTGGAGTTGGTGCTGCAAGCACCGGCACCGGAGCAGTTCTTTTGCTCGGTGGTCTTGGTGGTGGTTTCGCTCTTTGAACCGTCCGGGTTGGTCTTGCTTTCGGTTTTGGTCTCGGTCTTGGTCTCAGTGGCCTTGGGGCCTTTGTTGGAGGCCACGCACTGCATGACGCCATCGACGCTACCAACGGAGCCGCCCTTGGCTACACAACCTTGGTTGTCTATTTCGGTCTTGGTTTCGGTACAGCTGGAAGTCTGAGTGCCGTCTTCAGCTGTCGCTGTAGGCGTGCAGTCACGGTCGGACTTCGATTCAGTAGGTGCCGGTGGATTGTTATCGGGGCCGTCGGACGTAGAGCAGCTCTCACCCGAAAACATGCCCGTGACCCACCAGTAGGTTTTGGTGATGTCGCTGGGTTTCTTGTAGGGGGTGATGGGATCGGGCGAGGATGAATCGACGACGACGATACACTTGTCGATGCAGGCTTCCATCTGGCCCATGTCGGTGCCGAAGGAATGCGTCTGGCCGATCTTAGATTGACATTCGTTTTGTTCTTTCGGTGTGCAGATACCCGTCTGCGAATCATATGAGCCTGAACAGGTGTCACCGTAGCGCCAAACTGGCTGAGAGTATTGAGAGCCGTAGCTAATGCCTTGGCAGAATCCTTGGGACTCGTTAACGATCTCAACAGTAATAGAGTGAATCTGGTAAGCCCAATCCTTACTTTGATCGGCAAAATAATTCTCGCACGCTGTTTTTGGCGATGCAGATTTGAACGAGCCCGCAGACCAATAATAATCCTCAGCAAAAACAAACGGCCCCCACCCCAGCAGGACGAGAGCAAGCAACCAACGCTGATAAAAAGTGATCCCCATACGCCATAAAAGAAGGGGCTTATTAAGCCCCTTCGACCCCATCAGAAAAACTCGCCGATTCGGAAGCCGGTGATGAATGCCCCGGCTATGAACGCGCCGAGCATTACTGACCAGAGCATGTGGGGTTACGCCTTGCGCAGCATGCCGAACAGCACGCCAGCACAGGCCAGCAGGGACAGGCCCAGGGCAACGTAACCGGCCACGGTACCGGCACTGGTGGCACCGGAGTTGATCTGCGCTTCGACGCCTTCGATGGAGATCGGCACCTGGGCGAAAGCGGCGCTGGTGGACAGGGCCACGAAGCCACCGATGGCGGCGTTACGGGCGTAGCGGCGAGCGCGGCCGAAGTTGGACGCGGTGTTCTTGAGCTGGGTTTTCATCTGTTGCATGGGTGTTACCTCATTCTGCGTAGGATTGATGCGACCATTCCACCGGAAAGGCCGATTGCGAAAACCAGTAGCGTTCCGCCAAAACCAACGGCGAAGGCTTCCGGCGAAAAACCACCCGAGACCAGGATGTCTACGTATCCAGCGGCCTCAGGTGGAATCAGGTAGGCCTGTTGCCAGCCAAGCTGGGTGCAGGTCATGGATGAGTCAGTACTCACCCACTCCATGCACACTTGAACGGCAACGACCGACATTCAGGTGCACTCAGTACGGGGAGAACTGGCCGGCTACCGGGGCCATGCGCACGGCATAGGCAAACCCGTCAGCGTTGCCCCAGGCGTAACCGCCTACGAAGGCCAGTGCAGCGATGAACAGATAACGGCGCATGGCTCAGCCTCCCCGGTGCTTAGGGCTTGGGTTGTTCAGTGGGTTTGGCGGCGCTGGCAGCAGGTGAGGCTGCAGCAGTGGCGGCTGGCTTGGCCTGCGCCTTGGCGGACTCAACGTGCAACACGATGAACTTGCCGGCGTTCTTGGAGCCGCGTTCGATTTCCGCGGTTACGCGGACGGTTTCGAGTACGTCCAGGCCTTTGCAGGCGGCCCACACTTCGTCGCGCACTTCCTCGGAAACCTGCATGGAGAGCAGCGAGATGCCGAGGTCTTTTTCGCCGTCCGGCTCATCACCGAAATAGAGTTTGATCAGGTCAACGTTGTCGAACTGGACGCGCTCGGCGCTGATGAAAGCCAGATCCATAGTTGTACGTGCCATGTGTGTTGCCTCGCTAAGTTGCGCGTTACATGCGCTTTTCAGGTTTTTCAGGCCGAGCAGTCCCGTTAAGCCAACTTTGTGTTCTTGGCTTTGTTCGTTACTGGTGCCTGGGTCGGTTTGTTGCGGTTATCAGGTGATGCGGTTGGTACGTTGAAGTCTGTTCACACCAAGGGCTTCGCCCTTGTCATCCCACTCTTGCCGCCGAGGGCTCAGGAGCGCGGGGCGGAGAAGCTGCCCCACACTCATGAGCGGAGGCTGATTTGTCCGGGGGGCGTTCAATAGTTCGCGCTGCCCGTGCTTCCGTTCGACGGAACGATGAAGCGTGTTCCGACGAGCCGGGAGCGCGGCTATTGACCGATCCAGCATTGCGGAAGAAGCCCAGGCGGATAAGGCCGTACATATAGAACGGGAGGATCATCACCAGCACGATGCCGGCCAGGATGAAGCCCATCTCGATGACGCTTGGCGACTTATCGAACATTGATCACCCCATGAACGACCGGGCCTTGCAGGGCCATGACGATTTCTTGCCATTCCTGAACGTCCCAGCGCTCGGGAATGCCCTTTTGGTCGGCAGCGTCCTGTTGGATCTGTGCGCGGGCAAGCTGCTGGCTGGCCAGGGGCAACAGCTCAGCGGCTTGGGCGACGGTCAGGACGATGCCGGGCATTGCTCAGACTCCAGCTCGAACAGATCCCAGCGCGGGACGTAGGGCGTTGGCTTGCCGGTGTTCTCCACCACGTACCAGTACCGAGGCGGGCGCGGGGTTGGTGAGTGCTGGGGACAGGTAAAGCCCGAGACCCAGCGGTAGGTACTGCTCACGTGCAGCCAGTGCCCGTTCACCAGCCGCATTTGGCCAACGACCGGAAAACAGCGCACGGGGCGGCATTGGGTGCAGCGTGGCGACAGGCTGATAGGCCCCAGTCTTCTGACATAGCAGACAGAGCAGTCGCAGTCCGGCCTGTGGGGTTGGTGCAGGTACTTTTGCATTGGTCATCTGGCCTCCCCCATGGCTAGGCGGTAGCCGATAAAAATTGCGCCCATGGAAGCAGCGACGATGGCGGCAATTGCCTGTACAGGAGCATCGACGATCAGAGCCCAAATGCTCTTGAGCAGATGGCCGAACAGCACGCAGAAGGCGACGTAAGCGGAGAGCCAGAACAGCCAGACGCAGAGGTCTTTGAATTGCTGAACAGAGAACAGGGCAGGTGCTTTCATGCGGAAGTCCTCACGCCACGGACGCGGAACAGAGCCAGGGCACGTTCAGGACGCCAGTGGGCGTACATGCTGGCAATGGTGCTACCCACGTAGGCGTTGCAGTCCATGAGGGACGGGCCGGTGTGCACGCGGTGCCAGCGGCGTTGCTTGGACGGGCCGTGGAAGGTGCAGGTCTCGACGACGTATTGAGTTTTCATCACTCCCACTCCTCTTCCATGAGCTGCTTAGTCAGCAGTGCAACGTTCACCAGAACGTATTTGCCGATCTTCTTGGACGGCAGGTAGCCGTTGCGAATCCAGCCCCGCACGGTGTCGTGTTCGTTCTCCATGCGTATCCAGTTAGCGAACTCGCGCCATGGCATCACTGGCGGGGCTCCAACTACGCGGCTTAAAGTCAGGTCGGTTCCTTCCACAATCTTGCCCTTTGTTGCACTATGAAGGTCTTTATCGGGGCGATACTAAAACGCTGGCAGACCAGCGCTTTACGTAATCTACATTCGTAATATACAACGATAGTAGAGCCATTTGTATATTACAGACGTAAATTTATAGACGATTATGGAATCGATAGACGACCGAGTTAGAACTCTTGTCGATAAGGCAGGCATGGACGAGTTGGTCAAAAAGACTGAAATCGGGAGCACCCGATGGAGAACAGTTCGCTACGACAAGCGAACCAGGATCAGCACACATGAAGTCGAGGCGCTAACCAAGCTCTACCCGCAATACGCACTGTGGCTAGCGTTGGGGCAGATTGCGCCGGAAAGCGGCCAAACGAGCCCTGAGTACGACGAGGCCAACCGAACCTTGACCGGTCAAAACGCGGGATAGCGATCACTCAGGAAGTAGCTAGGCGCTGGTACGCCCGAAGGGAATCGAGATAGGGATGAAACGGATAATTGCGACAGCGAGCTTAGCCATTTGCATGTCAGCAAATGCGGACTTGTTCGACGATGCAGCAAAGGGAATCAGCGACTACGTTATGAAGCCCATGGCCGACTCTCTCAATAAGCGAGTGCAACGCTCGCTAGCCGAAGGGAGTGGCCCGATGGCCAAGGGCGCGAGAGCGAACCTCAAGCAGCAAGAACTCGCCGAGAAAGAAGCGAATCGTGGCGTGCGCCGGTCGGTTAAAGACTGCATGAAACCGGGCAACGTGATTGATGACGACGTACAAGAATGCGTACAGGGTTATCGAGAGAAAACGTGGTGATTAGCTAGACGCAGACAAGGATGAACATATGAAAGCTGACAGGGATGACGCACCTACCTACGTCAGGCCGAGTGCCCGCAAAAGCGACATGACAACATGGGTTGTTGCTTCATTCCTGGGCAGCGCCTTCACAGTCGGGCTGCTGTACACGCTGAGCTCTCTTTACATGCAGGGCAAGGTTGATCAGCTAGAGAACACGCATAAGCCAAAACCAGCTCCCGTTGCAGAAATCACCAGATCGGTGCCCGCCGAAAAAGACTGGGACAAGATCGTTGAGGACGTGGCCCGACGCAGCAATGCGGCTAACCAAGATCAGCCACGCAAGCAACAGACACAGCAGCCGGATAAACAAACCGAATACAGCACAGCAACATACGTTCCGCAGACATTGCCCAACGTAATCCCGTCTCAACGCGCTTATTCACAACAGGCGAAACCACAGCAACAAAGCAAAAAACAAGAGATCGTGATTATCGGCAAGGAAACTCGTTTAAGAGACTTTTGTCCTTATGCCGAAGGGAGCATTGAAAGACGTAACTGCAAAGCGCAGATAGGTCTTCAGCACAGATAAGAAAAAACCAGAACTAACAAAACCATTAGAAAATAAACAGATGATTACGAAGCCAGAAAAATGGTAAAAGAACACATTCCTTTGGCAGCCTATTCCAAATGTTCCCATTCTTTATATATATTAAGTATTGGCTTATATGATGACGTCAGAGGGTTAAAATACTCTTGCAAATCTTCATTTTCGACAAGCCTCCGAATTTCAGTTTTATATGTTTTTCTAAACCTTATCTTATCGACTTTTCCGTCGGCATATTTTGAACAAGCTGAATCATAATAATTAATTAGAGTCTGCGTCGCTGCGTTGAAATTTTTTCGATAAAGCGACAATGCTTCCACATCTTCACTTGACAGTGCGTTGGCCTTTTCTTTGGCAACAAAGGGAACCATTATAAGGGCTATCTCGTTGATCTTTGATTTAGCATTCTCTATAGATTGACTTATTTCAAGCTCAACCATGGCATGCTGCAGGCTTAAGTTTTCTTGAGCGATTGCATTTGCCTTTTCATTTGACTGTTTAGCGAAAATGACAGCTCCAACAGAAGTGATTAGACTGAGAAATGCTATAGCCTCACTTGCCCCGACTTCCATCACTCTGCCTTTTTCTTCATTGCGCTAATGACATCTAATATATCGCTATTGTCTGATGCTGTGGCGCCTTGCTTATTTATTTCATAGGACCTGGACTCATCAAGATGCTCAAGCCCCGGCACGCCCCTAATGAGTTTTTCTAACTCGTCTAGGATTTCTACTTTTGTGTTACGATCGATCGGTCTTTGAGTAGCAGTGAATACCAGAGAATTAAGATCGAGCTGTATTCTCTTAAGCTCAGCTAGCCGATCCTTTGATTCTAATAACCGTTTAAAGTAATGAAGGGCGCGATCTTTACTGCTCATTGATGCCATGTTAATGCTCCATGCTAGAGCTTATTTAATATAAGCCAGGCAGCTACAGTTTTTAAATTTATCGGTAAGTTTAAGTATCTGATCCAATAACCATACCTAATAGACAGGGCAATATGGCCAGATAAGCCATCTATGAGAGGCCTATGCTTTAGGCTCTGATGGCATGAAGCTACCTATAGGGAGTCAGACTGTCTAGATGCAATGTCGAAAAACTGTCGAAATCAACAGGCGGCAAAGGCCGGCAGTGGGCAGGAGGAGCATGAAAATGCCCTGAATCTGCTAGCGTTGGCCAGCAACGGGCTACAACGGGCAGGAGATAAAACGGATTCAAATCCCCCCGGCTCCACCAAATAAACCCCTGATTTTCCTAGAGAAAGTCAGGGGTTTTTCTTTGGGTGTCGTAAAGGTGTCGTAACCGCCTATCCTTGCAAAAGGATATCTGTATGAAACTACTGGCAATTGCTGTACCGTCGCGCCGCCCACGCCCACGCCCACACACGAGTGCAGCTCCTTGAAGATAGACCTAAAAGATCTAGATTTCGGAAGCGTCGAGCGCTATTGCGCAGACGGTGCTATCGAAATCATCAAGGCTGGGATGGCAAAAGATCCAAAAAGCATTAACGAGCTTGTGAGATTGATCGAAGCACACCAGTCAGATAAGCACTCGCCGGGCGAGCTGAGGTATATCAAGCACCTTGCAGCTAATGCCTTAGCCAGAGCGAGAATCAGCGACAAGTAGCCGCTGAGAATCACAACGAAGGGCCGAAGCGCAAAGCGTCCTGCAGATGGTCAGGAGCGAGATGCGCATATCGCATAGCCATAGCCAAGCTCGACTGACCCAGGATTCGCTGCAGCGTGACGATATTCCCGCCGTTCTGGATGAAGTGGCTAGCAAAGGTGTGACGTAGTGCCTGCGCCGCCTGCCCCTTCGGTAGCTTGATGGTCGTCCGGGCCAAGGCACGGCGGAATGCAGTGATGGCGGCGTTTGGCTGTCCATATTCATGCTAGTGACGAATGACCCTGGCTTCAAGTTCCGCAGAGATAGGCCCTGCTCGCACCTTGCCGCTTTTTGGAGCCGTCGAAGGAGCCTTTGGACATCGCATCCCGGTGGCCCTGACAGATCCGTACGATCATTTCCGTGTGTCGGCAGCACCGAGCAGCGCCTGACGACAGGAAACTACGTGCGATGCCGGTGACACCTACCCAGCCTGAGCGAACCACACAAACAAAAACGCCGCGCAAATGCGCGGCGTTTTCAGGCAAGGCAAACTCAGATCGAGAACGACGAGCCGCAACCGCAGGTGGTGGTCGCGTTGGGGTTCTTGATCACGAAGCGAGAGCCTTCGAGGCCTTCCTGGTAATCCACTTCCGCACCGACCAGGTACTGGAAGCTCATCGGGTCGACGACCAGGCTGACGCCCTCGCGCTCGACGATGGTGTCGTCGTCGGCCACTTCTTCATCGAAGGTGAAGCCGTACTGGAAGCCCGAACAACCGCCTCCCGTGACGAACACGCGCAGCTTGAGGCGCGGGTTGCCCTCCTCATCAACCAGGCTCTTCACCTTGCTGGCCGCACCCTGCGTGAACTGCATCGCAGCGGCAGGGGTGAAGGTTTCGACGCTCATGTTCTATCTCCCGGCGCCAGGCGCCCATACTGCGTGGTAGCGCTGTATTATCCGCTTACCCTAGAAAATTGGTCAACTATTGAGCGTCATCCACGCTCTCGGGCAGCTCCAACGGCCTGTCCTGCTCCTTGATCGGCCGCAGGCCGCCTTCGACCTGAGCGCCCATGGCCATTTCCATCAGCCCGTAATAGAGGTTGCCGCGCACCCGGGCCTTGGGGCCCAGTTCGACGTGCTGGCCGGCATAGACATCACCGACGATCTCGCCGTCGATGACTACATGGGGGGCGCGCACCTCACCTTCAACCTGCCCTTCGACGCTGACCCGCACCAACCCCTGCTCAGTCAGGATGTCGCCGAGCACCTTGCCGTCGACCTGCACCGCGCCCTGAAACTCCAGGTCGCCACGAAACACCGCGCCCGCCGCGATCAGGCTGGTTTTGCCCGTGAAGCGCTGCATGTCTGCCTTGCCCTTGCCTTTATTCCACATGGCGACCCATCACCTATCCGTCAGTCCACTCGATTTGACGCTCGACGGCTTTTCCACCCTCGACATCAGCCTTGATACGTATGCGTTTGGGCGCGAAGCCCTCGGGAATCCGCAGCTCACCCAACCGCCCGCCGTCGGGAATCGCCTGCAGGTGCTTGAACGCGAAGGGAATCGCCTTCTCGGTCGAGCCCTCCGGGAGGTCGCCACTGAGCTGAATCAGCGGCAGACTCTTCGCCTTGCCGTTCATGCTGCCCTCGAGCTGCACGTTCAAACGCCCCTGCAGGGGTTTGTCGTCCTTGCCGATACGGCTGAGCATGAGCTTGAAACGATAGACGCCAGGAGTTTCCGCCGGGTGAATGTCGAAGCTGCGGATCAGCAATCCGTTGACCTTGCTGTCCGGGGCCAGAACACCCTTGTAAAACGCCAGCTCCTGTTGCTGCTTGAAATTCTGCTCTTCGAGCAACTTGATGGTCAGGCGGCTCTGCTCGTTGGATTGCTGCGCCAGTTGCTCACCACTGCTGAGTACCGCCATGCGCTGGCGTAGCTCGTCCAGTTCGCGGGCCTGCGCCTCGACCTGCGCCTGCATTTGCTGGAATGCCAGTGTCTGCTCTTGAGAGGACCTGGCTTGCCACCAGTTGCCGCCATAGAAGGCGAGCGGCACCGTGACGAGCAATATCACCAGCGCAACTCGCAAGCGTCGCTCCTGAGCCCGGTTGCTGGGGCGAACCTCCCAACCCGTCATCAGGACCGATGCCCGGGCACGCTGCCACCGCGGTGCCGCGGTGTAATGGCAAAGGGAGCGGATGGGCGCATCGGGTGCCTCGAAGCTGTTCGACGAAAAGTCCGATGATAAGGCCCACCCTGCCTGCGGCCAACCGTCTTGATGACTATCGAGATCATCGGCACTAGTATCGCAAGCCTCATCAATGAAAAGGAACGGCAATGCTTTATCTGTGGATCAAAGCCCTGCACATCGTCGCCATGGTCTGCTGGTTTGCCGGTCTGTTCTACCTGCCGCGGCTGTTCGTGTACCACGCCATGAGCGAGGACGAGCCGAGCCGTGAACGCTTCAGCACCATGGAGCGCAAGCTGTACCGGGGCATCATGACGCCGGCGATGATCGCCACTCTGGTATTGGGTGTGGGCCTGCTGATGCTCGCGCCAGGCTGGATGAGCCAGGGCTGGATGCATGCCAAGCTCACCCTGGTGGTCCTGCTGGTGGGTTACCACCATATGTGTGGCGCCATGTACAAACGTCTGGCCCGCGGCGAGAACACGCGCAGCCACGTGTTCTATCGCTGGTTCAACGAGGTGCCGGTGCTGATCCTGATCGCCGTCGTCATTCTGGTCGTGGTCAGGCCATTCTGATCCCACGCTGGCGCGCCCTGCTGGCAAGCTGAGAACCACCGCTCAGCTGCACCGAAAACCGACCCTCGCCCACTTGCCGAACCGATGGCGGCGGGATAGGGTCGGCGACCACTTCTTTCCGTGCAGACAAGGACGCGCATGAGCCAGCCCCGCTACAAGATCGTCTTCGATGGCAGCCTGATGCCTGATACCTCGCTTGACGAGGTCAAGGCCAACCTGGTCAGCCTGTTCAAAAGCGATCGCGCGCGTATCGACGCCCTGTTCGGCCGTGGCCCGGTGGCCATCAAGCGTGACCTGGAAGAAGCCCAGGCCGAGCAGTACCTGAACGTGCTGCAGCGTGCCGGTGCCCGCGCTCGCAAGGAGCCGGATCTGGCCGCTGCGCTGAGCCTCGTGGAAACGGATGAAGAGAGAGCCGCCAAGGTGGAGCCAGCGAGCCAGCCGCAGACGTCCATGACCTGCCCCAAGTGCGGCCATCAGCAGCTCACGGCTGCCGAATGCTCGGCTTGCGGTGTGATCATCGAGAAGTACCTGGCCCGCCAGGCGGAAGCGCCGCAAAGCCCGCCACCACGCGCGGCGTCTAGCGTCTCCGGTCAGCCGCAGACACCTTACTCACCGCCCAAGGCGGATATCGACCCCCAGGCTGGCCAGGTTGGCCAGTTGAAGATCAATTCGTTCAAAGGCCGCATCGGCAGGATGCGTTACCTGGCCTGGTCGCTGGCATTGCTGTTCATCTTCGTCGGCGTCATGGCCGGCATCTCGGCCATCACCGTGGTGGCCGATACCCTTGGCAGCATCCTGTTGGTCGGCGCGGTGATCGGCATGCTGGTGATCAGCGCGCAGATCGGCGTGCAGCGTCTGCATGACATGGGCTGGTCCGGCTGGCTGTGGCTGCTCAACGTGGTGCCGATCATCAGCAGCGTGTTCTGGATCGTCATGCTGGTGGTGCCAGGCCCCGCCGGCAGCAACCGCTACGGCCCGCCGCCACCGCCCAACAGCCTCGGCGTGAACCTGGTGGCGGGCATCTTCCTGATTCTGCTCATCGGCGCCCTGCTGATGATGTTTCTGAGCGGCTTCGCCATGCTGGCCATCTTCACCGGCCTGTTCGGCGACCTGTTGACCGGCAGTTGAGGCAGCGTACCGCGAGCACTTTATTTTCTTCACCTGCGCTGCGAGTGCAGCGCTGGCGGCTCGGTTGCGGATAGGCTATACACCTGCCCGCGAAGTGCTCTGGAGAACCTCATGTCACGTTATGCCCTGGTCACGGGTGCCTCGAGCGGCATCGGCCTTGCCCTGGCCGAAGCGCTGGCTCGCCGCGGGCGTAACCTGATCCTCGTGGCGCGCAAGCGCGATGCGCTGGAAAGCATCGCCTACGAGCTGACCCAGCGCTTTTCCGTGGACGTGCTGTTTCGCGTGTGCGACCTCAGCGAGCCTCTGCAACTGTCAGGTCTGCTCCACGAGCTGGAGCAGAACGGCCAGGTCATCGAATTGCTGGTGAACAATGCGGGCCTGGGCAGCGGCGGCGCGTTCGTCGCCCAGGACTGGCGCAACGAACAACGACTGCTGGAGGTCAACGTGCTGGCCCTGGCGCGCCTGTGCCACGCCATCGGCACGGTGATGGCAGCCCGCGGCCACGGGCAGATTCTCAATGTCGCCTCGGTTGCCGCATTCCAGCCCGGCCCGTGGATGAGCAGCTATTACGCCAGCAAGGCCTATGTGCTGCATTTCTCCGAGGGGCTGCGTGAGGAGCTGCGCCCCCATGGCGTCAAGGTTTCGGTGCTCTGCCCCGGCCCGACCCACAGCGCCTTCTTCCGCAATGCCCAGCTCGATGCCACGGCGCTCGAACGCGGCACGCTGATGCTGAGCGCCGAGGAAGTGGCGCTGATTGCCGTGCGCGGCCTGGAGCGCAATCGCGCGATCATCGTGCCCGGTTGGCGCAACAGCCTGCTGACGATGGCGCCCCGGTTGTTTCCCCGCTGGCTGGTGCGGCGAGTGGCGGCGCGCATCAATCGCCGCTTCGGCCGCGCCTGACTCAGTTCGCGCTGACCGTCCGCCCCCGCGCCCAGGCCCGCAGGTCGGCGAGCCGTTCGGCCATGATCACCGACAACGGTGCCGTGGCCTGAATACCGCGCAGCAGCGTGCCATTGTCGACCGACTGCTGCTGCGCCTGGGCCGCATACAGGGCGCTGACCACCACCTGCTCGATCTCGGCGCCGGAAAAGCCATCGGAGGCCGCCGCCAGTTGCACCAAGTCGAAGGCCGAAGGCTCCAGCTCGCGGCGCTGCAGGTGAATGCGAAAGATCTCCGCGCGAATCTCCGCCTCTGGCAGGTCGACGAAGAACAGCTCGTCGAAACGCCCCTTGCGCACCAGCTCCGGCGGCAGGCGGTCGATCACATTGGCAGTGGCCACCATGAACACCGACGACTTGCGTTCGGCCATCCAGGTCAGCAGCGTGCCCAGCACGCGCTGGCTGACGCCGCCATCCTGATCACCGCTGGCCAGGCCCTTCTCGATCTCGTCGACCCACAGCACGCACGGCGACATCTGTTCGGCCAGCGCCAGCGCTTCGCGCAGGTTGCGCTCGGTTTCACCGAAGAACTTGTTGTACAGGCAACCGAAATCCAGGCGCAGCAAGGGCAGCCCCCAGAGCCCGGCCACCGCCTTGGCGGCCAGGCTCTTGCCCGATCCCTGCACGCCGACCAGCAGCACGCCCTTGGGAATATCCACGCCTTCACCCGCGAAGAAGATACGCTGCCGCTCGCCCAGCCAGCGCTTGAGGTTGGCCAGCCCGCCGACATCGGCGAAGCGCGCCGTGTCGTGTTCGTAGCTGAGCACGCCATCGAGTTCGAGCAGCTCGAACTTGGCCTTGTTCAGCTCCGGCAGGTCTTCCTGGGTGATGGCGCCGTCGTCGCAGATCAGGTTGCGGGCCAGCAGCCTCGCCTCGGCGTGGCTCATGCCGCGCAGGTTCTTCACCACCTGCTGCAGGGTGCGGTTATCGGTGCGCACCCGGCGGTTGCGGTTGCGCTCGCTCCAGCGCGCCGCCTCCTCGCGGACGATGGCCAGCAGCTCGTCTTCACCCGGCAGCGCCAGGTTGAATCGCGCGGCGTAGCGCTGCACTTCCGGTGGCAGCTTGCAGGCGTGGGACACCAGCACGAGAGTCGGCGCATGGACGGCATCGGCCATAGCAACCTCCTTGAGCAGGCGCACCAGTTTTGGGTTGTCGGTTAGAAACGGATGCAGGTCGCACATCACGTAAAGACTGCCCTGCTGGTCGGCCTTGATCAGCCGCAACGCCGCTTCGGGGTCGTGGCTATCGCCCTCGGCGAAGGCTTCCCCCGCGAAACCGGCACGCTGCAGGCCGTCGGTGATCGACCAGGTGAACAGGCCCAGCGCGCGACGTACCGCCAGGCCGGTGAGGGTTTCCAGCACGCGGCGCTCGTCCCAGGACTCGATCAGCACCAGCTTGACCTTGGAATCGAGCACCAGCCCCAGGTCGTGAATATCGTTCTTCACAGCAACTCCTTATGCCCAAGCGGCAGCACATGTTCCTGCCAAGCCGAGAGGCGAGCAAGAGGCGGATACACCGCAATGGACGTGCCGCACGTTTATGCGCATGCGCCGGGCGTCACGCCCGTAAACGCCATTTGCGGTAGACTGGCCGCTCATGTCATCGCCGGAGAAACCTCATGGCCAACGACCGCCATTATTCGCCCGTCGACCGCCTGCTGCTGCAAGCCGATATGGCGCTGCGCACGCTACTGCCCTTCAGCGGCCAACCTTCTCGCCCGTCCCCTGCCATCGTCGAGCAGGAGGCCGAGCTCGATGCCAAGCAGACCCGTCATATCGCTGGGCTGATGCGCATCAACCATACTGGCGAGGTCTGCGCCCAGGCGCTGTATCAGGGCCAGGCGCTGACCGCGCGGCTGCCGCGCGTGCGCGAAGCCATGGAGCACGCAGCCGACGAGGAAATCGATCACCTGGCCTGGTGCGAGCAACGCATCCGCCAGCTGGGCAGTCATCCCAGCGTACTGAATCCGGTGTTCTACGGGCTTTCGTTCGGTGTGGGGGCGATAGCGGGTCTGGTCAGCGACCGGGTCAGCCTGGGCTTCGTGGCTGCGACCGAGGATCAGGTGGTCAAACACCTGGACGAGCACCTGGAGCAGATCCCCGAGCAGGACACCAAATCCCGGGCCATCCTCGAACAGATGCGCAGCGATGAGCTGGAACACGCCAACAGCGCGCTGGATGCCGGCGGCGTGCGCTTCCCCGCACCGGTCAAGTTGGGCATGACGCTGTTGTCCAAGGTCATGACCAAAACCACCTATCGCATCTGACGCAGGCAATCACAGGGCGACGCGGGTCGCCCTGCTCTCTCAGGCACCCAGTTCGACGATCTCGTAATCGTGGGTGATTTGCACACCGGCGCGGCCGAGCATGATCGACGCGGAACAGTACTTGTCCGCCGACAGTTCCACCGCGCGCTTGACCTGGGCCTCTTTGAGGCCACGACCTTTGACCACGAAATGCAGGTGGATCTTGGTGAACACCTTGGGATCTTCGGACGCGCGTTCAGCTTCCAGAAAGGCTTCGCAACTCTCGACCGGCTGACGGGATTTCTTGAGGATGCTCACCACATCGAAGTTGCTGCAGCCACCGAGGCCGATCAGCAGCATTTCCATGGGGCGTACGCCCAGGTTGCGGCCGCCGCTCTCGGGTGGCCCGTCCATCACCACCGCATGACCACTGCCGGACTCACCGAGAAACAGCGCTTCACCGGCCCATTGAACGCGAGCTTTCATCGTTGCCGCTCCTCCTTGCAAAAGGCTGGCAGCTTATCACAGCGCAGCTTTTGCACGGCGCACCACGGATGCTGATAGAGTTCCGCCAAGAACGTGTAACGCCTCACAAATCGGACCACCGGTAAGTATCACCGGCCATGATGATGCCGTTTTAATGGCACAATCGATTTCATGAGGTACGACGACGCTCCCGATCGATAAGAACAAGGTATTCATCCGGGCCGCCTTTCCTGCACCGGAGCTGGACAGCGTCACCTACTCACGCCTGTCACAGGCCTATCTTCACAAATTTGGAATTACAGGCATGGTCGCTATCACTCTCACGCCAAAGGTCAAAAACTTCGACAAGCTGCTCGCCCATTGTCACCGTCGTCGCTATACGGCCAAGAGCACCATCATTTATGCCGGTGATCGCAGCGAAACGCTGTACTTCATCGTCAAGGGCTCGGTCACCATCCTGATTGAGGACGATGACGGCCGAGAGATGATCATCGCCTACCTCAATCCCGGCGATTTCTTCGGCGAGATGGGCCTGTTCTGCAAGGAAGGCGCCGAGAAGGAACGCAGCGCCTGGGTACGCGCGAAGACAGAGTGTGAAGTGGCCGAGCTGAGCTACGCCAAGTTCCGCGAGTTGACCCAGCAGGACCCGGACATCATGTTCGCCCTGGGCTCGCAGATGGCCGAACGCCTGCGCAACACCACCCGCAAGGTCGGTGACCTGGCCTTTCTCGACGTGACCGGTCGCGTGGCGCGCACCCTGCTCGACCTGTGCAAGCAGCCCGATGCCATGACCCACCCCGACGGCATGCAGATCAAGATCACCCGCCAGGAAATCGGCCGTATCGTCGGCTGCTCGCGGGAGATGGTCGGCCGCGTACTCAAGTCCCTGGAAGAACAGGGCCTGGTGTTCGTGAAAGGCAAGACCATGGTGGTCTTCGGTACGCGCTGAAAAAAACGGGGCATCGATCGCTGCCCCGTTCCGCCATCAAGCCTTGGCCGCGACCGCCAGGGCTTCGACTTCAGGCCGTTTGATCAGCGCGTAAACCACGCCGGTCACCAGGCTGCCCGCCACGATGGCCAGCATATACAGCAACGCATGATTGATGGCGTTGGGGATCAGCAGCACGAACAAGCCGCCATGCGGCGCCATCAGCTTGCAGCCGAAGTACATCGACAGCGCACCGGTCAGCGCGCCGCCGGCGATGCTGGCCGGGATCACGCGCAAGGGGTCCTTGGCCGCGAACGGGATCGCCCCTTCCGAGATGAAGCACAGCCCCAGCACGCCAGCAGCCTTGCCGGCCTCACGCTCGGTCTGGCTGAATTTGCGCCGGGCCAGCACGGTGGCAATGGCCATGCCGATTGGCGGCACCATGCCGGCGGCCATGGTCGCGGCCATCGGTGCGTAACTCTGCGAGGCCAGCAGGCCAACCGAGAATGCATAGGCTGCCTTGTTGATCGGCCCACCCAGGTCCACGCACATCATGCCGCCGAGCAGCAAGCCGAGCAGGATCGCGTTGGTGGTGCCCATGTTCTGCAGAAAGGCTTCCAGCGAGGCCATGATCGCGGCCACCGGCGTGCCGATCACATAGATCATCGCCAGCCCGGTGACCAGGCTGGCGAGCAGCGGAATCAGCAGGATCGGCTTCAGCGCTTCGATGCTCTGCGGCAGGCGCAGCCAGCGATTGAGCGCCAGGGCCAGGTAACCGGCCAGGAAGCCGGCGATGATGCCGCCCAGAAAGCCGGTACCCAGGGCACTGGCCAGCATGCCACCGATCATGCCGGGCGCCAGGCCTGGGCGGTCGGCGATCGAGTAGGCGATGTAACCCGCCAGCACCGGAATCATCAGCGCGAACGCGGCATCGCCGCCGATCTTCATCAAGGCCGCCGGCAGGGTACCTTCCTGCTTGAAGGCCTCGATGCCGAAGACGAACGACAGGGCGATCAGCAAGCCCCCCGCTACCACCATCGGCAGCATGAAGGAAACGCCGGTCAGCAGGTGCTTGTAAGGGCCGCTCTTGGTAGCCGGCTTGCCGCTCTCGGCGCTCTGCGCCTGCCCCGCGCCCTGCTGCAGAACGCCTTCGGCCAGCGCCTTCTGTAGCGTCTGCTTGGGCTGCTTGAGGGCGACGCCCGTGCCGCAGCGATAGACTTTCTTGCCGGCGAAGCGGTCGGTTTCCACCTCGATATCGGTGGCCAGCAGCACCACGTCGGCCGCGGCGATGCTCGCCTCGTCGAGCAGATTGCGCGCACCGACCGAGCCGCGGGTTTCCACCTTCAGGTCATAGCCCAGTTGCTCGGCCGCCTGCTGCAGCGCTTCGGCGGCCATGAAGGTGTGCGCCACACCGGTCGGGCAGGCGGTGATCGCCACCAGCCGGGGCTTGCCGGACGGAGCCGTAGCGGCCGGTGCCACTTGATCCAGCACCTGCGCCTGCTCGGCAGCGGTACGCAGAAATTGCTGCGGGTCGGCCAGTGCCTCGGAAGGAGTGGATTGCACCACGCGCTTGCCGACGAAACGCTGCAGATCCAGCTCACCGGTCTTGACCACCAGCACCAGCTCCGCCGCCTCGATGGCTGCCGCGCTCAGCGGCGAGCCAATGGCCTTGGCATCATGCACCTCGACCTGGGTGGACCAACCCAGTCGCTCGGCCGCCGCCTGCAGCAGGCGGGAACACAACACGCTGGTGACCTGACCATTGGGGCAGGCGGTAACGATCAGCACATTCATTGCAGCGACCTCTAATTATTGTTTCGACGTGACAGTCACGCCCGCCTCCAGGCGGGCGAGCTGTTGCCGATCGTGAATTCCGAAACCGATTTGCGTGACCGCCTGGGCGGCGACCGCCGTTGCCAGACGCAGGGTGCGCTCGACTGGCCAGCCGCTCAGCAACCCGTGCAGGGTGGCGGCGAGCAGCGAATCACCGGCGCCCACCGTGCTGGCTACGTCCACACGCGGCGGCTGGGCATTGAGCACACCGTGGGGGCCGAACCAGTCGGCACCTTGCGAGCCGCGCGAGAGCAGCACGTGCTCGACCCCAGCGGCGCGCAGCTTGCCGATGGCGGCGTCGAGCCGTTCGGGCGAAGCCGGCTCCAGCTCGCAAGCCTCGGCCAGTTCTTCCTCGTTGGGCTTGATCAGCCAGGGACTGGTGGCCAGACCGGCACGCAGCGCCGCGCCGCTGGTATCCAGCGCAACCGGCAGGCCGAGTGCCGTCAGGCGACGCAGCAAGGCGGCGAACCATTCGGTGGTCACCCCGCGCGGCAGGCTGCCAGCGACAACCACCGCATCGTGGCCAGCGGCAATGTCGTCCAGTTGGGCGAGCAACTGCGCCTGATGTGCCGAATCCACTTCGGGGCCGGGCCCGTTGAGATCGGTGATACGCCCGTCACGCTCGGCGAGCTTGATATTGCTGCGGGTTTCCCCCGGTACGCGCACGAAGGCGTCGATAAAGCCGCGGCGGTGCATCAGGTGTTCGAACGGCCCCGCATTGGCCTGGCCGAGAAAACCACTGACCGTGACCTTGTGGCCAAGATCGGCCAGCACCTGCGCCACATTGAGGCCCTTGCCTGCCGCATGGCTGGTCATGCCCAGGCTACGGTTGACGTTGCCGGTCTGCAGGGTATCCAGGCTGACGGTCAGGTCCAGTGCCGGGTTGAGGGTCAGGGTAAGAATCCGCGCCATCACTGCGCCTCCTCGACCAACGCACGGACTGCCGCGGCACTGGGCAGCAGCAGCGCCTGTTGGGCCTGGGCCTGGCAATGCTGCAGATCCAGCTCACGTACCCGCGCCTTGACCAGCGGGATGCTACGCGCAGCCACGCTCAGCTCGTCGACGCCCAGGCCCACCAGCAGCGGCACCGCGAGCATGTCGGCCGCCAGCTCACCGCATACGCCAACCCACTTGCCTTCGGCGTGGGCGGCTTCGACAGTCATGCCGATCAGGCGCAGCACCGACGGGTGCACGCCGTCGGCCTGGGCCGAGAGCGTCGGATGGCCACGGTCGATGGCCAGCGTGTACTGCGTCAGGTCGTTGGTGCCGATGCTGAAGAAGTCCACTTCGCGGGCCAGCACGGGCGCCAGCAACGCTGCGGACGGCACCTCGATCATGATGCCCAGTTGCAGGTCGTTCAGCGGAATCTCGCTGCGCAGCTTTTCGACCATTTCTCGCGCCGCACGCCACTCCTCGACCTGCCCGACCATCGGAAACATGATGCGCAGAGGGCGACCTTCAGCGGCCTGCAGCAGGGCGCGCAGCTGGGTTTCCATGATCTCCGGGCGCTGCAGGGTCAGGCGAATGCCGCGCACCCCCAGAAAGGGGTTTTCCTCTTCAGGCATTGGCCAGTACGGCAGCGGCTTGTCACCACCGACATCCAGGGTGCGCACCACCAGCGGCCGGCCTTGCAGGGCGTCGAAGACGCGCCGGTACTCGGCTTCCTGGGCGGCGACGTCGGGCGCCTGGCCGTGATTCATGAACACCAGCTCGGTACGCAGCAGCCCCACCGCTTCGGCGCCCAGTTCCACCGCGCCGGCCGCCTCGCCACTGGCACCGATGTTCACGGCGACCTCGACGGCATGCCCGTCGCGGGTGTGCGCCGGTTGCAGACGCTCGCCATGGGCGCGCTCGCGGCGCTGCTCGCTGGCCTGCCGCTCGCGTTCGGCCTGGGCCTGGGTCGTCTCGTCCGGCTGCACCCAAAGCTGGCCGCGGTCGCCGTCGAGCAGCAAGGCCGTACTCTGTTCCAGCAACAGCAGGCTTTCACCGGCGCCGACCACACAGGGAATGCCCAGCGCACGGGCGATGATCGCGCTGTGGGCGGTCGCCCCACCGCGGGCGGTAACGATGCCGGCCACGCGCTGGCGGTCCAGGCTGGCGACGCCCGAAGGGCCGACTTCGCCCATCACCAGAATGTAGGGTTCGACAGGCTCTTGCGGCGCTTCGACGCCGCACAGGTGGGCCAATACCCGACGACCGACGTCACGCAGATCGGCGGCCCGCTCGGCCAGCAGGGCGTCGTGCAGGGATTCCTGCTGCGCGGCGGCCGCTTCGATCTCACCAATCCAGGCGGCCTGGGCGCTGGCACCGCTGGCCAGGCGCGCGTCGACATCCTCGCGCAGCGCCGGGTCGCGGAGCATCGCCTGATGGGTCACGAAGATGTCCCTGATACTGGCCTCGTCGCTGCGCTCGACCAGCCGCTGGATCTCGCCGTCAATGTGTTGCAACGCCTGATCCAGACGCTGGCGCTCGGCCGCGACGCCTGCGCCGCGTTCGGGATACTCGAGGCGCGGCATGCGCCGCACGAAGGCCGGGCCATTGGCGATGCCCGGCGAGGCCGCCACGGCATGCACACGCGAACCGGCGACCGGTGCGACGACGGTTTCCTTGGTACGCGATTCGACGACGGGCTCGGCAGCGTTCTCGACCTGCTCGGGCAGCGGCTCGACGTCTTCACCCAGGCCAGCGCGGACCGCCGCCTCGATGGCCGACAGTGCCTGCTCGGCGATGGCCGGGTCGGCGCTGAACTCCAGCACCTGGCCACGACGTGCGCCGAGGGCCAGCAACTTGCTCAGGCTCTTGGCCGATACCGTGGCCGCTGAACCATCGGCCAGACGTACGCGAACTTCACCGTCAAAACCCTGGGCGATTTCGCTAAGCGTTTTCGCCGGCCGGGCATGCAGACCGTGGGCGTTGGCCAGGGTAATGCGCAAGCTCGGCCAGTCGGCCGGCAGCTCGGCGCCCAGCGCCTCGAGCACACCGCGGCTGCTGGTGGCCTGGGTGAGCACCTCGCCCTGCCCGGCGATCAGCAGGTCGCAGAGTCGCTCGAGCACCTGGCGATGGCCTTCACCCAGACAGGCCAGGCAGAACAGACCGGCTACCGGCTGGTCGCCACGCTGCAGCGGCTGCGCGGGAGTGACGAAGGCCAGGCCCGGGCGCTCGACGCCCCGCTCGCTGCTCAGCCACCACAAGCCATTGCCCAGCGGCAGCGGCTCAGCCTGCACCAGGCTGGCCGCGTAACCGGCGCCCGCGCAACCGGCCTTCTTCAGCAGGCGTGCGCCCTGCCAGGTCAACTCATCGAGATCTTCGGCCTCGACGCCCAGGCCGACCAGTTGTGCATCCAGCGCCAGCTCCGGCGCCGCACCCTGCAACAGGCCGAGAATCGCCTCGGCATCCTGGGCCTCGCGCAGCGCCTGACTCAGGTCGCCCTCGCCCAGCGCGCGAGTGAGCAGTTGCAGCAGGTGCAGGTGTTCGTCGGAGCGCGCCGCGATGGCGATCGCCAGGTAAACCCGCTGGCCATCACCCCAATCCACACCCTCGGGAAACTGGATCAGCCGCATGCCGGTCTCGAACACCTGGTCGCGGGTTTCCGGGGTGCCGTGGGGAATGGCGATGCCCTGCCCCAGGTAGGTCGACCCCTGGCGTTCACGCGCCTGCATGCCATCCAGATAGCCGGCCGCTACCAGGCCATCGGCCAGCAGATTCTCGGCAAGCAGGGCCAGCGCCTGCTGCTTGTCGACAGCCTGGCGGCCCATCTCGATTTGCGAAGGGTGTAGTTCGAGCATGACGCTTCTCCTCAAGCAAGACCGGCTGCAGGCGGGCTTGGCGGACATTCTTGTTAGCTTAGTCGACTCGTTTGCTGAATCGTTTCATCTAGCACTGGCACGTTACCTGATTATGGGTAATCCTTGAAGGCCTGGCAGAGGAGACAGCCATTTGAAGTTGACCGATATTGCCCGCCTGGCCGGCGTTTCACTGACCACGGCCAGCTATGTGATCAATGGCCAGGCCGCCAAGCGGCGTATCAGCGCGGCCACCATCCAGCGCGTGCTCAAGGTCGTGGAAGCGCACGACTATCGCCCCAACACCCAGGCCGCCGGCCTGCGCCGGGGGGAAAGCCGCTGCCTGGGGTTCATCCTCCCGGACCTGGAAAACCCCAGCTACGCGCGGCTCGCCAAGCTGCTCGAACAGCGCGCGCGGGCAGCCGGTTACCAGTTGCTGATCGCCAGCTCCGACGACCAGCCAGACAGCGAGCGGCAATTGCTGGAACTGTTTCGCTCGCGGCGCTGCGATGCGCTGATCGTCGCCAGTTGCCTGCCCCAGGACGCCGCCGATTACCGCCAGCTGGTAGCTGCCGGCACGCCAGTGATCGCCGTCGACCGCGCCCTGGACCCCGAGCACCTGTATTCGGTGGTCAGCGATGACCGCCAGGCCGGCGAGCAGCTGACCCGCAGCCTGGTGCAACAGGGCCAACGCCATGCCGCCCTGATCGGCGCTCGATTGGAGTTGCCGATCAGCCAAGCCCGTGAACAGGGTTTTCGGGATGCGCTGGCCGGCGTCGGTGGGCTGGTGAGCGTCAGCCACGCCGAGCAATTCAGCCGCCAGTGGGGCTACCGGCAAATGAAGCAACTGCTGGCCAGCGATGGCCTGCCAGACGTGCTGGTCACCACCGCTTACGTACTACTGGAGGGCGTGCTCGATGCGTTGCACGAGCATCCGGAGCTGGATACCCGCACCTTGCGCCTTGGCACCTTCGGTGATGCGCAGCTGCTGGACTTCCTGCCAATTCGCGTGAACGCCATTTCCCAGCAACACGAGCGTATTGCCGAGCGGGTCTTCGACCGTCTGCTGGACGCCCTGGACGGCAGCTACCACCCGGGCCTGGATGCCATCGAGCGGGGTCTGAAAATTCGCTTCAAGCCCTAGGCAGGCCTTTCAGCCGGAGGCCTTACGCGCAGCCCTCAGCGCCTGTTCAAAATCTTGTGTGCGCACGAAGCGGCAACTACAAGGCAGAACAAGCCATCCAGCGAATTCGTGGGAGCGGCTTTAGCCGCGAGTTTTTTATCAGGGCAGACAAAGAACTCGCGGCTAGAGCCCCTCCCACAAAAGAGCAGCGCTCCATGTCCGCTCCCGCTACTGGGCTACCAAAATCGATGAACCCGGGCTTAACGATCTCAGCGCCCCTGGCGAATCTGCTGCAGCAGCGGTTCGCACTCATTGGGCTGATCGCCACTGGGGGCGACCAGTGCCACCAGGCCGGCGGCGGGTGCGACCAGCGCGCCCAGGGCCAGCATGCCGGCGCCACGCAGCACCAGCGGCCCAGCCTTCACACCAGGGTTGGGGTTCTTGAAAGTGCCGCGCACATAGAGCGGCGAACGCAACGAGAAGATCCGCAAACCCTTGGACTCGGGAGTGATGGTCAGGTCGAGCTGCTCGCTGCCGAAATTCACCGTGCCGTCCACGCCGATCAGCGCGTTCTCGGTGTCGATCACCATCAGTTGCGGGCGCATCACGCCTTGCTTGATGTCGAGGTTGGCGGCCGCGCAGTTGATCTCCACCTCGTTGTCGCCAAACAGTCGCCCGACCAGATAATTGCCGACGTTCAAGCCGGCGATCTCCATCAGGTTACGGCTGACCCGACCGTCGTTGATCAGCAGTTTGACGTGCCCATCGGCGCTACCCAGCAGCGTCGCTACCGAGTTGCCGGTGCCGCTGATGGCGGCATCGCCATTCAAGGCGCCAAGGCTGCTTTGCATGACCTCGACATTGGGGAACAGCTGGCGCAGACGGAAATTACGCGCGCTCAGCTGGGCGCGAGCGCGAAGCGGTGTGGCGCTGCCGTCCAGGCGCACTGTGGATTCCAGCCGACCACCCGCCACGCCAAAGCGTAACGGCTCCAGGCTGAGGTTGCCGTTGTCGAGCACCACATGGGTGAACAGGTCGGTAAAGGGCAGTTGCTCGCTGTGCACGATACGCTTGCCGGTGAAGCTGACGTCGGCGTCCATGTCGCGCCAACGCTCGGTGCGAAATTCCTCCACGGGCAGCACCTTGTTGCCGGGCTGAACGCTGGCCGCGCCCCGCTCCTTCTTCTCGGCATTGGAATCGGCGCCGATCAGCGGCGCCAGATCGGCGAAGCGTAGCTGGTTGGACACCAGCGCTCCGGAGAGCTTCGGTCGCGGCTTGTGAGCCACGAAGGTGAGATCCCCGTGGATGTCGCTTTCGCCGATATGGCCATTGAATTTTTCGTAGCGAAACAGCGGGCCATCCGGGTCCTGCAATTGAGCAACCAGTCGCCCGTCGGTGGAATAGGCCGGCGTATCGGGCAGCGTGACGCCGGTCAGCGGGTGCAGGTTACCAAGGCTGGCGCCAGACAGCCGCAGACGCAGATCCAGGGCGCCCAGCTTCTTCGGGTCGGTCAGGGTGCCGGCTACCTGCACCCGCGTGGTGCCGGCGCGCACATCGGCCTGCACCGGGAATGGCAAGCGGGCATCCTGCAATGCCAGCAAACCACCGATGCGGCCATTGCCGCTCAGAGCCTGACCTTTGTAACGGCCCTTGGCCTGCCAGGCAAACGCGTAATCCTGAGGCTGCGCGGCGCCCTCCTCGGCCTGGTTGGCCGCCTTGCCGACGATCTCGGCAAAGGCGATGGGCTCGCCGAGCGGCTCGACCTGCAGATTGACGCTGGCCTGGGAAACCTGATCGTCGGCGCTGACCCGTGCCCTGTCGAAGCCGATGGTGCCGATATCCATCACCCAGGGCGAAGCGCTTTCTTCTTCCGGCTGCTCCTGCTCACCGAGATCGAAGGTCCAATTGGCGCGCCCGTCGGCCAAGCGCTCCAGCACGGCATCGGCGCCGGTCAATTGGATGCGCGGGATGGATACGGTTTTCCACAGCAGCGGCACGGGCGACAGGCTGGCTTCGACCCGCTCGAGATAGACGAAGCGCTCACCCTTGGCCCACTCGGGGTTGCCCAGGCTGAGCTGTTCGGCGGACACGTGAGGCCAGGGCACCCAGGCACGAAGGCCGGGCTCGTCAGGCTCGCGCTGCCAGGTGACGGCCAGATCGCCCTCGATCGCGAAGGGGCGATTGAGGGCTTCGGAAACCCGCGCATTGATGGTGGGCTTGAGCAGGTTCCAGTCGAACAGCACCAGAAAAAGCATCAGGGCTGCGATCAGTAGCAGGAGACTGGCAAGGCACCAGCCGAGTATCTTGCGAAGACGCATCATGCGGCGGCCCCTTTTTTATCGGCGATCCCCACAATCACCGTCCCTGATGGTTCGACTGGCTAATGCCGAGAATGACTCACAGAATGTTGTCATGCAGGGTTACAAACCTGCTGCCCTTACAACCTCGACCCCTGGCGGGCCCATGCAACTGATCGACACCCACACCCATTTGGACTTTCCCGACTTCGATGAAGATCGCCCTCGCGTGCTCGCCGAGGCCCGCGCGCTGGGCGTCGAGAAGCTGGTGATTCTGGGTGTCGAGCATGACAACTGGCAGCGCCTTTGGGATCAGGTGCTGGCGCACGATGGACTGTATGCGGCCTTCGGCCTGCATCCGGTCTATCTGGACAGCCACCGGCCAGAGGACATGCAACGACTCGAGCAGTGGCTGCTGGAGCGGCAAGGCCACGAAAGGCTCTGCGCGATAGGCGAATTCGGCCTGGATTACTACTTGCCTGAACTGGACCGCGAGCGCCAGCAAATGCTCTTCGAAGCACAACTGGCACTGGCCGAGCGCCTCGAACTGCCGGTGCTGCTGCATGTCCGGCGCGCCCATGCCCAGGTGATCGCCGCGCTGAAGCGGTTCAAGCTGCGCCGTGCCGGCATCATCCACGCGTTCGCTGGCAGCTACGAGGAGGCCCGCGAGTACCTGAAGCTGGGCTTCAAACTGGGTTTGGGCGGCGCGGCCACCTGGCCTCAGGCCAAGCGCCTGCGCCAGGTCATCCCGCGCCTGCCACTCGACGCCGTGGTACTGGAGACCGATTCACCGGACATGGCGCCGGCCATGCACCCGCACGTCCGCAACAGCCCGATTCACCTGCCGGCGATCTGCCGCGAGCTTGCCACACTACTCGCGATCGAACCCGAGGCGCTGGCCGCCGCCAGCAGCCGCAATGCGGCCGAGCTGTTCGGCTGGCGTCATTAGAATCTTTTCACGATCTCGCGAGCTAGCGCGATCCAAGGGCCGGGCGCCCCCGCAAAAAACGAGCGAGGAAGCGGACTGGGCTCGCAGGCGAGTTTACAAGTAGTAAATGTCGCTCGCCCTTCGCGCCGCGCTAAAGCGCGTTAGTTGCAGGCGGTTTTCCGACTGGGCTGGCGATCCAGCTTGCGCTAACGCAGGAGCGCCGACGCGCAGCAGTTCGTGTGCAGGTTCTTGATCTTGCAGGCGCATGAAGCGGCAACTACGAGGCAGAAGCAGACATCGTTGCTTCACTTGTGGGAACGGGCCGTGCCCGTGATTTTTCGCGGGCATGGCCCGTTCCCACAAATACCCCGCCGATGTCCGCTCACGCCATTTAGCCGGCGAAATCGCCGAGCCTGGGCTTGACGATTATGAACAGGTTCCTAGAAGAACAGCGTCCATAGGGCGATGGCGGCGTACCAGAGGATGGCCGTACGTACCAGCAACTGCCAGAGGCCGTCGAGCGTCGTCACCCCTGCCTCGCCCAGTGCCGGCTCCGGGGTTTCGGCGGCGGCCCGCGCCGCACCGGCAGCCAGCTGTGCAGCGGAGATATCCCAGCTCAGCACTTCGTGCAGCAGCGCGCGACTGACCGCGATGAAGTTGCCGACCAGCGCGAAGCTGGCCGCCAATACCCGTACCGGCAACCAGTCGAAGGCATGCCGCAGCTGACCGGCGCGCTCACGCAGGGCCTCCGACTGGCCGTTCTCGACGATCAGCGCCAGCAGGCGGTAGGCCAGCGCGGCCAGCGGCCCCAGCAGCACGTACCAGAAGATCACCGCGAAGAAACTCTGGTAGGCCTGCCAGACCAGGTAGGTCTGCACGTTCGGCAACAGCTTCGCCTCGCCGTCGGCCTGCACGCCCAGATCACGCTGTGCGACCAGGAATGCCGCCTCGCCGTCACCACGCCGCCAACTGTCACGAAACGGGCCCAACGCAGCGAGCAGATCGCCACGACCCAGGCTGTAGATCACCACGAGAAGATGGACCGGTAACAGCAGCCAACCGTAGGCCAGGGGCGCCAGCAATTTCAGCACCGCGGCCAGAATCAGCAGTGGCACCCCGACCAGCAGCGCGATGGCAAGCCACGGCGAGTCGCTGGTGGTACCGCCGCGCTCCATCCGAGCCAGGGCGCGCAGCCAGGGTTCATCGTGCTGGATTCGCTGACGCCAGGCGGAAAACTTCTCCACCCACAGCACCAGCAACAACACCAGGAAACTCATGATGCCTCCTTATCAGTCATCAGTGACGAGCGCAGCCGCGCCCAGTCGAATGCCGGCCCAGGGTCGGTCTTGCGGCCCGGCGCGATATCGCTGTGCCCACAGATACGCGCAACGCTAATGGCCGGATAGGCCTGCTGCAGCGCGCGCGCCAATTGCGTCAGGGCAGCGTACTGCGCATCCGTGAACGGTAGATGATCAGTGCCCTCGAGCTCGATGCCCAGGGAGAAATCGTTGCAGTTCTCGCGCCCCTCGAAGCAGGACACGCCGGCGTGCCAGGCCCGGTCCAGGCACGACACGAACTGCACGGTGGTGCCGTCGCGTTCGATCAGAAAGTGCGCGGAAACCGTCATGCTGGCGATCCCCGCGAAGTACGGGTGCGCGTCGGCCTGCAGACAGTTGG
Source organism: Pseudomonas sp. PA15(2017) (assembly GCF_001945395.1). GTDB lineage: Bacteria > Pseudomonadota > Gammaproteobacteria > Pseudomonadales > Pseudomonadaceae > Aquipseudomonas. The sequence goes on along the minus strand of NZ_MSXV01000021.1, from coordinate 3,882 downwards.
TGAAGAACGCCTGCACCTGACCGGTACCGAATTGCCCCGGCGGCAGGCTGATGTTGTGAATGACCAATAGGGAAATCTCGCCCTGCGGACGCTCGTTGAAGTTGGGCGAAGGACAGTGCTGAATCCCCTGATACCAGCCGTCTTCGAGTTGCTTGCGCATAGGTGCTCCCCGAGAGAGCGGACACTCTAGGGTTTGTTGATGTTTCAGCGCAAGTCGTGGCACGGCGCGCGGCCTTTTGCAGCAGCCAGAACGACTCACGGCCCTGACGGGCCGTGAGAAAAGGAACGATCAGCGCGAAGCGGCTTTCAAGCGCCCTTGAGCCGGCGCAGGTTGCCGATCACCGATTCCAGGGCGCGGTCGAAGAGCAGCGCATCGTCGAGCAGTCGCACCGCATTGCGGCGGAATTCCACGGCCAGACCCATGCGGGTCTTTTCGAGCACTTTCATACCGGTCCGGTTGACGAAGATGTACTTGCCGGTAGATTTGATGATCGCCGCCAGCTTGCAGCGCAGCTTGTGCTCGTCGTCTTCCTGGAATTCGACCCAGCTGCCGACGCGCAGGGCATCGACGTGCAGCAACGATGCATCGTCGGCGGCCAGCACCGGTTCGTCCTGCGGCTCGCTACGCGGTTGCCCTGGTGCTTCGAGCACGATCTCCTCGACGATCTCGACCATCGCCGAGATGCTGCTCTCCTCTTCCGGCTGCAGGTCGAGCAATGGCAGCTCGATACCAACAGCGGAAAGCGCCGAGCGCTGCACTTCATCGGACTCGGTCGGCGCCGGGCGCTCGACATCGGGAATGGCCCGCTTGAAGCGCTGGAAGGCCTGTACGTGCAAGGCTTCCAGCTGGCTGAAGAATTCACTGGTGGAGAACGGGTCGAACGCCGCGCTGGCCATGCCTTCACGCAGCGCCTTGAGCAGGCCGGGCACCAACTCCAGCAGGCGCAGACGTGCTTCCGGGTTGTCGTGGGGCTCCACGCTCCAGATCAGCTCGTCCATGGTAGCGAGGCTGTTCTGCCACTGCTCGGAATCGGTGCCGTGCTTGAGACAGGTCAGCATCATGACCTTGCTCCAGGCCTCGCGCAGCAGACGCACGACCACCTCGGGCAGCGTTCTGCCAAGCAGCCGCTCGTTCAGCGCCTGCTCCACCTCGCGGCGGGCCATCTCGGCACGCGCGCTGCCCTCTTCGGCGTCGCGGGTGCGCTGTTCGAGCAGCTCGCTGCGGCGGCGTTCGTCACCGGTGAAGGCCAGGAAGTCGGCCAGCAGTTCGGAGAAGATCGCCGGGTCATCGGTGAAATCGTTGAGCAGACGCTGCACGACCTGCTCGATCTTCTGATAGAGGCTGTCGCGCTGATTGCTGTCGTGGTCGCCCCAGCCGAGCGCGGCGGTGGCGATTTCGTTGAGCAGGCGGCGTGCCGGATGGCTGCCGCGGCTGAAAAACGTCTTGTCGAGCACCGCAACCTTGAGCATGGGAATCTGCAGACGGGCGATCAGCGCCTTCAGCGAATCCGGCAGGCTGCGGTCGTCGAGAATGAACTCGAACAACATCGACACCAGATTGATGACGTCTTCATCGACCTCGCCAACCACCCGCACGCGACCACTCTTGGCACTGGCACGGGTCAGCAGGTGTTCGAGCTGGGCACGCAGGTCGACATCCGACGGCGCCTGGATCGGCGCACGCTGTTGCAGATGAGACAGAAGGCGCATCAGGTCGTTGGTGGAAATCGGCATCGCGTTGGCGGGCGCCTGGCGCCGCGGCGCAATGCCCTCACGGGTTTGCGACAGCAGCTCCTGCAGCGCGCCGAATACCTCGCGCACTTCGTCCTCGCCAAACCCGGCGGAGCGCTCGAAGCCATCGACCGAATCACTGCGCTCGGAGCGGCCTTGAGAGGAAGCGCGACGGGCGGGCGCTGTTTTCAGCTCTGGCAGCACGCCAGCCTCGATCAGCACACCGTTGGCGTCGGTATACAGCTGTTCGAGGCTGCTGAGCACGTATTTCTCGAACAGTTTGAGAATGATCAGCTTGACCTTGATTTCCACACCCAGGCCGCTGCACGACTCAAGGAACAGCTCGCTGAGCGATACCGGGCCGAGGGGATTGGACTTGTCGTCGAGTTTCTTGCTGACGACGGCATTCAGGCGCGTGGTCAGGTGGGTGAGCGCGACATGGTCGCGGCTGAGCACCTTGGCGATCATGGAATCCAGCGCGACGGTTTCTTCCAACTCGTCGTTCTGCACCAGCGAGAGGCTGTCGAAGGACACCGCATCCAGAGTCGCAGGTTTGCCGACCACGTACTGGTTGAGGCTGGCGAACGACTCGAATACACGCTGCAGGAAACCACGCTCGATCCCTTTGCGCTTGAGGCGCAGGTCACGCATGGCTTCAAAAAAGGCGTTTTGCTCGGCATTGCTGGTGGCACGGTCGGCCATGTCGAACAGGGTGTCGTCGGCATTGTCGAACAATGCCTGCAGCGCCTGCTTGAGCTGGTTGGCGGCGCGGTCACGAACCTGAATGAGCGATGCAGGCAGCCGGGCAGCCGCGGGCTGGGCCGTCTCAGGAACCATCTTGTTCAGATGCACTACGTTGGCATCGTTCTTCATCAAGATCTCCTGCGCAGAGCGCTGGTGAAGCAAACTGAAACAGGAATGCGGGCACCGCTTCAACGTCAAGGGTATGACGTCAATACTTCTGTATTAAAACATATCGGATTGCTGCTGGAGATACCAAAGCAATTTCCTGCAGATATGAAATGCATCACAGGCCGCCCGACCGGGCCGCCGGCGAACTGCGCATGTGACCAATCGCTATAGCCAGGGTTCATTTTTACCCGATGAACGTACGGTGGCGGTCACAGCCCTTATAATCGCCGCCTCAGCCAATCGGAGGCTCCATGCCGAACTTACTGCTCCCTGAGCTTCGCGCCGAAATCGAGGCCAACGTCCGTCGCAGCCTGCGCGAAGACATCGGCAGCGGGGACATCACCGCCCAATTGATTCCCGAAGCACGCCTGGCCAATGCTACCGTGATCACCCGCGACCGCGCGGTGATCTGCGGCACAGCCTGGGTCGACGAGGTATTTCGCCAGCTCGATGCGAGGGTTGCCGTGCACTGGCAGGTGCAGGACGGCCAGCAGGCTGAACCCAATCAGCCGCTGTTCCACCTCGAAGGGCCGGCCCGGGCGCTGCTCAGTGGTGAGCGCACCGCGCTGAATTTCCTGCAGACGCTGTCGGCCGTCGCCACCCGCTGCCAGCATTACGCCAACCTGGTACAAGGCACCGGCGTGAAGCTGCTCGACACCCGCAAGACCCTGCCCGGCCTGCGCCTGGCGCAGAAGTACGCGGTGACTCAGGGCGGCTGCCACAACCACCGCATCGGGCTGTTCGATGCCTTCCTGATCAAGGAAAACCATATCGCGGCTTGCGGCGGCATCGCGGCAGCAGTGACCAGCGCGCGGTCCATCGCGCCGGGCAAGCCGGTCGAAGTGGAAGTGGAAAGTCTGGACGAACTGCAGCAGGCCCTTGCGGCCGGTGCCGACATCGTCATGCTCGACGAGCTGTCCCTGGACGACATGCGCCAAGCCGTCGCCATTACCGCTGGGCGTGCCAAACTGGAGGCCTCGGGCGGAATCAACGACAGCACCCTGCGCGGCATCGCCGAAACCGGGGTGGATTACATCTCCATCGGCACCCTGACCAAGGACGTCAAGGCGGTGGATCTGTCGATGCGCCTGGCGCTGTAACCCCCCCCAAAAAAAACGGCGCCCTCGCAGACTGTGTGAAAACCTAGCAGTCCGAGGGTGAGTTGAAGACAATGCCTCTATCGGTTGATAGGGGCATTGTCGTTTATGGGTTATATCCAGGGCGAAGGTCGCGGGCAAA
>NZ_MSXV01000020.1 GCF_001945395.1 Pseudomonas sp. PA15(2017) | reverse complement strand
CGGAGGGATGTTTCTGGATCACCGTCCAAGGCCGGGAAGAACCAGGACGGTGAAGATTTCCAAAACCCGATATCCAGTGGATCGTAAGGCTGCTCCGCTTAAGTGAACAGCATTACGGCCCCGCCGGGGCTTTTTCATTGCCCACTGGAACGTGCCAGCTAGCGCCGATCAGCGCCCCCTTGCTGTTTCGCCCGCTCCGCCGCCTGGGCAGCGCGGCGCTTGCGCACCTCCTTGGGATCGGCCAGCAACGGCCGATAGATCTCCACGCGATCACCATCTTCCAGCACTTGCGTCTCGGGCGACGTCACCACCTTGCCGAACAGGCCCAGCGGCGCCTTAGCCAGATCCAGCCCCGGGAAATCCGCCTGCAGCCCGGACTGCAAGGCCGCCTGGCGTACCGTGCTGTGCGCGGGCAATTGCAGGGTGATCAGCTTCTGCCGGTCAGGCGCGGCAAAGACCACCTCCACCGATAGCCGATCACTGGCCATGGAGCTCCTTGGCGCGCTGGCAGAAGGCATCGACCATGGTGTTGGCGGCCTGATTGAACAGCGGCCCCAAGGTCGCACGCACGATCGGGCCGGCGTAGTCGAAGGTCAGATCGAGGCTGATCTTGCAGGCCTTTTCGCCTAACGCCTTGAACGTCCACTGGCCATGCAGGTGCTCGAATGGGCCGTCTTCCAGGTTCAGCTCGATCGACTGCCCCGGCACCAGCACATTGCGCGTGGTGAAGCGCTGGCTCAGCCCGGCCTTGGCGACTTCGAGGCTGGCGACCATGTGCGCCTCGCTGGCCTCGATGACCTTGCTCGACGCACACCAGGGCAGGAACTCGGGATAACGCTCGACATCGTTGACCAAGTCATAGAGAGCCTGGGCCGGGTAAGGGAGCAAGGCCGAGCGCTGGATGTGAGTACTCATAACAATTGAATTTCCACGGTTGGCGACATCGCAGCAGCGCGATGTCGCGGGCTGATGCTCTTACAACAGACATCAACCCGAAGCGAGTATCCCAATATTGTCGGGGATTCGCCCTGAGGGCTCAAGCGCACGGCTGCCACAGCGCTTTCAGGGTCTGTACGGGGCGTTTCCGAGCGAAGCTCAGGCGAGGCAAATATCGATGAGGACGTGGGGTTTTACTATCAATGAGCAGGCCGACTGGCCTCGCACTAGTCGTTTTCCAACGAAGTATCACCGAACGCAGGTACTTTTCGCACAGAGCCTGACGCGCCTGCATGGCGCTCCGTCACCTGACTCCCTATAATGCGCCGCCTATGGCTAAACAAAAGAAACACCCGCAAGGCAGCATCGCCCAGAACAAGAAGGCGATGCACGACTATTTCGTGGAGTCCCGCTTCGAGGCCGGCCTGGCGCTGGCCGGCTGGGAAGTGAAGAGCCTGCGTGCCGGCAAGGCCCAGTTGGTCGACAGTTACGTCCTGCTCAAGGACGACGAAGCCTGGCTGATGGGCTGCCATATCACGCCGCTGAAGACTGCCAGCACCCACGTCATTGCCGACCCCACTCGCACGCGCAAGCTGCTGCTCAATCGTCGCGAGCTGGAAAAGCTGTTCGGTGCCGTACAGCAGAAGGGCCATACCTGCGTGGCGCTGTCGCTGTACTGGAAACAGCATCTGGTGAAGTGCGAGATCGCCCTGGCCAAGGGCAAGAAGGATTTCGACAAGCGCCATACCGAGAAAGAGCGTGATGCCGACCGCGAAGTGCAGCGCGCCATGCGTAGCAAGGGCAAGGACGAATAACTGCGGTTCCACCAACAGCAGCGCCCTGCCCTTCATCTCAACTGCCTTGAACCCCGCGCCGCTCTAGAGGCCCTTGCGCCGCTGCGCACGTAGCTCGCGCACTTCCTGCTGCAACACATCGGCCAACACTTCCTGCACGTAATCGATGTGTTGATTGGACAGCGTGCGCGCATCCTCGGCACGCCCCTGCATGATCGCTTCGTACAGGGCGCGATGCTGGGTGTTGAGCATGCCGCGGGTCTCGCCACGCAGGGCATACATGCCGCCGATATTGGTGACCACGTTGCGCTTGAGCAGGTCGAACAGCCCACGAATGGTGTGCAGCAACACGGCGTTATGGCTGGCCTCGGCAATGGCCAGGTGAAAGCTGGCGTCCGCTGCGCCCTCTTCCGCCCGTGTCACCTCGCCGGCGCGACCGTAACAATCCTGCAGACGCTCGAACGCCTCGCTCAGACGCTGACGATCCACATCGGTGGCGCGCAATGCGGCGTAGTAGGCGCAGGAACCTTCCAGGGTATGCCGGAACTCGAGCAGATCGCGCTGTGCATCGGTATTGCTTTCCAGCAGGTGCATCAGCGGGTCACTGAAGGTCGAGCCCAGGTTCTCGCACACGTAGGTACCGCCACCCTGGCGACTGGTGAGCAGGCCCTTGGCTGCAAGCTTCTGAATCGCTTCACGCAGCGATGGGCGTGACACGCCGAACTGCTCGGCAAGCACCCGCTCGGCCGGCAGCCGCTCGCCAGCCTTGAGCGTGCCCTCGAGAATCATGGCCTCGAGGCGCTCGACGATATCGTCTGACAGACGCCTCTGGCGCAGCGGACCAAAGTTCATTGCTTCAACACTCCACGCACCCCGCAGACGGCGCCAGATCGCCCGGCTGCCGAAAATCCGTGCAGCCTACCCAGTGGCATCTAGCGCCACAAGCGCAGCGCTGTTCGGCGCCCACTGCGACCAAAGTCGCAACGGCGCAAATTGACGCACCCGAGCAAAAGAAATTATTCTGGCGCTCGCCAATTGTAAATTGGTCTTACCAATAATAACGAATCCGTTCGCAAAACTGCTCTGCATTCGGTGAATCACCAGCAGCTCGCGATCAGGCGATACCAACAACAATCAGCGAGCCTCCCCATGCAAACATGGCAACAGTTCTACACGCCGCTCGGCAGCCTTGGCCTGTCCGCACTCGCGGCCGTGATTCCCATCGTCTTCTTCTTTCTCGCCCTCGCCGTATTCCGCCTCAAAGGGCATGTAGCGGGCAGCATCACTCTGGCGCTGTCGATCATCATCGCCATCGCCGCCTTCGGCATGCCGGTGGACATGGCCCTGGCCGCTGCCGGCTACGGCTTCGCCTACGGCCTGTGGCCGATTGCCTGGATCATCGTTGCGGCAGTATTCCTCTACAAACTGACCGTCAAGAGCGGCCAGTTCGAAGTCATCCGCAGCTCGGTGCTGTCGATCACCGATGACCAGCGCCTGCAGGTGCTGCTGATCGGCTTCTCGTTCGGTGCGTTCCTGGAAGGCGCGGCGGGCTTCGGCGCACCGGTGGCGATTACCGCCGCCCTGCTCGTCGGCCTGGGGTTCAACCCGCTCTATGCAGCCGGCCTGTGTCTGATCGCCAACACCGCCCCGGTGGCGTTCGGCGCCCTGGGCATCCCGATCATCGTCGCCGGCCAGGTCACGGGCATCGACGCTTTCAAGATCGGCGCCATGACCGGTCGCCAGTTGCCCATCCTGTCGATCATCGTGCCGTTCTGGCTGGTGGCGATGATGGACGGCTGGAAAGGCATCCGCGAAACCTGGCCGGCTGCGCTGGTGGCTGGCGTGAGCTTTGCCATCACCCAGTACTACACCTCCAACTACATCGGCCCGGAGCTGCCGGACATCACCTCGGCGCTGGTCAGCCTGGTATGCCTGACCCTGTTCCTCAAGGTCTGGCAGCCCAAGCGCGCTGCCGACAGCCAGGTCGCCGGCACTTCCGGTGGCGCTGCGGTGGCCGGCGGCTTCGGTGGTGCGCGCAGCACCACGCCGTCGCCCTACAGCTTCGCGCAGATCCTCAAGGCCTGGTCGCCCTTCCTGATTCTTACCGCCATGGTCACCGTCTGGACGCTGAAACCCTTCAAGGCGCTGTTCGCCACCGGCGGCACGCTGGATCACCTGGTGTTCATGCTGCCGATCCCGCATCTGGATCAGTTGGTGGTGAAGGTCGCCCCCATCGTCGCCAACCCGACGCCGATCGCTGCCGTCTTCAAGCTCGATCCGATCTCGGCGACCGGCACTGCGATCTTCTTCTCCGCCGTCCTGTCGATGCTGGTCCTGAAGATCACTCTTATAAATGGTCTGACCACTTTGAAGGAAACCTTCTACGAACTGCGCTGGCCCATCCTGTCCATCGGCATGGTGCTGGCATTCGCCTTCGTCACCAACTACTCCGGCATGTCGACTACCCTGGCCCTGGTGCTGGCGGGAACCGGTGCGGCCTTCCCGTTCTTCTCGCCATTCCTCGGCTGGCTGGGCGTGTTCCTGACCGGCTCGGACACCTCGTCCAACGCGCTGTTCGGCTCGCTGCAAGCCACCACGGCGCACCAGATCGGCGTCAGCGACACCTTGCTGGTGGCGGCCAATACCAGCGGCGGCGTGACCGGCAAGATGATTTCACCGCAATCGATCGCCGTGGCCTGTGCCGCGACCGGCATGGTCGGCAAGGAATCCGACCTGTTCCGCTTCACGCTCAAGCACAGCCTGATCTTCGCCACCTTCGTCGGCCTGATCACCTTGGCGCAGGCGTACTGGCTGACCGGCATGCTGGTGCACTGAGGTACGAGCAGCTGCGCGTCGGCCCTGCGGCCACGCGCTGTTCAGAATCACTGAATGCAAAACGCAGCGCCCTGTTCCAGGGCGTGCTACACACCCAAAGCCCGCGACAGTGTCCGGGCTTTGTCGCTGCCGCGGCGACGCGCCAGCCCAGACACGGAATAGAGCCCATGATCATTTCTGCCTCCACCGACTACCGCGCCGCTGCCCAACGGCGCCTGCCGCCGTTTCTGTTCCACTACATCGATGGCGGCGCCTATGCCGAATACACCCTCAAGCGCAACGTCGAAGACCTGGCAAGCATCGCCCTGCGCCAGCGCGTGCTGAAGAACATGGCCGAGCTGAGCCTGGAAACGAGGCTGTTCGGCGAAACCTTGTCGATGCCGGTGGCCCTGGCCCCGGTCGGCCTGACCGGCATGTACGCGCGCCGCGGTGAAGTGCAGGCCGCCAAGGCAGCGGCAGACAAGGGCATCCCCTTTACGCTGTCGACCGTGTCGGTGTGCCCGATCGAAGAGGTGGCGCCCGCCATCAGCCGCCCCATGTGGTTTCAGCTCTACGTGCTCAAGGATCGCGGCTTCATGAAGAACGCCCTGGAGCGCGCCAAGGCCGCGGGCGTGACTACCCTTGTGTTTACCGTGGACATGCCCACCCCTGGCGCCCGTTACCGCGATGCCCACTCCGGCATGAGTGGGCCGAACGCTGCCATGCGCCGCATGTTGCAGGCTTTCACCCATCCGGCCTGGGCCTGGGACGTGGGCCTGATGGGCAAGCCTCACGATCTGGGCAACATCTCCACCTACCGCGGCAGCCCGACCGGGCTGGCTGATTACATCGGCTGGCTGGGCGCCAACTTCGACCCGTCGATTTCCTGGAAGGATCTGGAGTGGATTCGTGAATTCTGGGACGGCCCGATGGTGATCAAGGGCATTCTCGACCCTGAAGATGCGCGCGACGCGGTCAAATTCGGCGCCGACGGCATCGTGGTGTCCAACCATGGCGGCCGCCAGCTCGATGGCGTGCTGTCCAGTGCCCGCGCCCTGCCGGCCATCGCCGACGCGGTGAAAGGCGACCTGAAGATTCTCGCCGACTCCGGCGTCCGCAGCGGGCTCGATGTGGTGCGCATGATCGCCCTCGGCGCGGATACGGTGATGCTCGGCCGCGCCTTCGTGTATGCCCTGGCTGCCGCAGGCGGCGCCGGGATAAGTAACCTGCTGAGCCTGATCGACAAGGAAATGCGCGTGGCCATGGTGCTGACCGGCGCCAGATCTATCGACCAGATCAGCGCTGATTCACTGGTTCGGGAGCTCTGAGATGATCAGCCGCGACAGCCTGCTCAAACAACTGCGCGACGCCGTCGGCCACGACCACGTGCTCACCGACGGGCAAAGCACCCGACGCTTTCGCAAGGGCCACCGTACCGGCGAGGGCAACGTGCTGGCCGTGGTGCGCCCGGCCACCCTGCTGGAACAGTGGCGGGTGCTGGAAGCCGCCGTGGCCGCCGACCGCATCGTCATCATGCAGGCGGCCAACACCGGCCTGACCGGCGGCTCGACGCCGGACGGCAATGATTACGACCGCGAAATCGTGCTGATCAACACCCTGCGCATCACCGGCGTACAGCTGATCAACGACGGCGCGCAGGTGATATGCCTGCCCGGCGCCACCCTCGACCGCCTGGAGCAGGCCCTGGCGCCCCTCGGCCGTGAGCCGCATTCGGTGATCGGCTCGTCGTGCATCGGCGCCTCGGTGCTCGGCGGCGTGTGCAATAACTCCGGGGGCTCGCTGGTACGCCGTGGGCCGGCCTACACCGAGCTCGCGCTCTATGCTCAGGTGAAGGAAGACGGCAGCCTGGAGCTGGTTAACCACCTGGGTATCGACCTGGGCAACAGCCCGGAGGAAATCCTCACTCGCCTGCAGCGCGGCGACTACAGCCCGCACCAGGTCAGCAACGAGGCAGCCGGCAAAGCCTCGGACCAGCGTTACGGCGAGCACGTACGCGATGTCGACGCCGACACGCCGGCACGTTTCAATGCCGACCCGTCACGGCTGTTCGAAGCCTCGGGCTCGGCAGGCAAGCTGTGCCTGTTCGCCGTGCGCCTGGACACCTTCCCCAAGGAGCCGAGTACGGTCTTCTACATCGGCACCAACGCCGCGGACGACCTGACCGAGGTGCGCCGCCACCTGCTCAATCGGCTGCCGAGCCTGCCGATCGCCGGCGAATACATTCACCGCACCGCCTTCGACATCGGCGAGCGGTACGGCAAGGACACCTTCTTGCTGATCGACCGTTTCGGCACCGCCCGAGTGCCGGCGGCCTTCGCCCTGAAGAGCAGGGTGGACGGCTTCTTCGAGCGCTTCGGCCTGCGCGGCGTCAGTGACCGCATCATCCAGTTGGCCATGAACCTGTTACCCAGCCACCTGCCGGCGCGCATGCGCCAGTACCGCGACCGCTTCGAACATCACCTGATGATTCGCGTGGCCAACGACAGCCTGGACGAAACCCGGCGTTTTCTCGCCGAGTACTTCGGCAGCGCCAGCACCAGGGCCTTTTTCGAGTGCGACGCCGACGAGGGCCGCAAGGCCTTTCTGCATCGTTTCGCCATTGCCGGCGCGGCGATACGCTACCGTGAGGCGCACCCCGGCAGCGTCGAGGACATTCTCGCCCTGGATATCGCCCTGCGTCGCAACGACCGCGACTGGGTGGAAACGCTACCGGCGCACCTGGAAGCGCAGATCATCCACAAGCTCTACTACGGGCACTTCTTCTGCCATGTGTTCCACCAGGACTACATCGTCAAGAAGGGCGTCGATCCGATCGCCATGGAACACGCCATGTGGAAGCTGCTCGACGAGCGCCGCGCCGAGTATCCGGCCGAGCACAATGTTGGCCATCTCTACGTCGCCAAACCGGCTTTGACGGACTTCTACCGTGAATTGGACCCGACCAATGCCTTCAACCCGGGCATCGGCCAGACGTCGAAGAAAAAGCACTGGGAATCCTGCTGTCAAAACCACTGAGGTCCGAAAAGAACAAAGGGGAGACCTCTCGGCCTCCCCTCTCGTAGATGTCCTGTGCTGGCAATTCTGTCGCCGCTTTCGTCGCCCGCCTGGTTGGGCAGTGCGGACCCGGGTGCCGTGACGACCCGGTAGGGTCGGCGGCGCCAGCTCCCCTGGTTGGGCGAGCCGGGTGGACGTTTCGTCCGGGCCGTGAAACTGAGGTAAAGATTACGCCCACGGCTGCGACGAAAGATTGCTAACATTGCTAACCAGACAACCAATTGCGCAATAATAAATCGTCAAACACAACAAAACAGCAATCATATAACGAAACCAGTTAATCATGAACAAACTTGATCGCTACGACCTGAATATTCTCGCCGAATTGCAGCGCGACGCGACGCTGTCCAACCAGGAACTGGCCGAGCGTATCGGCCTGTCGCCCTCGCCCTGCTCACGCCGCGTCAAGCAACTGCAAGATGACGGCTATATCACTGGCCAGGTCGCACTGCTCGACCGCCGCCAACTGGGGCTCACCCTGACCGCCTATGTACTGATCGGCATGGATCGCCATACGCCCGAACGCTTCGAACACTTCCAGGAAGAAATCCGCAAATGCCCGGAAGTGCTGGAATGCTGCCTGGTCACCGGGATGGACGCCGACTACCAGCTCAAGGTGGTAGTGCCCGACATGGATCATTACCAGAAGCTGCTGCTCGGCACCCTGACCCGGATCGATGGCGTGTCCAGCGTGCGCTCGAGCTTCGTGCTGCAGCAGATCCTCTCCAGCACTCAACTGCCCCTGCAGCACCTGCGCGGCTAGGGTCTGTTCACAATCTTCCAGCCCAGGCTCGCCGATTCTGGCAGTTAAGTGGCGGGAGCGGCCTTTCCCCGATCCATTGTGGGAGCGGGCCATGCGCGCAAAAAATCGCGGGCATGGCGCGCTCCCACAGGCACTTCATCAATGGCCGCTTCTGCCTTGTGGTTGCCGCTTCATGCGCACGCGAGCCTTTGAACAGGCTCTAAGACCATCGGGCAACTACGCCTACCGACCAGCAACACTGTAATATCCACATCTTTGTTGTGCCTAGCCGCCCACCCTTGGGCGGCAGCCGATGGATCGCCGCCGAGGTCAGGATGGAACCCGAGTTTTTCGAAGAGCTGATGATGACCCTGCTGGTCGGCGGCCTGGTGCTGTTCATGGCGTTCATTGTCTGGGATCTGGCGAAGAAGTCCCGCGCTGGCCGCTTCGGCACCTTCATCCTGTTCTTCGCCCTGGGCCTGGGCGTACTCGGCTTTCTCATCAAGAGCCTGGTCATCGCTGGCCTGAAAGGCGTCTGAAGCCTACAAAAGAATCGCGGCGCCCGCCGCATTGTCTTGTCTGCTGCCCATGGAGAAATACATGAACGCCACTGATCGCGTCATGCAGAGTTACGGACGCTGCTGTGCCAGCCCAACTTTTTTCGATGACTTCTACCGGCATTTCCTCGCCAGCTCACCGGCCGTGCGCGAGAAATTCATCAATACCGACATGGCCGCGCAGAAGCTGCTGCTGCGCCAGGGCATTCTCAACCTGGTGATGCACGCCCGCGGCATGCCGGACACCAAGCTGCGCGCCCTCGGCTGCACCCACGCGCGCAACGCCATGGATATTCGCCCCGAGCTCTACGATCTGTGGCTGGAAGCGCTGCTCAAGACCATCGTGGAGCACGACCGGCAAGCCGATGCGGCCACCTTGCAAGGTTGGCGCGAGGTGCTGACCAAGGGCATCAGCGTGATCAAGGCAGGTTACGACGGCTAAGCCGCCCGATTCAGTCGAGGCGCGGCGACAGGTCGCGCCACTCCCCCGGCTGCAGACCCTCCAGGGACCAGGGACCGATGCGCACGCGCACCAGGCGCAGGGTCGGCAAGCCGACCGCTGCCGTCATGCGCCGCACCTGGCGGTTACGGCCCTCGCGAATCACCAGCTCCAGCCAACTGGTGGGCACGCTCTTGCGAAAGCGTACCGGCGGATTACGCGGCCACAGCTCGGGCTCATTCAATTGCCGCGCCTCGGCAGGCAGCGTCGGCCCATCGTTGAGCTGCACGCCGTCGCGTAACTGCTTCAGCTGTTCAGCGCTGGGCTCGCCTTCTACCTGCACCCAATAGGTCTTGGCCAGCTTGTGCTTGGGGTCGGCGATCTTCGCCTGCAGTTGTCCGTCATTGGTGAGCAGCAGCAAACCTTCGCTGTCGCGATCCAACCGGCCAGCCGGATACACGCCGGGCACGGCGACGAAATCCTTGAGCGTGGCGCGGCCCTGGTCGTCATTGAACTGGGTCAGTACGTCGAACGGCTTGTTGAGCACGATCAACCGCGGCTCGGCGGGCGGGGCCTTGGCCACTCGGTAAGGACGCAATGCAGGGCGTTTGGGTCGAGACATGCGACGAACATCATGGCGAAACGGGCGCGTAGTTTACCGCAACGCCGCTGCGATCCGGGACACAGGATCGCCTCTGCCCGGTCGTTCCGCGACCGCTGCGGTCGATCACCGGCGCATGCAGCGCCATGAGCTCGACGATCCACTCGATGAACACCCGCAGCTTGGCGCTGACGTGACGGTTGGGCGGATAGGCGATGTACATGGGCATCGGCTCGAACTGCCAATCCGTGAACACCGCGACCAGCTCGCCACGCTGCACATGCTCATCGGCCATGTAAGTGGGTAGCCAGAGCACGCCCAACCCGGCCAGGCCGGCGGCCTGATAGGCATTGCCGTCATCCACCGCCAGTACGTAGCGACCCTCCACCTCCAAGCGTTCGGCGCCGCGCTGCATGCGGTAGGCAAACAGCTTGCCGGCCCGTGCCCGCTTGAAACCGACGATGCGGTGGTGGCTGTCGACCAATTCCTGCGGGTGCAGCGGCGTACCACAGCGCTGCAGGTATTCCGGCGCAGCATAGACGCCGGAACGCAGATCGCCAACGCGGCGGGCCATCAGTGACTGATCGGTGATTTCCCCGCCGCGGATCACGCAATCGACATTCTCGCCGAGCAGGTCGACGAGACGATCACTGGCGCCGAGATCGAGTTGGATATCCGGATAGCGGGCATGAAAGGCCGGCAGCGAAGGCACCAGAATCAACCGCGCAAACGGGCTCGGCACGTCGACGCGCAGGCGCCCGCGCGGCTGGCTGCTGGCGTCGGACAGGCTGGTCTCGGCGTCGTCCATGTCGGCCAGCAGGCGCACCACGCGCTCGTAATAGGCAGCGCCATCGGCGGTCACCGCTACCTTGCGGGTGGTGCGATTCAGCAGGCGCACGCGCAAACGCGCCTCGAGCTGCTGCACCAGTTGGGTCACGCTGGTCTTGCTCATGTGCAGGGTGTCGGCGGCCTTGGTGAAGCTGCCTGACTCCACCACCCGGGCGAAGGCGCGCATCGCGTCGAATCGGTCCATCTGCTCAACCGCTGATTGTTTGGGATTTGCAAACAGTGTTGAACGAACTGGCCGGTTTATCCAGCACCCCAGCGTTTCTAAAGTGAGCCCATCACTTGAACGGGCCACAGGCCCAGAGGAGACGACATGACAACTCGCGACGTGGTTTTCCCCGCCGGCCGCCAGGCCCTTTACGAACGCAACCGCTATTCACCGGCAGTGCGCTCCAACGGTTTGCTGTTCGTATCCGGCCAGGTGGGCAGTCGCCCGGACGGCTCGCCCGAGCCGGAGCTCAAGGCCCAGGTTCGCCTGGCCTTCGAGAATCTCAACGCGGTGCTCGAGGCCGCCGACTGCAGCTTCGACGACGTGGTCGACGTGACGGTTTTCATCGTCAACCCCGAAGAGCGCTTCGAGACCATCTGGGAAGTGGTGCCCGAGTATTGGGGCGAGGCGCCTTTTCCGAACATTACCTGCGTGGGCGTGACCTGGCTGTATGGCTTCCAGTTCGAGATCAAGGTGATCGCCAAGCTGCCGGGCACCTGATCGCCGCCCCAGACCGCTCCCAGGGGCAGACGGTCGGGCGCTTGCCGCTGCGCGCTGTGATACACTGCGCGGCAGCCAAAAGCTGCCCCTCCGCCACCGCAGCCCCTACCGGAGCCGAGATTTTCGATGTCCGATACTGCCCCCCCGAAGCCCATCGCCAGCGGCGAAAAATTCCGCACCGCGCAGGGTATTACCGCCATCAAGGATGGCCAGAAGCGCCGCGCCTCGACCGAAGCCAAGGTGTACGAGCCCAAGCCGAGCTGGTTGCGGGTCAAGGCGCCGGGCGGCAGCCGTTTCGAAGCGGTCAAGCGTAACGTCGGCGAGCATCGCCTGAGCACCGTCTGCCAGGAATCACACTGCCCGAACATGGGCGAGTGCTGGTCCAACGGCACGGCGACCATCATGCTGATGGGCTCGGTGTGCACCCGGGCCTGCCGCTTCTGCGCGGTGGACACCGGCAACCCGAATGGCTGGCTGGACAAGGAAGAGCCGCAGAACACCGCCAAGTCGGTGGAGCTGATGGCCCTGCGCTACATCGTGCTGACCTCGGTGGACCGCGACGACCTGCCTGACGGTGGCGCTGCGCACTACGCGGCCTGCGTCCAGGCGATCAAGGCCAACACCCCGCAGGTGGTGGTCGAAGCCCTGACGCCCGACTTCGACGGCGACCTGGCGTGCATCGAGCGCGTAGTGGATTCGGGCCTCGAGGTGTTCGCCCAGAACGTCGAAACCGTCAACCGCCTGACCCGCGAAGTGCGCGACCCGCGCGCCGGCTACCGCAAGACTCTCGATGTACTGGCCCACGCCAAGCGCCATCGTCCCGATGTGCTCACCAAGACCAGTCTGATGCTCGGCCTGGGCGAGACCGACGACGAAGTGTTCGAGGCCATGGAAGA
The DNA here is from genome assembly GCF_001945395.1 of Pseudomonas sp. PA15(2017). Lineage (GTDB taxonomy): Bacteria > Pseudomonadota > Gammaproteobacteria > Pseudomonadales > Pseudomonadaceae > Aquipseudomonas. The sequence goes on along the minus strand of NZ_MSXV01000020.1, from coordinate 124,521 downwards.
CATGCGCGCCGTGGGCGTGGACATTCTCACCCTCGGCCAGTATCTGCAGCCGACCCGCAACCACCTGCCAGTCAAGCGCTGGGTGAGCCCGGACGAGTTCAACCGCTTCCGCGACATCGGCCTGCGGATGGGCTTCATGGAAGTGGCCGCTGGCCCGCTGGTACGCTCCAGCTATCGCGCCGACAAGGTATTCGAGAAGAACAACCTGGGCCTGGCTGCGCCGGTTCCGGTGCCGGGCCAGCAGGTCGACAACAGCCTGATCCCCGCGCTGAACGTCAACTGAGCACGCTCTACCGGACAAACCAAAAAGGGACGCCTCGGCGTCCCTTTTTCGTTGTTTGCAGTATTAGGCGTAGCCCAACCGCTGGCGTAGCACCTGCTCAAGGCGCCTGGCGACCTCATCGAAGGCAGGCGGCGTCGCCACCAGATCCTTCAATTGGATCATCCTCAAGCCAGCATAGCCGCACGGATTGATGCGCCCGAAGGGTGTCATGTCCATGTCGACGTTGAGTGCCAGGCCGTGGAACGAACAACCGCGCCGCACCCTCAGGCCCAGGGAAGCGATCTTGTCACCCTGGACGTAGACACCTGGCGCATCGGCCTTGGGCGCTGCCTCCACGCCGTAGCTGGCCAATACCTCGACCAACGCCTGCTCCATCACCGTGACCAACTCACGGACGCCAAGGTCGAGACGACGCAAATCCAGCATCAGGTAGCCGACCAGTTGACCGGGGCCGTGGAAGGTCACCTGCCCGCCGCGCTCGACCTGCACCACCGGAATCTCGCCCGGCGCCAGCAGATGCTCGGGCTTGCCCGCCTGCCCCTGGGTGAACACCTGCGGGTGCTGCAGCAGCCAGATCTCGTCGGGCGTGGTTTCATCGCGCTCGGCGGTCAGCGTGCGCATCGCCTCGAGGGTCGGCAGATAGTCCACCAACCCGAGGTGGCGCACGATCAACTCGGCTGCGGCCACTACAGCACCATGTGTACGCGGCCGGTGGCGCGCAGGTCGACGTGGATGGCCTGCAACTGCTCGACGCCAGTGGCGGTGATCAGCACCTGTACGGAAAGGAAGCGCCCCTTGCTGCTGTCGCGCGTGACCAGGGTGCCGGCATCGAGATCCGGAGCGTGGCGCTGGATCACCTCGATCACCATATCAGTGAAGCCGTCGCCAGCCTCACCGATCACCTTGATCGGGTAATTCTTGCAGGGAAATTCGATTTTCGGAGCTTGTACGTCGGTATCGGTCATGATGTTCCTGATCCAGAATGAAACGCCCTCGGATCCAGAGCGTGTGAAAACTACTGCGCTCGGCCATGCGGCGTTAAAAACCGGCTCAAAATGCTCATTTACACTACGTAAACTGCGCTTTTTCGCCGATTTTTGCCTTGCCTGACCTTCGCTCGCTACGTTTTCACCCTGCTTGGTTCGAGGGCGTTCATCACAACATGGGGGCTGGCTGTCAGTTAAACAAGCCGTAGAAGAACAACCGGATGCTATCCCACAGCTGGCGGAAGAAACCACCCTCTTCGACGGCTTCCAGGGCTACCAAATCGGCGCTGTGCACCACCTGGTCCCCCATTTTCACTTCCACCTTGCCGATCAGGTCACCCTGGGCGATCGGTGCGGTGATCTGCTGATTCAGGCTCATGCTCGCCTGCAACTTCTCCAGCTGGCCCTTGGGCAGCGTGAGGGTCAGGTCATGGGCCAGACCGGCCTTGACCTGGGACGCCTGGCCTTTCCATACCGGCGCCTGCGCCAGTTCGGCACCCTTCTGGTAGAAGGTGCGGGTTTCGAAGAAGCGGAAACCGTAGGTCAGCAGCTTTTGGGTTTCAGCGGCACGAGCGCTTTCGCTGTCGGTGCCGAATACCGAGGTGATCATCCGCGCGCCGTCACGTACGGCCGATGCGACCAGGCAGAAACCCGCTTCGTTGGTATGGCCGGTCTTCAGACCATCGACGGTGCGGTCGCGCCACAGCAGCAGGTTGCGGTTGGGCTGCTTGATGTTGTTCCACAGAAACTCTTTCTGCGAATAGATGGCGTAGTGCTCGGCGTCTTCGTTGATGATCGCACGGGCCAGGATCGCCATGTCGTGAGCACTGGAATAGTGATCAGGATGGGGCAGACCGGTGGCGTTCATGAAGTGGCTGTTCTTCATGCCCAGGCGCTCGGCGGTAGCGTTCATCATGTCGGCGAAGGCATCTTCGCTGCCGGCAATGTGCTCGGCGATGGCGATGCTGGCGTCGTTGCCGGACTGAATGATCACACCATGCAGCAGCTCGTCGACGGTCGCCTGGCTGTTGACTGGCAGGAACATGGTCGAGCCACCCGAGGCCGCGCCGCCGGTACGCCAGGCGTGCTCGCTGATGGTGACCTTGTCCTGCTCACCGATCTTGCCGTTGCGAATTTCCAGCGTGGCGATGTAGGCGGTCATCAGCTTGGTCAGGCTCGCCGGCGGCAGGCGCTGGTCGGCATTGTTCTCGACCAGGACGTTGCCACTGGCACCGTCCATCAGCACGTAGGATTTGGCTGCCAGTTGCGGAGGAGCCGGCAGCGGCGCCTGGTTTGCCCAGGCACTGGAGGTGCCGAGCAGCGTAAGTGACAGGAAGATGCGTTGCGCGAAGCTGGTGATTTTCATCCGTCTCTCTAGATCGCTGGAGGGTGGAACAGGCCCTCACGGGCCGATATGAAACGTGGGCGCCGCACCGCGACGAACCACTGCTTAGTCAGGCGGCGAGCCATTTAGTTGCTCGCCCGAACCGGCCTCAGAGCCTGTTCACGATCTCGCGAGCTAGCGCGATACAACGCAAAAACAAGCGAGGAAGTAGAGTTTACAAGTAGTAAATGAGCATTCCGAGCTTGTTTTTAACGCAGTAGCGCCGACGCGCAGCAGATCGTGGCAGGTTCTCAGTCCGCCTTGACCAGGGTTGCTTGCCCAAGGTTGGCGACACGAATGCTGTCACGCACTCGGTCAGCCTCGCCCTGGCTGCTGATCGGTCCCAGTCGCACGCGGTGCAGTATCTGCTGGTTGCGCACCACTGAGTTGATGAATACCGGGGCACTCACCGATTCGCTCAGCTTGGACTTGAGAAGCTCCGCAGCGTCGGGATTGGCGAAGGCTCCCACTTGGAGATACAGGCCAGACGCTGCGGCTGAACCGTTTTTTTTTGAGTCGATCTGCACCGGCACGGTGGCGGCAGCGTGCTGCTGCGGTGGCGGGGAATAGCTTTCCACCGGCGCGTTGGCCAGCCTCAGCTGTTCCATCTGCGCGGGCTGCACCTTGGCCATCTGCGGCTGCTTGATCATCATCGGCACCGGGCGCCCCTGCTGGGCCCACCACTCGGTGGGGTCGATGCCTTCGACACGTACCTGGGCGGTGCCCTTTTCGGCGTAGCCAAGCTTCTTGGCGGCGGCGAAGGACAAATCGATGATGCGGTCGGAATAGAACGGGCCACGGTCGTTGACGCGCAGGATCGCGCTCTTGCCGTTCTCCAGGTTGGTCACCCGCACATAGCTGGGCAGCGGCAGGGTCTTGTGCGCTGCGGTCATGCCGTACAGGTCATAGGCCTCACCGTTGGCGGTGGCCTGACCATGGAACTTGGTGCCGTACCAGGACGCCGGGCCGGTGGCCACGTAGCGGCGGGCATCGGCGATCGGGTAGTACTGCTTGCCGAAGACCACATAAGGGCTGGCCTTGACCGGGCCATAGTGCGGCATGGGAATGGCGTCCTGAATCTTCGACACATCGACGTCCCACCAGGGCGCGCCGTCCTTGTGCGGACGGTTGAAATCACTGGGGCCGGACATCGAGCTGCCCGCCTGGCCTGGCGCCGAACTGGTCGGCGCGCGGCTGGAGGAACAACTGGCCAGCAGCAGAACAGCGACGCCGCAGGCGGCCAGCTTGAACGGCAAGCGTGTCATTGATTGGCACCTCGGGCCTGAACCAGCAACTCGGACAGCTGATTGACCGCCATGGCGTACATCACGCTGCGGTTGTAGCGGGTGATCACGAAGAAATTCGGCTGGCCCAGCCAGTACTCGGGGCCTTCGGCGCCGTCGAGACGAAACGCGGTCACCGGCAGGTCGTCGGCCAGCACGTCGTTGCTCGACCAGCCCAGGGCACGCAGCTCGCCTACGGTCTTCTCGGGATCCAGGCCGGCGCTCAGGCCCTGATCGACCTGCTCGCCCTTGACGCTCGCCAGGCTGGCCACCGGCTGCCCGGGCTGCCAGTTGTGACGTTTGAAGTAGCTGGCCACGCTGCCGATGGCGTCGGTCGGGTCGCTCCAGATATTGATGTGGCCGTCGCCGTCGAAATCCACGGCGTAGGCGCGGAAGCTGCTTGGCATGAATTGCGGCAGGCCCATGGCACCGGCGTAGGAGCCCTTCAGGCTTGCCGGGTCGACCTGTTCCTCACGGGTCAGCATGAGGAACTCACGCAGCTCCTTGCGAAAGAACGGCGCGCGTGGCGGGTAATCGAAGGCCAGGGTCGACAGGGCATCGATCACCCGGTAGCTGCCGGTGTTGCCACCGTAAGAGGTTTCCACGCCAATGATCGCGACGATGATTTCGGCCGGTACGCCGTATTCCTTCTCGGCACGCGCCAGGGCTTCGGCGTGCTCGTTCCAGAACGCCACGCCTTTGTTGATGCGCGCGTCGGTGATGAAGATCGGCCGGTATTCCTTCCATGGCTTGACCCGCTCGGCAGGTCGCGAGATGGCATCGAGGATGGCCTGTTTGCGTTCGACGCCGGCGAACAGCGTACTCAGCTGCTCGCTGGCAAAGCCGTAGTCGCGGGTCATTTCGGTGATGAACTCGCCGACCTGCGGCGAGTTCGTGTATTCCCCGGCAGCCATCGCCTGCGGCGCTCCGAGCAGGCCGGCGACCGCCAGCCATTGTGCATGTCGTGCGGCCCAGCCACGCAGAATCTGCATTGAATTCATAACCCCAATCAAGCCTGAGCGATCCACTTACGGTGCGTGTGGATGGACATCAGGATTCCGAAACTCGACAACAACGTAATCAATGACGTGCCGCCATAACTGATGAACGGCAGCGGCACTCCCACTACCGGCAACAACCCGCTGACCATGCCGATATTGATGAACACATAAACGAAGAAGGTCATGGTCAAACCGCCGGCAAGCAGCTTACCGAACAGCGTCTGCGCTTGCACGGTAATCACCAGACCGCGTGCAATCAACAGAATGTATAAGAGCAGCAACAGACAGACACCAATCAGGCCGAATTCTTCGGCCAGAACGGCAATGATAAAGTCCGTGTGGCTTTCCGGCAAAAAGTCCAGGTGCGACTGGGTGCCGAGCAGCCAGCCCTTGCCAAACACGCCGCCCGAGCCGATCGCAGCCTTGGACTGGATGATGTTCCAGCCGGCGCCCAGCGGATCGCTTTCCGGGTTGATGAACGTCAGCACCCGGCGCTTCTGGTAATCGTGCATGACGAAGAACCACATGGCCACGGCAATCGGTGCCACCGCCGCCACGGCGCCGGCGATCCAGCGCCACTGCAGGCCGGCCATGAACAGCACGAAGGCGCCGGAAGCGAGGATCAGCAGCGAGGTGCCCAGATCCGGCTGCAGCAGAATCAGCACGAATGGCGTGACGATCAACCCGAGGCTCACCGACACGTGCTTGAGGCTCGGCGGTAGCGTGCGCTTGGACAGGTACCAGGCCATGGTCGCGGGCATCAGGATCTTCATGAATTCCGAAGGCTGGAAGCGGATAACCCCGGGGATGTTGATCCAGCGGGTGGCGCCCATGGCGTTGTGGCCCATGACGTCCACCACCACCAGCAGGCCGACACCGCACAGGTAGCCCAATGGCACCCAGCGGGCCATGAAGCGTGGCTCGAACTGAGCGATGACCACCATCGCCACCAGACCGATACCAAAGGATGAGGCCTGCTTCATCAGCAAGTCGACGTTCTTGCCACTGGCCGAGTAGAGAACGAACAGGCTGCCGGTAGCGAGCAACAGCAGCAGCAACAGCAGGATGCCGTCGATATGCAGGCGCTGCAGCAGGCTGGAGCGGCGGCGCAGGACATCGTCGCTGGATAGTGTGCGGTCGAAGCTGCCGGTCAGGCTCATGGGTGCTTCACCTTTGCATTGAGCGGCGCCGTGGCACCGGGCTTGACGTATTCGGCCTTGAGCTGGCCGTTCTCATCGAGCAACCAGGCATCCATCACCTGCTTGACCACTGGCGCACCGACGCCGGAGCCGGACTCACCGTTTTCGACCATCACCGCGACCACGATCTGTGGATTGTCCGCCGGCGCGAAACCGACGAACAGTGCGTGGTCACGATGACGCTCCTGCACCTTGCTGCGGTCGTACTTCTCGCCCTGCTTGATCGCCACGACCTGGGCGGTACCGCTCTTGCCGGCGATGCGATAAGCGGCGGCATCACCGACCTTGCGCGCGGTACCACGGGCACCGTGCATCACCGACTCCATACCTTCGCGGGCGTAATCCCAGTATTTGGGGTCGCGCAACACGATGTCCGGCATCGGATTGGGGTCATGGGGCAGGCTGCCGTCGATGGTTCTCGCCAGGTGCGGGCGAATCCACTTGCCTTTAGTGGCCACCAGTGCCGTGGCCTGGGCCAGTTGCAGCGGCGTGGCCTGCATGTAGCCCTGGCCGATGCCGAGGATCAGCGTTTCGCCGGGGTACCAGGGCTGGCGATAGCGGGCGCGCTTCCAGTCCCGCGACGGCATCAGGCCGGCGGTTTCCTCGAACATGTCCAGGGACACGCGCTGGCCGATGCCGAAACGGGTCATGTAGTCGTGCAGGCGATCGATACCCATCTTGTGGGCCAGATCGTAGAAGTAGGTGTCGTTGGAACGCATGATCGCCATGTTCAGATCTACCCAGCCATCGCCGGTACGGTTCCAGTTGCGGTATTTGTGGCTGTTGTTGGGCAACTGATAGAAGCCGGGATCGAACACCCGCGAGCTGGCCGTCACCACCCCAGCGTCGAGGCCGGCGACCGCCACCATCGGCTTGATGGTCGAGCCCGGCGGATACAGGCCGCGCAACACACGGTTGTAGAGCGGCCGGTCGATGGAGTCACGCAGCTCGCCGTACGCCTTGAAGCTGATGCCGGTGACGAAGGGGTTGGGGTCGAAGCTCGGCTGGCTGACCATCGCCAGCACCTCACCGGTCTGCGGCTGGATCGCCACCACCGCGCCACGCCGTCCGCCCAGGGCGTTCTCGGCGACTTCCTGCAGATGCACGTCAAGGGTCAGCACCACGTCCCGGCCGGGCAATGGGTCGGTGCGATTGAGCACGCGTAGCACACGGCCGCGGGCATTGGTCTCGACCTCTTCGTAGCCGACCTTGCCGTGCAATTCATTTTCGTAGAACCGCTCGATGCCGGTCTTGCCGATATGGTGGGTACCGCTGTACTCCACCGGGTCGAGTTCCTTGAGTTCCTTCTCGTTGATACGCCCGACGTAGCCGACCGAATGGGCAAAATGCTCGCGCTGCGGGTAATGGCGCACCAGCTGTGCGACCACCTCGACGCCGGGCAGACGAAACTGGTTAACCGCCAGCCGGGCGATCTGCTCCTCGCTGAGTTCGAACAGCACCGGTACCGGCTCGAACGGTCGCCGCCCCTGCCTGACGCGGCGCTCGAACAATTCGCGATCATCCGGGGGAAGTTCCAGCACCTCGACGATCACGTCCAGCACCTTTTCCCAGTCACCGGCGCGCTCGCGGGTCAGGGTCAGGCTGAAGCTGGGCCGGTTGTCGGCGATGATCACGCCGTTGCGGTCGTAGATCAGCCCGCGGTTGGGCGGAATCGGCTGCACGTGGATGCGGTTGTTTTCCGCCAGAGTGGAGTGGTACTCGTACTGAATCACCTGCAGGTAATACATGCGGGCGATCAGCACCAGGGTCAGCACCAGGAATACTGCGCCACCGACCAGCGCGCGCTTGCGAATCAGGCGCGCGTCCTTCTCGTGATCTTTTAGGCGGATCGGCTGGGGCATCGGGACTGCTGACTACTTGTGATAGGGGTGACCGGACAACACCGTCCAGGCACGATAGATCTGTTCGCCGACCAGTATCCGTACCAGCGGGTGGGGCAAGGTCAGCGGCGACAGCGACCAGCGCTGCTCGCTACGCGCCATCACATCCGGCGCCAGCCCCTCGGGGCCACCGACCATCAGATTGACCGTGCGTGAGTCCAGCCGCCACTTGTCCAGCTCGACCGCCAGTTGCTCGGTGCTCCAAGGTCGCCCTTCGACTTCCAGGGTGACGATGCGTTCCCCGGGCTGCACCTTCGCCAGCATGGCCTCACCTTCCTGGCGGATCATCCGCGCCACGTCGGCATTCTTGCCGCGCGTGGTCAGGGGAATCTCCACCAGTTCCAGGGACAGCTCGGAAGGCATGCGCTTGGCATATTCCTGCCAGCCGTCCTCGACCCAGCGCGGCATGCGCGAGCCGACTGCGATCAGTTTGATGCGCACGGGAACGCCTTACTCGCGCTCGCCGCCCTGCTGGGCACGGCTCTGCTCGGCGCCCTGCCACAGACGCTCCAGGTCGTAGAACTGGCGGGTGGTCGGCAGCATCACGTGAACGACGATGTCGCCCAGGTCGAGCAGCGCCCACTCGCCGCTGTCCAGGCCTTCGCTACCGATCGGGCGCACGCCCTGCTCCTTGGTCTTTTCCAGCACGTTGTCGACCAGCGACTTGACGTGACGGCTGGAGGTGCCGCTGGCGATCACCATGTAGTCGGTGATGCTGGTCTTCTCACGCACGTCAATGGTGGTGATGTCCTGGGCCTTGATTTCTTCCAGTGCTGCGATGGCCACTTTGACCAGGTCTTCACTGTGCATGGTTTTGTCCGTCATAACGTGCTCGTTTGCCTCGTGTTCGATTCACCCACGGTACAGTCCATGGGCGTTGATATAAGCCAGAACCGCATCGGGCACCAGGAAGCGCACCGAGCGGCCGTTCGCCAATAGCGAACGAATCTGGGTGGCAGACACCGCCAGGGGCGTCTGCCAGATGAAAGAAATCTGTCCTGCCGGCCCTTGCAGTGCCAGCGGGTCTGCCACGTTGCGCGCGGCCACCAGGTCGCGCAGTGGCTCGCTCGCTTCGCTGTCGGCATCCGGGCGCTGCAGTACCAGAATGTGGCAGTGCTGCAGCAGCTCGGTCCAACGGTGCCAGGCTGGCAAACCGCAAAAGGCATCCCAGCCCAGAATCAGAAACAACTGGTCGTCCGCGGTCAGCTCAGCGCGCAGCGACTCCAGGGTGTCGATGCTGTACGACGGCTTGTCGCGCTTGAGTTCGCGATCATCCACCTGCAGCGGCGAGAGCCCCGCCACCGCCCGCTCGACCATCGCCAGGCGGTCCCGCGCCCCGACCTGCGGGGTTTCACGGTGTGGCGGCCGCGCACTGGGGATCAGCCGCAACTCGTCCAGCGCCATGAACTCGGCCACCTCCAGTGCACCGCGCAAGTGGCCGATATGCACCGGGTCGAACGTACCGCCGAGCAAGCCGATGCGCCTGGGATCGGCCATCAGGTGCGCACGTGCCCGTCGCCGAATACCACGTATTTCTCGCTGGTCAGCCCTTCCAGGCCGACCGGGCCGCGGGCATGCAGCTTGTCGGTGGAAATACCGATCTCGGCGCCCAGGCCGTACTCGAAACCATCGGCGAAGCGCGTCGAGGCGTTGACCATCACCGAGCTGGAATCCACTTCGGTGAGGAAACGCCGCGCATCGCTGAAGTTCTCGGTGATGATCGCGTCGGTGTGCTGCGAGCCGTAGGTGTTGATGTGCTCGATGGCGGCGTCCAGCGAGTCGACCACGCGGATCGCCAGGATCGGCGCATTGTACTCGGCGTACCAGTCGTCTTCGCTGGCCTCCTGCATGTCATCACCGAGCAGCGCACGGGTCTGCGCGTCGCCGCGCAGCTCGACGCCCTTGTCGCGGTAGATGGCGGCCAGCGGCGGCAGCACACGGCCGGCGATGTCGGCGTGCACCAGCAGGGTTTCCATGGCATTGCATGGCGAGTAGCGCTGGGTTTTCGCGTTGTCGCAAACGCGGATGGCCTTGTCGAGATCGGCGGCGATATCCACGTAAACGTGGCAAACGCCGTCGAGATGCTTGATCACCGGCACCTTGGCGTCACGGCTGATCCGCTCGATCAGGCCCTTGCCGCCGCGCGGCACGATGACATCGACGAATTCGGGCATGGTGATCAGCGCGCCCACGGCAGCACGATCAGTGGTTTCCACCACCTGCACCGCGCTGGCCGGCAGACCGGCCTCGGCCAGGCCGGCCTGGATGCAGCGAGCGATGGCCTGATTGGAATGAATCGCTTCCGAGCCGCCACGCAGGATGGTGGCGTTGCCGGACTTCAGACACAGGCTGGCGGCATCGATGGTCACGTTGGGCCGCGACTCGTAGATGATGCCAATCACCCCCAACGGTACGCGCATCTTGCCGACCTGGATGCCGGATGGCAGGTAGCGCATGCCCTGGATCTCGCCGATCGGGTCGGGCAGCGTGGCGACCTGACGCAGGCCTTCGATCATGCTGTCGATGACCTTCGGAGTCAGGGCCAGACGGTCGACCATGGCCGGCTCCAGGCCACTGGCGCGGGCGGCGGCCAGGTCCTGTTCATTGGCGGCGGTCAGCTCGTCACGTGCCGCGTCGAGGGCAGCGGCGGCGGCGTGCAGGGCCTGGTTCTTCTGCGCGGTGCTGGCCCGCGCGAGCACGCGCGAAGCCTGGCGGGCGGCGCGGCCCAGGCGGGTCATGTAGTCAAGCACGGACTCGGTCATGGCAACTCAGGTCGGCAGTTGGAAAAAGTTGCTGATTATAGCGGTCATGCCGCCCCGCGCACAGCGGCGCCTGGCAGATGGTCATCAACGGCTTGTAACCGCACGTTTGAACGCCCTTTCAATCGCCCGGCGCGTTGCTATGATCGGCCGCTGTCGCCGCCTGATCGCGTTCGCCCGCCAAAGGAACCGCTTTTCAGCTGGGCAGGTCGAAGCCTCGATTTCTCCTCTATGAAGGTGTCCATCCATGGGCCAATGGCTCGATAGTCTGACTACCTGGCTGGCGGCCAACCCGCAATGGCTGGGCATGGCGATCTTCGTGATCGCCTGCATTGAATGCCTGGCCATCGCCGGCATCATCGTCCCCGGTACCGTGCTGCTATTCGCCGTCGGCGTGATGGCCGGCAACGGCGCCCTGAGCCTGTGGGAAACCCTGGCGCTGGCCTACTTCGGTGGCCTGCTCGGCGATGCCATCTCCTACGCGCTGGGGCGCTACTTCCACCAGGACATCCGTCGCTTGCCGGGCCTGCGCAGCCACCCGCAGTGGCTGAACGGCGCGGAGACCTACTTCGAACGCTATGGCGTCGCCAGCCTGCTGCTGGGCCGTTACATCGGCCCGCTGCGCCCGATGCTGCCGATGGTCGCCGGCATGCTGAGCATGCCGCTCGGCCGTTTCATCGCCGTCAGCATGCTCGCCGCCGCCGGCTGGTCGGTCGCCTACCTGCTGCCGGGGTGGGCCGCTGGCGCCGCCTTGCGCCTGCCGTTGCCGGAAGGTTTCTGGCCCCAGGCCGCGGTGGTGGCCGGCGGCCTGGCACTGCTGCTGGTGCTGACAGTCCAGAGCAGCCTGCGCGAACAGCGCCAGGCCAGCCTGATCGCCGCCGGCCTGGGCACCCTCCTGCTGGTCGCCCTGTTCATCGGCTGGCCACATCTGATCGCCCTCGACCAGGGCCTGATGGCGCTGATCCAGGAGCAACGCAACCCGCGCTTCGACCACATCGCCGTGATGATCACCCACTTCGGCGACTTCGACGTGCAACTGGCGGTCGCCACGCTGCTGTGCATCCTGCTGCTGATCACCCGCAAATGGCAGGCGCTGCTGTTCGCCGGCGGTGCCATGCTCAGCACTGCGCTGGCCAACGGCATGCTGAAGAACTTCTTCGAGCGCGCGCGCCCCGAAGTGCTGCTCGAGCCGCTGCATACCTACAGCTTCCCCAGCGGGCACAGTTCGGCGGCTTTTGCATTCTTCCTCACCGTCGCCATCCTGGCCGGCCGTGGCCAGCCGGCACGCCTGCGCCTGACCTGGATACTGCTGGCCTGCCTGCCAGCGCTGTTCATCGCCCTGTCGCGCGTCTACCTGGGTGTGCACTGGCCGAGCGATATCATTGCCGGCGCCCTGTTGGCCAGCAGCCTGTGCGCACTGAGCCTGGCGCTGATGCAGCGCTTCGCCTCGCTGCCGCCGTTGCCGGCCAGGGTCTGGTGGATGATCGTGCCGGGCTGCGCGCTGCTGCTGACGAGCATGGCGCTGCTGCGTATGTCCGAAGGCGTGGAAATCTATCGTTACTGAGCGGCGCCATCGCCCTGCAGCTCTTCCACCCAGGCCTGGAGCATCTCCAGGCGCTGGGTGGCATCGGGCTCGGCCAGCAAGGCGACCTTCTGCTCGGCGCTGAACGGCAATAGATAGCCGAGCTTGTCGGCCAGATCGGCCTGGCTGTCGGCGCCGCCGCCCATGTCCAGGCTGGCGACCATCGGATGCTCGGCCAGAGCGCCGAGCAGCGCCAGCAAATCAGCCTGGGCCTCGCTCAGTGGCAGCTCGGGCTGCTCGTCCAGCCACTCGACCTGAGCCAGGGTCAGCTTGTCCGGCAGCACCTGGGCCTGTTTGACCCTAAAGCGGCGCCCGCCTTGCACACGAATGCCCAGCAGGCCGTTGGGACGCTGCTGAAAATCAGTGATTCGCGCTTCGCAGCCGATCTGCGCGACGCGCTCGGCGGCTTCACCGACCTCGCCGCCTTCGACGATGCACACCACGCCAAAGCCTTCGCCCTGCTTCATGCAGCGGCTGATCATGTCCAGATAGCGCGCCTCGAAGATCTGCAGGTCCAGCGTGCAGCCGGGAAACAGGACGGTGTGCAGCGGAAACAGAGGTAAGGTCATTGCAACTCTCAATTCAGGAAGACGATGGCAAGCGGCAGCAGGATCGCCGTGAACACGCCCATCAGGCTCATGGCCAGCGCGGCGAAGGCGCCGCACTCCTCGCTCTCCTGCATGGCCCGGGAGGTACCGACCGCGTGGGCGGTCATGCCCAACGCCATGCCCATGGCGGCATGATTGCGCACACCGCACAGGCGCAGCAACGACGGCCCGATGATCGCGCCCAGCACCCCGGTGATCATCACGAATACCGCGGCCAGTGCCGCCAGGCCACCGATCTGGCTGGCCACCAGCATGGCGATCGGCGAGGTGACGGACTTGGGTGCCATGCTCATCAGCATGTTGTGCTCGGCGCCCAGCAACCAGGCCAGGGCGACACCGAGCACGGTGGCGACCACGCCCGCAACCAGCAGAGTGAGCACCGTGGGCCAGAACACCTGACGGATGCGCCGCAGGTTGAGATACAGTGGCACCGCCAGTGCCACGGTGGCGGGGCCGAGGAAAGTGGTCAACGCATCGGCGCTGGTCTGGTATTCGGCAAAGGTCAGGCCGCACAGCAGCAGAATGGCGATCACCAGCATGGTGGACACCAGCACCGGCTGCAGAAATACCAGGCGAGTCTTCTCGTAAACGGCAATCGCCAACTGATAGGCGCCCAGGGTGACGCCCGCGCCAAATAGCGGATGATGGGTGACGGCCATCCAGGCGCCGTGCCAGTCGAGCATCATGGCTGCTCCCGACGGCGCGCCTGGCGCTCGATCAGCTTTTGCATCATCCAGCCGGCGAATGCCAGGGACAGAATCAGCGACAGCACCAGCGCACCGATCACCGCCCAGAAGTCGGCGGCGATGGCTTCAGCATACGCCATCACCCCCACCGCTGGCGGCACCAGCAGCAACGGCAGGTATTTGAGCAGGCCGCTGGCCGCCTGCTGGATAGGCTCGTCGACCTGCCCCCGACAAAGCAGGAACACCACCAACAGCAGCATGCCGAGAATCGGCCCCGGCAGCATCGGCAGAAACAGCGCATTGATCGCCGTGCCGAGCAATTGGCACAACACCAGCCAGAACAGGCCACGAAGCAGCATGATTGTCCCCCGCGAACTCGACGGGCGCGGCCCGTCAACAAGGCGGCCATTATAGGCCGCGAATGCGGGCCGCTTAACAGGGGCCGATCCCTCTCCAGCGGCCTGATCAGCCTGGCAGCGCGCCGCCAGGCAGTTTGCGGCATACTGCCGGCACCGCTTATCCGACAGGGACGTACTGCATGTTTCGCCTCGCGCCTTTGGCCCTGACCCTCGCCCTCACGGCCTGCGGCCCGAGCACTCAACTGCTTCCCCCCGACGCCATCCTGCCCGACGGTTCGCGCTACCACGGCGAAGTGGTCGAAGGTCTGCTGCAGGGCGAGGGCCGCCTGGACTATCCCGATGGCAGCCGTTATGTCGGCCATTTCGTCGATGGCCAACGCCACGGCGCCGGGGAGTGGCAGAGCAGCGACGGCGAGCGTTACCAAGGCGCGTTCGCCGCCGGCCGATACGACGGCCAGGGCACGCTGAGCAAAGCCGATGGCAGCCGCTACAGTGGCGGCTTCCGCCAGGGCCGCTTCAGCGGCGAAGGCGTGCTGGAAGAAACCGGGCAAACCTATCGCGGGCAGTTCCGCGCGGGCCGCTTCCATGGCTTCGGCATCCTCGAACAGGCTGACGGCAGCCGTTTCCAGGGCGTCTTCGCCCGGGGCTTGCCAGACGGCCAGGGTATGCGCGAGGACCAGCTCGGCAATCAGCTTTCCGGGCACTTCGTCGGGGGTCAGCTCAAGGGCGCCGGCAGCTACCGCGGCAGTGACGGCGACAGCTATGACGGCGAGCTGAAGGACAGCCTGTTCCATGGCAAGGGCCGCTACCAGAGCGCCGCCGGCGATGCCTGGAACGGCACCTTCAGCGAGGGTGCGCTCAACGGCAAAGGCGAATACCGCGGCACCGATGGTAGCCGCTATACGGGGCAGTTTCGCGACTGGCGCTATCAGGGCGAAGGCCACCTGCAGCAAGCCGACGGCGGTCGCTACGACGGCCAGTTCGCCAATGGCCAGTTCAACGGCCAGGGCACGCTGATCAGCGCCGACGGCACCCGGCAGCAAGGCACCTGGCGCCGCGGCTTGCGGGTACGCGACGAAAACGGCCAGGCGTTGCCCGATCCGCTGGAAATCGGCCTGCTTAAACAAGGCGACTTGCTCGACCAGGCGATTGCCGCGCTGCCAACCTCGACACCACGCGGCGAACTCTATGCCCTGACCCTGGCCGGGGACGGCAAGCAGAGCGTGTTCCTGCGCGAAGCAGACTACGTGGCAGACCTGCTGGCCGAGCGCTTCGCAGCCCACGGGCGCATCACCCTGGCCAACCATCGCGACCACCTGGCCGACCGCCCCCTGGCCACCCGCGAGAATCTGCGTCGTGCGGTAAAGGCCCTCGCCGAACGCACGGGGCCGGAAGACCTGGTGTTCATCTACCTGACCAGCCACGGCTCGCGCACTCACGAGCTGAACCTGGACCAGCCGCGCCTGCAACTCGCCGACCTGCCCGCCGACGAGTTGGCCAGCCTGCTCGAACCACTGGCCGAGCGCGACAAGGTGGTGGTGATTTCCGCCTGCTATTCCGGCGGGTTCATTCCCGTCTTGAAAGACGACAAAACCCTGCTGATGACCGCCGCGCGCGCCGACCGGGTGTCATTCGGCTGCTCCGAAGAGGCCGATTTCACCTACTTCGGCCGCGCCCTGTTCGCCGAAGCACTGCAGCAGACCGATGACCTGCAAGAGGCCTTCGAGCTGGCCCGTGCGGCGGTGGCCGAGCGCGAGCAAGCCGATGGCTTCGAGGCGTCCGAACCGCAGATCTGGGCGCCTGCCGCAGTGCTCCAGCGCTGGAGTACGCTGCGTCAGGCACGCAGCGAAGCGCCTTGAACGATAAATCGGCGATTGCCCTCTAAACTTCACAGTGAATAGCAGTCGAGGATCGACCATGTATTTGACTCCCCAGCACATTCTTCTGGCAGGCGCCTCGGGCATGACCGGCGAACACCTGCTGGATCGCCTGCTCAACGAACCCACCGTCGAGCGCGTGCTGGCCCCGAGTCGCAAGCCGCTGGCCGAACACCCTCATCTGGAAAATCCGGTTGGCGAGTTGCTCGACCTGCTGCCCGCGCTCGACGGCCCGATACATACCGCCTTCTGCTGCCTGGGCAGTACCATCAAACAGGCTGGCTCTCAGGACGCCTTTCGCGCCGTCGATCACGATCTGGTGCTGGCCTTCGCCGCGCGTGCCCGAGAGCTGGGCGCGCGCCACCTGCTGGTGGTCAGTGCCATCGGCGCCGACGCGAAGTCTTCGGTGTTCTACAACCGCACCAAGGGGCAGACCGAAGAAGCGCTCAAGGCCCAGGGTTGGCCGCAACTGACGATTGCCCGCCCATCCCTTCTGCTCGGCCCACGCACCGAGTTTCGTCTCGGTGAGCGGCTGGCCGCGCCTTTCCTGCGCTGGCTGCCGGGCAAGCACCGCGCCATCGAGGTGACAGCCCTGGCGCGCGCGCTGTGGCGCCTGGCGCTGGAAGAAGGCGAAGGGCTGCGTGTCGTCGAATCCGATGAGCTAAGGCGCCTGGGGCGCTAACCAGAAAAAAGCGCCGCAGGCACGGCGCCCTTTGCAGTCAGAACAGGCCCAGCAGTGCAGCGGCGCCGAGCATCAGCAGCGAAAACACCCACATCCACCAGAACGAGTAGCGGATGTGCTGGCCCATCTCCAGGCGAGCCAAGCCCAGCGCCAGCCACAGGGCCGGCGAGAACGGGCTGATGAAGGTGCCGATGATGTTGCCGATCATCAGCGCGTAGACCACGCTGGCCGCCTCCACGCCGTGACTTTCGACCACTTCCAGCACCACCGGCAGCAAGCCGAAGTAGTACGCATCGGTGCTCAACAGAAACTCCATCGGCAGACCGAAGAAGCCCAGAATGATGTGCAGTTGGCCGACCATTGGCTCGGGCAGCACCTTGACCAGATCCTGGGCGATGGACGTCAGCATTCCGGTGCCGGCGAGAATGCCGAGCATCGAGCCGGCGGCCAGGATGATCATGCCCATGCTCAGTGCTGCCGGCGAATGTACAGCTAGACGCTTCATCTGCAGTTTGCCATCCGGGTAGTTGATCAGCATGGCCAGGCTCAGGCCGATCATGAACACATAACCCGCCGGCAATATGCCCGTGAACAGCGAGACCAGTACCGCCAGGAACAGGCCGGCATTGATCCACATGCGCCCGGGCCGTTCGAGCGCCCGCTCCTCGTCGCTGAGCTCGCCCGGGTTGCCGCTATGATCGCTCTCGCCGCCCTCGGTCACGGTGCCACCAGTGCGCGCGATGCGGCGCTGCTCACGCCAGCCCAACAAGGCCGCCATCGCCACCAGTAACACCACGCCGACACCCTGTACGGCGATCAGCGGTCGCCACAGTGCGGTGACATCGATGCCCGTTACCGCGGCCGAACGGCCGAGCGGACCGGCCCAGGGCACCATGTTGAGAATGCCAGCACCGATGGCCAGTAGCATCAGCATCAGATACGGGCTCATGCGCAACTGCTTGTAGAGCGGTAGCAGGGCCGGGATGGTCAGCAGAAAGGTGGTCGCACCGGCGCCGTCCAGGTGAGCGAGCATGCCGATGATCGCGGTAGCCACCGCCACGGCGATCACGTTGCCGCGGGTCAGCCGCACCATGAAGCCGATGATGGGCCGGAACAACCCGGTGTCCTGCATCACGCCGAAGAAAGTGATGGCGAAGATGAACATGGTGGCGATGCTGATGACCCGGCTGACCCCATCGTTGAAGAACACTGAGATTTCCGCCGGGCCGAAACCGGCGCAGAAGGCGCCCAGCAGCGGCACCATGATCAGGGGCAGTACGGGCGACATGCGCCCGCTGAGCAATAGGGCCACCAGGCAAACGATGGTCAACAGGCCAATCAGGGTCAACAAACCGATTTCTCCTCTTTTTCTTGTTCAGTCGCCACTCGCACGACAGCAGGCGCGGACTCTAGAAAGCCAACCTTTCACGAACCTTTATGGTCGGCGTCGCTAAGCCCATGTTTTGTCAGTGAATATGTAGTAACTCGAGGTAACAGTTGCGCGCTCTTGCTAAGCTGATGGGCCTTGCCAATTAGCGGAGCTTCGTCATGTCCTCGAACAAAACTGCCTTGATCATCGGCGCCTCGCGCGGCATCGGCCTGGGCCTGGTACGCCAGCTACACGCCGATGGCTGGCAGGTGACCGCCACCGTGCGCAGCCCGGCGTGCGCCACCGAACTGCAGGCGCTAAGCGGTGTGCAGATCGAATCACTGGATATCGATGACGGCGCTGCGCTGGATGCCCTGGCGCAACGCGTGCAGGGTCAGGTCTTCGACCTGCTGTTCGTCAACGCCGGCGTTCTGGGGCCTGGCCACCAATCGCCTGCTCAGGCCACAACCGAGGAGCTCGGCCAGCTGTTCATGACCAACGTCACGGCACCGATCCGCCTGGCCACGCGCCTGGTCGGCCAACTGCGCCCGCAGACCGGCGTGCTGGCGTTCATGAGCTCGGGGCTGGGCAGCGTAGCCAACCCGGAAGGCAACAACCTGGCCCTGTACAAGGCCAGCAAGGCCGCCCTCAACTCGCTGACCAACAGCTTCGTCTGTGAATTGCCCGAGCCGCGCCCGACCGTGCTGTCGCTGCATCCAGGCTGGGTGAAGACCGACATGGGCGGCGAAAACGCCATGGTCGAAGTCGCCGACAGTTGCCGCGGGCTGATCGCCCAGGTCGAGCGCTTCGCCGGCCAGGGTGGCCACCACTTCGTTGACTACCAGGGCCAGAAGATCGCCTGGTAAGCGCTTTGAGTTGATGGGCGGGGCGCCCATCCTTCGGTGCTCCCACTGAAGGCGGTGTTAGCCTCAATGCCGTAGGATGGGCCGGGCCGCGTAGGCGCAGCTCATCGATACCTCGGTAATGACGCCGACCTAAAGCCCCAGCATCGCCAACATGATGAACGTGGCAAACAGCACGAAGTGAGTCATGCCCTCGATGGCATTGGTTTCACCGTCGTTGAGGTTGATGGCGCAGACGATCAGGGTGATGAACACCATCACCGTCTGCACCGGGGTCATGGCCATCTGGAACGGCTGACCGCTGTACAGCGCCATGGCTTCCATCACCGGCACGGTGAGAATCACCGTCGACAGCGACGCACCCAGGGCAATGTTGACCACCGACTGCATGCGGTTGGCCAGTGCCGCCCGCAGGGCGGTGAGAATCTCCGGCGCGGCGGAAATGCCGGCCACCACGATGGCGGTCAGCACCGGCGGCGCGCCGCTACCTTCCAGGCCGACGTCCAGTGCCAGGGACATCACCTCGGCAAGCATGCCAATGACGATCACCCCGAATACCAGCACGCCGATCGACCAGGCCACGTTGACCTGAGACTCGTCGGTGCCGTGCCCTTCACCGCCACGGTGCTTCTTCTCCGGGTAGCTGTAGCTGAAGAAGTAACTGTGCGGGCCGACCTGCATGCGCAGGAATACCGCGTAGAGCACCAGCATGGCGCCGATGGTGAACATCGAATACGCCTTCCAGTCCGACTCGGGAATGAACTCCGGCACCACCATGGAAATGCCCATGGCCGTGAGGATCATCACGCTGTAGCTACGCGCCGAGTCATCGTTGTAGGGCTGCTCGCCATGTTTGATACCGCCCATCAGTGCGGCGAGGCCGAGGATGCCGTTGATGTCGAGCATCACCGCCGAGTAGATGGTATCGCGCACCAGCGTAGGTGACGCCTGGTTACTCATCATGATCGCCAGGATCACCACCTCGACCAGCACCGCCGACAGGGTGAGGATCATGGTGCCGTAGGGGTCGCCGACCCGCTCGGCCAGTTGCTCGGCATGGTGGGCGACGCGCAGCGATGCGCAGACGATGGCGGCGATCAGCGCCACGGCACCAGCCAACGCGATGGCCTGGCCATGGCCGAGTAGCGCATGCTCCATCGGCAGGGCGACGAGAGCGGCGAGCACGGCCAGCAGCAGCCAGTACTCCTGCTTGATGGCATTCAGCATGGGTGATTCCTTTCCGGGCGTTGAGAGCGATCCTGCTCCGACTGCAACATCCTGTAAATAATTCCAGTCACTTACCGTTGATGCTCTCGGATGCCGCACGGTTGAGTGCATAGGGGTAAACTTCGCGGCCACGCTTTGACTGAACGAGATTTACCCATGTACGACTGGCTCAACGCCCTGCCCAAGGCCGAACTGCACCTGCATCTCGAAGGCTCCCTGGAGCCCGAGCTGCTGTTCGCCCTGGCCGAGCGCAACCGCATCGCACTGCCCTGGAACGATGTCGAGGCGCTACGCGCGGCTTACGCCTTCAACAATCTGCAGGAATTCCTCGACCTGTATTACCGCGGCGCCGACGTGCTGCGTAGCGAGCAGGACTTCTATGACCTGACCTGGGCCTACCTGCTCAAGTGCAAGGCGCAGAACGTGGTACACGTCGAGCCGTTCTTCGATCCGCAGACCCACACCGACCGCGGCATTCCCTTCGACGTGGTGATGCGCGGCATCAAGGGGGCGCTGGTCGATGGCGAGAAGCAGCTGGGCATCAGCCACGGCCTGATTCTCGCGTTCCTGCGCCACCTGCCCGAAGCGCAGGCCTTCCAGACCCTTGAGCAGGCCATGCCATTCCGCGATGCTTTTATCGGCGTTGGCCTCGACAGCTCGGAGACGGGGTTTCCGCCGCGCCTGTTCGAGCGCGTGTTCGCCAAGGCCCGCAGCGAAGGCCTGCACGCCGTCGCCCATGCTGGCGAGGAAGGCCCGCCCGAATACATCTGGGAAGCCCTGGATCTGCTGAAGATCGTACGCATCGACCATGGCGTACGGGCCAGCGAGGACGAGCGGCTGATGCAACGCATCATCGACGAGCAGATTCCGCTGACCGTCTGCCCGCTGTCCAACACCAAGCTGTGCGTGTTCGAGCATATGGGCCAGCACAACATCCTCGACATGCTCGAGCGCGGCGTGAAGGTCACCGTCAACTCCGACGACCCGGCCTATTTCGGCGGCTACGTCAATGAAAACTTCATGGCACTGCACGAAGCCCTGGGCATGAGCGAAGCGCAGGCCAAGCGCCTGGCGCAGAACAGCCTGGATGCGCGACTGGTATGAAACACCGGTAGCGCAACGATACCCGGGCAGCCAATCCCTGGGGTCTGTTCCCGTTTCAGCGCGATGCGGCGTTACTCGATGGCTCATTTGGCCCGCCAAACCTCGCATCTGTGTG
Source organism: Pseudomonas sp. PA15(2017) (assembly GCF_001945395.1). GTDB lineage: Bacteria > Pseudomonadota > Gammaproteobacteria > Pseudomonadales > Pseudomonadaceae > Aquipseudomonas. The sequence goes on along the minus strand of NZ_MSXV01000020.1, from coordinate 103,253 downwards.
CCCCACATGGATGAGGGAAATGCCGCAAGCCCGCCTGGAGCGGGCGCGGCCCTTGCCTCGCGCAAAAATTGACTCCGGCGCGGCCATGCGTGAAACGGGAACAGACCCTGGGTATCGCGGCGCTCAACCGCAGGCTACGGGGCAGGCTTTCATCAATGCCCCTTATGCTCATGCCCACCTTCCGCCGCCGGCTCATCCTTCTGCACCGCCACCTCGACCGTCACCGGCCCGGCCTTCTCGAAGGTCAGGGTCAGCGGAAAACGGTCACCAGCCTGGGCCTGCTGCTTCAGGTTGAACAGCATCACGTGATAACCCATGGGCGCAAACTTCACTTCGCCACCGGCAGGAATCACCACGGTCTGCACCTGTTGCATCTTCATCATGCCACCCACGTGGGCGTGCTCGTGAATTTCCGCCTTGCCGGCGACGGGTGTCTGGACGGTGAGCAGGCGGTCATCGGCATCGCCCTTGTTGTGCACAACGAAATAGGCGGCGGCGGTCGGCGCCACCGGCGGCATTTCACGCGACCAGGGGTGGTCGATGTGCAGTTGGCCGACGTCGTACTGATGCGCGTTGGCCAGCAGGCTGGTGGCGAGCAGTGCAACGGTCAGAGCGAGTTTGTTCAGCGTCATGGTGCTTCTCCTTCAATAGAATTCGGGGTGGCCGCCACGGGCAGCCGCCGGTTGGGTCAGGCCAAGCGCCGGCTGGCGAGGCGCGACAGCAGCAGATAATCCAGCGCCCAGATCGCCAGCAGCGAAGCACCGACCAGGGGGAACAGCACGCCGAGCCCGATCATGATCGCTACGCCGACCTTCCAGCGCGGCAGGTCATGGCGCAGCGGCGGTACGCCCAGGCCACCGCTGGGCCGTCGCTTCCACCACATGATCAGGCCGCTGACCGAGCTGAGCAGAACCAGCAGGCACACGGCGAAGATGAACAGTTGATGCGGCAGGCCATAGAGCTTGCCCATGTGCAGCATCACGCCACTTTCTACCGCACGGGCCGCCAGGCCGTAGTCGGCCCAACGCACGTCGGCGAGCACCGCGCCACTGTATTGATCGACGTGCAGGGTGGCGTCGTTGCGCGGATCATCGGCGAATACCGCGATGGTGTAGACACCGGTCGGCGTGGTCGGGAAGGTGATGCTGTAGCCCGGATACACGCCGCGTGCGCTGGCGATGTCCACCACCTGCTGCAGGCCCAAGGTCGGGTTGGCGGTGGACGCCGGGGTGGCCCCGCCGTTGTGCGCCGCATGGGGGTCGGATTCGGGCAGCGGGGTATTCTCCAGTGCCCAGGGCACCGTCTGCTTGTGGCTCTGATTGAGCTCACCGGCCTGGCGGTCGGAGGTCGGCACCTGGTCCCACATGGCAGCCGGAAAATGGTTCCAGGCGCTGGCGAACTGCTTGCCCCAGAAGCCGGTCCAGGTCATGCCGGTGAGCAGCATGAACAGCAGCAGCAAGGCGCCCCAGAAGCCGGTGACCGCATGCAGATCACGCCAGAACAAGCGGCCACGGGCCGACAGCCGTGGCCACAACACACCGGCGCCGCGCCCACGCGGCCACCACAGGTACAGCCCGGAAACCACCAGCACCACGCCCCAGCCGGCAGCCAGTTCGATCAACCGATCGCCCGGCGTGCCGATCAGCAGGTCGGCGTGTACGGTGCGGGCCAGGGCCTGCAGGTTGTTCTGGGCGTCCTGGGTACCGAGGATCGCGCCCCCGTAGGGGTCGACGAACACGTTACGGGTGCGCTCGCCGAGCTTTACCACGAACTGCGCGCTGTGGTCGGCATCCACCGGCGGCAGGTACTGGCCGATGCTGCCTTGAGGATAAACGGCCTGTACGCGGGCGAGCATCTCGTCAGCGGTCAGCGCCTGGCCGCTCGCCTCGACCTGCAACAGATCGGCATACATCAGCCGGTCGAGCTGCGGTTTGAGCAGGTAGATGATGCCGGTCAGCGACAGCATGATCATGAACGGAATGACGAACAGCCCGGCATAGAAGTGCCAGCGCCAGGCGAGGTTATAGAACGACGGTGTCGCGTTTTTCATGTGAAGCCCGATCGTATGCATGAACGAACTGCCCACGGCGACAAGCGCAGCAGGCAACGACAATCAGCGAGTCAGGCGATCAGCGGCGATGCGCGAGGGTTGGCCGAGGGCCACAGGTAACGGACCGCCCCGCCAGGCTCGGCGCTGGGGCGTGGGGTGGCGGGACGCTGCCGGGGCAGCAGACCGAGCAGGCCGAAGAAGGCCGCCAGGGCCAAGGCCACGAAGGTGGAGCACAACGGACACACCGAGCCCATGAACGGCATCGGCATGCCCGAATCCAAGCCGCCCATGTCCATGCTGCCGTTGGCGCCGGCCTCCAGGCCGCAATAGCCGCCATCCATGCCGCTGAGCTGCAGGCCGGTCATCTGCCCATGACTCACCGCACAGGCGAGCGCGCTGAACAGGACGCTGAAATACAGCACCCAGGCGAGCAATGAGCGGTTGCAGCGGGACAGGTTCATGGCTGGCGATTTTAGGGGCAGTGGCGGCAAACGGGCTGTGGTGGATTGCCGCAGCAGCTTAACGGTGCCACGGCGCTTGCGCCAGCAACTCGCCGCAACGCGCCTGCACGAACTCGCGCAGCAGGTGCACCGGCTTGCTCAACTGCTCGCGGTGGGTGCAGATCAGATTCAACGGCGTCGGCTCGCCAAGTACCTCCGGCAAGAGGATGCGCAAGCGCCCGGCGTGCACGTCGCCGGCCACGTCCAGCCAGGATTTGTACACCACCCCGGCGCCAGCCACGGCCCAGCGCCGCACCACATCGGCATCGTCGCTGAGGCGATCACCGGCCACCTGCAGGCCGTGCGCCCGGTCGCCGTCGTGAAAGCGCCAGCGCTCGTAGGCGCGGCCGCCGAGCATGTAGATCAGACAGTTGTGCTGGCGCAAATCAGCGATCTGCCGCGGCTCGCCATGGCGCTGCAGGTAGGCTGGCGCAGCGCACAGTACCCGGCGGTTGCCCGGCGCCACTGGCAGCGCCACCAAGCTCGAGTCCTCCGGCGCGCCGTAGCGCAGGGCGATGTCGACGGGCTCACGAAACAGATCGGTGACCCGGTCGCCAAGCAGCAGGCGCAATTGCACCTGGGGATGCGTCTGCATGAAGGTATCGAGCCAGGGCAGCAGCGTGTTGCGGCCGAAGTCCGAGGGCGCCGCGAGTTGCAGCGGCCCGCTGATCGCCGACTTGCTGCCGGCCAGTTGTTGGCGCCCCGCCTCCAGGCTCTGCAGCGCTTGGCGGGCATGCAGCAGAAAGGCCTCGCCGTCGGCGGTCAGCCGCAAACTACGGGTCGAGCGTACGAACAGGCGCGCCTGCAACTGCTGTTCCAGGCGCTTGAGGCCGGCGCTGGCCACGGCCGGCGATATGTCCAGCTGGCGCGCAGCCGCCGACAGGCTGCCCGCTCCGGCAATGCTTACGAACAGTTGCAGGTCATCGAAACGCAGCATGGCGATCATCTTCAAAAAAATATTGAAAGAGACTCTAGCTGCCTATGGTTTTTCCTGGCAATGGATTGGCGCAAGCTGCCCTCCATCCCATGCCCCTACAGGACGCCCCCCATGAAAGCCGTTGCCTATCACCAGTCGCTGCCCATCGATAATCCGCAGGCCCTGCAGGACGTCACGCTCGACGCACCGACGCCCGGCCCGCGCGACCTGCTCGTCGAAGTGAAAGCCATCTCCGTGAACCCGGTGGACACCAAGATCCGCCGTAACGTGGCGCCCGACGCCGGCCAGCCCAAGGTACTGGGCTGGGACGCGACCGGTGTGGTCAAGGCGGTCGGCAGCGAGGTGACGCTGTTCAAGGTCGGTGATGAAGTCGCCTACGCCGGCGCCATCAACCGTGCCGGGGCCAACAGCGAGCTGCATGTGGTCGACGAGCGCATCGTCGGTCGCAAGCCAAGCAGCCTGCCCTTCGCCGAAGCCGCTGCCCTGCCGCTGACCGCCATCACTGCCTGGGAGCTGCTGTTCGACCGCCTGCAGGTCGCCGAGGGCACGGCCGACCAGGGCCAGAGCCTGTTGGTCGTCGGCGCCGCCGGTGGCGTCGGCTCGATCCTCGTGCAACTGGCCCGACAGCTCACCGGGCTGACCGTGATCGGCACCGCCTCGCGTCCGGAAACCCAGGCCTGGGTTCGCGAACTGGGCGCCCATCATGTGATCGACCACAGCAAGCCGCTGAACGAAGAACTGGCGCGGATCGGCATCGCCCAGGTCACCCACGTGGCCAGCCTGACCCAGACCGACCAGCACTATGACGCCATCGTCGAGGCCCTGGCCCCGCAAGGCCGCCTGGCGCTGATCGACGACCCGCTGCAGCCGCTGGACGTGATGAAGCTCAAGCGCAAGAGCATCTCCCTGCATTGGGAACTGATGTTCACCCGCTCGCTGTTCGAGACCGCCGACATGATCGAGCAACACCGCCTGCTCAATCGCGTCGCCGACCTGGTGGACGCCGGCACCCTGAAAACCACCCTGGGCGAGCACTTCGGCACCATCAATGCCGAAAACCTGCGCCGCGCCCATGCCCTGCTGGAAAGCGGCAAGGCCAAGGGCAAGATCGTGCTGGAAGGGTTCTGAAGCAGCCTGAGAGGCGCCGATAACCGGATGCGTCTCGCCCCCGAGACAAGCACCTGACCCGCCCTAAGAGGATCTTGCGCTAGCGAAATCGCGCGCAATGGTCCTCGGGCGGCAAGGCGGCGGTGTACCACACGTAATCCGCTTGCTCGGCGGTCACCGGCTTACCCACTTCGGAAAGGATCAGCACCTGGGCGCCATCCGGCTCGCCCAGGTCGCTCAGGTGCAGCGGCACGCCCAGGTCGCGGCGCACGTGAAAGGCGCCAGCGAACAACATCGCCGGCTGCGGTGCTTTCAACAGTTGCTCGGCCATGCGCCGGTCGCGCTGCTGCTGCACGGCGAGCATCGCTGGCAGCTGGCTGATCGGCAGCTTGTCGCAATGGGACTCGCTAATCTGCGCCAGCAGCGGTTCCTGCACGGCCGCCGCGGTGGAGGCCTCTCCTCTCAGCACTGGCTGCTGCCGGTAGATCATCATGATCTCGGCACGGTCGAGATTCGCGGCACGCAGCGGGTAGTCCTGTACCAGCGCATGATGCACGATGGGGCCGTACAGCGCCCACGGCCAACCGTTGCTCCACTCCAGCGCCTTGGGCAGATCGGCGATCTGCAGGCCTTCACGCAATTGCTGCTTCACATCTTCGACCTGCGGCTGCTGGCTGTTGGCGAGCATTTCCAGCAACAGGCTGCCTTGCCCTCGCCGCGCCTCCAGGGCGCGCAGCAACCACAGATGCAGAGCGTGGTGATCCGGGTTGTCATGCTGCTCGCCGACCAGCACTCGGGGAGCCTTTGCCAATCGAGCGACGAGTTGCTCGGGCGTCAGCCGTGCGCGGCGGCGCAGGTCGATGATTTGCCCCAGCTCGGCGTGCCCACGCCCCTCTGGGCTTTGCCACGCGGGCACGGGCGCCAGGACGGGCTGGCTTTGGCAGGCAGTGAGCAGCACCAGCAGGGCGAAAAACAGCGTACGCATCGGGCTTCCTTCAGCGGGCGACGATCAGTGGGTGCCCGCGTTCGGGGTGGCGCTGCACCAGCACTTCCAGGCCGAACACCGCGTGCAGCGGCTCGGCACGCAGCACCTCGGCAGGCAGGCCGATGGCATGGGCACGACCGTCGTTGAGCAACAGCAGGCGGTCGCAATACCGGGCCGCCAGGTTCAGATCATGGAGAATGACCATCACCGCGGCGCCCTGTTCGGCGAAGCGGCGTACGGCCTGCAAGGTGGTGTGCTGATGCAACGGGTCGAGCATGGAGGTCGGCTCGTCGAGCAGCAGCGTCTGCTCGGCACCGCCCGGCCACAGCTGCGCCAGCACCCGCGCCAGGTGCACACGCTGACGCTCGCCGCCGGACAGCTGCAAATAGCTGCGTTCGGCCAGGTGCTCGGCATCGGCGGCCTGCAACGCCTCGCGGACGATCTGTTCATCACGCTCGCGGCCCGTATCGTGGGGCATGCGGCCCATCATCACCACATCGCCGACCACGAAACTGAAGTTCAGCGACGAGCTTTGCGGCAACACCGCCAGGCGCCGCGCGCGGGCCGTGCCCGGCCACTCCTGCAGCGGCCGGTCGTCCAGAACGACCTCACCCGCAGCCGGGCTCAACTCGCCGCACAGGGCGCCCAGCAAGGTGCTCTTGCCAGCGCCGTTGGGGCCGAGCACGCCCAGCACTTCACCAGGCTGCAGTTGCAGGTCGATATCGGCCAGCACCGTCTTGTCGCCACGCTGGATCGACAGGTTGCGGGCACTGAGCATCAGGTGCGTCCTCGCAGCAGCAGATAGAGAAAGAACGGCGCGCCGATCAGGGCGGTAACGATGCCGATGGGCAGCTCGGCGGGCGACAGGATCAGCCGCGCGAACAGATCGGCGAGCAGCAGCAAACTGGCGCCCGCCAGCGCCGAAGCCGGCAGCAGCACGCGGTGATCGGGCCCGACCAACAGCCGCACCAGGTGCGGCACCACCAGGCCGATGAAACCGATCATCCCCGCTGCAGCCACGGCGGCACCGACACCCAACGCGGTGCAGAACACCAGCTCGCGCTTCAGGCGCTCCACCGCAACGCCCAGGTGACGCGCCTCGGACTCGCCGAGCAGCAAGGCATTCAGCGCCAGAGCACGGCGCGGCAGCCACAGCGCCACCGCCAGGGTCACCAGCAGCAGCGGCCACAGCCGGGCATAGCTGGCGCCGTTGAGGCTGCCCAGGTTCCAGAAGGTCAGGGTGCGCAAGGTGGCATCGTCGGCCAGGTAGGTGAACAGGCCGATGCAGGCGAACGCCAGGGCATTGAGGGCGATACCGGCAAGCAGCATGGTGGTCACGCTGGTCTGCCCGTTGCGGCGCCCCAGGCGATAGACCAGCGCGGTCACCACCAGGCCACCGAGAAAGGCGCACAGCGATAGCAGGTAAGGCGCGAACAGCTCCGGCATCCCCCCCATGGCGGCGCTCCCGACGATGGCGATGGCCGCGCCAAGCGCCGCACCGCTGGAAACGCCGATCAGGCCGGGGTCGGCCAATGGGTTGCGAAACAGGCCCTGCATCGCCACGCCACACAGCGCCAGCACGGCGCCGACCGCCAGGCCCAGCAGGGTACGCGGCATGCGGATCTGGCCAAGGATCAGCTCGGCCTGCTGCAGGCCATCGTCCGCCAGTGGTAAACCGGCCAGGCGCAGGGCGGCTCGCAGGGTATCGCCTAGCGGCAGGCTCACCGGCCCGAGGGCCAGGGACAGCCACAAAGCGAGTGCCAACAGCAGACCCAGCGCGATGAACAGTGAGCGCGGGGCAATCACCGGCTTCATGGCGTGGCGGTTGCCAGCGGCGTACGCCCGGGGTAGAAGGCGGCAGAAAGCGCAGCGAGGCCGGCGGGAATGCGCGGGCCGAGCCCGCCGACCAGCAGGGTCGGGTCGATGGCCACCAGACGACCTTGCTTGCCGGCCTTGGTCGAGGCCAGGGCCGGGTTCTGCTTGAGCAGCGCCTGTCTGGCCTCGTCGCCGCTCAGGCGGCGGTCGGCGAAGATCACCACGTCAGGGTCCAGCGCCAGCAGCGCCTCGGTGGACAGTGCCTTGTAGCCTTCGTGAGTGGTCAGGTTGTTGCCACCGGCCTGCTCGATCATCCAGGCCGCCGCCGTGTCCTTGCCGCCGGCCATGGGGCTACTGCCGGCGTGACCGAGCAGCAGCAGAGCGGTTGGCGCCGGGGTTTGTGCCTGAGCCTTGGCGACCCAATCAGCCTGCTCGCTCAGGCGCGCCTGATAGGCGGCGAAAACGCGCTCGGCCCGGGCCTCGTCGCCCAGCAGCACACCTATGCGCTCGAGATTGCCTTGCAGCACCTGCAGGTTGGCATCGGCAGGCAGCGCCTCGACTTTCACGCCGGCGGCGGCCAGCTGTGCCAGCACCGGCGGCGGGCCCATCTCATCGGTACCGAGCAGCACCTCGGGGCGCAAGGCCAGAATGCCCTCGGCGGCCAGTTGGCGCTGGTAACCGACACTGGGCAGTTTTTGCAGCGAAGCCGGGTGCTGGCTGGTGGTGTCCACGCCAACCAGCTTGGCTTCACCGCCGAGCTCGACCACCCACTCGCTCAGGGAGCCCCCGGCGCTGACCCAGCGTTGCGGCAGGTTGTCGGCGCTTGCCGCCAGTGGCACCAGCAGGCTGGCGAACAGGGTGAATGCAGCGAGGGGACGGATCATGGAGCAACTCCGGAAGCGAATTCGTATCGGCCGCCAACAGGCAGCGGCGGCAGGCGCTGGCAGTGTAGCGTCAGGCTGGCAGAGCGGGTGTCTGCTCGGCCAGAAGACGCCAGTCCTCACGTTCCGGCACGCCCGGTTTGCGCGCGCCGAACACCTGCACGATCAGCTCACCGTTGGCATCGAACGCCTCCCAACTGGTGATCACGCCATCGCTGCTCGGTTTGCGTACGCGCCACAGCGTGTGAACGTCATTGGCCTTGAGGTGCAGGTTGAACTGCGGGTCCAGCACGTTGAACCAGGTGTCCATCCACTTCAGGTTGCTGATCGGCCCGGTATGGATCTGGATGCAGTGATGGTTGCCGACGAACACCATGATCGGCACGTCGCCGGCTGCCGCGCGCTCGAACACCCCCGCAAGCGCCTCGGGCGCCAGCGGTTCGGCCCATTCACGACCGGCCAGGCGTAACGCCTGGGTGCGTGCCGCGCCGTGGTTCTTCAGCAGGGCGAAGAAATGGTGGGTGTCCTTCAGCGCCGCCCAGCCGGCGCGCAGCGACTCGCCGTCGATGGCGTCGTCCGGCTGCACGGTTGCGGGCTCCGGCATCGGCTTGAGCGCCAGTTCGCTGCTTTGCTGCTCATCGCGAAAACGCGCGAGCAGCGGCTCCCAAGCATCCAGCTCGCTGCGTTCGGTAAGGTAGACCTTGTGCACCGCGGTGCCCTGGTGATCGAACACCTGGACGCTGCGCAACACGCCGCGCGGCGTCTGCTCGGCCACGGCGAAGACGCTGGACCAACCACTAAGGAACAGGCGCAGGTCGATATCCGCCGACACCACCAGGCCCATCTGGCCATTCCCGGCAATCGTCACCTCGCGGTAAACGCCCTTGCGCTCGTGCACGCAGGACTCGTTGCGGGTCAGTGCCATCACGTGGCCAAGCTCGCCCAGCGCGGGCAGCAACGTTGCCCAGTCGGGGCGCAGGCGCACGGTATCCACAGCCAGGCGGCTGGCGGTCAGCTCGGCCTCGCTGACGCCCAACTTCGCCGCCGCATCCCGGGCCCGCAGGTACGGCTGCTCGGCACGCAGGGTTTGCCAGGCGGCATACAGGCCTGCGTCGGCCACGGACAGATCGCTCATCACTTCAACTCCCTTGCAAGGCCCGCTGAACAGGCGAGGAAAACCATAGACCGGAAGGGTAAACGGCTGGATTGGAGAGTAAAACCCAGCAAACATTAAATAATCTTAACCGCTAGACAATCTTGTTTACAAACGATAATCACTACCATCTAATGCGACATCTTTTTCTTCCGCATTTCGACATGACAGGAGAATCGCATGTCGCCTACCCCGCCCTTCCCACTTCGCTCCTGCCTAGCCTTTTTATTGTTCAGCCCTGCGTTCGCCGTTGCCCAACAGGCGCAAGGCAAAGTGACAGAACTTGAAAGCACACGGGTTATCGGCAGCGCCGTCGAGCAGTCACTGCCCATCACCACCTCGACCGATGCCAAGACAATGGATCAGCGCCTGATTCGCAGCTTCGACGATCTGGGACGGCGTGCGGAACCGGGGGTTAACTTCAATCGCAGCAATGAAAGTATCAACATTCGCGGGCTCGACCGGGATCGGGTACTGACGACAATCGATGGTATTCGCGTGCCCTGGCTGACCGATGGCGCACGTAGCCAAGGCCCGACCGGCGGCGCTCAAGGCGGACTCGACAGTGTGGACTTCAATGGGCTTTCCGCCGTGGATATCGTGCGGGGTTCGAATTCCAGCCAGGTAGGCTCCGGTACGCTGGGCGGCGCCGTCCAGTTGAGGACACTGAACCCGCAGGATCTGCTTGTGAACGGCAAGACTTTCGGCAGCCTGATCAAAACCGACTACGACAGTGCCGACGATAGCTGGGGCCTGAATGCGGCACTGGCGGGCCGCTACCAAAACACCAGTTGGTTGTTACAGGGGGGGCTGCGGCAGGGACATGAGCTGGAAAATGCTGGCACGTCGAATAGTTTTGGCGCCACGCGCACCCGTGCCAACCCGGCCGATACCGATCAGCAAAGCCTGCTGTTCAAGCTCCAGCAGGATTTAGAAGGTGGCCACAAGCTAGGCTTCACGGCCGAGCACTTTGACCGCGACTACGATATCGACAGCCGCAGCAATCAGGGCGGCAACTATCTGATTGGCGACAACAGCACGACCAAGCATGTACGGCGCGAGCGCCTGTCCATCGACTACGGCTTCGTGGCGGACACCGCCGATGGACTGCTGGATCACGCCAATGTCATCGCCTACTGGCAGAAACTGCGCCGTAACGATGACCAGGCTGGCACCCGCGTACTCAGAGACGCGCGCGCCAATATTCCGGATGTGGTGTTCCAAACGGTAGGTCGCCTGCCGGGCAATCCGTATCGCTACCCGAGCGGAGCATTCGGGCGCGACAACCAGATAGAGAAGGAGCTGTACGGTGTGTCTGGCGAGGCCGGTAAAACGCTCCGGCTGGCCGACACCTCTCACCACCTGGTGGCGGGTGCCGAACTCTACCGGATCGATACGCAGCAAGTCTCCGAAGGCTACGACAATTGCCCGGCTTTCAGCATCGACCCGAGTAACCCGATGTACATGGGGCCTGCCGCCTGCGACTTCCTGCACACCAACCAGGCGGATATGCCCAAAGCCGAGGGTAGCCAATGGGCCATCTACGCACGTGATGAAATCGGTTTTGCCGACAACACCATCACACTGACACCGGGCATTCGCTATGACGCCTATCGACAGCAACCCAAAGCCGGTGGCGACTTCGCCAACAACGTCAATCCCAGCAACGAGCAGACCCTGCGCAGCAGCAGCGACCATAAACTCTCCGGCAGCCTGCTCGCCAGCTGGCAAGCAGATGATGATCTGTTGCTCTACGCCCAGTGGGCACAAGGCTTCAAGGCACCGGATGCGACCCAGCTGTACATGAACTATGGCGCCGAAGGCAGCTATCTTCGCCTCGGCAACGTTGACCTCAAGCCAGAGGAAAGCAACGGCTTCGAGGTCGGCGCACGCCTCGGCGATCAACGCCTCGGCGGTTCGCTCGCCCTGTTCGACAATCGCTACAAGAACTTCATCGACGAAGGTGTCGCCGTGGACGCGGCAACGCTCGCCTCAATCGGACTGGACAATGCCGACTACCCGCTAGGCGTGACCCGGACACAGAACCGCTCCAAGGTTCGCATCTACGGTGCAGAAGCCACGGCTCACTGGGAATTCATTACCCAGTGGAAACTCTGGGGCTCCGTGGCCTGGGCGGTAGGCAAGGATCGTCAGACCGATCAACACTTGAGCTCGGTGGCGCCACTGAGCGGTTTGCTGGGGCTCGGCTATGAAGCCGATCACTATGGGGCAGACTTGATGCTGCGTGCAGCGGCAGCACGCAACAAGGTCGAGAACGCGGGTGACTTCAAGGCGCCTGGTTACGGCGTGGTCGACCTGACTGGCTACTGGCAGCCCGCGATGCTTGATGGTGTGAAACTGCAGGCCGGGCTGTTCAACGCGCTGGACAAGAAATACTGGAACGCGCTCAACGTCCCGACCGGCGCCCTGGCTCAGCCCAACGACTATTACAGCGAAGTGGGACGCAACTTCCGGGTCTCGGCATCCTGGCAGTTCTAGACACGCCATCCGCGCACGAACACGGCTCTTCCATCCCCAGGCCGATGCGGGATAATCCCCCGCCCTGGCCTGGAGAGCTCGATGATCCGTCTATGCGCCCCCGACGAGCTGCCGGAAGCTCAGAGCCGGGGCTTTGATATTGAAGACATGCAGCTGTTCGCCGTGCGCAAGGGCGGCGAGGTGTTCGTGTACCGCAACCGTTGCCCGCACCGCGGCGTGCCGCTGGAATGGCAGGCCGACCAGTTTCTCGATCCCAGTGCCAGCCTGATCCAGTGCGCACGGCATGGCGCACTGTTTCTGATCGAGTCCGGTGAGTGCGTGGCAGGGCCTTGCGAGGGGCAAACGCTGCGGCCTATCGACAGCCGCGAGGATGGCGAGGGGATCTGGGTCGATCTGTAGCACCAATAACCCTGGGTATCGCTTCGTTCAACGCCAGGCTACCAGAGCGACACCGCCCCGTAGCCCGGGTCGAGCGCAGCGATCCCCGGGAACGCTCTCAAGTCAGCAGCACATTCAAACGGCGTACCACCTCGATCCCCTGAGGCGAAATATCCACCCCATAGGCCAGCACCTCAACGCCCGCCTGCACCGCCTCGCGCAGCGCAGCAGCATAGGCCGGATCGATTTCTTCGGCAGGGCGCACGGCCTCGATACCCGACAAATTCACGCAATACAGCTGCACGGCGCGCACGCCGCTGCGCGCCAGGGCAGCCAGCTCGCGCAGGTGCTTGCTGCCGCGCTCGGTGCGCGCATCCGGGAAGGCCGCGACCCTCGTGTCGGCAAACCCCAGGGTCACGCTTTTCACTTCGATGAAGGTCGCGCCACTTGGGTACTCGAGGCAGAAGTCGACCCGGCTGCGCTCCACGCCGTAAGGCACCTCACGGCGTAAGGCCGTGAAGCCGGCCAACTCGGGGATTCGCCCGGCACGCAGGGCCTCTTCGACCAGGGCGTTGGCCCGCGCGGTATTGATGCAGGCCAGCCGGCCATGGGGCGTTTCACCGACCTCCCAGGTGCCGGGCAGCTTGCGCTTGGGGTCGTCGGAGCGGCTGAACCACACCCGACAGCCCTCGCTCATGCAGTTGAGCATCGAGCCGGTGTTCGGGCAGTGGATGGTCAGCAATTCACCGTCAGCGGTCTCGATATCGGCGAGAAAGCGCTTGTAGCGACGCAGCAACCGGGCCTCTTCGAGGGGCGGATCAAACCGCATGGGCTTGCCAACTATTCAGGCCACGGGCAATGCGCGCGACGGCCTCTTCGAGTCGTGGCAGGCTCTGGGTGTAGGCGAAGCGCACATGATGGCCGGCCTGGTGGCGACCGAAGTCCAGTCCCGGCGTAAAGGCCACATGCTCGGTTTCCAGGAAGTGCTGGCAGAAGGCATAGGCATCGCCGCCAAACGCGCTCACGTCGGCATACAGATAGAAGGCCCCCTCGGGCTCGACGGCAATGCCGAAGCCGAGCTCGCGCAACGCCGGCAGCAGGAAGTCGCGGCGCTCTGCAAAGGCGGCACGACGCTCCTCGAAGATGGCCATCGACTCCGGCTGGAAGCAGGCCAGCGCAGCATGCTGGGCCATGCTCGGCGCGCTGATGTAGAGGTTCTGTGCCAGCTTCTCCAGATCCGCTACCGCTGACTCGGGCGCCACCAGCCAGCCCAGCCGCCAACCGGTCATGCCGAAGTACTTGGAAAAGCTATTCAGCACGAAAGCTTCGTCATCCACCTCCAGCACGCTGCTGGCGTCCACGCCGTAAGTCAGGCCGTGGTAGATCTCGTCGACCACCATATGCCCGCCACGGGCTTTCAGCGCCTGGGACAGGGCCGCCAGCTCGGCGGCGCTCAACAGCGTACCGGTCGGGTTGGCCGGCGAGGCGAGCAAGGCGCCGACGCTGTCGGCCTTCCAGTACTCGGCCACGCTGTCGGAAGTGAGCTGATAACGCTGCTCGGGGCCGACCGGCACCAGCTGCGCCGCGCCTTCGACCAAGCGCAGAAAATGCCGGTTGCAGGGATAGCCCGGGTCGGCCAGCAGCCAGTGCTTACCGGGGTCGACCAACAGACTCGCCGCCAGCAGCAGTGCACCGGAGCCGCCCGGCGTGATGAGAATGCGCTGGGGGTCTATGCTCAGCCGATAGCGTTGCGCGTAGAAGCCGGCAATCGCCTCACGTAATGCCGGCAAACCACGCGCGGCGGTATAGCGGGTATGGCCGGCAGCCAGCGCCGCCTGGCCGGCGGCGACGATGGGCGCGGCGGTGGTGAAATCCGGCTCGCCGATCTCCAGATGAATGACGTCATGGCCCTCGGCCTGTAACTGATTGGCGCGGGCCAACAGGGCCATCACGTGAAAGGGTTCGATCGCGCGGCTGCGGGCGCTGTAAGGCTGTGCCATGGGAATGCCCCGGGAAACGATAAAGGTGGAATTCTATCAGGGGCGCTCTGTCATACCGTGCCAACGCACCACTGAAATACGTGTTTACGTTGCGATTGCAGGCTTTGGCATCAGTCACGGGGTGGCTCCTGAGCCCCACCGCGAAGCCTAGGCAGAGCCGGCTGGAAACCAGATGCACTACCGCAACATCCGGGAGTGGCGCGGCTTGAGTCGATCTGGTAAGTTCGCCCGCTTGCAGTCGCAGGGCCGTTATTGTAAACGGCAACGGACACATTCCCTGCGCAGTGGATTAGAGAGAGTGAGAGGCGGTCATCCATGCCCACCAAAGCAAAAGCAACAAACGGCCAATTGATTCGTGGCTTCGAACCCTACAAGGAAACCAAGGGCGAGGAGTACATGAGCGAGGCGATGCGCGCCCACTTCACCAGTATCCTGAACAAATGGAAGCTGGAACTGATGCAGGAAGTCGACCGTACCGTGCACCACATGCAGGACGAAGCGGCCAACTTCCCCGATCCAGCCGACCGCGCCAGCCAGGAAGAAGAGTTCAGCCTGGAACTGCGTGCCCGTGATCGTGAGCGCAAGCTGATCAAGAAAATCGACGAGACGCTGCAGCTGATCGAAGACGAAGACTACGGCTGGTGCGACTCCTGCGGTGTCGAGATCGGCATTCGTCGCCTGGAAGCGCGCCCTACCGCCACCCTGTGCATCGATTGCAAGACCCTGGCGGAAATCAAGGAAAAACAGGTCGGCTCCTGAGTCGATCCACAGACGGGGCGCTCAGGCGCCCCGTTTCGTTTTGTCCCGCACAAACGCCCCGCCATGCCTAAACCCGCTTATATCGGTCGTTTCGCACCCACGCCCAGTGGCTATCTGCACTTCGGCTCGCTGGTCGCCGCCCTCGCCTCCTATCTCGATGCCCGCTCCGTTGGCGGCCGCTGGCTGCTGCGCATGGAAGACCTCGACCCGCCCCGGGAGGTGCCTGGTGCCCAAACTGCCATCCTGCAGACCCTGGAGCGCTATGGCCTGCACTGGGACGGCGAGCTGGTGCGCCAGAGCGATCGCCACAGCGAATACGAAGCGCTGGTGCAGCGCCTGTTCGACCAGGGCCTGGCCTACGCCTGCACCTGCTCGCGCAAGCAGCTCGAGGGCAGCGGCGGCATCTATCCGGGCCATTGCCGCAATGCCGGGCACCCTCGCCATGACGCGGCCATACGCCTGCGCGTGCCCGAGCTGATCTATCGCTTTACCGATCGCGTGCAGGGCGAGTACAGCCAGCACCTGGGTCGCGAGGTCGGCGACTTCGTGATCCGCCGCCGCGACGGCCTGTACGCCTATCAGCTCGCCGTGGTGCTGGACGATGCCTGGCAGGGCATCAACAGCGTGGTACGCGGCGCCGACCTGCTCGACTCCACGCCACGCCAGCTCTACCTGCAGGAGCTGCTCGGTTTCTCCCAGCCGCGTTATCTGCATGTGCCGCTGATCATCCAGCCCGACGGCCACAAGCTCGGCAAGTCCTACCGCTCGCCGCCCCTGCCCGGCGACCAGGCCACGCCTTTGCTGATCCGCGCGCTACGTGCCCTGGGCCAGCCCGCGCCAGTTGAATTAGCTGATGCCAGCGCCGAGGAGCTGCTGCAGTGGGGCGCCAGGCACTGGGACGCCGGGCTCATTCCCCGCACCCGCAACCTGGCGGAAAGCCAGTTGCGCTGAACGCCGCTAACGGGCAGCCTTTCGCACCCAAAATCATCATCAGGAAATCGCCATGCGCGCCCAGCTCGAAGAACTCATCGGCAAAATCAGCTCGGGCTGCCTGCCTCAGAACGAAATCGGCCGCATCGCCGACGAAGCGGCCCAGGCCTACGCCGACCCGGCCGCCTTCCTGGCGGCCAACCCGGACATCAACTACGACGACAGCTTTCCCATTCCCCTGGGCGAGTGGACGGTGGTCGGCAACCTGCCGGAGACCGTGCTGTTCCAGGCCGATGGCTACGAAGCGCTGTTCGCGCAGATCACCGAGTCCTTCGGGCCCGAAGTGAGCTTCGTGCTGACCGCCAAGCAGTTGAAGAAGATCGAACCGCTCAAGGCCCTGAACCGCATCCAGGTGCAGCTCGGCAGCCTGTCGAGGGAAACCCAGGGCTATACGCTGGTCGACTTCAGTGAACCGCTGGATGACGAGCTGCAGGCCGTGCTGGTTTACACCACCGACCTGCCTCGAGTGCTGGAGCTGGCGGTCGAGGTCGGCATTTACGCGGCGCCGGCTTACGATGCGTTGAAGGCTGCACAAGCACAATGAAGCCCCCTGGGTATCGCTCCGCTCGACCGAGGCTACGGCGCCTTACAGACCTGCCTCGTGCAGCCGACGCAGGTGTTCGATGTAAAGGCCGAGCGGATCGACACCCTCGCCGACCCGGCCGAAGTGCTGGTTGACGATGTCCAGGTGATCGAGCGGGTAGTCGTCGCGAATCACCTTGCCCAGGTGTGAGCTGACCCGCCCGACCATGCCGTCGCACTGGCCGGCCTCGCGCACGAAGGAACGGGCGAAACGGCGACAGAACCAGTTCGACGGATCACGTCGGTTGCCACCCTGATCGGTGATGCCCGGCTGCAGGGTGCCGGACCAGGAGTAATAGCGCACGCCATTGACCTCCTCGGGGCCGTCTTCGCCCCAGGTCGGGGGCAAACCCTGCGGATACTGATGGTTGAAGATACCCACGCCCTCGGTGGTCAGCGAGCGATGGGCGGCGAGGGCGTTGATCGGCATCGTCGCGCCGCGCGCGCCGCTGTCCAGCAAGGTGAACAGCCGCGCCAGCATATGGGTGCCCATGCGCAATAGCAGGCTTTTCAGGCCGTTCGAGGCGTACTTGCGTTCCAGGTGATCGGCCAGCTCCGAGCCCTGGTTGGGGCCTGCCACCGAGGTGACCGAGGCGACCCATTCCGGCCGGTGTGCGGCGGCATAACGACATACCAGCGCACCCTGGCTGTGACCGACCAGGTGCACCTTCTCTGCGCCGCTGCGCCGCCGCGCCTCGGCGATCTGCAAAATCAGCTGCTCGCCACGCAGTTCAGTGGCGTGCACCGGTGACAGGCGCGCCGGGTACACGTCCACGCCCTGGTTACGCAGCGCGGTGGTGATGCCGTACCAGTATTCGAAACCGAACAAACTGACGAAACCCAGTATGCCGGGCACCAGCACCAGTGGATAACGGGGAACTGCACGATGACCCATTTCAGTCTCCATTGGGGCGTCCTTGGCCGAGTCGATGGTCACGCGCAACACGCATCATGACGGTCGATGGCCACTATCGAGCCGTTCGACTTCATCCCTGACTGCCTCGCCCCTAGCATGGTTCCGTGAAACACCGAACATAGCGAGACGAGGTACACCATGAAAGCCCTGACCATCACCCTGCTGCTGAGCCTGCTCAGCGCCCAGGCGCTGGCGCTGCCCAGCCGTCATCCGCCCCCCATCCTGGGCGAAGCCGTCGACAGCAGCCAACAGCAGTCCGCCAGCGAGCGATAAGACCAGTGACCGGCAGGCCCACCGGGAACGACCTGCACAGGCCGCAGTGATTTAAGCCGAACTTAATTCCCTGGCCCAGGCTCAGAAAAATGGTCTGGTTCATCACAAGGGAAACTAACCATGTTCAAGCAAAGCCTGGGTGCCGCCTGTGTACTGGCCGTTCTGACCGGTTGTGCCGGCAAGCCCGAGAATCCGGTCGACCACTTCACCTTCCGCAACGAACCGCTGGTCAAACAGGTGGAAAAGGACATGAGCAAGTCCACCGTGCTGGAGCTGGGTGGCCCGCCTTCCTCGGAGGTCAACCGCACCATCACGCCGGGCACTTGCAACAACTACATCCTCAACAAGGATGGCAAGGAGCAGCCCTACTACGTCGCCTTCAATTCGGCTGACCGCGTGGAAAGCAAGGGCTTCCTGACCTGCGAACAGATGGAGATCAACGAGCGCGAGCGCGCCCGTGGTCACGGCATCTGATCGTCAGTACTGAAATGAAAATGCCCGCCTCGTGAGAGCGCGGGCATTTTTTATGTCCATCAAAACCTGTTTTCAGCTCAGCTGCGCCGAAGCACAGCTGGTCATGAGCAGGTTTTAGATGGCACCACGGACACGCAGCACGGCCAGCACCTGCTTGACGCCTTCCTCCACCGACACACTCTGGGTATCGATGACCAGATCGGCATCGAGCGGCACATCGTATGGGAAGGACTCACCCGGGATGTTGTCGCCAGCGGCCGCGTACAGCCCCTGCGGATCACGCTCGGCACATGCCTGCGGCGAAGCCTGCACGTAGACGGTGATCAGGCGCTCGGTACCGATCAGCACCTTGGCCTGCTCACGCCCTTCGGCATCCGGCGCCACGAAGGCGGCCAGGGCGATCAGCCCGGCTTCGTTGAACTGACGCGCCACATGGGCGGCACGACGCCAGTTCTCGGCACGGCCGGCACGATCCTGCGGCAGCCCCTTGTTCAGGTCATGGCGCAGGTTCTGGCCGTCGAGCACGTACACCGCACGCCCCATATCGAACAGCTTGCGCTCCAGGGCGTAGGCCAGGGTGCTCTTGCCAGCCCCGGACAGGCCACTGAACAGCACGGTAGCCGGCTGCTGGCCGAGGCGCGCAGCGCGCTCCTCGGTGGACACATGGCCGCTGTCGGCATGGTGCGCGCCGCTGCTGGCATCGGCGATGATCATGCCGGCGCCTACGGTGCCGTTGGTCAGGCGATCAATGACGATGAACGCACCAGTGGTGCGGTTGTGCTCGTAGCCGTCCAGGGCAATGGGCGCATCCAGCGCGACCTTGACCTTGCCGATCTCGTTGAGCTGCAGGCTGCTCGCCGCGCCCTGCTCCAGGGTGTTCACGTCGACCCGATGAGTGATGCTGGCGATCGAGCCCGGTACGTAGCTGGTGGCGCGTTTGATGTCGTATTTCTTGCCCGGCAGCATCGGCTCTTCGGCCATCCACACCAGCATGGCGTCGAAGGTGTCGACTACCTGCGGGCGGTTGTCGGCGTGTACCAGCATGTCGCCACGCGATACGTCGATCTCGTCTTCCAGGGTCAGGGTGATGGCCTGGCCCGGACCGGCCTGCTCCAGCTCACCTTCGAAGGTGACGATGGACTTGACCCGGCTGCTCTTGCCCGACGGCAGCGCGATGACTTCGTCACCCTTGCGCACGATGCCGCTGGCCAGGGTACCGGCGAAACCGCGGAAGTTGAGGTTCGGACGGTTGACGTACTGCACCGGGAAACGCAGGTCGTCGAAGTTGCGGTCGCCCGCCACTTCCACGCTCTCGAGGATTTCCATCAGCGACTGGCCGGTGTACCAGGGCGAGCGCTCGGACTTGTTGACCACGTTGTCGCCCTTGAGCGCCGACATGGGCACGAACTCCAGGGTGCTCGGCCGCAGGTTGATCTTCTCGGCGAAGGCCAGGTAGTCAGCCTTGATCTGCTCGAACACGCCCTGGTCGAAGTCCTTGAGGTCCATCTTGTTGATGGCCACGACGATGTGCTTGATGCCCAGCAAGGACGCGATGAAGCTGTGTCGCTTGGTCTGGGTCTGCACGCCGTAACGGGCGTCGATCAGGATGATCGCCAGGTCGCAGGTCGAGGCACCGGTGGCCATGTTGCGCGTGTACTGCTCATGGCCGGGGGTGTCGGCAATGATGAACTTACGCTTGGCAGTGGAGAAATAGCGGTAGGCGACATCGATGGTGATGCCCTGCTCGCGCTCGGCCTGCAGGCCGTCGACCAGCAGTGCCAGGTCGACTTCCTCACCGGTGGTGCCGCTCTTCTTCGAATCGCGGGTGATGGCTTCCAGGTGATCCTCGTAGATCATCTTGGAGTCGTGCAACAGGCGCCCGATCAGGGTGCTTTTGCCGTCATCGACGTTGCCGCAGGTAAGGAAGCGCAGCAGTTCCTTGCGCTCGTGCTGAGCCAGGTAGGCGTGAATGTCCTGGCTGATCAAATCGGATTGGTGAGACATTTGGGCTCCAGGCTGCAAGCTGCAGGCGGCAGGCTTACAGCACAAAAATCATTCAGAAATACGAGTTATCAGGCCAGTCAACATTCGCGATATACGCATCGACTCTTCGAGCCAGGGGGTGGCGACAGGCTGGCTTATATAGCCAATATCAGCGCCGATAAGGATCTGCGTTCTCAACTCTGCACAAGAGCCTTTGGCAATCCACAGAAACCGGCACTTCTCCTTGTCGCTACCTCTTTCCATCCCTTCAGCGATATTGCTAGGGATGGACAAAGCCGAACGAGTGATCTGATCCCTGAAACCGTAGTCACGGCACTCGGTGAAACCTTTGTATACATCTACCGTCAGCGTCCGGGCGCGCTGCCAGACCTCAAGCCGCTCGAAGTCCATTTATCTTCTCCGCCTCTGCCTGAAGCCTGTGGCCTGACGCCTGTAGCCGTATTTTAGAAATAGCCCTGACGTTTCTTTTCTTCCATCGAGCCGGCGGCGTCGTGATCGATCACGCGGCCCTGGCGTTCGGAGGTCCGGGTCAGGAGCATTTCCTGGATGATGTCGGTCAGGCTTTCCGCTTCGGACTCCACCGCGCCGGTCAGCGGGTAGCAACCCAGGGTGCGGAAACGCACCTTCTTCTTCTGAATGCGCGACTTTTCCTCGTCGCTCAGGTGCTCGAGAATGCGCTCGTCATCGATCATGATCAGCGTGCCGTTCTTCTCGATGACCTCGCGCTCGGCGGCGAAGTACAGCGGTACGATCGGGATCTGTTCCAGATAGATGTATTGCCAGATATCCAGCTCGGTCCAGTTGGAGAGCGGGAATACGCGGATCGACTCGCCCTTCTTGACGTTGCCGTTGTACACGTTCCACAGCTCGGGGCGCTGGTTCTTGGGATCCCAGCGGTGCTTGCTGTCGCGGAACGAGTAGACGCGCTCCTTGGCACGGGACTTCTCTTCGTCGCGGCGCGCGCCACCGAAGGCGGCATCGAAGCCGTACTTGTCCAGCGCCTGCTTGAGACCCTCGGTCTTCATCACGTCGGTGTGCTTGGCACTGCCGTAGGTGAAGGGATTCATGTCCTGCGCCACACCGTCGGGATTGATGTGGGTGATCAGGTCCAGGCCCATCTCGCTGACCATCTTGTCGCGGAAGCGGTACATCTCCTGGAATTTCCAGCGCGTATCGACGTGCATCACCGGAAACGGCAGTTTGCCGGGAAAGAACGCCTTGCGCGCCAGATGCAGCATCACGGCGGAATCCTTGCCGATGGAATAGAGCATCACCGGGTTATCGAATTCGGCGGCCACTTCACGAATGATGTGGATACTTTCCGCCTCGAGCTGTTTCAAGTGCGTCAGTTTGTCGAGCATGGCTACTCACGAGGTCACGGTATTTTATTCAGGCCAGACGGGCCTTGGACGAGCGCGCACTCTAGCACAGCGCCTACTTCTAATCAGGACGGCACTTAGATCGAAACGGTCTAGGTTTATGCCTGGGAATTTGGACGTCTGACGCTCAAATCGGATTCGGGCAATCGATGAACAGGTGCTCGATAGCGAAGCGTCGGCTCAGGTACTCGCCCAACGCCTGCACGCCATAACGCTCGGTGGCATGGTGGCCGGCGGCGATAAAGCTGACGCCGTTTTCCCGGGCGCTGTGGTAGGTCTGCTCGGATGCTTCCCCGGTGAGGTACAGGTCGACGCCTGCGGCGATGGCCTGGTCGATGTAGCCCTGGCCGCCCCCCGTACACCAGCCGATACGGCTGACCATTCTGTCTTCCTCCACCAGTAGTGGCTCGCGGCCCAGTACCTCATGCACGCGACGGGCGAAGTCGCGGGCGCTCAGCGGTTGCGCGAGCGAGCCGATCAAGCCGACCGTACGCGGGTTATCCGGCTCCAGCGGCCCCTCGACGGTGATATCGAGCTGACGCGCCAGTTGCACGTTGTTGCCCACTTCAGGGTGCACGTCCAGCGGCAGGTGGTAAGCCAGCAGGCTGATGTCGTTGGCCAGCAGGGTCTTCAGGCGACGCTGCTTCATGCCGGTAAGGCAGGGGTTCTCGCCCTTCCAGAAGTAGCCGTGGTGCACCAGCAGCACATCGGCGCGCGCCTCGACGGCGGCCTCGATCATCGCCAGGCTGGCAGTCACGCCACTGACGATGCGCTGAACCTGCGGCCGTCCTTCGACCTGCAGGCCGTTGGGGCAATAATCGCTGATGCGCGTAGCGCCCAGGTAGCGCTCAGCGTCCTCTACCAGAGTAGTCAGGGCGATAGCCATACAGTTTTCCTCACGAACGGTGGCGAACCGCTGCTTTCTTGGCGCGGTTCTCTATAATGGCGCACCTTAAGGGCCCGATAGGGGCCTCGCAACCCTCAGGATGGATCGATGCTCAAGGCCCTGCGTTTTTTCGGCTGGCCACTCTTGGTTGGCGTTCTGGTATCGCTGCTGATCATGCAGCAGTATCCGCAACTGGTCGGTCTGCCCATGCACGACGTTCAGCTGCGCCAGGCGCCGATCTACGCCCGCTCCCAGGAGGGCCCGGCCTCCTACGCCACGGCCGTCAGCGTCGCCTCGCCGGCGGTGGCCAGCCTGTACACCACCAAGTACACCGGCAAATCCAACCACCCGTTGCCCGATGACCCGCAGTTCCGCAAGTTCTACGGCGACAACCTGCCTGGCCAGCGACGCATGGAGTCCAGCCTCGGCTCGGCGGTGATCATGAGCCCGGAAGGCTACCTGCTGACCAACAACCATGTGAGTGCCAATGCCGACGAGATCGCGGTGGTGCTCAAGGATGGTCGCGAGACCCTGGCCAGGGTGATCGGAAGCGACCCGGAAACCGACCTGGCGGTGCTGAAGATCGACCTCAAGGATCTACCAGCCATGACCCTCGGGCGCTCGGACAACATCCGCATCGGCGATGTCACCCTGGCCATTGGCAACCCGTTCGGCGTCGGTCAGACGGTGACCATGGGTATCGTCAGCGCCACCGGTCGCAACCAGCTGCGCCTCAACACCTACGAAGATTTCATCCAGACCGACGCAGCGATCAACCCGGGCAACTCCGGCGGCGCGCTGGTCGACGCCTATGGCAACCTGGTCGGCATCAACACGGCGATCTTCTCCAAACCCGGCGGTTCCCAGGGCATCGGCTTCGCCATCCCGGTGAATCTGGCAATGGAAGTGATGCAGGCGATCATCGAGCACGGCAAGGTGATCCGCGGCTGGCTGGGCCTCGAAGTGCAACCGCTGACGCCGGAGCTGGCCGAGTCCTTTGGCCTGGAAGGCCGTCAAGGCATCATCGTTGCCGCTATCTTCCGCAACGGCCCGGCGCAGAAGGCCGGCTTGCAACCCAACGACCTGATCCTCAAGATCGACGGCGAGCCGGCAGACGATGCACGCCGTTCGATGAACCAGGTCGCCCGTGCCAAGCCCGGCGAGACCATTCGTATCGAATTGATGCGCAATGGCAAGCCGATGGAGCTCAAGGCCGAGATCGGCATCCGCCCGCCTGCCGCCACCAGCAACTGATCCCCAGCAGAGGCTGCATCGTCTGAACGCAGACGTTGCGGTCTGCCAGTGTTAAAATGTAATGTTATTACGTTTTATAACCTGCCAAGGATTTGCATCTTGCGTCGCTCCCTCGCTCTGTTCAGCAGCTTGCCGCTCGGCTTGCTGAGTGTTTCCTCGTACGCCGAAAGCACCGGCACCCTGCAACTCGATGAGAGCGTGATCAGCGCCGAACATCGCCAGGAGTCGGCCGATGGCCCGGTATTGGGCTACCGTGCCACGCGCTCGGCAACGGCCACGCGCACCGATACCGATATTCGCAACACACCGCAGAGCATCCAGGTCGTGCCTGCCCAGGTGCTCGAAGATCTCAACACCACGCGCATCGACCGAGCCCTGGACTTTGCCGGCGGCGTATCGCGGCAGAACAACTTCGGCGGCCTGACCTTTCTCAACTACAGCGTGCGCGGCTTCACCACCGGCGAACTGTACAAGAACGGTTTCGCCATCAACCGCGGCAGCTACAGCTCGCCGGACACCTCCAGCATCGAGCGCATCGAAGTACTCAAGGGTCCGGCCGCCAGCCTGTATGGTCGCGGCGATCCTGGCGGGCTGGTGAACATCGTCAGCAAGCGCCCGCAGGATGAAGCCTTCAGCACGCTGTCGTTCAGCGCCGGCAGTTGGGATCGCTATCGCAGCAGCCTGGATGTGAATACCCCGCTGAACGAGGACGGCAGCCTGCTCTCCAGGGTCAACATGGCCATCGAGGACAACGGCAGTTTCCGCGATCACGTCGGCAGCCAACGGCGTATCGTCAGTCCCTCACTGAGCTGGCAGCTCTCACCGGACACCCGGCTGATGCTGGACGCCGAGTTCTCGCGCACCGAGTCGGTATTCGATCGCGGGATCCCGGCGGTCAATGGCCAGTTAGGCTCGGTGAAGCGCTCGACTTTCATGGGCGAGCCCAACGATGGGGACATCCGCAACGACAACCAGACCCTTGACCTGGCCCTCGAACACTACCTGAGCGACGCCTGGAAACTGCGCCTGGCCAACCACTACACCCAGGGCACCTTGCGGGGAAACAGCTCGGAACCCCAGGCACTGGTAGGCACCACCATCACCCGTTTCTACCGCCAGCGTGATTTCGAATGGAACGACAGCATCACCCAGGCCGAACTGCATGGTGATTTCGAGTTCGCCGGCTGGCAGCACCAGACGCTGATCGGTCTCGAATACGAGAACTATCGCAACAGCCAGAAGTACCCACAGAGCGCAACGCTGGCGAGTTACGGCCTGGATATCTACAACCCGGTGTACGGCCAGGCGAAGCCGGCACTGACCCGTGCCAACGACTTTCACGAACGCACGGAAAGCTACGCCCTGAACCTGCAGGATCAGATCGCCTTCACCGAGCGCTTGCGTGGCCTGGTGGGCGTACGCCTGGAGCGCATCGAGCAGACCGCCCTGAACCGCACCACGCGGGTCAGTAACCGCCAGGAGAAAGACGTCGCCACACCTCGCCTCGGCCTGCTCTATCAGCTCACCCCAGCGATGGGTGTGTTCGCCAACGCGTCCACCTCCTTCAAACCCAACACCATCGGCACCCGTGGCCAGGTCTACAAGCCGGAAAAGGGCCTGGGCTATGAGACCGGGGTGAAGCTCGATCTGCTCGACGGGCGCCTTGGCGGCACCATCGCGCTGTTCCATATCGACAAGGAAAACGTCATCACCACCAATGCCCTTGGCGACAGCGTCGCCGCCGGTAAGGCACGTAGCCAGGGCCTGGATATGCAGTTCAGCGGCCAGTTGAGCGATGCGGTGCGGATCATCGGCGCCTACGCCTACATCGATGCCGAAGTGACCGAGGGCGATGCAGCGCTGCCCAAGGGCAGTGACCTGCTGGGCATCGCTCGCCACAGCGGCAGCCTGCTGAGCGTGTACGAATTCCAGAACGGTGCCCTGCGTGGATCCGACATCGGCGCCGCCTTCAACCATGTCGGCAAGCGCTCTGGTCAGGCGGGCAGCGACTTCACCCTGCCGTCCTACAGTACGGTCGACCTGCTCGCCCACTACAAGGCCAGTGAAGACGTGACCCTGGGCCTGAACCTCAACAACCTGTTCGACCGCAAATATTACGAGCGCGCCTACAACAGCGCCTGGGTGCTCCCCGGCGAGCCGCGCAACCTTAGTGTCAGCCTGACCCTCAACCTCTGATCGAAAGGACGCACCATGCGCATCTCAAGTAAAACCGCCGCTCTACTCGCCCTCCTCGCCGTCGCCGGCCAGGCCGGTGCCCACGGCCTGTGGACGGAGCAGCGCCGCGGCAACATCGAAGTGGTCTACGGCCATGGCGCTGAAGACGATGCCTTCAAGGCTGAGAAAATCAGCCGCGCCTGGGCGTTCAATGGTGCCGGCAAGAGCGTGCCGGTGACCATCGAGCGTCTCGCCGACCACGCACGCCTCAAACCCCTGAGCACACCAGCGTCGCTGGCAGTCGCCCTGGACAATGGCGCCTGGTCAAAGACCGCCGATGGTGAATGGATCAATCAGGGCCGCAGCCAGGTGCCGGGCGCTGTGGAGGCACTGCACACCTACAAATACAGCCTGTCGATCCTCCAGGCACACGCCCACCTGCCCGATCTGAAAGGGCTGCGCATGGTGATCGTGCCCCTGGCCGATCCCCTCGAGGTCGGCGTCGGCAAGCCGCTTCCCGTACGCGTGCTGATCGACGGCAAACCAGCCGCCGATGTAAAGCTGATCGGTGACTACCGCAGCGCGCCGGACACTATCAGCGCCACCACCGACGCCAAGGGCGAGGCTCAGGTGACGGTACGCAACGAAGGCCTGAACGTCATCGCTGCCGAAGCCACCCAGCCGGTGAAAGGCGATGCGGATATCGACAGCCGCGGCTATTTCACGTCGCTGACCTTCATTGGCCAGGGCCATCAGCACTGAGTGGCGTCGGCAACTTCGCGCAGATACGAAAAAGCCAGGGCTATGCCCTGGCTTTTTCATGAACGGCTGACGCTCAGAGCGACGCGAGTGCGTCGAGCAACGCCTGGTTCTGCTCGGGCGAGCCGATACTGATACGCAGGAACTGGGCGATGCGCTCCTGCTTGAAGTGGCGCACGATCGCGCCCTGTTCACGCAGCGAGGCGGCAATGCCGGCCGCGTCACGCCGAGGGTGGCGGGCGAAGATGAAGTTCGCGGCCGAAGGCAGCACCTCGAAACCCATGGCCTGCAGGCCGGCGACGACCTGTTCACGGCTGGCGATCACTGCCGCACAGGTTTGCTCGAAGTAGGCGCGATCCTCGAACGCCGCGGCAGCACCGGCGATGGCGATGCGGTCCAGCGGGTAGGAGTTGAAGCTGTTCTTGATCCGCTCCAATGCCTCGATCAGATCCTCGTGCCCCACCGCCAGGCCGACGCGCAGCCCAGCCAGCGAGCGCGACTTGGACAGTGTCTGGGTGACCAGCAGGTTAGGGTACCTGCTCACCAGGCCGATCGCCGATTCGCCGCCGAAATCGATATAGGCCTCGTCCACCAGCACGACGCTGTCCGGGTTGGCTTGCAGCAGACGCTCAACCGCCTCCAGCGCCAGCAGGCAACCGGTCGGCGCGTTCGGGTTAGGGAAAATGATGCCGCCGTTGGGCCGCGCATAATCCTCGACGCGGATCTGGAACTGCTCGTCCAGGGCGATCGGCTCGGCCTGGATGCCGTACAGCCCGCAGTAGACCGGATAAAAGCTGTAGCTGATATCCGGGAACAGCAGCGGCTTGCCGTGCTGGAACAGACCGTGGAAGGCATGGGCCAGCACTTCGTCGGAGCCATTGCCGACGAACACCTGGCTGCTCGGCACGCCGTAGTAGGCTGCCACCGCCTGCTTGAGGCGGTCGCCGTTGGGATCGGGATACAGGCGCAGGTCGTCGTTCAGCTCGGCCTGCATGGCAGCGATGGCTCGCGGCGACGGGCCGTAGGGATTCTCGTTGGTGTTGAGTTTGACCAGCTTGCTCAGCTTCGGCTGCTCACCCGGTACATAGGGCACCAGGCTCTTGACGAAGGGGCTCCAGAATTTGCTCATCTGCCCTTCTCTCCTCGAAATTGTTCAGACGACACGGTGGACGAGGAAAGCGTCGTCCACCCCACGATCATTGATCAGTTCTTGATGCGATATTCGGCGCTGCGCGCGTGAGCGGTCAGCGACTCGCCGCGGGCGAGCACCGAGGCCACCTTGCCCAGTTCTGAAGCACCGGCGGCCGAGCAGTGGATGATCGACGAGCGCTTCTGGAAGTCGTACACGCCCAGCGGCGAAGAGAAGCGCGCGGTGCCCGAGGTCGGCAGGACATGGTTGGGACCGGCGCAGTAATCGCCCAACGCCTCGGCGGTGTAGCGCCCCATGAAGATCGCACCGGCATGGCGAATCTGCGCCAGGTACTGCTCCGGGTTCTCGACCGAAAGCTCCAGGTGCTCGGGCGCGATACGATTAGCCACTTCGATGGCCTGGGCCATGTCTTCGACCAGAATCAGCGCGCCGCGGCCTTCGATGGAAGTGCGCGCGATGGTCTCGCGCTCCAGGCTCGGTAACAGCCTGGCGATGCTTTCGGCGACCTTGTCGAGGAATGCGGCGTCCGGGCTGACCAGGATCGACTGCGCGTCCTCATCGTGCTCGGCCTGGGAGAACAGATCCATGGCGATCCAGTCCGGGTCGGTCTGGCCGTCGCAGACCACGAGGATTTCCGATGGCCCGGCGATCATGTCGATGCCGACCTTGCCGAACACGTGGCGCTTGGCGGTGGCCACGTAGATGTTGCCCGGCCCGACGATCTTGTCCACCGGCGGCACGCTCTCGGTACCGTAGGCCAGCGCAGCGACGGCCTGGGCGCCACCGATGGTGAACACCCGGTCGACGCCGGCGATGGCCGCGGCGGCCAGTACGATCTCGTTGATCTCGCCACGCGGCGTGGGCACCACCATGACCACCTCGGACACACCGGCGACCTTGGCGGGAATGGCATTCATCAATACCGAAGATGGATACGAGGCTTTGCCACCGGGTACGTACAGCCCGGCACGATCGAGCGGCGTGACCTTCTGGCCCAGCACCGTACCGTCGGCCTCGGTGTAGGTCCAGGAATCCTGTTTCTGCTTCTCGTGGTAGCTGCGCACCCGGGCGGCGGCAGTTTCCAGCGCCTGGCGCTGCTCGGTGGTGATGCGGGTGAGCGCCAGTTCCAGGCGCTCGCGCGGCAAGATCAAGTCGGCCATCGAGGCCACGTCGAGCGCATCGAAACGCTGGGTGAATTCGACCAGCGCCGCATCACCCCGTTCGCGCACGGCCTTGATGATATCCACTACGCGCTGATTGACGCCGTCGTCGGAGACGCTTTCCCAGCTCAGCAGATGATCCAGATGCTGGGCGAAATCCGCGTCGGCAGCGTTGAGTCGGCGAATGGCAACTGGAGCGGTCATAGCTGAAGCCTCATCTGGAGTTTTTCAGGCGCCACATTAGCAGGCCTCTCCGTGCGGGCACCTGAAAAATTGGCTATGACACGGATAGGCAGTGCGTGGTTATCAAATCACGCGAAAGAGGATCAATGCGGATGGTGGGTCTCGACCGCTTCACGCAGCGTGTCGATCAGAGCCTGAACGCGGCCGTGCTGCATCTTCATGGACGCCTTGTTGACGATCAGGCGCGAGCTGATGTGGGCGATCAGCTCCTGAGCTTCCAGGCCATTGGCCTTGAGCGTGTTACCGGTGTCGACCACGTCGATGATCTTGTCGGACAGACCTACCAGAGGCCCCAGTTCCATGGAACCGTACAGCTTGATGATGTCGACCTGACGGCCTTGCTCGGCATAATAGCGCTTGGCGACGTTGACGAACTTGGTGGCCACGCGCAGGCGGCCTTTCGGCTCGGGCGCGCCCACGGCACCGGCGGTCATCAGCTTGCAGCGCGCGATACGCAGGTCCAGCGGCTCGTAGAGCCCCTGGCCACCGTATTCGAGCAGCACATCCTTGCCGGCTACGCCGAGGTCGGCGGCACCGTGTTCGACGTAGGTCGGCACGTCGGTGGCGCGCACGATCAACAGACGCACATCGTCCTGGGTGGTCGGGATGATCAGCTTGCGGCTCTTGTCCGGATTCTCGGTCGGCACGATGCCTGCCGCCGCGAGCAGCGGCAGGGTGTCGTCGAGAATACGGCCTTTGGACAGGGCAATGGTCAGCATGTGGTCAGCCTGGCACGCGGCGAATCTTCGCCCCCAGCAATTGCAGTTTTTCCTCGATGCATTCGTAGCCACGGTCGATGTGGTAGATGCGATCGATCACGGTGTCGCCCTGGGCGACCAGCGCGGCGATGACCAGGCTCGCCGAAGCGCGCAGGTCGGTAGCCATCACCGGAGCCCCCTTGAGCTGCGGCACGCCGGTGACGATGGCAGTGTTGCCCTCGACCTGGATCTGCGCGCCCATGCGGCTCATTTCGTAGACGTGCATGAAGCGATTTTCGAAGATCGTCTCGATCACCGTGCCGGTGCCCTCGGCGATGGCGTTGAGGGCGATGAACTGCGCCTGCATGTCGGTCGGGAACGCTGGATAGGGTGCGGTACGCAGGCTCACGGCCTTGGGGCGCTTGCCTTTCATGTCCAGCTCGATCCAGTCGGGACCGGTGGTAATTTCGGCACCCGCTTCCTGCAGCTTGGCCAGAACGGCTTCCAGCGTGCTCGGGTCGGCGTCCTTGACCTTGACGCGGCCACCGGTGGCCGCCGCGGCAACTAGGTAGGTGCCGGTTTCGATACGATCGGGCATCACGTTGAAACGTGCGCCGTGCAGGCGCTCGACGCCATCGATGGTGATGGTGTCGGTGCCGGCGCCCTGGATCTTCGCCCCCATGGCGATCAGGCAGTTGGCCAGATCCACCACCTCCGGTTCGCGCGCGGCGTTTTCCAGAACGGTGCGGCCCTTGGCGAGGGTGGCGGCCATCAGGATGTTTTCGGTACCGGTCACGCTGACCATGTCGAAGAAGAAATGCGCACCGCGCAGGCCGCCCTCGGGCGCCTTGGCCTTGATGTAGCCGCCTTCGACATCGATGATCGCGCCCATCGCTTCGAGACCGCGGATGTGCAGGTCGACCGGACGCGAACCAATGGCGCAACCGCCCGGCAACGCCACCTCGGCCTCACCGAAACGGGCGACCATGGGGCCGAGCACCAGGATCGAGGCGCGCATGGTTTTCACCAGCTCGTAAGGTGCGACCAGCGTCTTCATGGTGCGCGCATCGACTTCGACGCTGAGCTTCTCGTCAATGATCGGCTCGATACCCATGCGGCCGAACAGCTCGATCATCGTGGTGATGTCGTGCAGGTGTGGCAGGTTGCAGATGGTCACCGGCGCATCGCCCAGCAGGGTGGCGGCCAGGATCGGCAGTGCGGAGTTCTTCGCACCGGAAATGCGGATTTCGCCGTCGAGACGCACGCCGCCCGTAATGCTCAATTTATCCATAGCTAATTCGTCGTCTCAGGAGCGCGCGGCCCAGTCGGCACGGCTGAAGAATTTCATGCTCACGGCGTGGATGCTGCCATCGGCGATCCAGGGGTTGAGGTGAGCGTAGATCTGTTGCTGACGCTTGACCGGGCTGAGGCCGGCCAAGTCGTCGCTGATCAGGTTGAGCTGGAAGTTGCAGCCTTCGCCGTCGACCTCTACCTGAACATCCGGCAGTTTGGTCTCCAAGAAACTTTTTACCTCAAGGGCCTGCATGCTCAACCTCGATCAACGTATTCAATATGCGTAAACGTCGCCTGGCGACGCCTGTGAAAGCAGACCATGCCCAGTTAGCGCAGCGCGCTTGGCGGTGTCCATCGGCGCTGACCGGCAGACATGGGGCCGGCATCATACCAAAAAATCGCCAGCGGCGATTTTCCACTTCAACCGGCGGCGCGCCCGGCAGCCAGGCACTCAGGCCGGCACCGGCAGCACGTGCTGCAACTCGCAAACCTTGGCGATTCCGCCCATGTCCCGGGGCAAACCGCGCACGCTCAACTGCTTGCCGGCCGCGCGCGCATCACGCATGTAACACAACAGCAGCGACAGGCCGACGCTGCTGGACTTCTCGACGGCCGAGCAGTCGATCACGCAGGCCATTGCCTGAGTGGCGCGAATCAGACGCCCGCCCTGCTCGCGCAAGGCCGGGCCGCTTTGGTAATCGAGCACGCCGGAGAGCGCGAGTACGCCCGGTGTCTGCTCGACGATGGCTGCTGAACTCACGACGCACCTCGAGCCTGGCGGGCCCTGGCCACGGTGTCGGCCCAGCTGTCGATGACCTTGTCGAGGTCGTTGCGGTTGTTCTGCATCGACTGGGCGAACTGATCGCGAAACAGCTTGCCGACGTTGATGCCATTGATCACCACGTTACGCAGCTTCCAGGTTCCGTCCATGGCGACCATGGTGTACGACAGCGGGTACACGGTGCCCCTGCCGTCACGGATTTCCATGTTCACCGACGTACGCTGCGGGTCCTGTCTGCCGGAAGCCGGAATCACGCGAATGTCCTGGTTGTTGTATTCCAGCAATGCGTTGCCGTAGAACTGCATCAGGCTGCGCTTGAAGTTTTCCTGGAAGCGCGTCATCTGCTCTGGCGTGGCTGCACGGGAGTAACGCACGGTCATCACACTGCGCGAAATGCCATCGACATCCACCACGGGACCGAGAATCTCGTTGAGCGAGTTGTAGAAGGCCTCGGGATTCTGGCGGTACTCATCCTTGTTCGCTTTCAGATCGGCCAGCAGGGTGTCGGTGGTTTTCTGTACCACTTCGTGGGCAGCAGGCGCGGCCATGGCCATCAATGGCAGAGCGGCCAGCAGAACGACAAGGCTGTTGCGCAGGGTCTTGATCATCATCGGGAGCCTCATTGGCTTTCCTGGTCTCTGTTCACCGAATTGAGCAAGAATTTGCCAATCAAGTCTTCCAGCACCAGGGAAGATTGGGTGTCGTGGATGGTTCCGCCATCGGCCAGCAACTCTTCGTCGCCGCCCACGCTGATACCCACGTACTTTTCACCGAGCAGACCAGCGGTCAGGATCGATGCAGTGGAGTCCATCGGAAGATTGTCGACAGCGCTGTCGAGTTCCATCGTTACGCGCCCGGTGTAACTGTCGCGGTCCAGATCGATGGCGGTGACGCGACCGATATTGACCCCCGCCATGGTCACCTTGGCGCGCACGGTAAGGCCGGCAATGTTGTCGAAGTGCGCGTAAACCTTGTAGGTATCGACATTGTTACCCGGCGCCAGACCACTGACCCGCAGAGCCAGCAACAGCAGGGCCAGCAGGCCGGCGAGCAGGAACAGGCCGACACCGATTTCCATCGTGCGGTTTTGCATCAGAAGTCTCCAAACATCAAAGCGGTCAGAATGAAGTCCAGCCCCAGTACGGCCAGCGAGGCATACACCACCGTGCGAGTGGTCGCACGGCTGATGCCTTCGGAAGTGGGTTCGCAGTCATAGCCCTGGAACACGGCGATCCAGGTCACCACGAAGGCGAAGACCAGGCTCTTGATCACACCGTTGAGCACGTCTTCGCGGAACGAAACGCTGTTTTGCATGTTGGCCCAGAATGAGCCTTCGTAAACACCCAGCCAGTCGACGGCGACCATCGCACCGCCCCAGATGCCGACCACGCTGAAGATCATCGCCAGCAGCGGCATGGAAATGAAGCCGGCCCACAGGCGCGGCGCGACGATGTGCTTGAGCGGGTCGACGCCGATCATCGCCAGGCTCGACAGCTGCTCGGTGGATTTCATGTTGCCGATTTCGGCGGTCAGCGCCGAGCCGGCACGCCCGGCGAACAACAACGCCGTGACCACCGGCCCTAACTCGCGCAGCAGGGTCAGAGCGACCATCTGCCCCACCGCCTGCTCGGAGCCGTACTTGGCCAGGATGCTGAAGCCCTGCAGCGACAGCACCATGCCGATGAACACACCCGACACCACGATAATCGCCAGGGACAGCACGCCCACCGAATACAGCTGCTTGATCAACAACTGCAGGCCATTGCCCGAGGTGCCGCGGCCAAACAGCGCGCGCAGTAGAAAGATCGTCGAACGCCCCAGCGCGGCGACCACATCGATACCCGCCCGCCCGAACAGGCGAACGCGTTCGAGTGAAGATGTCCTGCGCATCAGCGCCCTCCCAGTAGATCGTCGTGGTAATTCGGCGCTTGGAAATGAAAGGGAACCGGACCATCCGGCGTTCCCTGCATGAATTGACGCACCCGTGGATTATCCGAGTCACGCAGCTCGGCCGGCGTTCCCTGGCCCAGCACCTGGCTGTCGCCGACCACATAGATGTAGTCGGCGATGCTGGCCGTTTCGGTCAGATCATGGGACACCACGATGCTGGTGAGACCCAGTGCATCGTTGAGCAGGCGGATCAGCCGGACCAGCACGCCCATGGCGATCGGATCCTGGCCGACGAACGGCTCGTCGTACATGAGAATCTGCGGATCCAGGGCGATTGCCCGCGCCAGGGCCACACGACGCTTCATGCCGCCGGACAGTTCATCAGGCATTAGCTCGATGGCGCCACGCAAGCCGACGGCCTGCAGCTTCATCAGAACAATGTCACGAATCATTTCTTCGGGCAGCGGGGTATGCACACGCAGCGGAAAGGCCACGTTCTCGAACACGTCAAGGTCGGTGAACAGCGCGCCGCTCTGAAACAGCACGCCCATCTGCTTGCGCATGTCGAACAGCTCGCTGCGCGACAGGTCGGGCAGGTTCAGGCCGTTGACCCGAATCTCGCCAGCGCTCGGGCGCAGCTCGGCCGCGATCAGGCGCAGCAGCGTGGTCTTGCCACAGCCGGACGGCCCCATGATCCCGGTGACCTTGCCACGCGGAATGCAGATATCGACGTTCTTGAAGATGTGTCGCTCGCCGCGCTGAAAACTTACGTTCTTAAGCTCGACCGCGTACTGATTTTCCGCGCTCATCGGAACTCCATTGCGTACTGCCTTCCTAATCAGACGCCCGAGATCGGGACAAGGGCACTCCATTCACCCCCTTGAAATGGCTGCGGACTATAGCATTTGCCCATTTGCCCGCCAAAGCCGGGCCGCAGCAGCGTTCAGGGTTGTGACAGCTTTGCCATTTATAGGTTGCTGTATGAATGATGAGTCCACAGGGCTTTCCCGCTATAATCCCCGTCTTTTTCGTCGAGCAGTCCAAGCCGAGCATGAACCAGACCCGCGACCTGATTGATTCCGCACAGCGCACCATTCGCCTCGAGATCGAGGCGGTGCAAGAGCTGCTGCCTCGCATCGACGCCGATTTCGTCAAGGCTTGCGAGCTGATCCTGGCCAGCAAGGGCCGCGTGGTCGTGGTAGGCATGGGCAAGTCCGGGCATATCGGCAACAAGATCGCTGCGACCCTCGCCAGCACCGGCACCACGGCGTTCTTCGTGCATCCGGCCGAGGCCAGCCACGGCGACATGGGCATGATCACCCGTGACGACGTGGTGCTGGCGCTCTCCAATTCGGGCTCCACCGCGGAAATCGTCACCCTGCTGCCGCTGATCAAGCGCCTGGGCATCACCCTGATCAGCATGACCGGCAACCCCGAGTCGCCCCTGTCGAAGGCTGCTGAAGTCAATCTCGACACCCGCGTGGCCAAGGAAGCCTGCCCGCTCAACCTGGCGCCGACGTCCTCCACCACCGCCTCGCTGGTGCTGGGCGATGCCCTGGCCATTGCCTTGCTCGAAGCCCGTGGTTTCACGGCCGAGGACTTCGCATTCTCCCACCCGGGAGGCGCGCTGGGTCGCCGCCTGCTGCTCAAGGTGGAAAACGTCATGCATGCCGGCGACAGCCTGCCCCAGGTCAAGCGCGGCACCAGCCTACGCGACGCGCTGCTGGAGATGACTCAAAAAGGCCTGGGCATGACCGCCGTTCTGGAAAACGATGGCCGACTGGCCGGCATCTTCACCGATGGCGATCTGCGCCGTGCTCTGGACAAAGGCATCGACGTACGCGATGCACGCATCGACGAAGTCATGACCCTCCACGGCAAGACCGCCCGAGCCGACATGCTCGCCGCCGAGGCCCTGAAGATAATGGAAGACAACAAGATCAGCGCGCTGATCGTGGTCGACATCGACCACCGTCCGATCGGCGCTTTCAACCTGGGCGACCTGCTGCGCGCGGGGGTAATGTGATGAACGACCTGCTGCAACGTACTCACGCCATCAAACTGGCGATCTTCGACGTCGACGGCGTGCTGACCGATGGCAAACTGTATTTCATGGTAGACGGTAGCGAATTCAAGACCTTCAACACGCTCGATGGCCAGGGCATCAAGATGCTCATCAACTCCGGCGTGCGCACCGCTATCATCAGTGGTCGCAAGACGCCGGTGGTCGAGCGCCGCGCCCAGAACCTCGGCATCCAGCACTTGTACCAGGGCCGCGAGGACAAGCTCGATGTCCTCGATGAACTGCTCGGCGAGCTGGGCCTGAGCTACGAACAGGTGGCCTATCTCGGCGATGACCTGCCCGACCTGCCGGTGATTCGCCGCGTGGGCCTGGGCATGGCCGTGGCCAGCGCCAACGAGTTCGTGCGCCAGCACGCCCACGGCGTGACCCAGGCACGGGGCGGCGAAGGCGCTGCCCGTGAATTCTGTGAACTGATCATGCGCGGACAGGGCACGCTCGACGCCGCCCAATCCGCCTACCTGTAGGGCTCGCCGATGCTGCGCAAATTCCTCACTCCCGTCCTGCTGACCTTCGGCGCACTGCTGCTGGTGGCGGCCGGCTACTGGAACGTCAACCCGGACAGTTTCTCCAATGCGCCGCAACACACCGGGCCGGAAAACCCGATCGATTTCTACGCGATCAACGCGCGCAGCGTGCAGTATCTGCCCGACGGTCGCGTGCAGAACGACATGACCAGTGAAAAACTCGAACACGTACAGAGCACCGACACCACGCTGCTGACCGAGCCGCGCATGAACCTGTTCCGCGGCACCGAACTGCCCTGGAAGGTGCGCAGCGCCCGTGGCGAGGTCGGCCCCGACGGCAATGAGGTCGAGCTGATCGATCAGGTGCGCGTCGAGCGCACAGACGAAAAGGGCCGCCCCACTATACTCACTACCAGCCGCCTGACCGTATTCCCGCAGAAGGAATATGCGCAGACCCAGCAAGCCGTTAGAATCGACGCGGCCAATGGGGTGACCACGGCACAAGGAATGAAAGCGTACTTGAATGACGGCAGGATGATCCTGCAGTCCAACGTAAGAGGCCAGCATGAGGTTCGTTAAAACCCTCCCCCTACTTCTCAGCCTTGGCGCCACGCTCGGAAGCGTAAGCGCCTGGGCTCTGCCGAGTGACCGCGATCAACCGATCCGCGTGCAGGCCGACAGCGCTGAACTAGACGACAAACAGGGCGTGGCGGTATACCGCGGCGACGTGGTGATCACCCAGGGCACCATGAAGATCACCGGCGACACCGTCACCATCACCCAGAATGCGCAGGGCGAAGTCGACGTGTTCACCTCGGTGGGCAAACCGGCCTATTACGAGCAGAAGCCGGCCGTCGACAAGCAGATCGTCAAGGCGTACGGCCTGACCATCCAGTACTTCGCGGCCAACGAGCGCATCGTGCTGATCGATCAGGCCAAGGTCGTCCAGGAAGGCAACACCTTCGAAGGCGAGAAGATCGTCTACGACACGCGTCGCCAGATCGTCAACGCCGGCCGCGCCACCGGCACCAATGTGTCGAGCCCGCGTCCGCGTATCGACATGGTGATCCAGCCGCAGAAGAAGGCAGCCCCCGCTGCCGAGCAGGGCCAATAACCATGGCGATTCTCAAAGCCCAGCACCTGGCCAAGAGCTACAAGAGCCGCCAGGTCGTGCGCGACGTCAGCCTGAGCATCGAGAGCGGCCAGATCGTAGGCCTGCTCGGCCCCAACGGCGCCGGCAAGACAACATGCTTCTACATGATCGTGGGCCTGGTACAGGCCGATCAGGGCCGCGTGCTGATCGACGACCTCGACGTCAGCCACCAGCCGATGCACGGCCGTGCGCGCGCCGGGATTGGCTATCTGCCGCAGGAAGCGTCTATCTTCCGTAAGCTCAGCGTCTCCGACAACATCATGGCGATTCTGGAAACCCGCAAGGACCTCAACCGCGAACAGCGGCTGCAGGAACTCGAGAGCCTGCTGCAGGAATTCCACATCACCCACATTCGTGACAACCTGGGCATGAGCCTTTCCGGCGGTGAACGTCGCCGGGTGGAGATTGCACGCGCCCTGGCCACCGCGCCGAAATTCATCCTGCTCGACGAACCCTTCGCCGGCGTCGACCCCATCTCCGTGGGCGACATCAAGCAGATCATCCATCACCTCAAA
Source organism: Pseudomonas sp. PA15(2017) (assembly GCF_001945395.1). Taxonomy (GTDB): domain Bacteria; phylum Pseudomonadota; class Gammaproteobacteria; order Pseudomonadales; family Pseudomonadaceae; genus Aquipseudomonas. The sequence goes on along the minus strand of NZ_MSXV01000020.1, from coordinate 65,067 downwards.
GCCAAGGGCATCGGCGTGCTGATCACCGATCACAACGTGCGTGAGACCCTGGACATCTGCGAAACCGCTTACATCGTCAGCGAAGGCCAACTCATCGCCGAAGGCGATTCGGCGGCGATCCTGGCAAACCAGACGGTCAAGGACGTCTACCTGGGCCACGAATTCCGCTTGTAGCGGAGCCTTCCCCATGAACCTCTGCAAGTGCCTGTTACCGCTCGAGCGCCCTCGCAACGAAATGGCAACAGGCGCTAGGCAAATGGTTTGGATTCAGGCATATAATTTGCTTCCTAGTGGCGCTTCGTCGCCCTGTCGTGGATTACGTACAGACGCCGGATAAGGTCTGCAATGAAACCATCGCTAGTCCTGAAAATGGGCCAGCAGCTGACGATGACTCCGCAGCTGCAACAAGCCATTCGCCTGCTCCAACTGTCGACCCTGGATCTGCAACAGGAAATCCAGGAGGCATTGGAATCCAATCCGATGCTGGAGCGGCAGGAAGAAGGCGAAGACTTCGACAATTCCGACCCCATGGCCGATGGCGCTGAGAGCGCGGCCTCGCCTGCGCCTCAGGAAGAGACCTTTCAGGAACCGAGTTTCCAGGAAAGCCCACAGACAGTCGACAATCTCGAAGATGGCGAATGGGGTGAGCGCATTCCCAACGAGCTGCCCGTCGATACCGCCTGGGAAGACATCTACCAAACCAGCGCCAGCAGCCTGCCCAGCAACGATGATGACGAATGGGATTTCACCACCCGTACCTCATCCGGTGAGAGCCTGCAGAGCCATATGCTCTGGCAACTCAACCTGGCGCCCATGTCCGACAAGGACCGCCTGATCGCCGTGACGCTCATCGACTGCATCAACGATCAGGGCTATCTGGAGGAAACCCTCGACGAAATCGTCGAATCCTTCGACCCCGAGCTGGACGTCGAGCTGGATGAAGTCGAAGCCGTGCTGCACCGTATCCAGCAGTTCGAGCCATCGGGCATCGCGGCGCGGGATCTACGCGAATGCCTGCTCCTGCAATTACGCCAACTGCCCGCTTCAACGCCCTGGCTCAGCGAAGCACAGCGCCTGACCAGCGAGTACCTGGATCTGCTCGGCAACCGTGACTATAGCCAGCTGATGCGCCGCATGAAGCTCAAGGAAGACGAGCTGCGTCCGGTCATCGAGCTGATCCAGAGTCTCAACCCGCGCCCCGGCTCGCAGATCGAATCCAGCGAACCGGAGTACGTGGTGCCGGACGTGATCGTGCGCAAGCACAATGATCGCTGGCTGGTCGAGCTCAACCAGGAAGCCATGCCGCGTCTGCGCGTCAACGCCCAGTACGCCGGTTTCGTGAAACGCGCCGACTCCAGCGCCGACAACACCTTCATGCGCAACCAGTTGCAGGAAGCGCGCTGGTTCATCAAGAGCCTGCAGAGCCGCAACGAAACCCTGATGAAGGTCGCCACGCAGATCGTCGAGCACCAGCGCGGCTTCCTGGACTACGGCGACGAGGCGATGAAACCGCTGGTACTGCACGACATCGCCGAGGCGGTGGGCATGCATGAGTCGACCATCTCCCGCGTCACCACCCAGAAGTACATGCACACCCCGCGTGGCATTTACGAGCTGAAGTACTTCTTCTCCAGCCACGTCAGTACCTCCGAAGGCGGTGAATGTTCGTCGACCGCGATCCGCGCAATCATCAAAAAACTGGTCGCAGCGGAAAATGCGAAAAAGCCATTGAGCGACAGCAAGATCGCTGGTTTACTGGAAGCACAGGGCATTCAAGTGGCGCGCCGCACAGTCGCCAAGTACCGTGAATCGCTCGGTATAGCGCCTTCGAGCGAACGCAAGCGACTGATGTAAGGGAGCCCTTGTAGCGAAAGCGAAGCCCCAGTGTTCCTGCGGCGGGTTCGACACCCGCCACTCACACACGGCAACAAGGAGAAGCGGTATGCAAGTCAACATCAGTGGACACCAGCTGGATGTGACAGACGCACTACGCAGCTACATCGAAGAGAAGCTCGAGCGCCTCGAGCGACACTTCGACAAGATCACCAATGTGCAGGTCATCCTGGAGGTCGAGAAGCTCAAGCAGAAAGTCGAAGCCACCTTGCACATCGCAGGAGGCGAAGTAGTGGCCAATGCCGAGCACGACGACATGTACGCAGCCATCGATCTACTCACCGACAAACTCGATCGCCAACTTATCAAGCACAAGGAAAAACAGCTCGATCGTCAGCAGGGCGCAATGGCCCGCTGAGTTCGTCCTTCTCCTATGATCCGACTTGAAACCATCCTGACCCCCGGCCGTTCCCTGGTGAACGTGCCGGGCGGCAGCAAGAAACGCGTCCTCGAACAGATTGCCAGCGTGATCGCGCGTGACCTGCCCGATCTCGATGGCCAGACCATCTACGAAAGCCTGATCGCCCGCGAGAAGCTCGGTTCGACCGGCTTCGGTAACGGCATCGCCATTCCCCACTGCCGCCTGCCCGGCTGCAGCACGCCGATCAGCGCCCTGCTCAAGCTGAGCAATGCCGTTGACTTCGACGCTATCGACGGCGCTCCCGTCGACCTGCTGTTCGTGCTGCTGGTACCCGAAGCAGCCACCGACGAACACCTCGAGCTGCTGCGCCAGATCGCCAGCATGTTCGACCGTGAGGATGTTCGCGAACGGCTTCGTCAGGCTCAAGACAGCGAATCCCTGTACCAGACCGTCGTGAACGTCCAGAACGGCCAATAGCCTGCGGGGTGAACCCATGCGCCTGATCATCGTCAGCGGTCGTTCCGGTTCGGGCAAGAGCACAGCGCTCGACGTGCTCGAAGACAATGGGTTCTATTGCATCGACAACCTGCCAGCTGGCCTGCTACCGGAATTGGCAGAGCGCGCGCTTCCGCATACCGAATTGCTGCACCCGCAGGTGGCGGTGTCCATCGACGCACGCAACCTGCCCAGCCAGCTCAGGCGCTTCGCCGAACTGCTCGACGAAGTGCGCTCGCGTAACATCCGTTGCGATGTGCTGTACCTGGATGCCAGCGAGGAGACCCTGCTCAAGCGCTTCTCGGAAACCCGCCGCCGCCATCCGCTGACCAACGACCAGCGCTCCCTGGCCGAAGCCATGGTCGCCGAGGTCGAGTTGCTAAGCCCGATCATCGACCGGGCCGACCTGAAGATCGACACCACGCACCTGAACCTGTATCAGCTGCGCGACATCCTCAAGCTGCGCCTGCTCAACCAGTCCGAGCCGGGCACCGCGTACCTGATCGAGTCGTTCGGCTTCAAGCGCGGCATGCCGGTGGATGCCGACCTGGTCTTCGACGTGCGTTGTCTGCCCAATCCCTACTGGAAGCCCGAGCTGCGCGACTTCACCGGCCTGGAGCAGCCCGTTGAGGAATACCTGGCAGCGCAGGCGGATGTCGAGGAGATGTATCAGGACATCTATACCTACCTGCACAAATGGCTACCCCGCTTCGCCGCCAGCAATCGTTCCTACGTGACCGTGGGTATCGGCTGTACGGGTGGTCATCACCGCTCCGTCTATCTGGCCAATCGCCTGGGCCAGGCCCTCAAGCCGCTATTGAAGAACCTTCAGATCCGCCACCGCGACCTCAGTTAAGGAATTGCCGCGATGCCCGCCCGTGAAATCACCATCATCAACAAACTCGGCCTGCATGCCCGGGCGGCCGCTAAATTCGTCGGCGTTGCGGGACGCTTTCCGTGCCAGATCAAGATTGGTCGTAGTGCCGAATCGATGGTCGACGGCAAAAGCATCATGGCGGTGATGATGCTGGCGGCAGGCAAAGGCACCAACGTGCATCTGCTGACCGAAGGCGAGCGTGAAGACGAGGCGCTGCAGGCACTGGTCGACCTGATCAACAACTACTTCGACGAAGGCGAATAGCTGAGACGCAGGCGGTCAGACGAGCCAGGCCGAAGCACCATCGAAGATTTTGAGGGCGAGGATCAACCCGCCCGCAAAAACCACCATGAAACCCAATGCATAGCGCAGCGAGCGGCGGTTGGCCACGATCAGCTCATGCAGTGGGCTCATGGAAACTCCCGAAAACGTGAATCACGCCAGCGCGGCCTGATAGCGACGAGCAACTTCCGCCCAGTCGACCACGTTGTAGAACGCGCCAACGTATTCAGGACGGCGGTTCTGATAGCGCAGGTAATAGGCGTGCTCCCACACGTCCAGGCCGAGGATCGGCGTGTTGCCGTTCATCAGCGGGCTGTCCTGATTACCGGTGTTCTCGACCACCAGCTTTTTCTGCGGCGTCACACTGAGCCAGGCCCAGCCGCTGCCGAAACGCGTCAGTGCAGCCTTGGTGAAGGCTTCCTTGAACGCTTCGAAGCCACCTAGCTGGCTGTCGATCGCCGCTTTCAGATCGCCCTGTGGCTCGCCGCCACCGCTGGTGCTCATCACCGTCCAGAACAACGAGTGGTTGGCGTGGCCGCCACCGTTGTTGATCACGGCACCGCGCTTGTCTTCCGGTACTTCCTTGAGACGGGTCAGCAACTCCTCGACCGGCAGTTCGCCCAGTGCATTGCCTTCCAACGCGGCATTGAGGTTGTTGACGTAGGTCTGATGATGCTTGCTGTGGTGAATCTCCATGGTCTGCGCATCGATGTGCGGTTCCAGGGCATCGTAGGCATAGGGCAGAGCAGGCAGGCTATACGGCATGGTTTCACTCCTCTAATGGTACTGACGGGCGGCAGGCATCAGGTGCGCTGCCGTTGACGCATCTCCGGACGCATGTGCTTCCAGCAATCGATCTGTATGGGGGTAGGCCCCGTGCTCGGCGACAAAGTTCAATACACCGGCGTAAGTTCGCCGGCTGTGGTTCATGGCGGCCTGGCGCAGCGCGGGCGACAGGTGCCCGGCCGCCGTGCAGCGCAACAGGTGTTCATGGCAGGCGCACAAGTGCTCGGCCGCGCCCTCGGGATGGCCGATCGTCAGTTGCAGGTCGGCCAGGTTGTGCTGCGAGACGACGAACGCGGCCACTGCAGCATCGGCATCGCGCCAGCGCTCGAACAGCACCTGCGCCAGGGCGAGCGCCTGCAGATAATGCTCACGCGCCTCGACCCAGCGGCCTTCGGCGAAGTAGCGGTTACCGGCTTCGCTGAGTCGTTTCCACTGCTCCATGATCTGCTCCTCGGCTGACGTCGGACACCAATGCGCTGCCGTGCTTAAAGACCGCCCTCGGTGAGGCGCTCGGGGTTGAGCAGCTGTTCCAGCTCGGCGCGGCCCAGCTCGGTCATTTCTTCGGCTACATCGATGATCGGCCGGCCTTCCCGGTAGGCCTTCTTGGCGATCTCGGCGGCCTTCTGGTAGCCGATCAGCGGATTGAGCGCGGTTACCAGAATCGGATTGCGCCCCAACGCTTCCTTGAGCTTGGGCTCGTTGACCTTGAAGCTGGCAATGGCGCGGTCGGCCAGCAGACGGCTGACATTGGCCAGCAGCTCGATACTACCGAGCAGGTTGTGGGCGATGACCGGCAGCATGACGTTCAACTCGAAGTTGCCGGACTGCCCGGCCACCGCGATGGCAGCGTCGTTGCCGATCACCTGCGCGGCGACCATGGCGGTGGCTTCGGGGATCACCGGGTTGACCTTGCCGGGCATGATCGACGAGCCAGGCTGCAGGGCCTCCAGTTCGATCTCGCTGAGGCCGGCCAGGGGCCCCGAGTTCATCCAGCGCAGGTCGTTGGCGATCTTCATCAGCGAAACGGCGGTGGTCTTGAGCTGGCCGGACAGCGCGACCGCCGTGTCTTGGGAGCCGATCAGGGCGAAGAAATTGCTGCCCGGCGTGAACTGCCGGCCGGTCAGGGCGTTGAGCTCCTGGCAGAACAGCTCGGCGAAGCGTGGATGGGCGTTGATGCCGGTGCCCACCGCGGTGCCGCCCTGAGCCAGCGCCTGCAGCGCCGGCAGCAATCCGGTGAGCAGCTGGATGTTGGCCTGGATCTGCTGAGCCCAGCCATCGAGCACCTGGCTCATGCGCACCGGCATGGCATCCATCAGGTGAGTACGGCCGGTCTTCACGTAAGGCTGCACCGCCAGAGACTTGTTGCACAGCACTTCGAGCAGATGCCCCAGCGCGGGCAGCAGCTTTTCGCTGACCTCGATGGCGGCACTGACATGGATGGTGGTGGGGATGATGTCGTTGCTGCTCTGGCCGCAATTGACGTGGTCATTGGGGTTGATCGGCTCGCCCAGGATACGTGTGGCCAGGGTGGCGATCACCTCGTTGGCATTCATGTTGGAGCTGGTGCCGGAGCCGGTCTGAAACACATCCACCGGAAAATGCTGCATGAAGTCTTCGGCCAGCAATTGCTGGCATGCCGCGACGATGGCATCGCCCTGGGCGGGCAGGATCTGTTCCAGGTCGACATTGGCGCGAGCGGCGGCCGCTTTGGCCAGCACCAAGGCACGGATGAACGCCTCAGGCATGGCCTGCCCCGACACCGGGAAGTTGTTGACCGCACGCTGGGTCTGGGCGCCATACAGCGCTTCGGCGGGCACAGCCAGTTCACCCATGCTGTCGCGTTCGATACGGGTGTCGCTGTGGTGGTTACTCATAAGGATTTCCTTCTGCCAGTTCGGACATCGAAAGCGAGGGCTGCATGCGCAACGTAGCCAGGCGATTGCGCGCGCGATTGAGGCTGCCTTGCCGATCGCGGTCGACCGACAGGTGCTGCAGGGCGTAGAGCGAGCGGTAGGCGTGATCCAGGCAGACACTGCGCCAGTGCCACGGCAGCGCCGTATCGCAGGCGGTATCCATGAGCAGGGTCAGGGTGGTCAGCGACATCCGCCAGGGGCACAGCCGCCCGTGCTCGACCAGTTGCCTGCCCTGCGCCCAATGCAGTTCCAGAAGCCGCGGCTCGTCCGGCAGCAGCGCACAGCGGATCCTGAATCCCAGCCAGTGCCAGCAATCCAGACAGGGCGTGTTGCTCGCGCGAAATCTCATGGCAATCCCTCAAAAGATAATGATATTAATTCCTATATAGTAAAAATAATCAATACTTTGCGGTAAATGCAAACGCAGATGCCGATTCAGCAGGAAGGATGAAATGGACAAATAAGCCGGATGAACCGCGCGGGATAAACCGAGAATTCAAAACCGTTGCCTTGCGCAACGGCTTGCAGAGACCGGGCGCCCAGGGCGCCCGATGATTCAGCTACCAGCGACGGTCATTTTCTCGATCAGCACCGAGCCCGTGCGGATATTGCTGCGCAGCTCCAGATCGCTGCCCACAGCCACGATCTGCCGGAACATGTCGCGCATGTTGCCGGCGATGGTCACCTCCTGCACGGCGAACTGGATCTCGCCATTTTCGACCCAGTAACCGCCCGCGCCGCGGGAATAGTCGCCGGTCACCATGTTCAGGCCATGGCCCATCAGCTCGGTGACCAACAGGCCGCGGCCCATGCGCTTGATCAGCGCCTGCTGATCCTCCTCCCCATGGCTGACGAACAGGTTATGTACGCCGCCGGCGTTGGCGGTGCTGGGCATGCCCAGCTTGCGCCCGGAGTAGCTACTAAGGATGTAGGACACCAGCCGGCCGCCCTCGACGAATGGCTTGGCGTACGTGGCCAGACCGTCGCCATCGAACGCAGCACTGCCCATGGCACGCGGAATGTGCGGGCGCTCGTCGAGATTCAGCCAGGACGGGAACAGCTGCTCGCCCAGCGTACCCTCCAGAAACGACGACTTGCGGTACAGGGCGCCACCGGAGATGGCGCCGAGAAAGCTGCCGAACAACCCGGTGGCCAACTCCGCAGAAAACAACACCGGTACTTCGCAGGTCGGCACCGGCCGAGCGCCGAGGCGGCTGACCGCTCGTTGCGCGGCGCGTCGACCGATGCTGGCAGGGTCGGCGAGCAGATTGCCCTGGCGGTTCACGTCATACCAGTAGTCGCGCTGCATCTGCCCTTCGCTCTCGGCGATCATCACGCAACTGAGGCTGTGGCGCGTACTGGCGTAACCGCCGATGAAACCATGGCTGTTGCCATACACGCGGCAGCCTTGATGAGTGCCCAGGCTGGTGCCATCGGCGTTGCGAATGCGCGCGTCGGCGTCGAAGGCCGCCGCTTCGCAGATAAGGGCGCGCTCGACGGCCTGCTCGGGGGTGATGTCCCAGGCGTGATAGAGGTCCAGTTCCGGCAGGTCACGGGCCATCAGCGCGGCATCGGCCAGGCCGGCGCTTTCGTCCTCGGAGGCGTGCTTGGCAATCGCCAGGGCGGCGGCCACGGTTTCGCGAATGGCGGCCTCGCCGGTGGCCGAGGTACTGGCCGAGCCCTTGCGCTGGCCCACGTACAGGGTGATGCCGAAACCCTGGTCGCGATTGAACTCGACGGTTTCCACCTCGCGCTGACGCACCGTGGTGGACAGCCCCTGCTCTACCGAGACGGCGACTTCGCAGGCACTGGCACCCTGCTTTTTGGCCTCGGCGATAATCTCTTCGACCTGCGCCTGCAAACCGGGCAACGCGGCAGGTCCGACTACTTCCACTTCACTCATAACGACTCCTGAACGATAGCCACAGCGGCAACGACGCGGGTCGCGCATGCGGCAAGAAACTTGCTGCTATCATGGCGGCGTTTCCCATTGGATCACCGCCCCATGTCTGATTACTCCGATGACTTCTCCGGCGAGAAGAGCAAATCCCAGGTCAAGCGCGAGCTGCACGCGCTCCAGGAACTGGGCCAGCGCCTGGCCGGCCTCAAGCCCGATCTGCAGCGCAAGCTGCCGCTGACCGACGCCCTGCGCCGTGCCCTGGAAGAAGCACCGAAGCACACCGCCAATTCGGCCAAGAAGCGCCATGTCCAGTTCATCGGCAAGCTGATGCGCGAACAGGACATCGATGCCATCGTCGCGTTGCTCGACCAGGTCGACGCCTCCACGCGCCAGTACAACGAGCGCTTCCACAACCTCGAGCGCTGGCGTGACCGGCTGATCGAGGGCAACGACGAGGTGCTGGAGAAATTCATCACCGAGTACCCCGACGCCGACCGCCAGCACCTGCGCGGGCTGATTCGCCACGCCCAGCACGAAGCGGCCCAGAACAAGGCGCCAGCCGCCTCACGCAAGATATTCAAGTACATCCGCGAGCTCGACGACGCCCAGCGCGGCCTGCGCTAAGCATGCCTGTGCGCGGGTGACGCCCTCGCCCGCGCCCTTCACGCGCCGGTACCGCCGACCGTGATCGCATCGATCTTCAGGGTCGGCTGACCGACGCCGACCGGCACCGACTGCCCATCCTTGCCGCAGGTCCCGACACCACTGTCCAGCGCCAGATCGTTGCCGACCATCGATACCCGGCTCATCGCCTCCGGGCCATTGCCGATCAGGGTCGCACCCTTGACCGGCGCGGTGATCTTGCCATCCTCGATCAGATAGGCCTCGCTGGTGGAGAACACGAACTTGCCGCTGGTGATGTCGACCTGACCGCCGCCGAGGTTGGCGCAATAGATGCCTTTCTTCACCGACCGAATGATTTCCTCGGGGTCGCTCTCGCCGGCCAGCATGTAGGTGTTGGTCATACGCGGCATCGGCAGGTGCGAGTAGGACTCACGGCGGCCGTTGCCGGTGCGCGCCACGCCCATCAGGCGGGCGTTGAGCTTGTCCTGCATGTAGCCCTTGAGCACGCCGTTCTCGATCAGCGTGGTGCACTGGGTCGGCGTGCCCTCGTCGTCCATGCTCAACGAACCACGGCGCTCGGCCAGGGTGCCGTCGTCGACGATGGTGCACAGTTTGGATGCCACCTGCTGGCCGATCTTGCCGCTGTAGTTGGAGCTGCCCTTGCGGTTGAAATCACCTTCCAGGCCGTGGCCGACCGCCTCGTGCAGCAGCACGCCGGACCAGCCGGCGCCCATCACCACCGGCAGGGTGCCGGCCGGTGCGGCGATCGCCTCGAGATTGACCAGTGCCTGGCGCAGCGCCTCGCGGGCATAACCCATGGCGCGATCCTCACTGAGGAAATAGCGGTAGTCGGTACGCCCGCCGCCGCCGTGGCCGCCGCGCTCGCGACGACCGTTGTGCTCGACGATCACGCTGACGTTGAAGCGCACCAGCGGGCGGATATCGGCGCCCAGGCTGCCGTCAGTGGCCGCAACCAGCACGCGATCCCAGACGCCGGCCAGGCTCACCGTCACCTGTTTGATGCGCGGATCCAGCGCGCGGGTGGCGATGTCTATGCGCTTGAGCAGCTCGACCTTCTGGGCGCGGTCGATCACGTTCAGCGGGTTGTCGGCGGCATACAGCGGCATCACCTCGGTAGCTTTGAAGGCCTGCACCCGGCCCTGCTGGCCAGCGCGGGCAATCGAGCGCGCGGCGCGAGCCGCCTGGCTCAGCGCTTCAGGGGTGATGGCGTTGCTATAGGCGAAGCCGGTCTTCTCACCGGACTGGGCGCGCACGCCCACGCCCTGGTCGAGGTTGAAACTGCCCTCCTTGACGATGCCGTCTTCGAGCACCCAGGTTTCCGAGACCTGGGTCTGAAAGTACAGGTCGGCGGCGTCGATGCCAGGGCCAGCCAGCTCGCCGAGCACATCCGGCAGGTGCTCCAGGGTCAGTCCGCCGGGGCTCAGCAGTTGCTTGCTGACGGTCGATAACAGGTCGCTCATAAGGTCTCCACATCAGGCTGCCGCGGCTGCGCCGCAGCGAAAAATCGTTTGTGTCGCAGCACAGGCATGCGCTCGCGGATCGCCAGCTGCTCGCCGGCATCGCGTTTGGCCAGCAGCATCGCTTCACCCTCGGCGTACTCTGCCAGCTTACGCCCCCAGGGGTCGACGATCAGGCTGTGGCCGTAGGTTTCCCGGCCGCCAGGATGAATGCCGCCCTGGGCCGCCGCCAGCAGATAACACTGGGTTTCGATGGCACGGGTGCGGATCAGCACCTCCCAATGCGCAGCCCCGGTAACCCGGGTGAAGGCCGAGGGCGCGGTGATCAATTCGGCGCCAGCCTCGCGCAGGGCGGCGTAGAGTTCAGGAAAGCGCAGGTCATAGCAGACGGTCAAACCCAAACGCCCGACGGGCGTGTCGACCACCACTATCTGCCCGCCATGGGCGTAGTCGTCCGACTCGCGATAGCGGCCGCGGCTGTCACTGACGTCCACGTCGAACAGGTGCAGCTTGTCGTAGCGCGCGACGAACTGGCCGTGCTCATCGACCAGTAGCGAGCAGGCCCGCGGCTTGCCTTCGGGCTCGCCTTGCGGCGGCAGCGGCAAGGTGCCGGCAACGATCCACAGGCCGAGCTCTCGGGCGGTGCGCTGCAGCCAGGGCAGCACCGGACCTTCGCCGCAGGCCTCCAGCCGACCCAGGGCGGCGGCGTCACGCCGGCCCAGGGCCGAAAAGTTTTCCGGCAACACGGCCAGTCGCGCCCCGCCCGCCGCCGCCTGCTCCAGCAAGCACCGGGCCCGCCGCAGGTTGGCGGCGATATCGTCCTGGCTGACCATCTGGATCACGGCGAATGACATCGGCCCCTCCGGCTCAGTTGGGCTTCTCGAACGGCTTGTCGAATTTCAGCTCCGGGTCGTGCAACGTGCCCTTGACGTCGTATTGCACGCTGGCGAAGCGCGCCACGCGGTCACCGAGCAGCTGGTCGGCGATGAACAGCGCGCCGCCGATGGCAGGAGCGCCGACGATCAACGCGGCGATCGGCAGGTTGTTGGTGACCGGCAGGGTGACCAGCAGCTTGGCATCGATCCTCTGGTCGACCATGTTCAAGGTACCGTTGAGTTCCAGGTTGCTCGACGGCCCCGTCATGGTAATCGGCTCCTGGGTGACGAATACGCCGTCGGTGGCCTGCAGGTTGCCTTTCACCCGGTCGTAGCTCAAGCCCTTGTCGAGCAGGTCGGAAAAATCGAGACGCAGGCGACGGCCGATGGAATTGAAGTTGAGCAGGCCGAACACCCGCAATGCCGAGGCCGAGCCCTGCACCTCGACGAACTGGCCCCTGCGCAGCGCCGCATCGAGGCTGCCTGAATAGCGCTTGAGGTTGAACCAGGCGGGCGAGCCTGGCCAATGACCATCGGCATCCAGACGGAAGCTCTCACTGGTCGCCGACGGCGCGTAGCCCCAGGCCTTGAGCACTTCGGACAATTTCTCGCCCTGCATACGCCCCTTGTACCAGCTGCGCGTCTGCCCCGGCATACCCTGCCAGCCGATCGCGCCGCCCAGCTTGAGGCCCTTGAGGTTGATATCCAGGTCACTGAACTGCACGCCTTGGGCGTCCGGGCGGGCGTTGAGCGACCAGGTACCCATGTCGTCATCGCCCTGGAATACGTGGGCGATGCGCAGGTTCAGCGCCGGGATCTGCCGCGGGTCGAAGTCGGCCAGCGGATCAGGTGCTTCCGGCTCCGGCGCGCCCTCGGTCTTTGGCTTGACAGCCGGCAGGCGCACGTACTCCATGTCGGCGACGATGGGCTTGTCGGCAGCCTCGAACAGATCGATGCGGCCCTTGGCCAGCGTGCTGTCCAGGCTCAGCGACCAGCCGCCATCGAGCGGACGCAAACTGACATCGAGATCATCGAGCTGCTGACCGAGCCCCTCGAAACGCCCGATGCGCAGCGCGGCATCGCTGAACAGTTGCTGGGCATTCTGCCGTGACGACTGCTGGTAGGGCTCGATCGCCTTCTGCCACTCGGCCAGCTTGACCTGGGCGACACGGCCCCGCACGCGCACGCCACGGGTGGTCGGCAGAATCGCCGGGCCGTCACCGAGGCGCAGCTCGCCACGGCTCTGGTCGAACTTGCCCGGCGGCGCGGCGAGGGCGAAGCTGGCGACATCGGCGTAGTCGAGCCAGTAGCGCTGCTCGGCACCACCGAAGCTCATGCGCCAATCCGCGTAACGCTCTTCGTTGCTGGCCTTGCCGAAGGGTGCCGGCAGCGCAATGCTCAGGCCCTTGAGATTGGAGTCGACGCGCAACTGGCTCTGCGCCCCCTCCAGGCTCAACCGCAGTCGGTACGGCAGGCTGCCTTCGGCAGGCAGCTTCTGCGTGACGCCCAGCCATTGCGTCAGGTTGTTCAAGGCCACCACGCCATTGGCTTCGATATGGCTGCGCGCCTGACCTGGCCGGCCATCGGCCACCGCCTTGCCACGAATGGCATGACCAAGCGCCCGCGCGGTTATCGACGGCGCGCTCAGGCCCTTGCTCGTGTCGTAGCGGAAATCGCCGGTCACGTCGGTCAGTTGCAGCTCGGGCTTGCTGATCGCCAGCGAGGCCTTGTCGGCGCGGAAGTCGACGATCACGTTGGCCAGCTCGCCTTGCTGCAACGGGATATCCAGATCCAGCGCGCCACTCAACGCGCCCTTGCCCTTCCAGCCGGCGAAGGTATCGGCGAGGCCCAGCGGGGTTTCCTGAAGGATCTTCAGACCGTCGTCAACGCTGCTCTGCAGCTTGCCCTTGAGTTTCAGGTGTGGGGGCTGGCCCGCATCGACATGGGGAATGTCGGCGAACGCTTCTCGCACACGGCTGTTCAGGATGCTGCCCTCGGAAACCCGCACGCGCACGCCGCTGTCTTCGATCAGCACCTGCCCGCTGGCATCGCGCAGCGTGGGCCAACCAGGCTGGAAGGCCAGCTCGGCGTCCTCCACGTCGAAGAACAGGCTGATGCTGCGTACCGCAGGATCGGGATTGTGGTTGATCGAACCCTGGTACTGGAAGTAGCCCTCGTTGACCTTGCCGCTGCGGATGGCAGTCTTCAGCCACTCATCGAGGGCTGGGCTGAGTACCGGAGTCGGCAGGTATTTCTCGGTGAAGCGGGCATCGCCGTCGCGCATACCGACACGCAGGTCCATGTAGTCCTCGCGCTCGGGGTCCTTGAGCATGCGGATCAGGAAGTCACCTGCCACCTTACCCTCTTCGCCCACCACCTGCAGATAAGGCGCGCGCAGGGTGAAGCCCTCGTCATCAAGGGTCCAGGTCAGCCGGCCCTTGGCCTCTTGGTAGACCCAGGCCTTCGGGAACAGGGTGGTCAGGTGCAGGGAGAAATCTTCGCTGTCGACCTTCAGCTCGCCGCCGCCGAGGTCGCCAGTGATGCTGCCACTGCCGTTCTCCACGGCAGGCGAGGCATGCCAGGCGGAAAAGCCGACGCGTTCCAGGTTGGCGGAGAACTGCAGGCGCTCCGGGCCCGCCGCGTCCGGCTGGAAGCTGGCGTTGAGGTTACGCAAGCCGCCATGGGGTTTGAGGGTCTGCAACAGATCCAGAGCGGTGTCCGGCAAAGGCGCCAAGCTCTCGACCAACGGCACCAGCGGGCCGACATCGAGGCGGTCGGCGCTCAGCTTCCATCGCTGCAACTGGTCGTCCGTGGCAGCCTGATGGCCCAAGGCGATGCGCGCTTCGCCCCAACGGTTGTCGCCACGGCTGAAGGCGAAATCATCGAGCAGCAGGTCGAAGTCATCGCCCTCGCGCTCGAAATAGGCATTCAGGGCCAGATCCTCGAGGGCGACGGACTTGCGCTCGCCGTAATGCCCCTTGATGGCTGGCGCATGCAGGCGAGTGACCGCGCGCTGCAACTGACGCTGGTCCCACACGCCCCACAGCTCTCCACCCAGTTGCAGGTTGTCGAGGTGCCAATCGCGCGTCAGCCTGGCCGGCAACCAGGCGGCCCAGTCACTCTGCGGCGCGCTCAGGTACAGCTCGGCGCGGGCGTCCTGCCAGTGCTCGGGCTGGATGCGCGTGCGCAGTTGCAGGGCCAGGGGTTGGCCGTCCGGCAGGTGCAGGCGCGCGTTCACGCGCTGACGGCTGCTGCCGTTATCGACGCTGAGGTTGATGTCGGTGAGTTGCAGCGGCTCCTGCCCGAGCGGCTGGACGCTCACCCGGCTGCCGAGCAGGGAAAGATGGCCGAGGACCTGGGACTGGCGCAGCGCCTTGGCAACATCCAGCGGCGGCTGATTCTGCCGTTGCGGCAGGCCGTCCACATGCCAGGCGCCCTGCTCGTCCTCGCGCAGGGTCAGGCTGAGGCCATCGAGTTGCAGGTCGGCGAGGCGCGGTTGCCAGGCCATCAGGCTGCCAAGCAGATCGGGCACCACCTTCACCTGTTCGAGGGCCAGTGCCTGCTCGCCCTCGCCAATGCGCAGATCGCGCACGGTCAGCAGCGGCGCGAAACCGCTCCAGTGGCCTTCCAGCGCACCGATGGCGACCGGCATGCCCAGAGCCTCGCTGGCGCGGGTTTGCGCCTCCTCACGGTATTCGGCCACCAGGGGCACCAACTGGCGCCCGAGGCTCACATAAAAGGCGGCCAGCACCAGGCCCAGCGCACACAGCCCCAGGCTCCAGCGTAACAGCGTGGCGAACGCCAGCCCCAAACGCGCCATTCAGTTCATGCCCCGGTCCGGCCGGGCGCCTTCAAAGCAGCACCACATCGTATTGTTCCTGGGAGTACATGGTTTCGACCTGGAACTTGATGGTTCGTCCTATGAATGCTTCGAGGTCGGCGACGTTGCCCGATTCCTCGTCGAGCAGGCGGTCGACCACCTTCTGGTTGGCCAGCACGCGGTAGCCCTCGGGCTGGTAGGCACGGGCTTCACGAAGAATCTCGCGGAAGATCTCGTAGCAGGTGGTTTCAGCGGTTTTCAGCTTGCCGCGACCCTGGCAGTGGCTGCATGGCTCGCACAGCACCTGTTCGAGGCTTTCACGGGTGCGCTTGCGGGTCATCTGTACCAGGCCGAGTTCGGTGATGCCGATGATGTTGGTCTTGGCGTGATCGCGCTCCAGCTGCTTTTCCAGGGTACGCAACACCTGGCGCTGGTGCTCCTCGTCTTCCATGTCGATGAAGTCGATGATGATGATCCCGCCGAGGTTGCGCAGGCGCAGTTGCCGGGCAATCGCGGTGGCCGCTTCGAGGTTGGTCTTGAAGATGGTTTCCTCGAGCGTGCGGTGGCCGACGAAGGCGCCGGTGTTGACGTCGATGGTGGTCATCGCCTCGGCCGGATCGATGATCAGGTAGCCGCCGGACTTGAGCGGCACCTTGCGCTCCAGAGCCTTCTGGATCTCGTCCTCGATACCATGCAGGTCGAAGATCGGCCGCTCGCCCGGGTAGTGTTCCAGACGATCGGCGATCTCCGGCATCAGTTCGGCGACGAAGCTGGTGATCTTGCCGAAGGTCTCCCGCGAGTCGACGCGGATCTTCTCGGAGCGCGGGCCGACCAGGTCGCGCAGGGTGCGCAGGGCCAGGCTCAGGTCTTCGTAGATCACCGAGGGCGTCGGTGCGTTCTTCATCTGTTCGCCGATCTGCGTCCACAAGCGGCGCAGGTAGCGGATGTCGACGAGGATTTCGTCGGCGCGCGCGCCATCGGCCGCGGTGCGCAGGATGAAACCACCGGCCTCGGCAATGCCTTCGGCGGCCACGCAATCGGCGACCACCTGCTTGAGGCGCTCGCGCTCGGCTTCGTCTTCGATCTTCAGGGAAATGCCGACATGACTGGTGCGCGGCATGTACACCAGGTAACGCGACGGAATCGACAACTGGGTGGTCAGGCGCGCGCCCTTGCTACCGATCGGGTCCTTGGTGACCTGCACGATCAGGCTCTGGCCTTCGTGCACCAGGGCGCTGATGCTCTCCACGGCGCTGCCTTCGCGGCTGGAGATTTCCGAAGCGTGGATGAACGCCGCACGCTCCAGGCCGATGTCGACGAACGCCGCCTGCATGCCGGGCAGCACGCGCACCACCTTGCCTTTATAGATGTTGCCGACGATGCCGCGGCGCTGGGTGCGCTCGACGTGCACCTCCTGCAGGACACCGTTTTCCACCACCGCCACGCGCGATTCCATCGGCGTGATGTTGATCAGGATTTCTTCACTCATGCGCCCATCTCTTGGCTGAGATGAAGCTGAAAGCAGCGCCGGGCCCATCGCGCCCGAACCATCGCGGCCTGCAACCTCTGGGTTATGCGCTGGCAGTCTGTTGCCAGCACGGAATCGCGAATTGCGCGAGCAGTTCGGCAGTCTCGCACAACGGCAGGCCGACCACCGCTGAATAACTGCCCTGCATCTGGCTGACGAACACCGCAGCCAGCCCCTGAATACCATAACTGCCGGCCTTGTCGCGCGGCTCGCCAGTGGCCCAATAGGCTTCGATCTGTGTCCGGTCGAGCGGTTTGAAGCGCACCGTACTGGCCACCACGCGGGCCTCGGCGCGGGTCTGGCTGACCAGGGCGACGGCAGTCAGCACCTGATGTTCGCGGCCGGACAGCGCCGTCAGAGTGGCCAGTGCATCCTCACGGTCGACGGGCTTGCCGAGAATCCGACCATCGAGCACCACGGCGGTGTCTGAACCGAGCACCACGGCGCCCTGGCGCTCTGCCAGGGTATCGAAGGCCGCCTGCGCCTTGGCCAGCGCCAGGCGCTCGACGTAGGCGGCAGGCGCCTCGGCGGGCTGCGGGGTTTCATCGATGGGCACCACATGGGTGGTGAAAGGGACGCCGATCTGCGCGAGCAGCTCGCGACGGCGCGGCGACGCGGAGGCCAGGTAGAGCGTGGTCATGCACAGGTCTCGCAATCAGGCGCCGCAGCGCGGTTCAGTTGACTCGCATGCGCCGGTGCACCGCGCGCAGCAGGGTACACACCCAGGGCCAGAGCAGCGCGCTGACCAGAGCCGGCAGCACGAAGGCCAGGGTCGGCGGGCGGTTGCCGGTTAGGGCATTGAGCCACAGCTGTACCAACTGGGCGACGCCGAACACCACCAGCAGCACCATGCTCTGCTGCCACATGGGAAACATGCGCAAACGCTGGTGCAGGCTCAGCACCAGGAAGGTGATGAGGGTGAGGATCAGCGCGTTCTGCCCCAGCAGCGTGCCGTTGAGCACGTCCGCCAGCAGGCCGATGCAGAAGGCACTGGTCATGCCAATGCGGTGCGGCACGGCCAGCACCCAGTAGGTGAGAAACAGCGCCAGCCACAGTGGCCGACCGATTTCCATGAAACGCGGCAGCGTGGACACACTGAGCAGCAGCGCCAGCACCAGGCTGGCCCAGATCACCCAGAGATTGCTGGAACGGGTGGCGATCATTCGCGGGCCTCCTCAGCGCCGGCAGGTTCTGCCGGTGCAGTTTCAGGTGCCGGCGCCTCGACTAGCGGCGCATCCTCGACCGGCGCTTCGGCATCGGGATGTTCGAGGGCGCGACGATCGACCTCCTCCTGGGCCTCGGCCGACTCGGCAGCGCGCTGCTCCGGCGTACGCGGGTCGGTGAACACCAGCAGCATGTAGCGGGTGCGGTTGAGATTGGCGGTCGGCACCGCACGCACGATGGCGAACGGCTGGCCGGAGTCGTGCACCACCTCGGTCACCGTGGCCACCGGATAACCGGCCGGAAAGCGCTGGCCAAGGCCGGAACTGACCAGCAGGTCGCCTTCCTTGATGTCGGCGGTGTCGGCCACATGGCGCAGTTCCAGGCGCTCGGGGTTGCCGGTGCCGGTGGCGATGGCGCGCAGGCCGTTGCGGTTGACCTGTACGGGAATGCTGTGGGTGGTATCGGTAAGCAGCAGCACACGGGAGGTGTACGGCATCACTTCGACCACCTGGCCCATCAGACCGCGGGCATCGAGCACCGGCTGGCCGAGCACCACGCCGTCCTTCTCGCCCTTGTCGATGAGAATGCGGTGGGTGAAAGGGTTGGGGTCGATACCGATCAGCTCGGTGGCCAACACCTCGTCGTCGACCAGGGCCGAGGAGTTGAGCAGCTCGCGCAGCCGCACGTTCTGCTCGGTCAGCGCGGCCAGCTTCTGCAGGCGGCGCTGCATCATCAGCTGTTCGGCCTTGAGCTTCTCGTTCTCGGCGGCAAGCTCGTTGCGCGAGCTGAGTTCCTGGGTGGCGCTTTCCCACAGGGTGACCGGCAGGCGGCCGAGCCAGTAGACGGGCTCGACGATCAGGCCGAGCTGGCTACGAACCGATTGCAGGACGGTAAGACGGGCGTCGACGACCATCAGGGTGGCCGACAGCACGGCGAACACCAGCAGGCGTACACCGAGCGACGGACCTTTGGCGAATAGCGGCTTTATGGCAATTACCTCGTAGCCTGCCCGGAAGCTGCATGCGGCGCGATGGTAGCTTCCGAGCTGCTGCAGCGTGAGGAGTGCGGCTTATTCGGTGGACAGCAGATCCATGGTGTGGCGATCCATCATTTCCAGCGCCTTGCCGCCGCCACGGGCGACGCAGGTCAGCGGATCCTCGGCGACGATCACCGGCAGGCCGGTTTCCTGGCTCAGCAGCTTGTCGAGGTCACGCAGCAGCGCGCCACCACCGGTCAGCACCAGGCCGCGCTCGGCGATGTCCGAAGCCAGCTCCGGCGGCGATTGCTCCAGGGCGCTCTTGACCGCCTGGACGATGGTCGCCAGGGATTCCTGCAGCGCCTCGAGCACTTCGTTGGAGTTGAGGGTGAAGCTGCGCGGTACGCCTTCGGCCAGGTTGCGGCCACGCACGTCGACTTCGCGGATTTCGCCACCTGGGTAGGCGGTACCGATTTCCTGCTTGATGCGCTCGGCGGTGGACTCGCCGATCAGCGAGCCATAGTTGCGGCGCACGTAGGTGATGATGGCTTCGTCGAAACGGTCGCCACCAACCCGCACGGATTCGGCATAAACCACGCCGTTCAGGGAGATCAGCGCGATTTCGGTGGTACCACCGCCGATATCGACGACCATCGAACCACGGGCTTCTTCGACCGGCAGGCCGGCACCGATGGCAGCGGCCATCGGCTCTTCGATCAGGAACACTTCGCGGGCACCAGCGCCCAGGGCGGATTCACGGATGGCGCGGCGCTCTACCTGGGTCGACTTGCACGGCACGCAGATCAGCACGCGCGGCGACGGCTGCAGAAAGCTGTTTTCGTGAACCTTGTTGATGAAGTATTGCAGCATCTTTTCGCAGACGCTGAAGTCGGCGATCACGCCGTCCTTCATCGGGCGAATGGCGGCGATATTGCCAGGAGTACGACCGAGCATGCGCTTGGCGTCGGTACCGACGGCGACGACGCTCTTCTGATTGCCATGGGTACGAATGGCGACGACCGACGGCTCGTTCAGGACGATGCCGCGCTCGCGTACATAAATAAGGGTATTGGCAGTGCCCAGGTCAATCGACAGATCGCTGGAAAACATGCCACGCAGTTTTTTGAACATGGGATAGGGACCCTAGGCAACGCGTGGTAAAGATCGGCGCAAGAAAACACGCAGGTAAAAAAGTGCGGCAAACTCTAACAACGGCAGGGATTTTGAGCAAGGCACCAATATGTTAGATTGCCTGTTTTTCCGCGGCCTTGAGGCATCTTTCACACCGGTGGCGACAGCACTGAAAAAGCTGTCATGCGCTACCGGTAAACGCCCCAAGCCGCACGTCGCCGCCTTAGACCGCCAGCCAAACGCATCCGTTCCCTGCCACCTGTGCATGGGTACCTGCCGATACACGTGCTGGCGACCGCCTGGCGGCCAGTTTTCAAAGGGAGAACCCGATGGCGCTTGAACGCTCCGAGGTGGAAAAGATCGCACACCTGGCCCGCCTGGGCTTGAGCGACAGCGAACTGCCACAGACCACCGCAACCCTCAACAGCATTCTGGGCCTGATCGACAACATGCAGGCGGTCGACACCACCGGCATCGAGCCGCTGGCCCATCCGCTGGAAACCACCCAGCGCCTGCGTGCCGACGCCGTTACCGAAGCGAACCAGCGCGAGGCCTACCAGGCCATCGCCCCGGCCGTGGAAAGCGGCCTGTACCTGGTTCCCAAAGTCATCGAGTAAGGAAAGCCTTCCGCCATGCATCAATTGACCCTGGCCGAGATCGCCCGCGCACTCGCCGACAAGCAATTCTCCTCCGCCGAGCTGACCGGGAGCCTGCTGAGCCGCGTCGAGCAGCTCGACCCGCAGCTCAACAGCTTCATCACCGTCACCGCCGAGCAGGCCCTCGAGCAGGCCAAGGCTGCCGACGCCCGCCGCGCCGCCGGTGAAAACGGCCCGCTGCTCGGCGCGCCGATCGCCCACAAGGACCTGTTCTGCACCAGGGGCGTGCTGACCAGCTGCGGCTCGAAGATCCTCACCGGCTTCAAGGCGCCCTACGACGCCACCGTGGTCGACAAGCTCAAGGCTGCCGGCACCGTCAGCCTCGGCAAGCTGAACATGGACGAGTTCGCCATGGGCTCGGCCAACGAATCCAGCCACTACGGCCCGGTCAAGAACCCCTGGGATACCAGTCGGGTACCCGGTGGTTCCTCCGGCGGCTCCGCGGCTGCCGTGGCGGCACGGCTGATTCCGGCGGCTACCGGCACCGACACCGGCGGCTCGATTCGCCAGCCGGCCGCGCTGACCAACCTCACCGGCATCAAACCAACCTATGGCCGCGTGTCACGCTGGGGCATGATCGCCTACGCCTCCAGCCTCGACCAGGGCGGCCCACTGGCCCGCTCCGCCGAGGATTGCGCCCTGCTGCTCGGCGCCATGGCCGGTTTCGACCCGAAGGATTCGACCAGCGTCGATCAGCCGGTCGATGACTACCTGGCTGCCCTCGCCCAGCCGCTCGCCGGCCTGCGCATCGGCCTGCCCAAGGAATACTTCGGTGCCGGCCTGGACGCGCGCATCGGCGAGAAAGTCATGGCCGTGGTCGAGGCGCTGAAAAAGCTCGGTGCCACCGTCAAGGACGTCAGCCTGCCGAACATGCAGCACGCCATCCCGGCCTACTACGTGATCGCCCCGGCCGAGGCCAGCTCCAACCTGTCGCGTTTCGACGGCGTGCGTTTCGGCTACCGCTGCGAGAACCCAAAGGACCTGCAAGATCTCTACAAGCGCTCCCGTGGCGAAGGCTTCGGCGAGGAAGTGAAGCGCCGCATCATGGTCGGCACCTATGCGCTGTCCGCTGGCTACTACGACGCTTACTACATCAAGGCCCAGCAGATCCGCCGGCTGATCAAGAACGACTTCGTCGCGGCCTTCAAGGACGTCGACGTGATCCTCGGCCCGACCACGCCGAACCTGGCCTGGAAGCTCGGCGAGAAGAACGCCGATCCGGTCTCCGCCTACCTGGAAGACATCTACACCATCACCGCCAACCTGGCCGGCATCCCCGGCCTGTCGATGCCGGCCGGTTTCGTCGATGGCCTGCCGGTGGGCGTGCAGTTGCTTGGCAACTACTTCCAGGAAGGCCGTCTGCTCAACGTCGCGCACCAGTACCAGCAGGTCAGCGACTGGCACAAACAAGCACCGAGCGGATTCTGAGGAACACTTTTATGCAATGGGAAACCGTCATCGGGCTCGAGATCCACGCTCAGCTCAGCACCCAATCGAAGATCTTCTCGGCCAGCGCCACCACCTTTGGTGCCGAGCCCAACACCCAGGCCAGCCTGGTCGACCTCGGCATGCCCGGCACCCTGCCGGTGCTCAATGCCGAGGCCGTGCGCATGGCCTGCCAGTTCGGCCTGGCCATCGACGCCGAGATCGCCGAGCGTAACGTCTTCGCGCGCAAGAACTACTTCTACCCGGACCTGCCGAAGGGCTACCAGACCAGCCAGATGGATCACCCCATCGTCGGCAAGGGCTTGCTCGACATCACCCTGGAAGACGGCACCGTCAAACGCATCGGCATCACCCGCGCGCACCTCGAAGAAGACGCCGGCAAGAGCCTGCACGAAGACTTCCAGGGCATGAGCGGCATCGACCTGAACCGTGCCGGTACACCGCTGCTGGAAATTGTTTCCGAGCCAGACATCCGCTCGGCCAAGGAGGCGGTGGCCTATGTGAAGGCCATCCACGCACTGGTGCGCTACCTGGGCATCTGCGACGGCAACATGGCCGAAGGGTCGCTGCGTTGCGATTGCAACGTGTCGGTACGCCCAAAGGGCCAGGCCGAGTTCGGCACCCGCGCCGAGATCAAGAACGTCAACTCGTTCCGCTTCATCGAGAAAGCCATCAACCACGAAGTGCAGCGCCAGATCGAGCTGATCGAGGACGGCGGCAAGGTGGTGCAGGAAACCCGCCTGTACGATCCCAACAAGGATCAGACGCGCTCCATGCGCAGCAAGGAAGAAGCCAACGACTACCGTTACTTCCCCTGCCCCGACCTGCTGCCGGTGGTGATCGAGCAGAGCTTCCTCGATGACCTGCGCGGCAAGCTGCCCGAGCTGCCGCCGCAGAAGCGCGAGCGTTTCGAGAGCCAGTTCGGCCTGTCCACCTACGACGCCAGCGTTCTTAGCGCCAGCCGTGAGCTGGCCGACTACTTCGAAGCCGTCGAGAAAACCTGCGGCGACGCCAAGCTGGCCGCCAACTGGGTGATGGGCGAGCTGTCCAGCCTGCTCAACAAGGAAGGCCTGGAGATCGAGCAGTCGCCGGTGTCCGCCGAGCAACTGGGCGGCATGATCCTGCGCATCAAGGACAACACCATCAGTGGCAAGATCGCCAAGATGGTCTTCGAGGCCCTGGCTGCCGGTGAAGGCGCCACGGCTGATGAAGTGATCGAGAAGAAGGGCCTCAAGCAGGTCACCGATTCCGGCGCCATCGAGGCGATGCTCGACGAAGTGCTGGCGGCCAACGCCGAACAGGTCGAACAGTACCGCGCCTCGGACTCCGCCAAACGCGGCAAGATGTTCGGTTTCTTCGTCGGCCAGGCCATGAAAGCCTCCAAGGGCAAGGCCAACCCGGGGCAAGTGAACGAACTGCTGAAGAAAAAGCTCGAAGGCTGAGCGATTTGAAAACGCCGGGATTGCCCGGCGTTTTCATGTCTGACGTACAGGAAGTGGAGAAGAGCAATGCGTCGACAATCGATTCTGCTGATAGTGTTCAGCCTGCTGCTCGCCGGCTGCAGCAGCACACCGTACAGCGGCGTGCCCAGCGACTACCGGGCCGAAGGCAAGGCCTCGTATTACGGCAGAGCCCATCACGGTAACCGCACCGCCAGCGGTGAGCGCTTCGACCAGAACGCACTGACCGCCGCCCATCGCGCCCTGCCCTTCGGCACGCAGGTGAAAGTCACTAACCTCAACAACAACCGCAGCGTGGTGGTGCGCATCAACGACCGCGGCCCGTTCGCCCGCGGGCGGATCATCGACGTGTCGCGCAAGGCGGCCGAGGCGCTGGACATGATCCGCTCGGGCGTGGCGCCGGTGCGTGTGGAAGGCCTGAAGTAAGATAGAGGGGCTGTTCACGATCTTTCGGGCGACATGGAGAGACTGTTACAAGGCAGAAGCGGACATCAGCGCAGTATCTGTGGGAGCGGGCGGGGACGCCTAGTCCATGCCCGCGATTTTTCGCGCGCATGGCGCGCTCCCACAGTGGATCGGGGAACGGCCGCTCCCACCACTTAGCAGGCAAAGCGCCGAATTCGAGACAAACGATCGTGAGCAGACGCTTACAACGCCGGATCCCAGCGCTGCGACCAGTCGGTGTCCTGCGCGGCGATCTCGCGCAGTAGTTCGAAGCTCTGCTGCAGGGCCGCCGAGTCCCGTTCACGGGAATACACCAGATAGGTCGGGTAGCTGAATTCCGGCGCCCTGGGCACTCGTTCGAGCACTTTCCTGTCCAGGTAACTCTGCACCACCCGCGTGCGGAAATAACCGGAGCCGCCGTGCTCCAGAATGTACTGCAGCGCCAATGGCCCGAGGTTGAAGGACACCGGCGCCCGCGCTTTGTCCGGCAGTGCTCTGTCGTGCTGGGCGCGGAAGCTGTCGCTCCAGTCGACGAACACGTAGGGCTCCGGGTTCGCCGCGCGAACCAGAATCAGCTTTTCCTCGAGCACCTGCTCGACCTGCACACCGGCCCAGTAGGTGGGCTGGTAGACCAGCGCCGCGTCCATCACGCCCATCTCCACCTGACGCAACAGGCTGGCGCATTCTGCCACCTGGGCGCGCACCGCATAGCCGTCGATGCCCTGACGGATGGCGCTGACCCAGCGCAGCATCAGCGGGTTGCAGAGGCTCACTTCGCCGCCGATATGCAGTACGTTGTGATAGCCGTCCGGCAACGGCAGGTCGCGCTGCGCGGCCTCCCAGGTCTGCTGGATCTGGTTGGCGTAGGTCACGAACGCCTCGCCGTCAGGGGTCAGCCGCGCGCCGGCGCGATTGCGTACGAACAGCGTGCTGCCCAGATGGCTTTCCAGCTTCTGGATGCGCGCGGTGATCGCTGTCTGGGTCACGTGCATGCGCTCCGCGGCGGCGATGAAACTGCCGCTGCGGACGATTTCCAGAAAGGTGCGGGTAAGGTCGATATCCATGGTCGCTGAGCCAGCCCGACGGGTGCTGGCGATTCCTCAAGCCTGATCCGACGCCCAGTGTACTAGGGTCTGTTGCCGTTTCGACGCGAGCCGCGTTGCCGCGAGAAATCTCGCCAGGCCGGGCGGCGATCCGCTAGGCGGAGGACGCAGGGAATGGTTGTTCCCTTGCCAAGTCCTTCAACAACGCATGGCGAGATTTCTTGCGCAACCCGTAGGGCCGGGCCCGTTTTACCGAGATGTTGCGTTTCTCGCCGGCTCATTTAGCCAGCTAAACTTCGCGGCTCGTGCCTTGCCTCGCGGCAAACGGGCTCCGGCGCGGCCGTGCGTGAAACGGCAACAGACCCTACCCCAGATGCCTGAGCAGGTCGCGGTGCAGCGCAGCGACCAGATCGGTCTGGGTAATCATCCCGACCAGCCTGCCGTCGTCGAGCACCGGCAGGCAATGCAGGCCGTCATCGGAGAGCAGCGCGATCAGGTCGACGACATGGGCGTCGACTTCCACCGTGCGCACCGGCGCGGTCATCAGCTCGCCGAGCACCTGCTTCTTCTGCAGGCCGAGAATCGCCCGCAGGTTGAAGGTATTGGCCCGCGTGGCGCTGACCAGATCGACCAGGCTGACGATGCCGACCAGCCTGCCGGCGTCGAGAATCGGCAGCGCCTTGAGGCTGTGATGGGTAAGCAGGTACAGGCCCTTGGCGACCGCGGTTTGCGGCGTGGCATGGATCAGGTCGCGGGACATCATCTGCGCGGCACGGATCTCGCCCATGCTGCGGCGCAGCGCGTGCTTTTCGGTGCTACGCACGATCAGTTCGAGGTCTTCGCGGGTGATGTCGACGAAGGAGCCCAGTTCGTCGAGGGCATAGTCCAGGTCATCGGTATTGATGCCGGCGCGCTCACTCGGTAGCGGGTCGCGGGTGTGGTGTACCGCAGGCGTGCCGGGGTGCGGCCGTGGATACGGCACGCGGGTCAGGTTGTTGTAGAGCAAAGCGCAGGCCAGCAGGCCGACACCGGCGGTCATCGCCGCCAGCGCCGGCTGCCAGAACGGCTCGCCCGGCAACGGCGTGGCGAACACCATGCAGAAGGCGATGGCCCCGCCCGGCGGGTGCAGGCAGCGCAGCGGGCACATCAACAGCAGGCTCAGGCCCAGGGCCAGCGCTGCACCGAGCAGGCTGTGATCGATGAAATGGGTGATCGTCAGCGCCACGGCACTGGCGCACAGGTAGCTGCCAAGAATCGACCAGGGCTGGGCCAGAGCCCCCGAGGACACGGCGAACAGCAGCACCGCCGAAGCCGCCAGGGGGCCGGAGAAATGCACCGCCATGTGCAAGCCGAACAGCTGGCTGCATACCCAGGCGCTGAACAGGAACCCGGCGGCGGCACCAAAGGCGGCGCGGCTCCATTCACGGGGGCGTGTGTGCAGGGCATCAGGCAGAAAGGCGGAAAGCCATTGGGGGAAATGCGCGTGGGACTTCATCGCTACCGTCGAAAAGATCGAGCCTCTCAAATGAGAGGCCCGCTGGAGACCGCTGGAAGCGGCTGGCAGGAGCATCCGTCCCTGGATGATGTACTCGTCTGTTTGCAACCTTGTCCGCCGAGGCAGAGAAACCACGGCGGACAATGCAGCGGAGTGTGACGAACAGTGATAGCGCGATCAAACGAATAATAATGAAGGATGAATAAGCTTTTTTTGATACTAAACGGCATGCATCACGCCTGTAGCCCGGGTTGAGCGTAGCGATACCCGGGGAACCGAATCCTGGGTATCGCTGCGCTCAACCGCAGGCTACGTATGATCGGCTGTGCCTTTACGGATAGCTGAAGCTCTTTACCAATGTCAGCTCACCCGGCGTACGCATCGGCACCAGAAAGCTCTCCTGTTTCTCGTTCACCGTGCCCTCTTCGCTGATCAGGGTGATCTGCCCGGTGGTGAGAATCTGCCCGGCGTTACTCTCACCCTCATCGCCTTCGCAGTAACCGCCGCCGTAGTAGTTCACGTAGACCAGGTACTGGCCCTTGAGTGGGGTAGGCGAAGCGATCATTTCCGGGCCGTAGCCGGTGGTCACATCGACATCCAGGGCAGCGCCGTTGGCCAGCGACCGATTGCCGTACCACACGTGCTCGCCATCGGGCGTGACCAGGTGCAGATCCAGGTCGGTGTTGTCGCTGTCCCACGACAGCACCACGCGCAAGCGCGCCGGGGTTTCGCCGCTACCGTTGTTGTAGAACTGCACGCGGCGACGCTGACTGCCGTCCGGGCTGCGCACCTCGACGTTGTTGCTGCCGGCCGGGAACACGAATGGTCGGTCGAAGCCGCCGTCCTCGCCGATCTTCAGCGGCATGCTGGTGCCGTTGACCACCAGGCGGCCCGGCGCCTTGCTCTGGTCCTTGCCGAGCCCGCTGATCGCGCCCTTGATGCGCGCGGTGTCGGCCTGGTTGGCGGCGCTGTTCACCATTGATGCCGGGTAATTGACCCCCTGCATGAACTGGGCGCCGTCGCCACCGCCGACGCGCCAACCGCTACGCGGGGTGTCGAGCGTCACCTCGGCCAGCGCGCAGAGCGGCAGCAGGGTCAGGCAGAGGGCGATACGAGGGGTGATCAGGGCCATGATGTCATTCCAGTAACAGGGTGCGGGCGAGGCCTTCGACGTAGGCCTCGTCCTGTCCATTGGGGTGGGCGACGAACGCCAGGTGCAGGTATTCGTGGGTCAGGTCGAGGCGGTCCTGCAGGGAGAAGAAGCCGCGCACGAAAATGCGCTGCCGCTCGCGATCCACATAGGACCGCCCGGATGAAAGCTGGCAAACGGTGAATTGCTGGATTTCTTCATAACCCGGCTCCGTGTCCAGGCGCGGGCGCCAGTCGCGCCTCTGCTTGCGCAGCCACTGCTCGGCAGCGGCCAGCGGCTGGCAGGCGGCCACGGGTTTGTCCCAGCGGCTCAGGGTGGCACGCGGGAAGGCGCGGGCGAGGATGGCGTCGTAACGCAGGCCACCGTTCGCCTGCTCGACCGCTTGGCTCCAGGCCAGACGATCAGGCCCCGGCTGGGTGCTGTGATAGGTCACCGGCGTGCCGGCCAGCACCAGGTCGGCCGTCCACGCGGCGATATCCCGGGCGCCCTGGCTGGCCGGGCGCGGCGCCACGCGCTGGCTGGCGCTGCTGTCGTCGATGCGCAGGCATTCGCCACGGCGCCCGGCGCTCTGCAACAGGTAGGTGCGCGCAGCGATGGCCAGTGCCTTGGCGGCCTCGGCGGGCTGCGCCGAGGCTTCACGGTCCAGCACGCGGGCCACATAGTCCTCACGATCCAGATGGGCGGTGAGCTGTAACCCTTCGCTGCTGCGCTCGAGAAACAGTTCGCCGCGGCTTTCGATGGGCAGGCGGTTGCCATTGGCGAACTCGACCTCGTAGCGCCCGTTGAGCACGCCCGGCTCCACGGCGGCGTCACTGCCCTCGCGCCGGAGCTGGCGCAGCGGGTAGCGGGCGAACAGGCGCACCTCGACGCAACTGCCGGCCTCACTTGGCCAGGCTGTTGGCAGCACCTGACCAAGCGCTTCGGCATGGCGCTTGAGCACCATCACGCTGGTACCCGAGCCACCGGCCCACACCGGCGTGCCATCGGCCAGCCAACCAGCGAAACCGCCCTGGCGCGCCTGGGGATCGTCATCGGCCAGCCAGCTCCAGGTCTTTACCCGCAGGCGACTGCCCAGGGCGCTGACGGTCGAGCCGTCGCCGTTGAGCACCACGTCCAGCAGCACCTTGCGGGCATCGGCCTGGGCAGGTGACTGGGCGAGTTGCGTGAGCAGTTGTTCAACCGAAACACGGGTCGCCGGCGCCAGGCGCTGGCGCTCGCTGATCCAGCTCGGCGCCTTGCGGGCCTGCCAGTAGTGCGACCAGTCGCCTTGATCCAGCTGCAGATTCTGCTGCTCGAAATACAGGCCGCAGGATTTGACCAGCGCATGATCCCGGTCGATACGCTCGCCTGGGTTGCAGCAATACACTTCCTCCTTGTTGCCGCCACGGCACTGGTAGCCGTTGTCCGGCTGGCCGGTGTCGACCAGGTAGGCATAGACGAACAGCTTCCACAGACTGCCCAACGGCGCCTGAAGGTTTTCGGAAAGCGGTTCGCGGCTGATCAGCCGCTGCCCGTCTAGGCGCAACAACTCGCTGCCGTCGGCCCGTTGCCAGGCCAGCGACAGCGGCACCTCGCCAGCCAGTGCCGAACCGCCTAGGGCGGCCAGCAAGGCTAGTGAGGCGAGAATGCAGCCCTTATTCAACGGTGACCTTCTGCAGCGCTGGCTCGGCCTCCAGTGCCTGCTGGCCCGGCGCGTACAGGCGCACGTAGCGAGCCGGCGGCAACACGAACTCGCCCTTCTGGGAGAAGCGCACCAGGTGACGCAGCACCAGCTCACCCTGCAGGGCATCCACCGGCACCGCGTAGCTGAGTTCGCCCGGCTCGTTGCGGGCCTTTTCCAGCGGCGCTGCTTCGTCGCCGCCCAGGCCACTGACCTGGATACCCCAGGTGGTGCGCTCCACATCGGCGCCCGGCGGCAGTGGCACTTCGAGCATGCCGTAGCGCAGGGCCTGCTCCGAATCGCTGGTCAGGGTGATTTCGTCCAGGTAAAGGCTGGCGCTGGAGATGTCGTCGCTGCGCACTTCATGGGCACTGAAAACGAAGGCCTCATCGCTCTCGACCAGCTCCAACAAGCGCCGCTTGACGGTGACCGGCACATTGCTCGGCGCAGCCTGGGTGCTCTGGTAGTCGAGGCGCAGATCGCTCGGCTGATCCAGATCGCCGGCCACTTGCAGGGCCTGAGGCGGTTGCGCACCCGTCCACTGCCAGTAGTTGTCACCGCTGGTGCCTTCCACGGCCTGCCAGTCGCCCTCCAGCGCCAGCGTCGGCTGGGCACTGCGCAGGTCCAGCGAGGGCTGCAGCCAGGTCAGCGCCAGGGCGCGTTCCAGGCCAGCCTGGGCTGGCGCCAGCTCGCCGAGCAGGCGCTGAGCGCGCTGGCGATCCGGGCCATCGAGGTACAGGGCGACGGCCGCCACGAATGGCGACTGGCTCTCGGCCAGGCGACGACGGGCACCATCGAGTTGTACTTGCGGGGCCTCGGCGACCGGCACGTTGTTCTGCTGCGCCAGGCGCACACCCAGCTCCCGGGCAATCGCCAGGCCCAGGGCCGAATCCGGCGCCGCCATCACCAGGCTGTCGCCTTCGCCGAGCACCACTTCCTCGCCCTCACCCGCGGCGGCCAGGTCATACACCAGGCCTTCGAGCAGGGTTTTCACCGGCAGGCCCATGTCACGGGCGAACGCCAGGATCAGCGCACGCTGCAGCAGCGGCGTTTCTGGAGCGCGCTTGGCGTACAGCTCCAGCACGCGCTGCCAGTGCTCGGGCGGCAGTTGAATGGCCAGGGCGCTACTGGCATGCCAGTCGGCGTAATAGGCATAGGTGGTCAGGAAGGCGTCGCCGTCGGCATCGCCGCCCCACCAGGTGAAGGTCGCCTCCGGCCCGGCCATCTGCACCAGGCGCAGGCGGCTGTTCTGCATGATCAGGCGCAGACGATCCTTGATGCGCGGCTCGCCGGCGGCCAGCGCCGGGTAGGCCAGGCTCAGCGGCAGCAGGCGGCTGGCAGTCTGCTCGACGCCGCCGTAGGGGTAGTCGAGCAGGTCGTCCAGCGCCGCGTTGAACAGGCCCGCGCCGCTGTCGGCCACACGCAGTTGCACCTGGCTGGCATCGGCCGGCAATTGCAGCGTCGTGCTGCCCGGGAACACCGCCAGGTGCTCGCTGCGCACCTGCTGCCAGCCGGGCGCCACGCTGCTCAGCTTGACGGCCAGGGCGTCGGCCACCTTGCCCTGACGCAGCTCGGCGCTGAAATCACCAGCGGCGATCACCGCCTGCTCGACCGGCAGGTAGTTGATGCCCTTGGCCAGCGTTACCTCGCGGCGCTGCTCCTGCTCGCCATGACGAATCAGCAGTTCGGCCTTGGCGCCCGCCTCGCCCTGGTTGAAGGCGAACAGCCCCAGCGCCGGCTTGTCGCCGACGCGAAAGCGGCTCGGGCCGCTCCACTTCAGGTAGAGCGGCTTTTCCGAGCGCACGAACTGACGCTTCTGACCCACTTCGCCCTCGGCGCTCACCGCCCGCGCGGTAATGCGCCAGCGGGTCAGCGAGTCCGGCATGCGAAAGCTGAAGCTCGCCTTGCCGTTGGCATCGGTGACCAGGTCCGGCTGCCAGGAGGCGGTGTCGACTTCCTCGCGGCGCGGACGCTCCAGCACCTTGACGCCCCGCTCGCTGCGGTTGGCGCGGCCCGGTGCACTGGGCATGCCCGGCAGGGCCAGGTCGTAGCTGATGAACGACAGGCTGGCGCTGGTGCGCACATTGTTGCGGCGCGGGTGATAGAAGAACTGGTCGATGCCCGGGGCGATTTCCGGCTGCAGAGCGTAGATCATCTCGTCCACCACGCTGACCGTCAGGCGCGTCGGCACCGGCTTGCCGTCGAACAGGGTGCTCAGCTCGACGGTGACCAGATCACCCGGCTGCACCACCTCCTTGTCGGCCTTGATGGCGATGTCGATCTGCGGCGTGGCGACCTTGATGCCGGCGTTCTGGAAGCTGTAGTCACCGCCGCGGGTGTACAGCGCCGAGAAGGTGATGTTCGGCGAGAAGGTCTTGCCGACCGGGATGCGCGCGCGGTACTGGGTGTCGGACAGGCGCTCGAGCTTGAGCCAGTCGCCGCCCTTGGAGAGCAGCGCAGTGGCTTCGACCTTGTCGCGCTCCAGGGTCAGCAATGCATCGCTGACCGGCTCGGGGAAGGTGATCAGCGCCAGGGCGTCGTCGCCGGCCTGGTACTCGGCCTTGTCGAGGACGATCTCGATGGTGCCGGCCACCGACTTGACGCCCTCGCCGCTGACCGAATGGCCGGTGGCGCCGAGGATCAGACCGCTGCTGTCCTTGAGGGTGATGCTGTAGGTGCCGGGGCGCTCGAAATTCAGCGCGAAGCCCTTGGCATCCGCCACCAGCTCGCCATTGCCGGTGCTCTGATCTTCCAGGCGCACCCACTCGTAGCGGGCGGGTTTGCGTTCACTGGCGCCTTCGCTCTGGTAGGTGAAGTTCACCGCCTGGCCTGCCGAGCTGAAGCGCTGCGGGGCGCTCAGGCGATAGCGGGCGGCGCCGCGCTCGATGAGGATTTCCTTGCTGGTCTTGACCCGGTAGGCGGCGCCATCGCTGGCGAACACGCTGAGCAGGTAGCGGCTCGGTTTGTCGGCAGCCGGCAGGTCGAGCTCCGCGCGGCCCTTGTCATCGGTGATGACTTCGCTGCTGCTCAGCTCCACCGGGAACTGGCCGAGGTACTGCAGTTCGTTGTCGACCATCGACAACTGCTGGGCGCGCAGGCTCAGCTGCACCGTGGCACCCGCCACCGGCTTGCCGTCCGGATAGAGCAGCACCAGGGCGCCCTTGACCGGCTCGCCGGTGCGCAAGTCCGGCTTGTCCAGATCCAGCGACACCTCGAAGTGCGGCTTGATGTACTCGGCGACGCGGAAGGCGCTGCTGTACAGCCCGTCGCGGTAGGCGAAGCGCAGCTCGTAGCCGCCGGCCACGGCGTTGTCCGGCAGCTGGAAGCGGCCCTGGCCGCCACGGGCGCTGTCGAAATCCAGTTTCTGGGTCTGCAGTACGGTGCCGTTGGCGTCCAGCACGCTGAGGCTGATCGGCGCGGTGCCGGCCGCTACGGATTCGCGGGCGTTCTTGAACTCGCGGCCGACGATCTTCACTTCCACCCAGTCGCCGGGGCGGTACAGCGGGCGGTCGGTGAAGGCGTACAGCTTGGTGTCGTAAATCTCGCTGTCGTAATAGAAGTTCTCGGAGACGAACACGCCGCCGTCGGTATCCTCACCGATCACGTAGGAGCGCTCCGGGCTGGCGTGGCCCAGGCGCAGCAGGCCCTGGGCGTCGGTCTTGCCGCTGGTCATCACGCCCACGCCGTCGCTCCACAGCAGTTTGGCGTCGGCTACCGGCGTGCCCTGGTGCTTGTCGGCCGTCCACACCAGCAGTTCACCGCCGGCGATTTTGCTGACCGCCACGGTGTTGGATACGAACACCACGGTGGTGGCGCGGTACTTGCCGATGATCGCTTCGGCCAGATACAGGCCAGGCTTGAGCTTGCCCAGCGGCACGTAGACGTTGCCCGAGGCGACACTGACGAAGTTGCTCGACGAGCCGGACAGATCGACGCCGGCCGGCGGCTCGATCGGTTTGGCTTCCCACAGCGGGTAGCGGAACTCGGCCACCAGCGGCAGGCCCTTCATCGGCGCGAATTGCACCTGTGGGGTGTACTCGGTGGGCGCGGCGATGGCGTTGCCCATCTTCAGCTCCGGCGCCTCTTCGGTGACCTGCTTGCGCGACTCGTAGGAGAAGGCACGCTGCATTACCCGGCGGGATTTGCGGTACCAGTTGTCCCACAGGTACGCCAGGGTATTGGACAGCCCCTCGCCCTTGAACTGGCCCTCGGCGACCACGCGGTGCAGGTTCTTCTGGCGCTTGAGGAACTCCAGCGGCTGGTCGATGCGGTACAGGCGCATGTCCACGCCGCCGTAGCCTTCCATGCGATAGCGGCGGTAGTCGCGGCCCGGCGCCTCGAGGCGCACGGTGGCCACTTCATCGGCGGCGAAGCTCGAGTCGGCGAGCAGGAAGAACGACTCGCCGGCCAGCGGCGTGTAGCCACTGGCCGGCACTTCGTCTTCGGCCTGCACGGCCAGGGGCACGAGCGCCAGCAGCGCGACGGCGAGCAGACGGTTCATCGCGCGAGGAAATTCAGCCGATAGATGCCGATAAAGTTGGGGTTGGCGTCGTCGGGTATCCATCGGGTGTCCTTCCATGTCATGAGTTGTTGCAGGCTGACGGCACGCATGCCGTTATCCGTGGGAGTGGTGGTGCCGGTGTGGTAAACGATGTCGCGGCCCATCCAGATCATCAGGTGCTGGTCATCGCCCTGGTCGAAGAACATCAGGTCACCGGGGCGCGCCTGGTTCAGGTCGCGGCCGACCAACTGGCTGTTGAACTGGATCATCTTGATCGCATTGACATAGGCGCCGCGCTTGCCGCCGCCCTGCTCCCAGTTCTGCGCCAGTTGGCGTTGGCTGTCACTGAGCTGCAGCTCTGGCGGCAGGTAGCGGTTGGACAGGCCATTGGCGCGCAGCCATTTAGCGTCATGCACCTTGAGCGCTTCGTTGGCGGCGAAGCGCACCAGGCCCACGCAATCCTGCTGATACCAGCGCGGGCTCGGCCCCTGGCGCAACTGCTCCTGGGCGATACGCACGAACCAGGCGCGAAAGATCTGCGACTGTTCGGGATCGAGGCTCGGTGTCTGCTCGGCGCGAGCGCACAGGCCGAACGCGAGCAGCAGCGCAGCCAGCAGCACGCGCCAGGCCGACATGACAGTGATCAAAGCGCGCGCCATTGCAGCGGTATCCACTTCCAGTCATCGTCGGCTTCGGTGTCTTTGGGCAGCGTCAGCGCGAACTGGCCGTAGCCACCCAGCGCCCGCAGTTTGGGCAGCAGGTGGGTGTCGGCGGCGTTGCGGAATACCGGCTCGTAGTTGGCCGGCAGGCTGTCCAGGGTTTCCTGTTCAAGCAGGCGCGACAAACCGTCGGGCGCCAGGTATCCGGGCACCACGCCGTCGGCGGGCAGCACTTCGGCCAGCGGCGGGAAGCGCTTGTTCAACGTGTCGAGCGCCTTGTTCACCAGTCGGTCATCGAGGGAGAACAGCAAGGTCTGGCCTTGACGCGCCAGGCTCGCCCGGAAGAAGCCCTGGGAGACCAGCGCATCGGGGATGGCGGCTTGCTCCGCCGGGTATTGGCCGAAGTTGGAGCCCACCTCGCGGCGCCAGGTGTGGCCATCGTTCGTGCTCTGGCTTGCCACCGGGAAGCGACCGTTTTCGGCATTGGGCTCGAAGGCGCCGATCATGCCGTCGAACAACCCGCCGATGGCCTGGTCCAGCTCCGGCGTGGCGGGTTTATCCAGATGGGCAACCAGCAGCGGCGAGTGCAACCGCGAGTCGGCGTACCAGCACAGGCCGGCAACGTTGCCCAGGCGTTTGCGCAGCTCTTCGCTGGCCTGCTCGCTGGCGCCGACCTTGGCCAACAGTTTTTCCGCGCTGCCCGGCGCCACCGGCACCGCCACGCAGGCGCTGGCGCCCATGGGCATGGCTCGCCAGATCGGCATGAAATCCATGGCCGGCTGGTCGTCCACTTCGTTGAGCGCCAGGAAGCTGCTCCAGTCGCCCTCGCCCTTCTCGAAGCGCACCCCGGCAAAGGCCGGGAAAAAGCGCTGATAACCGAGTGCGACGTACTCGCCGCTCAGGGAAATGCGCTGCTGCTCGGTTTCGCGAGCCTTGAGGCCGAAGCGCTTGGCGAAGGGACTGTCGCCATCGAGCAGTGCCTCGACGGACTCGGTGGCGTTGCGGCCGAGCTTGTCGTTCTCGCCGAACAGCATGCCGGGTGAGGACAGCACCAGCAGTTTGTCGCCATGGCTGGCCAACAGCAGGGCGCGATCACCCAGATAATTGAGGCGGTACAGCGGCACGCTGCTGCCATCGACGCGCAGCTCGCCGGCCTGGCTGAGCTGGGTATCGTCCAGCGCCACATGGGCCAGGGGCTCGAGCACCTTGGCCAGGCCGCCGCGCTGCATGACCATCACGAAGTGCTTGAGCTTGCCGTCGGCGCCCTTCCACAGGGCAACGTCGGCGGGCTGGTCGAGCAACTCGTCGAGCAGGTTGTCGCGCAGCTTCAGGTCACGCTCGTAAATGATCCGCCGCAGGCTGCCGACCAGCCCGAGGCGGTCGGCGTTGTGCTCGTAATAGAACACGAAGTCTTCGGTGAGGGTGTCGCGCAGCAGCGGCACGGCGAGCAGGTCCTTGGGCAGGCGGCTGAGCGAGGCGCTCTCGATCAGTGCATCGGGGTGCTTGAGGTCCAGGCCCAGGGCGCTGCGCTCACCCAGGTCGCGCGAGTCCTGGCCGCAGGCAGCCAGCAGGCCGGCGGTCAGCAAAACGGCGACGTGGCGCAGGTGGGCAGTGGTATTCCGGTTCATCCGAGCCTCGGGATATCAGTAATTGAAGGATTTCACGAAAAGCAGCTCGCCAATGGCGCGCAGCGGTACCACGAAGGTCTCGCGCTTCTCGTTGACGGTGTTCTCGTTGAAGATCAGGTTGATCTGCGCAGTGATGATCTCGTTCCGGTTGCTACCGGCCTCGAAGTTGTAGCCCTCGCTGCCCAGGTTGCCCCAGTAGTTCACGTAGATCAGGTAGGTGCCTTGCAGCGGCGCGGTCATGGTGAACATTTCCGGGCCGGGGCCATCGACGCTGTCGACATCCAGGCCGCCGCCATTGGTGAGTACCGGGAGGCTCCAGAACGCGTGCTGGCCATCCGGGGTGACCACGTGCAGGTCGAGTTCGGCCTTGGGATCGTCCCAGCCCAGCACCATGCGGATACGCGCCGGTGTGCGCAGGCTGTTGGCTTCAAAGAACTGAATGCGCTTCAACGACTGCCCTTCACCGGCCACCAGTTCCACGCTGTTTGAGCCGGCGCCAAAGGCGTAGGGCCGGGCGAAGCTGCCCTGCTCGTCGGTGTACAACGGCAGCGGGTTGCCATTGACCACCAGCCGATGCGGCGCACGCAGCTGGCCGATGTTCTGCAGGGTGCCCTCGATCAGGCTGCGCCCACGCTGCGCGCCGCGGTCGATGGGCGGCGTCGGATAGGCCACGCGCGCAGCGTTGTCGCCGTCGTTGAGGCCGTGATAGCGCCAGCCGCCAGTGGGGCCTTGCAAGGACATGGAAGGCTCGGCCCAGCTCAATGGCATGGCCAACAGGGCGCAGAGCGGCAGCACCAGCCGCAAGGCGACTGGCGCGCGCCGCAAGGCTCGGCATCGCAGAGGAAAACGAACCACCGCACTGCACTCCTTGTGCTGGCTCAGGGGTCCTGGCGCCGGCACTCACACTGTTGGTTCTGAAAGGGTTGTCTGGCGCGAGGCGCAACCGCTTCTGCGGCAGGCCCGTCACATCAAGTTACACGCTAGGCAGGAATGCTAGCGAGTTGCCCTGAGGCTGACAATCGTGGCACATGCGAATCGGCACTGGATCACAAGGCAGAGGTGCAGAATCACACGAGACCGGCGTGCTGGCCGAAGCGTGCGCCGGCAGTGTTCGGATCAGGAGAGGCGCTGGCGTAGTTTGGCCGAGGCCCATTCGGAGAAGATCACGGTGACGAAGATCAGCAGGAAGATCACGCTGACCCGATCCCAGGCGAGATTGTTGATCGCTGCATCGAGCTGCAGGCCAATGCCGCCGGCACCGACCAGCCCCAACACGGTGGCCTCGCGGATGTTGATATCCCAACGGTACAGCGAGGTGCCGACGAAGGCCGGCATGATCTGTGGCACCACGCCGAACTGCAGCACCTGCAAACGCCCCGCCCCGGTGGCGCCGATGGCCTCGACCGGCGAGGTGCTGATCTCCTCGACGGCCTCGTAGAGCAGCTTGCCGACGAAGCCGACCGAACGCAGCGCGATGGCGATGATGCCGGCCAACACGCCGGGGCCAAGCATCGCCACCAGCAGCATCGCCCAGATCAGCGAGTTGATCGAGCGCGACGAGACGATGATCAGCAACGCAGCGCTTCTGACGACAGGCGACGGCGTAGTGTTACGCGCGGCGAGCAACGCCAGTGGGAATGCCAGCACTACCCCGAGGGCGGTACCCAGGGTGGCGATGTTGAGCGTGTCCCAGAGCGGCTTGAGCAATTCGGGCGTGTAGTCCCACTGCGGTGGCACCATGCGTGCCAGCAACGAGGCGCCTTGGGTTCCGGCATCTGCCACGAACTCCCACAGGGTGTTCTCGGAGATGAACCGCGCGCACCAGACGAACAGCAGTGCGCCAGCGAACCAGGCGAGCCAGTGCGCCCACTGCTGGGCAGTGGTGCGTCGGCGCCATTGCGGCTCGGCTGTCTCGGCATGGATGATCGGCATGACGATAACGCCCTATTGAAGCCAGCGACGCACATGGCCGGAGAAATACTCCGAGGCCAGCACGATGGCGATGATGATCAGCAACACGGCCGCAGCCGTGCTGTATTCGTAGCGATCCATGGCGGTGCCGAGCGTCGCGCCGATGCCGCCCGCGCCAACGATGCCGATGATCGCCGACTCGCGGAAATTGATATCCAGGCGGTACAGCGAGAGCCCGATAAAACGCGGCATGATCTGCGGCTGCACGGCATGGTTGAGCACCTGCAGCCAGCTACCGCCCGTGGCGCGGATGGCCTCGAGCGGCCGCGCATCGATGTCCTCGATCGCCTCGGCCAGCAGCTTGGCGATGAAACCGATGGTCGCGAAGGTCAGCGTGGCAACGCCGGCCAACGGGCCGAAGCCGAACATCACCACGAACAGGATGGCGATGATCACCTCCTGAAAGGTACGCGAGACCATGATGATCCAGCGGCAGAACAGGTAGATCGGTAGCGGCGACAAATTGCGCGCGGCGCCCAGGCCCACTGGGATCGACAGGGCGATGCCGAGCACGGTGGCGACCAGGGTCATGCTCAGGCTTTCCAGCAGGCCTTCGAGGATATCGCCGCCACGGCTGGTGAAGTCCGGGTGCAGAAAGCCGCCGGCGAAGGCCAGGCCGCGCGACCAGCCTTCGGCAATGCGATTCCAGTCAAGGTTGATGCTCGAACCGGCCAGCAGCAGATAGAGCAGCACCCCGCCGATCACCAGGCAGCGCTGCCCCGTTCCCGATAGCAGCGAGGGCGGTTGCCAGTCGCCGGCCCGGGCTCTGGCCAGGCGGTCATCTACGTGCAGTTCACCAGCCATCAGGTCGCCACCCGTGGCCAGCCGGAGCGCGATGCGTGCGGCGTGGCGCGCTCGGCGGGCTCGTCATCCGGCGCTGCGTCATTGGCATTCGTTTCCCAGTCTTCCTCGCCGTAGATACGGGTCAGCGTCCCGGCATCCAGTGCATCGGGCGAGCCATCGAAGACCACCCTGCCGGCGTGCAGGCCGACGATACGGTCGGAGAAGCGTCGTGCCAGCTCGACGTCATGGATATTGATGATGGCGGTCAGGCCGCGCTCATCGCACAGCTCCCGGATCAGCCGCATGATCTGCCGGGAGGTTTTCGGATCGAGGCTCGCCGTCGGCTCGTCGATCAGCATCAACTCGGGATTCTGCAGCAGGGCGCGGGCGATGCCGACCCGCTGGCGCTGACCACCGGACAGCGCGTCGGCGCGCTTGTCGATGGCATGGGCCAGGCCGACGCGCTCGAGCAGACGAAACGCCTCCTGCACATCGGCCCGCGGGTAACGGCGCCATACACTGCGCCAGAAGCCGACGCAGCCCAGCCGACCGGCGAGGACGTTTTCCATCACCGTCAGGCGGTCGACCAGCGCATGGTCCTGAAAGATCATGCCCATGCGCCGCCGCGCCTTGCGCAGGGCACCGCCACGCAGCCCGGTCAGTGCCAGACCACCAAGCAGCACCTCGCCCTCGGTGGGTTCCACCAGCCGGTTGATGCAGCGAATCAGCGTGCTCTTGCCAGCGCCGGACGGGCCAATCAGCGCCATCACCTGGCTCTTCGGCAGGGCCAGACGGATGTCCGCCAGGGCCTGGTCGCCAGTGGCGTAGCGCTTGCCCAGGCCTTTGATCTCGAGCAGGTTCATGGCTGTGCCCCTCTGTCCAAGTGGATCACCTGTCGCACGTGTAGCTCACGTCCATGGCCTGATCGATCTTGCGCACCACTTCCCAATGCTCCTGATAGGTGATGGGGATGAACTGCGCCTGGCCGGAGTTCTTGAATTCCGCCTGCAGTGCGGTGCCCTCCCAGTCGAAGGTCGCGAAGCCCTCGCGCACCTTGTCGGCCAGTTCCGGCTTGAGGTTGTAGACGTAGCCATATCCGGTGGTGGGGAAGGTTTGCGAGGTATACAGCACCTTGTACTGATCGGCCTTGACCACACCGCGCGCCTGCATTTGCGAGAGCACCGAGTTGGCGATGGCAGCGGCGTCGTAGTCACGGTTCACCACGCCCATGATCGAATTGTCGTGCTTGCCGGAAAACGCGGTCTTGAAGTCCTTGTCCGCCTCCAGATCGAATTCGGACTTGAGCAGGGCCGAGGGCGCCTTGAAACCGGAGTTGGAGGTCGGCGACGTGAACGCCAGGGTGTGGCCACGAAGGTCCGGCACATCAGCGATGCCGCTGCCAGGATGGGTGATGATTTCCATCTCGTAGCCGTAGCCGCCCTTCTCGTCGGCCATCATGGTGAATGGCACGAAACCGGCGCAGTTGACGGCCAACGGCACGGAGCCGGTGTTGAAGCCGGCGATGTGCAGGCGACCGGCGCGCATGGCTTCGAGCTGGGCGGCGTTGGACTGGACCGGGAAGAACCTGACTTTCTTGCCGGTCACCTTCTCCATGTGCTGCAGGAACTCGTCCCACACCTTGGCGTAGACGGCTGGGTCTTCGATCGGCGTGTAGGCGAAGATCAGCGTGTTCGGGTCCAGCCACTCGCTGGGTTTGGCCGGCGCGTCGGCCACCATGTCATCGTTGCCGTCGGTGTAGCGCGAGGACAGATCCGAGGCATGAGCGCCGCCCAGCACGGGCAGCAACAAGGCGGGCAGCAGTCGACGGAAAGAGGCGCGCAGCATGGTCGTATCCTTACAGGCTGGAAAGAGATTCCGGCCAACATAAGGCGCCTTTGTGACGCTTTTGCTGCAATGAATCGCACCGTCACTTCTTGCAATGAAGTGTGCCCGCGCCAGCTAGACCCACCCCGCCCACTGCAACAGCAACAAGCCGACGTTGGTGCTCACCACCGCCGCCAGGGTGGTGATGACGATGATCGCGGCAGCGAGCCGGTAATTGCCGTTGACCGCCTTGGCCATGACAAAGCTGGAGGCGGCCGTGGGGCTGACGAAGTACAGGAACAGGATCGCCAGGTCCGCGCCGCGAAAGCCCACGGCCCAGGCGCCAAGAGTGGAGAGCAGCGGCAGCCAGACCATCTTCATCAGGCTGGAGCTGATGGCCTCGCCGCTGCTCTCGCGCAACGAAGCCAGCGACAGGGTGCCGCCGATGCAGATCAGCGCCAGCGGCAGGGTCATCTGCGCGAAGTATTCGGCCGAGACCATGGTCCAGTGCGGCAGCGGGATCTGCCAGTAGGCGAAGGGGATGGCCGACAGCACGCCGATGATCAGCGGGTTGGTGAAGATGCTCTTGCACAGCGTCCAGGGGTCGGCCTTCATGTCTGGCGCGTAGATGGCCAGCACGATGGCCGACAGCACGTTGTAGCAGAGGATCACCACGCCACCGAGCACTGCCCCCACCGACAGGCCGTAGTCGCCGTACATGCTGGTGGCCAGCGCCAGCCCGACGATGCCGTTGTTGCCGCGAAAGGCGCCCTGGGTGTAGATGCCGCGGTCAACCTTCGGGCAGCGCCAGATCGCCCAGCCCCAGGCGAGGGCAAAGCTGACCAGGGTGGCGAACACGAAGTAGCCGATCAGCGCCGGCTGCAGTGCCGCGCTCAGGTCCGCCTGGACGATGCTGATGAACAACAGCGTCGGCATGGTGCCGCGAAACACCAGGGACGAGGCGGTATCGATGAAGGGATCGTCGATCCAGCGCAGCCGCTTGAGCAGCACGCCGAGAAACAGCATGGCGAAGACGGGCGCGGTGATCGCGAGCGTCTGCTGGAGTACAGCGAGCATGAGAGCCCCGGGAGGTGGAAGTGCCTTAGGACGCGCCGACGTGCCTGGTGCTCAGACACGTCGATAGCCTGCTAATGATAGCAAGGCTTTGGCCTCTCGGAACGGCGGGACGCTCGCTTCAGCGACGAACCGGGCGCTTCTGCAGTTTGCGCTGCAGGGTACGCCGGTGCATGCCCAGGGCGCGGGCGGTCGCCGAGATGTTGCCCTCGTGCTCGGCCAGCACGCGCTGGATATGCTCCCACTGCAGACGATCCACCGACATGGGGTTCTCCGGCACCAGGGTGTCGAGGTCGGCATGCTGGGTCAGCAGCGCGGCAAGCACGTCATCGGCATCGGCGGGCTTGCACAGGTAGTTGCAGGCGCCACGCTTGATGGCTTCAACGGCGGTGGCGATGCTCGAATAGCCGGTGAGGATCACCACACGCATCTCGGCATCCAGCTCCAGCAACTTGGGCAGCAGCACCAGGCCGGAGTCGCCCTCCATCTTCAGGTCGAGCACGGCGTAATCGGGCAGATCCTGGATGGCAAGCGCCAGGCCTTCCTCGGCCGAAGCGGCGGTGGACACGCGCAGCCCGCGGCTGCTCATGGCGCGCGCCATCACGCGGGTGAAGGTGGGGTCGTCGTCGACCAGCAGCAGATGGGGCTGTTCTTCGCTTTCCAGCAGCGTTTCGTCACTCATGTTTCACTCCTCAATACATGCTCGCGGCCTGCCGGCCCGGCAGTGCGCTGCATCGAAAAACCTGCGCCAGGCTCACACCCGGGCGTAGGCGCGCGGCAACTTGAGCTCGGTGAGCGTGCCGCCTTCTTCATGGTTATACAGCTTCACCGTGCCGCCGGCGCGGGTCACGCTGGCCTGGCTGAGAAACAGGCCGAGGCCGAAACCCTTGCCTTTGCCCTTGGTGGTGAAGAACGGCCGGCCCAGTTGCTCGGCGATGGCCAAGGGTACACCTGCGCCGTAGTCGCGGATGCTCAGGCGAACCCACTGGTGATCCCAGTCCAGGCTGATTTCCAGGTTGTCCGGGCAGGCATCAGCGGCATTGTTGAGCAGGTTGAGCAGCGCCTGGGTCAGGTCGGCCGGCGGCATCAGTTGCGGCGATTTGCCCACGCCCAGGCATTCGTAACGATAGCTGGCTTCCGGGCGCATCAGGTGCCAGCGATTGAGGGTGGTCTCCAGCCAGCTGACCGCCGGCATTTCCACCACGGCCTGGCGACGATCCGCTTCGGCGGCGCGCACCAGATGCTGGAGGGTTTCCTTGCACAGCTTGACCTGCTCCTGCAGCAGCGCCAGGTCTTCCTGCAGCAGCGGGTTCTGGTGTTCGCGGCGCAGTTCCTTGATCAGCACGCTCATGGTCGCCAGCGGCGTGCCCAGCTCATGGGCGGCACCGGCAGCCTGGGTGGCCACGGCCAGCAATTGCTGGTCACGCATGCCTTCCTCGCGGCGCTCGGCACGCAGCTTTTCCTGCTGGCGCAGCTCCTCGGCCATCTTGGCGACGAAGAAGGTGATCAGCCCCGCTGCCAGGGCGAAGCTCAGCCACATGCCGTACACCAGCAGGCTCTCGCGCGGCCCCACCGGCAGTTGCAGCGGGTGCGACCAGACCAGCAGCAACGTGTAGGAGGCCAGTGCCATGCCGCCGAGAATCATGGTGAACAGCCACGGCAGGGTCGCCGCGGCAATGGTCAGCGGCACCAGATAGTAGGACACGAAGGGGTTGGTCGAGCCGCCCGAGTAGTACAGCAGTACACTGTGGATCACCAGATCGAAGCCCAGGTGGATGCCGTACTCGGCTTCGGTGACCGGCCAGGGCCCGCGCAGACGCAACGCGGTCAGCAGGCACAGCACCAGGGAGGCGCCCAGGGTGACGCTCAACTGCAACCAGGGCAGCGGCAACAATTCGGATTTGTAGGCCAGGCCAACCGAACCGGCTTGGGCAGCCAGCACCAGAAAGCGAATAAGGGTCAGCCGCCAGAGGTTCTGGCGGCTGGCCGAAAGCAGTTGTACGGGGGCGAGCATCGATACTCCTCTATGCTCGTTGGCGAGCCCGGCGAGTATAACCAAGGCCGCCGGCGCCCTGATGCGGCAACGCGCCGCAGTCGTACGACGATTGCCCGGCAGGCGCCGAATCAGAGCAATCACTTGCCGGTCGGCGCGGTCTGAGGTGGGGTGAATATTTTTTCGATTCGCTTAACCCGAATATTCGAATCGCCACGTCTAACCCCATGAACACGGTCTCCATCCGTGCCCGCTATCGATAAGGAATCGCCATGCTGCCACTGTCCCGCCTCGCCACCGCCCTGGCTTTCACCACCGCCGGCCTGCTCAGCATCGCCGCGCACGCCGATGAGCCACGTTACAACCAGATATCCCTGAGCACCCAGGTCAGCAACGAGGTGGCTCACGACCTGATGCAGGTCACCCTGTACACCGAAGCCCAGCAGAAGGACCCCGCGGCGCTGGCCGCCGAGATCACCCGCACCCTCAATGCCGGCCTGACCCAGGCCCGTGGCGTGAAAGGCGTGACCGTTTCCCAGGGCAGCCGCAACAGCTACCCGGTTTACAGCGAAAAGGGCGAGGAAATCAGCGCCTGGCGCGAGCGCGCCGAGATTCGCCTGGAGAGCGCCGACTTCGCCGCCCTCTCCAAGCTCACCGGCGAGATGCTGAAAACCCTGAAAATGGGCGGCATGAGCTTCAGCATCGCCGACGCCACCCGCAAGAAGGAAGAAGACGCACTGATCAAGGACGCCGTCGCGGCCTTCAAGGAGCGCGCCCAACTGACCACCGAAGCCCTGGGCGGCAAGAGCTACAAACTGGTCAGCCTGAACCTCAACAGCGGCGGCTTCGTGCGCCCACCAATGCGCA
The DNA here is from genome assembly GCF_001945395.1 of Pseudomonas sp. PA15(2017). Taxonomy (GTDB): domain Bacteria; phylum Pseudomonadota; class Gammaproteobacteria; order Pseudomonadales; family Pseudomonadaceae; genus Aquipseudomonas. Next base: position 20,310 of record NZ_MSXV01000020.1, on the reverse strand, counting down.
TGCAAGCCATGAAGGCCTCGGCGTTCTCCGACAGCGCAACGCCAGAAGTCGAAGCCGGCACCAGCCAGGTGACGATGAATGCCGACGGCGTGATCGAAGTACAGCTGTAAACCAGCCTGCTGTCACCAAGAAACAGGAGGCTGCGACCGTTGTCGCAGCCTCTTTTTGTTTTTGCGGACGGCTCCAGGGTTTTCGGCACAGCCCGTGCATAGCCTCAAACAGGGTTGGGGCCTGTTCACACTTGCGCACGACCGCGCCGGGGCCCTTGGGCTTGCGCGGCAGTATGAACAGGACCTAGGCTCAAGGCAGGCTCGTCACCATCCGACACGCCCTGCTTTCGCGCAACAGCCCTCGCAAAAAATCACAATAGACATGAGGTAACCATGCACAAGAACGCCTTTATCCAGGCTTTTGTCGTCGCCGGCCTGATTGCCAGCGCCCCCTTCGCGCACGCCGCCGGCAACCTGGTGTACTGCTCCGAAGGCAGCCCGGCGGGCTTCGACCCCGGGCTCTACACCACCGGTACCGACTTCGACGCCGGCGCGGAAACGGTCTTCAACCGCCTCTCGCAATTCGAGCGTGGCGGCACCTCGGTCATCCCCGGCCTGGCCGAGAAGTGGGACATCAGCGATGACGGCCTGACCTACACCTTCCACCTGCGCGAAGGGGTCAAGTTCCATACCACTGACTACTTCAAACCCAGCCGCGAATTCAACGCCGACGATGTGCTGTTCACCTTCAACCGCATGCTCGACAAGGATGACCCGTTCCGCAAGGCATACCCCACCGAGTTCCCGTACTTCACCGACATGGGCATGGACAAGAACATCGCCAAGATCGAGAAGGTCGACGAACACACGGTGCGCTTCACCCTCAACACCGTCGACGCGGCCTTCATCCAGAACATGGCCATGAGCTTCGCCTCGATCCACTCCGCCGAATACGCCGCCCAGCTGCTCAAGGCCGGCAAAGCCTCGGACATCAACCAGAAGCCCATCGGCACCGGGCCGTTCGTGTTCAGCCGCTATCAGAAGGACGCGCAGATCCGCTACAAGGGCAACAAGGAATACTGGAACCCGGATGACGTGAAGATCGACAACCTGATCTTCGCCATCAACACCGACCCATCGGTGCGCATGCAGAAACTGCGCGCTGGCGAATGCCACGTCAGCGTGTTCCCGCGCCCGGCCGACCTGGAGACCCTGAAGAAGGACCCCAAGCTGCAGATGCCCGAGCAGGCCGGTTTCAACGTCGGTTACCTGGCCTACAACACCGAGCACAAACCGTTCGACCAGCTCCAAGTGCGCCAGGCCATGGACATGGCGGTCAACAAGCAGGCGATCATCAACGCCGTCTATCAGGGTGCCGGCCAGGTGGCGGTGAACGGCATGCCGCCGACCCAGTGGTCCTATGACGACACCATCAAGGACACGCCCTACAACCCGGAAAAAGCCAAGGAACTGCTCAAGGCTGCCGGCGTGAAGGAAGGTACCGAGATCACCCTGTGGGCCATGCCCGTGCAGCGCCCCTACAACCCCAACGCCAAGCTGATGGCCGAGATGCTGCAGGCCGACTGGGCGAAGATCGGCATCAAGGCGCGCATCGTCAGCTACGAATGGGGCGAGTACAACAAGCGCGCCAAGGCTGGCGAACACGACGCCCTGCTGATCGGCTGGACGGGCGACAACGGTGACCCCGACAACTGGCTGAGCGTGCTGTACGGCTGCGACGCCATTGGCGGCAACAACTACAGCCGCCTGTGCAACAAGGAGTTCGACGCGCTGCTCAAGAAAGCCAAGGCGATCAACGACCGCGAAGAACGCACCGTGCTCTACAAGCAGGCCCAGCACCTGCTCAAGGACGACGTGCAGAACACGCCGATCGCCCACTCCACGGTGTACCAGCCGATGAGCACCCGGGTTAAGGACTTCAAGATCAGCCCGTTCGGCATCAACTCCTTCTACGGCGTGAGCATCGAGTAAACCAGCTGCATGAACGAAAACGCCCGGCCGTTTGGCCGGGCGTTTTCGTTTTCAAGAGGCCGTTCACGATTCTGCGGATCGGCTCAGCGTGTTGCCTGCAAAGTGGCGGAGTCGGACATCGGCGGGGTATGTGGGAGCGGGCCATGCCCGCGATTTTTCGCGCGCATGGCGCGCTCCCACAATGGATCGGCGAACGGCTGCTTCTGCCTCGTAGCAGCCTCTTTTATGCCGCCCAAAAAGATCAATTCCAGGGGCGGTTCAGGCATTCAGCCCGAGCGGGTCGTCCACCGAATGGCTTGGCTGGGTAAACCAGCGTGGACCTTCGGCGGCGGTCATGTAGAAGTGATCGTCCAGGCGGATGCCGAACTCGCCGGGCACGCAGATCATCGGCTCGTTGCTGAAGCACATGCCTTCGGCCAACGGCGTGTCGTCACGCCAAAGATAGCGGGTGCTCAGCCAGTTCATCACCGGGTTCGCGCCTGCGCGCAAATAAGCAGGCTCGCCACCACCAAAGCGGCAAGCAGTGGCCGGCACCACGCACACTGCCCATGAACGCGATCCTGTGCGGCATCACATAGGCGATGTGGCAAAGGATCGCAAACGGGTTATTAGCTGCAAACCAGATGATCTTGTAGAAAAAAACCAGAGTGCGGCATGCTCCATCGACACACCGATTCACACCTGTCGATAGGACATTCATGGACAAGACCCTATTCAAGCCCTTGCTACTGACCAGCGCACTGCTGGCCTGTGCGCCAATGGTCCAGGCCGCCAGTACCCTGGTTTACTGTTCCGAGGCCAGCCCTGCCGGCTTCGACCCCAGCCAGTACACCAGCGGCACGGATTTCGATGCTTCGGCGGAAACCGTGTTTAACCGCCTCACCCAGTTCAAGCGTGGCGGTACCGAGGTAGAACCGGGGCTGGCTGACGAGTGGCAGGTGGCCAATGACGGGCTGAGTTACACCTTCCACCTGCGCAAGGGTGTGAAATTCCATACCACCGACTATTTCACGCCGAGCCGAGACTTCAGCGCCGACGACGTGCTGTTCACCTTCAACCGCCTGCTCGACCCCGAGCAACCGTTTCGCAAGGCCTATCCTTCGGAGTCGCCCTACTTCATCGACATGGGCCTGAACACCACGATCAAGAGCGTGGAAAAGCTCGACGACTACACCGTGCGCTTCAATCTCAACAACGTCGATGCCGCTTTCGTGCAGAACCTGGCGATGAGCTTCGCCTCGATCCAGTCGGCCGAGTACGCTGCCAAGCTGCTCAAGGAAGGCAAGGCCGGCGAGATCAACCAGAAGCCGATCGGCACCGGGCCGTTCGTGTTCAAGCGCTACCAGAAAGATTCCAACATCCGCTATACCGCCAACCGGCAGTACTGGAAGCCCGAAGACGTGAAGATCGACAACCTGATCTTCTCGATCAACACCGACGCCGCCGTGCGCCTGCAGAAGCTCAGGGCCGGCGAATGCCAGGTCAGCGGCTACCCGCGCCCCGAAGACATTGAGCTGGCCGAGAAGGATCCGAACCTCAAGGTGCTCAGCCAGCCGGGTTTCAATCTGGGCTTCCTGGCCTATAACGTCACCCACCCGCCACTCGACCAGCTCAAGGTGCGCCAGGCATTGGACATGGCCATCGACAAGCCCGCGATCATCAAGGCCGTTTACCGCAGTGCCGGACAAGTGGCCGAGAACGCCCTGCCGCCTGGCCAGTGGGGCTTCGACCCGAACATCAAGGACGCCCCGCACGATCCGGAAAAGGCCCGCCAACTGCTCAAAGAGGCCGGCATCGCCCCAGGTACCCAGATCAACCTGTGGGCCATGACCGTGCAACGCGCATCCAACCCCAACGCCAGGCTCTCGGCCCAGATGATTCAGGCCGACTGGGACAAGATCGGCATCAAGGCCAATATCGTCAGCTACGAGTGGGGCGAGTACATCAAGCGCGCCAAGGCCGGCGAACACGACGTGATGATCTACGGCTGGACCGGCGACAATGGCGATCCGGACAACTGGCTAGGTGTGCTGTACGGCTGCGCGGCGGTCAAGGGCAGCAATTACGCCAAGTGGTGCGACCCGGCCTACGACAAGCTGATCACTCAGGCCAAGACCGCAAGCAACCGTGACGAACGCATCAGGCTGTACCAACAGGCTCAGCAGATCCTCAAGGCCCAGGTGCCGATTACGCCCATCGCCAACTCCCGGGTGTTCCAGCCCATGCGCAAGCAAGTGAAGGACTTCCGCATCAGCCCGTTCGGCCTGACGCCCTTCCACGGCGTCAGTATCGACTGAACCAACGCGGCGAATGAAAACGCCCGGCCAATTGGCCGGGCGCTTTCATGTCTACACGCGCTTAAGCGTTCAAGCCGAACGGGTCGTCCACCGAGTGGCTTGGCTGGGTAAACCAGCGTGGACCTTCGGACGTCATGTAGAAGTGATCTTCCAGGCGGATGCCGAACTCGCCGGGCACGCAGATCATCGGCTCGTTGCTGAAGCACATGCCCTCGGCCAGCGGCGTGTCGTCGCCACCGACCAGATAAGGGCCTTCGTGGATGTCCAGGCCGATGCCGTGGCCGGTGCGGTGCGACAGGCCCGGCAGCTTGTAGCCAGGGCCCAAGCCGGCGGCTTCCAGGCTGCGTCGGGCGGCGGCATCCACACTGGCGCACGGGGCGCCCAGCACGGCGGCTTCGAAGGCGGCCTGCTGGGCGGCCTTTTCCTTGTTCCAGAACTCGCGCTGGCGCGCGCTCGGCGTGCCGAAAACGTAGCTGCGAGTGATGTCCGACAGGTAGCTGTGGACCTGGCAGCCGGTGTCGATAAGCACCATGTCGCCGTCTCTCAGGGTCTGCGCATGCTTGACGCCGTGGGGGAAAGCGCTGGCCGGGCCGAACAGTACGATGCAAAAGATCGAGCCCGGCGCGCCGACCTTGCGATGCGCCTGACGGATGAACTCGGCAACTTCGGTGGTGGTGATGCCTTCATGAAGGATGCTCGCCGCGGCCTTGTGCACTTCCAGGGTCATGTCCTTGGCGCGTTGCATCAGGGCGATTTCGGCAGCGGATTTGCGCTGCCGGCACGCGGCGGTGATTACCCCGGCGTCGATGAAACGGTAACCGCTGGTCAGCTTGCGGATGCCTTCGAACATGAAAAAAGGCAAGGAAGAACAAAGACCTACCTGAGGTGGCGCACCATCATCGGGCATCACGCCAAGGCGCCGCAGGCACCTGAGCAGCAATGCGTAGGGGCTCTCGTGCTCCTCCCAGGTATTGATGGTGCCCGGCACCACCTGGAAGTCGCGCACCGTACCTTCCTCGAAGGTCGGCGCCAGGTACTCCAGCGCACCACTGGCCGGCAGGATCGCCCCGACCATGCGCTCGCTGGGGTTCCATTTGACCCCGGTGAAGTACTGCAGGTTACTGCCAGCCGATACGAACATTGCCTCGATGCACCGCTCGCGCATCAGTGCCTGGGCCTGCTCGATGCGTGCCTGATACTCCGCTTCGCCGATCGGCTGCGTGCCGGCCGTCATGTCCTGCAGGCGCGCCAAGGCCTGCTCCGGCGTGCTACCGCCCACTCCCAGTGTCATCTGCACATCCTCGTCTGGCGACGGCAACGGATATCGCTGCCGGGTCATTCACTGGCGCAAAATTTAAGTGCAACTTAAATTACGGTCAAAGCTTTTTTCAGTGGCACTTAAAAACTGCCATCATCTTCAAGCTGAAGTCCCTACTCGCCATCGGTATACTCCGCCCATTCGAACAGCGAACCTTACCCATGACCGCAGATCGCATCGGCGAACGCCTGCGCCGCTACCGGCGGGCCGCCGGCAAGACCCTCAACCAGGTGGCCGCCGACGCCGGCCTGACGGCCAGCTTCCTGTCCCAGGCCGAGCGCAACCTCACCGGCGTGTCGATCTCGTCCCTGGCGAGCATCGCCAAATCCCTGAACGTGCCGCTCAACGCGCTGTTCGACCAGCCCGAGCAGGCGCAGCCGGACTCTCACGTCAATGAGCGCGTACGCTATACGGTCGGCGGCCAATTGCTGGCTTACGAACGGCTGTCCAGCTCGTTTCCGGGCAATTCGATCAATGCCGTGAAGATGAACATTCCGGTGGGCTACGAATCGGAGCTGATCGCCCATGAAGGCGTGGAGTTCTCCTACGTGCTGGCCGGGCAGATCGTCTATACCATCGAAGGTCGCGACTACCCGCTCGGCCCCGGCGACTCGGTGCATTTCGATGCCGGCAAGCTGCATCGGCTGATCAATGCCGCCAACGAGCCGGCCGAGGTGCTGACCATGACCACCATGGGGTTGTTTGGCGATCACCCTGCCAATAGCTGATTTTTGCTCCAATTCAGGGCAAATATGCGCAATGTTAGTGCTGCTTAATTTTTGTTGACCGAAATTTCAGCATGACTTAATTTCGAATCCGACCCGGTGGGCTATCCGCTTTCACCGCATTCCGAGCTCGCGCTGAACCCAGGCGCGAACAAAAAGAAAAAAGAGGTTCGCATGCGCATGTCTCTCCTGTGCAAGGCTCTGCTCACTGCAGGTCTGCTCTCCAGTGTTTCGCTCGCCCAGGCCAGCAATCTGGTGTATTGCTCCGAAGGCAGCCCGGGCGGTTTCGATCCGGGCCAGTACACCACCGGCACCGACTTCGATGCGGCCTCGGAAACCATCTTCAACCGCCTGGCCGAATTCGAGCGCGGCGGCACCAAGGCCCAGCCGGGCCTGGCCACTTCCTGGGACATCAGCGAAGACGGCCTGACCTACACCTTCCACCTGCGCGAAGGGGTCAAGTTCCACACCACCGACTACTTCAAGCCGACCCGCGAATTCAACGCCGACGACGTGCTGTTCACCTTCCAGCGCATGCTCGATCGCAACCACCCGTTCCGCAAGGCTTACCCCAGCGAGTTCCCGTATTTCACCGATATGGGTCTGGACAAGAACATCGTCAAGATCGAGAAGACCGGTGACCACACCGTGGTCTTCACCCTCAAGGAAGTGGACGCCGCATTCGTGCAGAACCTGGCGATGAACTTCGCCGCCGTGCACTCGGCCGAGTACGCCGACCAGTTGCTCAAGGCCGGCAAGGCCGCGGAAATCAACCAGAAGCCCATCGGCACCGGCCCGTTCGTGTTCAGCCGCTACCAGAAGGACGCGGCGATTCGCTACAAGGGCAACAAGGAGTACTGGGCACCTGATCAGGTGAAGATCGACAACCTGATCTTCTCGATCAACACCGACGCCTCGGTTCGCGCCCAGAAGCTGCGTGCCGGCGAGTGTCAGATCACCCTCAACCCGCGTCCGGCCGACCTCAAGGGCCTGCAGGCGGACAAGAACCTCAACGTGCCGACCGCTCCGGGCTATAACCTGGGCTATATCGCCTACAACGTGACCCGCGCGCCGTTCGACAAGCTCGAAGTGCGCCAGGCGCTGGACATGGCGGTCAACAAGCAGGCGATCATCGACGCCGTGTACCAGGGCGCCGGCCAACTGGCCGTCAATGGCATGCCGCCGACCCAGTGGTCCTACGACGAGTCGATCAAGGACGCCGCCTACGACCCGGAAAAAGCCAAGGAGCTGCTCAAGGCCGCCGGCGTCAAGGAAGGCACCGAAATCACCCTGTGGGCCATGCCCGTGCAGCGCCCCTACAACCCCAATGCCCGTCTGATGGCCGAGATGCTGCAGGCCGACTGGGCCAAGGTCGGCGTCAAGGCACGTATCGTCAGCTACGAGTGGGGCGAGTACATCAAGCGCGCCCACGCCGGCGAGCACGACGCCATGCTGATCGGCTGGACAGGCGACAACGGTGACCCCGACAACTGGCTCGGCACCCTGTACGGCTGCGCCTCGGTGGACGGCAACAACTTCTCCAAATGGTGCGATGCCGAGTACGACAAGCTGGTGGTGGCCGCCAAGCGGGTGACCGATCAGAACGAGCGCAGCGAGTTGTACAAGCAGGCTCAGGCGGTGCTCAAGCGTGAAGTGCCGATCACCCCGATCGCCCACTCCACCGTGTACCAGCCGATGCGCACCAGCGTGAAGGGCTTCCAGATCAGCCCGTTCGGGCGTAACAGCTTCATCGGTGTCAGCAACGACTGATTGGCGTGGTGGCCGCCTCGAGGGCAATCGCGAGGCGACCCGCCAGCCGACCGACCCGAGTGACGGGCGCATCGAGCGCCCAGGCCTCGGGCTTATCCACTGGCTGAGCACGCCGCACGAGCGATGATGCATGCACCCTTCTGACCACGGCTCACGGCCTGCCCTTGCAGGCCGTATGTCTATGCTGATCTCATTCGCGGGGGATATCCGATGAAGACACTACCGCTACGTGCAGCGCTGGCCGCCCTGGTTCTCGGCGCCGCCGGCCACCTCGCAGCCAAGCCCCTGGTGGTGTGTACCGAAGCGAGCCCCGAGGGCTTCGACATCGTTCAGTACACCACCGCGGTGACGGCCGATGCCTCGGCCGAGACGGTATTCAACCGCCTGGTCGACTTCAAGCCCGGCACCACGGACATCCAGCCGGCCCTGGCCGAGCGCTGGGCAGTCAGTGACGACGGCCTGACCTACACCTTTCACCTGCGCAAGGGTGTGAAATTCCACACCACCGATTACTTCACGCCGAGCCGCGACCTCAACGCCGACGACGTGCTGTGGAGCCTCAATCGCCAGCTCGACCCCAAGCACCCCTGGCACGCCAAGGCCAGCGTCGGCTATCCCTATTTCGAGAGCATGGCCTTCCGGCAACTGCTCAAGTCGGTGACCAAGACCGACGACCACACCGTGGTCATCACCCTGACTCGCCCGGAGGCGCCGTTCCTGCGTGACATGGCGATGGCCTTCACGTCGATCTACTCAGCCGAATACGCCGATCAGCTGCTCGCAGCCGGCAACACCGCCGACCTCAACAGCAAACCGATCGGCACCGGCCCCTTCGTGTTTCAGCGTTACAACAAGGACGCCCAGGTCCGTTTCCGGGCCAATCCGGATTACTTCCGCGGCAAGCCACCGGCCGACCCGCTGATCTTCGCCATCACCACAGACAACAACACGCGCCTGCAGAAGCTGCGCGCCAACGAATGCCAGGTGGCGCTGTATCCCAAGCCCGACGACGTGCCGGCGATCAAGGCCGATGCCAAGCTCAAGGTCGACGAGATCGAGGCCATCGTTACCGGCTACATCGCCATGAACACCGAGCACCAGTACCTGAGCGACGTGCGCGTGCGCCAGGCGATCAACCTCGCCTTCGACCGCCAGCGCCACGTCGAGCAGCTGTTCGGCAAGGGCAACGCGCTGGTGGCGGTCAACCCGTACCCGCCAACCCTGATCGGCTATAACGACGACAACCGCAACCCGCCCCGCGACCTCGACAAGGCCCGCGCCCTGCTCGAGGAAGCCGGCGTGCCGAAAGGCACCGTGCTCACCCTGTTCACCCGCAGCGGCGGCGGCCAGACCAACCCCAATCCGCGCCTGTCGGCAGAAATGCTGCAAGCGGATCTTGCCGAGATCGGCCTGAAGGTCGACATTCGGGTGATGGAATGGGGCGAAATGCTTCGCCGCGCCAAGAATGGCGAAGGCGATCTGGTATCCGCCGGCTGGGCTGGCGACAACGGCGACCCGGACAATTTCCTGGGCCCGCTGCTCAGCTGCGATGCGGCAAAAAACGGCGAGAACTATGCACGCTGGTGCAACCCTAAGTTTCAGGAACTGATCACCAGGGCCCGCGGCGTGACCGCCAACGATGAGCGTGCCGCCCTGTATCGCCAGGCCCTGGCACTCTACGCCGAGGATCAACCCTGGATCAACGTGGCCCACCCGAAGCTGTTCACCGCCATGCGCAAGGACGTCGAGGGCTATCGGATCAGCCCGCTGACCACCAACAACTTCGCCACCACCCGAGTGAAGTAGATAAAAACACACCGCCGGCGCTACAGACGCCGGCGGGCTGCCTGACCGGCCAATGAGGTACCTACCACGATGTTGAGTTTTATAGCCCGGCGCCTGGGCCTGCTGATACCCACGTTCTTCGGGGTCACGCTGCTTACCTTCGCGCTGATTCGCATGATTCCCGGCGACCCCGTGGAAGTGATGATGGGCGAGCGTCGCGTCGACCCGCAGATGCACGCCGAAGCCATGGAGCGACTGGGCCTCAACAAGCCGCTGTACGCCCAGTACTTCGACTACATCGGCCAGTTGGCTAAGGGCGACCTGGGTGAATCGCTGCGCACCCGTACCCCGGTGTGGGACGAATTCACCACCCTGTTTCCCGCCACGCTCGAGCTGACCCTGGCCGCGCTGCTGTTCGCCGGCACGCTGGGGCTGATCGCCGGGGTGATCGCCGCTCTCAAGCGCGGCTCGCTGTTCGATCACGGCGTGATGGGCATCTCCCTGACCGGCTACTCGATGCCGATCTTCTGGTGGGGTCTGCTGCTGATCATGTTCTTCTCGGTGTGGCTCGGCTGGACGCCGGTATCGGGGCGTATCGACCTGCTCTACGACATCCAGCCGGTGACCGGCTTCATGTTGATCGACACCCTGCTGTCCGACGAGGAAGGCGCCTTCGTCAACGCCCTGCGCCACCTGATCCTGCCGGCCATCGTGCTGGGCACCATTCCGCTGGCAGTGATCGCCCGCATGACCCGTTCGGCGATGCTCGAAGTACTGCGCGAAGACTACGTGCGCACCGCCCGCGCCAAGGGCCTGTCGCCCACCCGCGTGGTGTTCGTGCACGGCCTGCGCAATGCACTGATTCCGGTGCTCACCGTGTTCGGCCTGCAGGTCGGCACGCTGCTCGCCGGCGCGGTACTGACCGAGACGATCTTCTCCTGGCCGGGCATCGGCAAATGGCTGATCGAGTCGATCGGCGCCCGCGACTACCCGGTGGTACAGAACGGCATCTTGCTGATCGCCTGCCTGGTGATCCTGGTCAACTTCGTGGTCGATATCCTCTATGGATTGGTGAACCCACGTATTCGCCACCAGCGCTGAGAACCGGCCATGACCTGCTGCGCGTCGGCGATGCCGCGTCAAAATCCCTCTCGAGATGCTCATTGGCTACAGCCAACTCCGCTCTCTCGACGAATTTTTCCTTGCCTCGCGCTAGCACGCGAGGCCATGAACCGATTCTCCGGAGTCATGAATGGCAACTGATACCAACACAACCGTAGGGTGGATGACGCTTTTCTCATCCACCATGACCGCGCCGCGGTGGACGGATAAAGCGTCGTCCACCCCACAAACTACTTCCGTAGCCTGGGTTGAGCAGCGCGATACCCAGATCGCTCTTTCCCGGGTGTCGCTGCGCTCGACCCGGGCTACGCCAAAATCAGATATCCATGAGGTGCGAGCATGACCTCGACCACTACCACGCCGCTCGACCAGAGCCTGGTCTACCCCTCGCCGCTGAAGGAATTCTGGCGCGCGTTCAGTCACAACAAGGGCGCCGTTGCCGGCCTCGGCTTCATGCTGCTGATGGTGTTCTGCGCACTGTTCGCGCCGTGGATCGCGCCCTACTCGCCCAGCGAGCAGTTCCGTGACGCCCTGCTGACCCCGCCGGTGTGGCTGGACGGCGGCCAGTGGCGCTTCATTCTCGGCACCGACGAAGTCGGCCGCGACCTGCTCTCGCGACTGATCCACGGCGCGCGCCTGTCGCTGCTGATCGGCCTGGCTTCGGTGGTCATCTCGCTGATTCCCGGCCTGCTGCTGGGCCTGGTCGCCGGCTTCTTCCCGCGCCTGATGGGCCCCTCGATCATGCGCCTGATGGACATCATGCTGGCCCTGCCCTCGCTGCTGCTGGCCGTGGCCATCGTCGCCATCCTCGGCCCAGGTCTGATCAACACCGTGATCGCCATCGCCATCGTCTCGCTGCCTTCCTACGTGCGCCTGACCCGCGCCGCGGTGATGGGCGAGCTGAACCGCGACTACGTCACCGCCGCCCGCCTGGCCGGCGCCAGCCTGCCGCGGCTGATGTTCATCACCGTGCTGCCCAACTGCATGGCGCCGCTGATCGTGCAGGCGACCCTGAGCTTCTCCTCGGCGATTCTCGATGCCGCCGCCCTGGGTTTCCTCGGCCTCGGCGTACAACCGCCAACGCCGGAGTGGGGCACCATGCTCGCCTCGGCGCGCGACTACATCGAACGCGCCTGGTGGGTGGTGACCCTGCCCGGCCTCGCCATCCTGCTCAGTGTGCTGGCGATCAACCTGATGGGCGACGGCCTGCGCGATGCGCTGGACCCGAAACTCAAGAACGCGATCTGAGGAGGCCGCCATGAACATCTCTCGCATTACGGCCTGCCATTCGATGGAGGCCGCCCGATGAGCCTGCTGGAAATAGACAACCTGAGCGTGCGCTTCGGCGACGCCAACGCCGTGCCGGTGGTCGATGGCCTCGACCTGAAAGTCGACAAGGGCGAAGTGCTGGCCATCGTCGGCGAGTCCGGCTCCGGCAAGTCGGTGACCATGATGGCGCTGATGGGCCTGATCGATGCGCCCGGTATCGTGCGCGCCGATCGCCTGACGTTCGACGGCACCGATATGCTCAAGCTCAAGGGCCGCCAGCGTCGGCACATCGTCGGCAAGGACTTGTCGATGATCTTCCAGGACCCGATGACCGCCCTGAACCCGAGCTTCACCGTGGGTTTCCAGATCGAGGAAGTGCTGCGCCAGCACCTCGGTCTCAAGGGCAAGGCTGCGCGCCAGCGCGCCCTGCAACTGCTCGAGCGCGTGGAGATTCCGGGTGCGGCCAGCCGCCTCGACGCTTACCCGCACCAGCTGTCCGGTGGCATGAGCCAGCGCGTGGCGATCGCCATGGCGATTGCCGCCGAGCCCAAACTGCTGATCGCCGACGAGCCGACCACCGCCCTGGACGTGACCATCCAGGCGCAGATCATGGCGCTGCTGCTCGACCTGCAGCGTGAACAGAACATGGGCCTGGTACTGATCACCCATGACCTGGCCGTGGTCGCCGAAACCGCCAACCGGGTCTGCGTGATGTACGCCGGCCAGGCCGTGGAACTGGGCCAGGTGCCGGCGCTGTTCGACGCACCGACCCACCCGTATACCGAAGCGCTGATCAAGGCGATTCCCGAGCACAGCCTGGGCGCCACGCGCCTGTCGACCCTGCCCGGTATCGTACCAGGCCGCTACGACCGGCCCCAAGGCTGCCTGTTGTCGCCGCGCTGCCCCTACGTGCAGCCCAAGTGCCGCGAGCAACGCCCGGCCCTGGAACCCCACGAGCGCGGCGCGGTGCGCTGCTATTTCCCGCTCAATCTGAATGCCGAGGTGGCGTGATGACGACCGTTCTGACCGCACGCCAACTGACACGCCACTATTCCGTGTCCCAGGGCCTGTTCAAGCCCAGCGCCACGGTGCAGGCGCTCAATGGTGTGTCCTTCGAATTGCAGGCCGGCAAGACCCTGGCCGTGGTTGGCGAATCCGGCTGCGGCAAATCCACCCTGGCCCGCGCCCTGACCCTGATCGAGGAGCCCACCTCGGGCTCGCTGCAGATCGCCGGGCAGGAAGTGAACGGTGCCGGCGCGCAGACCCGCAAGCAACTGCGCCGCGACGTGCAGATGGTTTTCCAGAACCCCTACGCCTCGCTCAACCCGCGGCAGAAGATCGGTGACCAGCTGGCCGAACCGCTGTTGATCAACACCAGTCTGTCGCGCGCCGAGCGCCGCGAAAGGGTGCAGGCGATGATGAACCAGGTCGGCCTGCGCCCCGAACACTACCAGCGCTACCCGCACATGTTCTCCGGCGGTCAGCGCCAGCGCATCGCCCTGGCCCGCGCCATGATGCTCACCCCCAAGGTGCTGGTGGCCGACGAGCCGACCTCGGCACTGGACGTGTCGATCCAGGCCCAGGTGCTCAACCTGTTCATGGACCTGCAGGAAGAGTTCAAGACCGGCTACGTGTTCATCTCCCACAACCTGTCGGTAGTGCGCCACGTCGCCGACGACGTGCTGGTGATGTACCTCGGGCGCCCCGCCGAGATCGGCCCCAGCGAGCGGCTCTACGAGCGCCCGCTGCACCCGTACACCAAGGCGCTGCTGTCGGCCACGCCGACCATCCACCCGGACCCGAGCAAACCGAAGATCAAGATCGTCGGCGAGCTGCCCAACCCGCTCAACCCACCACCCGGCTGCCCGTTTCACAAGCGCTGCCCATACGCCACCGAACGCTGCCAGACCGAGCTGCCACTGCTGCGCCCGCTCGATGGCCGTGAAGTGGCCTGCCACCACGCCGAGCAGTTCCTCTGACCGCCACCGGGCGCAGCTCAAGCTGCGCTCGGCAACTCAGGCAGCCCGAGTGCCGAATCCAGCAGCGGATCGGAGAGTCAGCTGTATTGTGGGAGCGGGCCATGCCCGCGAATTCGCCCGCATAGATCACACAAATCCTTGCACCTGCTCATAAATCCAGAGCAAGCCCTCAGTACACATCTCGCCGATACCGCCCCTGCTCCACCAGCCCCTCGACGGCGGCGTCACCCAACACCTCTCGCAGCACCTCATCCACATTCGCCGCCATGCCCTGCAAGCTGCCGCACACATAAACCGCAGCACCCTCTGCAATCCACGTCCGCAGTTCATCAGCTGCCTCGCGCAGGCGGTCCTGCACGTAGAGCCGCTGCGCCTGATCACGCGAAAAGGCCAGGTCCAGTCGCTGCAACTGGCCGCCTTGCAACCAGCCTTGCAGCTCGTCACGGCAGTAGAAGTCATGCTCGGCATTGCGTTCGCCGAACAGCAGCCAGTTGCGCGCGTGCCCGACGGCGATGCGTGCCTTGAGCAGGCTGCGCAGGCCAGCAAGCCCGGTACCGTTGCCGATCAGGATCAGCGGGCGATCATCCTCAGGAGCGTGGAAACCACTGTTACGGCGTACCCGCGCCAACAATTGAGCGCCCATTGGCAGGTGTTCGGTCAGCCAGCCGGAGCCAGCGCCCAGCTCGCCATTGGTCACGCGCTGCTGACGCACGATCAGCTCCAGCACACCATCTTCAGGTAACGAGGCGATCGAATACTCACGGCTGGGCAGCGGCACCAGCGCCTCGAACAGCGCCTGGGCGTGCAAGCCGACCAGATGACTGGCGCTGTACGGCAGCTGGCGAGCAGCCAGCGCCTCAGCCAGCGTATGGCCCAGCGGTTCGATGACGACAGGCGCCAGCGCCTGCAAGCCGTGGGCCTGCAGCCAGCGCTGTATCTGTGCATCGCCGTTGCGCGGGAGGATTTCCAGGATGTCACCTGCCTGCCACTGGGCACCGGCCGGCGGCCGCAGGCCGATCAACCAGGTGCCCTGCCCCTGGCTGCCCGGGTTGAGGCAAGTGCGCGCGCACAGCTCCCAGCCGTCGAACGGCACCTGCTGCACGGCCAGGGGCTGTACGCCGGTCAACTCGGCCAATTGCCGCTGCCAGTGCTGCAGCGCTTGCTGGTCGTCACCATCGACCTCGATACGCTCGCCCAGGCGCTGCGCACCACGGCTGGCCAGCCAGTCGTCGAGGCGCCGAGCGAAGCCGCAGAATTGCGCGTACTGACGATCCCCCAGGGCCAGCACCGCGTAGCGCAGGCCGGGCAGATCCAGCGTTGCCGCCAGCCACTGGCGCTCGGCGCCACGGGCGCTGTCCGGTGCTTCGCCGTCGCCAAAGGTGCTGAGCACCAGCAGCGCACGGGGCGTGGCGCTGAGCCTGGCGGTATCGATACGTGCCAGCGGCTGCACGTCCACCGCCATGCCGGCGGCCTGCAACTGCCCGGCGGTTTGCCAGGCCAATTGTTCGGCAAAGCCACTCTGGCTGGCAAAGCCCACCAGCCAGGGCTCCCCGCCGTCACGCCCAGCGAGCACCTGACGGGCCGCCAGTGCAGCGCGCTTCTTGCGGCGACGGTCCAGGTACAGCAACAGGCCGGTGACGAAGAACAGCGGCATCAGCAGGCTGGCGACCATCATCAGGATGCGCCCGGTCATGCCGAAGTATTCGCCGGTGTGCAGGGCGTAGACGCTGGCCAGCAAGCGCGCCTTGAACGACTTGTCGGCGTAGCGCTCGACCTGGTTCGCCTCGCCGGTCAGCGGGTCCAGTTGCATCTGGTCGAAGGCGCGGGTGTGCGCGGCGTCGCGCAGCATGAAGAACACCCGCGCCGGTTGGCCGGCTGCGTTGGGCAGCTGCAGGCTGTAGACGCCAAGACGATTACCGGCCGTGCGCTGAATGCCCTGCCAGAGGTTGGCGTAGTCAACCGCTGGCATCGCTTGCCCCTCGGGTGGTGGCCCGCGGCGACCGCGCTCTTCGCCAGCGACCCGTGGTTTGTCGCTGAGCAGGTTTTCCAGGCCGCCGCGGTACCAATCGTAGGACCAATACAGCCCGGTCAGCGCCGCGCACAGGTACAGCGGCAGGCACCAGGTGCCGACCACCGCGTGCAGGTCCCAATTGAAGGCGCGGCCTTTCTTGGCCCAGTCGAACGTCAGCCAGGCGCGCCAGCTCCACACCTTGCGCGGCCAACGCAGGTAAAGCCCGGACAGGCAGAAGAACACCAGGGCGATGGTGCAGGCGGCGGTGATCTGCCGGCCGCTCTGGCCCATGGCGAGAAAGCGATGCAACTGCAGCATCAGCCCAAAGAACTGCAAGCCGCGAGGGGTCTCGAATATCTCGGCTGTATAGGGGTCGACGAAGCGTATCCCGCCGCGCCGCTCACCAGGCGGCGGTGTCAGGAACACCCGTGTCGGCTGGCCGCCTTCGGTGTCCACGTACAGCCCGGATACGCTGAGCCCCTGAGCCTGCAAACGCTCGACCATTTCGCCCGGTTGCAGTACTTCGCCCGCCTGAGCGGTCACCGCCATCTCGGGGTTGATCGCCAGCAGGATCTCTTCCTGAAAGCTGTACAGCGCGCCGGTCACGCCCATCAGGGCCAGCACCAGCCCGGCGGTGATGCCGAAAAACCAGTGCAGTTGGAACAAGACTTTCTTGAACACCGCAATCGACTCTAGATACTGCGAACGAGGGAACCGGCTGCTGGTACGCGCCCATCTCGTGCCTGACGAACAGGCATACGCTCCCGCAGAGCCTGAACAGTAGCGAGCGGGGCTTGGCGAAAACGAGACAGACGCAGGCAAGCGAGCCGGTGGCGCGCGAGTCTATTCGATAACGATTGTCATGCACTAGCGGTTCGCATCTTTACTGCTGTAAAGATGCGCCTGCTAAGGGTTGCGCTCAGCGCAAACGCCACATCTCGAACGGCCTGGCCAGCACGAACAGATTACGGGCTACGCATTCCGGGTACTGGTCGAGCGACGGCGCGTCGGGCAGGTACAGCGCCGCGGCATCGAGGGTCGACAGCAAGAACTCCAGCTCCACACCAGTGGCCTGGAACAGCCTGATGACCGCCTCGACTTCCGCCGCGCTACTGCAATTGACCCGGCGCCCGGCGTAGAAGGCGTTGAGCTGGTCGCAGACCTTTTCGGCAGCCAGGCCGGTGGCCTCGGCTTCGAGCAGCGACAGGCCGAGGTCTTCCTCGCAGGCCGCATCCAGCGCGATGGGGCTACCCGCCGGTTTGACGATGGCGGACATGCTCGTACCAGGCACCGCGGCACCGATTTCGATGGGGAAAGGCCCCTGCACGCTCTGGTAGAAGCGAACGGCCATAGCGCCTTCGAGCATTCCTGGGATCTGTTTCATGACACGACTCTCGTTGTTCCAGTGGTGTTGCCAACACGCGCGGCGCCATCTGCACCACGACGGGAGGGCATTGTCGGCACCTTGTGTGTACGAGTCGTGACAATGAGCACATCTTGCCGACCAGCCGTCGGCAAGGTGCTGGGGTTGGCGGTGCAGCCAGATTGCCCGGCCGCGCGGGTGGGCCGTCAGACCACGCCCTGGGCGAGCATGGCGTCGGCCACCTTGACGAAGCCGGCGATGTTGGCGCCCTTGACGTAGTTGATGCCGCCATTCTCCTCGCCGTGACGCACGCAAGCATTATGGATGGACTGCATGATGCCATGCAGCTTCTCGTCCACCTCGCCTTCGCTCCAGTGCAGGCGCATGGCGTTCTGCGACATTTCCAGGCCGCTGACCGCCACGCCACCGGCGTTGGAGGCCTTGCCCGGGGCGAACAGGGTGCCGTGCTCGATGAACAGGTCCACCGCGTCCAGCGTGGTTGGCATGTTGGCGCCCTCGGCCACGCACCCGCAGCCATTGCCGAGCAGCGCCCTGGCGTCCTCCAGGTTCAGCTCGTTCTGGGTGGCACAGGGCAGTGCAATGTCGCACGCCAGGCCCCAAGGGCGTTGCCCGGCCTGGAAGCGCAACGCGCCGCCGTCGAGTTCGCTCAGGCGGCCACGCTTCTGGTTCTTCAGCGCCACCACATCCTGCCAGTGCTGCTCGCTGAAGCCCTCTTCGACATGCAACGTGCCTTCGGAATCGGAGAAGGAAATCACCTTGCCGCCCAGGTCCATGACCTTGCGCGCGGCGTACTGCGCCACGTTGCCGGAACCGGAGATGGCCACGCGCTGGCCATCGAAGTGGCGACCGCGGGTCTTGAGCATTTGTTCGGCGAAGTAAACGCAGCCGTAGCCGGTGGCTTCCGGGCGGATCAGGCTGCCACCGTAGGTCAGGCCCTTGCCGGTCAGCACCGAGGTGAATTCGTTGGCCAGGCGCTTGTACTGGCCGAACAGGTAACCGATCTCGCGGCCACCTACGCCGATATCTCCGGCCGGCACATCCAGGTTGGCGCCGATGTGACGGTACAGCTCGGTCATGAACGACTGGCAGAAACGCATCACCTCGGCGTCGCTCTTGCCCTTGGGGTCGAAGTCCGCCCCGCCCTTGCCACCGCCCATGGGCAGCGAGGTCAGGGAGTTCTTCAGGGTCTGCTCGAAAGCCAGGAACTTGAGCACGCTCAGGTTCACCGAGGGGTGAAAGCGCAGGCCGCCCTTGTACGGGCCGATGGCGCTGTTCATCTGGATGCGCAAGCCTCGGTTGACCTGCACGCGCCCGGCATCGTCGACCCACGGCACGCGGAACAGCACGGCACGCTCCGGCTCGACCAGACGCTCGACGATGCCCGCCTCCAGGTAATGCGGATTGGCTTGCAGGAACGGCCACAGGCTACGCAGCACTTCCTCCACCGCCTGGTGGAATTCGGGCTGGTTAGGGTCGCGTTGTTTCAGGCGTTCGAGAAAATGATCGACGGACATGCTCATGGCAGACTCCCTGGCGTCTTGCTGCGCCGCGCAATGAAAAGTGGCGGGACTCTAGCAAGAACGCCACGCCCTTAAAAAGGGCAAGATGACGCCTTTATGAAACTTTTTGATGCTTTATTGTAAATAGCCCCGTGAAAACAGGGTTTTCAACAGCCCTGACAACGCACCAAATCAGCCTCATCGCGCACCATAAAATCACTCCCTCCGAATGGACTGCCAGCTCAAGCCGAAGCGCGCCAGGTACTTGCGCAGGCGATCCGCATCGTTGGGCTGCGCCTTGCCCTGGCGACTGATGTCGAACAATCGCCTGCCGGCCTCGGACAAGCTACCCGTCTGCCGACAGATATCGATCACCGCCTGCAGTTGCAGAAGGTCGAGCAGGTCGATATCGCCTGCAGCCTCGCCCAGCAGAGTCGACAGATCATCTCCCGCGCCCGAAACGCCCCAGGCGCGACACAGCCGCTCGATCTCTTCCTGCACCTGAGCTTCGTCGATGCGCCCGCGTTCGGCCAGAACGGCGTGCGTGCCGAAGCGGTGGCCGACCGCGCCATCGAACCGTTGCGCCAATGGCTGGTCAGCGGCGCGGCGGTGGGCGAGTACCTGGCCGATCAGTTGCTGCTACCGATGGCGCTGGCAGGTTCAGGCAGCTTTACCACCACGCACCTGAGCGAGCATCTGCAGAGCAATATCCAGGTGATCGAAGCTTTCTGCCCGGTGGCCGTTCGTTGCATGCAGGCCGGCAAGGTATTGCGGGTCGAGGTGGATAGCCGCGCCTGAGGCCTGGCCGCGATCATTGTTCGCCGGCGAATGCGTATTTCCATGGAGTCGGCAGTAAGGCAGAAGCGGCCGTTCGCCGATCCACTGTGGGAGCGCGCCATGCGCGCGAAAAATCGCGGGCATGGCCCGCTCCCACAGATAATCACTAGTCCATCCCACGAGAACGAACGGCCGCTAACGCCACTTTGCAGTCATCGAAACGAAAGGAATTCGAAAACGCCCCAAAAACGCAGCCATAAAAAAACGGAGCCCTGACAGAGCGTGTGAAAACTCGCTGATGCAGGTAGTGATCCCATCAGACGCCCCGACATTGTTCGGGGCGTTTGCTTTTGTACGATTCGAAAGGTCGCGACCAACCTTTCAGGTGAGCA
>NZ_MSXV01000019.1 GCF_001945395.1 Pseudomonas sp. PA15(2017) | reverse complement strand
CTGCTTTGCCCGCGACCTTCGCCCTGGATATAACCCATAAACGACAATGCCCCTATCAACCGATAGAGGCATTGTCTTCAACTCACCCTCGGACTGCTAGGTTTTCACACAGTCTGGCGAGGGCGCCTTTCCGGTATGCCGGCAACGGCGATCAGTTCTCCAGCGCCGCACGTGCCGCCCCGATCGGGATGCGCTTGGCTTTGGCCTCTTCCGGCACATGACGCTCCAGCTCGATATTGAGCAGGCCGTTCACCAGGCTGGCGCTCTTGACCTCGATGTGGTCGGCCAGGCGGAACGACAGCTTGAACGACCGCTGAGCGATGCCCTGATACAGGTAGGTGACATTTTCACCGTTGCCATTGCCCGCGCGCTTGCCGCCGGTCACGGTCAGCACGCCGCGCTCGACCTGCAGATCCAGATCTTCATCCTGGAAGCCGGCGGCAGCGATGACGATCCGGTACTGGTCGTCGGCATGCTTCTCGACGTTGTAGGGCGGGTAGCTGCTGCTGGTCTCGTTGCGCATCGCCGACTCGAACAGGTCGTTGAAACGGTCGAAGCCGATGGACTGACGGAACAGCGGGGTCATGGAAAATGCAGTGCTCATGGTAAATCTCCTGATTAGTCAGCGAGTGATAAGGTGCGGGACCCGACTTCGGCATCCCACGGTGATAAAAATGTGGATGGCCGAAAAAATTTCAAGGGACCGGAAGAGGAGATTTTTCGATGGGCAAGGTGATGCTGATCACCGGTGCCAGTCGCGGCATCGGTGCGGCCACGGCAAGGCTGGCGGCCGGGCAAGGTTACCGGGTGGTCATCAACTACCAGCGCAGCCGTGAGGCCGCCGATGCGCTCGTCGAAACGATCACGACCACGGGTGGCGAGGCGCTGGCGTTACGGGCCGATGTGGCGGACGAGGCCCAGGTTCGCCGACTGTTCACCGACATCGATGCGCGCCTGGGGCGCCTGGACGTGCTGATCAACAACGCCGGGATGCTCGAGCAGCAGATGCGCCTGGAACGGATGAGCCTGGAGCGCTGGCAACGGGTGTTCGCCACCAACGTGTACGGCAGTTTCCTGTGCAGCCGTGAGGCGATTGCGCGGATGTCCACCCGTCAGGGCGGGCGTGGCGGCGTGATCGTCAACGTGTCGTCGATTGCCGCCCGCCTCGGCGCGCCCGAAGAGTACATCGACTATGCCGCCGCCAAGGGCGCGGTCGACAGCATGACGGTAGGGCTGGCCAAGGAACTCGCCGCCGATGGCATTCGCGTGAATGCCGTGCGACCTGGGGTGATCGACACCGAGATCCACACCAGTGGCGGCGAACCACAACGGGTGGCGCGCGTCGTCGCAAGCATTCCGCTGGGCCGCGGCGGGCGGGCTGACGAGGTGGCAGAAGCGATTCTGTGGCTGGCCAGCGAGCAGGCCAGCCACACCACCGGCTCGCTGCTCGACGTCAGCGGAGGGCGCTGAGCGCCTCCTCGTCAGCTTCGAGCGTTTGCAGCGTGCTCACCTCTGCCGGCGCGATGCTCACGCCGAGCAGTGCGTCGATGACTTCGCAGTTGGTTTCCCGCCGCACCAGAGCAAACAGCTCGACCGCCTCGGGATAGCTGCGCGTGAGCATCGCCAGCCACTGCTTGAGCCGTCCGGGAGCGTAGCGCGGCGAGATCTTGCGGCGGGCCTGCAGCCAGAACTCGGCCAACAGCGGCTGCAGCGCTGCCCAGCTCATCACACCGACATCCTGGCCGGCCTTCGCCGCGGCGATCTGCCGGGCCAGATCGGGCTGCGCCACCACGCCACGGCCCAGCATGAAGTGCTCGGCGCCGCTCACCTCGCGGCAGCGCTGCCAGTCCTCGACGGACCAGATATCACCGTTGGCATACACCGGTACGCTGACCACCTCCTGCACCCGCGCCACCCACTCCCAGTGCGCTGGCGGCTTGTAGCCCTCGACCTTGGTGCGCGCGTGCACGACGATCTGCGAGGCGCCGCCTTCGACCAGCGCCCGGGCGCAATCGAGAGCCAGATCCTTGTGGTCGAAGCCCAGGCGCATCTTGGCGGTGACGGGAGTGGTCGCCGGCACGCTGCGGCGTACTTCGCTCACGATGGCGTGCAGCAGCTCCGGCTCCTTGAGCAGCACCGCCCCGCCGCGGGACTTGTTCACCGTCTTGGCCGGGCAGCCGAAATTGAGGTCGATCACCGGCGCGCCGAGCACGCAGGCATAGGCGGCGTTGTCACCCAGGCACTTGGGATCGGAGCCGAGCAACTGCACGCGCAGCGGCGTACCGGCAGCCGTGCGGGCGCCGTTGAGCAATTCCGGCGCCAGTTTGCGGTAGGTCGACCTGGGCAGCACGCGGTCGGTAACGCGGATGAACTCGGTCACGCACCAATCGATGCCGCCAACCTGGGTCAGCACGTCGCGGAGGATTTCATCGACCAGCCCCTCCATGGGCGCCAGGGCGATCTGCATGGCGATACTCTCGAATAACGGGGAAGGCCATCGGCATGCCGAGGCAAAACGGCGCGTAGTGTAGCGGCGAGCGGCGCGCCGGGACAGCGCCTGAACACCCAACGTCTGGCGCAGTCCACTGCAGTGACAGACGCCACCGGAAATCGCCATGAATCGACCCTTGCTGCGCAGCGCCCCGCTCGCCCTGCTGCTGGCCACCACCGCTACAATCGCCGCCACGCCGATCTCCGAGGGCGTGCCACTGGATCCCGCAGCGGCCGCCAAGCTGATCGTCAGCCGCGACCGCAACGCGCCCAATGCCTGCGACCTGCAACTGCGCGTCGACGAGCAGTTGGTTGTCGCCTTGCCAGCCGGCGAAAGCGTCACACTCGACGTTCCCAGCGGCGAACGCAGCGTGGTGCTCACCCCGTCACGCGAAGGGTTCTGCGCCGAGATCGATCTGGTGAGCAGCCAGTCGCTCTTGCTGCAACCGGGTGAAACCCGGCGCTACCAGGCAGTCTACGAGGAGCGGAAGCTGTTTCTGGCCCCGCAGCCATGAACACTCAAGCCGGCAGCAATGCCCGGCCATAACCCTCGATGAATTCGGCCGGCATGCGCTTGGGCCGACCGCTGGACAATTCGATACAGACGAAGGTGGTGCGCGCACGCAGCAGGGTAACGCCGTCCTGCGGACGTATCAGTTGGAAGCAGCGATCCATCTTCAGACGCTGGTCGGATTCGACGATCCAGGTGCCCATCTGCAGCGCCTGCCCTTCGTAGGCACTGCTCAGGTAATCGATCTCGTGGCGCACCACCGCCATGGCCCGATCCAGGCGCCGGTACTCGACCAGATCCAGCCCCAGCGATTGCGAATGGCGCCAGGCGCAACGCTCCAGCCAGGTCACGTAGACGGCGTTGTTGGCGTGCCCGAGGCCGTCAATATCCTCGCTGCCGACCAGCAGGTCGATGGTGAACGGATCAGGGCGGTCCCAGTTCACGACACGTACCCGAGCACGGCAACGCGCAGCGATGCAGCAATGTGAGTCAGCTTCATGCAATGGCCTCCCTTGGCGACGCAACAGGCTCGACCTTAGGGGCTTAGCCCGCTGCAACGCAAGCGCCGCATCGCCAACCGTACGGATCGACGAAAAACTTTTCGAGGGCGCAAAAACAAAAGGGCCACTTCGTGAGAAGTGACCCTTAAAAATCCCGCAGAGCGGGCAAAAATGGCGTCCCCTAGGGGACTCGAACCCCTGTTACCGCCGTGAAAGGGCGGTGTCCTAGGCCACTAGACGAAGGGGACGAAACCTTCGAAGAACAAGGCCAGCACTCGGCTGGCCTTGTCGTGGATTGGTGGAGCTAGACGGGATCGAACCGTCGACCTCTTGCATGCCATGCAAGCGCTCTCCCAGCTGAGCTATAGCCCCAGAACCTTGCGGTCTGGCTGCAATGCCTAAGCACTGCAGCTGGAAATAGTGGCGTCCCCTAGGGGACTCGAACCCCTGTTACCGCCGTGAAAGGGCGGTGTCCTAGGCCACTAGACGAAGGGGACGCAAATGCCCTTCTTTACAACTCAACCCGCTCCTTAGAACCGGTTGTGGCATCCGAGATTGGTGGAGCTAGACGGGATCGAACCGTCGACCTCTTGCATGCCATGCAAGCGCTCTCCCAGCTGAGCTATAGCCCCATCTCGAGGACGGGGCGCATGTTAAGTGCGCCCCTGCACCCTGTCAACAAAATTTTAGCCGGTGGTGCATTTTTTTTCGCTGACATAACAAACACTTACCGCAAACCGCTGGCTGCCGGCCGCCCATGGCGACAGGCGGCCGAGAATCAGCCGATGCTGCCCAGCAGTTTTTCCCACTCCTTGTTCTCTTTCTTCGACACACCACCGAGCAGTTCGATGGCCTGGCGCAGACGGAAACGGGTGAGATCCGGGCCGAGGATTTCCATGGCATCGAGCACCGATACCGAGCTGGCCTGGCCGGTGACGGCAGCGAACATCAGCGGCATGGCATCGCGCAGCTTCAGCTCCAGGTGTTCGACCACCGCCTGGATGCAGCCGGTAATGCGCTCCTTTTCCCACTGTCGCAGCGCTTCGAGCTTCCAGAGGATCAATTGCATGAGCTGGCGTACCTGATCGTCCGACAGCTTCTTGTGGGCGAACAGCGCCTTGTCCGGCTGCACGCCGCCTGCGAAGAAGAAGCTGGCCAGCGGCGCGATCTGGCTGAAGGTTTCCACCCTGCCCTGCACGTGGGGGGCGATCTTCATCAGGTAGTCACTGTTGAAGGCCCACTTCTGCACGCCAGCGGCGAACGCTTCGACGCTCAGGTCACGCATCCACTGGCCGTTGAGCCAGGACAGCTTCTCCAGATCGAAGATCGGCCCGCCGAGGGAAACGCGCTGTACGTCGAAATTGGCGATCATCTCCTCGAGGGTGAATTTCTCGCGCTCGTCCGGCATCGACCAGCCCATGCGGCCCAGGTAGTTGAGCATCGCCTCGGGCAGGAAGCCCATGCGCTCGTAGAAGGTGATCGAGGTCGGGTTCTTGCGCTTGGACAGTTTGCTCTTGTCCGGGTTACGCAGCAGCGGCATGTAGCACAGCTGCGGCTTGTCCCAGCCGAAGTACTCGTAGAGCAGGATCAGCTTGGGCGCCGAGGGCAGCCATTCTTCACCACGCAGCACGTGGGTGATCTTCATCAGGTGGTCATCGACCACGTTGGCCAGGAAGTAGGTCGGCAGGCCATCGGTCTTCATCAGCACCTGCATGTCCATGCGATCCCACGGGATCTCCACGTCGCCGCGCAGCATGTCCGGCACCACGCAGACGCCCTCGCTCGGCACCTTCATGCGGATCACGTGGGGCTCGCCCGCTGCCAGGCGGCGCTGCACTTCTTCATCGGCAAGAAGCAGGCCGCGGCCATCGTAGCGCGGCGTTTCGCCACGTGCGGTCTGCTCGGCGCGCATCTGGTCGAGCTCTTCCGGTGTGCAGAAGCAGTAGAAGGCGTGGCCTTTCTCGACCAGTTCCAGGGCGTACTTGCGATAGATTTCGCCACGCTCGCTCTGCCGATACGGGCCGTATGGGCCGCCGACGTCCGGGCCTTCGTTCCACTCGATGCCCAGCCAGCGCAGGGCATCGTAGATCTGCTGCTCGGACTCACGGGTCGAACGGACCTGGTCGGTATCCTCGATGCGCAGGATGAACTCGCCGCCGTGCTGCCTGGCGAAGCACAGGTTGAACAGGGCGATGTAGGCGGTGCCGACGTGAGGATCGCCAGTGGGCGACGGAGCGATACGAGTGCGAACGGTGGTCATGAAAAGTCCCGAGCAAGTAAGACTGGAAATGGCATGGGCTGCCCCTGCGCCCAGGCCGCATGGGCGGCCGGCGCAGGCGCCATGGATGACGCGAGAAAGCGAAGGGAATGAATATTAACAGGCCAGCCCCGGCTGGCTCCAGCGAACCGCGGCAACGGTCCGCGAAGTACGGGTCAGGCGCCCGACGCGCCGCTCAGGTAGCGACGCAGCGCCGCAACGCCCTCCTCTACACTGGCGCTGCAACCGGCCCAGGAGCAGGCCAGCATCAGGTTGCGCGGCAGGCCGAAATCCTCGATGAAGTAGCCGTCGGCGTCACGGCCCTCAGTGTCACCGGGCAACCACTGGCGCATGCTGCCCTGGGGCTCGAAGTAAGCCCACACCGGCTTACCCAGGGCTACCGCCACGCCGACCTCGAAGACCGTGCCGGAATCCGGCTCGAACCCGCGAAACGGGTTGAGGTTGGCCAGCACGGCATCGGCACCACGGATCATCGCCAGATTGAGCCGACAGATCTGCGCCGCCATCTCGGCCGGCGCCAGCCCGTCAGCCACCTCGTTATCGAACGGGTAGAGCCCCTCAAGTCCCTGCTCACGGCACAAGCGCTTGAGGTACTCGCCGCGTTCGATGGCGTCTACCCGGAACACGTCGAAGCCGGCCAGATAGACCTTTGCATGCCCCGCCACACTCATACCGCGAGCAGCCGGTCACGCAGCTTTTGGATCTCGTCGCGCATCTGCGCCGCCGCCTCGAACTCCAGGTCGCGGGCCAGTTCGAACATCTTGTCCTCCAGCTGACGGATACGCTTAGTGATCTCCGCCGGCGAGCGCAGCTCCGCCTCGTAGCGCGCATTGTCTTCGGCAGCCTTGGCCATGCCTTTGCGCTTCTTGCTGCGCGCACCTGGCACCACGGCGCCTTCGAGAATGTCCTTGATGTCCTTGACCACGCCCTTGGGCACGATGCCATTGGCCTCGTTGAAGGCCAACTGCTTCTGCCGGCGCCGCTCGGTCTCGCCGATGGCGCGCTCCATGGAACCGGTCATGTTGTCGGCGTAGAGAATTGCCCGGCCGTCGAGGTTACGGGCGGCACGACCGATGGTCTGGATCAGCGAACGCTCGCTGCGCAGGAAGCCCTCCTTGTCGGCATCGAGAATCGCCACCAGGGCGACTTCGGGCATATCCAGGCCCTCGCGCAGCAGGTTGATGCCGATCAGCACGTCGAAGGTGCCGATGCGCAGGTCGCGAATGATTTCCACCCGCTCGACCGTGTCGATATCCGAGTGCAGGTAACGCACCTTGACGCCGTGGTCGGCCAGGTAGTCGGTGAGGTCCTCGGCCATGCGCTTGGTCAGCGTGGTGACCAGCACGCGCTGCTCGAGGGCGACGCGCTTGTTGATCTCCGACAGCAGGTCATCGACCTGGGTACGCGCCGGGCGCACCTCCACTTCCGGGTCGACCAGGCCGGTGGGGCGCACCACCTGCTCGATCACTCGCCCGGCGTGGTCGGCCTCGTAAGGCCCTGGCGTGGCGGAAACGAAGATGGTCTGCGGGCACGAGGCTTCCCATTCCTCGAAGCGCATCGGCCGATTATCCAGCGCCGACGGCAGGCGGAAGCCGTACTCGACCAGGGTTTCCTTGCGCGAGCGGTCGCCTTTGTACATGGCGCCGACCTGCGGCACGCTGACGTGGGATTCATCGATCACCAGCAGCGCCTCGGCCGGCAGGTAATCGTAGAGCGTGGGTGGCGGCGCACCGGGATCGCGCCCGGACAGGTAGCGCGAGTAGTTCTCGATGCCGTTGCAGTAGCCCAGCTCGAGAATCATCTCCAGGTCGAAACGGGTGCGCTGCTCCAGGCGCTGCGCTTCGACCAACTTATTGGCGCCGCGCAGGTAGTCCAGGCGGTCCTTGAGCTCGACCTTGATCTTCTCCATCGCCTCAAGCAGCGTGTCGCGGGGCGTCACGTAGTGGCTCTTGGGGTAGAAGGTGAAGCGCGGCAGGCGTTGCAGCACCTCACCAGTCAGCGGATCGAAAGCGCTGATGTTTTCCACCTCATCATCGAACAGTTCGATGCGGATCGCTTCCAGGTCCGATTCGGCCGGGAAGATATCGATCACATCGCCGCGCACCCGGAAGGTCGCCCGGGCGAAATCCATGTCGTTGCGGGTGTACTGCAGTTCGGCCAGGCGGCGCAGCAGCGCGCGCTGGTCCATCTTGTCGCCACGGTCGAGGTGCAGCACCATTTTCAGGTACTCCTCGGGGCTGCCCAGGCCGTAGATCGACGACACCGTGCAGACCACGATAACGTCCTTGCGCTCGATCAGCGCCTTGGTCGCCGACAGGCGCATCTGCTCGATGTGATCGTTGATCGAGGCGTCCTTCTCGATGAAGGTATCCGACGACGGCACGTAGGCTTCGGGCTGGTAGTAGTCGTAATAGGAAACGAAGTACTCCACCGCGTTGTTCGGGAAGAACGACTTGAACTCGCCGTACAGCTGCGCCGCCAGGGTCTTGTTCGGCGCCAGCACCAGCGTCGGGCGCTGCACCTGGGCGATGACGTTGGCCACGCTGAAGGTCTTGCCGGAGCCCGTCACGCCGAGCAGCGTCTGGTGCGAAAGCCCGGCTTCGAGGCCTTCGACCATCTGCCGAATCGCCTCGGGCTGGTCGCCAGCGGGCTCGAAACGGGTGACCAGTTGAAACTCGGACATAATTACCTCTGCAAAGGCTGTGACGCCACGACAACACGTGCGTCATACCTGATGTACGCTGTCGCGACACCGAATATGGGCCGCTATACTAACGGCCCGCTTGCGCAACCCCTAATCCAGTTGCCGGGTTGCTCGATACTCACCCCACCACAGAGCTGCCGCCCCCATGAGTCTGTTCTCCGCCGTCGAAATGGCTCCGCGCGATCCCATCCTGGGCCTCAACGAAGCATTCAACGCCGATAAACGCCCTGACAAGGTCAACCTTGGCGTGGGTGTCTACACCAACGAAGAAGGCCGCATCCCGCTGCTGCGCGCCGTGGTCGAGGCCGAAGCGACCCTGATCGCCGCTCGCGCGCCACGTGGCTACCTGCCGATCGAGGGCATCGCCGCTTACGACCAGGCCGTGCAGAAGCTGCTGCTGGGCAACGACTCGCCGCTGATCCAGCAAGGCCGCGTGATCACCACCCAGGCCATCGGCGGCACCGGCGCCCTGAAGACCGGCGCGGACTTCCTCAAGCGCCTGCTGCCCGACGCCACCGTGGCGATCAGCGACCCGAGCTGGGAGAACCATCGCGCGCTGTTCGAAACCGCCGGTTTCCCGGTGCGCAACTACCGTTACTACGACGCCTTCAGCAACGGCGTGAACCGTGGCGGCCTGCTCGAAGACCTGAAGAACCTGCCGGCGCGCTCCATCGTCGTGCTGCACGCCTGCTGCCACAACCCGACCGGCGTCGACCTGACGCCCGCAGACTGGCAAGCGGTGCTGGAAATCGTGCGCGAACGCGAGCATGTGCCCTTCCTCGACATCGCCTACCAGGGTTTTGGCGACGGTATTGAAGAAGACGCCGCGGCGGTACGTTTGTTCGCCCAATCTGGCCTGACCTTCTTCGTCTCCAGCTCGTTCTCCAAGTCGTTCTCGCTGTACGGCGAGCGCGTCGGCGCCCTGACCATCGTAGTCGGCGACCAGGAAGAAGGCAGCCGCGTGCTGTCCCAGGTCAAGCGCGTGATCCGCACCAACTACTCCAACCCGCCGACCCATGGCGCCAGCGTGGTCGCGGCCGTGCTCAACAATCCTGAACTGCGGGTGATGTGGGAAACCGAACTGGGCGAGATGCGTGATCGTATCCGCACCATGCGTCTGGCCATGGTCGAGCAGCTGGCAGCACTGAATGCCAAGCGCGACTTCGGCTTCGTTGCCGAACAGCGCGGCATGTTCTCCTACTCGGGGCTGACCACCGAACAGGTCGAGCGCCTGCGCAGCGAATTCGGCATCTACGCCGTGGGCACCGGCCGCATCTGCGTGGCCGCCCTGAACACCCATAACCTGCCAGTGGTGACCAAGGCCATCGCCGCCGTTCTGTAAGTTGCCAGGGGAAGCCGGCAGATGCTTGACTTCCCCTTCGTAATCAGTAGGATACGCGTCGTTGTTCCGCGATAGCTCAGTCGGTAGAGCAAATGACTGTTAATCATTGGGTCCCTGGTTCGAGTCCAGGTCGCGGAGCCAAATTCGAAAGCCTCGGTAGATCCGGGGCTTTTTTGTGTCCGCCGGACTCTCACCAGAGACTACGTCCCAGGTTATTCGCTGCGCTCCCCCCCCTCCGGGGCCGCGCTGAAGCGCGTTCAGCTACAGCCGCACCGATGTGCGACGCGTGATTGCCGCCTGGAATTGCCCACCGCGATGTGGCGGGAAGCATCAGGAAGGGAACAGCGTACTCAGGTAGCTGAGTTTCTTCTTGTAGGAGCGTCGCGCCTCCAGCGCCTCTTCGAGGGTTACCGCGGCAAAGCGGGCCTTCTGGTTGGGTTGCATCTGGCCGACCAGGTCGAGATCGGCGCTGATCACCGTTGCGATCATGGCGTAACCACCACCGGACACTGCGTCGCGATGCAAGACGATGGGTTCGAGCCCGGCGGGAACCTGAATCGAGCCGATCGGATAGCAACTGTCGACGATGTTCGACGGATCAGAACCGGCGCCAAATGGTTGCTCACGAGGCTGGAAACTCAGCGCGCTGCCACCCTTGAGACGATAACCGATACGGTCGGCTTCTGAGCCGACCGTCCATGGCTCGGCGAAAAAACGCTGCGCGGCGGATTCGGTCAAGCGGTGATAGTACAAACCTGGTACGACGCGCAGCGTGATTTCGCCACCCAAGGACTGCCGCAACGCCATGGGCAAACTGGCGCCAGCGCGACCCTTGCCGCTGGCAATGCCCACCGGCAGTTCGTCGCCGGCCATCAGACGACGCCCCTGAAAACCGCCTACTGCTCCAAGCGCATAGGTCGAACGACTGCCGAGTACGATCGGCACATCAATGCCACCAGCCACCGCCAGATAGGCACGGGCACCGACCCTGGGAAAATCAAAGCGCAGCACCTGCCCGGCCTTGACCGAGAACGCCGTGTCGTGGTGCATTTCCACGCCGTCGACTCGTAGCGGCATGTGCGCGCCGCAGATCGCCACCAGAGCATCCTCCAGAAATTCCAGTTCCGGCCCCAGCAGCGTGCATTCCAGAGCAGCCGAACCTGCCGGGTTACCGACCAGTTGATTGGCCGCGCTCAGGGCGTATTGGTCGAGCGCACCGGACGGAGGAATGCCCAGGTGGTAATACCCTTCGCGGCCCAGGTCCTGTACCGAAGTGGCGAGACCGGGCTTGAGTACCTTGATCATGCCAATACCTCCTGCAACGACTTGGGATAGCCGACGGGGTCGGCCAGAAACGCATCCAGCGAAAATTCCACCGGCCGAATCCGCAGATCGAAGCGCCCGATCTCCACTTCGCTCACCATGTGGTCGTAGGCCTCACGGTCGATCGGTTTGAACTGTACGATGTCGCCCGGCCGGAAGAACACCATGTGCTCTTTCAGGTACCCGAGGCTCTGCTGCGGGTCATAGATCGGTGCCGGCGTGACACCAAACATCTGATAACCCCCGGCGCCACGCACCGAGTAGATGCAGCCGAAACAGCCGCCATGGCCCAAGGTCAGCTTGGGCGTGTCGGTGCGTGGCCGCGGGTATTTGGGCACCTGCAACTGACGCTCGCGTTCGACCATCTGGAACATGAACGGCAGCCCGGCGACGAAGCCGACCATCGAGACAAACCAGGGTGCACCGCTGTGGGCGGCGATGAACGCGTCGACGTCGGCCAGGCCGTTGATCCGCGCAGCGTATTGCAGATCCGTGACGCTCGGATCCTGGTGACGATCACGAAAGCGCATCAGGGTCTCGTGAGTCCAGGGGTCGTTGTAAAGCACCGGAATCTCGATGATCCGCGTCTGCAACGTGCTTTCGGCGATTGCCTCGGCCTCAACCTCCTTCACGGCTTCGAGCAGGGTGTGAGGTGCAATGCGATCAGGGTCGAAACGAATCTGAAACGATGCGTTGGCCAGACATACATCGAGCACGCCCTCCAGCGCCATGCGCTCTACCGCGCGGGTAACGGCCAGCCCCTTGAAGAACGCTTCGAGGGACATGCTGTCACTGACCTCGGCGAACAAATGCTCGTCGGCACCAAAGCTATAGCGGATGGGCGTACTCATGTTTCACCTCCTACACAGCGTTCGGCCTGCCGGGTCTCGAGCCGAATCGACATCGAACGATTGACTGGTTGAGCCTGGCCACCGAGCGTTAAGCCGGCGACCTGTGCGTTACAGCGAGCATCTGCGGCGCGGGTAGCGCGCACGACAGGGCCATGATGGCTGGTGAGCAGTGATTCACGAATGGCCCGAGCCATGGCCACGCCCTCGCCCTCGCCTGTGGATCGCCTTCATCTATCAGCGAGGTGCACGAACCTCGATTCCCGCATTATCGAGTGCATCACGCGTGGCTTCGACCAGCGCCAGAGCACCCGGCGTATCGCTGTGCAAACAGATGGAATCGAACTCGATCGCCAGGTCCTCCCCCTCGACCGTGCGCACCACGCCTTGCTGGCAGGCGCGCAGAACTCGCGCAGCGACTTGGGCCGGATCATGGGCACGCACATTGCGGGTGAAGACGATGGAGCCGCTGAGGTCATATTCACGATCGGCATAGAATTCGCGGATCACCGGTTGGCCGAGCTCTTCGGCAATGCGCCAGATCACCGAACCGGGCATGCAATACAGCAGCAACTCAGGTTCCAGGCGTTGCAGATTCTCCACCAGCAAGCGGGCGGCCTCTTCGTCTCTGGCCAGGTGCATGTAGAGCGCGCCATGCGGCTTGATGTGTTGCAGCGCTACACCTTGAATCCGGGCAAGTTCACGCAGGGCGCCCAACTGATACAGCATGTCGTCGACCAGCTCCTGAGCCGGGGCATTGATGTGTCGACGGCCGAAACCAACCAAATCGCGAAACCCCGGATGCGCGCCGACGGCCACCCCCAGGCGTTTGGCCTGCTCGACCGTGCGGCGCATGGTACCGGGGTCGCCGGCATGAAAACCGGTGGCGATATTGGCCGAACTGATAGAGGCCATCAGCTGATTGTCGACGCCGTCGCCGATGCTCCAAGGCCCAAAGCCTTCCCCCATATCCGAGTTGAAATCTACTGCCTGCATGACACGTACTCCGGCGCTTGCGACTTCATGCACGTCAAGTTAGATTCCCCCTCGCCCCTTGGGTAGATCTATTAACAGATAGGTTGTCTTCTGAAAAACAGATACCTCATCAACCGGAGCGGCCATGTCATTGCCCCTGCGCCAGGTTCGTTATTTCGTCGCCACCGCCGAGATCGGGCAGATCTCCCAGGCAGCCATTCATTTGAATATTTCCCAGTCGGCGGTGACCACGGCGATCAAGGAACTGGAAGCCATGCTCGGTACGCTGCTGTTCCAGCGCTCGGCCCAGGGCATGAGCCTGACCGATGCCGGGCGGCACTTTCTGAACCGGGCCTATGTGATTCTGCGCAGCGTCGATGACGCGCTGAACAGCCCCTTGCCGGACATACGCGCCAGTGGCCTGCTACGTTTGGCTGCGAGCTATACGATGATCGGCTACTTCTTGCCGCACCATCTGCAACGGCTGGAGCATTGGCATCCGGACGTGACCATCGAAGTCCATGAACGGGAGCGCATGGCCATCGAGCAAGGCCTGCTGGAAGGCCGATTCGACATGGCGGTGGTGCTGACCGCCAACCTCACTCACCCGGACATCGTCTCGGAAACGCTCTTCAATTCCGAGCGCCGGCTATGGCTGCCCAGCCATCATCCCCTGTGCGAACGGTCGGCAGTCAGCCTCGCCGACGTGGCGATGGAACCCTACATCCTGCTGACCGTCGATGAAGCAGAACAGAGCGCCATGCGCTATTGGCAACACGCGCGCCAGCAACCAAACGTGCGGGTACGCACCAGCTCGATAGAGGCGGTGCGCAGCATGGTCGCCAATGGCAGCGGCGTGGCGATCCTTTCGGATCTGGTGCATCGCCCCTGGTCGCTGGAAGGTAAACGGATCGAAACGCTGACCATCACTGACCAGGTAACGCCCATGAGCGTTGGCCTGGCATGGCATCGTGAACGCGAATTCAGCCCGGCGATGCAGGCTTTTCGGCATTATTTCCACGATGCATTCCTGGCTCCACAACAGCAATTCGCACGCCGCTGAGCCATCTCACGATTGCTACGCCCACTGCCTGAAACCAGAGCGGATCTCGGTGATTCGCGCCATGCACACACCGTTCAGGCGCAAGCCGGTATCTGTGGCCCCCGCCCGTGATCCGGCGGGATAGCCACCCCGAGGCCATCAGCTGGCGTAGAGATACGCCTCGACATCCATCCCCGCATCGCGCATCTGCGCCAGCTTGTAGCGCAAGGTACGCGGGCTGATGCCCAGGCGCTCGGCAGCCTCTTTGCGACGCCCTCGCTCGGCACGCAGAATGTCGATGATCACCTGATACTCACGGCGTCGCAGGTCTTCGCCCAGGGCGCCGTCCGTCAGGCTTGCGTCCACCACGACCGGCAGCGGCGCGTTCGGCACCACAGCCAATTGAGGCAAAGGTGCGGATTGTGCGAACCCGATAGGCGCGTTCAGGCACAGGTCATGGGGATCGATGACACCGTTCTGCTGAAGGATGACCGCACGCTGAATGGCATTGTCCAGCTCACGCACGTTACCCGGCCAGGCATGCCCCGTCAGGCAGGCGACAGCCTGGGCGGAGAGTCGCAATGGCGCCAGGTTCATCTTCTTCACGTACTTGGCCAACAACCGCTCGGCCAGGGGCAGAATATCCGCCGGGCGCTCACGCAACGGTCGCCAGGCCAGCGGGAATACCGAAAGGCGATAGAACAGGTCCTCCCGGAAGCGCCCCGCCGCGACCTCTGCTGCCAGTTCACGGTTGCTGGTGGCCAGCACGCGGATATCCAGGCTGATCGGCTTGCGGGCGCCGACACGTTCGACCTCACGCTCCTGCAGCACGCGCAACAGCTTGGCCTGCAGGGCCAGTGGCATCTCGGAAATCTCATCGAGCAGAATGGTTCCGCCCTCGGCCAGCTCGAACTTGCCCGGCGCGCTGGCAACAGCGCCCGTGAAGGCGCCCTTCTCGTGGCCGAACAGGGTGGCCTCCAGCATGTTGTCTGGAATCGCTGCGCAGTTGATGGCGATGAATGGCCCTTTGGCACGCGGGGACTGCTGATGAAGATAACGCGCCAAAACCTCCTTACCGGTCCCCGACTCGCCAGTGATCAGCACGGTGGAGTCACTACGGGCGACCCGCGCTGCCAACTCGAGCAGTTGCAAACTAGCCGGCTCACAGGCTACCGGGCCATCCGGCTCCAGCTCGCTGGCCCGCCCGAGCGCATAGCGCGCCACCAGCGACAGCAGGGCCTTGGGCTCGAACGGCTTGACCAGATAATCGGCTGCGCCACGGCGTATGGCATCGACGGCACGCTCGACAGCGCCGAAAGCCGTCATCAGCAGCACCGGCAACTGTGGCTGGCGTTCGCGGATGGCGCATAGCAGTTGATGACCATCCATGCCCGGCATGTTCACGTCACTGATCACCAGCCCGAACGGTTCCTGGGCGATGGCGACCAGCGCCGC
Source organism: Pseudomonas sp. PA15(2017) (assembly GCF_001945395.1). Lineage (GTDB taxonomy): Bacteria > Pseudomonadota > Gammaproteobacteria > Pseudomonadales > Pseudomonadaceae > Aquipseudomonas. The sequence goes on along the minus strand of NZ_MSXV01000019.1, from coordinate 75,153 downwards.
CTCGGCGCAGTCGACGGCCCGGTAATCATGGCCACCGAGCTCGAGGGTGTCGGCCAGGGCTTCGCGCAAGGCGCGATCGTCTTCAACCAGCAGGACTTTGGCAGCCATGGGTCACTCCTCAATCGTGGGATGCGCTGGGATAATCAGCGGCAGAATCAACAAGGCGCAGGTACCGCGGCCCGGCCGTGAACGCAGGTGCAACTCGCCCTGATGAGCGCGAGCCACTGCCTTGACCACTGCCAGCCCAAGGCCGGTGCCGGTGGTCTTGGTGGTGAAGAACGGCTCACCCAAGCGCGCCAGCGTGAGCGCATCGATACCGGGGCCGTCATCACTGATGCACAGACGCAAAGTGGATTCGCGTCTATAGGCATGCACCTTAAGGCGCACACCCGGCCCTGCCGCCTGGATCGAATTCTCGACCAGGTTCAGCAGCGCGCCCACCAGCGTGTCGCGATTGCAGAGCAGCTCGCCGCCCCGGACATCGCATTGCCAGCGAACGTCGATGCCTTGAACCACCGCCTCACCGGATTGCCTGAGCGCCTCGAACAGCTGGGCAGCATCGAGTCGGTCCGGCAGTGGCAGCTCGCCGCGGGCGAACACCAGCATGTCGCGCACTTGATGCTCGAGCTCGTGCAATCGTTCTTTGAGGCGCCCGGCGAAGCGCTGTTGCTGCTCGGCTGGCAATACCTGTTCGGTCAGGTGACTGGCATATAACAGCGCCGCCGATAGCGGCGTGCGCACCTGATGAGCCAGTGACGCAACCATGCGTCCCATGGCACTCAGGCGCTCGTGCCGCGACAGCTGATCCTGCAAGCGACGGGTTTCCGTCAGGTCGGTCAGCAACACCAGCTGGCCCGGTTCGCCTTGTAGCGAGCGGGTGGAAATCGACAGTCGCCGGCCATCGGCCAGGGAAATCTCATGGCCGTCGTCGCGCCGGGGGGCAAAGCGCTGCGCGATCACGTCACGCCACAGGCACCCGAGAAGCGCCGCACCGAGCATGTCCCGCGCCACAGGGTTGGCTTCGCGCACCACGCCATGGCCGTCGATGACGACGACGCCACCGGGCAGCAGGTCCAGCAGGCTTTGCAGGCGATGGGCCAAGCGCTCCTTTTCGTTCAGCTCCTGCACGCGCTGTTCGCTGACCTGAGCCAGTTGCCCAGTCAGTTCATTGACGCGATTTTCCAAGAGACTGTAGGAGCTGCCCAGCCGGCTCGACATCTGCTCGAACAAGGCCAGCGACTGCTCCAGATCCCCACGCTCCGCCTGTGCCGGCGTCGAGGTCTGCAGATGGGCATGGCGCTGTGGGCTTGGTTTCATTGCACTCTCTCGCAGGGCGAGCCGTCAGAAGGCGGTCATTTGCCAGAGAGATAGCAATACTCGTGCCTGAAAATAAACTGCTTTATTTTCAGTGTGATAGCGCTTTAGCGAATGGCAGCTCGTCAATCAACTGACTGTCGAGGCAATGCCCGGAAAGAAACAGGTGAGCTACCGCTCACCTCATGCGACTCAGTCGTCGCCAGCCTCGTCCTCGCGGCGGCTCATGCCATACTTGCGCATTTTCTCGACCAAGGTAGTGCGACGAATGCGCAGGCGCTCGGCAGCCCGCGCCACGATGCCACCGGCATCATCCAGCGCCTGCTGGATAAGCCCCTGCTCCAGATTGCCGAGGTAGTCCTTGAGATCCAGGCCCTCGGCCGGCAGCATCGCCGGCGACATCACCGACGGCGACGATGAGGTCAACACCGCACGCTCGTCCAGCTCATCGCGCAAACTGGCGGCGAGCTGCTCGTCCTCGTCATCGACATGGCGGAATTTCTTCGGCAGCTCGCCCACACCGATCACGCCGTAAGGGTGCATGATCGCCATGCGTTCAACCAGGTTGGCCAGCTCACGAACGTTGCCGGCCCAGTCATGGCGACAGAGCGACATGATGGCAGCGGAGTTGAAACGAATCGAGCCACGCTTCTCGTGTTCCATGCGCGAGATCAGCTCGTTCATCAGCAGCGGAATATCTTCGATGCGCTCACGCAGCGGCGCCATCTCGATGGGGAACACGTTGAGGCGATAGTACAGATCCTCCCGGAAGCTGCCGCCCTCGATCATGTTCTCGAGGTTCTTATGGGTCGCCGCGATGATGCGCACGTCGGCGTTCTGGGTCTTGTTGCTGCCCACACGCTCGAAGGTGCGCTCCTGCAGAACCCGCAGCAGTTTGACCTGCATGGGCAGCGGCATGTCGCCGATCTCGTCGAGGAACAGCGTGCCACCGTTGGCCAACTCGAAACGCCCGGCGCGGCTGGTGATCGCCCCAGTGAAGGCGCCTTTCTCATGCCCGAACAGCTCGCTTTCCAGCAGCTCGGCCGGAATGGCGCCGCAGTTGACCGGCACGAACGGCGCTTCGCGGCGCTTGGAGTGATAATGCAGATTGCGTGCGACCACTTCCTTGCCGGTACCCGACTCCCCCAGGATCAGCACGCTGGCCTCGGTATCGGCCACCTGCTGCATCATCTGCCGGACCTGCTGAATGGCGCGACTGGTACCGACCAGGCTGCGAAACAGATTGGGCTCTCGCTGCCGGCCACGCTCACGGGCCTGGTCATACATCTCGCGATAAACCTGGGCGCGGTGCAGGGAGTCGAGGAGTTTGTTGTAGCTGGGCGGCATCTCGAGGGTCGCCAGCACACGGCGGCGAAACTCTTCCGGCCAATCGGTGGTGGCATGCTCGTGAAGCATCAAGACCGGCAAGTACTCGTCCCAGGCGGCGAACTCCTTGAGCAGGTCCAGCGCCCCGCCCCTGAGCTGAACTTCACCGAGCAGGACACCGAGAATGCTTCTGCTGGAGTCGATCTGCTCGACCACCTTGCGCCAGTCACCGCTGCCGCAAGCAAGGTGATCCTCACCAAGGAAATCGAGAATTACCGACAAGTCACGACGACGCTCGAGGTTGTCGTCAATTAGCAGAAGCTTGGTTTCACGCCACATAATTGTTCGGCCCAAAGAGAAAAAGCCACCAGCTGCCAAAGCGCCGGCACATAGCCAGCAGTAAAGTAAATTATTGGCGCTTAGTCAATTTTATGGCGTGATTATTTAGAGAAGGTTGCAACGAGGCCAGAAAGAGCGCGCTGCAATCAGGACTGGAAGGCATTGGAGAAGAAGGACGACGTTGCAGACAACCATAGCGGCTATTGGACGGTTCAGCCAAACAGTTGATAAACCTTCGCGCCCTGCTGCGATTGATTGAATTGAACGAGCTCGTTGGCCAGACGCTGGCGCTCGGTCTGACACGCTGCTACCAGATCCTTGTAAAGGTCCAGCAGCTCCTCCATTCGCGCCCGCAGCGCACCATCGTCCTCGGCAGCATCGACCATGGCATCTTCCACGGCCTGGCGGCACTGCAGATCCAGTTCACCGATAGCCGCCCAATCCCGGGTGGACAACGCCTGGCGCATGGCCGTGCCGGTGTTTTGCAGACGCTGAACAGATGTATTCATGGAAAACTCCTTTCCAGCCCGCCAATCACTGGGCGATTGCATCCCAGCCGGATTTGACGTTGCGAAGCAAATCGGCGACTTCATCGAGCGGCTCGAGGCTGTTCTTCAGGTTAGCCTCCAGCAAACGGCGGCTCATATAGTCGTAAAGGTTATCCAGGTTCACAGCCAGCTCGCCACCCTCTTCGAGGTTCAAGCCAGCACGCAAGCCGCCAACGATGCCAATGGCCTTGCCGATCAGTTCACCCTTCATCGCGAACTGCCCACGCTCCATGGCACCACGTGCCTGGGCCAGACGAGTCAGGCCGCCTTCCATCAGCATCTGAATCAGACGGTGCGGGCTGGCATCGACAGCCTGAGCCTGAGTGTTGACGTTTTGATACTGACGCATAGCGGCCATGGCGTTCATGCAGATGTACTCCAGTGTACAGCGGGAATACTTCATGTATCGGCACGAGGGGCGCGAGCTTTAGGAAAGATTAATCGCCAATATGGCCAGGCTGCCGAGACGACCGATACACGCTATAAGCAAGGCGCAGTGCTAACGGCAATAGAGATGCAGCGCCCGAGCAGACGCCATCCAGGTACCCACAAACATCAGGTGACTCAGTCGCCAGCAGGTTCGACCTCGGGGCCGATCGCTTTCCAGGCATCGCGGATCTGCGTCAGCAATTCCTGCACTTCTTCCAATCGGCGCGGCGTATCATCGAGTGCCACGCCCACCAAACGACGGTTGATGTAGTCGTACAGGTTGTCGAGATTCTGTGCCAGCTCGCCGCCGAGCTCCTTGTCGAGGCTCGACTGCAACACCGCGATGATGGAAATCGTACCGCTGACCGCCTCACCGCGCAGCCCGGGATTATCCTGTTGCTGAGCCAGAATCGCCAGGGAGATTCGCTCGATGGCACCGTCCAGCAAGAGGTTAACCGCCTGGTAAGGGGTTACTACCTGGCTGGTCTTGACGCTTTTATAAGTATCGATTGGACCGTTCATTTAGCGACTCTTCTTCACTACGCCGGGTAAATTAGACAGGGTGTTCTGCAGTTGGCTGCTGGTACCGTTCAACTGCCCTACCAGCGAGTCCATAGCGTTGAACTGGGCCAGCAGGCGCTTTTGCATGCTGTCGACACGGGTGGCGAGGTCATCGGTCTGCTTCTTGATATCGCTTCGAGTGGACTCCAGCGCCTTCATGCGCTCAGAAAGGATGCCACCCGTCTGGCTGTATGCAGCCACCTGACCATCGAGCCGCTTCATCAGTCCCGTGTCCCCCAGAAAAAACGCACCCACCGCATCGAAATTGTTTTTCAATACATTGTCGAGTTTGGCGTCCTCGATTTTCAGGGTGCCGTCTCTCTGGGTGGTAATGCCAAGATCGGCAAGCACCCTCACGCCATTGCCGCCAACAGGGTTGACCAGCTCGTTGCGCACACCACCAACCAGATTGCGAACGGTCGAATCGCCAACCAGGCCACCGACCAGCGGCTCACCATCCTCACCGACCTTGGTGACCCGGGTCAGATCATTGCTGGTATTGATCAGCTTGTTGTAAGCGTCGACGAACTTCTTGATATTCGCTTTGACCCCAGCGTTGTCCTCACCGACCTTGAGGGTCAGTGGCTTTTTCTCATCAGTGGTGGCCAGCAGCTCGACATCCACATCGGCGATGACCCCCTTGACCGAATTGGTAGGGCTGGAGAGCGCCAGACCATCGATAGAGAACTTGGCATTGGCGGCCTGGATGATATACCCGGCAGAAGAAGCGTCCTCGGTCGCGAGCTTGGTACGACCATCGACACTGAGTCCGGCAAGGTCACCGCTGCCGGAGACGATTACATCCTTGCCGTCCCCCGTTTCTTTGCCACTGAACACCAGGCGTGACTTGCCGCTCACGGGATCGTTGATCGTGTTGACGCTTACGCCCTTATCCTTGAGTGCGGTATTGAGCTGATCACGTATGCTGGCGAGGTCGGAACCTGCGGCGATCTTGACGTCGATCGCGGTGCCGCTCTCCCCAAGCTTGACGCTCAGCACCTGGGCACTTTCGCCACTCTTGAAAGTACCGTCCAAGGCTTTGGTGGCAACCTTGCTGGCTGAAGCGAGGCTTTGCACTTCAATCTGGTAGTTGCCCGCCGATGCCGTCTTCCTGGCGGTGGCGGTCAGCGCACTGGTATTGGATGAGACGGCCGTGCGATTCTCGAACAGCTTCGTACTATTGAGATCCTTGAGTGCAGTCTGGAACTCGCCGAGTGCGCTGTTGAGCTGCCCCAGACCGGATAGCTTGGTGGTAGTCGACGCCGACAGGCGCGCCAGCTGCGCTTCCTTGGGTGCCTTTTCAGCATTAACCATTGCCTTGACCAGATCACCGATCGGCAGCCCTGAGTTGATGCCCGTCTGAACTCCACCAATAGCCATAAATTCTACTCCGTCACGATATTGACGTTCCTGCGTAAATTTCTGCAGCCCGGTTGCTTACATTCAAAAACCACGCCATGTCAGGCTTCGGCCTTGAACAGTAGACTTCGTACTTCTTCGAGGCTTTCCGCCAGGCGCAAGGCCTCTTCGGAAGGCAATTGGCGAATCACATCCCCAGAAGCGCGATCGGTCACCTTGACCACAACCCTGCCACTTGAATCATCGACACTGAAATTCAAGTCACGTCGGATGTTCTGCACGAAACTTTGGATGGACGTGACCGCGTTGTCCACCTGCTCGTAAATCTGCTCAGAATCCTCCGCCGAGGCCTGGCCCTGACGTGTAGAGGACCGATCATTACCGGTTTCAGAAGCAGCCCTTGCCCCGCCATAAGCCGCGGATGTGGGCGCAGCTGTCGGCTTGGCCGGCATCGGCGACAAATTGTTTACTGCGATATCCATTTCTTTTACCTCGCAAGGCAAAACGGGGAGAAGCGCTATGCACTTCCCCCCGGAGTTTAGAGCAGCCTAGCCGACTTGGCTTACTGCAGGAGGCTGAGCACCGCCTGCGGCAGCTGGTTGGCCTGGGACAGAATCGCAGTACCGGCCTGCTGCAGGATCTGGTTCTTGGTCAGGTTCGCAGTTTCTGCTGCGAAGTCCGTATCCTGAATCCGACCACGGGCAGCCGAAACGTTCTCTGCGATGTTCTGCAGGTTACCGATGGTGTTCTCGAAGCGGTTTTGTACCGCACCGAGGTCAGCACGCTGCTTGTCGATGGTCGAGATCGCCTGGTCGATGACGATTGCCGACTCCTGAGCACCTTTCACGGTGCTGATGTCGATGGTGGTCATCTCCTTTTCCGTAGCGGCGACTGCAGCAGTGTAAGTACCGTTGGTTATGCCTGCAACGGTCCCACTGACGCTCAAGGCGGACAGGGCGTTAGCCGTACCATCGCTATTCTGACCAGATTGCAGCGAAATCTGACCGGCATCATCCACGAACGCGCCCACACCGATGTTTGCATCGTTGATGGCCGTTGCAACCGACTGATTCACTTGCGCAGCCGTTGCGCCGCTGGCGACGGCAACGTTTACCGAGAAATCCGTACCATTGACGGTGCCAGACACGGTGATGGTGCCCGAAGCACTGGCGGTACCGGTGGCTGCCGCCACGCTACCTTCATATACCTTGCCCTTCAGCGACGACGTGCTCATCTCGTCGATTTTGACGCTGATGGTTTCGTTCGCGGCGCTACCTACCTGGAAGGTGGTGGTACCGAAGCTGCCGTCGAGCAGTTTCTTGCCACCGAAGGTAGTGGTGTTGGAGATACGGTTCAGCTCTTTCTTGAGCTCGGTCACTTCCGAGTTCAGTGCCTTACGCTCGCCATCGCTGTTCGAACCGTTGGCCGATTGCAGGGACAGGTCACGCATACGCTGCAGGATGGTGGTCGACTGCTGCAGGGCACCTTCAGCGGTCTGCGCCATGGAGATGCCGTCGTTGGAGTTCTTCACCGCCACGTTCAGGCCGTTGACCTGGCTGGTCAGACGGTTGGCGATTTGCAGGCCAGCCGCATCGTCCTTGGCACTGTTGATGCGCGAACCGGTCGACAGACGCTGCAGGGAGGTGTTGAGCGCGTTGGACGAGGTGTTCAGGTTACGCTGAGTGTTCAACGACGCAATGTTGGTGTTTACGGTCAAAGCCATGATGTTTGTCCTCCATCGGACACTAACTGTTTGCCTGGGCTTGCGACTCCGGCCTGCAATGCTCAGGCAACATTGAGTTCGCTTTCATACTCTTTATCGACCTGACTCTGCGAAGCTTTAGGAGCGAAGTTGATTTTTTTGCGACTCCCTTGACAACCCAGGAGCCATGCTTCTTCAACCTCTTCCTGAACAGCGTATCGGCACCTGCCTTGAATCCTTTAGCCCGTCAGTAAAACCGCGCCAGAGCCTTGTCTCAGTCGGGCAACCAGGCGCGCTGCCAGGCCACCAGGTTGTCACCCTCCAGCATCCAGTCGCGCATCACCTGCTGATGCAATGCTTCACCGGCGCGAGCCGTCGCGTCCAGATCGGCTACATGCATTCTTATTGCATCCATCCAGTCTCGATAACGGTTCTTCACCCGCGTCACCGGCAGATTTCCCTGGTAACTGCGCACGTCACTGCAGACCACGGCAAACCCACAGGCTCCGTACTCCAGCAGGCGCAGATTGCTCTTGCACTCGTTGAACAGGTTTTCTTCCAGTGGTGCCACCGCCAGATCCAAGTTGAGGGCCGCCAAGGCCCGCGGGTAGACACTGATATCGACACCCTCATGAATCTCCTTGACGGCGGGTCGCAGTTTGTCGGGGCACATGCCCATGAATATCCAATCGACCTCATCGGCCAGCGCCAACACGACATCGGCGATCATTTCCAGGTCGCCGGTGTGCCCGATGCCACCGGCCCAGCCGACCCGGGGTTTCCCCGACCTGATTCGAGTGGTGGCCAGCCCTCTCCACCAGGCGGGCGGCAGACGGTTCTCGATTACCCGGATGTCGTCATGCAAGCCGCTGCAGGCATCGGCCAGGGCATGAGTGGATACCACGAAACGGTCCACGTACCCGAGGCCGCGACGCATGGATTTCAGGATGTCCTTGGGCATCTGCGCCCGGTGGACGCTTTTTACCGGCAAATTGGGCAAATAGTCGTCGAGCTCGTAAACCTTGAGCGCACGTGAAAACGCCTGCATACGGCGCATCGCATCGAAGCGCTCATCGCCGATCTGCTTCTGCAAAATGATTACATCCGGGTCGTAGCGCTCCAGATCCGTCACGTGCATCAGGCCCGGTGAAAGCCCACCTTCGATCAGCCCGGCTTGTTGCAGGGCGCTAAATGGCTGAATCACTCGATAGTGCCCCGAGCCATAGTTGTCGGACGGGTGGGCCAGCACGGTGGGTACCGGCTTCCAAGACGACAGGGGCCGCCATGACAATGCCGTATCGGCCAACTTGAAGCCGCCCGGCTGCGAGAGCGAGAAGTTCGGGTTATAGGCGGGATCGCGGGCCAACACCGGCAGCCACCTGGCATACAGGACGTCGTGCTCGGCGGTTGTGCCACGGGTGTCATCTACCGGGTCGAGCATCAACTGCGAGAACGGTGTCCACACGGTCAGATAGCCGGCTTGGCGCGCTTTCAGGCAGAGGTCGACACCGGCATAGCGCCACGGCATGTCCTCCTCACTCAACCCACCCAACTGCAGGAACAAAGCCTTCGCCACCAACAGGCACTCATGGCCGACGGCGCTGCTGTTCTGCACCACCTGCAGGCGCTGCATATAACCAGGCGAGTCCAGCGGCTCGCCGACATAGGGGCGCCCAACCGGTCCCTCGAGCCCGAGGATCAGGCCGGCCTGAGCGATCTTTCCATCTGCCGACAGCAACTTGGCGCCGACGCAAGCCACTTCCGGACGTTGCGCGTGATTGAGCAGTTGCTCCAGCCAGTCCTCGCTGATCGCAGCAGCATCGGCTGACAGCAACAGCAAATATTCACCATGGGCCTGCTGAGCGGCCTCGTTGAGCAGTGCTTGAGGCGTCAGCGGCTGGCTATCGGCAGGCAGTACTCGAATGCGCGCCTCACCAAGCGAGGCCAGCGCACCGAGCCATGAACTGACCTCCTCGACCTGCGGGTGCTGCTGAATCAACAACAACTCATAGTTCGAGTAACGGGTATTCTCGAGAATGCTTTCCACACAACGTTGCAGGTGTTCGAGACGCTCTCCGGGAAGAATCAGAAACGACACCAGCGGAGCTTGCCCATGCCCGTAGTCGATCTGGTAGCGACCCGGCTTGGTAGAGCTGACCACTGCATTCTCATAGCCACGTTGCTGCAGGTGCAGGGTAATCGCACGCTGCTCGGCAGCGTCGTCAGCGAGTGCCGGAGCCTCGGTAATCAGCAAGGGCTCAGCCACGTGGCCCAGGCCATCGAGGCCGCCTTCATTGATCAACCTGAGAATGAGTTCGAACTCTGCCGCTTGCTCGAAGGTAGGGTCGAAACCACCAGCCGCCACCACGACATCCCTGCGGAACAGCCAGTGCCTGGCCATCCCAGCCGGAAAGCTCAGCAAATAGTCGAGGTTGAATGCAGGGCGTAATGCGGCTGCCAGTTGCTCGTCCTGGCGGAACATTTCATCGCAGTAGATCGCGCGGCAATCTGGCGCGGTCAGCAACTCCAACCCCACCATCATGAGCCCCGAAGGGGTTAGCTCATCCCCGGCCTGTACGAGCAAGAACCAATCAAAAGTGAGGTCACTTAAGAGTGCGTTCAGCGGAACGATATGATCATCGCTCGCCAAATTTATAGCTTGGAAAGGCATAGCGCTCTGCGCGACGTCTGTCAGCGCAGTGAGCACGAAGGCAGACAGTTTTTCATAGTTCAAGCGCGCGCGCGCCAGGGAAGCGAGCGTCCGTGACAGTCCCGCCTGGTCACCTTGAGGATCGAGTATCAGCATCGCCAGCTGCGCAGCCGTGGCCCCCTGAAGACGTTCAGCAACCTGCGCGCTCTGTATCGGGCTTAGGCTGCGCCTGTCCAACCAAGCCCCCATACTCGGCGCAGAGCGCCCCTCCTCAACCGTGATTCCGAAGCGGCGCAGAACCACTGATCTTTCGGCGCCGACGGTACGGCTGCCAGCGTCGTGGCGCCGGTACAGCTCCTGATAAAGTGGGCCAAAATTCTTCTTCTCACGGCCCAGCATGTGATCGCTGCCCGTGTTCGGCGCGTCGCGTAGATGCACCTCCGCACTGATTACAGGAATATGCATGAATGGATAGCGTGCTGCCAGGCGCAGCAGCATGTCCCAGTCCTCGAATGCACTAAGCCCGGTATCAAAGGTACCTACGATGGCCAGCATCTCGCGCGGGTGCGCCCAGGTATTGACCGGGATGTAGTTCTGCACGAACAGAAGATCGCGGTCGAACGCCTCGTGTTTGAACGGCTGGCTACGACCAAGCTCGATGCGTTTACCGACCTCCAGCCTCTCGTTGACATACTCCACCCCGGTGTAAATGACGCTGTCGGGATGCTGTTCAAAGGCCTCGGCCAGCACGGCCAGGTGATTGGGCAGATAGATATCGTCATCGTCCAGGTAGACGATGTAGCGCCCTCGCGCCAGCCCCAACCCTGCATTACGGGCTGCCGAAAGGCCCTGGTTGCGTCCCTGGCGAATATAGGTGATCGGAAAATCGTAGGCGGCCAGCAGGTGCTCCACAGGCTCGCCGTTGTCATTGATCAGGATGACTTCCAGATCGCGCAATGTCTGGCTGCCGACACTGGCCAAGGCATCCCTCAACAGCTCGGGACGGTTGTAAGTGGTGAGGATGACGGAGAAGAGTGGCGCATAGGCACCGCTAGCCAACCGCTTCAGCTCGCCAAGCTCCTGGACGGTGCCGTGCCCCAGCGCGCTGGCTTTGTAGGCGACATGCAGCGCCTCTGCATGCTCGCCCAACGCCTGCAAGGTTTGCGAAACCCGCCAGTAGGCCTGGGCCTGAGCGCCCTGCGCTGCGTGCAGATCCGGAAACAGCCGGCTCACCGGGTAGCGGGCAAAGGCATCCAGGATGACCTTGGCCTCGAAGGCCTTGGTCTTGGCGCTGGACAGGCTCTCGGCGTGCTGACGCCAGTGGCAGAGGATCGCATCGACCTTCTTGAAAGAAGCGCTATCGGCCAACCGAGTCCATAGCTGGTAGTCGTGGCACCGCGTGAAGGCCAGGTCGTAACCACCATGGGTCTCGTACAGCGAGCGGCGCACGGCAGTCCCCGGATTGGGCAAGCAGTTGCCTTGGATCAGCAGCGGCAGCAGCGACTTTCCCTGGTAGTCGGGATAATGGGTGCGCAGTGTCTGGCTGGACTGGTCGTCGAAGATTTGCAGGTCGCCATAAAACACGTCAGCGTCGGGGTTCGCCACGATGCTGCGGCGGATTACGCTTAGCGCACCGCTGGCCTGCCTGTCGTCACTGTCGATCCATACGACGAACTGCCCATGGGCATCGGCAAGCCCGCGGTTACGCGCCGAAGCACCGCCGCCGTGGTCATTGTGCAGCAGGCGGATTCTCGGATCATCAATGGCGCGGATGATCTCGACGGAGCGGTCGGTCGAGCCGTCGTCGACCACGATCAGCTCGAAGTCACCCTCGTCCTGGGCCAGCACCGACTCGATCGCTTCGCGCACGTAACGCTCACGGTTGTAGACCGGCATGATCACGCTGAAGAATGGAGAAGAGGCTATAGAGGATATGCGGGACGACGAGCCTCCCTGCAGGGCGGCTGAGGGGATAGGTAGCGTTTCGTTGAATACCTGGAAGCGTTTGTTCAACCACGTCAGCACCTGGCTGATCACCTCAAGCTTGTGCTGCGCGGCGATGCCTCTGTGAGTACTGATGCTATGTACAAAGAACTCAGCCAACTCGTGATAGCGCGCGGCCTTCTTGGTGCCCGTCATCCGCTCCATCGCGGTGCTGTTGCGTACCTGGATTTCCCGGCGCAGGTACAGAGGCTGCTCTACCCGGGCAAAGGGGCCGTGTGCGGAAAGGTGACAGAGAAAGGCCAAATCCGCACTAACCACCGGGCGGAAGTCCAGGTCGATGAATGAACGGCGAATTAGCTGATTGACCGCCTCACAGCGATCCAGCGCGTGCAACAGCTTGAGATAGCGTTCGTGTGCCGGCAGCGGCTCGGCAAAAACGTAATTGCCACCGTTGCTCTGACCAAGCACCCTTCCTGACGCATCTATCCACGTGGTCTGGGTGTAAACCAGGCTGATCCGCTCATCAGCGAGCATACGTGCTGACGTATTGGCCAGAAACTCGGGGGCCAAGACGTCATGCCCCCCCAACCACATGAAGAACTCCGACGAGGTGTGCTCAAAGCAATAACGAAAATTGGCTGAGGCCCCAAGGTTATGGTCGTGCCGTACATAGTGAAAACGCGGATCGTGCGCACAGAATTCCCGGCAAATTTCACCCGTCCCGTCGGTAGAAGCGTTATCCGCAATCAGAACCAGAAAGTCCGAATGGGTCTGGGCCGCGAGCGACTCGAGCGTTTCGCGGACATAGGCTTCTTCATTGAAGACCGGGACACTGACCACGATCCTGCTATTGATATTGTGCATGCGCACCCCGCAGCATGTTTTTGTACTCCGGATTACCGGAGCCCGCATTATCGATTTCAAATCCGCTTCAGGTAGCCTTCCGGCGCCACGCTGATCAGCAGTTTGTTGTCCATCCGCACATCCACCTGGAACTCTGGATGATTGACCAAGTATTCGCGCACCGCTGACTTCGGGCTATTGCCCTTGCGCCATGGGCGGTCGGCCTGCAATTCGTCGGGAGTGTCTTCCACCACGGTGTCGAACACCACACAGTAACTGCCCGGCGATACCAGCGGCGCATAAGCGTGCAGCTCGGCCAGCACGTGGTCGTGGGTATGGTTACTGTCCAACGACACCAGCACCCGTTTGCCCTGCGCCGCCTGGCGCACCTGCTCCACCACTTCTGGCGCAATGCTAGAGCCCTGGATCATGTCGATGCGTCGAGACATCGGGTGCGCTTCGATGGCATCGCGGTTGTGCTGGCGGATGTCGATGTCGATACCCAACACCCTTGCATCGCAAGGGCCACCACAGGCCGCGTTGAGCTCCAGCAGCGAGGCGAAGAGAATCAGCGATCCTCCGTGGGCGATGCCGGTTTCGATGATCAGTTCCGGCTGCACAGCCCACACCAGCTCCTGCATGGCCACTATGTCCTGCGGATACTGGATGATTGGCCGACCCAGCCAGCTGAAGTTGTAGGAGTAGCGGTACTTGCCACCTGCCTCTAGCATCCAGTCCAGGGAACGCTCCTTGAGGCCCTGATCCTGCCCAGCGGCCTTTATGTTGCGTTGCACTTCCGCTTGAAACTCGTCGTTTGCGCTCACTTCGTGTGCTCTCGCTCGATGATTTCGACTTTGTCGATGCGCCCACCGATCTGGGCGCCGATATAGAGGTTTTCCCATAGCCGCGGCTCGTCGTAGCCTGCCCGGCGCATCGCCGCGGCCGTCTCGTCGATATCGTAGGAAATCCGCTGCAGGATGATTCGTTTACCGTCGAACAGGGCGAAGGCCGCCCGCGGATCACCATCACGCGGCTGGCCAACGGAGCCCGGGTTGCAATAGGTTTTTTCCCCCAGCGACGCCAGTACCTGGACATGGGTATGACCGGAAAAGTAGTAGCGCCAGGGGCCAGTCAGCTTGTCTGGAGAAACCTGGTAGAGATATTGATCGCGCGGATCCTCCCAGCCACCATGCACGAAACAGGCGTCGCCCTCCTCATATTGTGAAGTCAGGCCGGCGAGCAGCTCGATCTGGTCACGACGAACCACCCGAGTCTGGTGCTCCAGCAGCGACGACACCAACCGCGACCGAGGGCAACCGGTGCCGTCCACCAGATAGCTGTCGTGATTGCCAAGCAATTGCACAGCGCCATACTGGGTTAGCAGATCGATGCATTTCTCCGGTTCGGCGTAATAGCCAGTCACATCGCCCAGGGAGATCACCCGCGTGCAACCCAGGCGATCCGCCTCCGCCAGTACCGCGCGCAGGGCCGGGAAATTGCCATGAACATCCGATATCAGCGCGATCATAAGTACTCGATGTGATCCTCTATGTAACGGCTGCACCGAGCCGCTCGCCACTCGGCGAGCGCCGGGCGCTGGCCGCGACAGAAATAATCGATGCTCATGGCTGCCTCGTTGCAACCGAGCGCCGCGCGCAGCGATACCGATGCTGACAGACGTGGGTTGATCTCCAGCAGCCAGACACGACCATCAGCCTTGCGGAACTGGTAATTGGTCGGGCCCACCGGCCGAAAATGCGCGGTCAACGCCTCGCAGGCACTCTGGATCAACGGATCACCAGCGACGCTGCGGGCACACCAGGTGGCGCCGCCAGGGCCCAAGGTGCGCTGCAAGATGGCCGGCCGACTGGACTCGCCATCGCCATAGCCGAACAGGCCGACGGTATATTCTTCGTCGGCACTGCCGATAAGCCGCTGCAGCATGAAATTCTCGCCCTGCTTACGCGACTGGTAATGCAGATCGTCCTCGTTCTCCACCAAAGCCTGTCCACGGCCGCCCGACCCCTGACGCGGCTTGCACAGCAGCGGTGCAGGGCCGAGCTCTGCCTGTACCTGCTCCCAGTCGGTCGAGCGGCTGCTCGGGATTGCCGGCAAACCGGCCTCCAACAGTGCCTGATGCAGGCGCCACTTGTCCCGCGCCAGGCTGATCAGGCGACTGTCGTTGAGTACTACGGCCACTCCAGCACTGGCGAACAACTCGCGGCGCGCATCGAAATGAAAAACGTCCTGTTCGATACCTGGCAACACGAGATCGATCGCCTCGCGCTCCAGCAACTCCTGTAAAAAACGCTCGTAGGCCGGATCCGTTTCCGCCACCTGCGGCTTGACCTGGAAAGCGTCACAGGCATGACGGCCGAAGGCCTGCGGATCACGGTCGAGGCCAACGATGTACACACCTGGCAGTTGACGCAGCGATTTGACGACGCCCTGGCCAATGATCGCGCCTACGCCCGTCACCAGTACTCGCACAACTAAGGTCTCAGGTGACATCGAACACCTCGAAGCGCACGGCATGGCCACCATCGCGGATACCACGCAGGCCATCCGCCATGGACGTGAAGACCAGCCCCAGCGCAGCCATTTCGGGTGACGCGGGTGGAAAATAGGCCTCCGCAAAGGGCTTCTTCTCTGTCGCGATCTGCACTTCACCACCCTCGCCAAAAACCTCGTACGCGTGGCGGGCGATGTCCAGATGACTCTGCCTATGGGGATGGCAAACGTGTAGCACTCCCTCCACCCGAGCCTCGCTGACGGCGACCATCGCGGTGACCGCATCGCGCACGTGCACGAAATTGCGCAGCGCATCACCAGGCGGCAGACGCAGATCACGACCAGTACGGGCATGACTGATGATCCGCCCGAACCACCGCTGATGCCGCACGCACTCGCCTCGCTCGTCGTACAGCTGGGCAAAGCGCAGGCTGACAAAGGCTTGTCCGCTCTGCGCCAACCCCCTGGCCAGAATACCCTCTGCACGGGCCTTGGAGGCACCGTAGCTGTTCGCAAAAGCCATGCTCTCGCGTCGCGCGGACGAGGTGCTTCCGGCGTACACCACCTGCTGGCATCCGGCCGCCCGCGCCAACGCCAGCACCTGGTGGGCGCCGAGCACGTTGACCCGGTCGTTCAACCAGGCACCCTGCGGCGAGTCGTCGCCGAAGGCCGCCGCACAGTGAAAAAGCACATCCGCCTCAACACCGGGAAAGTCGGTACGCAACGCATCGCTACCCAGTTCCAGCGATATTTCGCAGTCATCCGAACGCCCTACTCCGATCACCTGCCATCCCTGCGCGCGCAGGTGCTCCGTCAACCGGCTGCCAAGCATCGAGTGTGGGCCCACTACCAGCGCACGCCGCATCAGGCGACCTGCACTTCCATCAGAAGACCGACGCAAAGATCTGGAAAGTCCACACCCACCTCGCACATGGCCTGCAGGTTCTCCTCGAACTCCGGCATGGTTTGCATGTAGCCGAGCGGCAGCGGTTTGAGGTAGATGCCTTCCTCCCAAGTGACTTGGTAGCCTTCCGCCTGTAGCAGCTCCTTGAGGGTGTCGCGGCAAAACTGACGCTGATGACCTAGCGCGTGGTCATTGGCGTTGAGTCCGTAAATATCGTCGATCTTGCCCATGGCCAGTCCCAGACGTCGATTAAGTGACTTGGCGTTGGGAACCGCGACGTAGAGCCGACCATCGGGGCGCAGATTGCCGCGGAAGCGACGCAGGATCAGCCCGGGGTCGTCCACATGCTCGAGGATGAAGCCCATCATCACCACGTCGAAGTGCTCGTCGCTGTCGAAGTGCTCGAAATAGCCCTCCACCAGTTCGATGTTCAGCCCCGGATAGTTTTGCCGAAACAAGTCGATCACCACCGACGCCCCCTCGAGCACCACGTGGCGCTGGAAATACTGGTTGAACAGTGCCGTGGTATAGCCATGACCCAGTCCCAGCTCCAGCAGAGAATTCGGTTTCAGCACTTCGAGACGGCGCAGGATACGCGGCGGGTACCAGTTGAGGATCAGCTCGTTCTCCAGAGAAGTCACAGCTCCCGGCTTGTACTGCGAAGTCACTTCATTCAACTTACTCATACCTGTCCCCTCGCTGCCAGCGCCTGCCGCCAGTGAATAACACCTGATTCTATGACGGCTCTACCTTCTCGTCCGCAGTTGGCCACCAGATCGAGGATGGTGACGTAAGGGGTAAATGTGGAAAACTTCTGTGGATACTCACGCTTGCGGTAATCCATGTAGCAGACTTCGATACCGGCCTGCTCGAAAGCTTCGTGATCCAGGTAATTCAGGGCGCCCATCCCTGTCACGTAGCGGTCGCCACCCAAGTGCGCTACCAGACCCTGAATCAATTCACTCTTGCGACCCGTCACCGCTAATTGCGAGGAGCGATGCAGGCGCTTGCCGTCCAGCAGGTCGAAGTAGCCTGCCACCGCCTGCATGCCTTCGATGAGCAGTTCGCAGAGACCCAGGTCACGGCGCAGCAGCACAGACTCGGCCAGTCCGAGCGCATCCTGCAGATGCGGCGTGCCGGACAGTGCCATGGCCAGGGTACGCAGGTGCTTGTCGCGCCAGCCCGACTCTTCGGCGCACTCCAGGTCGCAGATACGCGTGTCACGGCTGTGCTGGCGCAGTGGCACCGTCAGCCATGCGCTGCCGTCAGGAGTCTTGTATTGCACCCTGTTGATGAAGCCGCGGGCGAACTGGACATTATCGAAAAAAGAGAAATCGTCGGCCAACCGCCACTGTTCGAACATACCTACCCAAGGGAAGTACATCGGTTGGGAGATCACCACCGTGCTCACCGCCTAGCCTCCCCATGCAGCGCCTCGACCACCCCGCAGACGCGGTCTATATCGGCATCGGTCATGTCATGGAAGCTCGGCAGGTTGACGGCCCGTTCGGGAATGCTGGCCGAGTGGCCGCCTGCGGCCGGCACACGCCCCTGAAACATCGGCAACCCCGAAAGCGGGTAGAAAAACACCCGGGCATCGATATTGTCCGCCACGAAGCGGCTCAACAGACGCTCGCGGGTGATACCAAGGGCCGTGTCGAAGACTACCGTGGGCATCCAGGCGCCGATGCGGGTACCCTCCGGCTGTGGGTTCAGGCTCAAGCCTGACAGATGGCCTAGACGCTCGCGATAGACTGCCATGATGGCCCGCTTGCGCTCGATAAGCTCGTCAATACGCTCGGTCTGGGCACAGCCCAGCGCGGCCTGCAGGTTGGAAATCTTATATTTGAAACCCAGCAGGTCGGGCCAGAACTGACGCGTCTGCTCTTTCACCCGGCCATGGTTGGACAGGCTTAACACCCGCTCGAACAGCTCGTCGTCGTTAGTGACGAACATGCCGCCTTCGCCAGTGGTCATAGTCTTGGTGCCATGGAAGGAGAACACACCAAAGCGCCCCATGCTACCGGCGCGCTGGCCCTGCCATTCGGAGCCGATGGCCTCGGCTGCATCTTCGATAACCGCTATACCGTAGCGCTTACCGATGGCCAGCAGTTCGTCCATGGCACAGAGGTTGCCGTACAGGTGAACAGCGATGATTACCCGAGTGCGCGGCGTGATGGCCTCCTCAACACGCGCGGCATCCAGGCACCAGCTTTCCTGGCAGATATCGACGAACACCGGTGTCGCTCCCAGATGCACGGCCGGCGCCACCGAGGCGATCCAATTGGTGTCGGCGAGAATGACCTCGTCGCCCGGCCCGACACCGAGCGCCGCCAGGCCCATATGCATGGCACCGGTGCAGCTCGAGGTGGCGATAGCGTGCTTGACACCCAGGTGTCGCCTGAAGGCCGCCTCGAAACGCTCGATGTACTCATAGCAACGCGGCCCCCAGCCGTGGCGGGCGGCATCGGTCACATACTGCACTTCCAGCTCGGAAATCGACGGCTGGGTGTACTGGATGCGCGGCTTCATTTCACCTCCAGGCGAGGCACCGCGGTGACGAAGCGGCCGCCCCACTCGCGGATGCGTTGGTTCTGTGCCATCACCTCGTCGGTGATATTCCACGGCAGAATCAACAGCAGATCCGGGCGTACCTCGTCCAACTCCTGCGCAGAGCGGATCGGCACATGGCTGCCCGGCAGATACCTGCCCTGCTTAGACGGCGCTGCATCGAACACACAGGGCAACAAGTCGGGCTTGATACCGGCGTAGTTGAGGATGGTATTACCCTTGGCGGCCGCACCGTAGGCAGCGACACGCTGCCCCGCCCGCTTCTGCTCCAACAGAAAGCCGAGCAGATCGTCCTTCAATCGATCGGCACGCGCTTGAAAGCCCTGGTAGGTAGCCATATCACGCAGCCCGGCCTGTTGCTCGGCACGCAGCACCGCATCGACCGCCGCCGAGCTGGGCCTGGCGTCATCCTGATGCGAAGCGTGGATACGCAGGCTGCCGCCGTGGGTGTTCAACTCCTCGACATCGTGAATACGCAAACCCGCGACATCGAGGATGCGCTGCACGCTGTACAGAGACAGATAGGAAAAGTGCTCGTGGTAGACAGTGTCGAATTGCACCAGCTCAATCAGACGAAGCAGGTGCGGAAACTCCAGGGTCAGAGTACCGCCGGGCTTGAGCGCTGCCTTCAGCCCGCGTGAGAAGTCGTTGATATCCGGCACGTGGGCGAATACGTTGTTGCCCAGCAACAGGTCGGCCTGCCGACCCTCTTCGGCCAAACGCTGGCCGAGAGCCTCACCAAAGAACTCGCGCAGTACTGGAATACCCAGTCGCTCGGCAGCGTCAGCGGTGCTGGCGGTCGGTTCTACCCCCAGGCAAGGTACGCCGGCCTCGACGAAGTTGCGTAGCAGGTAACCATCGTTCGAAGCCACCTCGATCACCAGGCTGCTCGCCCCTAGCGCCAGAGCCTCGCGCATGCGCTCGACATAGGTGCGTGCGTGCGCCAACCAGCTGCTGGAAGTGGAGGAGAAATAGGCGTAATCAGCGTCGAACAGCTCACCGGCGTCAGCGTAATCCTCGGTCTGCACCAGCCAGCATTGCTCACAAACCCACAGGCGCAGCGGATAATAGCGCTCGGGCCGGCTCAGAGCCGCCGCGGTCAGGTAAGCGTTCGACGGCGGCGCATAGCCCAGATCGAGGAAGGAATGCTGCAGTTGGGCCTGGCAGTGACGACAGTTCATCGTGCCAGCCCTCTGAAATCCATGGTGATCGGGGGATGCCGCCGATCGCGTGCCGAGAGGTCTCGCACCGGTAACGGCCAGTCTATGGTCAACGCGGGATCATCGTGGCATACCCCACTCTCCGCTTCAGGGCGATAGAACTCGGTGTGCAGGTAGAGCATCTCGCTGTCCTCCTCCAGCACCTGAAAACCATGGGCGCAGCCCTCCGGTATCACCAGCAAACGCCGGTTTTCCTCGCTCAGAACCTCGGCATGCCAGAGCAGGAAGGTCGGAGAATCACGGCGCAGATCAGCTACCACGTCCCACACCTGCCCTCGGATACAGCGCACCAGTTTCATCTCAGCATAGGGGAAATGCTGGAAATGCAGACCGCGCACCGCTCCCGCTTGGCGGGTGAGCGACTGGTTGATCTGTACGATGCGTCTTTCGCCCAGCAGCGGCGCGAGTTCGCTGGCGCAGAACAGGCGGGTGAAAGCGCCCCGCTCATCACGATGGGAATCGCAATCGACGCGCAACAGGCCTTCGATGGGAGTTGCGCTCGCCGTCAGGCCCATACGCACCTGGCCCGCCTCGCGGCACCGATGAAGTGCAGCAATTGCTCACGGGTGCAGGCCTCGCCTCGCTCGTGACTACGACGATACCATTCAGCGGTCATCTGCAGCGCAGTGGCCAGCGGCCAGACTGGTATCCAGCTCAGCCCGGCACGAGCCTTGGCGCTGTCCAGATAAAGCAGACGTGCCTCGTGCAAACCATCCTCGGCACCGGCTTGCCAGTTGAGAGTTGGCCAGTACTCCCGCAGAGCCTGGAGTATTTCAGCCACGCTTCGGTTGGCCTCGGGCGCCGGGCCGAAGTTCCAGGCTTCGGCACAAGCGCGGTCACCTTCCAGTAAGCGCTGCCCCAACAGCAGATAGCCGGACAGACACTCGAGCACGTGCTGCCAGGGTCGCGTGGAGGACGGCGAACGAATCAGTAGTGGCTGCCCGGTCCGTAGCGCACGAACCAGATCGGGGATCAGCCGATCCTCCGCCCAGTCGCCACCACCGATCACATTGCCGGCACGAGCCGTCGCCAGCAAAGGGCCAGACCGATGCCAGAACGACTTGCGGTAGCTGTCACACAACAGTTCGGTGGCCGCCTTGGATGCGCTGTAGGGATCATGACCAGCCAGCTCGTCGCACTCACGATATCCCCAGGGCCATTCGCGGTTGGCATACACCTTGTCGGTGGTGACCACCACCACGGCGGTAATGCCGGGCGTCAAACGGCAGGCCTCCAGTAAGTTGGCAGTGCCCTGCACATTGCTCGACCACGCATCCAGAGGCTGGCGGTAAGAGGGCCGCACCAGCGACTGGGCCGCCAGATGAAACACGATCTCGGGCTGGAACTCGGCCACCAGGCGCTGCAGCGCAACGGCATCGCGGATATCACCACGCCGGTCGGTAACCGGCAGGCCCAATGCATCCCAATGAGCAGACGCGCCGTCCACTTCAGACGGCAGGGAAAAACCGATCACTTCGGCGCCAAGCTCGACCAGCCAGGCGGCGAGCCAAGTACCTTTGAACCCGGTATGTCCGGTCAGCAAGACTCTGCGTCCCTGGTAGCGCTTTGCAAAAGCAGTCATCGCCATAGGTTCCAAGGCGCCTCCCCGCGGTACCAGAGGTCGTTGAGCTGATTCTTGTCACGCAGCGTATCCATCGCCTGCCAGAAGCCACGATGACGGAACGCCATGAGCTGGTTCTGCTCCGCGAGCCGCGTCAGCGGCTCGCCTTCCCAACTGCTCTGATCGCCGTCGATGTAGTCGATGACCGAAGGGTCGAGCACGAAGAAACCGCCATTGATCCAGGCACCGTCGCCGGCAGGCTTCTCCTGGAACGCTCCGACCCGGTCGCCCTCCATGTTCAGAGCACCGTAACGGCCGGGCGGCTGGATGGCAGTGACCGTCGCCGGCTTGCCATGGGCCTTGTGAAAGTCGATCAGGGCTCGGATGTCGACATCCGCCACACCATCGCCATAGGTGAAGCAGAACGGCCCGTCGCCCAGATGCTCGCGCACCCTGCGCAGGCGTCCACCGGTCAGAGTGTCTTCACCGGTATTGACCAGCGTGACACGCCAGGGCTCCACGTAGCGTTGATGAACTTCCATGGCGTTCTTCGACATGTCGAAGGTCACGTCAGACATGTGCAGGAAGTAATTGGCGAAGTATTCCTTGATCACGTAGCCCTTGTAGCCCAGGCAGATGACAAAATCCTGAATACCGTGGTGGGAGTAGATCTTCATGATGTGCCAGAGAATCGGCTTGCCACCGATCTCGATCATGGGCTTGGGTCTGAGGTGGGATTCCTCACTGATCCTTGTACCCAGCCCGCCGGCAAGAATGACCGCTTTCATGCCAATTCCCTCGCTCTAGAATCCTGCCAATTAGCCGGCACACACCTACATTACTACAGATGAGGCAAAAAGTAGGCCATCATGCCGGGCATGGCTTTCGACGCACAGCGCCGGTGAACAGTAGCCAGAGGTCTGGTGAGCCGGGCTTCGAACGGTCAGAGCTTATTGAACAGATTCAAACTGCTGACTTTCACATAACTCTGCTGCGCAGCCTCGAGAATCAGCGTTTGGAAAGACAGGCGAGAGAGTGCCTCGGGGTAGTCCAGCTCACGCAATTCCGCTTGCACCGACTTGTTGGCGAGGGCGGTATCTTCGTTGCTGTTCAGCGTACTTTCGATAATGTTTCGCCGCGCGCCAATGTCGCCACGGGTGCCGTCGACTGTAACGCTGGCATGCGACAGGTTGGTCATCGCCTGCGCGACGGCATCGCGGACCTGAAGGTTACCCTCCGGCGTTGCTGGTGATTCTTCGAGCGCTCTACGCAGATTGGCGATGGTATCGAGCGCGCCCTGTTTCTGCCGGCTGGGGTCGGAAGTGACGGTGACCGTATCGCCTGCAGCGGGAGCCCCATCGAAATTGATCACCACACCGCGAAATACCAGCTTATCGCTAGCGTCGGCCTGGTCATCCATGGCGCCGCTGCCCAAGGCAGGTGTAGTGGTTCCAGCTGCGAATATCTCGTAGCTGTTGGCATCGGGATTGCCGAAGACGATATCGACGCCAGCGTCCGGAAAACGCGGTGTGCCGCTGAATGCCACCTCGTCCTGAACCAACGGTGTAGAGGCACGCAGGGTAGATCCAGGCTGAGCGGCGACAGCCGCATCCAGGCGACCGGCATTGATGACGTCCTGAAATACCTTCTTGCCGTTGTCACTGATCGGCACGCTGAGCGAGCTGGCAATTTCCAGCTTGCGCTGTCCTTCATCGCCCTGATAACTGTAAGTGCCATCGGCATTGCGGACGAAAGGCTCGGCTTTGCCTTGAAAACCCGAGAACAGGTATTCACCACGGGCATTCTTGGTATTCATCAGGCCGAGCAGTTCATCCTCACGCTCACGCAATTCCGCGGCGATAGCTTTGCGCTGCTCGGGCGCCAGTGCGCCGTTACCGGCAGTGGCCGCAAGTTCCTGCACCCGGTTGAGTACGGTATTGACCGACTGCAAAACGCTTTCTTCCTGGACGAGGCTGTTGTCTGCCGCATTCAGGTTTTCCTTATGCTGGGTCAGCACATTCTGCTGCTGCTCGAGCTGCAGCAAGCGCACCGACGCGACCGGATCGTCAGCAGGCGTGAGGATGCGATTGCCGGTGCTGATCTGCTCTTGGGTGCGGATGGCATTGGCGTAGTTGCGCTGCAGGCCTTGAACGCCGTTGTTGAACGCCTGGAGAGTGGAAATACGCATAACTGCCTCGTCTTCTCTAGCGGTAACTGGGAATTACCAGAGCCGCACCCGTGTTGGGATTTTGTTCATCACCCGGCCTGCGCCGGGCGCAGAACCGAAAATCGTTTATTTGCAACCTGTGGGGCGGGCATGGTGAGCCAAAGCCCGGCCTATCACCTGAATGCCCCGATCAGGGTATCGAACAACGAGCGCGCAACTTGAATCACCTGGGCCGACGCGTTGTAGTACTGCTCGAACTTGATCAGGTTGGCGGCCTCCTCATCCAGGTTGACCGCCGAGAGCGAATCGCGGTTGTCCTGCGCCTGTTTGAGAATAGCACCGGTTGCGTCGTTATCCTGGCGGGCCTGGGCAGTCAGGGTACCGACCCGCTCGATCAGGTCGCCGTAGCTGTCGGTGAAGCTCGAACCGGTGCTGATGCCCGTGACGCTAGGATCGACGCCGACTACCTGCTTGCTCTGCAGCCCTACCAGAGCCAGCGCGTTACGGTTGTCGGAAACGCCGTTGAGGTTGAATGCGATATTGAAGCGGTCGCCATTTTCAGGGCGCCCGCTGACGTTCATGTTGACGCTGGTGCCGTCTGCCAGGGTCAGCTGATAGTGGTTCTGCTGGCCGGGTTCGAACAGCGGAGTGGGCGCTGGCGTGATCGGCTGCCCTTTGTTGTCCACGCGCGTCAGCGTCGCGCCAGCGGGCAGGCCAGTGAAATTGCCGCCTGCCGAATCGTAGGTCAGGGTGACCGGCGGAAAGGCTGCTTGCAGCGCCGCTGGATTGATATTACTGCCGGTAGATTGCAGTGTCGGCTGGCTGATCGCGCCATTGCCGCGGTTTTGCAGGTTGGCCTCGGCGCGTATTGGTGCGGCGAAAGCCAGTTGATCGGCCTGGTCCAGCACGGTGGTCATCGTCGAGGCGCCGATGCGGGTTGGCTGCAGTACGAACGAGTCACCGGCAGCAGGCGTTGGCGTGCCGATCACCACCTGAAACCCCTGATTGCGGCCAGCACTATCCTGGAAGCTCAGGGTACCAGCCGGGTTCTGGGTCACGGTCATCGGCTGGTTGTCGCTCAGGCGACGTGCCGAGTAATTGGTGCCATCGAACTCCACTCGGTAATCACTGGTGGTCAGTACCGAGCTGTTGGTGATGTTCAGTACTGGCGATGCGTTACTGCTGTTGGTCGACGACGGCAGTACCCGCAAGCGCGCCACTGCGGCCTCGTTGTAGTCACCGAAAAGCGCCGCGCCCACCTGCCCTTTGAGGTCCAGGCCCTGCCCCAGCTGACTGTTGACCTGGTCACTGATGGACAGTGCCAGGCGCCCTAGTGAGTTGAAGGTCTTGTCCAGCACCTCCTCACGGTAACGCAGGATGCCGCCCAGCTCGCCGCCCGTCACCTGGTTGGTGATGTTTTGCCGGGAGGCGCCGACGATGAACTGGATCTCGGAACGATTCGGGTCATTGGCGCCTGGCACTACTTCCAGGCGAGCGGCATTGCTGCCAACCACCAGCGGCTGGCCGGAACCGATGAAGACGTTTTGCGTACCGTCGTTCTGCGCCACGACGTTGACGCCCACGAACGTCGACAGCTGACGCAGCGCTTCCTCACGCGCATCCAGCAGGTCGTTGGGCTGGCTGCCATTGGCCTGGGCAATCGCGATGGACTCGTTGAGGCTGGCGATGGAACTGGAAAGCCGGTTGATCTGCTCGGTAACGGCGCCCATCTGCTTGTTGGCGAAGCTGTTCTGCTCGTTCAGCCGGTCGTAGACCGTATTGAAGCGCCGACTCAAGCCTTCGGCCTCGGAAAGCACCAACTGCCGGGCAGGCAGGTTGGACGGATCCTCGGCGGCCGTCTGCAGCGCTGAGAAGAACTTCTGCAGCGACGGGGTGACGCCCGTGGTCGTGCCGGCCAGCAGCGAATCGAGCTGATCGATCTGGCTCTTGTAAGCCTTCACGTCGCTGCTCAGTGCGGTGCTGCTACGCAGTTGGGTGGTGAGAAACTCACTGTAGCTGCGGCGAATGTCCACCAGCGAAGTGCCGCTACCGATATAACCGGCGCCACTGAACTGCGGCGTACGCGTCGCCTGGATGGTGTCCTGCCGCGAAAAACCCGGCGTGTTGATATTGGTGATGTTATGGCCGGTAACCGACAGCGAAGTCTTGTTCGCCGCCAAGCCCGACAGGCCAATATTCAGTAAGTCAGCCATGCTTCATCATCCCCGGTTCGAGGGCGCGCCGTTGGCGGCGATCATCTGGTAGGTCGACAGTTTGCGGGCGATCTGCGATACCTTACGGGCGTACTGCGGATCGGTGGCATAACCGGCTTTCTGCAGTTCACGGGCGAACTGCTCGGGGTTGGCGGTGGAACTCAGCGCTTTTTCGTAACGCCCGTTGTTCTGCAGGAAGCTCACGTAATCCTCGAAGCTGTGGGCGAAGGACTCGTAGGAGCGAAACGAGGCGGCTTCCTTCACCGCCTTGCCATTCTGGTATTCAATGGTCATCACCCGCGCGGAATCGCCGTCCCAGGTGTTGTGGGTCTTGATGCCGAACAGGTTGTAGCTGCTGCTGCCATCGCCCTGCTTGATGATCGACTTGCCCCAGCCGGTTTCCAGCGCCGCCTGGGCGACCAGGTAGGTCGGATCGACGCCCAGCTTGGCCGCGGCCTTCTCGGCCATCGGCAACATGGTTTCCATGAATTCCTTGGCCGACTTGAACGTCGTGCGGCTGGCGATATCTTCGCTGCCATTGATGTTCAGGCGGCGTTCGACCGGCGCGGCGTAGGCTTTGGCGGGCAACCAGTCGCCTTTCGCCAGGGGCTTGCCGACCGCGTCGCCGGCTGGCGTATTGGCTACGGTAGTCGCCGTGGCCGACTCGGCGCCCGGCACGATACCGGCCTGGACGCGCTGGGCCAGCTTGCCCGGCAACGACAGGCGCCGCTGGTTGATCAGCGTCATGTCGTTGCGCTCGGAATCAGCCGCGGCGGTGATCTTCTCGACACGCGCAGGCGCAACATCGGCAGCCGCTTCGTTACGTGCCAGCGGCTTGCTCGGTGCGGCCGGCACGGGGGCGTCGACCTGGGCGAACGGATTGGGGCGCTCGCCGACGCTCTTCATCTTCGACATCTGCCGGGCCATCACGTCGGCCAGGCCGATACCGTTCTTGTTGCCGGCCATGGTCACCGACAGCTGCTGGTCGTACATGTCCTGGTAGGTTTTGGCCTCGTTGCTGTTCATGAAGTTGCCTTCACCGAACACTTCGTTGGCCGAACGCATGGTCTTGAGCATTTCATTGAGAAACAGCGACTCGAACTCCTTCGCGACCTTGCGAATGTTCTCTTCGTTGTCGCCGCCGACCTTGAACTGGTTGAGGCGATTGAGATCGGTGTAGGCGCCGCTGTCGACGGTGCTGGTGCCGGCGGCCGAGAGTCGAGTATCCATGTCGCGTGTCCTTTAAATCACGATCAGGTCAGCCTGCAGAGCGCCGGCTTGCTTGAGCGCCTCCAGGATGGCCATCAGGTCGGAAGGCGCAGCGCCCACCTGGTTTACTGCCCGTACGATTTCGTCGAGCGTGGTGCCCGGGCCGAACTTGAACATCGGCTTCTTTTCTTCGTCGGCGCCGACGCGCGAGCGCGGCACCACGGCAGTTTCGCCACCGGACAGCGCGCCCGGCTGGCTGACGATCGGGTCTTCGGTAATGGTCACCGTCAGGCTGCCGTGGGTTACGGCCGCAGGCTGCACGCGCACGTTCTGGCCGATGACGATGGTGCCGGTACGCGAGTTGATGATGACCTTGGCCACTGCCTGGCCGACATCCACTTCCAGGTTTTCCAGGATCGACAGGTAGTCGACGCGCTGGCTCGGGTCGAGTGGCGCGCTGACGCGAATCGAGCCGCCATCCAGCGCCTGGGCGACACCTGGGCCGAGCAATTCGTTGATGTGGTCGACGATGTTCTTGGCGGTGGTGAAATCCGGGCGATTGAGGTTCAGGGTCAGGGTGTTGCCCTGATCGAAGCCGCTCGGTACCGGGCGCTCGACCGTGGCGCCGCCGGGAATACGACCTGCCGACGGAACGTTGACGGTAATGCGCGAACCATCGGCACCGCTGGCGTCGAAGCCGCCAACCACCAGGTTGCCCTGGGCGATGGCGTAGGTGTTGCCGTCGATACCCTTGAGCGGGGTCATCAGCAAGCTGCCACCGCGCAGGCTCTTGGCGTTACCGATCGAGGAAATGGTGATGTCGATGGTCTGGCCCGGCTTGGCGAACGGCGGCAGGTCCGCATGAATGGACACCGCGGCGACATTCTTCAACTGCACGTTGCCGCCTTCCGGCACCTTGATGCCGAACTGCGCCATCATGTTGTTGAAGGTCTGCACGGTGAACGGCGTCTGGGTAGTCTGGTCGCCGCTGCCATTGAGCCCCACGACCAGGCCGTAGCCGATCAACTGGTTACTGCGCACGCCCTGAATGCTGGCCAGGTCCTTGAGCCGATCGGCCTGAGCGGTCGAGGCCAGCAGCAGCGCAGCAGCGGTGATGAGCCATTTACGCATGATCATTGACCTCAGAACGGAAACAGCGGGCTGGCAAAAAAGCGGTCCAGCCATCCAGGCTGGCTGGCATCGGCAAAGGCACCGGTGCCGGAGTAGGTGATGCGCGCGTCGGCGATACGGGTCGAAGCCACGGAGTTGTCACGGGCCACATCGTCGGAACGAACCAGGCCGGCGATACGCACCAGCTCGTCGCCGGTGTTGAGGGTCATCCACTTCTCGCCGCGCACCACCAGCAGGCCGTTGGGCAGCACTTCGGCGACGGTCACGGTGATCGAGCCGGTCAGGCTATTGCTCTGCCCGGCCTGGCCGGAACCATCGGTACTGCGCTGCGCGCCGTACTGAGCGCTGAGGCCGAGATCATCGGTCTGCAGCGGGTTCAGGCTGGAGTTGGGATTGTTGATCGACACCCCGCCGCCGAACAGCGAGGTCAGGCCGATATTGGCGTTGCTGTTCTTGGCGATCTTCGACGTGGCATTCTTGCTCGCCTGGGTGCGCTCGTTGAGGGTGATGGTGATCACATCGCCCACGCGAAAGGCCTTGCGATCGCCATACAGATTGCTTTCGAACCCGGATTGAAAGATCGAGCCGTTGTTCTGCGCGGCTGGCAGTGGCGTGCGTGGCAGCACGGGTGCGTAGTAGGGATCGTTCGGCCGGGCGGCAGGCGCCACGCAGCCACTCAGCACTACGCTGCCGAGAATCGAGAACACACACACCAAGCGGTTCATAACCACTACCTCCACAGCGTTCAGGCGTATCGGGGGGCGAGCGGTTGCTCTACCCCGGGGTATCAAAGGGTCTGGGTAAGGAAAGACAGCATCTGGTCAGCAGTGGAGATGACCTTGGAGTTCATCTCGTAGGCGCGCTGGGTGGTGATCATGTTGACCATCTCCTCGACCACGCTGACGTTGGAGTTTTCCAGAGTATTCTGCAGGGTCGTACCCAGGCCGTTGAGGCCAGGTGTACCGACCTGCGGCGGTCCGCTGGAAGCGGTTTCCAGGAACAGGTTGTTGCCGATCGCTTCCAGGCCCGCCGGGTTGATGAAGTCGGCGATCTGCAGGTTGCCGATGATCTGCGGCTGCGGGTTACCGGTGGTGGTGATCGACGCGGTCCCATCCTCGCCAACGGTGAACGTGCGCACTTCCTGCGGCAGCGAGATGGCCGGCTCCAAAGCGAAACCTTGAGAGGTGACCAGCTGGCCGTCAGCGCTCAAATGAAAGCTACCATCACGGGTATAGGACACCGTGCCATCGGGCATCAGCACCTGGAAGAAGCCGCGGCCGTTGACGGCCATGTCCATCGGCTGCTCGGTGGTCTGCAGGCTGCCGGCGGTGAAGATTTTCTGCGTGCCATTGATGCGCACACCGGTACCGAGCTGCAGGCCGGATGGCAACTGGCTGTCCTGGCTGGACTGACCGCCGGGCTGGCGACGGATCTGGTACAGCAGGTCCTCGAACTCGGCACGGTCACGTTTGAAGCCGGTAGTGGACACGTTGGCCAGGTTGTTGGAAATGGTCGTCAGGTTCATGTCCTGAGCGGACAGACCGGTCTTGGCGACCCACAGTGACGGAAGCATAGCGTTCTCCTCGGGCGCCGGATTGATGGCGCCGCGTGTTGGTTATCAGCTCATCTGCAAGACGCGCGCCATGGCCGTGTCGTTGTCTTCTGCAGTGCGCATCATCTTGACGGACAGCTCGAACTGCCGGGACAGCGCCAGGATCGAGGTCATCTCCTCGACCGCATTGACGTTGCTGGACTCGAGAAAGCCCGAGGTGATCTGCACCGTGGCGTCGGCCTCCGGCGGCTGAGGACCGTTGAAGCGGATCATGCCGTCCGTGCCCTTCTGCATCTGCTTGAGATCGGGGTTGACCAGGTGCAACCGGTCGACTTCGGCGAGCACACGGGGTGCCTCGCCGAGCGCGCGAATGCTGATGGTGCCGTCCTGGCCAATCTCGATTTTCTGCTCGGGCGGCACGGCGATCGGCCCGGCATTGCCCATCACCGGCATGCCATTGCCGGTACGCAACATGCCCTGGGCATCCACGTTTAGGCTTGCGGTACGAACGTAGGCCTCGGTGCCATCCGGGGCCTGCACGGCCAGCCAGCCATTGCCGCCGATGGCAACGTCCAGATCGCGCCCGGTTTCCTGCAGCGTGCCGGGTGTGAAGTCGGTACCCGGCCGTTCGCTCATGGCGAATACGCGAGAAGGCTGGCTCTCGCCGAAAATCGGCATCGAACGCGCCTGCTCGAAATCACGGCGAAAACCGGTGGTGGAAATGTTCGCCAGATTGTTGGCGTGGGCACGCTGGGCCAACGTGTTGTTGTGGGCACCAGTCATGGAGATGTACAGCATCTTGTCCATGTTTTCCTCCGAGGTGGGCGACGTGCCCGCGGCTCTGATGAAACCTCAAAAGCAATACACGTGCCACATTGCAAAAATAATAATAAAACATTGAATTTAAACGATTTTAATAAATAAAAAAGGCTCCCAAGGGAGCCTGTAATTTGTCGCTCGGCGAGCCGTTGCCGATTCCGGCAACGGCTCCCTGACGCTTAACGCAGATTGATGATGGTCTGCGTGATCGCGCTCTCGGTTTCAATGGTCTTGGCGTTGGCCTGGTAGTTGCGCTGCGCCACGATAAGGTTGACCAACTGATCCGAGAGCTCGACGTTGGAGTCCTCCAGGGCGCCGGACTGCAAGCTGCCGAGCGTACCGCTCTTCGGCGTACCGATTACTGGCTCACCCGACTCGGAGGACTGCACCCACGCCGTTTTGCCCACCGGAGTCAGGCCCTGCATGTTGGCGAAGTTGGCCAGCACCAGTTGCCCCTGAACCTTGGTTTGCCCGTTGGTGTAACGAGCGAAGAGCTGGCCGGTTTCATCTATCTGCAAACCGGCCAGTTCGCCAGTGCTATAGCCGTCTTGCACCACCTTGGCGACCGAGAAGGTACTGTTGAATTGCGTAGAGCCGCGGAAATCGAATTTGATCGCTGCACTGGCGGTAGAGCCATTGGGCGCCCAGGTCGTACCTTCAGCGTTGGTCGGCGCAGCAGGCACCCAGCCATTCATGTTGATGGAACCATCGGGAGCGACCGTCAGCCCGGCGTTCAAATTAGCCGGATCGATGGCCTGCATTTTACCCGACGCATCGAACGTCACCCCAGCCGACAGCGCCTGGGTACTGGTCGGGTCGAGCGGATTACGGCCATCGACCAGAATCTTCACATCCCAGTTATTCGCACCAGTCTTCACGAAATACTGGGTAAAGGAATGCGCATTACCCTGTGCGTCAAAGATATTGACCGAGGTGGAGCGGTTGTAACTGGTCGGGTCAGCCGGATTGAACGAGGCATTGGCCGCCGTCGTACCCGCCGTTGCGCCTGCCGCATTCGCCGCCGCGAGTTCCGCTGGAGTAGCCGCCGCAGTAGCCGCCGCGATTTGAGCAGGAGTCGGATTAGGGTTACCCGGCAAAAGCACGCCATTGAAGGCCGTCTGATAGGCGGTATCGTAAGCGCTCTGACGCAAAACGGGTACGGACTCGGTGGAGTTCAGGTTGAATGGCTGGGTGATGGTACTCGTCGAGCGCGGCGCCTGGCTGGCGGTTTCCACTCTCAAGTTGCCGATGATACCGTTCTGCAAGTTACCGTTGGCATCTACGCCATAGCCCTGCAGGTTATGCCCGAAGTTGTTGACGATGAAGCCTTCACGATCGGTACCGAAGTACCCGGCGCGGGTGTAGCTGATATCGCCATTGTTGCTGGTGCGGAAGAAGCCGCTGCCTTGAATGGCGAGGTCGAGTGAGTTCTGCGTGTAGTTGATGTTGCCCTGGCTGAACAGCTGGGACACGTCACTGAGCAGTACACCGCTGCCGATCGGGTTGGAGCCACTGCTGAGCATGGACGAGGCATACA
Organism: Pseudomonas sp. PA15(2017); assembly: GCF_001945395.1. GTDB lineage: Bacteria > Pseudomonadota > Gammaproteobacteria > Pseudomonadales > Pseudomonadaceae > Aquipseudomonas. The sequence goes on along the minus strand of NZ_MSXV01000019.1, from coordinate 42,743 downwards.
GGTCGGCAAACTCGGCACGTGACTGCTTGAAGCCCGCGGTACCGGCGTTGGCGATGTTGTTACCCGTTACGTTGAGGTCACTGGTCGCAGCACGCAGGCCACTAAGACCGATATTGAACGACATGAAAATCTCCTTGCCGAAAATCCGGCGATTACAGCCTGTTAATTACTGACCAATGACCTGCACCTGGGACAACGGGACATTGCCGATTCCTGCCAGGTTGAGCATCAATTCGTTGCCGCCGAGGGTGACGCTGTCGACGTTTGCCGGCAGCAGGGTGTGAAGCCCTTTGGTTTCATTGCCGTACGTGGCCTGCGCCTCGAACCTGTAGGTACCAGGCTTCATGACGTTGCCGCTCGAGTCCTTGCCGTCCCAGATGAAGCTGACGTTGCCGGCCTGCTGCTCGCCCAGGTTGATACGACTGACCACGGCGCCAGCGCTGTCGTAGACGTTGACGTACACGTTGCTGCTGCTGGTCGGCAGCACAGCGCTGGCCTTGAAGCTCTCGCTGGTATCGACGACCGCCTTGTCGACCGGCACGATCACCTTGCGCCCGACCAGCGAGGAAGCCTGAAGCGCCTGGGAAGACTGATAGCCGGACAGGATGGTCTGCATGCTCGAATTCAGCTTCTCGACCCCTTCCACGGTACTAAACTGCGCCAGCTGAGCGATGAACTCGCCATTGCCCTGAGGCTCCAGCGGGTTCTGGTTGTTCAACTGCGCCACCAGCAGGTTGAGAAACTGGTCTTTACCCAGTTCCTTGTTCTGCGTCGCGGAATCTTGCTTGACCTGATATTTGTCCAGTACCGAACTGGAGCTGACGCCATCAACAGTGCTCATCTCTCACTCCCCGCTCACTGACCCAGAGTCAGCACGCGCTGCATCATCTGCTTGGCGGTGTTCATCATTTCCACGTTGGTCTGGAGGGCACGGCTGGCAGAAATCATGTCCGCCATCTCCTCGACCAGGTTGACGTTGGGGTAATACACGTAACCAGCTTCATCCGCCGCCGGATGATTGGGCTCGTAGCGCGGCATCAGGCTGCTCTGATCCTCGACGATGCCGAGCACCTGAACGCCGGCACCGGACTGATCCTGATCGGCGAACAGCGAGCCGTTATTGCCGCCCTGCGCGTTCTGAAAAACGGTGGCGAACACCGGATGGCGGGCGCGGTAGGTCTGGTCGATGCTCGACGAAACCGTTTCGGCGTTGGCAATGTTGCTGGAGATGGTATTGAGACGAGTGCTCTGGGCGCTCATGCCGGTTCCGGCGATATTGAAAACACTGGCAAGGGACATATCAGGCTCCTTTATTCACCACGCAGGGCGCTGACGAGCCCTTTGAATTTACTGTTGAGCAGCGTGAAGCTGGTCTGGAAGGCGACCGCGTTCTCGGCGTAGTTGGCCTGCTCCACCTGGGCATCGACGGTGTTCTGATCGATGGAAGGCGCAGTGGGGGTGCGGTAAGCCAGCGCCGCGTCACCCATTGGCACGCCTTCTGCTGCAATATGGCGGCTGTTGGTGGTTCTCAGACCCGAGTCGCCACTGCCGCTGCTCTTGGCGGCTTGCTGCGCCAGCACGGAGGCGAAATCCAGATCACGCGCCTTGTAGCCGGGGGTATCGGCGTTGGCCATGTTGTTGGCCAACACCTCGGCGCGCTTGGCACGAAAGCCAAGGGCCTTTTCGTGAATGCCAAGTGCGTTATCGAAACTGATGCTCATCTCAGGAACCTTTGCCAGGGTGGCTCGCCGGTTTGCGTGCAGAGACCCTAGCAAGGCATGTGCCAACTAATTTTTTTACTTATAAATCAGCAGGATCACTGAAAAGGAGCGAGCTTATGCAGCAGGAGCGGCAAAGCTTTTCCGCCGTTTGGCAAGGCAGGGGCGGCAATATCAACATCGAATTGCCGCTTTTCTGACGCGACGGCGACAAAGCACCGTCGGTGAACTGAAGCTGAAAAGAAAACGGGAGGCCCAGGCCTCCCGTTTCGCTCGATGGCGCAAGAATCACTTGGCCTTGTAGATGATGCCTGGGCTGCATTGCACCATCTGATACTTCTCGGGCAAGCCGTTGAGCGCTTCGGACGCGCCGAGAAACAGATAGCCACCCGGCTTGAGCATGGCGTGGATGCGCGTGAGGATGTCCTTCTTCACTTCAGCCGAGAAATAGATCAGTACGTTGCGGCAAAACACGATATCGAACTTGCCGAGGCTGGCGTAGCTGTCGAGCAGATTGAGCGGACGGAACTCGACACGACTCTTGATGGCCGGCTTCACCACCCAGCGGCCCGGCCCCTTGGGATCGAAATAGCGCTGCAGGCGCTCCTGGGCAAGGCCGCGGCCCATCGCCAGGCTGTCGTACTCGCCGGACTTGCAGTTGTTCAGCATGGTGGGCGACAGGTCGGTAGCCACGATCTGAATCCCGGCCTTGAGCTGGCCGATGTTGCTGCGCTCGAACTCGTCGATGCTCATCGACAGCGAGTAAGGTTCCTGGCCCGACGAGCAGGCGGCCGACCAGATACGCAGGCGCTGCCCTGGATAGGCCTTGATCAGCTCCGGCAATACGCGATTCTTGAGCACTTCGAACGGATAGGTATCGCGAAACCAGAGGGTTTCGTTGGTGGTCATCGCATCGACCACCTGCTCGCGCAAGCCACTGCGCGGCTGACTCTGCATGCGCTGCACCAGCTCACCCAGGGTCTTGATACCATTGCTTTCCATCAGCTTGTTCAGCCGGCTGGAAACCAGGTATTGCTTGTTGCTGCCCAGCACGATGCCACAGGCTTTTTCCAGAAAGATCCGGAATTGCTCGAAATCCAAATTACCTGAAGACACTCGTGAGGCCTCGTCCATCTATTGAATCGGAAGCGGCGAACGCGGGTGAAGCGCTCGCCGGTTTGGCTGCCATTACCGGGCAGCCCTGGTAACGCTGACGATCAGCCGGCCTTGATACGATCCACCACCCGGGAAGCCAGATCATCCGGGCGAAACTTCGCAAGGAAGTCGTTGGCGCCCACTTTCTTCACCATGGCCTGGTTGAACACGCCTGACAGCGAAGTATGCAGCAGAATGTGCAGCTTCTGCATGCGCGGATCGGAACGGATTGCGGCGGTCAGGGTATAGCCGTCCATCTCCGGCATCTCGATGTCGGAAATGATCATCAGTAATTCCTGCTCCGGCGACCTGCCCTCGGCAACCATGGCCTGCAGGTATTCAAGCGCCTGACGGCCATCATTCAATGCCGTGACCTCCACGCCGACCGTCTGCAGGCAGCGCATCACCTGCTTACGGGCCACCGAAGAGTCATCGACGATCAGCACGTGCTGGCTGACGGCCTTGGTCTGCACCTCGGCATCGATCACCCCAGCCGAGATGACCTCGGAAGTAGGCGCCACCTCGGCGAGAATCTTCTCGACGTCGATGATCTCCACCAGCTTGTCATCCAGCCGCGTGACGGCCGTCAGGTAATGATCGCGCCCGGTGCCCTTGGGTGGTGGGTGGATTTCTTCCCAGTTCATGTTAACGATGCGCTCGACCGAGCGAACCAGGAAACCCTGAACCTTGGTGTTGTATTCGGTGATGATGACGAAGCTGCCATTGATGTCACCCAGCGGGCGTTTGCCGGTGGCAATCGACAGGTCCAGGATCGGGATCGTACCGCCACGAATGTTGGCCACGCCACGAACCACCGGGCTCGACTTGGGCATGATGGTGAGTTTCGGGCACTGCAACACCTCCTTCACCTTGAAGACGTTGATCCCGTACAGCTGAGAGCCGTCGAGACGAAACAGCAGCAGTTCCAGGCGATTTTGCCCAACCAGCTGAGTTCGCTGGTTGACCGAATCCATCACACCGGCCATGTACGGGCTCCCAAGATTCCAGTAACACATCAGATTTGGTTAGCGTAGCAGGCGGCACGCGCCTTGCTACGAACCAGACATGAATGCACGAATGACAATTATCCGACGCGCGATGGCCAAGAGCCTTCGTTGCCTGGCAGTTTTACCTGCTTTGATGGCGCTCGGCTATAGCACGCTGACAACTGCCTCCGTCACCCTGCCCGATCAGCTTATCGGCGAGACCCAGCGCTTTCTTGAGCAGGCAGTTGCAGACTATTTGCAGCGCAGCAACATCCAGGGGCGCCACGAGGTGCAGATCAACCGGCTTGATCCGCGCCTGCGCCTGCCGTTGTGCGACCAACCGTTGACGGTCACCCTGGAAACGCCAGCCGAACCGGTTGGCCGGGTGACGATGCGAGTACGCTGTGACGGCATCTCCCCCTGGACGGTATTCGTCCCCGGACAGGTTCGCCTCTACCGTGAAGTGGTGACCGTGGTGCGCCCGATCAAACGCGAAGGCGTGCTCGGCGAAGGTGACCTGATGCTCGCCGAGCGCGACGTGGGCCTGCTCAACCAGGGCTATATGCTCGACCTGGAGCAGGCGATCGGCCGCAAGACCACCCGCCCCTTGCTGCCCGATCAGGTACTGTTGCCTACCTTCATCCGCCAGGCGGAAGTCATCCGCCGCGGCGATCAGGTGGTCATCAGCGCCCGCAGCGGCGGCATCAATGTGCGCATGCCAGGCGAAGCGCTTTCCGATGGCACGGTGGGCAAGCAGATCAGCGTGCGTAACCAGCGCTCGCAACGCGTGGTACGCGCGCGAGTGACCGGCCCCGGGCAGGTTGAAGTATCGATGTGAGACAGGCTCCGGCCAACGGACTGGCTGACGGGCGAGCTAGGCTGTTTTAGACTGTGCGAGCGACGTGATTTTTTTGCCTAAAGTTTTTCCAGGCACAGCCGACACACTAGGCAAGCGTCCACACACCGTTAGAGGTTTTGCATCATGGTCATCGACTTCAACCGACTCAACAGCTCCACGCCAGCCAGCACCAATCGTGCAGGCAGCACCCAGGGCGGCAAGAACGAAGCCATCGACAACAAGGCAGCCGGCAGCACCGTTACGGCCCAGCCAGCGACAACAGATAGCAAGAGCGGCGAGTCCGTTCAGCTGAGCAGCGAAGCGCAACAGTTGCAGAAAACCGTCGACAAGCTGCGCGATCAGCCTGCCGTCGACAGTGATCGAGTGGCCAAGCTCAAACAGGCTGTTGCCGACGGCAGTTACCAGGTCGACAGCCAGCGCGTTGCCAGCAAGCTGCTCAATTTCGAATCCCAGCGCTAGTCTCCGGCTCGCACTGGGGTGTTGGACGCCCGGAAACCGACTTGATGCCAGTCCGCTTCTACAGCAGATGCGCGCCTAGCGGTTCCACCCCAGAGAGCCTGAACCATGAATATCACGCCCCTGCTCGACCTGTTCAATGAGGATATCGGCCATGCAGCGCAATTGCTTGAGCTGCTCGACGCCGAATATGAAGCCCTTGGCGAACACGACCTGAGCAAACTGCAGGAAATCCTGGCGAGTAAACAGCCGCTGCTGGCCACCCTCGACCAACACGGCAAGAGCCGCACGCAAGCCCTGATCAGCCTACAGCTGAGCCCTGATCGCTCGGGCTTGAAGGCGCTTGCCGAGCGCTCGGATAAAGGCAGCGAGCTGATCCAAGCCAGCGACCAGTTGAGCGAACTGCTCGAGCACTGTCAGGAAGCCAACCTGCGCAATGGACGAATCATTCGCACGAGCCAGAAATCCACCGCCAGCATGCTCGGCATTCTGCGCGGCAGCGAAACGCCTTCGCTCTATGACAGCAGCGGCGGTACCGCTAAAATCGGCAACAAGCGCCCGCTCAGCCAGGCCTGACATAACGACAAGATGCGCGGTGAAGGCTCTTCGCCTCAACCGACGCAGCAGTACCTTGCCCCGGAGATCACTGGACCGTGTCCAACCCCTTCGTTCAGGACTGTGGCCCGCAACCTCCCAAGGTGCTCAAGGCACCTGTGGAGATCGTTGCCAACCTACGTCTGCTGCAACAACACCATGACCCGTTGACACTGACCTTCCTGGAGCGCAACCAGCGCTTCCAGAGCTATGTGATCGAGATCGACCGAGAACGCAACCTGCTGATACTCGACGAAATGATTCCCAGCGATGGCGAACGCTACCTGCAAAACGGCGAAGCCTTCAGTGTCGAGTCGCTGCATGACGGCGTACGCATCGCCTGGGAATGCCCGACAGGCATGCGCACGGGTGAATATCAGGGTGAACGCTGCTACGTCGGCGTCATTCCTGCCGAAGTGCTCTACCACCAGCGCCGCAACGCCTTTCGCGCTGCGCTCAAACAGTCGGAACAGGTCAAGGTACAGCTGGGCGGAACGCGACTGCGCAATCCGCTCGAGGGCCTGATGCTGGACATCTCGGCATCAGGCTGCAAGATCCGCCTCGCCGGCGATGCCAGCAAGCAGCTACAGCCTGGGCAAATCTACGACGGGTTCTGCGCTCAATTGCCGGTCGGCAAGCTGGAGACGGCCGTCGAACTGCGGCACACCCGCTACGACGACAAGCTGGACGTCACCTTCGCCGGCCTGCACTTCGACAACCTCAGCGGCCTTCAGCAACGCCTGATCGAGCGCTTCGTCTACCAGTTGCAGCGCGAAGCGCGTCGATTCGAGAGCGACGGTTTCCTGTAGCCACTCGACTTCACGTCTGCGGCGTGGTGGTCGCCGTTTGCGAGTCCTCAGCCGGGGTTTCGTCGTCGCTCGGCTCGTTGGCTACAGGCTCCTGCATCTGCTCCTGAACCACCTGTTCATCGACACGCGGATCGAGCGCCGCCACCAGTGGTGATGCGGTCATGTTCACCGGCATGGCCACGTGTTGCAGCGGCGCGTCGTCGACCTGATGGAGGTGGGTGACGATGTTCGAACGCACGCGCCAGACCAGGAACAGCCCGCACAGGCAGAAGAACGCGTACAGCATGTTGGCGCCGAAGAAACGCATCAGCACGCCGACCAGCAGTGGTCCGATGCAGGCGCCAACCCCGAAGGTGACCAGCAGCATGGCGGTCAGCGACACGCGCCGATCGGTTTCGACGTGGTCGTTGGCAAACGCCACGGCCAGCGGATAAAGACTGAATTGCAACATGCTGACGATGAATCCCACCGAAATCAGCAGCAACAGGGGCGCTTCGGAGAGAACGGCCAGGGGTGAAGCCACCAGCAGCATTGCAGCCGACATCCCGCGAATCAGCTTGACCCGGTCGAAACGGTCCGAGAGCCAGCCCAGCGGCGCTTGCACGACCAGGCCGGCAAGAATGCAACAGCCCATGAAGATACCGATCTGCTCGGTGGCCAGCCCCATTTCTGCCGCGTAAAGCGGCGCCAGACCGTAAAAGGAACCGATCATCAAGCCTGCAACGCCGATGGTGGTCAGTGACAACGGCACGCGGCGAAAGAAGAAGCGCATCTCCAATGGTGCAGGTCGCAGGGGTGCCGGGTGCAGGCGACGAGTCAGCGCCACCGGCACCAGGCACAAGGCGAATGCCAGGGCCACCAGCATCAACAGCTCCAGCCCCAGCGTCGGATGCACCACCAGCACCAGTTGGCCGAGTACCAGGCCCAGGTAGGAAGCCGCCATGTAGCCGGCGAACACCAGGCCACGCTGTTTGGTTTCCGCCTGCTCGTTGAGCCAGCTCTCGATCACCATGTACTGACACATCATGCCCAGGCCGACCAACACGCGCAGCACCAGCCACGCCGGCAGCCAATCGAGCAGGCCGTGGCCAAGCACCGCCGCGGTCACCACCCCGGCACAGGCCACGTAAGCTCGAATGTGGCCCACGCGGGCGATCAGCCGATGGCCGATCTTGCCGCCCAGCACCAGGCCGAAATAGTTGGCCGCCATCAGCGCACCGGCCCACACGCCCTCGCCGGACTCGGCCAGGCGCAATGCCAGGTAGGTGCTCAGCAAGCCGGAACCCAGCAGCATCAGGACAGTGGCAATGTAAAGGGAACTGAAGGATTTCCAGATCAAGCGCATTGGACTGCAACGACTCCTTGTACCAGCTCCGAGAGCAGGCCTATGTTCGACGGGCGACCAGGCAAGTCACCCATCACCAAGGCTACCAAGCTGCCGCTGTGCCATATGGATGGTGCACATCGAACACAGTTCACTCATTCCAGCGGCCCTGCAAACAAATGCAAGAATGCTCATTCGGCAGCGTTGTTTTCCAACATCGCCAGTCGCGCTTCCAGCGCGCTGATACGTGCTTCGAGGGCTTCCAGGCGCTGCGCGGAATCACCACTCGACGGTTCCGGGCGCTGCGCCCGCTCCTGAAGCTGGGCCTGCAATTGCTCGGGGTCACCCAGCAACTGCGCGTAACGATCTTCGCGCTGCCCAGCCTGGCGACCGACCTGAGCCACGAGCTGTCGGCCGATCATTCGCTCGAGATGGTGCTGCACCTGCTGAACGTCGTCGAACTCGTACTGCCGAGCGCTTCGCGCCAGCAGCTCGCCGGTCGTCTGTGGCCCGCGCAGCGACAGCAGGCCGAGCAAAGCCACCTGTGGGGCCACCAACTCGAGCGCCTTGTCGATTCGATGCTCCCAGCGATCGGCTCGGCTGCCCATTACCAGTTTCACGAAACCTCTCTCTTCCAGACTCCGCAGCCCTTGCCCTACCGCACCCTGAGTCAGGTTCATCAGAGGGTCACGGCTGGTTTTCTGATTGCAGGCGAGCAGCAACGCATTGAGCGTAAGCGGATAGGCCTCGGGCGTCGTGGCCTGCTTTTCGATCAGGCAACCCAGAATGCGCGTTTCAGCGGCGCTCAGCGGAGAAGTGTCGTGGGAATCTTCGGTCATGTCGCTCACCAGGCCTGGAGTTTGCCCCTAGCGTAGCCCGAGTACAGTGAAGATGACATGCGCGAAATAAATTTTGTTGCCATGCAAGTCGCTGATTTTCAAGACACAAAAAATCAATTTCAACACAAGGCGAGAAATGAGAACTATTTTTATTGACTAATAATCGAGAATGACTATTATCTACATCACCAGCCGCGAGGCTGGTTGGATAATCTGAATGCATCCTGGTCGGACGCTTCCAGTTTATCTCCTCATCAGGCTAATCACGGTTATTGACCCGGCTTTTTGCCGGGTCTTTTTTTGCCTGCAATTCCTGACGGCGCTCCCTTGCGGGTGTCGCAAGCGACATAGGAATTGGCTCTCGGCGTTTTTTTCTTCTATCAGGCTAACGCAAACTGGTGACACGCCCGGTACCAGGATCGAAGCGTGCGGATCATGGCGTCCCCTGCTGGAATCGAACCAGCATCTAGCCCTTAGGAGGGGCTTATTCTATCCGTTGAACTAAGGAGACCCGATTGATCCGGCGCCCCTTGAGGCGCCGGGCGGCATGTTAACCAGCGCAAGCGGATTTGTCATGTCGCGGCGGTCGATCAGGCAGCCGGTTCGAACAATTTGACCACCACTGCCTGGCCGGCCTTGAGCCTTTCCTGCAATTGCCGCCCCTGCATACGCGCATGCTCCACCGCTTTTTCCTTGACGTGCCCGTAGCCACGAATCTGCTCGGGAAGCTCGGCAATGGCCAGTGCAGTTTCGTAGTTGCCCGTATCGAGCGACTCCAGCAACTGACCAACGCTGTGCTCGTACTCGCCAATCAAGGCATGTTCCAACTTGCGCTCCTCGCTGCGCGCAAACGGGTCCAGCCAGGTGCCACGCAATACGCGCAGTTTGGCCAGCACCTTGAAGGCGCTGAGCATCCACGGGCCGAAGCTACGCTTGCGGGGCTCCCCCGTTACAGGATCGGTGCGGCTGAGCCAGGATGGCGCCAGATGGAACTGCAGGCGGAAATCGCCCTGGAACTGAGCGTGCAGCGCTTCGCTGAACGCCGCGTCGCTGTATAGCCGTGCCACCTCGTACTCGTCCTTGTAGGCCAACAGCTTGAAGTAATAGCGCGCGACTGCTTTAGCCAGGCGCTGCCCTGGCTCACTATCGCGTGCGCGAACGCGGCCGACCAGCTGACGGTAACGGTCGGCATAGCGGGCATTCTGATAGGCAGTCAGCCGTGCGACACGGTCTTCGATGACCTCGTCGAGCGTACTGCAGCGCTGGCTGTCATCGCCCTGCGGGCGAACCAGACGCTCGATGGCAGCAGCATCGTAGGCGGCACGCCGCCCCCACAGGAAGGCCTGCTGGTTGAACTCGACCGCCACGTTGTTCAACTCGATGGCCTTGTCGATGGCCTGCGCGCTGATCGGCACCAGACCCTTTTGATAGGCGTAGCCAAGCATGAACAGGTTGGTGGCGATACTGTCGCCGAGCAGGCGGGTCGCCAGGTGCGTGGCATCGACGAACCAGGTTTTCTCGGCCCCTACCGCATCGACCAGCGCCTGGCGCATCGCCGGCCCCGGCACCTGGGCGTCGGGATTGCGGGTGAATTCCGCCGTAGCGGCTTCGTGGTCGTTGATAACCGCATGGGAGACCTTCTCGTTGAGCTTGGCCAGCGCGTCTTCGCCGGCCGCCACCACCAGGTCGCAGCCGATCAGGAGGTCGGCTTCCCCGGCGGCGATCCGCACGGCGTAGATGTCATCCTGCCGGGCAGCGATGCGCACATGGGTGTTCACCGGCCCGAATTTCTGCGCCAGCCCAGCCTGGTCGAGCACCGTACAGCCCTTGCTCTCCAGATGCGCCGCCATGCCCAACAGAGCGCCCACGGTAGTCACGCCACTGCCGCCGACGCCGGGCAAAAGGATGTTCCAGGGCCTGTCCAGCGTGGGAAGACGTGGCTCCGGCAACGCCACAAACAGCGCCCCGGCGCCGACCGCCTGCGGCTGACGCAGTTGCCCGCCTTGCACGGTAACGAAGCTGGGACAAAAACCATCGAGGCAGCTGAAATCCTTGTTGCAGGCGTTCTGGTCGATTTCCCGCTTGCGCCCCAGCTCGGTCTCAAGCGGCAGCACCGACAGGCAGTTGGATTTAACGCTACAGTCGCCACAGCCTTCGCACACCGCGGGGTTGATGAAGGCGCGCCGCGCCGGGTCGACCAGCTTGCCGCGCTTGCGGCGCCGACGCTTTTCGGTCGCGCAGGTCTGGTCGTAGATGATCACCGACACGCCCCTGAAGTCGCGCAGTTCACGCTGTACCGCATCGAGTTCGCGGCGATGATGAAAGCTGGTGATCGGCGCAAAGCTGGAACGGCTCGGGTATTTGTCCGGCTCATCACTGACCACCGCGATGCGCTTGACCCCTTCGGCGAAAACCTGCTGGCTCAACTGGTCGACCCGCAACTCTCCATCCACGGGCTGGCCGCCGGTCATGGCCACCGCGTCGTTGTAGAGAATCTTGTAGGTGATATTCACCCCGGCGGCGACGGCAGCCCGGAGCGCCAGGTGCCCGGAATGGAAATAGGTGCCGTCGCCCAGGTTCTGGAACACATGGGGTGTATCGGTGAACGGGGCCTGGCCGATCCAGGTCGCCCCTTCGCCGCCCATCTGGGTGAAGGTATCGGTGCTGCGGTTCATCCACTGGGTCATGTAGTGACAACCAATGCCGCCCATTGCGCGGCTACCCTCGGGCACCTTGGTCGAGCTGTTGTGCGGGCAGCCCGAGCAGAAATGCGGCGTGCGCACGGTGTTGTAACTGCGCGCTGCCAGGGCTTTTTCCTTGGCATCGAGAAAGCCAAGTCGCGCTTCGATGACCGCACTGGTATAGATCGGCGCCAGGCGCCGGGCAATCACGCGAGCGATCATCGCCGGGGTCAGCTCGCCCAGATTGGGCAACAGCGACTGGCCCTGCTCGTCGAACTCACCGACCACCCTGGGCCGTTTGCCGACAGGCCAGTTGTAGAGCTGCCCGGTCAATTGATCCTCGATGATGCTGCGTTTTTCCTCGACGACCAGAATCTCGTCCAGGCCGTCGGCAAAGCCATGCACGGAAACCGGCTCCAGCGGCCAGCTCATGCCAATTTTCAATACCCGCAAGCCGATCTTTGCGCAAAGTGCTTCGTCCAGGCCCAGGTCATCCAGCGCCTGGCGGACATCGAGATAGGATTTACCGGTGGTGATGATCCCCAAGCGCGGATTGGGCGAATCGAGCATCAGCTTGTTCAAACCGTTGGCATGGGCGAACGCGCGGGCCGCGTAGATCTTGTAGACGTTGAGGCGTTTTTCCTGGGCCAGGGGAGGATCCGGCCAGCGAATGTGCACGCCGTCCTCGGGCAACTCGAAATCATCAGGGATCACGACCTTGATGCGTTGCGGGTCGACATCCACCACCGCCGACGAATCGACGTTCTCGGCGATGGTCTTCAGCGCCACCCAGCAGCCGCTGTAACGCGACAGCTCCCAGCCGATGATTCCGTAATCGAGAATTTCCTGAACGTTGGCCGGGTTCAGCACCGGCATCGAGGCGGCGATGAAGGCATGCTCGCTCTGATGAGCAATGGTCGAGGACTTGCAGCCGTGGTCGTCGCCGGCCAGCACCAGTACGCCACCGTGGGGCGAGACACCGGCAGAGTTGCCGTGTTTGAACACGTCGCCACTGCGATCGACACCGGGCCCCTTGCCGTACCACATGGCGAACACGCCGTCGTAGCGCGCGCCCGGAAACAGGTTGGTCTGCTGGCTGCCCCACACCGCCGTGGCGCCGAGCTCCTCGTTGACACCGGGCTGGAAATGAATGGCGTTCTGCTGCAGAAATTCGCGAGCCTCCCAGAGGCTCTTGTCGAGCCCGCCCAGGGGCGATCCGCGGTAGCCGGAAATGAAACATGCGGTGTTCAGCCCGCAGGCGGCGTCCCGCTGCTTCTGCAGCATGGGCAGGCGAGTCAGCGCCTGGGTGCCGGTGAGATACAAATGGCCCGTCGCGAGACGGTATTTGTCGTCCAGACGGATTTCGGCCAGAGACATAAGACGGCGCTCCTGTTGTTTTTATAGCGACCTGTCAGGTGACACGGTTAATCACCTGCCTGCACCCACCAGGATCACTGGGAGGATGACTGCCTTAAGCATAGACAGGAGCGCGGCGATTTTTTCTTTCCCATTTATGCCGTCAGCGCCAATACTGCGCATGAACGTTTCGAAAAAAATCACAAATCGGAAACGAACATGCATGACTCGCTAAGTGCCATTGACCGGCGAATCCTTCGCCTCATGCAGCGCAATGCCGACCTCAGTGCCGCTGAAATCGCCAAGAAGGTCGAGCTGTCGCAGTCGCCGTGCTGGCGCCGCATCAATCGCCTGCAGGAAGAAGGCTTCATCGAACGCAAGGTGGCGTTACTCAGCCACAAGCGGCTCGGTTTCACCATCACGGTATTCGTCAGCATCAAGTTGTCCGCCCATGGGCGTAGCAATCTGGATGAGTTCGAGCGGGCGATTGCCGGTTACCCTGAGGTCATCGAGTGCTACACCATGGCAGGCAGCTCGGACTACCTGCTCAAGGTCGTGGCGCGGGACATCGCCAGTTATGAGCGTTTTCTACGTGATCAATTGCTGCAGCGGCCCCATGTGCAGGAGGCCCACTCCGGCATCGCGATGAGCGAAGTCAAACGCACCACTGAACTGCCTCTGGATTGACCCTCGAAAGCCGCCGTGCATTTTGCAACGCAACAATTCGAGCACCTTGCAACATGCACGGAAATGCCCAGTTTGTTCATATTTAAGTTATTGATTTTAAAGTAATTTTTCTGAATAAGTTCCTGGCACGAGAACTGCTATTTCACTCGCATAGAATTCGAATGCGAGAGCCCACCCCATGAACAGCCTCATCGTCCTGGCCACTGCCATCGCTCTGACCCTGCTTGCAGGGGCCGCATTCGCCAATTTCCAGAACAACCAGCAACAGGCAATTGCCATGCAGGTGGTTCAGCAGATGCGCGCTACTCCCGTGCAGTTTCAACGCGCCACCAACGTGGAGCCCGGCCAGTTCGCCGCCAAGCCGCTGACCACTGGCGAGTGGGAGCCCCGCCCACAACAACGCTTCACATTCTGAGTGCCTGATCATGTGGAGCGTATTTTTCCCAGGTTTCGTGCTGCTGCTGGCAACCATCACCTGCGCGGCCATCTGGCTGATCGATGGATTGTCGGATCGAGTGCCACCGCAACACCCCAACGATGATCACAATGGTCCCCATGACCCTTTTTTCTAGAGGCAACCCTGCCGCGCGAGGAGAGCATGATGTCTAAACCAGCTGTATTGTTTCTGCTGATCGCGGTCCTGTCAGGCGGGCTGCTTGCCCTGCCCGACCAGGCGATATGGTTCACGTCCATCGCCAAGATCACCCTGGCCATGAGCAGCGTTGCGCTGGCCGTCGCCCTGCTGATCGGCAAGCGGGTCAAGTTCGACCCTATTTTGCGCTAAGGCACGATCAGCCTCTTGGCTCGAGTCAGCTATGAGCTGGCGACGAGCTGGAGCAATCGCTGCACGGCGTTGTCGAGATTACCGGAGTTATCCAGACGGACGATCCGCTCGTCGCTTTGCACGAGCGCACTGCCGGTCAAATCGGCGCTACGGGCCAGCCGTGCTTCAATCTGAGCAGCATCTTCCCGGCCCCGGGAAAGCAATCGGCTCCTGAGAATGGCGGGTTCGACTTCCAGTAGAACGGCGAGCAAATCGGGATACCTGCGGCGAGCCTCCTGCAGATAACCGCGTGAGCCATTGACGATTACCTGGCAACCGTCCGCCAGCCACTTGTCTATCTCCTTGAGAATTCCGTAAGCCAAACCATTGGCACGCCAGACCATGGCGAAATCGCCGGCGCGCTCGCGCTCGTCGAACTCGCTTGGCGACACGGCAATGGCCCGCTCACCCACCGCCTCCGCTGAGCGGGTGGTGACCCGCCGGGCTACGCGAAAGCGCCGCCCCTCAAGATGGAGCTGCAGGTTTTGCAGCACGCTGTCCTTGCCGGCACCCGAAGGCCCCATCAGATAGATCAGCCTGCCAGCATTCATCAAATACCTCGCCGAGAGCAGAAAACACAGGGCACCAGCCAACCATGCCGGGCTGTAGCAGACGTCGATCATAAGCAATTCACGCTGCAGCGGCCCGACATAATGCGCAAGTGCATAGGAAACGCATTTTTTATCTCGATTATTAGTGAATCTCGCCAAAGGCGGCCCACTGCCATCCAGGAGAAATGCGATGCTGCGCGCAATCGGCGTCAATTCTGACAAGTTGTGCTGGCAAATAGCCGGCACCCGGTCCAGAATACGACACGTAATTGGCGTCAAATATCTGCTGCCAAGAAGTACGATCACCAGACAAAATGCCGACGTCGTTGAACGGCACACGCGAAAGATGGTCAGAACCCTGACATTCCGTAGCTATATGCCATTACAACTTCGTTTCCCTGAACTAATTTGGTTGATGTATGCGCCCTATGAAACAGGCTATCTACTCCAGCCGTACGGCTGACAAGTTCGTCGTTCGGTTGCCCGACGGCATGCGCGAGCGCATCGCCGATGTGGCTCGCCAACACCATCGCAGCATGAACTCCGAGATCATCGCTCGCCTGGAGCAGAGCATGCTTCAGGAAGGCGCGCTGGACGATGAACTCGGCATCCGCCTCGACAGCCCTGAATTGTCGCTGCACGAGCGTGAACTGCTGCAGCGCTTTCGCCAGCTGTCGCGTCGCCAGCAGAACGCCCTGGTGGCGTTGATTGCCCACGATGCAGAGATGGCAGCCGGCAACGACGACTGACCCGGCAGCGCGATATCGCAGAAAGCCCCCACGCCATTTGCGACGCCCCGCGAGCGACGGCATGGAAACGAAAAAACCGGCTCAAGGCCGGTTTTTGTTGGCTGCCAACAGGCGTTTAAAGCAAGAACAGCGAGGCCAGCCCCAGGAAGATGAAGAAACCGCCGCTGTCGGTAACCGCGGTGATCATCACACTGGCGCCCATCGCAGGGTCGCGCCCAATGCGCATCAGCGTCATCGGGATCAGCACCCCCATAAGCGCTGCGAGCAGCAGGTTGAGCGTCATCGCCGCGGTCATCACCACACCCAGTGACCAGCTGTCGTACAACCAATAGGCCACGACCCCGATCACCCCACCCCACACCAGGCCGTTGATCAGCGCGACGCCCAACTCCTTGCGAATCAGCCGCGAGGTATTGCCGGTGCTGACCTGGTCGAGCGCCATGGCCCGCACGATCATGGTGATGGTCTGGTTACCCGAGTTACCGCCGATACCTGCCACAATCGGCATCAATGCCGCCAAGGCCACCAGTTTTTCGATGGAGCCTTCGAACAGGCCGATGACACGCGACGCCATGAATGCGGTGATCAGGTTGACGGCCAACCAGGCCCAGCGGTTGCGTACCGATTTCCACACCGAGGCGAAAATGTCTTCTTCCTCACGCAGACCCGCCATGTTGAGGACTTCGCTTTCGCTCTCCTCACGAATCAGGTCGACCATCTCATCGATGGTCAAGCGGCCGATCAATTTGCCGTTCTTGTCGACCACGGGCGCGGAAATCAGGTCATAGCGCTCGAACGCCTGGGCGGCGTCGTAAGCATCCTCATCAGGATGGAAGCTGACCGGATCATTGGCCATGACCTCGGCAACCTGCTTTTCCGGATCGTTCACCAACAAGCGCTTGATCGACAGCACGCCCTTCAGCACACCGTCGTAATCGACCACGAACAACTTGTCGGTATGCCCCGGCAACTCCTTGAGACGGCGCAGGTAGCGCAACACCACTTCGAGGCTGACGTCCTCGCGAATGGTGACCATCTCGAAGTCCATCAGCGCACCAACCTGCTCCTCTTCGTAGGAGAGCGCGGAACGCACCCGCTCACGCTGCTGGGCGTCGAGGGTTTCCATGAGCTCGTGCACGACGTCGCGCGGCAGCTCGGAGGCCAGGTCGGCCAGTTCGTCGGCGTCCATTTCCTTGGCAGCCGCAAGGATCTCGTGATCCTCCATGTCGGCCAGCAGGGTTTCACGAACGGCATCGGACACTTCGAGAAGAATGTCACCGTCACGATCGGCCTTGACCAGCTGCCAGATGGCCAGGCGGTCTTCCAGCGGCAAGGCCTCGAGGATGTAAGCGATGTCGGCCGAGTGCAGGTCGTCGAGCTTGCGCTGCAGCTCGGTGAGGTTCTGCCGATGCACCAGACCTTCGACGCGGTCGTGGTGCGGGCCTTCCTGGCGATGAGTCAGGTCTTCGACCAGCCTGTGCCGCTGCAACAGTTCGACGACCTGAGCGAGTCGATCCTGCAGGCTTTCTTGCGGCTTCTTGGCTTCTACTTCGGTCATGGCACACTCCGCCCCCAGCGGCGGCGCGCGCCAGCGAGGGTCAATCAGTCAATACGTGATTGCACACTTGGAATTCTGAGTTACTACTGGGTAAGTCCATGGAAGGGATCCACAAGCCCCGGCGGGGCTGACGGCGCGAATAATAACATGCCAATCGGCCACGTACGTGACAAAGGCATGGCAAGACAAGCGCTTGCAGCATTTTCTTGAGAGCATTGCCACGAATCCGGTGATGCGACGTTACCAAACCGGCGCAAGACACCTGGCAACCACGAAGGCATGGGCTACGCTTGCGAGCACTCGACAAGGAGGAAGCCCTATGCGCTGGAAACATGGCGCAGCCCTATGCGCCATACTGCTCTGCCCCACCCTCTCACAGGCCTCGAGCGTCTTTCGCTGCGAAGACGCCAGCGGGCACGTCACCTTTTCCCAGCACGGCTGCGGCGACAGCCAGCAGCAGCACATACAAAGCACCCATAATCCAAGACCCGGAAGTGGCGCCCCTGTTCCGCTGGCAATTCCGGATAGTGATGGCAGAGCCGGCAAGGCCGCCAGGATCGATGCCAGTGAAAGCACCCTGACCGTGGTGGGCGGTCGGCAGGACGGCTGCGATAATGCCGTCACTGGTAGCGCCAGGCGCGAAGCGATCATCAGGAAGCAGGTACGTGCCGGCATGACCCGCAACGACGTGGAAAGCACCCTGGGCAAGCCCGATCGCATCAGCTCGCGTAACGGCCAGACCACCTACCACTATGCGAGCAAGCACAACAGCGAACGCCGCACCGTCACTTTCGACCAAGACGGCTGCGTGACCGGCAGACGCTAGAAAATCCTCGGCAAAGAAAAAGGGCCTGCATCGCTGCAGGCCCTTTTGATGTGGCGGACTCAGGAGGATTCGAACCTCCGACCGCTCGGTTCGTAGCCGAGTACTCTATCCAGCTGAGCTATGAGTCCGTGTGGCGCTTTTAGACCAGATCACCGCTGGTTGACGCTAAATGCCCTGCACTGCTGCAAGCCATTCAATATGGCGGACTCAGGAGGATTCGAACCTCCGACCGCTCGGTTCGTAGCCGAGTACTCTATCCAGCTGAGCTATGAGTCCATGTGGCGCTTTTAGACCAGATCACCGCTGGTTGAAACAAAATGGCCTGCATCACTGCAAGCCATTCAATATGGCGGACTCAGGAGGATTCGAACCTCCGACCGCTCGGTTCGTAGCCGAGTACTCTATCCAGCTGAGCTATGAGTCCGTTGGTGTTTTTATACCAGATCACCTCTGGTTGTTTGCCAGCCCGGTAAAACCCGGCTTGCCAAATAATGGCGGAGAAGGGGGGATTCGAACCCCCGACACCCTTTTGAGGTGTACTCCCTTAGCAGGGGAGCGCCTTCGGCCACTCGGCCACCTCTCCGCAACACGGGGCGCATGATAAACATGTTTTCCCCGTTTGCAAACCAAAATTTTGAGAAAAATTAATGGTTTGGTTCTTCGCCCTTCTCTTTCTGGATGCGCTGGTAAATCTCTTCGCGGTGAACGGCGACTTCCTTCGGCGCGTTGACGCCAATCCGCACCTGATTACCTTTAACACCCAATACGGTGACGGTGACTTCGTCACCCACCATCAGGGTCTCTCCGACCCGGCGAGTCAGAATCAGCATTCCTTTCTCCTTACGGATTCAATTTCGGACAACAAGTCTGCAAACGTGAAACGCGCCAGCCGGACGCGAGAGCAACAGGCCAGCACTCAAGTATTGACCAGTACGGACGGAGGGAAAGTTCCACCAACACCAACCAAAACAACAAAAGGCGCGGGTAGCCGCGCCTTTTGCAGGATGCCTCAGTCGCCCTGACGGGCCGGAGCATCGAGTTCGAACGCAGTGTGCAGGGCGCGCACCGCCAATTCCAGATATTTCTCTTCGATGACCACCGAGACCTTGATCTCGGAGGTGGAGATCATCTGGATATTGATGTTCTCCTTGGCCAGCGCTTCGAACATACGGCTGGCCACACCGGCGTGGGAGCGCATACCCACGCCGACGATGGACACCTTGGCGATGTTAACGTCTCCGACCACCTCGCGAGCACCGAGTTCGCGTGCAGTGGCTTCGAGCACCTGCTGAGCGTTCTGGTAGTCGTTGCGGTGTACGGTGAAGGTGAAATCGGTGGTGTTATCGTGCGCGACATTCTGCACGATCATGTCCACTTCGATGTTGGCGGAGCTGATCGGACCGAGAATCTTGAACGCAACGCCCGGCAGGTCAGGCACGCCACGGATGGTCAGCTTGGCTTCGTCGCGATTGAAGGCGATGCCGGAGATGATCGGCTGTTCCATGGATTCCTCTTCATCAAGGGTAATGAGGGTGCCCGGACCCTCCTGGAAGCTGTGCAGAACGCGCAGCGGGACGTTGTACTTGCCGGCGAACTCCACCGAGCGGATTTGCAGCACCTTCGAACCGAGGCTGGCCATTTCCAGCATCTCTTCGAAGGTGATCTTCTCCAGGCGCTGAGCCTTGGGCACCACCCGCGGATCGGTGGTGTAAACGCCATCGACATCGGTGTAGATCTGGCACTCGTCGGCCTTCAGCGCCGCCGCCAGGGCCACGCCGGTGGTGTCGGAACCACCGCGGCCGAGGGTGGTGATGTTGCCCTGCTCATCCACACCCTGGAAGCCGGCGACGACCACCACGCGACCGGCCTTGAGGTCGGCGCGAATATTGGTGTCGTCGATGCTCAGAATACGCGCCTTGGTGTGCGCGCTGTCGGTCAGGATGCGCACCTGGCTGCCGGTGTAGGACACCGCCGGCACGCCGCGCTTGATCAGCGCCATGGCCAGCAGTGCGATGGTCACCTGCTCACCGGTGGAGACCATCACGTCGAGTTCGCGAGCGATCGGCTGGTCATCGCTGATCTGCTTGGCCAGGTCGATGAGGCGATTAGTTTCGCCGCTCATCGCCGATACCACGACGACGATATCGTCGCCCTTCTCGCGGAATTTCTTCACCTTCTCGGCGACCTGTGCGATTCGCTCGACGGTGCCGACGGAGGTACCGCCGAATTTCTGTACGATCAAAGCCATTTCAAAGCTGCCTCAGCCCGTGAAGGGCGCCCATTAAACAGACAACACCACCGCACACCACCGTGTCGCTCGCCGGGCATGGCGGGCGACACGGTCACGCTTGAGTTAACGGGCCTCAGAGACCCTGCTCGACGAACGGGCAGACCAGCGCCAGGGCACCATCGAGCGCGGCCGCATCGACCCCGCCGCCCTGGGCCATGTCCGGACGACCACCGCCCTTTCCGCCTACCGCTGCAGCGACCTGTTTCATCAGGTCGCCGGCTTTCAGCTTGGCGGTCAGGTCCTGGGTCACGCCAGCCACCAGCACGACCTTGTCGTCCTGCACGCCGCCGAGCAGGATCACCGCACTGCCGAGTTTGTTCTTCAGTTGATCGACCAGCGCCAGCAGGCCTTTGCCATCCAGACCATCGATGCGCGCACTGAGGGTTTTCACGCCCTTGACGTCCACGGCCGAGCCGGCCAGATCGCTGCCCGCCGCACTGGCGGCCTTGGCCTTGAGCTGTTCCAGCTCCTTTTCCAGCTGACGATTGCGATCGATCACCGCTGCGAGCTTGTCGAGCAGGTTGTCGCGACTGCCCTTGACCAGGCTCGCGGCCTCTTTCAATTGCTCTTCGGCGCCGTTCAGGTAGGCGAATGCCGCTGCGCCGGTGACTGCCTCGATACGACGTACGCCGGCAGCCACACCGCCTTCGCTGACGATCTTGAACACGCCGATGTCGCCGGTACGGTTGGCGTGGATGCCGCCGCACAGCTCGACCGAGAAGCCGTCGCCCATGGTCAGCACACGCACGCTGTCGCCGTACTTCTCGCCGAACAGCGCCATGGCGCCCTTGGCCTTGGCGCTTTCGATGTCCATCTCCTCGGTCTGCACCGGGGTGTTGCGGCGCACTTCGCGGTTGACGATCTCTTCCAGCTCCTTGAGCTGCTCAGGCTTGATCGCCTCGAAGTGGCTGAAGTCGAAACGCAGGCGCTGGCTGTCGACCAGCGAGCCTTTCTGCTGCACGTGCTCGCCAAGTACCTGGCGCAGCGCGGCGTGCAGCAGGTGAGTGGCCGAGTGATTGAGCCCGGTGGCGGTACGCACCGAGGCATCCACTTCGGCGTTGATGGTGGCGCCGACGCTCAGGCTGCCCTTGCTGACCACGCCGTGGTGCAGCCAGGCGCCGCCAACCTTGGTGGTGTCGCGCACATCGAAACGCACGCCTGGGCCTTCGAGAAAGCCACAGTCACCGATCTGGCCACCGGATTCGGCATAGAACGGCGTCTGGTCGAGCACCACGACGCCCTCTTCGCCCTCATTCAACGTGCCGACGGACTGACCGTCGCGCAGCAGCACCAGCAGCTCGCCACTGGCAACGGTGGCGCTGTAGCCGAGGAAACGGGTATCAGCGTCGACCTTGACCAGGTTGTTGTAGTCCACACCAAAGGAGCTGGCGGAACGGGCGCGCACGCGCTGGGCCTCCATCTCACGCTCGAAACCGGCTTCGTCGAGGGTCAGTTCGCGCTCACGGGCGATGTCGCCGGTCAGGTCCATCGGGAAGCCGTAGGTGTCATACAGCTTGAAGACCACTTCACCCGGAATCACCGTGCCGCTCAGCTCGGCCAGATCCTGCTCGAGGATCTTCAGGCCCTGCTCCAGGGTCTTGGCGAACTGCTCTTCTTCGGTTTTCAGCACGCGCTCGATGTGCGCCTGCTGCTGTTTCAGTTCTGGAAAGGCTTCGCCCATCTCGCTGGCCAGGGCCGCAACGATCTTGTGGAAGAAGCTGCCCCTGGCGCCCAATTTGTTGCCGTGACGGCAGGCGCGGCGCACGATTCGGCGCAGCACGTAGCCACGGCCTTCGTTGGACGGCGTGACGCCGTCGGCGATCAGGAAGCTGCAGGAGCGGATGTGGTCAGCCACCACTTTCAGCGAAGCATCACCGTTGTTGGCGCAGCCGATGGCCCGGGCGCTGGCAGCCAGCAGGCTCTGGAACAGGTCGATCTCGTAGTTGGAGTTGACGTGCTGCAGCACGGCGCTGATGCGCTCCAGGCCCATGCCGGTATCCACGCTCGGCGCCGGCAGCGGGTGCAGTACGCCATCCGCGGTACGGTTGAACTGCATGAACACGTTGTTCCAGATCTCGATGTAGCGGTCGCCATCTTCTTCCGGGCTGCCAGGTGGGCCGCCCCAGATGTGCTCGCCATGGTCGAAGAAGATTTCGGTGCACGGGCCGCACGGGCCGGTATCGCCCATGGTCCAGAAGTTGTCGGAAGCGTACGGCGCGCCTTTGTTGTCGCCGATGCGGATCATCCGCTCGGCCGGCACACCGACTTCCTTGTTCCAGATGTCGTAGGCCTCGTCGTCGGTGGCGTACACCGTGACCCAGAGCTTGTCCTTGGGCAGTTTCAGCCACTTGTCGCCGGTCAGGAATTCCCAGGCGAAGTGGATGGCATCACGCTTGAAATAGTCGCCAAAGCTGAAGTTGCCGAGCATTTCAAAGAAGGTGTGGTGACGCGCGGTATAGCCGACGTTTTCCAGGTCGTTGTGCTTGCCACCGGCGCGCACGCACTTCTGGCTGGTGGCGGCGCGGGTGTAGGCGCGCTTCTCCAGGCCCAGGAAGCAGTCCTTGAACTGGTTCATGCCGGCGTTGGTGAACAGCAACGTGGGGTCGTTGTTCGGAATCAGGGAGCTGGAAGCGACACGGGTGTGCCCCTTCTCTTCGAAGAAGCTCAGGAAAGCTTCACGGATTTCTGCGCTTTTCATTGGCAATTTCCAGGAAAACAGGCGGCCACGGCAGAGCCGGCAAAAGCCCGCATTATATCGGGCTTGTCCGTGGCGGCTAGGGCATGGGCTGAATTATTTGCAGGCGGCGCGATGGCCGGAAAACACTGGGCTGCAGCGGCCAGGCCAATGCCTGGTGCTGCACGTCGACCGTCTCAGGCGCGGAAGGCGGCGAAGGCTTCGATCACCTGAGCCATGGCGCCGGCGTCGACATCCAGGTGCGTGACCATACGCAGGCGTGGCGCGGCGCTCAGGCGAATGCCGCGCTCGGCACAAAAGGCCTTCAGGGCCGCGGCACGCTCGCCGATCTGCACGTAGACCATGTTGGTCTGCACCGGCTCGACCGAATAGCCCAGCTCGCGCAGGCCGGCCGCCAGGGAATCGGCATTGGCGTGATCCTCCACCAGGCGCGCGACCTGATGGTCCAGTGCGTACAGCCCGGCCGCCGCCAGCACGCCGGCCTGACGCATGCCGCCACCGACCATCTTGCGCAGGCGACGAGCCTTGGCGATCAGCGCCTCGCTGCCGCACAGCACCGAGCCGACCGGCGCACCCAGGCCCTTGGACAGGCACACGGATACCGAGTCGAAATGGCGGGTGATTTCCCGCGCGTCGACTCCCTGCCTGACTGCCGCATTGAACAGCCGCGCGCCATCGAGGTGCAGCGCCAGGCCCTTGTCAAGGGTGAACGCGCGGGCATCCGCCAGGTACTCCAGCGGCAGCACCTTGCCCTGCATGGTGTTTTCCAGGGCCAGCAGGCGGGTGCGGGCGAAGTGGAAGTCATCCTGCTTGATCGCCGCTTCGACCCGGGCAAGCTCCAGGGAGCCGTCGAGTTCCATGTCCAGCGGCTGGGGCTGGATCGAGCCGAGCACCGCCGCGCCGCCCCCTTCGTATTTGTAGGTGTGCGCCTGCTGGCCAACGATGTATTCGTCGCCGCGCTCGCAATGGGCCATCAGCCCGAGCAGGTTGCTCATGGTACCGGTGGGCACGAACAGCGCGGCGGCGAAGCCAAGATCCCGCGCCACGCGCTGCTCCAGCCGGTTGACGGTCGGGTCTTCGCCGTACACGTCATCGCCCAGTTCGGCGGCCAGCATCGCTTCGCGCATGCCGACGGTGGGTTGGGTCACGGTGTCGCTACGCAGATCGATGATGGGCATGGGCACTCCTGTACGAGTAAATGAGGTTGGTTGGCAGCTCCGCGAAGAGCCGGTTCACGATCTTCATGCGCATGAAGCGACAGCCGCAAGGCAGGAGCGGATATCGTTGCTTTACCTGTGGGAACGGGCGATGCCCGCGAAATCACGGGCATCGCCCGTTCCCACAAGCGGCGGCCGGCCGCTACCGCCACTTAGCTGCCAAAATCGACGAGTCTGGACTGCGAGATCATGAACAGATTCTAACGGGTCACTCCAGTGAAGAGTCGGCAGCGGGCACCAGCAGGATGCCGGCACGCTGACCGTTATGCACCTTGGGATTGGGGAAAATGATCCGCGCACCCTGCTCTTCCACCACCCAGCGGCTGTTGGCCAGGTCTTCGGCGAGCAGATAGCCGGGCTCCAGCTCGGTGAAGTTTTCCACGTCCGCCGGCAAGTGCAGAACAAAGGCGTCGCTGTGCTTGATCAGCTCTCGGGCGAAGGCGAACAGCTTGAGGTGCTCGACGGCATGCTCCTCGATCGGCGGCTCGTTGCCTTCGATCAGCGCCTGCAAACGCAGCTCGAGGCGATCCAGATTGACCAGCTCGTTGTGGCCGAACGGCCTGGCCTTGCCCAGTTCGAGGGTGAAGGCTTCGGCGCCCAGTTCGGCATAAGTGTAGGCGCTGAAGGTGGTCGAGGGTGTGCTCTGCAGCAGCACCGCGTCGATACCGGCGGCCTGCAGACGCGCGCACTCGCGACGCGACTGGCGACGCCCCTCGGCCCAGGGGTAAAGGGCGAACTGCTCGATGCGCGAGGCACGGATCGCCGTGTGCAGGTCGTAATGCAGGCGTTCACGGTTGGAGTCGACGAAGAACGACGAGGCCAGGTGCTCCAGCTCGCAGGCACGCATCGCCTCACCGCCACTGCTCAGCTCATGGCGGCCGCTGAACAGGCGGTTGATGTCCTGTTCGACGAAACGCTCGCCACGGCGCATGGCTGCTGGATTGCCGAACAGCAGCAGCACGCGTGCACACGGTTGCAACTCGCTGCGAGCGATGCACCGCAGCAAACGGTCGAGCAATTCGATCGGCGCGGTTTCGTTGCCGTGGATGCCCGCGGACAACAACAGGTCCATGCCGTTGTCGCGCCCGCGCGCCGGGGTTATTTCGAGTGCGCCCTCGGCCAGCCAGCGCAAGCGCGTGCCCTGCGGCGTCAGCTGGATCTTCGAAGCCGGCTCATGGCCGGTCAGGGTCAGTTCGAGCAGTTTGCCGAGGGCGAGCATGGGCGTTCCTCAGTGATCGCAGTCCGGGCCATGGACATGGTCATCGTCGGCGCCGTCATCGACCGGCTCCATTTCCAGTTCCAGGCTGACCAGGTTGGTGGCCAGCGGGCGCAGCAGCAGGTTGGCGTATTCGCTATCACCTTCGGCGACATCGACGCCGATCATCAGCTGGCCGTTGCCGACCTGCTGAATCCACACCTCCTTGCCCTGCCACATTACGGCAAAACGGGTGCACGAGGTTTCCAGCTGGGTGCCGTCGGCGTCTTCGAGAATCAGTTGCAGGGCGTCGCTCATGGTTACTCCAGTATGGCTGGCGGCTCGCCATCGAGCCGCTCAAATGAGTTGAAAGGGGTACACGGCGCCAAGATCGAGGATTTGCGTCAACTCATCCAGCGCCGTGCGGCATTCGTCGAGTAGCTGCGGGTCGGCCAGATCATGCTCGCTCAGGCGATCACGGTAGTGGCGGTCGACCCATTGCAGCAGCCGCTCGTACAGTTGCGGCGTCAGCATCACGCCCGGATTCATCGCCGCCAGCTCCTCTGCCTGCAAGGCTACACGCAAGCGCAGGCAGGCGGGGCCGCCGCCGTTCTGCATGCTCTGCTTGAGGTCGAAGGCGCGAACCTCGGCAATCGGCCCGGCGCTGCCCAACAGGGTCTGCAGGTAGGCCCAGACCCGCGGGTTGCCGCGGCATTCCTCCGGCACCACCAACAGCATACGCCCGTCGGCACGGCTCAACAGCTGACTGTTGAACAGATAGGAGCGCACCGCATCCTCGACACCCAGCACGTGGCGCGGCACGCACACCGATTGCAGGCGCCCGCCGAGGCGCGCCAGCTTGTCGCCAAGCTCGCCCACCACCCGCTCGCTGTCGAGAAAGGCATCTTCGTGATGAAACAGCACCTGGCCGTTACCCACGGCGATCACGTCATTATGGAACACGCCCTGATCAACCACCGCCGGGTTCTGCTGGGCGAAGACCACAGCGTCATCGGCAAGGCCATGCAGCCGGGCCACGGCCTGGGAAGCCTCCAGGGTCTGGCGCGCCGGGTAGCGCTGCGGCGCTGGTAGACGCAGGTCGAAGGCACTGCGACCGAACACGAAGAACTCCACACCCCGCTCGCCGTAGTCGCGGCAGAAACGGGTATGGTTGGCCGCGCCCTCGTCGCCGAACTGGCTGACGGCGGGCAAGGCGCCGTGGTGAGCGAAATGGCACTGGTCAGCGAACATCGCCGCCAGCACGCGGCTGGTGGTGGGATGCTCGATGGAGCGGTGAAACTTGCAGTTGAGGTTGGCCGCAGTGAAATGCACGCGCCCGTCGGCGGTATCGGCGCTGGGGCTGACGGTCGCCGCATTGGCCGTCCACATGCTCGAGGCCGAGCAACTGGCGACCAGCAGCGGCATGGCCTCGCGCGCGGCCTTCTCGATCACCTGGGCATCGCTGCCGGTGAAGCCACAGGCACGCAGCGCCTGCACATCAGGGCGCTCCTGGGGAGCGAGCACCGCCTGAGCGTAGCCCATGTCCATCAGTGCCTTCATCTTCGCCAGCCCCTGACGCGCCGCTTCCCGCGGATTGGACGCCACCTGGCAGTTGTTCTGCGAGGCCACGTTGCCGTACGACAACCCGCCGTAGTTGTGGGTCGGGCCGACCAGGCCGTCGATGTTCAGCTCGCAGGAGGTGAGTCGACTCATAGGCTGACTCCCGGCGCCAGGCTGTCGGGCAACGCCAGTTGCTCGCTTTCCAGCGAAGCGACCGGATAGGCGCAGTAATCCGCCGCATAATAGGCGCTGGGGCGATGATTACCCGATGAGCCAATGCCACCGAACGGCGCGCTGCTGGCGGCGCCGGTCAGTGGCTTGTTCCAGTTGACGATGCCGGCGCGACTGCGCAGCCAGAACTGCTCGTAACGCTCACGCGAATCGCACAGCAGCCCCGCCGCAAGCCCGAAACGGGAGGCATTGGCTTCGACGATGGCGTCGTCGAAATCGGCGTAGCGGATCACTTGCAGCAAGGGCCCGAACACTTCTTCGTCGGCGCGCGGCTGCACGGCAGTGACATCGATGATGCCGGGCGTCAGCAGCGCCGCGCCTTCAAGCGGCTGGCTCATGTCCAGCAGCGGCCGCGCGCCCTTGTCGATCAGCCGTTCCTGCACCTTGAGCAGGTGCTGGGCGGCGTCCAGGGAGATCACCGCGCCCATGAACGGTGCCGGCTCGGCATCGAAGGCACCGACCTTGATACTGGCGGCCACGCTGACCAGCCGTGCCAGCAGCGCGTCGCCCCAATCGCCCTCGGGCACCAGCAAGCGGCGGGCACAGGTGCAGCGCTGGCCGGCGGAAATGAACGCGGACTGGACGATGCAGTACACCGCCGCATCGACATCGGCAGGCTGATCGACGATCAGCGCATTGTTGCCGCCCATCTCCAGGGCCAGGATGGTTTGCGGCTGGCCGCCGAACTGCGCGTGCAATTGGTTGCCGGTGCGGCTGGAACCGGTGAAGAACAGGCCGTCGATGCCCGGGTGAGCCGCCAAGGCCGCGCCGGTTTCCCGCGCGCCCTGTACCAGGTTCAGCACGCCAGCCGGCAGGCCGGCCTCAATCCAGCAGTTGAGCGTCAGTTCGGCGACTTTCGGGGTCTGCTCGCTGGGTTTGAACACCACGGTATTGCCGGCCAGCAGGGCCGGCACGATGTGCCCATTGGGCAGATGGCCGGGAAAGTTGTACGGGCCGAACACGGCGACCACGCCATGGGGCTTGTGGCGCAGTACGCTACCCTGAGCCCCGCTGCGCTGGCCGGTACGCTCGGCATGGCTCTGAATGGAGATGGCCACCTTGCCGATCATGCTGGCGACTTCGGTGCTCGCCTCCCACAGCGGCTTGCCGGTTTCTTCACCGATGGTGTGGGCGAGTTCGTCCTGCCGGGCTTTCAATACGGCGGCGAAGCGCTCGAGCAGCGCGATGCGTTCGCTCAATGGCGACGCCGCCCAATCGGCGAAGGCTTCGCGGGCCGCCTGCACGGCCGCCTCGACCTGGGCTCCGTCGGCTTCGCGGCCCACCCAGAGCACCTGCTGGCTGACCGGGTTGAGGGATTCCAGGGTATTGCCCTGTCCTTTCTGCCAGAGACCTGCAATGTAATGCGTGCTCATGGTCTATCACTCCAGGCTTCACGGTTGCACAGGCCAGCGCTGGGCGCTGACCTGCTACCTGTCACGGCTGTCGCTCTACGGCGACATTGCCGGTCGGGGCAGCGCGCCGCCCCGGTCATATCAGAAACGGTGGTTCAGGCCTTCACCGCCAGGGGCACTGCGCGCACCTGATCGCCGACATTCAGGCGCAGGCGCCGGGCGGTCAGCGGGTCGACCACCAGCGTCCCGGCGGCCATCCGCGCCCGGGCTGCGGTCATGCGGCAATCGGCGTGCTTGCGGTTGTGCACCAAGTACACTGGCGCATCGTCACCCGGCGTGCCGATGGCCAGCACCAGCAGCTGGCTGTCGCGAATCGCACGAATCTTCGTGGTCTCCGCCTCGATGGCCGGACCGGCGTCGAAGATATCGACATAGCCCTGGTAGCTGAAGCCCTCGGACTTGAGCATCGCCAGCGCCGGTTCGGTATCCGGGTGCACCCGGCCGATCACCTCGCGGGCGGCTTCGGACAGGAAGCAGGTGTAAAGCGGAAACCGCGGCATCAGCTCGGCGATGAACGCCTTGTTACCGACGCCGGTGAGGTAGTCCGCCTGGGAGAACTCCATGCGGAAGAAATGCCGGCCCAGGCACTCCCAGAACGGCGAACGGCCCTGCTCGTCGGACACGCCGCGCATCTCGGCAATGATCTTCTCGCCGAAACGCTCGCGGAACTCGGCGATGAACAGCAACCGCGCCTTGGACAGCAGGCGCCCGTTCAGGCCGGTGCGATGGTCGCCATGCAGGAACAGCGAGCACAACTCGGAATGGCCGGTCAGGTCGTTGGCCAGGAACAGCGTCGGCACCTGACGGTGGATGCCCAATTCCTGGGACGCACAGACGGTGAGGCCGACCCGGTAGTTGTACCAGGACTCGCGCAAGCCGACGCCCCCGGCGATGGCGGAAATGCCCAGCACGCGGCCGTCATCGTCCTCGAGCACGAACATGTAGTCGCAATCGCCGCGCTCGGCGTCGCCGCTGAAGGTCTTTTCGGCGCGCCCGACCCGGTAGGCCAGGCGCGCTTCGTTGGCCGGCAGGGTGGTCAGGCCGGTGCCGGTGCTGCGCGCCAGGTCGATCAGTGCCGGCAGGTCGCCGGCCCGTACGGAGCGAACGATCATGCTGCCTCCGGAAAATCGCGAGCCAGACGGGTGGCGCTCATGGTTGGAAAACTCATACCGCCACCAGCCTTACCTGGCCGCCTTCGGCGACGCCAAGAATCTGCGCGGTCTGCGGATCGAGCATCGCAGGCTGGCCGGGCGCCCACTCCAGCTGCGCGACGACCGCACGAAACCCCTGCAGTTGCTCGTTGCTGACCAGGTACGCCTGGCCGCCCTCACCCGCCTCGCCGAACACCACCGGCACCAGCGCGCTCTGGGCGATGGAGCGAATGCCGGAGGTGCGCGCATGCAGGGTCGGGCCGCCGTCGAAGATGTCGATGTAATGGTCGGTTTCGAAACCGTCACGCATCAGAATATCGAACGACACCTGGGCACGCGGATGCACCAGCCCCATGGACTCCTGGGCGGCATCGGGCAGCAGCGGCACGTAGATCGGGTAGTGGGGCATCAATTCTGCCAGGTAGGCGCGGCTGCGCAGCCCGCAGAGGCGCTCCGCTTCGCCGTAGCTCATGCCGAAGAAATGCCGCCCAACCGCATCCCAGAAAGGCGACTCACCGGCGTCGTCGCTCTCGCCGACGATCTCCACCACCATGGCGTCGGCGAACCGCTCCGGGTGGCAGGCGGCGAACAGCAGGCGCGCACGGGAGTTGAGCTCGGCCCAGACGCTGTCGACCAGCCCGCGCTCCACGTAGAAGCTGGTGAGCAGGCTGTTGCCGGTCAGGTCGTGACACAGCGACAGCACGTGGATCTTGTTGTGGATCTTCAGCTCGCGGGAGTTGTGAACGAAGGTCTCGTTGCGAAAGCTGTAGAACGGCTCGGAGTAGCCGGCTGAGGCGACGACGCCCGAGCAGCCGGACAGGCGGCCGGTTTCGCTGTCTTCGAGCACGAAGAAATAGCGCTCCTCGCCGTTGAAGCTGACTTCGGCGGCGAACGACGCTTCCGACGCAGCGATCTTGTCGCGCAGGCGCTCGGCATTGTCGGGCAGCGAGGTGACGCCCACCGGGCTGTCCGCGGCCAGGCGCTGCACTTCGGCGAGGTCGGTCATTCGCGCAGGGCGCATAACCAGCATGGTTCACTCCTTCAGCAAGGCTGGGGCGTTGCAGCCCTGACAGCGAGAATCATCGTCCGTGAGGCTGGCCGGCGGCAGCCGACGCAGCGAATTGAGCGGGCGGCGCCCAGCCGCCCGCAAGGTTCAGGCGCCAGCCAGCTTGGCCACGGCGCACTCGAGGCGATCCAGGCCCTCGTCGATGTCGGCATCCTCGATCACCAGGCTGGGCGCGAAGCGCACCACGTCCGGGCCGGCCTGCAGGATCATCAGATTCTCGCCGGCTGCCGCATCGAAAAATTCACGCGCCTTGCCTTTCCAGGCATCGGACAGTACCGCACCGATCAACAGGCCCATGCCGCGCACCCCGGAGAACACTCCATAGCGCTCGCCGACCTGCAACAGGCGGGTCTTGAAACGCTCATGCTTGGCCTTGACGCCTGCGAGTACCTCAGGCGTGTTGACTACATCGAGCAGCGCCTCAGCGACTGCGCAACCCAACGGGTTACCGCCATAGGTGGTGCCATGGGTGCCGACGGCCAGATGGCTGGCCAGGGCTTCGGTGGTCAGCATCGCCGCGATCGGGAAACCGCCGCCCAGGCTCTTGGCGCTGGACAGCACGTCAGGCGTCACGCCGTAGTGCTGGTAGGCATACAGATGACCGGAACGGCCGACGCCGCTCTGCACTTCGTCGAACACCAGCAGTGCATTGTGCTCGTCGCACAGCGCGCGAGCGCCTTGCAGATAGGCCAGATCCGCCGGCAGCACACCGCCCTCGCCCTGGATCGGCTCGATCACGACGGCGCAGGTCTTGTCGCTGATCGCCGCCTTGAGCGCTTCGAGGTCGTTGTAGGGCACATGGGTGATGCCCTGGATTTTCGGCCCAAAGCCATCGGAATACTTCGGCTGGCCACCGACGCTGACGGTGAACAGGGTACGGCCGTGAAAGCTGTTGGTCGCCGCGATGATCTCGTACTTGTCCGCCCCGAAACGGTCATGGGCCACACGGCGGGCCAGCTTGAACGCGGCCTCGTTGGCTTCGGCGCCGGAGTTGCAGAGGAACACCCGCTCGGCAAAGGTGGCGTCCACCAGCTTCTTGGCCAGGCGCAGCGCCGGCTCGTTGGTGAACACGTTGGAAACGTGCCACAGCTTGCCGGCCTGCTCGGTCAGCGCCTTGACCAGCGCCGGGTGAGCATGGCCCAAAGCATTGACGGCGATGCCGCCGGAGAAGTCGATCAGCTCGCGACCACTCTGGTCCCAGACGCGCGAGCCGGCGCCGCGAACCGGCACGAACGTAGCCGGCGCGTAGCTGGGCACCATCACCTGGTCGAAATCGGCGCGTTGCACCGGGTCGTGCTGAACGGACATCGGGACTCTCCTGACGAGACACGCGGGCCCGAGGGGCCGGCGATGCGAAAGATTGTAGGGGGTGCTCATGGGCGGGCATTGCCGGCATGCGACAACTTCTTACAGCGCCGTAGCTGGCCGCAGCTGGGGGATACCCGTCCGTCGGCCCACGAGACGCAGTTTAAACGTTGCGGCTGCTCCGGCGCACGGGTCGACTAACATTTATCGACAGTACCCATCGAGGTGGGGTGGATCAGCAAAGGATTTGCCGACCCGAAGCGGCCTGGGCAGGCATGAAAAATATCTTCATTCGCCCCGCTGCCGCATATTGCCAGCCCCTGGAGTGACGGTGATATCATTTTGACCACAATGCCACGCCCTGTTGTGAACGGCGCCCCATTGCCGGCCATCAAGGATCTGATGGCCTGACGCAGTTTCCCCTAACGCTGTGTATCGACTCGTCCAGTCAAGGAAGCACGAGATGAACGCCAAAGAACAACAACTGACCGAACTGCTCACCCTCACCTCTCGCAGCATCACCCATATGACTGCTGCCATGACGGCGTTGTCCTTCGACCTGCTGCGTAGCGATGACAGTGGCGTTCGTTCTGCCGCTTCGAAGATGATCACCCGCCTCGGCGCGGTGAGCCAGGAACTGGACCAGCAATGGGTGCTGATCAGTGAGTTGACCGGTGTCGAAGCCCCGTCCCGCGCCGATACCATCGAGGAAGTTCAGCTGCACTCGGCCTGAATCGCATCGTTTCCCGCCTGGGCCGACGACGTCGCCGGCCCGCGTGAACGCTCTCCCCCGCCTTAAAACCTGTTCACGGTCTTTATGTGCCTGAAGCGGTAACTGCGAGGCAGAAGCGGTCATCGGCGCAGTACCTATGGGAGCGGGCGGGGCGCCCAGGCCATGCCCGCGTTTTTTTTCGCGCGCATGGCGCGCTCCCACAGTGGATCGGTGAACGGCCGCCCCCGCCACTTAGCAGCCGAAATCGGCGAAGCTGGGCCGACAGATCATGAGCAGCTTCTTAGCCGCGCGCCGCCAGGTATTCGCGTTGCAGCACAGCCACCAATTCGGCCGCCGGCATCGTCCGCGCCAGAGCCGCGCCCTGCCCGGCCCAATGGGCGGCGAATTCGACGTTACCGGCCTTGGCGGCAGTGGCGATCAGTTGCTTGCCGGCATCGTAGGCAATCCCGAACCCTGGCACTGCAGGGTGACCGGGCGCCCCGACTTCAGCCATGAAACGATTGACGATGCCGCGCGCCGGACGCCCGGAAATCACCGTCGTTACCTGGGTGACACGCGCCCGCTCGCTGCCCAGCAGGCTGCGATAGGCCTCGTTGGCGGCCGACTCGGGGCAAAGGATGAACGCGGTGCCCAGTTGCGCAGCGCAAGCCCCCAGGTTCATGGCGGCAGCGATCCCGGCGCCATCCATGATGCCGCCAGCGGCGATAACCGGGCGCGACAGGTTATTGACCAGCACCCGCACCAGGGCCAACGTGCCGATGCCCTGATCGCGGGCCGGGTCGAACACCCCGCGGTGGCCGCCGGCCTCGATGCCCTGGGCAACGATGATGTCGATGCCGGCATCCTGCGCCAGCAACCCTTCCTCCAGCGTGGTGGCCGACGCCAGCAAGGTGATGCCGGCGCTTTTCAGGGCATCGATGCGCGCTTGCGGCGGCAGCCCCAGGTGAAAGCTGACGATGGGCGGTCGCTCTTCCAGCAGAACCTGCAATTGCCCTTCGTCCTCCTGGAAACTGCAGTAGATATCCCGGATGGCCTCTGGCGCAGCTGCGCCGAACTCGGTGAAATAGGGCCGCAGGTGCGCCAGCCACGCCTGCTCCCTGGCCGCATCGGCAACGCTCAGGCGGTGGCAGAACACGTTGATGTTGAACGGTTTGCTGGTGGCGGCGCGGGTTTCCCGGATCATCTGCCGGCCGGCCTCGGCCTGCACCGCGGCGATGGAGATCGAGCCCAGCCCGCCGGCGTTGCTGACCGCAGCGGCAAGAGCCGGCGTGGCAGTACCCGCCATGGGGGCTTGGATGATCGGATAGTCGATGCCCAGGGCTGCGCAACTCATAAGATCCTCGCTTGATGAAGATGACACGGCTCCCGACTATAACGCTGCGGGCCGCGCAACGCTCACCTGACCAGCCAGCCGCACAATCCGTTTTACCTGACGCCGCTGACTTGGCACTCTGTCACCTCTCCGATCAGGCAGAAACCCGATGAGCCTTCGCACTGCGCACATTCAGCTGCATACCGCCGCCCTGCTGGTCGGCGTTTCGGCGCTGTTCGGCGAATCACTGAAGGTCAGCGCCAGCATGATCGTGCTGGGCCGCTCCGCCTTCGCGCTCCTGGCCCTGAGCCTTTTCTGCCTGTGCCTGGGCAAGCGCCCCTGGCGCGGCATCACCTCGGCCACCGCTGCCAAACTGCTGGCCACAGGTCTGGTACTGGGGGTGCACTGGCTGCTGTTCTTCATGGCAGTGCAAACCGGCGGTGTGGCCGTGGCGACCCTGGGCTTCGCCTCGTTTCCCGCGTTCACCGCGCTGATCGAAAGGCTGGTGTTTGGCCAACGCCTGGGGCGAAGCGATCGCTGGATACTGGTGCTGGTGTCGATTGGGTTGGTGCTGATCACCCCGTCGCTCGACCTGCGCGATGGCGCCACCGTCGGCCTGCTCTATGGCGTGCTGTCCGGTGCCGTGTATGCGGCGATTGCCGTGGCCAACAAGCACGCGGCGAGCAACGTCAATGGCCTGGCTTCGTGCTGGTGGCAATGCCTGGCGATCAGCCTCGCGCTGCTGCTCTGGTGCCTGCCGGAGGTGCCGACCATCACCAATCACGACTGGTGGCAACTGGCAGCACTGGGCGTGCTTTGCACGGCCCTGGCCTACAGCCTGTTCATCGCCTCGCTACGCCACGTGCGCACCCACACCGCTGCGGTGGTGATCACCATGGAGCCGATCTATGCCATCGCCGGCGCCTGGTTGCTGTTCGGCGCCGTACCGAGCGCTGGCATGTTGCTCGGCGGCGCGCTGATTCTCGGCGCCGTGGCTTGGGCTGGCGTGCAGGGTGGCCACTGACCGCCCCGGCTCAGGGTTGCCAGGTGGTGCGTTCGCCACTGAGCCGGTGGTCGAGAAAGCTCGCCGCGCTGATCAGCGCCAGGTGGCTCAGCGCCTGGGGCGTATTGCCCAGATGGTGGCCGCGTTTGTCCAGCTCCTCGGCATACAGCCCCAGCGGGTTGGCATAGCGCAGCAGTTGCTCGAACTCCAGATGGGCCTTTTCGATCCTGCCGGCACGCGCCAGGCACTCGACGTACCAGAACGAGCACGCCATGAACGAGCCCTCCTCACCTTCCAGCCCGTCGTCGGTGCGATAGCGATACACCATGCCGTCACGCACCAGCTGCTGCTCGATGGCCTCCAGGGTCGCCAACCAGCGTGGATCGGTGGCGGCGACGAAGCGCATCAACGGCATCAGCAGCATGGAGCCGTCGACGTCCTGGCAGCCGATGCGCTGCACGAAATGCCCGCAGCTCTCGTCCCAGAAATTGTTCCAGATGTCGTCGTGGATGGCCTGGCGCTCGTCGTTCCAGCGCGCAAACGGCGCTGGCAGCGAACGCTTCTCGGCCAGGCGGATGGCGCGATCCAGCGCGACCCAGCACATCAGCCGCGAATGCAGGAAATGTTGCTCCTCGCCGCGAATCTCCCAGATGCCGACATCCTTCTGCTGCCAGCTGTCGCATACCTGATCGACGATGCCCACCACATGCTTCCAACCTTCGTAGGAAATCGCCTCGCCGTACTTGTTGGCCAGGTACACGGCGTCCAGAAGTTCGCCGAAGATATCCAGCTGGGTCTGCTCATGGGCTTCATTGCCGATACGCACCGGCTTCGCGCCGCCGTGGCCGGCCAGGTGATCGAGGGAGCTTTCCGGCAGGTGATGCTGCCCGCGCAGGCTGTAGAGAATGCGCAGGTGCGCCGGCGTTTCCGAGCAGTCATCGACGCGGTCGCGCACCCACCGCATGAAGGCGTTGGCTTCCTCGGAGAAACCCAGGCGCATGAAGGCGTAGACGGTGAACGAGGCGTCGCGAATCCAGGTGTAGCGATAATCCCAGTTGCGCTCACCGCCCGGCGCTTCCGGCAGACCATAGGTAGCAGCGGCAATGATGCCGCCATGCTTGCGTGAGGTCAGCAGCTTGAGCGCCAGTGCCGAACGATGCACCATCTCACGCCAGCGTCCGCGGTAGTTGGACTGCTTCATCCAGCGCCGCCAGTACTTCACGGTCTCGTCGCGGCAATGCTCGCAGGCACCAGCGGACACCAGCGGATCATCCGGCGCACCGAGCACGAATTCCGCGTGCTCGCCTTCGCGCAGCTCGAATTCGGCGACCGCGCACTGATCGTCGAGGCTCAGCGCCTCGCTCGCCGACAGCCGCAGGCTGGGCTGGCCCGGCGCCGTGAACAGCACATCGCCGCCTTCCAGCCCGGCAACCGTGTCAGCACGGCTGTAGTCGTGGCGCACCCGACAGCGCAGGCGGATGGTGGCGTGGCCGGAGACCACGCGAATAGTGCGAATCAATCTTGGCGCAGCATCGACATCCGCATTGATCGGCATCAGGTCGGTGCATTCCACTATCGCCTGTTCGTCCAGCCAGCGCGTTTGCAGCACGTTGGTATCGGGCAGGTACAGTTGCTGACGGCGCGCCTCGGGCAGATCCGGCGCCAGCTGGAAAACCCCGGCTTCGGGCGTGTCGAGCAAGGCGCTGAAGATCGACGGGCTGTCGAAATCCGGCCAGCAGAAGAAGTCCACGCAACCACTGTCGGCGACCAGCGCGGCACTGCGCATGTCGCCGATGATGCCATGGGCCTCGATGGGCATCTGACGATCCTGGATATCAGCCATTGTCACGAAACTCCGGGTAAAGGCTCATGCCGCCGTCGATGAACAGCGTGGTGCCGTGAACGTAATCGGCGGCATCGGAGGCCAGCCACACCACCGCATTGGCGATGTCCTCGGCGTCACCGATACGGCCGTAGGGAATCAGCTCGAGCAATTTGTCGGCAGCCGCGCCTTCGGTGGCTTCACGGTTGATCGCGGTGCGGATGGCCCCCGGGGCGATGGCGTTGACGCGAATGCGCTGCTCGCCCACCTCCTGCGCCACGCTGCGCATCAGCAGGTCGAGCCCGCCCTTGGAGGCCGCGTAGTTGGCGCGCCCGGCCCAGGGAATCAGCTGGTGCACGGAACTCATCTGGATGATCTTGCCGGCCGCGCGGGAAATCTCCTCGCGAATGCCCTGCTTGGCGAACTGCCGCAGCGCCGCGCGCACGCAGAGAAACTGGCCGGTGAGGTTGACCTGCAGCACCTGGTTCCATTCGTCCAGGCTCATGTCGATGGTCGGCGCGTCGCGCTGCATGCCGGAATTGGCCAGCAGAATATCCAGTCGCCCGAACGCGGAAAGGGTTTCAGCGAACAGCGCCTCGACGTCCTGCTCGCTGGATACATCGGCCCGCACGGCGATGGCCTGGCCGCCATCATCGCGGATTTGCGCGGCGAGCTTCTCGGCAGCCTCACGCCCGGACCGATAGTTGAGCACCACCGCGGCGCCCGCCTCCGCCAGCGCCTTGGCCGAAGCCGCGCCGATACCCGAACTGGCGCCGGTGACCAGCGCGACCTGTGACTGCAGAGAGATGAGCATGGCCGTTCCCCTTTCCTCGACTTGCTACACCTGACTGAAAGCCAAGCGGCAGAGTTCAGGGAAAAGCCCGCTGCCGTCGATCAGGCTGTCAGCACCTCCAGAGCGGCGCGCCAATCCAAGAAACACCGGCCACGGGAGGAGAATTGCCATGCAAGACATCGAAGCGCTGCTCGATTATCTGAAGCGTCACAAGTTGTATCTGACCACAGCCGAGTCCTGCACCGCCGGCATGGTCGTGGCGCTGCTCGCCAAGCATCCTGGCAGCGGCGAATGCCTGGACAGCGGTCACGTGGTGTATTCGCCAGCGGCCAAGAAACGCTTGCTGGGCGTGAGCCAGCACACCCTAGACAATTTCAACCTGACCAGCGAAGAAGTGGCGCGGGCCATGGCCAAGGGCGCGCTAGACGGCAGCCCGGCCAATGTCGCCGTCGCCACCACGGGCGTCGCGGGCCCCGAACCACAGGGCGAGATTGCTGCCGGCACCCTGTGCTTCGCCTGGGCCTTTCGCCTGGCGGACGGCAGCATCCAGCTGTATTCGAGCACCGAACATTTCGCCGGCGACCGTTCGCGCATCCTCGATGAAGCTGCCCGCTTCGCCCTGCTGCGCCTGCCTGAGCGGCACGCGCAGCTGCTTGCCGAGGGTTAACGCCGGCCTTTGCCGGGCAGGATCGAACCCAATACCTGCTTGGTGGCCTGGCGCAGGATGCCGCCCTGGTTCGGGTCGCCCTGCCACAGGGTGGACGCGAAGGCCTTGGCCTGGGCCAGGGTGATATGCGGCGGCAGCGGCGGCACGTCAGGGTCGGTCTTGAATTCGATGACCACCGGGCGGTCAGCGGCCAGCGCCTGCTCCCAAGCCGCAGCGACATCCTCCTCACGGTCGACGTAGATGCCCATCAGCCCGATGGACTCGGCGAACTGGTGATAGGCGACGCTGGGAATGTCCTGGGAGGCCGAGAACTTCGGGTCGCCTTCCATCACCCGCTGCTCCCAGGTCACCTGGTTGAGGTCCTCGTTGTTGAACACCGCGCAGATCCAGCGCTTGTCCTGCCACTCGTGCCAGTATTTGGCGACCGTGATCAGTTCGGCCATGTTGTTCATCTGCATGGCGCCGTCGCCGACCAGCGCCACCACCGGGCGATCCGGGTGGGCGAACTTGGCGGCAATCGCATAAGGCACCGCAGCGCCCATGGACGCCAGGCCGCCGGACAGCGAGCAGAGCATGTCCTCGCGCATCTTTACGTCACGGGCGAACCAGTTGGCACAGGAGCCGGAATCGCTGGTCACCACGGCGCGATCCGGCAGGCGCGGCGATAGCTCAAACGCGACCCGCTGCGGGTTGATCGGCGAAGCCGAAGCCATGGCGCGGCGCTTCAGGGTGGTCTGCCACTGCGCCGTCCAGCGTTCGATGCGCTTGCGCCAGGTGCGCAGCGTCTTGCGTTCGAGCAGTGGCAGCAGCGCCTGCAAGGTATCGGCAGCGTCGCCTTGCA
Organism: Pseudomonas sp. PA15(2017); assembly: GCF_001945395.1. GTDB lineage: Bacteria > Pseudomonadota > Gammaproteobacteria > Pseudomonadales > Pseudomonadaceae > Aquipseudomonas. The sequence continues at coordinate 3,479 of NZ_MSXV01000019.1, read as the reverse complement.
GGTTGACTTCCATGGGGTAGCGCAGGCCGAGCATGTCGGCCTGGATGTCGATCTGCACGGCGCGCGCCTGGCCTTCCTTGGGCAGGAATTCGGCATAGGGAAAGCCCGAGCCGATCATCAGCAAGGTGTCGCATTCGTTCATCATCTGATAGCTGGGCTTGGTGCCGAGCAGGCCGATGGAGCCGGTCACCCAGGGCAGATCATCCGGCAACGCCGCCTTGCCCAGTAGCGCCTTGGCCACGCCGGCGCCGAGCACATCCGCCACTTCGGTGACTTCTTTCGCAGCGCCCAACGCGCCGGCACCGATCAGGATCGCTACCTTCTTACCGGCATTGAGCACATCCGCGGCGCGCTGCAGGTCAGCCTCGTAGGGCACAACCCGCGGCCGGCTGTAACCCACGCCCGAATGCAGGGTGCCGTGCTCGCGGGGTGGCTCCTCGTAGGGCAGCGTCTGCAAATCATTGGGCAGAATGATCGCCGTCACCCGACGATCGCCCAGCGCCGTGCGAATGCTGCGGTCGACCAGGTGGCGCACCTGGGACGGCGCGCTGGCCTGCTGGACGAAGGCGCCGGCGACGTCCTTGAACATCGACAGTAGATCCACCTCCTGCTGGTAATGCCCGCCCAGGGCGTTGCGCGCCTGCTGGCCGACGATCGCCAGCACCGGCATATGGTCCATGCGCGCATCGTACAAACCGGTGAGCAGATGGGCCGCACCGGGGCCGGAGGTGGCGATGCATACGCCCAAATCGCCAGAGAACTTGGCGTCGGCCGCCGCCATGAACGCGGCCATTTCCTCATGGCGCGCTTGGATGAAGCGGATCTTGCCCTCGGCCTTGGCCAGGGCGCCGAATACGCCGTTGATGCCATCCCCTGGATAGCCATAGATGCGCCGAACCCCCCATTCGTGAAGGCGTTCGACGATGAAATCTGCGACGGTCATGCTCATGGAAAACTCGCTCGAAGTTCAGGCCCGCTGGGCCGACATGGATGGAGTTGCCACGCGAGGTCTCTGTGCGCGACGGCTCGGCCCGGCAGTTCGCTGTCGGACAGAAAATCTTGACCGGGGCCCGCTCACAGAGGTTTAAGGTTTCTGCCAGGCCGCTGCGCCTGGGTTGCAGGCAGGTCACCGCGGGGCAAAAAGATCGAACATGCAGCGCCCGTCACCCTCAAACCCTATAGAGCAACGCACCGAGGGACGAGGCATGACCCAGCGAGTACCCGATCCAACCCAGGCACCCGACTTGCCGGGCGAGCCCCCTCCACTCGGCCAGCCCCACGAACCCGACAACGATGCGCTACCGGACAAGCCACAGCCCGATCCCGTTTGAGCTGGCTTGAACCATTGGCCCGTCACATCAGGCAGGAGTGAACACATGGTCGCCTTCGAACCGCAATCGCAACCCGAACGACAGGGTCCGGCACCTCAGAACGTCAGAGGCTGGGAGCGCCTGCTGTCCATCGGCGGCGGCTTGCTGCTGGCCACGCTCGGCGCGAGCAAGAACGGCGAACGCGGCCGACGCCAGTTGAGCGTGGGCGGCCTGTTGCTGCTGCGCGGGCTAAGCGGGCACTGCAGCGTGAAAAGCGCAGTGGACGACCCGCTGGCCGAAATCCACTATCTGCGTGCCCGCGTACAGCGCCTTCAGGAGTTGCTGCTGATGGCCGAGGAAGTCGCCAATCGTACCCGCGCCACGGCGGTTCCACCCATGCCGCCAGCACCGGTTGCGCCGGCAACAGCGGACTTGGGCATGCCGATTGCCGAGGAAGTCGCCAACCCCGGGCAGAGCCGTTAACACGCATTGCCGTACCGCATTTATAAGCATCAACAGGTGTAGTCATATGGATAACGACAGCAAAGACCGCCCGCACAAGCGTCCTGCCAAGATCATTTCCGGGCACTGGCAGCACGATGCTCAGGAACAACTACGCGCACGCATCCAGGCCGAGCAGTCGCACACCGATGAGCTGGAAGCCCTGGCCAATATCGCCCGCTCCACCATCGCCGATCTGGAAAACCCCGATGCCGTGGTCTCGCCGGATCGCTTGCGCGAAGCCACACGCCAGCTCGCCGCCTTGCGCGATACCCTGAACAACTACAGCGGCCACGCCGTGCACAGCGTCGACCGCTTCGCCCGCGAACATCCGCTCTGGCTGGCGGCCGGCGGCCTGGCAGTAGGCGTTCTGGTAAGTCGTGTGTTGCGCAAGCGTCGCAGCCGCGCTGATGACTATTCCCATGGAGGGACACTGCGATGAACGACGATCTACGGCAACCGCCACTGGAGCCCTCGCTACTCGGCCTGCTGCGCCAGTTGACGCGAGAAGTGCAGACGCTGTTCACCAAGGAACTGGCACTGGCCAAGGTCGAGCTGAATGCTTCGCTACAAGCCACCAAGACCGGGATTGCCGCCGTCGCGGGCGGTGCCATCGTGCTGCTGTGCGGCGTGCTGATGCTGCTGCTCGCGGCCGTCTATGGTCTCAGCGAAGTGCTGCCGCCCTGGGCAGCCGCGCTGATCGTCGGTGTCGTGGTGATCGTGATCGGCCTGATCATGCTCAAGGTCGGCCAACAGAAGTTCGCCCCTTCCCAACTCACTCCCGAACGCACCCTGGACTCCTTGCAGAAAGACAAGGAAGCGGTGCAGAGGCAAATGTCATGAGTACTCACAGCAGCATCGCCGCCGAATCACTCAAGTCCCCGAAAGTGCTCGAGCAAGAGATTGACCAGCAGCGCAGCCGTATCGATGCACTTATCGATGATGTAGAGGCACGTCTGACCCCGCAACGGCTAATCGATCAGGCGCTAGCCTATGGTCGCGACAGCGGCGGTCTGGAAATCGCCGAACGCCTGGGGCAAACCCTCAAGGCCAACCCGGTGCCCGTTGCCATGACCGCCATCGGCCTGGCCTGGCTGGCCGTGGAGCAGGCGCGCCGCCCCACGCCGAAGGCGCCCGAGCCTGACTTGCCGCAGGATCACGAATCCCTGGCCGATGCCCTGCACAGTGCCAGGCAGTCGCTGGAACAAAGCAGCCAGGCCGCGCGTCGCAAGCTGCACGACCTGGCCGATGGCGCCAGCGCCGCGACAGAGCAGGTCAAGCAGAGCGCCAGCGCCGTGAGCCAGGCCGTGCATCGCCACCCGTGGGCCTTCGCGGCTGCCGGTTTGGCAGCAGGCGCTTTGGTGGGGCTATTGGGCACGGGGCGCCGGCACTCGCCAGAAGAAGAGCTGGTAAAGGAAAGCTACGTGGTGCCGGATATCGAAGCCGGCTTCGATGAACTGGCCGATGTGCCGGATGACGAGCCACCCTTTCGCCCCGGCGCAATCTGACGTCGGGTAAAAGGCGAAACGCAGAAACGAAAAAAGCGCCCTAACAGACTGTGTGAAAACCTAGCAGTCCGAGGGTGAGTTGAAGACAATGCCTCTATCGGTTGATAGGGGCATTGTCGTTTATGGGTTATATCCAGGGCGAAGGTCGCGGGCAAAGCAG
>NZ_MSXV01000060.1:21505-72809 GCF_001945395.1 Pseudomonas sp. PA15(2017) | reverse complement strand
GCTGCTCACCTGAAAGGTTGGTCGCGACCTTTCGAATCGTACAAAAGCAAACGCCCCGAACAATGTCGGGGCGTCTGATGGGATCACTACCTGCATCAGCGAGTTTTCACACGCTCTGATATGGCGGGTTTTTTATGGCCTGGGAAATTACTGCTGGGCCGTTTCGCGCATGCCCTTGAGGGTATTGAAGGGCGCCTCCACCACGAACTTGTTGGACAGCCACGAGGGCACGCTGCCACCTGGATCGGTGTGCGCTTCGTACACCACTTCGACCATGCCGTCGGGCTTGGGCGTCATCGTCCAGTGGCCTTCGACACTGGCCACGCGTACGTAGCCCTTTTCCTCAGGGCGATAATCAGGCATGCCGTGAAGGGTGCGGGTGACGCTGCCATCGGCGCCCTGCTCGGTGGTGACCTCGATGATCGAATCCCGAGGCGTCACCGGCCATGGCGTGTTGAAGCGGGTGTAAGTCCAGCTCTTGTCACCTTCGTGCTTGAGCAACCGCTGCTCCTGGCACTCGTGAATCCAGGTACAGGAAGCCACCACGTCCTCCTGCATCGCTCTGAGCTTGGCCACGTCGGTCTTGATCAGGGTTACGCCGCGGTAAGCCTTGTAGGGAGAGCCGGCCACCTCGCTGAGGTAAACCTTGATGCCCTCCTCGTCCTTGGCCAGGCGCCAGTCCTCGGCATGGGCGGCAGAGGCGATGCACACCGCCGTACTTGCTAGCAACAAACGGGTCAACGACATTTTATTCTCCGGAGTTTGCTTGTAGAGCATCAGACAGCCGTTGCCGTGGCACCCTCCAGCCAGGCCAGCAGGCGGATGGCTTCTTCACGGCTATTACCGCAGACAGCGAAATCCGCTGAAAATGCGGCGCACACGGCGGGTCGATCCTCGCGCCCGAAGATCGCACAACGGTTGTCCTCGGCCAGATTCACGCAGCGCTCCCCAGCAGCCTTGCCATTGGGCATACCGGGGACGAAGGAGCTGATCGACGGTGAGATGCAGCAGGCGCCACAACCAGGACGGCATTGCATGGAACGGACCTCGAACAAGGAGCATGCAGCAAACGGCGGCGATTCTAGCCTGCCGGTCCATCGTCCGGCAGCCCCCTCGGTCAGTTGAGGTCGAAGCGGATGCTGAAGCGCGATCCCTCTCCCGGCGCACTGTCGACTTCCAGTTCGGCGCCGAGCACATCCACCGCCAGTTGGTGGGTGATATGCAGGCCCAGGCCGGTACCGCCCTGGCCACGCCGAGTGGTGAAGAACGGGTCGAATATCTTTCCCAGCAGCTCCACGTCCATACCCCGGCCGTCGTCGATGATCTCGATGATGCACTGCCCTCGCGCCTCATCGACCTGACCACGCACGGTGACCAAGCCTTTCACGCCAGGGTCGAAGGCATGAACCAGCGCATTGTCGACGAGATTCTGCAGCACTTGCCCAAGGGGGCCCGGGTAGCTGTCCAGCACTGTATCCGGAGCAACCTCCACCGCGATCTGGTGGTCGTTCTGACGTAACTTCGGTTGCAGCAGCAATACCACCTCATCCACCAGCTCGCGCAGGTCGAAGCGACGCCGCTCCGTACTGGCCCGGTCGGTAGCCAACTGTTTGAAGGCACGGGTCAGCTGCGACATCCGCTCCAGGCTGATCAGAATGATGCTCAGGCCATCGTCGGTACGCCGCACGAAACGCTCCAGGGTGGTGCGCTTCAGGCCTTCACGCATCGCCGCCTGAAACTCCTGGCTGGCTCGCTCCAGAGTGGACGCCGCCACGCTGGCGGCGCCAATTGGCGTATTCAACTCATGGGCGACACCGGCGACCATCGTGCCCAGAGACGACAGCTTTTCAGCCTGCAACAAGGCGCGGCGCGTGCGCTGCAGTTGCTCGACGGTACGCTGCAGTTGCTCGTTACTGGTGGCCAGCGCACGGCTGCTCACATGCAGACCATGCTCGGCGCGCAGCCGCTGGGCCTCATCGATCGCGCGGCGCACGCTGATCAGAATACCCAAGCCTTGTAGAACGCTGAAAAACAGCAAAACACGCCACGCCACGTCCCAGCGCACCTTGCTCAGGTTGCCCGCAGGCAGATGAGATAGCAGGAGCCAGCGGTCGGCAACATTGGACGTTGCCGAAGCGGCATCACTCGGCCGGAAATGGCTGTAGGCCCAGAAGCCTGCCGCATCGATGAACGAGCCACGCGGTTCGTTCTGCAAGCGTCGCCAGCTCGCGGGTTGGTGGCTGGCCAGGGTCAGATCCGGCTTGCCCAGCAGAAAGCCCCAATCGTGCTCCGGGCTCTCGCCCAGCATCCAGTAGCCTTCGTGATCGAGCAGTTGCAGCGAACCGCCGTAGGCCACGGATGTTTCGCGCAAACGCTCCAGCATTCGTTCGGCGCGATAATCGAGGATCAGGATGCCACGCCGCTCACCACGCTCGCTGAACACCGGCACCGCCGCGCGCAGGATCGGTACCAGGGACTCGATGGAACCGTCAGGCCGATAACGACGCTCCAGGTCGAAACGCGACAGATACGACTCGCCTTTGTAGAGATGCATGGTTTCCACGAAGTAATAGGCAGCCGAGTCATTCTGCAAGTCCGCCACCTCGACCTGGCGCGCCTTTCCCGACACGTTGTCGATGCGTACTCGCTCCATTCCGCTTTCATCGAGCCAGCGAATATGTTGGTAGTTGCCACGGCTATCTGAAAACTCGGCGAATAGCTCACTCAATGCAGCGTAGCTATCATCGGAGGCATACCTCACGGCCCTGTTCAGCAGGGGCTGCTGACTGAGGAACTGCAAATCACCGCGCAAGCTCGACAGATGCCTCTCGAGAACCGCCACGCCCTCGTTCAGGCTGTCGGTCTGCGCCTCGAGCAGCGGTTCCAGCCGGTCATTGAGCATGCGGTCGTAGAGCAACAGGCTGAGCACGACGATCAGCAGCGACCACGGCAGCAACAGCACCAGCAGGTTACGCGGCAGCGGCCTGGAAAGTGCCGCGCGCCAGCCGGCGATGCGGCGGCCCATCACCGCTGCGAACGCTCGCCCAGCCAGCCCAACAGCCGCTCCAGCGGCATCGGCCTGGCGTAAAGATAGCCCTGGGCCTCCAGGCAATCATGGCGCTTCAGCCATTCGGCCTGCTGCTGGTTTTCTACCCCCTCGGCAATTACCGTCATGCCGACCCGTCGGGCAATCTGGATGATCGCTTCAGCGATCGCCTGGCCATCGTCTTCGGCACGCAGTTCCTCGACGAAGCTGCGGTCGATCTTCAAGCGATCCGCCGGCAGCTGGCGCAGGTAGCTGAGCGAAGAAAAGCCGGTGCCGAAGTCGTCGATCGCCACCTTGACCCCTATGGCACGCAGTGCCAGCAGTTGCTCGCAAACCTGCTCGAACGAACGCATGGCCACCGACTCGGTGATTTCCAGCTCGACCTGCGCCGCGCTCACGCCAGCCGCCTCCAGGTGCAGGGTGAACCGCTCGATGAAATCGCGCTGCAGCAGTTGAGTCGCCGATACGTTGATCGCCACGCGGATGTCGCGATAGCCGGCTTCGGCCAGACGTCGGGCCGCCTGCAAGGCCAGGCGCATGAGCAGGTCGCCCAGCGGCAGGATGTAGCCAGTGGCTTCGGCCAGTGGAATGAACTCGAGCGGCGGGATGGCCTTGCCGTCGGCCTGGTACCAGCGGGCCAAAGCCTCGACGCCGGTGACCACACCAGTGCGCAGGTCCAACTGGGGTTGCAGTTCGATGCTGATCAGGTCGCTGGCCACCGCGTCGCGCAACGCCAGCAGCAGCCGGAACGACTCGGCATGGGCGCTCTGCAGTTGGCGATCGTGCACCACATGCTGGTCGTGGCCCAGCTGCTTGGCCTGTTTGAGAGTCAGCCGCGCATCCTGCAAGGCAACGCTGGCGGTGTCTTCGAAATCGCGCAGATACAGGGTGACACTGCTCAGGCTGTGCACCTGGCCCAGTTCGTAAGGCCGGTTGGGGCGTCGGAACAACGCCACGATATCCTCGGCACGCACCTGATCCTCCGGGCCCAGCACGGCGAACAGGTCATCGCGCACGCGGGCGATCAGCACATTGCCGTCGAACGCATCGCGCAGGCGGTTGGCCACCAAGCCGAGGATGAAATCCCCGTAGCCGGTACCGAAGGCGGTGTTGGCGCCGGAGAAGTTGTCGATATCGAGCAGCACCAGCACCCGCTCGTTCTTGTTCGGGCTGCTCAGGGTCATGTCGAGCATGCGGATCAGCGCGTTGCGGTTGGGGATCTTCAGTAAATCGTCTTGGTAGGCCATCTCCTCGAGACGGCTGAACAGCGCCACGTTGTAGAGCCCTCGGCTGATGCTGGCGCTGAACACTTCGAGCAGTTCCAGCTCGGTGTCGTCCAGGGTGCGCTCGGTGGCCACGTAGCAGGCGTAATCCGCACCCGCCTGAAAGCGCGGGAAGAACAGCACCGTGCAATCATCGAAACGCAGCGTGGCCTGTTTTTGCAGGGAGCAGCGCAGCGCGCTGGCCACTGCGTCGTCGCCGAGGCCATTGAGGTTACCGTCGATGGAGCCGTAGAAGCGACCACTGGCACTGATCACATAGGCATCGGGCAGCTCACCGGGGCTGGCGTCGTGGGCCTTGACGCAGACGATGCCCTCGGCCTGCAGATCGAGCAGCGAGGCGATTTCGGAAAGAATCTTGGCCGACAGCTCACGGGTGTTCTTCGAGCAGAACAGCGCGTTGCTGGATTCGACGATCATCTGCAGGCCGCGGCGGGCCCGCGCAGTGGCCCTGAGTTGCGAGTAGCTGCGCAGCCCGGCGGTGAGCACGGTGCGCAGGCGTTCGGCGCTGAGCTCGCTCTTGGACCAGTAGTCATTGATGTCGTAGTCGCGCATCACGTTCTGCACCGGCGCCATGCCCGGCTCGCCGGTCAGCAGCACGATACGAATCTCGGCGTTGCCGATGACTTCGCGCAGGGTCTTGACCAGGCGCAGGCCGGCGTCTTCGGTTTCCATCACCACATCGAGCAGCACCAGGGCGAAATCCTGCTGCTCGGCCAGCAACATGGCGGCCTCACGGTTGCTGAACGCCTGCTGGATCTCGACACGCCGGCCGAGGATGTCCATCTCGCTGATAGCAAAAGCGGTTGCGCGCTGGAAGTCAGGATCATCGTCAACGGTCAGGATGCGCCACGCCGGATGGCTGCTTTCGCCTACCGGCTCGTCATCTGAAAACACCACGGAATCATCCATGAACACATTCACCTATCACGCGGAAATGGAGAACCACGATCTTGCGTACGCAAGTATAGCCAGCGCCGCAAAGACACAATGTCCATGATGGCATTTCGTATATGGCACGAATCGCACCACTCGTCGGTCTGAGCACTGAGCGAGCCTGACGGCAGACAAGGAGAGGCAATGGGGTATTGGCTGGTCATCGACCTGGAAGCCACCACCGAAGAAGGCGGTTGGCCGGTTGAGCATATGGAGGTCATTGAGATCGGTGCCAGCCTGGTCAACGCCAGCGGCCACGAAATGGATCATTTCCAGCGCTTCGTACGTCCCATGCGCCGCCCCCTGCTCACCCGCTTCTGCAGGCAACTGACCCACATCAGCCAGGCCGAAGTGGATGGCGCCGCCACGTTGCCGGTGCTGTGGCCGCAATTCGAGCGCTGGCTGCAGCCCCATCACCCGCGCCTGCAGGGCTGGTGCAGTTGGGGAGACTACGATCGCCAGCAGCTCGAACAGGACTGGGCGCGCCATGACCTCGCCAGCCACCTGCAGGCGCTGCCCCATCTCAACCTCAAGCGTCGCTTCACCGAGGAGCGGCAACTACCTCGCCCCGTTGGCCTAAACGCCGCGCTACAACTGGCCGGTTTCAACTTCAGCGGCCAGCAGCACCGCGCCCTGAACGACGCGCGCAATACCGCTCGCCTGCTGCCCCTGGTGATGACCGAGCGAAGCGGCACGCGCAATACGTGACGCCGCCCAACGCCTTGGGCATACTTGCCAGCCCTTTATTCTGCCGCTCACGAGGATGCACATGTTCAAGGTCAACGAGTATTTCGACGGCACCGTCAAATCCATCGCGTTCGGCATGGCAGAAGGCCCGGCCACCCTTGGCGTGATGGCGGCAGGCGAATACGAATTCGGCACCGGCCAGCTGGAGATCATGCACGTGATCGCCGGCGCCCTGACCGTCAAGCTGCCGGGTAGCGACAACTGGGAAACCTTCACCGCCGGCAGCCGTTTCACCGTGCCGGCCGACAGCAAGTTCCAACTCAAGGTCGAACAGGACACCGCGTACCTGTGCGAATACCGCTGAGAAATCCTGCAGCAAGAAGAAGCCCGGCCAAGTGCCGGGCTTCTTGCATCAATGAGGCCTACTCGCGCCCCGTCAGACGCGCAGCTCCATGCCTTCCTTGAGAAAGCGTGGTGCGATATAGCGCTCGAAGTGCGCCTCGGACAGCAGGAAGAACTCGCGGTCGATGGCGTCACGCAGATCGGGCAGTTCCCAATCACGAAACTCGGGTAGCAACACGATGCCGTATGCCTCGAGCTGGGAAATCACCCGCGAGCCGCGTGCCAGTAGCTGATAGGCCCAGCAGTACGCCGACTGCTGGGCAACGAAGCGAATCTGCCGCTGTTGCAGCTGCTTGAGCAGCAGCGCCTCGTCGAACACCTCCAGCTTGGCGGTCATCACCTGCACCAGCAGCATCTCCAGGCGCAGCCACACCGACTGTTTTTCCTCGTCGCTGTAGCCGTTCCAGTTGATCACCTCGTGGTGGAAGCGCTTGCAGCCACGGCATACGGAATCTCCGAAAACCGTGGAACACAGGCCTATGCAAGGCGTCTTGATAGGTTGATTGGGCATGTGTTGAATCGATACACCGGACAATGAAGGCTGCATCTTAGCCCTTTGTCTAATAGGGATCACCCCAGAGGCCGATGGGTCTTTCACTTAACTTCACGCGAAGATTCGGCTAGAATCAGTGCGCCTTGCGAAAGGCGCCAATGTCCGTTGGAAGCTGTTTTCAAAGCGTCACGAGCACAGTCGATCCTGCAGCACGATAGTTGGCGTGGTCACCCTCAGGCCATGCCAGCCCTCATCAGACCCCGTTCTGCAGGCGTAAAACTTTGAAAGCAGCTTCCGGATGGAAGTATCGAAACCATCGTGCTCAGCCCATGAGGCTGCGCGACGGATGTGTTTGATGCATTCCTGCATGCGTCCCGGACTTCCCATTTGGGACCACTGATGAGGGTAATAACTGTGCTTGAAGCCTACCGCAAACACGTAGCAGAGCGTGCCGCCCAGGGTATCGTGCCCCAGCCGCTAAACGCCGAACAAACTGCCGGTCTCGTCGACCTGCTGAAGAATCCGCCGGCCGGCGAAGAAGAATTTCTCCTCGATCTGATCACCAATCGCGTGCCGCCAGGCGTCGACGAAGCGGCCTACGTGAAGGCCGGTTTCCTGTCCGCCATCGCCACGGGTGAAGCCACTTCCCCGCTGCTCGACAAGAAGCGCGCCACCGAACTGCTCGGCACCATGCAGGGCGGCTACAACATCGCCACCCTGGTAGAACTGCTCGATAGCGCCGAACTGGGCGCCATTGCCGCCGAACAGCTCAAGCACACCCTGCTGATGTTCGACGCCTTCCACGACGTGGCCGAAAAGGCCAAGGCTGGCAACGCCAATGCCAAGGCCGTGCTGGAATCCTGGGCTGCCGGTGAGTGGTTCACCAAGCGTCCGGCGATTGCCGAGAAGTACAGCCTGACCGTGTTCAAGGTCCCTGGCGAAACCAACACCGACGACCTGTCGCCGGCTCCGGACGCCTGGTCGCGCCCTGATATCCCGCTGCACGCCCTGGCCATGCTGAAAATGGCCCGCGACGGCATCATCCCTGAGCAACCAGGCTCCATCGGCCCGCTGAAACAGATCGAAGAAGTACGCGCCAAGGGCTTCCCGGTCGCCTACGTCGGTGACGTGGTCGGTACCGGTTCCTCGCGTAAATCCGCCACCAACTCGGTGCTGTGGTTCTTTGGCGACGACATTCCGTATGTGCCGAACAAGCGCGCTGGCGGCTTCTGCTTCGGCTCGAAGATCGCCCCGATCTTCTACAACACCATGGAAGATGCCGGCGCTCTGCCGATCGAGTTCGACGTGTCGAACATCGAAATGGGCGATGTGATCGATGTCTATCCGCACGCTGGCAAGGTCTGCAAGCACGGCACCGACGAGCTCATCACCACCTTCGAACTGAAGACGCCGGTTCTGCTCGACGAAGTTCGCGCTGGCGGCCGTATTCCGCTGATCGTCGGCCGCGGCCTGACCGACAAGGCCCGTGCCGAGTTGGGCATGGGCCCGACCGACCTGTTCGCACTGCCGGAAGCGCCGGTCGACACTGGCAAGGGCTACACCCTGGCGCAGAAGATGGTCGGCAAGGCCTGTGGCCTGCCGGAAGGCAAAGGCGTTCGCCCGGGCACCTACTGCGAGCCGAAGATGACCACCGTCGGCTCCCAGGACACCACTGGCCCGATGACCCGCGACGAGCTGAAAGACCTGGCGTGCCTGGGCTTCTCCGCTGACCTGGTCATGCAGTCGTTCTGCCACACCGCGGCCTATCCGAAGCCGATCGACGTCACCACCCACCACACCCTGCCGGATTTCATCCGCACCCGTGGCGGCGTGTCCCTGCGTCCTGGCGACGGCATCATCCACAGCTGGCTGAACCGCATGCTGCTGCCCGACACCGTCGGCACCGGCGGCGACTCGCACACCCGCTTCCCGATCGGCATCAGCTTCCCGGCCGGTTCCGGCCTGGTCGCCTTCGCCGCTGCCACCGGCGTCATGCCGCTGGACATGCCCGAGTCGATCCTGGTTCGCTTCAAGGGCAAGCTGCAGCCTGGCATCACCCTGCGTGACCTGGTTCATGCCATCCCTTACTACGCCATCCAGAAGGGCCTGCTGACCGTCGAGAAGAAAGGCAAGAAGAACGCCTTCTCCGGCCGCATCCTGGAAATCGAAGGCCTGGACGAGCTGACCGTCGAGCAGGCGTTCGAACTCTCCGACGCCTCGGCCGAGCGCTCCGCTGCCGGTTGCACCATCAAGCTGCCGGAAAAGGCCATCGCCGAGTACCTGAAGTCGAACATCACCCTGCTGCGCTGGATGATCAGCGAAGGCTACGGCGATGCACGCACCATGGAGCGTCGCGCGCAGGCCATGGAAGCCTGGCTGGCCAATCCGGAACTGCTGTCCGCCGACGCCGATGCCGAATACGCCGAAATCATCGAAATCGACCTGGCCGACGTCAAGGAGCCTGTGCTCTGCGCGCCGAACGACCCGGACGACGCGCGTCTGCTGTCGACCGTTCAGGGCGAGAAGATCGACGAGGTGTTCATCGGTTCCTGCATGACCAACATCGGTCACTTCCGCGCTGCCGGCAAGCTGCTCGACAAGGTCAAGGGTTCCATCCCGACCCGTCTGTGGCTGTCGCCGCCGACCAAGATGGACGCTCACCAGCTGACCGAAGAAGGCTACTACGGCATCTATGGCAAGGCCGGTGCCCGCATGGAAATGCCGGGTTGCTCGCTGTGCATGGGTAACCAAGCACGTGTGGCGGCGAACTCCACCGTGGTATCGACCTCGACGCGTAACTTCCCGAACCGTCTGGGCGATGGCGCCAACGTGTACCTGGCATCGGCCGAACTGGCCGCTGTCGCTTCGATCATCGGCAAGCTGCCGACCGTCGAGGAGTACATGGAGTACGCGAAGAACATCGACAGCATGGCTGCCGACGTTTACCGCTACCTGAGCTTCGACCAGATCGCCGAGTTCCGCGAAGCCGCGGCCAGCGCGAACATCCCGGTCGTTCAAGCCTAAGGCGTCACCCGCGTGAAAAGAAGCCCCGCCCAGTGCGGGGCTTTTTTATGGCTCTTCGCAATACGCCGAGTACCAAATTACGTGGGAGCGGCTTCAGCCGCGAGCCCTTGCCCGCTGTGGCAGCTAAAGCAGATTGTCGACCGAGCGCCCCACAGTGCCGCTGTTCGACCGGGAATTAGCGCGAACTGTACCGGATACAGCTGTGCTGGCCGCTCCGCTGTAGGGGACAAGCAGCCGTGGGCTGTATCTGACAGGCCGCCAGGCCCCTCGGTTAGGGTTGCACATCGCCGCCAACTGCCGAGACCCGCCCCATGCGCACTGCCGAACATACCCTGCTGACCGACGCCGACCGCCGCGCCATCGCCTATAACGATTCCCTGGAGCAGCGCCGGGTCTATCCCCACGAGAGCGCCATCGCCGCCCTGGATGCCTTTGACCAGCCCCTGCCAACTACGGGGCAGGATGCCGGGCAGGTGCTGCACGCACTCGATGAACTCGGCTCCCCCGCCACCGTTACCAGTAACGGGCCGCGCTATTTCGGCTTCGTGATCGGCGCCACCCTGCCTGCCGCCGCAGCCGCCGAACGGATGGTACTGGCCTGGGATCAATGCGCGTCATCCGCGGACGGCTCGCCCATCGCCGACAAACTGGAAAAGGTCGCCGCCCGCTGGGTCTGCGAGGCACTCGGCCTGCCAGGCGAAAGCGCCGTCGGCTTCGGCACCAGCGCCACCGCCTGCACCCTCGCCTGCCTGGCAGCCGCACGTCGCACGTTGCTGGCCAGGCAGGGCTGGGATTTCGATCAGGACGGCTTGATCGGCGCCCCGGAAATTCGCGTGGTGATCTCGGAAACCGCCCATATCACCGTGAAGAAGGCGCTGCGCGTGCTGGGTTTCGGCATGCGCCGGCTGCTTCTGGCTCCGGTGGATCAGCACGGCCGCATCGATCCGGCCCGGCTTCCCGAACTGGACGAGCGTACCGTGCTGATTCTGCAGGCTGGCGAGGTCAATACTGGCGAGTTCGACCGCTTCGCCGAACTGATCCCCAGGGCCAAGGCCGCCGGCGCCTGGGTGCACGTCGATGGCGCCTTTGGGCTGTGGGCACGGGCGTCGTCCTCGGCCGGGCTGGCCGACGGCGTGGAGCTGGCGGACAGCTGGACTACCGATGGCCACAAGTGGCTGAACACCCCTTATGACAGCGCCATGGCCATCTGCCGCGACGGCGATGCCCTGGCCACTGCGATGAACAGCGACGCCGCCTACGCCATGGCCTCGAAGGACTCGCAAAAGAACCTGACTCTGGAGTTCTCGCGCCGCGCGAGGGGTGTGGCGATCTGGGCGGCGCTGGCCAACCTGGGCCGCGATGGCCTGGCCGAGATGATCGACCGACACATCCGCCAGGCCGGGCGCCTCGCCGAGGCGCTTCGTGCCGGCGGCTACCAGGTGATCAACCGGGTGCGCCTGAACCAGGTACTGGTACGCGCCGACTCGGACGAACAGACCGCCGCGATTCTCAACGCCGCCCAGGCGTCTGGCGAAGCCTGGTTCGGGTCAACCGTCTGGCAGGGGCAGCCAGCCTTTCGCCTGAGCGTCAGTTCCTGGCGCACCACGGACGCCGATATCGACGCCTTGATCGCTCTGCTCCTGCGCCTGAAAGGCGCCTGAGCCTCAACGGTCAGTTTTCAAGACCTGCTGCAGCAGCTTGAAGGACGCATCGACCCGGGCCTCGAGCGGCACGTTGCGGTTGGCCAGCAGCACCACGCCGATGCGCTCGTCCGGCACGAAGGCAGCGTAACCGCCGAAACCGTTGGTCGAACCGGTCTTGCCGAACAGCACGCCCTGCTCGCTCGTTTCAGGCTCGGGCAGACGGGTAGCCGGTTGCGCTTCAACAGCCATCGACGGCGCGTTGCCCGCCAGCAGTTGCTCGCGGGAAACGGGCCAGGGGTAGCGCTCCCACACCATCGCCTGGGTGAAGCGCTCGGTGCGGGTCACGCCCTGATGCGTCGTCTTGATCGCGGCAGCCAGTGGCGCTGGTACCTGGGTTTCGCCCAGGTTGATATCGACGAAACGCAGCATGTCGTCGATGTTGGACTTCAAGCCATAAGCCTCGGCATCCAGCACGCCAGGGCTGACGCGAATGGCCTTGTTGTCCTGCCGCGCATAGCCGTAGGCGTAATTCGGCATCTGCGCCGCTGGCACCTGAACATGGGTATGGTTCAGCGCCAGCGGAGCGAGCACCTGATCGTGCAACGCCTTCGCATAGGACTCGCCGAATGCCTGGGCGGACACCCGCCCCAGCAGGCCGATGCTGACGTTGGAATAGGAGCGCTCGTGCCCCGCGCCCGCGGTCGGCTTCCATTGCCGCAGCCAGTTCAGCAGGCCGTTGTCATCCTTGACCTGATCCGGCACCTGCAAGGGCATGCCGCTGCTCTGGTGGGTGGCCAGATCCATCAGGCTCAGCTCACCTGCGGGGCTTCCCTGCAGCGACGGCATGCGGGCAGCGAGCCGGTCATCGAGCGACAGCAGCGAGCGCTGCTGAGCCAGCGCCGCCAGGGTGACGTTGAAGGTCTTGCTCAACGAGCCCAGCTCGAACAGTGTCTCGCGGGAAACCGCCCTGGCCGCCTCACGGTTCGCCAGGCCCTTGGTGAACACGTAGTGCTTGCCTTGCCAGGTCACGCCCACTGCGAGGCCAGGGATGTCGTACTCGGCCATAAGCGGTGCGAAGAGCGTGTCGGCCTCGGCCTGGAATTGCTGCTCGGTCATGGCCGCGGCCGGCAGCGTCACGGCGAGGCCGGCGGCGAGCAGGCCCAAGGCGATAGTGCGGTGAGTCATCGGGTAGGTTCTCTGTCTTGTTGTGATACGGCAGCGCAACGAGCGCTGCCTGGAAGATGGGCCAGGATTCGAGTGGCGGCCAAGCATATCGTTCGAGGCACCAGCAGGCACTGCAGGAAAAGCTTTTGCAGGCACTCGACAAAGCCTGCGGCGGGCCTTATTGTCCCGCCAGGCCACCCCATGTGGCCAACGTCGCTCGGACGGTTCCGGGCGCTTACGTCTCTCGAGGAAAGCATGGCTGACCAGGCTTCGCGCCGCTTTGCGCGCATCGATCGTCTCCCCCCTTACGTTTTCAACATCACCGCTGAACTGAAGATGGCCGCCCGCCGCCGTGGCGAGGACATCATCGATCTGAGCATGGGCAACCCCGACGGTGCCACCCCGCCGCACATCGTGGAAAAGCTGGTGCAGGTCGCCCAGCGCGAAGACACCCATGGTTACTCCACTTCCCGCGGTATTCCGCGCCTGCGCCGGGCCATTTCGCACTGGTACAAGGATCGCTACGAGGTCGACATCGACCCGGAAAGCGAAGCCATCGTCACCATCGGCTCCAAGGAAGGCCTGGCGCACTTGATGCTGGCCACCCTGGATCATGGCGATACCGTGCTGGTGCCCAACCCCAGCTACCCGATCCACATCTACGGCGCGGTGATCGCGGGTGCCCAGGTGCGTTCGGTGCCATTGGTGCCGGGCGTGGATTTCTTCATCGAGCTGGAGCGGGCGATCCGCGAGAGCATTCCCAAGCCGAAGATGATGATTCTCGGCTTTCCGTCCAACCCGACCGCACAGTGCGTGGAGCTGGACTTCTTCGAGCGCGTGGTGGCCCTGGCCAAGCAGTACAACGTGCTGGTGATCCACGACCTGGCCTATGCCGACATCGTCTACGATGGCTGGAAAGCCCCGTCGATCATGCAGGTGCCGGGCGCCAAGGACATTGCCGTGGAGTTCTTCACCCTGTCCAAGAGCTACAACATGGCCGGCTGGCGGATCGGTTTCATGGTCGGCAACCCGGAGCTGGTCAACGCCCTGGGGCGGATCAAGAGCTACCACGACTACGGCACCTTCACCCCGCTGCAGGTCGCGGCCATCGCCGCCCTGGAAGGCGACCAGCAATGCGTGCGCGACATCGCCGAGCAATACCGCCAGCGCCGCAACGTGCTGGTCAAGGGCCTGCACGAGCTGGGCTGGATGGTCGAGAACCCCAAGGCCTCGATGTACGTATGGGCGAAGATTCCCGAGGCCTACGCCCAGCTTGGCTCCCTGGAGTTCGCCAAGAAGCTGCTGGCCGAAGCCAAGGTCTGCGTGTCGCCGGGCATCGGCTTCGGTGACTATGGTGACGATCACGTGCGCTTCGCGCTGATCGAGAACCAGGACCGCATCCGCCAGGCGGTACGCGGCATCAAGGCCATGTTCCGCGCCGATGGGCTGATCGACGCGCCTGCCGCGAAAACCCCGCGCAAGGCCAGCGAAGCAGGCTGACCGCTACGGCGCGGCACCGCAAGAGTGCCGCGCCGCGTTATGATCGGCGCTCACCCCGCAGACGAGCGCGCCATGCAGGACCTCGGCAACTACCCGCACATTCGCCAGTCGGCCATCCGTTCGCTGTTCGAGATCTTCGAGCAATCCAGCGAAGGCACCATCATCGTCGACCGCGACGCCCATATCGTCTGGATGAACGAGCGCTACGCCCAGCGCTTCGGCCTGCAAAGCGCCAGCGAAGCCATCGGCCGTCCCTGCGAAAGCGTGATCCCCGGCAGCCTGTTGCGCGATGTGGTGAACAGCGGCCGGCCGATTCTGCTGGACATGATGGACACGCCCCGCGAACCGCTGGTGGTCATGCGCCTGCCCATCCATGACGACGCTGGCCAGGTGATCGGCGCCATCGGCTTCGCCCTGTTCGACGAACTGCAATCGCTGTCACCGCTGCTGACCCGCTACCAACGCATGCAGCAGGAACTGGCCTCGACCCGCTCGCAGCTCAAGTCGCGCCAGGCCAAGTACAGCTTCGCCCAGTTCATCGGTACCAGCGCCCGCAGCCTGGAGGTCAAGCGCCTGGCAAGGCGCAGCGCGACCAGCGACTCGGCGGTATTGCTGCTAGGCGAGACCGGTACCGGCAAGGAGCTACTGGCCCATGCCATTCACAATGCCTCGCCGCGGGCCAGCAGGCCGTTCGTCAGCCTGAACACCGCGGCGATTCCGGAAACGCTGCTGGAAGCGGAATTCTTCGGTACCGCACCGGGCGCCTTTACCGGCGCCGACCGCAAGGGACGGGCCGGCAAGCTCCAGATCGCCCACGGTGGAACGCTGTTTCTCGACGAGATCGGCGATATGCCACTGCCCCTGCAAAGCAAGTTGCTGCGGGTGCTGCAGGAGAAAGAATTCGAGCCGGTGGGCTCCAACGAGGTGCTGCGCAGCGACGTTCGGCTGATCGCCGCCACCTCTATCGACCTTGAAACCGCGGTGCGCAAAGGCACCTTTCGCGCCGACCTGTACTACCGGCTCAACGTGCTGACTATCGCCGTGCCGCCATTGCGCGAGCGCCTGGAAGACCTGCCGGCGCTCTGCGAAGCGATCTTCGATGCACTGCAGGGTCGCCACGAGCTGCATCCGGATGCCATCGCGCTGCTCGGTCGCCATGCCTGGCCGGGCAACGTGCGCGAGCTGCACAACGTGCTGGAACGGGCCTGCCTGCTCAGCGATGACAGCGTGCTCGACCATAAGGCCGTCGCCACCGCGATCGGCACTCTGCATCCGTTGCCAGAAACCCAGGACATCGTTGCGCAAACCGATGAAGTCGAAGACTTCCATCAGGCCCGCGCCAACTTCGAACGGGAGCTGATCCGCAAAGCGCTGACTGCCACCGCAGGCGATGTGCCGCAAGCCGCGCGGCGCCTGGGCTTGGGGCGTTCCACCCTGTACCGAAAGATGCTCGAGCTGGGTCTTTCGTCCTGATTGCGGGACTCGTCCCATTTTCGGAATTAACGTGAATACCACGCTGATCGGGGTCAACCCACTGTTTCCGTCCTGAAGTTGGGACAAGCAAAGTAGCGCATTACCACTAGATAAATAAAACCCTTTTAATTCAGTAACTTAAAAACTGGCACAGAACTCGCTATAGCCAGGCTGCGGGCTCACCCGCCGCCGACAACAAAAACAAAAGCGCCCACAGCGCCTGAGCGAATTACTCGAAGGCTAACGGCAGCCTGTCGATTCGCCGCGTTGCAGGGTCAGGAGATCGTCGATGAGTGTCATCATCGCCCTCGCTGCACTGGCTTTACTGATGCTGGCTGCCTACCGCGGCTACAGCGTCATTCTCTTCGCCCCCATCGCTGCGCTCGGCGCGGTACTGCTCACCGATCCCAGCGCCGTGGCGCCCGCGTTCACCGGGGTGTTCATGGAGAAGATGGTCGGTTTCATCAAGCTCTACTTACCGGTGTTCCTGCTCGGCGCCGTGTTCGGCAAGTTGATCGAGCTGTCCGGCTTCTCGCGCTCGATCGTCGCCACCGCCATTCGCCTGCTGGGTACCGGCCAGGCGATGCTGGTGATCGTGCTGGTGTGCGCCCTGCTCACCTACGGCGGCGTATCGCTGTTCGTGGTAGTGTTCGCGGTCTACCCGTTCGCCGCCGAGATGTTTCGCCAGAGCAACATTCCCAAGCGGCTGATTCCGGCGACCATCGCCCTCGGCGCGTTCAGCTTCACCATGGACGCCCTGCCCGGCACCCCGCAGATCCAGAACATCATCCCCACCACCTTCTTCAACACCACCGCCTGGGCCGCGCCCTGGCTGGGGCTGATCGGCAGCCTGTTCGTGCTCGGGGTGGGCATGCTCTATCTGCGCCGCCAGCTGAACAAGGCGCTGCGCGCTGGCGAAGGCTATGGCACCGAGCTGCGCAACGAGCCGGAAACCCCGGATGACATCAAGCTGCCCAGCCCGTGGCTGGCAATCGCGCCGCTGATCCTGGTGGGTGTGGCCAACCTGCTGTTCACCCACTGGATTCCTCAGGTCTACGGGCCGACCCACAGCCTGCAACTGGCCGGTATGGCCGCGCCGCTGCAGACCGACGTCAGCAAGCTCACCGCCATCTGGGCCGTGCAGGCCGCGCTGCTGCTGGGCATCCTGATGGTGCTGGTCAGCGCCTTCGGGGTGATCCGCGAAAAGCTCGCCGAAGGCACCAAGAGCGCCGTCGGCGGCTCGCTGCTGGCGGCGATGAACACCGCGTCGGAATACGGCTTTGGCGCGGTGATCGCCTCGCTGCCAGGCTTCCTGATCCTGGCCGATGCGCTCAAGGGCATCCCCGATCCGCTGGTCAACGAGGCGGTGACGGTCACCTTGCTGGCCGGCATCACCGGCTCGGCTTCGGGCGGCATGAGCATCGCCCTGGCGGCCATGTCCGACACCTTCATCGCCGCAGCCAACGCTGCCAACATTCCCCTGGAAGTCATGCACCGCGTCGCCTCCATGGCCAGCGGCGGCATGGATACCCTGCCCCACAACGGCGCAGTGATCACCCTGCTGGCGGTCACCGGGCTGACCCACCGCGAAGCCTACAAGGACATCTTCGGGATCACGATCATCAAGACCCTCGCAGTGTTTTTCGTGATCGGCGTCTTCTACACCACCGGCATCGTTTAGTTTTCGTGAGAGGCGCGGCTCGCTGCGCACTTAAGGAGTTGATATGAACCTCAAAGGCAAGACCGCATTGGTCACCGGCTCCACCAGCGGCATCGGCCTGGGTATCGCCCAGGTGCTGGCCGAAGCCGGCGCCGATCTGCTGCTCAATGGTTTCGGCGACGCTCGGGTGGCCATCGACAGCGTGGCCGCATCTGGCGGCAGGGTGCTTCACCATCCCGCGGACATGAGCGACCCGCAGCAGATTGAAGCGATGATCGCCTACGCCGAGCGTGAGTTCGGCGCCATCGACATTCTGGTCAACAACGCCGGCATCCAGCACGTTTCGCCCGTGGAGCATTTCGCCCCGGAACGCTGGGACGCGATCATCGCCATCAACCTGTCCTCGGCCTTCCACACCACCCGCGTGGCGCTGCCCGGCATGCGTCAGCGCAACTGGGGGCGCATCGTCAATATCGCCTCGGCCCACGGCCTGGCCGCCTCTGCCGGCAAGAGCGCCTACGTGGCGGCCAAACATGGGCTGGTCGGTTTGAGCAAATCGGTGGCGTTGGAAACCGCCACCACCGGCATCACCTGCAACGCCATTTGCCCCGGCTGGGTGCTGACGCCTCTGGTGCAGGCGCAGATCGATGCGCGCGCCGCCGAAAGCGGTGACAGCGAGGGTGAGCGGCGCAATCTGCTCGCCGAAAAACAGCCCTCGCTGGAATTCGTCACGCCCCGGCAGCTCGGTGAGCTGGCGCTGTTCCTGTGCAGCGACGCCGCGGCCCAAGTACGCGGCGCGGCCTGGAACATGGATGGCGGTTGGCTGGCGCAGTAACGCGCTAGACTGCAGCCCAAACGACAAGAACCAAGAGGTAACCCCATGCAGCAACCGCTTTGGACCCCCACGGCAGCCCGCATCGGCAGCACCCGGATGGACGCTTTTCGGCGCTTCGTCAACCAGCGCCATGGCCTGGAGCTGGTCGATTACCCGGCGCTGCACGCCTGGAGCGTGAGCGAGCGCGAGGCGTTCTGGCAGGCCATCGTCGAAGTCTTCGACGTGCGCTTCGACCAGGCGCCGCGGGCGGTACTCGAAGAAGGCGCGGCGATGCCCAGCGCCCACTGGTTCCCCGGTGCCACGCTGAACTTCGCCGAGCATCTGTTGCGCCGCCGTGACGATCACCCGGCCATCATCGCCATCGGCGAAGACGGCAGCCGCGAGCAACTCAGTTACGCACAACTGGCCACTCACGTCGCCGGTTTGCAACGCAGCCTGCGTGCCGCTGGCGTGGGCGTCGGCGACCGGGTTGCGGCCTTTATGCCCAATACCTGGCAAACCCTGGTCGGTATGCTCGCCACCGCCAGCCTCGGTGCCACCTGGTCGAGCTGTTCGCCGGACTTCGGCACTCAAGGGGTGATCGACCGGTTCGGGCAGATCGAGCCCAAGGTGCTGATCGCCTGCGCGGGCTACCGCTACGCCGGCAAGAACCTCGACCTGAGCGACAAGCTCAACGAGATTCTCACCCACCTGCGGGGCCTGCAGCAGTTGGTGGTCGTGCCCTATGCCAACACTGGCTGCCAGGCCGACGACTTCAAGACTCAGGCACAAGTTGCCTGCTGGGAGGATTTCTACCAGGCCCAGGGCGAGCCGACCTTTACCCCGGTGCCGTTCGCGCACCCGCTATATATCCTCTACTCCAGCGGCACCACCGGCGTGCCCAAGTGCATCGTCCATGGCGCTGGCGGCACGCTGCTGCAGCACGTCAAGGAGCTCGGCCTGCACAGCGACGTAACGGCCGAGGACATCCTGTTCTACTACACCACCTGTGGCTGGATGATGTGGAACTGGCTGGTTTCCGGCCTGGCCCTGGGCGCCACCCTGGTGCTGTACGACGGCTCGCCGTTCCACCCCGAACCCACGCGGCTGGTCGACCTGATCGATGCCGAGGGCATCAGCGTGTTCGGCACCAGCGCCAAGTTCATCGCCGCCCTGGAAAAGGCCGGTGCCAAACCGCGCGAAACTCACGAGTTGCGTCGCCTCAAGGCGATTCTCTCTACCGGTTCGCCCCTGACCCACGAAAGCTTCGACTACGTGTACCGCGACATCAAGGCCGATGTCTGCCTGTCGTCCATTTCCGGGGGCACCGACATCGTCTCGTGCTTCGCCCTCGGCAACCCGGTTTCACCGGTGTACCGCGGGGAAATACAGTGCAAAGGCCTGGGCATGGACGTGCAGGTGTGGGACGACGCCGGCAACGCGGTGATCGGCGAGAAAGGCGAACTGGTCTGCGCCAGGCACTTCACCTCCATGCCGGTGGGCTTCTGGAACGACGCCGACGGCGAGAAGTTTCACAGCGCCTACTTCGAGACCTTTCCCGGCGTCTGGGCTCACGGTGACTACGCCGAACAAACGCCTACCGGCGGGCTGATCATCCACGGCCGTTCCGACGCCGTGCTCAACCCCGGCGGCGTGCGCATCGGCACGGCCGAGATCTACCGCCAGGTGGAAAAGGTCGAGCAGGTGCTCGAATCCATCGCCATCGGCCAGGAATGGGACGGCGACGTGCGCGTGGTGCTGTTCGTGCGCCTGCGCGATGGCGTGACGCTTGACGAATGGCTGCAGAAGCAGATCTGCCAGGTTATCCGCGCCAACACCACGCCGCGTCACGTGCCTGCGCGCATCGTTGCGGTGGCCGACATTCCACGCACCATCAGCGGCAAGATCGTCGAGCTGGCGGTGCGCAACGTGGTGCATGGCAAACCGGTGAAGAACACCGATGCCCTGGCCAATCCCCAGGCGCTGGAGCTGTATCGCGACCTGCCGCAACTGCAGCACTGACCCTATTGCCCGGGCCCGCCACCCGGGCAATCACGCCCCGACGGCAACTCGTCGCTTTTGCTGGCCAATGGTCATGGGCTCGCGGATATCCCGCCAGGCAGTTCCTATACTCATGGCATAACACCAAGGGATGCCTACGTTGCGCCTGCTCACCTGCCTGTTGCCATTGCTGCTGTGCTGCTCGGCAGTCGCCGAACCGCGCACCATCCAGCTGTTCATGCCAGACGCTCCACCCTTGGCGTTGCAACGCGAGGATGGCCACGGCATTACCGGCGACGCCGCCATCATGGCGCTGCAGCGTGCCGGCTACCGCGTGGCACTGCAGAACATGCCCTGGCCCAGAGCCCAGAGGCGCACCCAGGAACTGCACGATGCGTTGATCGTGCCCCTGTCCAGAACCACCGAGCGCGAGGCCCTCTACACCTGGGTGGTCAATATCCAGCCGTTATACCGCGCCTTCTTCACCCTTGACGACCCGGTTGCCAGCCTGGAGGAGGCGCGCCAGCGCTATCACCTGGTGGCCGTCGGCCTGGGTTCGGCTCAGGAAGAAATCCTCAGGCGCGCCGGCTTCACGCCTGATCAGTTGTATGCCCTGAAACTAGGCGACCGGCCGATTCAGCTGGTCAGACGCGGCCGGGTGGACGCCTGGTTCACCACCGATCTGGAAGGCCGCCACCAGTGGGACGACGGGCCGGCGCTGGCCATGAGTGCCCTGCTCGCGCCACAGGATATGTTCATCGCCTGCTCGCTGCTGCGACCCGCTCCTGGTTCGACCCGTCCACGACGCCCTCGAAGGTATGCGCGCCGACGGCAGCCTGCAGCGCATTATCGAACGCTACGTGCCCAACCGCTAAGGGCCACCGCCAAGAACCTGCTGATAGTCATTCATGGCAGGTAAGTGGCGAAAATGGACGGCCGACAGCCACTTGTGGGAACGGGCCATGCCCGTGATTTTTCGCGGGCATGGCCCGTTCCCACAATGAATCAGTCATGACCGTTATTGCCTTGTTGTTGCCGCTTCAGACGCGCAAGAATCGTGAATAGACTCCAAGGCGGTTGCCGCAGTGAGGCTTTGCTGCTGGAATGCAGCACCGCCTCACAGGAGCCTCCCATGCCCAGCTATCAGGACCTTATCGCCATCGGCGAGCGCTTCGAGGCCTTCGCCAGCCGCGGCCTGCCTGCCGAAATAGAGACAGTACGAACTGCCCAGGCACTGCTCAGTCGGGCCGACGCGCTGAGCGCCGAGACACATCAGCGCGCGGCAGCCATCCAAGGCCGCTACCACCTGCTCGCTGCCGGCGAAATGTGGTGCCCGGACTGCCAGCTCAATCTCGCCGCGATTGACCACCTGCAGCACCTGCAGCCCCAGGTGGGCCTGGCGATCATATCCAAGGCCCGCGCCGAGCAGGCGTTGAAAACACCGCTGAAGCTTGAGCGCATCTCGATTCCGCTGGTGCTGGTACTCGACGACGAGTTCGAGCTGATCGGCCGTTTCGTCGAGCAGCCGCAAGCGGTAGTCGAAGGCGGCGAAGCGGTGAAAGCTGACTACCGCGCCGGCCGCTATCTGGCCAGCACGCTGACCGATCTGCTGAGCATCATCGAAGCCCACGAGAGCCTGGTCTCGACTAGAGGATTTTCAGCATTGCGTGGAGATCCATGAACAGCCTTCCGTCGACTGAAGCGATTACATTAGCCAAGATTCGCCGAAAGCCACGGCTTAACTGGGCCGTATAAACGGCGCCATTTAGCTGGCGCTGCGGATACTGGCACAATACGCGCCCGAGAACTGAGGAACCTGTCATGACAAAGGCAATGGCCCGACACATTCTGGTCAAGACCGAGGCGCAAGCCGCTGCTCTGAAAAAGCGCATTGCAGGCGGCGAGGCCTTCGACATCCTGGCGCGCAAGTACTCGACCTGCCCGTCCGGCAAGAAAGGCGGCGACCTGGGCGAGGTACGGCCCGGACAGATGGTGCGGGTGATCGATCAGGTGATCTTCAAGAAACCGTTGCGCGACGTGCACGGGCCGATCAAGAGCCAGTTCGGTTATCACCTGGTGCAAGTGTTCTTTCGCGACTGATCGCGTTCTATGCATAGGCACAATCGGTCTGCTACAGCCGGTCGCCAGGGGCTGCGCCGTTCCTTTCAAGGTGGCAGGATGGACGCCAACGCTGCGAAAGGAGAAAAAGGATGACGTTTGCACCCCTGGTAACAACCGACTGGCTGGCCAGCGAAGGCAATGCCCCGGACGTGGTGCTGTTCGACGCCAGCACCTACCTGCCCAACGAAGCGAAGAATGGCCGTGCCGAGTACCTGAAGGCGCACATTCCCGGCGCCCGCTTCTTCGATATCGACGCTTTTTCCGACCCCGACACCCCGCTGCCGCACACCGTACCGTCCCAGGGTCGCTTCGCGCGGCTGATCGGCGCCGAAGGCGTGGGCAACGACACCCGCGTGGTGGTCTACGACCAGAAGGGGCTGTTTTCCGCCGCCCGCGCCTGGTGGCTGTTTCGCTATTTCGGCCATCGGCAGGTCGCCGTGCTCGATGGCGGCTTGCCCAAATGGCTGGCCGAGCAGCGCGCCACTGAAGCCGGTGAACCGACAGCCGCCAGCGAACGCAGCTTCCAGGTCAAGGTGCACAGCCGCAAGGTACGGGGCCTGGGCGATGTGCTGGAGGCAATCGAGCGTGACGACACGCTGATTCTCGACGCCCGCGCCGCCAACCGCTTCGATGGCAGTACTGCCGAAGCGCGTCCGGGGGTCGCCTCTGGGCACATTCCCGGCAGCCAGAACCTGCCCTACAGTCGGCTTTTGCGCAGCGATCACACCCTGCAACCAGCGGATACCCTGCGTACCTTGTTCAGCGCCGCGGGTGTCGATGGCAAGAAGGCAGTGATCACCAGTTGCGGCAGCGGCGTTACCGCAGCGGTACTGCTGCTGGGCCTGGAAGTCGCCGGGCTGCCGGAAGGCGCCCTGTACGACGGCTCCTGGACCGAATGGGGCAGCCGCGCCGATACGCCAAAGGCCACTGGCGTGGTGTGACGCCCGAGCGCCCGCCCGGAACGGCGGGCGCTTAGCGCCTGCTCAAGATCTGCATGCCGGGTTTTATTTCCTTTAGCTGCAAAACGGCCATAAGCACCTGCTCATGATCTTTCTGGGCACATGCACACGTGCTGTTAAAAGGCGAAAGCAGAGATTGTTGTTTTACCGGTGGGAGCGGGCCATACCCGTGATTTTTCGCGGGCATGGCCCGCTCCCACAGATACTGCGCTGCTATAGCGCATTGGATTGATACAGCTCCGTCAGCGCCTCACCGCGTAACTGCGCCAGCTGTGGCGAGCGACGATCACGGGGACGCGGTAACGGCACCGCCAGCTCACGCTGCAAACGGCTGGGCGCACCGCCGAGAATCAGCACGCGATCGCTCAGGTAGAACGCCTCGTCCAGATCATGGGTGACCAGCAGCACGGCAATCCCGTAGCGGGCAGCCAGCTCGGCCACCAGGTCCTGCAATTTCATCCGCGTGAAGGCATCCACCGCGCTGAACGGTTCATCGAGCAGCAGCACCTGGGGTTTGCCGTACAGCGCCCGGGCAATCGCCACACGCTGCGCCTGGCCGCCGGACAACTGCTTGGGCAAGGCCTCACCGCGCCCCTGCAGGCCGACGTCACGCAGCAGTTGCTGTACCCATTTGTCCTCGGCGATCCAGCCATCGGCAAAGCCGACGTTCTGCGCCACGCTCAGCCAGGGCATCAGCCGCGGCTCCTGGAACACCACACCGATGCCGTTGCCACGCCCACGCGGCAGGTGTGCGCCGAGCTGCAAATCGCCCTGGTATTCACGATCCAGCCCCGCGGCGATGCGCAACAGGGTGCTCTTGCCGCAGCCGCTGGGGCCGAGCAGGCTGACCACTTCGCCGCTAGCGAGGCTCAGGCTGACGTCTTCGAGCACCCGCACATCGGCGAAGGCCTTATGAATATTGTGTAATTGCAGAAGCGTATTCATGCTCCGCCCTCCCCACCCTGATAGCTGTCGCGCCAGCGCAGGGCGCGGTTTTCCCAGGCTTTGAGCAAGCTGTCGCTGAGTTTTCCGAGCAGCGCCAGCAGCACAATGGCGGCGATCACCAGATCCGGGCGCGAGGTTTCCCGACCATCGCTGAGCAGGTAACCGAGGCCGCGGGTGGCGGCGATCAGTTCGGCGGCGACCAGGAACATCCAGCTCAGGCTCAGCGCGCCACGCAGACCGGTGAACAGGCTTGGCAGCGCGGCCGGCAAGAGAATGCGGCGCACCAGGGTCAGTGGCGGCAAGCCGTAGAGCTGCCCCACTTCCACCAGCTTGCGATCGATGTTGCGGATACCGGCTAGCAGCGCCAGGTACACCGGAAAGAATGCGCCGAGGGCGATCAGCACGATCTTTGGCGTTTCGTCGATGCCCAGCCAGAGCAGCAACAAGGGCACCCAGGCCAGGCTGGGAATCGCCCGCAGCGCCTGGAAGGTCGGTTCCAGATACGCCTCGGCACGCCGGCTCAGCCCGACCCAGGTACCGATGACGATGGCCAGCGCGGCGCCGATCACGAAGCCGGCCCCGACCCGCAGCAAGCTGGCGCCAAGGTGACGCCACAGCTCGCCGCTTTGCGCCAGGAGGTAGAGCGTTTGCGCCACTTGACTGGGCGCCGGCATCTGGTGGCTCGGCAGCACGCCGGTGCGCACCAGGGTTTCCAGCAGCGCCAGCAACAGCAGCGGCACCACCCAGCCACGCAGGTCGTTCAGCCGGGGCCGTGAGGTGGGCAGGCCGCGGCTGATGACGAACCCTAGCGCCCTCATCATCAGTTACCTGCCTTGGCCACGGAGCGCGCGATCACCTTGGCCGCCAACTGCGGCGTGATCAGCTGATCGACCACCCCGGCGACGTCGGTACCCGGGCGCACCAGCCCCTCTTCGAGCAGAATCTGGGCCGCCGCCTTCAGCGCGTTGACGTGTTCGGCGCCTGGCTGCGAGTTGCTGAAGTCGGTACGCGACAGCTGCAGCCTGGCGACTTCCAGCGGCAGCTTGGCTTCGTCGGCGAGCAACTGGGCCAAGGCATCCGGGTTGGCGATGGCCCACTGGCGGGCCTGCTCATAGGCGGCGATGACCTGCTCGATCAACGCTGGCTGCTGCTGGGCGAAGGTTTCGGTCACGCTGAGCACGCTGTAACTGTTGAAATCGCGATTGCGATACAGCAGGCGCGAGCCGGCCTGCAACTCGCTCGACGCCATCAGCGGGTCGAGCCCGGCCCAGGCCTGGACGTCACCACGCTCCAGGGCCACGCGGCCATCGGGGTGTTGCAGGTGAACGATCTCCACGTCGCTCTTGTTCAGCCCGGCTTTCTGCAGGCTCTGCAGCAGGAACAGGAAGGGATCGGTGCCCTTGGTGGCCGCCACCTTCTTGCCCTTGAGGTCAGCCACGGACTGGATCGGCGAATCCTTGGGCACCACCAGCGCCGTCCATTCCGGGCGGCTGGCCACGTAGACGGTCTTGATCGGCGCGCCATTGGCGCGGCTCAGCACTGCGGCCAGGCCGGCGGTCGAAGCGAAATCGGTGCTGCCACCATTGAGGTATTCCAGCGAGCGGTTGCTGCCCTGGCTGAAGACCCATTTGACGCTGATGCCCTGGGGTTCGAGCGCTTTTTCCAGCAAGCCTTGCTGCTTGAGCACCAAGCTGGTGGGCGCGTAGTAGGCGTAGTCCAGGCGTACTTCCTTGGGCGGGGCGGCGTGCGCGGCGGTGGGCAGCCAGGCAGCGAACAGGGCAGCGAGCCCGACACGCAAAGCGGTTTTTTTCATGATCTTGTTCCACATGAAGGACCGACCAGGTCGTTGCCGGGCCGATCAGAAATATCAATGGGGAACCTGTCCAAAGGATCGCGAGCTAGAGCAATGCAAGGCCTAGGAGGCCTCTTTTTAACGCAGCAGTGCCGACGCGCAGCAGACTTTGGGCTGGTTCGGTTACAGCAGCGTCAGGGTGTAGCTTAGAATCAGGCGATTTTCATCGGCATCGGTGGCGACGTTGCCGCGCTGTGTCGCATTGCGCCAGGACACGCCCAGGCCCTTGAGCGGGCCGTCGAGCAGGGTGTAATCCAGGCGCAGGTCGCGCTCCCATTCCTTGAGGTCACCGCTGGCGGAATCGACGTTGTCACCCTTGAGGTAGGCGACGCTGGCCTTCAGGCCCGGCACGCCGATCTTGGCGAAATCGTAGGCGTATTCGGCCACCCAGGTGCGCTCGCCGGCACTGGCGAACTTGCCGATCTGCCGGTCGGTGATCAGGTAGGACGACGAGCCGCCGCCCTGGTTGAGGAACGGGAAGGCGCTGTCGCCTTCGACCTGCTGATAGCCCAGGCCGGCGGAATGGCCGCCCAGGGTGTAGGTGAACAAGGCACTCCAGGTCTGATTATCCACCTCGCCGGTGGTCACGCCATTGCCGTAGTAGCCGGTGCTGGTGTAACCCTGGGCACGGCCCGCGGCACTGCCGTTCTTGCCATCGGAATTGCTGTCGAAGTAACGCAGGTCGCTCTTCAGCGAACCCGGCCCGATGGCCCAGTTGTGTACCAGCCCAAGGAAGTGCTGTTTGTAGAAGTCTTCCAGATTGCCGTAGTAGTACTGCAGCGTCAGGTCCTTGGTGGCCTTCCAGTCGCCGCCGGCGAAGTAGAACTTGTTGGTATCGGCCTCGCCCGAGGCGCCAGCGATACGCAGGCCGATGTCGTCGGTGGAACTGCGGGTCTTGGTACTTTCCAGTTGGCCGGCGGTCAGGGTCAGGCCGTCGATCTCGCTGGAGGTCACCTGCCCGCCTTCGAAGGTCTGTGGCAGCAGGCGGCCATCGTTGAAGATCACCACCGGCAGCTTGGGCTGCAGGGTGCCGATGCGTGCCTCGGTCTTGGAGAGACGCAGCTTGGCGGTCACGCCAGCCTTGCTGTAGTCGTCCACCGCGCTGCCGTCGCTATCGAGCGGGAACAGCTGGCCCGGGGTGCGATCACGGCCGGCCTTGCCAGCCCGGCCACCGGAATCGAGTTTCACGCCGAGCAGGCCGATGGCATCGACGCCAAAGCCGACGGTGCCCTGGGTGAACCCGGAGGCGTAGTTGAAAATGAAGCCCTGCCCCCACTCCTGCGCCTCGCCATTGTTGTTGGCGGTGTTCTTGGTGTTGAAGTCGTAATAGAAATTGCGCAGGCCGATGCTGGCCTTGCTGTCCTCGATGAAGCCAGCGGCGCTGGCTTCGGTGGCCAGAGCGGCCAGGGCGACGGCCAATGCCAGGGTGGACTTGTTCATGCTCGATGCTCCAGTGCAGGGATGTGCTGTTATGAACGGGCACGGCACAGGGGCTCGACATCGCCGACACGAAGACGTTGGCAGAGAGCCCCTGATTCGGGCCCGATGCGGTGGTCCGCTGTCGGCTGGTGACTAATTTACGAGAGGCTTGGTAATCCCGAAAAAGAATTATTTTTCACTTTGTAGTAACTATTTTGCATATGCGCCAGCCAGGGTCATCGACCTAAGCTAATATCCAAAAATTATTTATTAATCATTTTTTATATCGATTAGCTTCTCATCACCGGACCACCGGACTTCTATCGCTCATTCATGAAGTACGTGTGATCGTCCCCTGCATGGCCGCCACGCGTTTTCGCCGAGGCCCTGCCATGTCATTACCGCATATCCTGCACCGCTCCATCACTGTCTTGTTATTGAGTCTCGGTATGGCGGCCGCGCCACTTGCCAATGCTGCCGAACAGCTGCGTATCGGCTACCAGAAGTCGTCGACCCTGATCAGCCTGCTGAAGAGCCAGGGCACCCTGGAAAAGGCGCTGGCGGATCAGGACGTCACCATCAGCTGGCACGAGTTCCCCAGCGGTCAGCCGCTGCTGGAATCGCTCAATGTCGGTAATATCGACCTGTCCGCGGATGTCGCCGACACCGTGCCGGTATTCGCCCAGGCAGCCGGCGCCGACCTCGCCTACTTCGCCCAGGAGGCGCCCTCGCCTCACGCCCAGGCCATCGTGGTGCGCGAGGACTCAACGATCAAAACCCTGGCCGATCTCAAGGGCAAGAAGGTCGCCGTCACCAAGGCGGCTGGCGTGCACTACCTGCTGATCGCCGCGCTCGCCAAGGCGGGCCTGAAGTTCAGCGACATCGAGCCGGCCTACCTGACGCCCGCCGACGGCCGCGCTGCCTTCGAAAATCGCAAGGTCGATGCCTGGGTGACCTGGGAGCCCTTTCTCAGCGGCGCCCAACAGCAACTGCCCACACGCCTCCTCGCCGATGGCGAAGGCCTGGCCGACTACCAGCGCTATTACCTGACCAGCGCCAGCTTCGCCAGGAATCACCCGCAGGTGCTGCAGATCGTCTTCGCCGAGCTGGTGAAGACCGGTGACTGGCTGCGCGCCAACCCGCGCCAGGGCGCCGAGGTGCTCGGCCCGCTGTGGGGCAACCTGGACCCGACCATCGTCGAGAAGGCCAACGCCAAGCGCAGCTATCAGGTACGCCTGGTCAAGCCTGACAGCCTTGCCGAGCAACAGAAGATCGCCGATGCCTTCCTCGCTGCTGGCCTCTTGCCAAAGGCCGTGGACGCGCGCCAGGTGAACATTTGGAGCCCGGCACCATGAGCAGCCAAGCCCTCGCTCATTCCAGGCAAGCGGAAGAACCGTTGTTCGCCGCGCATCTGTTCCCCGCGGACTTCGGCAGCCGCAGCGCGACCGTCGAACACCTGGCCCGGCAGTTGGCCGCCAGCGCCGTGGAACGAGACCGTGCCGGCGGCAGCGCCCAGGCCGAACGCGAGCTGCTGCGCGGCAGTGGCCTGCTGACCCTCGCCGTGCCCCAGCAATACGGCGGTCAGGGCGTGGCCTGGCCGGAGATCTACCGCATCGTGCGCTACCTCGCCGCCGCCGACAGCTCGCTCGCCCACCTGTTCGCCTTCCAGCATTTGCAGGTGGCGACCATCCAGCTGTTCGGCAGCCCCGAGCAGCAACGTCACTGGCTGGGCCGCAGCGCGCAGGAAAACTGGTTCTGGGGCAATGCCACCAATGGTCGCGACGTCGGGCTGCACCTCACCCAGCGCGAGGAGCACTTCGAGCTCAATGGCAGCAAGTCGTTCTGCTCCGGCGCCCTGGGCGCCGATGCCCTGGTGATCGGCGTGCAGCGCAGCAAGAAGCCCGATGACCGGGTGTTCCTCGTGCTGCCCAGCCAGCGCGAAGGCCTGGCGGTGAATCAGGACTGGGACGGCTTCGGCCAGCGCCAGACCGACAGCGGCACCGTACAGTTCGAGCAGGTATTCGTGGACAGCAGCGAATTGCTCGGCCCCGTGGGCCCCAGCCCGCGCACCACCCTGCGCTCGTGCCTGTCGCAGCTGATCCTCACCCAGCTCTACCTGGGTAATGCCCAGGGCGCACTGGACGCTGCGCTGCGCTACACCCGCGAACAGAGCCGCCCCTGGCCGGCCTCCGGCGTGGCCCAGGCCAGCGATGACCCATTCATACAGCAACGCTACGGTGAGCTGTGGCTGCGTTATCGCGCCGCGCTGCCCCTAGCCGAACAGGCCGCGCAACGCTTGCAGAACGCTTGGGAAAAGTCGGCGCTTACCGCTGCAGAACGCGCCGAGGTTGCCCTGGCCATCAGCGAGGCGAAGGTGGTGGCAGTACGCGCAGCACTGGATATCACCAGCCAGATCTTCGAGAACATGGGCGCCCGCGCCACCAGCTCGCGCTACGGCTTCGACCGCTTCTGGCGCAACGTACGGGTGCACAGCCTGCACGACCCCATCGATTACAAGGTGCGCGATCTCGGTCACTGGCTGCTCAGCGGCCAGGGTCCGCAGCCCTCGCTGTACAGCTGATCGCGCTCGCTCACATACGCCGTTCGCCACCGGCTCCACCGGAGCCTCGATTTCCTGCCGCAGCGCGCGCCCACCCCCGCGCCGCTGCGGTACATCCACACGATGAGGTTCATATGACCCGTCCGATTACCCTTGAGGACAGCGCATCCGACCAGGACGTCGCCCCAACGCTCCACCCCGCCGCCATTCTGGCTAGCGACGCCGACGCGCTGAAGGCCGCCCACGCCCTGGCCAACGCCGCCGAAGCAGGCGTCATCCAGCGTGACCGCGAGCGGCGTCTGCCGTGGGAGCTGGTGGAGCGTTTCACTGCCAGCGGCCTGGGTAGCATCGCCGTGCCACGCGCCTTTGGCGGCCCGCAGCTGTCGTACGTGACCATCGCCGAGGTGTTTCGCATCATCAGTGCTGTCGACCCGGCGCTCGGGCAAATTCCGCAAAACCATTTCGGTCTGCTCGGTCTGTTGCACGCCGCGGCCAGCCCAGAGCAACAGCAGCGCCTGTTCGCCAGCGTGCTGGCCGGCTGGCGTATCGGTAACGGCGGCCCCGAGCGCGGCAGCAAGCACACTCTGGATCTGCGTGCGCGCCTGAGCCAACGTGATGGCCGCTGGCTGCTCAGTGGCGAGAAGTTCTACTCCACCGGTGCCCTGTTCGCCCATTGGGTCACCGCCAAGGCGCTGGATGATCAGGGCCGCCCGTGGTTGGCCTTCATCCAGCGCGGCCAAGCGGGCCTGCGCATCGTCAACGACTGGTCCGGCTTCGGCCAGCGCACCACTGCCAGCGGCACCGTGCTGCTCAACGAGGTAGAAGTAGATGAGAACGACCTGGTGCCGCTGTGGCCGCTGGCCGACAAGCCAAGCATCCAGGGCGCGTTTTCCCAGCTGGTTCAGGCAGCCATCGACCTGGGCATCGCCGACGGCGCGGTGCGTGACGCCATTGCCTTCGTGCGCGAAAAATCCCGGCCGTGGGTCGATGCCAAGGTCGATCTGGCCGGTGATGATCCGTACGTGATCGCCGACATCGGGCGCCTGCACATCGAGCTGCACGCCGCCGAAGCGCTGCTGCACAAGGCTGGCCGAGTACTCGATGAAGTGGCCGCCGCCCCCATCGACGCCGACGGCGCGGCGCGGGCCTCGATTGCCGTAGCCGAAGCCAAGGCGCTGAGCACCGAACTCAGCCTGCAGGCCAGCGAAAAGCTGCTGGAGCTGGCCGGCAGCCGCGCCACCCTGGCCGAGTTCGGCCTCGACCGCCATTGGCGCAACGCCCGTACCCATACCCTGCACGACCCGGTGCGCTGGAAATACCACGCCATCGGTGCCTGGCACCTCAACGGCACGCGCCCCAACCGCCACTCCTGGATCTGAGCCCATGAACGCCCACACCCAACCTGACGTGCCGCTGCTGCGTGATGACGCCCAAGCCCTTGCCGTCGCCGACGGCCTGGCCGAGCGTTTCGCCGCCAGCGCCGCCGAACGTGACCGCGAGCGGCAACTGCCCCACGCTGAACTGGCGCAGTTCTCGCACTCCGGCCTGTGGGGCATCAGCGTGCCCAGCGCCTTTGGCGGGCCGGGCCTGGCCAGCGTCACCGTCGCCAAGGTCATCGCACGCATCGCCCAGGCCGATGGCTCGCTCGGGCAGATTCCGCAAAACCATTTCTACGCCCTGGAGGTGCTGCGGGTAAACGGCAGCCAGGCGCAACAGCGCCGCCTCTACGGTGAAGTGCTGGCCGGCCAGCGCTTCGGCAATGCCCTGGCCGAACTGGGTACCAAGACGGCGCTGGACCGCACCACTCGCCTGACCCGCACCGCCGATGGTTACCGCATCGACGGGCGCAAGTTCTACTGCACCGGTGCTCTGTTCGCGCAACGCATCCCGACCCTGGCGATCGACGAAAACGGCGTCGGCTTTCTCGCCTTCGTGCCGCGCCACGCCAGCGGCCTGCAGGTGATCGACGACTGGAGCGGTTTCGGCCAGCGCACCACCGGCAGCGGCAGCGTGGTGTTCGACGGTGTGGCGGTGGCTACCGATGACGTGCTGCCATTCCAGAGTGCCTTCGAGCGCCCGACCACGGTCGGCCCGTTCGCCCAACTGCTGCACGCGGCCATCGATACCGGCATCGCCCGTGGCGCCTACGAGGACCTGCTGCAGTTCGTGCGGCACAAGTCGCGGCCGTGGATCGACGCGGGCATCGAAAAAGCCAGTGAAGACCCACTGACCCAGCAGGAAGTCGGCAAGCTGTGCGTGCGCCTGGCCGCCACAGAAGCGCTACTGGAGCGGGCTGGCGAATTCGTCGACCGCGCCCAGGCCGGGCCGGATGCCGACAGCGTGGCCGCCGCATCGATTGCCGTCGCCGAGGCCCGGGCCATCAGCACGGAAACCTCGCTGCTGCTCGGCAGCAAGCTGCTGGAGCTGGCCGGCAGTCGCGCCACCCTGGCCGAACACGGCCTCGACCGCCACTGGCGCAACGCCCGCACCCACACCCTGCACGACCCGGTGCGCTGGAAGTACCACGCCGTGGGCGACTTCTACCTCAACGATCGCCTACCGCCGCGTCGGGGGACCATCTGATGAGCAAACAGATTCTTCTCAACGCCTTCAACATGAACTGCGTCGGGCACATCCATCACGGCCTGTGGACGCACCCCGACGATCAGTCGGTGAACTTCAACCAGCTGAGTTACTGGACCGACCTGGCCCAATTGCTGGAACGCGGGCTGTTCGACGGGCTGTTCATCGCCGACATCCTCGGCGTTTACGACGTGTACCAGAACGGTATCGACCTGCCGCTGCAGGAAGCCATCCAGCTGCCGGTCAACGACCCACTGCTGCTGGTCTCGGCCATGGCCGGCGTCACCCAGCACCTCGGCTTCGGGGTTACCGCCAACCTCAGCTACGAGGCGCCGTACACCTTCGCTCGCAGGCTCTCCACCCTCGATCACCTGAGCAATGGCCGTATCGCCTGGAACATCGTCACCGGCTATCTGGAAAGCGCGGCCAAGGCCATGGGCCTGAACCAGCAGGTCGAGCACGACCGCCGCTACGACCAGGCCGACGAATACCTGGAAGTGCTCTACAAACTGC
Organism: Pseudomonas sp. PA15(2017); assembly: GCF_001945395.1. GTDB lineage: Bacteria > Pseudomonadota > Gammaproteobacteria > Pseudomonadales > Pseudomonadaceae > Aquipseudomonas. The sequence continues at coordinate 39,734 of NZ_MSXV01000060.1, read as the reverse complement.
TCGAAGGCAGCTGGCAGGACGACGCCGTGCTCGCCGACCGTGGGCAGCGCGTTTACGCCCAGCCCGGCAAGGTGCACAAGGTGCACCACCATGGCGAGTTCTATCAGGTCGAGGGTTACCACCTCAGCCAGCCTTCGCCGCAGCGTACGCCGCTGCTGTTCCAGGCCGGCTCGTCAGCACGCGGCTCGCGCTTCGCCGGCCAGCACGCCGAATGCGTGTTCATTGGCGGCAATGGCGTCGAGGCGGTGCGCGCCCAGGTCGAGCAGGTGCGGGCCAGCGCCGTGGCGGCCGGGCGCGGGGGCGACGCGATCAAGGTGTTCATGGGCATCGCCGTGATCGTCGCACTCACCGAAGCCGAGGCCCGTGACAAACACGCCGAGTACCTGCGCTACGCCAGCCCGGAAGCGGGTATCGCCCACTTCTCCAGCTCCACCGGTATCGATCTGGCGGCCTTCGGCCTCGACGAACCGATTCCGGCGCGCAAGACCAACGCCATCGAATCGGTGGTCAAGTCCTTCACCGGCTGGACCAAGCGTCGCCTGCTGGAACAGCACGCCCTGGGCGGACGCTATCCGGTGTTGATCGGCTCGCCAGACCAGGTGGCCGAACAGCTGATCGAGTGGATCGACGCCACCGGCCTCGACGGTTTCAACCTCACGCGCATCGTCACCCCGCAAAGCTACGCCGATTTCATCGACCTGGTGATTCCCGAGCTGCAACAGCGCGGTCGCTACAAGACCGCCTACGCAGGCGGTGCCCTGCGCCACAAGCTGTTCGGCCAGGGCCCCAGGTTGCCAGCGGATCATCCGGCCGCCGCCTGGCGCGACCCGGCCCGCCTGCAACACGCCAACGTCATCCCCCATGAACTGCGAAACCTCAGCGCCCACGCGCTGAACCTGCTCTGACCTCACAAGGACGCCGCCATGCTCAAATCGCTGAAAACCCTAACCCTCGCCGCCCTGTTCAGCGCCAGCACCCTGGCTCAGGCCGATCCCGCCCTCAAGCTGGGCACCACCGCGGCCTTCGCCCCACCGCTGGAAGTGGCCGTGGCCGAAGCCAGGAAACAGGGGCTGGAGGTGGAGCTGATCGAGTTCACCGACTGGATCGCGCCCAACGTCAGCCTCGCCAATGGCGACATCGACGTGAACTACTTCCAGCACATTCCCTTTCTGGAGAATGCCAAGGCCGAGGGCGGCTACGACCTGGTGCCGGTGGCACGCGGGGTGATCAACAACGTCGGCCTCTACTCCAAGACGCACAAGGATTTCGCCAGCCTCCCGGATGGCGCCAAAGTGGCCATCGCCAACGACCCGGTCAACGGCGGGCGCGGCCTGCAACTGCTGCAAAAGGCCGGGCTGATCGAACTCAAGCCCGGCGTCGCCTACAAGGCGACCCAACAGGACATCATCGCCAACCCGAAGAACATCCGCATCATCGAACTGGAAGCCGTGCAGTTGGTGCGCGCGTACGACGAGGTCGACCTGGTACAGGGCTACCCCGCCTACATCCGCCTGGCCAAGACCTTCGATCCGGCCTCGGCCCTGCTGTTCGACGGCGTCGACCATCCCGAGTACATCATCCAGTTCGTCACCCAACCGGCGAAGGCCAAGGATGCACGCCTGCTCAAGTTCATCGACATCTACCAGCACTCCCCGGCGGTACGCGCTGCGCTCGACAAGGCCCACGGCAACCTCTACCAGGCCGGCTGGGAGAGTTGACATGAGCGGCTTCGACCCCCACCTGCAGCAAGCCGCCGCAGCCAGCCGCATCGCCCAGGCGCACCTGCGCTTCGAACACCTGGGCAAGACCTACGAAAGCGCGCAGGGCCCGGTGCAGGCGCTGCACGACATCGAGTTGTCGATCGAACGCGGCGAAGTGTTCGGCATCATTGGCCGCAGTGGCGCGGGCAAATCGTCGCTGCTGCGCACCATCAATCGCCTGGAACAACCCAGCAGCGGCCGAGTGCTGATCGACGGCAGCGATATCGCCAGCTACGACGACGACGCCCTGGTGGCGCTGCGCCGCCGCATCGGCATGATCTTCCAGCACTTCAACCTGATGTCCGCCAAGACCGTGTGGCAGAACGTCGAGCTGCCGCTCAAGGTCGCCGGCGTGCCGCGCGAAATCCGCCAGCGCAAGGTACGCGAACTGCTCGAACTGGTCGGCCTCGAGGACAAGCATGGCGCCTATCCGGCGCAGCTCTCCGGCGGGCAGAAGCAGCGGGTAGGCATCGCCCGTGCTCTGGTGCACGACCCGCAGGTTCTGCTCTGCGACGAAGCCACCAGTGCCCTGGATCCGGAAACCACCCAGGCGATCCTCGGCCTGCTGCGCGAGATCAACCGGCGCCTGGGCCTGACCGTGGTGCTGATCACCCACGAGATGGCGGTGATCCGCGAGATTTGCGACCGCGTGGTGGTGCTGGAACGCGGTGAAGTGGTCGAACAAGGCCCGGTCTGGCAGGTGTTCGGCGCGCCAGGCCATGAAGTCACCCGCACCCTGCTGGCGCCGCTGCAACATGCCTTGCCGGCGAGCCTGCAACAGCGTCTGCACCGCTCACCCGGCGAGCACGACGACCTGGTGCTGCGCCTGCACTTCGCCGGCACCGGCCTTGAGCCGGATTTGCCGGCACTCGGCGCTGCCCTGGGCGGCCGCGCCACGCTGCTCGACGCCAGCCTGGAACAGATCCAGGGTCACGCCGTGGGCCACCTGATCCTGTCCGTCGGCCCCTCAGCACTCGGCCATGCAACGCTGATCGAAAACGCCCGCACGCTGGCCGACCATGTGGAGGTACTGGGTTATGTCGCTGCTGTTTGAACGCCTGTGGCAAAGCCTGCTCGACACCCTGCTGATGGTCGGTGTGTCCTCCCTGCTGGCCTTGCTGGCCGGCATTCCACTCGCGGTATTTCTGGTCACCAGCAGCCGCGGCGGTATCTTCGAGGCGCCGCGGCTGAACCGCGTGCTCGGCGCCATCGTCAACCTGTTCCGCTCCATCCCCTTCCTGATCCTGATGGTCGCGCTGATTCCCTTCACCCGCCTGGTGGTCGGCACCACCTATGGCGTCTGGGCCGCCGTGGTGCCGCTGACCATCGCCGCTACGCCGTTCTTTGCACGCATCGCCGAAGTCAGCCTGCGCGAAGTCGACCACGGCCTGATCGAAGCCGCCCAGGCCATGGGCTGCCGCCGCCGGCATATCGTCTGGCACGTACTGCTGCCCGAAGCCCTGCCCGGCATCGTCGGCGGCTTCACCATCACCCTGGTCACCATGATCAACTCCTCGGCCATGGCGGGCGCCATCGGCGCCGGCGGCCTGGGCGATCTGGCCTACCGCTACGGTTACCAGCGCTTCGATACGCAGGTGATGCTGACGGTGATCGTCGTGCTGGTGGTGCTGGTCAGCTTCATTCAGTTGGGTGGGGATCGGTTGGCGCAGCGGCTGAACAAACGCTAGGGTACAGCCCGCTTCTCAACCTGCCAGCAGGCCGGTCAGCTGCGGTCATAGGGGTTGCGAGCGCCGGTAAAACGAGGCTCCACCGGCGTGAACACATCTCGCGGGGCGCCCGGGTGAGGGGCACTTCCCGCTGGCCGCAAACCGGCTGCTCGCAGGCCTCGCGCACGTCCCCTGCCGTGTCTAGGCCTGACGTGCCTCCGGCCACTCACCCTCGCCCAGCAAGGCGGCGACGGTTCGCTCGCCAAGGCCCAGCCCCACGCTCATGCCCAGCCCGGTGTGCATCAGCACGGCAGTCAGCCCCTCGGCGACCCGCGTCACGCTGAATGGCCCAGGGCCCCGGGCGCCATATACACCTTGCCAGCGTTCGCGCACCTGCAGCCGCCCGCCCAGGGTATGCTCGGCCAGCTCGATAAGCAGCTCGTCCACGCGCTCTTCATTGAAAGGTGCTGCATCGCTGCCGTAATCATGGGAATCACCGATGATCAGTTCGCCGTAGGGCGTCGGGCTGATCAGCAGATGCACGCCGCACGCTTCCAGCAGCGGGTTGGTGCTTCTGATTTCGGCACGAATCGCTTCGGCCTCGGGCAGGTCGCTGAACGCACCGTAATGCACGCAGCTCAGTCCCGTGAGCACGGCGTGCTGCAAGTCCAACGGCTGCACCAGACGCGCTCGCAGCATCTGCAGGCGGCACACCGACGGCTGCAACCTGGCCATCTGCTCGGCCAGCAGCGTCTGATAATCGTGACCGGAACAGACCACGATGTGCCGGGCCGTGAAGCGTCCCGCGGTGGTCAGGGCAGTACCAGGCTCGACGTCGCGCACCAGGGTCGAAAAGTGGAATTCGACGCCCTGGCCAGCCAGGTAGTCGATGATCTGTGGCAGCGCTTCCCGGGAGAACAGCTGCTGGTCGTCCAGGCCGTGCAGGGCGGCGCGGTGGTGGGCGAAGCGACCGTCATAAAGGCTGTCGAGGGCCGCACCGCGCAGCAGTTCGGTGCGGTAACCGAGGGCCTGGCCGCGTCCGGCGCAGAAGGCCTCCAGCATGGCCTCTTCGGCTTCGGTACGGGCGAACAGCAGAGAGCCCTGCTGCTTCATCGCCAGCCCAGCGCCCCTGCCCAGCTGCGCCCATAGGCCATGGGACTGGCGCGCCAGGTCGAGCATCGGACCAGGCGCCTGGCCGCTTACCAGGGCCTGTCCGAAATTGCGAATGGATGCGCCCAGAGGCGCGCTGCTACGTTCGAACACGTGAACCTTGAGGCCGCGCCGAGCGCCCGCCCAGGCATGTGCAAGGCCCAGTATGCCGGCCCCTACGATCAGCAGGTCACAGTCGTGCTGACTCATGGAAAACTCCTCGTGACGGAAAGTGGCCAGAGCGGCCAGCGGATTGCGTTGGATGACACCTGGCTCACTGGCTGACCGGCTCGGACTTGCCGTCATAGCGCTTGCGCCACTCGGCGAGAATCCGCTCGCGGTTATCCGAGGCCCAGTCGAAATCGTTGTTGATCAGCCGTTGTTCATAGTCGGCCGGCAGCTCCTGAAAACGCTCGGCGATGCCCGGCTGGGCGAGTACGGCGAAGTTGGCCTTGTACAGCTCCATGGCTTCGCGGCTGGCGGCGAAGTCGGCAAGCTTTCTGGCCGCCTCCAGATGCGCGGTACCCTTGATGATCGCGCTCGCTTCGATCTCCCAACCCAGGCCCTCCTTGGGTAGCACGATGGCCAGCGGCGCACCCTTGCGCTTGAGCTGAATGGCCGGGTACTCGAAGGAGATGCCGATGGGAAACTCACCGGCGGCCGCCTGCTTGCAGGGTTTGGAGCCGGAATGGGTGTATTGGCCGATGTTCTGGTGCAGCTTGTCCATGTAGGCCCAACCACCGTCTTCGCCGAAGATCTGCAGCCAGGCGCTGACGTCCAGGTAGCCGGTACCGGAAGAGGCTGGGTTGGGCATGACGATCTTGCCCTGGTAAACCGGATCGGTCAGGTCTTGCCACTTGGTCGGCTTTGGCAGGCCCTGCTTCTCGGCCTCGATGGTGTTGAAGCAGATGCTTGCGGCCCATACGTCCATGCCCACCCAGGAAGGCGGATTGTCGCTGTCGCGGTAATTGCGGCCGATCTTGTCCAGTTCGGCCGGCGCATAGGCTTCGAGCATGCCCTGCTGCTTGAGAATGGCCAGGCTGGAACCCGCCAGCCCCCAGACCACGTCAGCCTGCGGGCGGTTCTTCTCGGCCAGCAGCTTGGCGGTGACGATCCCGGTGGAATCGCGGACCCACTTGATGCGAATGTCGGGATGACGCTTCTCGAACGCCTGCTGGTAAGGCTTGAGCTGCTCGACTTCCAGGGCACTGTAGACGGTCAGCTCGGTGGCAGCCTGGGCATGCAGGGCGCCGGCGGTGAGCAGACCGGCGGCAAGGGCGATGCGCTTGAACATGGCGTGGTTCCTGTGTACGAAGAATGGGCGTGAGAATCGCTCAGAAAGGCTCAGCAGCCTTGGGGGCTTTCGCCCCGAGCCAGACGAGCGTTGATGGCCGTGATGATCGGTGGCAGATCGGCCAGGGTGTCGATCAGGTAATGCGGGCGGCTGTCGGCGAACAGGGCATCGATGCGCTGACGCTCGATGTCCAGGTGCTCGCTGGACAGCGCCTGGTATTGCGCCCAGGTGAGGCCCAGAAAATTGCCGGAAAAGCGCAGCGCCACCGTCCACATGCCGGCCGCACGGCCCTCGAGAATGCCCGGTTCGGTGTCATCGACCTTGACGCAGGCGGCCACGTCGTCGAGGCCCAGCGCGATCACATTGGCCAGCGCCTGGGCAGGGCTTGGCCGCCCCTTCGGTACTTCGTCGGTGGCAACCACATGATCAGGGCAGTAACCTGCCACTGCCGCCAGCTCGACGACCTGTTGCATGACCACCCTCGGATAGCCCGAGCAGCTGCCGATCTTCAGGCCTTGGTCGCGCAGGTTATGCACCACCTCCAGGGCACCGGGAATGAGCGCCGAATACTCACCGACCTTGGCGATCTGCAGAGGCATGAAGCGTTTGTAGATGGCGGTCACGTCGGTATCGGTCGGCAAGCGCCCGAAGCGCGCCTGGAAACGCTCGGCGACCGCCGGCTGGTCGCACAGGGTGCGGATGTGATCCCACTTGCCCATGCCCATGGGGCCACGCGCCTCAGCCAGGCTGATGGTCACGTCGAACTCGGCGAACGCCTCGACAAAGATGCGCGTCGGTGCGAAGGAGCCGAAATCGACCACGGTACCCGCCCAGTCGAGGATGACGGCTTGCAGATGATCGGGATGCTTGTAGTGCATTGACAGTGCTCCGAATGTTCAAAGGCCAGGGGCCGCCCGCCAGGCCTGGGAGCGCCGCAGCAAGCCGCGCGAAGCCCAGGCCAGCAGCAGCGACACGCCGGCGGAGGTGAGAAGAATCAGGGTCGACATGGCGGCGGCGCCGCCAACGTTGCCGGCATCGTCCATATTCAGCACGGCGACGGATGCCACCACGCTGTCGGGGCTATAGAGAAAGATCACCGCCGAGACGGTGGTCATCGCCGAAACGAACAGATAGCGAACGATGTCGAGCAACGCTGGCAGACAGACCGGCACGGTGACCCGCAGGAAGTGGCGCAGCAGCGGCACCTTCAACGACAGTGCGGCCGACTCGAACTCGCCATCCAGTTGGCGCAGCGCGCTGGCTGCGGTCATTTGTGCGGTGGTCAGGAAATGTGCCACGGTGCACATCACCAGCAGCGCCAGGCTGCCGTAAAGCCCATGCAGCGGATTGGCCGGCAGGTTGAAGAAGAAGACGTAACCGAGTCCGAGCACCAGGCCGGGCACGGCCATGCGGATGAAACAGAGCAGGCGCAGCGCCTGGGTCAGCGCGGTTTGGCGGGTCTTTTCCAGCAGGTAGCTACCGGTGAAGATCAGCAGGCTGCCGAACAACGCCGTGGCGGTAGCCAGCAACAGGCTGTTGCGATAAGCCAGCCAGCCTCCGGGCAGTTCCGAAAAGGTGTAGTTGTGCAGCGACAACGACAGGTCGTAAGGCCAGAACTTGACCAGCGACGAATACACCGCCATGCCGAACACGCCGAGCAGAGCCGCGCACACCAGTACAACCAGCAACAGAAAGGCCATGTCGCGATTGGCGCTCGGCTGCGGGTGATAGACCTGGGCACGCCCCCCATGGCATCGCGCTGACGGCGACGCAACCAGAAGTCGATCGCAAAGGTGAATAGCGCCGGCAGCAGCAGGAACAGCCCGATCAGTGCGCCGCGGCCAAACTGCTGCTGGCCGAGTACCGCCTTGTAAGCTTCCAGCGCCAGCACCTGGTAGTCGCCACCGACCACCACGGGCACACCGAAATCGGTGATGCACAGGGTAAACACCAGGCAGCCAGCAGCGAATACGCCTTGTCGGCTCCCGGGCCAGGTGATGCTGCGAAAGGCGCGCCAGGGTGAGGCGCCCATGCTCGAAGCAGCATCGAACAGGCGTGCGTCGGCCAGCGCCAGAGCACTGAGCAGGACCATCAGCGCATGCGGAAAGGTATAGATGGCCTGGCCCAGCACGATGCCCCAGAAGCCGTAGATGCTGCCGGGCATCCAGTCACGCAGCATGCCCTGATTGCCGAACAGGTAGATCAGTGCGATGCCGGGCAGCATGGAAGGTGCCAGCAGCGGCAGTAGCGATATGCCCCGCCACAGCGCTTTGCCCGGCAGGCAGGTGCGCAGCAGACCGTAGGCGAACCCGTAAGCCAGGGGCAGCACCATCAGCACCACGGCCAGCGCACTGGTGAGGCTGTTGCCGAGCAGCCAGCGAAAATTGGCACTGCCGAACAGCTCTACGGCTGCAGCCAGGCCACCGCCCTGCCCCGGATCGCCCATCAGGCCACGCCAGAGCATGGCCAGCAGGGGCAGCAGCACGGCCAGTATCAGCAGCGCCAGCAGCAACCATTGGCCGCCCAGCACGAACAGCCGGTCGGGCAGATCCCTCGAGCGCTGCTGCTTTCTCACTGTGCTCGCCATCATCGCGACCTGTTCCATCAGGCAAACACCTGCAAGCTTCGCGGCGGCAGGGCCACGCGAATCTGCTTGCCATGCAAATGGGGCAAGGCTTCGGGAGCTATTTCGGCCAACAATGCATGGCCCGGCAGAGCGTCCAGCTCGAAGCTGACGCGGCAGCGGTTGCCAAGAAAGGTCAGCTCGTGCAGTTGCGCCGCAAACAGGTTGTCCTGCTCCAGCGTGGGGTTCACCAGAATCGCTTCGGGCCGGCAGAATAGCCGGCCGCCAACACCTTGCGCGGTGTCGGCCAGGCGTATGCTCAATTGCCCGACACGGGCATGGGCGCCGTCGCGCTCGAATGGCAACCAGTTGCCCTGGCCAACGAATTGGGCGACGAAAGGTGTCGCTGGCGCGTTGTAGATGGCCTGAGGGGTAGCGTACTGCTCGATCCGCCCCTGATTCATCACCGCGATGCGGTCGGCCATCAGCATGGCTTCTTCCTGATTGTGCGTGACCATCAGGGTGGTGATGCCGAGCTGGCGCTGCAGGCTGCGCAGCTCGCCGCACAGGTGCTCACGTACCTGGGCATCGAGGGCCGACATCGGCTCGTCGAGCAACAACAGCGAAGGGCTCGGTGCCAGGGCGCGGGCCAATGCCACGCGTTGCTGCTGGCCGCCGGAGAGCTGTGCCGGATACTTGTGTCCGCTGCCACTCAGGCCGACCAGCTCGAGCATCTCGTCGACACGCCGGCGCACCTCGTCACGTCCGCGGCCGGACAGGCCATAGGCGACGTTCTGGGTGACCGTCAGGTTGGGAAACAGCGCGTAGGACTGGAACAGGATGCCGTAATCCCGGGTCTGTGGCGGCAGTGTGGAGACGTCTCGCCCGGCGAAGTGCAGACTCCCCTGCTCCTGACGCTCCAGGCCGGCGATGCAGCGCAGCAGAGTGGTCTTGCCGCAACCGGACGGCCCGAGCAGGCAGACCAGTTCGCCGGCTTCGACATCCAGTGATACGCCATCGAGCGCCTTGAAGGTGCCGAAGCCTTTGTGAATGCCGCGTATTTGCAGGTCGACGGTAGCCATGCCAAGAACCTCGTTTGGAATCGAACGAGCGTCATCTTGGTATCGGCGTGCGAAGCCTTTATGGCAGTTGGGCAAAAGTTACCGATAGTGGTATCAGCGTTTTTGTGCAGGCTGGCCCTGCTCAGGCCTCAGTACATTCCCGGGCGATGGCCAGGAAAGCCGCCGGCAGGCGCGCCTGCCGGCGTTCACGCAGGCAGTAGAGGTACTCCGGAATCAGCGGCGCGCCGTCCAGGGTGATGACGCGCAAATCGGGGTGGTCCGGCACCTCGTGACGGGCGATGACCGTGATACCGATATTGCGCAGCACCGCCTCGCGGATCGATTCGCGGCTGCCGATCTCCAGGAGCACGCCAGGGGCGACACCAGCCTGGCGCAGCATCTGCTCGGTGAGCTGACGTGTGATCGAGCCCACCTCGCGCATCAACAGGCAATGCCCGGCCAATGCCGAGGGCGGCAAAGATCTGTGATTGGCCAGCATATGGCTGCGGTGTACGGCCAGCACCAGCGGATCCTCGCCAAGTCGCAGGCGGGTGAAGCGTGAGTCCTCTTCCAGTTGCGAAGAGGCGGCCAGATCGACCCGGTACTCCTCCAACGCCTCGATCACCTGCAGCGAGTTGCCGGTTTCCAGCATCACCTGAATCGGCGGCAGGCGCTCGCGAAAGCGTCTGACCAGCTCGAGCACATAATAAGGGGCGGTGGCGGCTATGCGCAGGCTACCCTGCAACTGCCCACCATTGCGCAGGTTGAACTCGATATCCGCCTCCTGCTGCAGCAGGCTCTTGACCATCGGCAGCAGACGCGCGCCCTCTTCACTCAGAGCGAACCGCCGCCCACCGCGATAGAACAGCTCGACGCCATACTGGGCTTCCAGGTTACGAATCTGGCTCGTCACCGTAGGCTGGCTGAGGCCAAGCTTCTTGGCCGCCTGGGTGATACTGCCCAGACGCGCAACCATGTGGAACGACTTGAGCTCGGCAAAAAGCATCTGCGATCAGGCGCCTCGGTTCGCCAACCCATTCAGGCTGCCGAGTTGGTGGAGCACGAATGGTACGCCGGCAAAGTGGCTAAAAGCCATAGGTGGTTTATCGCCAGCGCGCCGCCCAGCGCCTGACTGGCGAACAAGCCTTCCAGTGTTCTGTGCAGTGCAGGGGCATGCAGCTACCCGTAATCCGTTCGCCAGCATCCTCGCCGTACCGAGCTGGCCCCTGGTGCCGGTGATCACGATCATTACCGGGATCAGCATCCAGGCCGTGCATGCGAACACCTTCAACCCGTTCCTGTTCACGCTATCAGCGCGATGGCCTGCATCATGCGCAAGCTGGATTTTCCGCTGTCAGCGGTACTGCGGGGTTTCATCCTCGGCAAGCTATCGTTCTAGGAGCCTGTTCAAGGCAGAAGCGGCCGTCCCCGATCCACTGTGAGAGCACGCCTTGCGCGCGAAAAATCGCGGGCATGGCCCAGGCGTCCCCGCGCGCTCCCACAGGTACTGCGCCGCACGTAGCTGCCAAATCGTCGAACCTCGGTTTGAAGACGTTGAGCAGGTTCTAACGGGGCCTGGCCAGCATCCTTCACGATAGTTTGCATTCCACGCAGCCAAGCGTCAGGCGGGACCTAGAGCGGCATACGCCGATCCAAGGCAGGCCTCGGCGCAACTTCCTCGCCACCGGTTTACCAGCCTATGCGCTTCGCGTCCTTTCATGTGGTCGTGATCAGGCGTGGCTCTTAAAGCGAACCAAGGGGCTAAGCGATTTGCACTGAGCGCTGCTCTATCTATCACGAACTTTTCAGACAACCGCTGACCTCACCTAGGAATATATAATTTTTATTAAATAAAAAATGACCGATAAAAACAAAATAGGTTATATAAAGTTATGCAATAGGGATATTCTGCCTCACGCGCTGCAGACATTCTCAGCCTCAGCTAACATCCTGTAAAATTCCGGCAAACATACCTGTTGACATCATAAAAATCTGGCGTATAAGTTCGAGATGAGCTTTGTGCGTAGCTTGCCAAGTCCTTATATTTCACGAAAGCAGGCAAAGGCTCCCATAAGCATATAGTTGGCTCCTAATGGCTTATTACTGGCGAGATCCTTCCCGCGCACAACCTGGCAGAACATTTATCGAACACAGGCAGAATACGAGCCTGACCAGACGGAAGTAGCGTTAAAAAGCAAGGATGCAGCCTCCTCTGTAGCAAAGTCATTCAGTACATTCTAAACCGCTTCGGCGCGGCGTGATGTCTGTGTCGCTTACCTAACGTTCCTACGGCTATTCGCGACATCAATTCGTCAATAACCTCAAGATAACGGAATAGATACAATAGTGGCAGGCTCAGTCAACCAATAGTAAAGCGCCCCTAACATATTGTCCTTGTCTGATGATGCCCCCATTAATTCACAATCAAAAATAACCCAATACCTATTTCGCCTAACTTGATTAATCCTGTACAGCTTCAAAAATTAGACAGCTAGCAAAAATTAATTTTTATTCAAACGAGCAAGGAGATTCAAATGAAAGCGTTCGGCAAGATGGGTTATCCATTGGTAGGTGCAGTCGACCATCTCGGCAAAATAGCTTCTGCCGCACAAAAAGCTACTGCTGATACCATACAAGCATTCAAACAGGCGACCTGGAGTACAGGGACGGAACAATCCGCATTGGTGGCAGCCTCCATTGCAGAGACAGCAAGCGCCACAGTTGATCTATGGAGCAGTGGTCGAGATGAACTCAAAAGGATGGGGGATGACTTTTATCGGTTTACCGAGTCGGGTGCGAAGCTTTTCACTGGAGTGGTGAAAAATGGTGGAAATCTGGTTGCTGAAGGGTTGCAGTCCAACGTGACCTTCAACGACATCAAGGCTTTTGCAGGCTCGGCCTATCTAGATGCTCGATCATTCATTGACAACGGCAATACCGTCGCCCTCAACATTTTTGATGTTGCCAATGGTGTTCGCGGCGCCCTCGTTAATACGCATGACATTGAATTAGGCAACGCAGACGGCTTAGCTGCTTTGAACATCAGCCTCAGCGCCTTAGGCAGCCGTTCGGAAGGTTACATTCCAGATGACCGTGGAAATTACGGGTTAGTGCCTTTTACGCTTAAACCTACTGAAATCGGCGCAGAGTTACCGTTTAACTTCTTACTGGCCGGAGCGTTGAGTCTGAATCCGATCACCCTTCCATTCGCGCCTTTTGTGCTCAGCGCCGACCTTGGAGGTATAGGCTTTGTCGGCAAACTCAACATGGAAGGTTTTGCGTTCAAGCCATATATCACAACTGGCATAGGTACCGCAGGACCTATCGGCGGTAATGTATCTGCCGAAGCGGGTATCTACAATCAAGTCCAATTGATCAAGTGGAACGAGTTTTCGATAAAAGAGCTACCTGTAATCGGTCAGATCGCCGCGTATATACCTGGCGTATCCACGCTTTCATCGCACGTCCCCATACTGGATATCAACTTCAACACTGATGCCTATGTGCAGGCCCAAGCGAGCGCCAACTTGGTGGGGATCAAGCCCAGTGCGCAACTCGAGTTTATTCACGATGTTGGCAACACTGTGAACATCCTCGCCGGTATATTCAAGGAAACCGCTGGCGTTGCGGTCGAGGGCGCCAAGCACGTCGTTGCAACTGCACTTGATTTGCACACAGAAGGGCCCGCTGTGGAGCTGATTGGCATTGATACCCTAATGGAACAGAACTATCTGGCTGCTTAGGCTAGGTACCGTTAGACGCGCACATGGATGTGCCACCAATCCACTGGGTGGCAATGGCCACTAACCAGGCACCACCAGCAACAGGGTTCATTTCAATATATCGATAGCAAGCGAGCGTATAGGCTTGCTTCCGCATCAGGCAGGTAGATGAGGCTTTGCGAATCCAGATGCTCAGTGTCTGAGCAGTACAGCCGAACTTTTTGGATATCGCCTCAATGGCGTCCACTGGAATGTATGCGACCAACGGACTTTATAAACCATCCGTACAGCACGCTCGCGGACTTCGGGAACCAGTTTCATTGGCTTTGGCATAGTAGCTTTAGTTTCTCAAATGGTGGAGCCCCCGTGAAACCTGGGGCGGTTCAATCTGGCATTTGCGATCACAACATAAAGCTCGACAAAATTTAAATTGATAAAATATATGACCAGCAATCACACAGTTGATGTATAGGAAATTATATATCAACTTATATAAGCAAAGGAGTAACTTTATGCTAGATTTGACTCAAGAAGAGCTTGACAGTGTAAGCGGCGGCAGTGGTGGCTTTGTTAGCAAACTTCCTATTCTCGGCCTTATAGTTGCCCAAGAAGTTTTTTCCGAACTTACAGCACCGCTAAATAACGCTTTAGTGAATGCTTACAATCCTAATGCAGCGACGGATAGCGCTCCTCTTTTAACGCGAATCGTAGAGGGCGGAAAATATCTATTTTCGTCTTGATTTTTCGCAAGGAGTGGCCTGAAGCAGCATTTTTGGGGCTGCTTCTTTGTCTCCAAACTTTAAAAATTAGCCGTTTGGGGGATAGTTTTACATGGGAATTTTCAGTTTCAGAAAAAGAGCTTCAAAAACTGCTCTTATGAAAATATTATTTTTAAATGCATGAACCTTGGAAACTAAACATGTTAAAAATAGATTATAACTCCTATCGTTCTACCAGTAGCTTTGGCAAGAGGGTTAGGTTTCTTGTCCTACATTACACGGCTTTAAATTTTAGAGACTCGATCAAAGCTCTTACTAGTAGTGTAAGCGCACACTATCTTGTTCCCGATCCTTCTGAGCAAACATATATTGACGCTGGTTTCAAAGGTGTGAACGTGTTCAATATTGTCGATGAGGTTGATCGTGCATGGCACGCCGGTGTAAGTAGCTGGAGTGGCCGAAGTAATATTAATGACACATCTATTGGCATTGAGACCGTTAGCCTCGCTGAAGACAATCATGGTGCTTTTAATTTCCCCCCCTTTAACGCTCTACAAGTTGATGCCATCAAGCAGCTCGCATTGAATATCATCCAGCGCTATCCTGACATTACACCTACAAACGTTGTCGGTCATAGCGACATTGCGGTCGGCAGGAAAAGTGATCCGGGCGCGGCGTTTCCTTGGAAAGAGCTTTACTTGGCGGGCATTGGGGCTTGGTATGACGATGCAGACAAGTTGAAATATGCGGAGCAATTTAAAGCCAACTTACCATCTAAATCAGAAATTCTTACTAAGCTTCAACGCTACGGATACGACATTTCTGGTGCTGATTCAGATATTGGATATAGGAACTTGCTGCGTGCTTTTCAGCTTCATTTTCGCCAAAGTAATTACTCCGGGGTATTAGATTTAGAAACGGCATCTATTATTTACGCGTTAGTAGACAAATATTTTTCATAACAGGTGCCGGTATTGCTCAAGGGGGTATTGGCGCCTACAGCGTTGCTGGCGGTGCTGGGGGCGGTTTCGGTACCTGTCCAGCCGTCATAGAGCCCGGTTGTCAGGCCCGCCGTGATACCGGTGACGGCGTAGCCCTTGAGCGCATCGCTGGCGGTCACGTCCTTGAGTACGGCGCCCAGGTCGCCCCGGTTGTTGAGGGTGCTGATCGCTGCGCCGCTGGCCGCCGAGGTGCCGATGGCCGTGGCGCCGACATTGGCCCAACCGGCAGCTTGGGTAGCAGTGGCCGCTGACCAAGCGCCGCCAGCTGCGGGGGCACCCGCAGCACCGGCAAGCGCATTGCTCATCCAGGGCCCGGTGAAGTACGCCACGGCAATCGCAACCACTATGGCCGCACCACCGCCCAGCCCCGAGTGGCTGTATTTGAAGCTGTCGTGGATTTCCTTGACGTGCCGCCAGTCCACATCACCGCGCTGTTCGGCTTGCTTGAGCCACGCCAGGTTGGGGTCGGCCTGGACCATGGCGTCGATGCTTTGGCTGACGGTCTGTCGATCGAGCTGGTTGAGGTCGATGCGCAGGCCGTCCACCGCGGCGATCACGGTTTCGCCCTGGGCGATCAGTTGGCTTTGCACCAGGGTTTCGTCGGTCTTGCCCTTACCCTTGGCCGATTGCCAGGCGAAGCTGCTTTTGCTTTTTTCGCGGCTCTCTTGTTCCAGATCCTTCACACCCTCGAAGGCGATCTGGCCTGCGCTGGACACTGTCAGGTCGGCGCCGCTCTCCAGCCGCGCCGCCTGGTAGGTCTGATCACCGCCACTGAGCAGTGTCAGGTCGCCACCGGCCTGGATGTCGCTGCCGACGTGGGTGACGTCGGTGGTTTCGTCGCGTTTGAAGCTATTGCGCCCGAAGCTACCTTTTTTCTTTTTCTGGTGCAGCGCGTAGTCGGAGTCCTGGGCAGCCAGCAGTGCCAGCTCGCCACCGGCCACCAGGTAGGCTTGTTCGCCGGCCGTGACGCGGCTGGCGATCACGGCCAGATCGCCGCCGGCGCTGATGTCGAGGTCGCTCTCTGCGCTGAGGGTCGCGGCTCGCTGGGTGACACGATCCTTCTGATCGGTGACCCGCTTGGTGCGCCACAGCGCGTGGCTTTCATCCGCGGCCGAGGCTACGGTCAGGTCGTGCTCTGCCCGCAAGGCGAGGTGGCGACCGGCACTGAGGTCGCTGGCGGTCACGCTCAGGTCACGGCCGGCGCTGATGGTCAGGTCACGGCCAGCACTCACCTCGCCACCGAGCTGCGTCACGCGTTCGTCGAGGAACCAGTTGCCCCAGGAGTGGTGCTGTACGTCCTGCACCGCGGCAAGGTTGACATCGCGGCCCGCCTGGATTGCCAGGTCGCTCCGGCTGTCCAGTACGCCGCCCAGGGATGTCGCCGTCAGGTGCGATCAGGCTGACGTCGCGACCGGCGATATCTGCTTTTTAAAGAATGATTGACCTGTGAAACGCACTGGCCGAGCCGCGATAGTTCTATCGATTCCGCCAAAATCTATGACTCTGACCCTATCGATTCAGAACTGAACGCTTCGCCACCGTCGCCGCCGATTACTACCCGCCGCTCGGCGAACCCGCCTACACTCGCGACCGCATCGTCCCCGGCATCAAACTGCGCGGCCTCTGGCTGCAACAGGCCGGATTCGAGGTCAACGAGAAGATACGCATCCGGGTGATGCAGGGGTGTTTGGTGATTACGGCCGAGTGAAACAAATAGCCCCGGCAAGGCCGGGGCTATTTCTATTCAAGGAAACTCAATATTGCATTTTGACAAATAAATCTGCCGCCTCTTTATTAACTTATCCAGGAAATCCGATCTTCATCTAAGTAATAGAGCCCCTCAAGCCCCCCTGAGATTTGAGGCAGTTCGAGAAGAGATTCTGAAATATATGAAATAGGCAAGACCATTCTCAGCTCTTGAGCTCTTGCAGAATAGTCCCCCCAAGAGGGCTTAACCATCCCATTCCAGAATGTAACAGAGGAGCCATCCTTAAGAAGAATAACAGGCTTCAAATACTCAACCTTTCCACTGCCATCCCAGTACAGATAGCCTAAGTACCTAGAGCTATCTGCCCCAAGGAACCCAGCCCGAACAATTAGCTGAGCGTCAGCACAAATTTCCTTCTCAAGGAGAGGACGGACTGTCAGTTCATCTTCTACAGACTCATCCATGGGAAAGTACCAAACACCAAAGCAAGCAAGATCATCAATAGCTAATTCATACACCTGCTTATCAGCCATTCTCATATACCTATTTAATCAGATGTTTGATTGAGTCAAAAAATTCGGGCCGACCTATATCGCCGTAGGCTTTCTGCAACCCCGAGCTTACTTGCCCAGCAGTATACGTAGCCGGCTTACCGCCTACCATGGGAGGTAAATACTTACTTATAGCCTTATGCATAGCATCAGGATTCACCTTCCCAGTATGGGAATATTGGGTAATTAGAGTCGCAGGATGATCCAGCATGTCATTCTTCGTGTACCCCAGCATCTTGCCCAAATATTGAGGCAAGGTGTGATGCGCTTGGAATCCTTTGTTTAACCCCTGAAGCTCTCGATAAGTAGGGCTAATTACGTCAGGAACAGCCTGCGCAGTTGCTTTTGCCCCAAAGGTAAGCGGCTAAAACTTAGCCGCTCACTCACCCACCTACATATCAACACCAAGTTGATCTGCAATTCCCCTCAGACGTAGAGAGACTTCCAGAATTTCATCTTTACTCAAGCCACAATATGTCGAAAGGGAGTCCTTAGGCAGATTTTGCACCAGAGCCATACCACATGAAATAAAGTACCGTAACTCTTTAGGCGTGACTTCGAGATAAATAGACTCAAGCCCACTATTAAATTCAGTCATTTCTTGGGAACCTGCGATTTAATATAGTTTTCCCAACCAACGCCACCTTTGTCGGGCCTGAATGCCGTAGCCTCACCTCTCTGCCCTCGAATAACAATGGTCTTCGTAGAACTATCAAGATAGTAGACCGTACCATCAACAGCTTGGCGGCGCTCAATTGCTGGATTGGAGACAATTTTTTTCTACAAAACTCTGGAATTGGCTTTTTGTGTTGATGCCAAGATCAGCAAACTCTTGCCGTCCGACTACATGCTTCTGGAACGCATGACCGCTTGCGACCTCCTCAGCCAAGAGCTGAGAATTGAGCCTACCCTGATTGATAGCACTTTCTGCGCCACTACTGCCTTTTGCCCCAACTGTATCACCCGACGCGAATTTCGTTGTCCAGGCGTCCAGGCCCAGACGCGGCGCGGCTTCCCAGCGCGTTACACCCAAG
>NZ_MSXV01000060.1:8983-21495 GCF_001945395.1 Pseudomonas sp. PA15(2017) | reverse complement strand
CTGCTTTGCCCGCGACCTTCGCCCTGGATATAACCCATAAACGACAATGCCCCTATCAACCGATAGAGGCATTGTCTTCAACTCACCCTCGGACTGCTAGGTTTTCACACAGTCTGTCGATGGCCCCGTTTTTTTTTATTGCGTTCAGAGCCGATCCACGTCGGGCTCGAAGCGCTCACCACGAAACAGCCGCCGTGGGTTGCCCCGCTCCACCTGCAGGTGTGCATCACGACGCCGCGCCCGCGCCGCATCGGCTTGCGCCTGGGCATGCATGGCGAGGCGCTGGGCGATCAGTAGCAGCGCCAGACGCTTGTTGGCGTGCTGGCTGCGCTCGCTCTGCACCTTGACGCTGATGCCGCTGGCCACATGAGTGGCCCGCACCGCCGAGTCGGTGGTGTTGACGTGCTGACCGCCCGGCCCCGACGAGCGCAGCGTTTCAAAACGGATTTCACCGGCCAGCTCCTCTGCCGGCGCGGCAAAGCGCGCACCACCGAAGAACCAGTTCTTGCGAGCATGGCCGGGCCTGTAGGGGCTTGGGCAGGTCCATTGCAACGAGCCCGTCCAATCACCAGCCAGCCGCTCGGCCTGCTCGCCATCCAGCACCAGCAATACCGAACGCAAGGTGCCGCGCCGCGGCCCCGGCTCCTCTTCGAGTACCCGTACCGTCACGCAGAGGCCATCCGCTTCGGCCTGTAGCCTGGGCAATGCCCTGGCCACCGCCAGCGCACATTCCTCCGGGCCCTGAGCCGCCGAGAGTTGCAGAAGGATCATCAGCAACACCCTCCACGCGTCTTGTAGGTCAGCACCGGCTTCAGTCGCGCCAGCACGCGAACCAGTCCGGCCTCACGCAAGGCACCGACCACCGAGTCGATAGCCTTGTAGGCCTCGGGCGCCTCCTCGTAGATCAGCGCACGGTCGGCGCAGATCACCCGGCTGCCGAGTGCAGTGCGGCTCAGTTGCTCGACGCTGTAGCGCGCGGCAAGGCGATCCTTGCACTCGCTGCGCATCCATTTGCGACCAGCACCGTGGGCCAGGGACAGCAGGCTGCGCTCATCGGCGATCGGCTGCACGAGGTAGCTGTAATCGCCACGCGAGCCGGGAATCACCACCGTGCCCTGGTCCGACGGCGTGGCGCCCTTGCGGTGCAGCCAGCCATCGAGACCATCGACACGCGCCGGGGACACCAGATTGTGGTTGATGTCGAGCACCCTCTCGCCGTCGGCACGCAAGCGCTCGAGCATGCGCCGGGCAATCAGTTGGCGGTTGGCTTCGGCGAAACGCAGCGCCCCGTCGTGTCGACCCAGGTAGTGGCTACTGGCATCGCTGCCGGCCTCCAGGCCCTGATGGCCGAACAGGTCGACCTGCTCGCGCAGGATCGCTTCACCGAGGCCGCGCGAGCCGCTGTGCACCAGCAACAGCAGGTGTTTACGCTCGACGCCCAAGGCCGTTAGCGCAGCATCGTCGTAGCTTTCATCGAGCTGCTGCAGCTCGGCGAAATGGTTACCGCCGCCGATGGTGCCAAGGGAACGCTCGTGGCCGGTGATTGGCAGCCCGAAAGCGGCGACCGCCTCCTGCCAGCTCTCGTCGAGTGGCAGGTCGAGGTTACCGAGGCGCTTCTCCAGCTTGTCCAGATGCAGCCTGGCGGTCGCCATGTCCGTGCGCCACAGCGCCATGCCGCAGCCGATGTCGTTGCCAACCAGCGCCGGGTAAAAACGCCCGACGGAAAAGAATGCTGCACCAACCGGATAGCCACGCCCCGGGTGCAGATCCGGCATGCCGGCCACCCGCTGCATGCCCGCCAAGCGAGCGGTGGTTTCGAGTTGCTGGATCGCTTTTCCTTCGATCCAGGTGTCGTCCGCGGCGACCAATACGGCGCCTTCGGACAAATTGCGAATGCAAGTGCCCATAGTCCAATCCTGATGGGTTGAAACACAAAGATGTTCGGATTGGCAGGCCAGAGGCCGGGCGTTGCGGCACCGCTAACGAACAGCGGCGAGTGCGATCAAGCCAGGCGCGACCTGCAAAGGGTGATCAGTTGCTGCATGATGTGCCTCCTTTGCTGTCGGTTGAGAGAAGGCGCGCATGCTAGGCGCATTGGCGACGGCTTGCAACCTGGCGCGGCGATTACGTGGTGCACTGCACAACCTGCCAGCGAAGCGGCGGCCCGCTAGTTGCTTGGCAACCGGCGTATCTACAACTACAGCTTCTATTAACCGCTCGCATTGGTGACCGCGTGTCTACGAACACCGTCACCGGCTGTATCCCAAGCTCCGGGATCGAATCTGCGTATCAGGGAGATGCGTGATGTTGACGCTGCTCAATCTGTTGTCCGCCATTGCCCTGCTGATCTGGGGCACCCATATCGTGCGTACCGGCATCCTGCGGGTGTATGGCTCGCAGCTGCGTCGTGTGCTCAGCCATAACGTCGGCAAGCGGCCGATGGCCTTCGTCGCCGGCATCGCCGTCACCGCGCTGGTGCAGAGCAGCAACGCCACGGCGCTGCTGGTCACCTCGTTCGTCGGCCAGGGCCTGATGGCGCTGACCCCGGCACTGGCGATCATGCTCGGCGCCGATGTCGGCACCGCGCTGATGGCCCGGGTGCTGACCTTCGACCTCAGCTGGCTGTCGCCACTGCTGATCTTTCTCGGCGTGGTGTTCTTCCTGTCGCGCAAGCAGACCCGCGCCGGCCAGCTTGGCCGCGTGGCCATCGGCCTGGGCTTGATGATCCTCGCCCTGCAACTGATCGTCACCGCCGCCACGCCGATCACCGAGGCCAAGGGCATCCACGTGCTGTTCGCCTCGCTGACCGGCGACGTGCTGCTCGATGCGGTGGTCGGTGCGCTGTTCGCGTTGATCTCCTATTCCAGCCTGGCCGCGGTGCTGCTCACCGCGACCCTGACCGGCTCCGGGGTGATCGGCCTGCCGGTGGCCATCGGCCTGGTGATCGGCGCCAACATCGGCAGCGGCGTGCTGGCCTTTCTCAATGCCAGCATGCAGAGCCAGGCCGGCCGCCGTGTGGCCCTGGGCAGCCTGCTCTACAAGCTGATCGGCCTGATCCTGGTGATCCCGGTGCTCGACCCGCTGGCGCACTGGCTCGATAGCCTGAAATGGCACCCGGCCGAACTGGTGATCGCTTTCCACGTGCTCTACAACACCCTGCGCTGCCTGCTGATGCTGCCGACCCTGGGCCTGATGGCGCGCTTCTGCAACTGGCTGCTGCCCGATCGCCCGGACATCAACGCCGTGGCCAAGGCCCGTCACCTCGACCCCACGGCGCTGTCGACGCCGAGCCTGGCGCTGTCCAACGCAGTGCGCGAAACCCTGCGCATCGGCGATCTGGTCGACAGCATGCTCGTTCACTTGCAGGATGCCCTGCGTGGCAGCCAGCCGATTCTCGCCAAGGACCTGCGGCGCATCGACGACGACATCGACGCCCTCTACACCGCCGTGAAGCTCTACCTCGCGCAGATCCAGCAGGAGGACCTGAGCGAGTCCGATAGCCGGCGCTGGGCCGAGATCATCGAGTTTTCCTCCAACCTGGAGCGCTCCGGCGACCTCATCGAGCGCATGCTCGGCAAGATCCAGGACGAGAAGACCGCCCAACGCCATGCCTTCTCCGAGAGCGGCCTGGAAGAACTCACCGCGCTGCACGAACGCCTGCTCGGCAACCTGCGCCTGGGCCTGTCGGTGTTCTTCTCCGCCGACGCCGATGCCGCACGCCAACTGCTGCGCGAGAAGCGCCGCTTCCGCATTCAGGAGCGTCGGCTCACGCATTTACATGTCGAACGTCTGCATAGGCAGGTGGTCAAGAGTCTGGAAACCAGCTCTCTGCACCTGGAACTGATCGACGATATGAAACGCCTCAATTCGCTGTTCTGCGCAAGCGCCTACGCCGTACTCGGCAGCCACGAAACCGGTGCCCTGCTTGCCGAAGAAGGTGGCGAATAGTGCGGGCCATGGCCCGCTCACTGGCACTGCTGCTGGGGCTGATGCTGTGCGGCCCGCTGTGGGCGGCCGACCACCTGAAGGTCGAAGGCTACCCGTTGGACAACGGCTTGCAGCTGATCCTCAAACCCACCGCCGAACGCGGCCACGTGTCGATTCGTCTGGTGGTCGGCGTCGGCTTCGACCAGTTCGACTGCGCCCACAAGGAAATGCCGCACCTGCTCGAGCACCTGCTGTTCAGCGGTATCGACGCAAGCGGCGAAGCCGGCCTGGAAGAGCGCATGCAGGCCCTGGGTGGCGACTGGAATGCCTTCACTCGCGACAGCGACACCACCTTCGTCATCGAAGTACCGGCCGCCAACCAGCGTGCGGCGCTCGATCTGCTGCTCGCTGCCCTGTTCAACACCGAATTCACCGCCGAACGTATCGACGCAGCCAAGCGGGTGATCGTCCACGAGAACGGCGAACACCCGGCCGCCTGGCAGCGCCTGCTGGGTGCTTCGAGCAAACGTAACGATGCCACCGAGCAAGTGGCCGCCGAACTCGGCCAGGCCTGCGCCGAGCAGGATTCGCTGAATCGCCTCGACACCGCAGGGCTGGAGCGCCTGCACGAACAATGGTACGTGGCCAACAACATGACCCTGATCATGGTTGGCGACCTTGATCGCCGCCTGCCCGCCTACCTGGAACGGCGCTTCGGCGAACTGCCGCCTGGCCCCATGCCCGAGCTGCGCGAACTGCCGGAAAGCACCGACCACGCCGAGCCCGAACGCACGTTGACCACCGGCCTGCTCGGCGATACCGCCCAGGTGAACCTGATCTTCACCGAGCCCTGGATCGGCGAACTCGACCAGGGCACCTGGCAGTTGCTCCGCGATTACCTGCAATGGGCCGTGTACCGCGACCTGCGTCTCGAACATGGCCTGGCATACAGCCCCAATGTGGAACGCAGCGCCTACGGCAGCAGTAGCTTTTTCAGCATCAGCGCCGAGGTGGCACGCGAAGACGTGGCGCAGACCGAGCAGCGCCTGCATGACTTGCTGCAACGCCTCGCCAAGGACGGCCTGGATGACGCCACCGTCGAGCGCCTGCGCAGCGTCGCCCTTGCCCGCCAGAACTGGACCGCACAGGGCAACAGCGCCCTGGCCGACACCTACTGGAGCTCTCTGGGCAGCTACGAAGAGGGCCGCTTCGCCGACCCGGCGCCGGAACTGCGCAAGATCCACACCGCACAGCTCGATGCGGCGCTGAACCTGCTGCTCAAGCAGCCGAGCTACCAGCGCGTCGAGCAACCGCTGCTGAGCACTGCCGGTCTGTATGGGGTGGGTGCAGCGGCAGTGCTAATTCTGCTGCTGGCCCTGGTCGGTCTGGCCAGCCTGCTGCGCCGCCACTGACGAAAAGCCCCGGATAACCGGGGCGCTCGCTGCTGCAACCGCGCTGAGACTCACTCGATGATGTTGAACTCGCTCAGGTACTCCTCGGAGATTTCCAGGCCCAGGCCGGGCTTGTGGTCATCCAGCTGGATATAACCATTGACCGGTGCCGGCTCGCCCTTGAACACGTAGTAGAACAGCTCGTTGCCGACCTCGACGTCGAACACCGGGAAGAACTCGGCCATCGGCGACGCGGTGGTCGACATGGTCAGATGGTAGTTGTGCATCTGCCCGGCATGGGGGATCACCGGCACCGACCAGGCTTCGGCCAGCGCGTTGATCTTGCGCGCCGCAGTGATGCCGCCCACGCGGTTGGTGTCGTACTGGATCACGTCCACGGCACGGCGTTCGAGCATCTCCTTGAAGCCGTACGAAGTGAACTCGTGCTCGCCGCCGGAGATCGGCATGATGCCCATCTTCTTCAGCTCGATGTAGCCTTCCAGATCATCGGCGATCACCGGTTCTTCCAGCCAGCGCGGCTCGAACTCGGCGAGTTTGGGCAGCATGCGGCGGGCGTATTCCAGGGTCCAGCCCATGTAGCATTCGAGCATGATGTCCACGTCCGGGCCGGCCAGTTCACGCAGCGCACGCACCTGCTCGATGTTGCGGCGCATGCCCGCCGGGCCATCTTTCGGGCCGTAGCCGAAGCGCATCTTCAGGGCGTTGAAGCCCTGGTTCAGGTAGCCCTGGGCCTCTTCGAGGAACAGGTCGAGGTTGTCGTTGGCGTAGAGCTTGGAGGCGTAGGTCCAGATCTTTTCCTTGGTGCGCCCACCGAGCAACTTGAATACCGGCTTGTTCACCGCCTTGCCCATGATGTCCCAGATGGCGATGTCGATCGCCGAGATCGCCGCCATTCCGATGCCCTTGCGACCCCAGGCATGGCTCTGACGGTACATCTTCTGCCAGATGTACTCGTTGTCGAACGGGTCCTCGCCGATGGCGATGGGCGCCAGGTACGTGTCGATGATCTCCTTGGCCACCCGCGGCGCCAAGGCGCAGTTGCCGATGCCGACGATGCCGTCGTCGGTCTCCACTTCCACGACCAGCCAGCCGTGGAAACGAAACGAGCCCATGGCATCGCCCTTCTCGAAGAGGATGTCGCTGGCGTTGGTACAGAAGTGCGCCTGGGGCGGCACGACCTTGCCCTTCCACTCGAAAACGCGGGTACGGATGGATTTTATTTTCATGCTGCGGCTCCTTTCACGATCAGTTGGCACGCGCCGCTTTCAACGGCGCCGTGGGGTTGCTTGATTGACGGTTGAGGCGATGGATCATCAGAGCGCCAACCACAGCGACCACGGCCAGGGCAAACATCCCGGCACGTGGATCGCCGAACTGGCTCTCCATGAAGGTTTTCAGGTTGGGAGCGACGAAGCCGCCGAGGTTGCCCAGCGAGTTGATCAGGGCGATGCCGCTGGCAGCGGCGGCGCCACTTAGGTAACTGGTCGGAATGGTCCAGAACAGCGGCTGCACGGCCACGAAACCGGCGGCAGCGAAGCAGAAGGCGATCACCACCAACACCAGGCTGCCGCCCAGAGCCGATGCGGCGATCCCGCAAGCCGCCATACCCAGCATGCAAACGGCAAGCTGTCGATGCAGCCCGGTACGGTCCGCGTATAGCGTCACCAGACGGGTCACGATCAGGGCGCACAGCCAGGGGACGGCGGTGATCAAACCGACGTTGAGGCCGACGGCGCCGTCCAGGAAGCTGGCGATACGTGTCGGTAAATAGAACACCACGCCGTACACGCTCATCTGGATGGTGAAATACACCAGGCAGAAGCGCAGCACCCGACCGCTACGCAGTGCACTGAGGAAGCCATGCGGGCTGTGTTCCTGCTTCTGTGCATCTTCAGCTGCCAACCTGGCTTCAAGCGCGGACTTCTCCGCGTCGCTCAGCCAGCGAGCATCACGAGGGCGGTTGACCAGATAGAAGTAGGCGACGACACCAATCACGGATGCCAGCAGCCCCTCGACCACGAACAGCCATTGCCAGTTGGTCAGGCCGAATACCCCGTGGTATTCCAGCAGCCAGCCGGACAGCGGCCCACCTAGCACCAGTGCCAGGGGCAGGCCGAAATAGAACATGCCCAGCGCCTGGCCACGGCTCTGGGCCGGGAACCAGTAGGTGAGATAGAGAATGATGCCGGGGAAGAAACCAGCCTCGGCAACGCCCAGCAAAAAGCGCAAGACGTAGAACGTCATGGCGGTATCGACGAACATCATGGCCGCTGACACCAGGCCCCACGTGACCATGATCCGGCACAGCCAGACCTTGGCGCCAAGGCGGTGCAACATCAGGTTGCTGGGCACTTCGAAGAACGCGTAGCCAACGAAGAAAATGCTGGCACCAAAGGCGAAGGCCGCATCGCTAAGCCCCGTATCGGCCTGCAGGTAACTGCGCGCGTAGCCGACGTTGGCCCGATCGATGAAAGCCAGTACGTACATGAGGATGAGAAAAGGCAGGAGCCGCACGCGGCTTTTGCTGATGGCCGAGGTCAATGCCTCGACCGATGTTCTTGTTGTCATGGTCAGATCCTTCTTTGCCGGTGATCACCTTGCGAGGACTCAAGGTGGGCTTCTTATTGGTCTATCGAGCCAGGCATCGCTACCTGTTGCCGCCGACTCTAGCCACAGCCCGAGGCGGCGGATAATCACTTATGCGCATTCGGTGATAACCACAGGAAATGTCTGAAGCGGCAAAAGCCGCGCGCGCGTTATCGCGACGTCGCTCAAAAAGCCCCCGAGAGGCGAGCACGAGAGAAGGTCAGTAGCGAATGCAGGAATGCTGCAAAAAGCGCTGTAAGGCCAGCGCTTGCACAGTTGGTGACGCGCTTGAAAGTTCGAGCCCCTTGAGGCACAGCGCCCTCAGAGTGAAACGGAAAACGAGACAGATTTGAATGGCACTTACTTGGACCTCCTAGGATGTCCCTTTTTTGGATTCCCGTACGCTCTGCCTGGCGCACTCGAGTCAATAGTGGATACGGTTTTGGCCTTCGCTTGAGTTGCTGGCGAGCAACCAGGGCTCTTGTTCACGGCGAGCGTTTTGTCGGCTGAGCTTGCTGCGCGCGATGCTGCCCGTCACGCGTCGATACTTCCTGCCCTTGGGTGGCTGGTGAATGCCGTACAAAGCAACACTGTGCGGTGCACAGCGCGTCATCTCGATTTCGCCAAGCGACCGCACTGTCGAGGTTATCCGCTGGTAGAGCTGCTTGATCGGTTGCCAGTGGCCGTGCTCGTCGAGGTAGAGATCACGATTACGCACGCGACCCACGTAATACCAGTCCTTGGCTTCGACAGCCTGGAACCAGGGACGACGAAATCCGGCATCTGTCACCAGGATCGGCACGCATTGATCGGGGAGCATAAGCTCAAGCGCGTCGAGTAGTTGCCTCTGGCGTTGTGGGCAGCCTTCACGATCGTGCACGCTCTCATAAACGGGGAACGCCCTTCCGGCCAGTGGTATTGAAGCGCGCAGCAAGTAAAGGTCAGAAGCGGCATTGATCGGCGATCAATCCACCAGGATCAGTGGATGACGCAGGTGGCCAAGCATTGCCGTGAGTATTTTCCAGTAGAACAGAGGGCGTTTGGACTGAAACTGGGCGTCACCCAGCAAGCGATCCACGCGCTTGATCGAATGTTTGGTGTAAGCCCTGCTGGGCATGGCCCTGCCGAGATCGGTCAGGGTTAAGCGATGCCCATGCAGCAACGCACTGACGCCGCTCATCAAGGCGCTCAGTCGCTTGCTGTGGATCGTGGGGAGTGCTTGGGAAAATGCCTTGTGTAAGCATCGTACTGCCTGCATGAGTCTCGGGGGTTGGTTGGTTTGGCGACTACCAAACTGCCGACTCATGCAGGCATCTTCAAGCTATCTGACTGATCTTCATGAATATTTTGTGGGGATTCCTCAGGGTCTGTCCCCTATTACTCTTTCTATTACTCTTTCGTCCTGGGCCGACAGGATGTTGATGTCCTGCCCGGCATCGATGTCGACATCGTTGCCCGCCTGTATGCGGCTGGCGATCAGTCGTAGGGCGTATTAGCCGAAGACGTAATCCGCTGAACGGTTCAGCGACGCCATTTATTTTTAAAGAGCAATTGGCTTGTGAACGTCTTGCATGCGCCACATGATCACCTCGTGGTAAACGACGGATTACGCTTCGCTCAGTTATCCTACAATCATTAATTCGCCTTACCGCGCTCTATAATTTAAAATCCACATAAACCGACTTAATCTCAGCTACTGGGCCACTCTCAAGCATATCAGGAATATAAAATCTCAACACCCCATCATTTATCGAGATACCAGTACCATCCTCCTCAACATCAAAGGCGATACCTAAAGCACTTAGAAACCTTTCTATATATTGAAAATCCTTCCCCAACACTTGCACCCCTGAAAAATAAAACTCAGAGCCCAGCGCATAAAACTCAATGCCTATCAGAATATCGCTGGCGTCATACCATGTTCTAGCAACAAGGCTGCCAAAAACGTCAATCGTATTTTCAGAAAACTCTGTTTTGGGCAATACTCTAAAATCTCCGCCCATCAAATCCCTGACACGCGCTCTATCACGAACACCTGCGAGCAAGGAAACACCATATTTTTCGTTGTATTCAAAAATCATTGACTTCACCTTCCAACAAAATCTATGGGATCAAGAGTATCTGCATACTTCGACATCTGTTCTATACCCGAATCGTACTTACTTCCAAATTTAGAAATCAATGGGGTCAGAGTCATTGATTTAACGCTGCGCTTCGCGGAACGTCACAGATTTACTATCACCGCCCCGCCCAAGAGGAGCTGCTCGCCTACCTGTCTTGACCTCAATTTGAGCCTTGAACCGATCATTACCAAGCTCCCCCTTGTTCGTCGCCTCACGAATCTCCGACAACTGTCGATCAGGCAATCGGCCCCGGAGCAACGAACGATAGGCGCTCTGGTGCTCCTCCTCTGTTTTACCGAGGCGAAGATACAGAGCGTGTGACGTGAGCAACTGGATAAGCTTGCCCAAGACATTGGCTTGATAACGTGACCATGAATATTCCGACGCGTGAGCAACAATGCCTGCTCGTACCGGGTTCAGCTCTAGATACCGGTAAACCGTTAACAGGTAGCTATCACTATCGACTAGCATCGATTTATATCGTCCCTCCCATAAGGTACCGGTACGACCATAAGTGAAATTGAAGTATTGAACGTATCGACGCCCCAGAGCCTGCATCAGCCGGCTAATGCCTTGTTCATCACTGGGCGTGGCGAGCAGATGCACATGATTTGTCATCAGCACGAAAGCATGAATGGCGACGCGATATTTTTTGGCCGACTCGCTCAGAAAAGAAAGGTAGACCTTGTAGTCTGCTTCATCGTAAAAGCAGGCCTCACGATTAATGCCTCGCTGAATCACATGCTGGACGCATCCCGGAAAATAAAGGCGGGGTAAACGGGCCATGGCGTGCTCCTCTACTCAAGATCGGGAACGATAGCTGCCATGACACGTCGATATCAATGATTCTGACCCCATCGATTCTGGCCCCATCGATTGTGTTTGGTGATTACTGCGGAGTGAAGTGAAAGTCCCCGGCTAGACCGGGGACTTCTTTGAATAACGCTCTTCCAATCTTCTAGCCGAACTTAGAATACTGTCTCTCTCTTCAGGAAAGAAAGCAGAGTAAACATCGGCTGCGACCTTCATCAAAAAGACATAATCAAGCACTGAAATACTTGAAGTTTCCACTTCCCCCAAAAAGAAACTGACCTCACTAAACTCCTCAGGGTCATCCCAATCCTGATCAAGAGAATAGAAATACCCCTCACTCACAGAGAAGCCATTCCCCCTCGAAGCCTCATGGATAAACGCGGGGAAATTAGTTCGCCTCCTCGCTATGGATGCCTCTATTAGCTCGTAAAGATCTCCATAATCCAGGCCAGTGGAGGCGAATGACTCCTTGAGCTTTTCAAGCCAAGACAAACCACTCATCAGTTTGCTCTCGGCGGCATAGTAATGAAGGAGTTTGTTACTTCGCTAGTCTTGTTGTTACGCGTCACCTGAAAGTAATAGCCATCAACCTTGATACTAGCCTCCCTCAAGGCCGAATTGGCTTTGAACACAGATTCCGCCTGGACTGCCGCGCGACTAGACATATCAGCCATTTTATTATCCGTCAGAACTTTTGGGTCATAGGTTGTTTTCGTAGATACAGGCTTATACCCGCCAATAAATTCGCCCTTAGTGTTGGTTCTAGGCAACTGATAGCTGTACTCAACAACCCCAGGGAAACGAGCATCTGTGATTCTATTGGAAACCTTCGCACCGGTTATTTCAACCGACTCTAGGAATGCATCGTTGTTGTGGGCACCAAAAATCGTACCCGCCTTACTGTTTCGCACACCGATTTGGGTGTTATGACCGATAACTGACTCACCGAAATTCTTCGGCAATGTAGAGGCTGTTTGTCCTCCAGTTGAGGCAGTTGCTTTTGCCCCAACTATTCGCGTCTAATATAAACCGGGACCACACTGTCACCAGAGAAATCTATCCAGGCTTCGCCCACCGCGATACCATATGTTATTGGAACTGACTCAATCCCCATAACTAACGAGTCAAATTCAGTAATCACATCATCGATTTCCTCTCTATCCCCAGCCAAATCTTCCATCAAGAAAAACCTAACACTCACTCCTTGAGAAAAATCAATCAGTACGGCTTTGAAATTTGGGGAAATCGCCCCTAGCAAAGCCTGCACTAATGCAATAATTATTTTATTCCTAACTACCAAATTCATATTAATCCACCAGCTTGGGGGTAGGACTAGTCGGGACAACACTTGGACTTTTCGTTCCCTTAATAATGAAAACGCTCGTTGGCTGACTGTTTATCCCCGCACCAATATTTACGTTAGTTCCAGTGACCCCATCAACTCGAACGATAGGAAACCCTTGAGCATTCTTACCTAGAATAACCGCATTACCAGAACGATATGCGTCCAGAACCTTCTGCGCATCAGAGATATCGCTCAAATACCCCCCTTTACCTCGCTCCGCCAACTGAGGTGTTCCCTCTAGATGTCTTAGCTGCTTCTGGCGACTAATTTGAGCGGAAACCTCTGGAAACTCTTTAGGCGTAAGTA
>NZ_MSXV01000060.1:7528-8973 GCF_001945395.1 Pseudomonas sp. PA15(2017) | reverse complement strand
TCACATTCGGCCTGGCAACCCGAATACTTCCGTCCGGCATAGTTACAAAATCGTATGAACCTGATGGTGTTATTCGCTTCCCGGTTGAGGTTTGCAGCCAATAGCGACCAGACTCATCTTGTACAAGCGTTCTTACTGGTCGCTGTGCAATAGCAACATCATTAGGGCGCAGGTTAACTAACGTGCCCCGCTCAGTAAGATTTGGAACAGGGCCTGTCGCTTTTGCCCCTCCACCACTCGAAGTACCTGCCGTCCGACTTGGGCTAAATAGGCTTGCCATGGCCAACAGGGTTTCATCCGATAAGCCTGCCGGTGTCTGCGCCAAAATATCCCGGACACTCTCGAATTCACGCGATGGTGAATACTTGGTATAGCCCTCGAGATCATTTCGGATCAAGTCATCATGCAATGCCCTCCACTCGGCATTGTCTTTGTAAGGCCCATAGCTTTCAAGCGCTGCAAACGCTTCGGCTCTAAGCGTTTTGCAGCCGGCGCTCTCCAAAGCGCCTCTACACGCGAATTTAAGCGCTTGGTCACGAAGTTTATCAAGACGCTCAAGCTCGTCACGCCGCTCACATGCGTTTCTATCGCCGGCACTGCAAGCTTGGTGCTTCTCCAAACGCTCTTCAGCTTCAGCATGATTCAGGTAGTTATAACTTGTCGCCCCACCCGCCACTGCAGCCCCTACCTGCAGGCTCTGCTCATCCCCACCCTGCAAACCTGCGGTCAACACGCCCACCAGTTGCGAGTTCATCACCAGCAGCGCTTTGCGGTCTTCCACGCCCATCTTCTGGTACTGGGCATCCAGCTTCTCGACGAGCAACTCGTTCACCCCTGCCGCCAGCGCACCAGTCTTGAAGTCACCGCCCATCGCTTCAGCAGCAAGGCCGCCCATCACGGCATGCAGGCCTGCCTTGGCGAAGCTGCCGTCTGGCAATTCCAGCTGGGCGCCTGGCGCCGTACTGTCACCAATCCAATTGAAGCCGGCCGCCATGAAGGTGCTGGCCAGGGTGCTCTGCAAGGCGTCGCTGAAGCTGCCATCCTGGCCGACGAGTTTGCTCAGCGCCGCTGAGGTGGTGTTTTGCAGGGCTTGGTTGGCCGCAAATCGGCCGATTGCTGGCACGCTACCAAGGCCCGAACCAGAAACGCTGACGGTGCCGGTATTGCTCAAGGGGGTATTGGCGCCTACAGCGTTGCTGGCGGTGCTGGGGGCGGTTTCGGTACCTGTCCAGCCGTCATAGAGCCCGGTTGTCATGCCCGCCGTGATACCGGTGACGGCGTAGCCCTTGAGCGCATCGCTGGCGGTCACGTCCTTGAGTACGGCGCCCAGGTCGCCCCGGTTGTTGACGGTGCTGATCGCTGCGCCGCTGGCCGCCGAGGTGCCGATGGCCGTGGCGCCAACATTGGCCCAGCCGGCGGCCTGGGTAGCAGTGGCCGCTGACCAG
>NZ_MSXV01000060.1:7384-7518 GCF_001945395.1 Pseudomonas sp. PA15(2017) | reverse complement strand
GCTTTGGCTGACGGTCTGTCGATCGAGCTGGTTGAGGTCGATGCGCAGGCCGTCCACCGCGGCGATCACGGTTTCGCCCTGGGCGATCAGTTGGCTTTGCACCAGGGTTTCGTCGGTCCTGCCCTTACCCTTGC
>NZ_MSXV01000060.1:4154-7374 GCF_001945395.1 Pseudomonas sp. PA15(2017) | reverse complement strand
TCTCCAGCCGCGCCGCCTGGTAGGTCTGATCACCGCCACTGAGCAGTGCCAGGTCGCCACCGGCCTGGATGTCGCTGCCGACATGGGTGACGTCGGTGGTTTCGTTGCGTTTGAAGCTGCCTTTTTTCTTTTTCTTGTCAACGCATTTTCTTTTGGATCAGATATTTTTTGATTTATTCAAAAAATCAACAAGAACAAAAATAGTCGACACTACTGTCAATATAACCCCCAGCCTCCAAGAGAAACTTAGAGAGGCATATAAAAACTCAGAGATCGTGCCTTCTCTTCCTTTTAGCTTAGACACCAAAGTTACTGCAAATAAAAACCCAAAAAAAGACATTGCAACTGACACACACAATGTTTTAACAAACCAAAATATCCATTTTGCTTTATTGCTCATCACTTATTCCCTCCACAAAAAAAGACCCTGCACCTTCAGATATTGCTGAGCCCGCAACTGCACCTAGAGTCTCTTTCAAAGAATTTGATATCGAGTTTGGCAATGAGTCTTTAACAAATTTCCCCGTAGCAGCACCAGCCGCAGCACCAACACCTGCCCCAACCATCGCACCTACCGGATCAGTTCCTTTTATTTGGCTTCCCACATAGGCTCCGCCAATACTAACGGCTTGTGTCCCCACTAACCCTCGCCCCTGACTCAGAGCGCCTACGATAGCCGCAACCGTAGCATCGGTATAACTCAATGAATCCAGGTCCGTGCTTAATTGATAACTGATATTAGCGCCGCCACCTATCGTAGCCCCTACCGCTGCGGTGCCCAGCTTAGTTCCGGTGCTGATCAAACCGCCGCCTGTAAGTACGGTGGTAGCCCAGGCTTGTAAAAGCGCCTTCGCGGGGTCAGGGCCTTCGAAGCCGTCACCTCTGGCCATTGCCCGTAGTGCCTCTGCAACCGCATCAGGCGACTCGCCATTCTCAGCCATTTGTTGAGCACGGGACGTTGCCGCCTGTCCATATTGAATAAGCCCCGGTGGTAAACTGAAGTGATTATACTTGGTACCGTTACCAGCGACCCAGGCACCTGTTTGCAGACCTTTCTCGTCTTCATTCAGCGCCGCGGCAGCGACTATACCAATCAGCTGAGAGTTCATGACGAGTAAGCGTTTCTGCTGATCAACGCTCATGCTGCCATACTGCTTAGCCAGCGAACTTATTAAGGCTTCATTGGCACCAGCGGCCAAAGCACCTGTCTTAAAATCCGCACCAGCGGCCTTAGCCGCAAGCCCTCCCATAACAGCATGCAAGCCCACTTTCGGCACACCCCCATTTTCTAGTTGATGATCACGTGAGACTTTACCAATCAAGTTAAACCCTGCTGCTGCGAATGTATTTGCTAGCGTTGCTTGTAATACCTCATCCAAGCTGCCATCCCGTCCCAGCGCCTTATTCAATAGGGTCGAGCTTCCATGCTGCAGAGCTTGGTTTGCTGCAAATTGCCCCACGCCAGTAACAGTTGATAAACCTTCTGTGGTAATAACCGCACCACTATTGACAAGCGTTCCTGAATTGGCGCCTACAGCGTTGCTGGTGGTGCTGGGGGCTGTGCGGGTCGCAGAAGTAGATCGCCACTCCGGTCTGCTGGATAATTTCGGCATGCTGCGCCATCTCCCGCCCCTGGTCGTAGGTCATGCTCTTGCGCATCGCCAGCGGCATGCCATTGAGCGCTGCACTGAAGCCTTGCATCGCCGAGGTCGCCGTCGCGCCATTCATCTTTACCAGCATCAGGTAGCCACTGCTGCGCTCGACCAGGGTGCCCGCCGCTGAGGCGTTGGCCTTGCCCTTGATCAGGTCACCCGCCCAATGGCCCGGCATCAGCCGGTCTTCGATCTCTGGCGGGCGCACATGGATGCTGACCATATCGGGAATCTGGCCACGTCGATCCACACCGCCAGAACGCGGCCGGCGAGTCGTTTTGCCCTGGCGCAGGCAAACGATCAACTCCTTGCGCAACTCGCCCACTGGCAGTGCATAGATCGCGTTGTAAATCGTCTCGCGACAGACGTAGGCGTCTCTGAGGCTGGGTATGTTCATGCGGCGCAGCTTGCCGGCAATCTGCTCGGGAGACAAACGTTCACGCAGCATGTGGGTCACCAGCTCAAAGCGTTCACTGCCTGGCAAGAGTTTGCGTTGGGGGCGACAGGCCTGACGACGGGTACGCATCTGCTGCTGGGCGGTACAGGCCAAGTAGTTGACACCAGAGCATCTATTGCGACGCAGCTCGCGGCTGATGGTAGAGGGTGATCGTTTGATCAGGCCGGCAATCCGGCGCAGACTGAAGCCTTGGGCCTGACCGAGTTGAATTGTGATGCGTTCTTCGATACTAAGTTCGTGATAAGACATAGGAGCAGCACCTTACCAAAAGGGTCAGGTGTTGCACTCAGCTTTTGCCGCCGCCCATTATATATCTCAGCTTTCGTAATCTTCAAACTCCCAAAACCCTAAGCGTGCAACTTTATTTGCAACTTCATTCCAATCTTCACCAACACAGCTCAGCAAGAACTTTCTTATAAATTCATCAATTTTCTTATAATTGTATTCACGAACAATCAGATAATGCCTTCCGATAAGAACTACATCTTGCTCGCAATTCTCCTCAATCCATTTTGGAGTACAAACATCTATATCAAATGACTCTTCCCCGTCTTCCCCCGCTGGCCCAATCATCGCTTGAAGGAGAAAATTGAAGCTCGTTGGTGATTCCGGCTTGTAGTTTTCCAGATCGTAAATATCTGGGCTATGGAGCCGTTTTAATTCTGCATTCATAGTCTAATCCGTGATACTTAGATGGCCATTTGACTGCCATCTCTTTGAGTCTTGACCAGGAAATTTTTGCTCAAAGTTAGCTTGAGTCTTCCCCTGATTGGGTTTGTACGTTGGTGGCCGATATTGCTTTAAACCGTCACTACTGACTAAGGTTTTTCCGTCACTAGCAACCTTATATCCATCGCCCACCCACGCTTTTCCTAAAGCATCAGCTTGTTCTCTTGTACCAGTACCAATATTAAAGTTGCCTTTACCTTTCGAGGCATCTCTGAGCTGGCCACTTAGTTTGGCCCAATCATCTGCTCCTGCTTTTGCATTCTGTAAATCCAGCACCGTATTCGGCGTCTTGCCCGTTAAATCAGGCCCTTTCGCATTGTTCCCAATGCGCTCTAGCGCCGCCCTTTCAGCATTGACCAAGGCCGCCGTTTCTTGAGCAGTT
>NZ_MSXV01000060.1:3187-4144 GCF_001945395.1 Pseudomonas sp. PA15(2017) | reverse complement strand
TGATGCTCGGTCGCCGCGTAAAATGGCCCCGACGCGACTTTCGGCGTTGCAAGCTGCACGCCCAGAACCGCCCAGGCCAGCAACAGCAGGCACAGCCAGAGCAGCGGATTATGTCGCTTCAGCGCGGTCATGGAGCTGAATTTCATTGATAAGACTCATAATAAGCTGGCGATCAGAGTCGCTTTTGACAGTCCTATTAAGAACAGGAATCAAGTAATACAGCAGCAAGCTTGCATCAGAAGCACTCATTGGCAAGCGCTCCTTAACACAGTCCAGAAAAGACCTTACGGACATAAATGACGCAAACGCCTCATATCCTGTTGCACCAGAGAAAGGCAATTTCCTGAAGTAGTACTGAGCCAATCGCTTCTGATCGGATCGTTTCCAGGAACGATGGGGGATCAATAGCAGAGCCTCACCATAATCTATTGAATCTACTGGGTATTTGGTCATCAACCACTCAGCAGCCTGCTCAGAACCCATTTTTGCGAGCTGCGCACATAGCAGTTTCTGTCTTTCATTCATAACCTAGCCTACCTCAGATTAAACGAGCCCTGCGGCAATCCGGCATTACCACTTAAAGTTGCAGGTGGTTGATAATGCCCAGAATTGTTAGTCCACTGAGTTATTGTCCCTCGGCTTGGGCCATCATTATTCCCAAAGCGTATAGAGCCCGCATATTTAACCTCTCCACCACCACTCAATCCAAGGTGGGTTGAAAAGTCTTGGTTCACATTCGGCCTGGCAACCCGAATACTTCCGTCCGGCATAGTTACAAAATCGTATGAACCTGATGGTGTTATTCGCTTCCCGGTTGAGGTTTGCAGCCAATAGCGACCAGACTCATCCTGTACAAGCGTTCTTACTGGTCGCTGTGCAATAGCAACATCATTAGGGCGCAGGTTAACTAACGTGCCCCGCTCAGTAAGATTTGGAACAGGGCCTGTCGCTTTTGCA
>NZ_MSXV01000060.1:3058-3177 GCF_001945395.1 Pseudomonas sp. PA15(2017) | reverse complement strand
TCAGAACCCATTTTTGCGAGCTGCGCACATAGCAGTTTCTGTCTTTCATTCATAACCTAGCCTACCTCAGATTAAACGAGCCCTGCGGCAATCCGGCATTACCACTTAAAGTTGCAGGC
>NZ_MSXV01000060.1:0-3048 GCF_001945395.1 Pseudomonas sp. PA15(2017) | reverse complement strand
TAGCTGCGGTTTCTTGAGCTTTTTGTAATCCCGATAGTTTCGCTCTCAATGCGGCTTGAGCATTTGCATTTGTGGCTTCATTAGCTACAACGTTTCCTGTTGTCGCATTTCCTTTTGCCCCAACTGTATCACCCGACGCGAATTTCGTTGTCCAGGCGTCCAGGCCCAGACGCGGCGCGGCTTCCCAGCGCGTTACCCCAAGATGATGCTCGGTCGCCGCGTAAAATGGCCCCGACGCGACTTTCGGCGTTGCAAGCTGCACGCCCAGAACCGCCCAGGCCAGCAACAGCAGGCACAGCCAGAGCAGCGGATTTCCAGAGTGGATTCGATTCATGGACACGAGCTTAGCGGCCCGCCCGCCGTTGCGCAGCAAAAAACGCAAGCTCCCGGCCGGGGCGGCGGCGCAGCCGCCGTGCCGGGCGGGGGCCGACAAGCGCAGCGCGTTAGCCGCTTGGCCGGGCCGGCCAAGTGGGGGCGGTGGCCCGCCCCTCGTCTTCAGCGTGGTGCGTAGCCCGCTTCGGCCAGCGCTCGCTGGAGCTGGTTGATCGCCTCGATCATTTGCTGGGTTTCTCGATCATCCACCGCCAGGCTGCGGCAGTCGCTGTAGCTGATGCGCTTGACCAACTGGGCCAGGGCCCAGGCCAGGTTGCTGTCCAGTTCCAGCGACACCTTGCGCTTGAGGCGGGTCAGTTCGGCTTCGGGGATGCGGGCCATACGGGTTTCTCCAAAAAGCTGTCAAGACCTATTTGGTGTACGCGAATGGTACACTATATAGTACTATCGTCAATATCCGAATGATCCGAGGCTTAGCATCGTGACCTACCTACACCACTGGTTAACGGCCATGAGCTTTTCCCAACGTGTGGTCGAGCTGCGCAAACAACTCGGCCTGACCCAGCAAGCCCTCTCGGATGCAACAGGGATTCATGTACAGCAGATCAAGCGCTACGAAGCCGGTAGCTCACTACCTACCGCCGATGCCCTGAAAAAACTGGCCATCGCCCTGCAAGTCACTTCGGATTTTTTGTTGTTCGAGGCTAACGAGCGCGGCCCGGATGACCGCCTGCGCTATCAGTTCGAAGCGATTTCGCGCATGTCGGAGGAAGAACAGGAATTGGTGCGCGGCCTGCTCGATGCAGTGATCGTGAAACACCAGGTCGCTGGGGCCATTGCCCGCGTGGCAACACCGGCAACGAAGGGAAAGGAGTAAACGAAGAAGCGCGGGCCAACGGTGCGCGAACACCGAAAGCCCGCTAACCACAAGCAGCTAACAAGGAGCTGAATATGGCTAAAACCGATCATAGGCCAGCCGCGCCCAGAACTGAACGCTTCGCCACCGTCGCTGCCGATTACTACCTGCCGCTCGGGGAACCTGGACTCACAGCGGGGATCGGCTCATTCCGGGGATCAAGCTACGCGGCTACTGGCTGCAACGGGCCGGATTCCAGGTCAACGAGAAGATACGGATTCGGGTCATGCAAGGGTGTTTGGTGATTACGGCGGAGTGAAATAAATAGCCCCGGCAGTGCCGGGGCTATTGAAAACTACATCTGTCGAATCTCAGCCAGTAAATCCTGAAACTCTTTTTCTGTCATCTCAAACTCCGGCCCCTCTTCCATTGCTATCAACGATAACAGTGCCATATCTAAATCCTTTGTGAGAGAAAGCCCCGGATCTTGATAAATGCTAAATGCCTCTTTTGATATTTTAAAAATATCAAATCCACCAACAGCTATTCTTTCAAGCCTGTCGGCCACTACGTTCCCCGAACTCATTGCTGCCCCCAGCTCTTTAATTCTGCTCCAGTTGGGGGGTAATGCTGAGCATCAACCGGCTGCCCATTGATACTCTTTGGGTGGACACGAATTACAGACCCTGAATGGTCATAGCTTTCCATCCACTGTCTTGTATTGCCGGTTTTAGGATCAAGTTCCGTAACAAAAGAAGCGCCCCGAGTAGTTCCTTCTGTTCTAGCGGGAACCTCTTGTGTGTAGTACCGAACACGGCCATCAGGCAGCGTTTTAGTAATAGCTGCGGTTTCTTGAGCTTTTTGTAATCCCGATAGTTTCGCTCTCAATGCGGCTTGAGCATTTGCATTTGTGGCTTCATTAGCTACAACGTTTCCTGTTGTCGCATTTCCTTTTGCACCCGAACCACTCCCTTGCTGCCCACCCGATACAACTCCAACAGCTTTTCCGGCCACCTTCTTGGTCAGTGAACCAATCTCGCCAACAGCCAAGTCAATCAGGAAACGAGACGCCAGTACACCCCCATCGCCATCTAGATAGCCGTCCTCCCCTGCGGCGTATTGCTGCTTGGCATAGTCATGCTCCTCTTGAACAGCTTTTTTGTCCTCATCCCTCAGGCTTGCGGTCATGCCAACAGCAGCGCTGTCCTTTATCGCATCAATTTTATCGCCGAACATAGCGTTGATCAGTACATTACCTGCAAGACTGACAGCTGCTTTGGCTGGCCCCATAAAAACCTGCATGCCAAGCAGTGCAATCTGGGCCTCTGCAACCGGTAAAGTCCCAAGGTATTCACGGAAGTCGGCGATTTCTCTTAAAAATGCTTCCCCGCCCGAACGTGAAGCGTCATTGACCTTGGTCTTAGCTAGATTCAGAGTTCCACCAGCCGAAGTCTGCGCAGCAGACTCAGCTGATGTATTCGCGCCAACATCAGCGTCATAGACCTTGTTGTA
Organism: Pseudomonas sp. PA15(2017); assembly: GCF_001945395.1. Lineage (GTDB taxonomy): Bacteria > Pseudomonadota > Gammaproteobacteria > Pseudomonadales > Pseudomonadaceae > Aquipseudomonas. Next base: position 347 of record NZ_MSXV01000060.1, on the reverse strand, counting down.
GTTTTCCGCACTGTCAGCCCAAGAAACCAGATTTTCTAGTGTCTTGGGGGACAAGCCCTTCATTAGCTCCGGATCCAGGCCATTTCTGGCCAAGTTCTTAGCCATCGCCAAAGCCCGCTCATCGCCCAGTGATGCTCTCGCTGACGGTGGGATTTCCTCCACATTCACACGCTGTGCCTGCACCTCTCTCGCGACTTTCTCCGCAGCCGCTTGCGCAACAGCCGCCACCGCCTCCACAGACGACTTGGTCACATACAGATCCGTACGTTCCTCATCGTCACGAGTGATCTCATAGGCGTTGCTCACATCACGATTGAGGCCCTCTGTGGAGTCCTGCCCAGTCTGTG
>NZ_MSXV01000059.1:154789-229696 GCF_001945395.1 Pseudomonas sp. PA15(2017) | reverse complement strand
CTGCTTTGCCCGCGACCTTCGCCCTGGATATAACCCATAAACGACAATGCCCCTATCAACCGATAGAGGCATTGTCTTCAACTCACCCTCGGACTGCTAGGTTTTCACACAGTCTGCCGGGGAGCGCCTTTTTCTTGGGTATAAAAAACCGGCTGAAGCCGGTTTTTCATTGGGGTCGCGGTCAGCGCTTGAGCGATGCCGACAGATGCGGCTGAATCGCGGTCAGCACGGCTTTGAAGCATTTGGTATTGCCGGCGACGATCTGGCCCTTCTCGAGGAATTCGTGGCCACCGCTGAAGTCGCTGACCAGGCCGCCCGCTTCCTGGATCAGCAGGGCGCCAGCGGCCATGTCCCATTCGGACAGGCCGAACTCCCAGAATGCGTCGAAGCGACCGGCAGCCACGTAAGCCAGGTCGAGGCTGGCAGCGCCGGCGCGGCGTACGCCTGCGGTCTGGCCGACCAGGCTGCGGAACATGCCCAGGTAATTCTCGAGGTTGTCGAGCTGGTCGTTGCGGAACGGAAAGCCGGTGCCGAGCAGGGCGCCGTCCAGGCTCTTGCGGTTGCTGACGCGCAGGCGGCGACCGTTGAGGGCGGCGCCGCGGCCGCGGCTGGCGGTGAATTCTTCCTGGCGAACCGGATCGATGATCACGGCGTGTTCCAGGCGGCCGCGGTATTTGCAGGCCAGGCTGACGGCGAAATGCGGAACGCCGCGCACGAAGTTGGTTGTGCCGTCGAGCGGGTCGATGATCCACTGGTAGTCGGCGCCTTCGCCGCTGCCTTCGAGCAAGCCGCCTTCCTCGCCGAGGAAGCTGTGCGTCGGGTAGGCCTTGCGCAGGGCCTGGACGATCATCAACTCGGCCGAGCGGTCAATCTCGGTCACGTAGTCCTTGGCGTCCTTTTCATCTACGGAGATGACGTCCAGGCGTTCGATTGAGCGGAAGATCATTTCACCGGCGCTACGGGCTGCGCGCAGCGCGATGTTCAGCATGGGCTGCATGGAAGTTCACCTGGAGTCGTAATAAAGCCGGCCATTCTAGCAGAAAAGCCCGTCGCATGAAGTGCCGTCCGTGTCCTGCATGACACAAAGGAGGGTGCTTCTGTAAGATTTGTCACCTCATTTATCCGATGCGGGCGTCTACCTTGCTGCAGAACATTCGAGTGGTACTGGTCAACACCAGTCATCCCGGCAATATCGGCGGGGTGGCCAGGGCCATGAAAAACATGGGGTTGTCGCGTCTGGTGCTGGTCGAGCCGCGCCAGTTTCCGAGCGAGGAGGCCGTTGCGCGGGCTTCCGGCGCCACCGACATTCTCGAAGCCGCCGAAGTCGTGTCCTGCCTCGAGGATGCCCTGGTTGGTTGCAGCCTGGCCTTTGGGACCAGTGCGCGGGAACGACGTATTCCCTGGCCGTTGATCGATCCGCGCGAGTGCGGCATGGCGGCCGTGCAGAAGGCTGCCGAAGGCGGTGAAGTGGCGCTGGTATTCGGTCGTGAGCACGCGGGCCTGACCAACGAGGAGTTGCAGCGCTGTCATTTTCACGTGCACATCCCTTCCGATCCAGCCTTCAGTTCGCTGAACCTGGCAGCGGCCGTGCAGGTGCTGACCTACGAGGTGCGCATGGCGGTCCTGGCCCGTGAGAACGCATCGGTCGCGCCTCGCCAGGAGACCGTTGTCGAGGAGGGCGATCAGCCGGTGACGGCGGACGAGATGGAATCCTTCTATGGGCATCTGGAGAAGTCGCTGGTGGAAATCGGTTTTCTCGATCCCGCCAGCCCGCGGCACCTGATGAGTCGCTTGCGTCGCCTGTATGGGCGCGCCGAGGTGACTCGGCTGGAAATGAATATCTTGCGCGGCGTCCTGACCGAAACCCTCAAGGCGGCGCGCGGTGAGCACCACAAACGGGGAAAGACTGATGTTTGAGCGCATGCGGGAAGATATCCAGGGTGTTTTTCATCGTGATCCGGCGGCGCGCAACGCGTTCGAAGTGGTCACCTGTTACCCCGGGCTGCATGCGGTGTGGCTGCACCGTGCGGCGCACGCGCTATGGACTTCCGGTTGGAAGTGGTTGGCGCGTGGCGTGTCGAATTTCAGTCGCTGGCTGACCGGCATCGAGATTCACCCAGGTGCAGTGATCGGTCGGCGGTTCTTCATCGATCACGGCATGGGTATCGTCATTGGCGAGACCGCCGAAATCGGTGACGACGTGACGCTCTATCAGGGCGTGACCTTGGGCGGCACCAGCTGGAACAAGGGCAAACGCCATCCGACGCTCGAGGATGGCGTGGTGGTCGGTGCCGGTGCCAAGGTGCTCGGCCCGTTCACCGTAGGTGCGGGCGCCAAGATCGGCTCCAATGCGGTGGTCACCAAAGCGGTGCCGACAGGGGCGACCGCGGTCGGCATCCCGGCCAAGATCATCGTCAAGGATGATGACGGGCTCGAAGCGCAGCGCCAGGCCATCGCCGACAAGCTGGGCTTCGATGCCTACGGGGTCAGCCAGGACATGCCTGACCCGGTGGCGCGGGCGATCGGTCAGTTGCTCGATCACCTGCATGCGGTCGACAACCGCCTCGAAGGCATTTGCGGTGCGCTGGGCAAGCTGGGCAGTGATTACTGTGCCAAGGATATGCCGCAGTTGCGTGACGAGGATTTCGCTGGCGTCTGCAAGGGGCAGGGCGACAAGCCGGCCGCATGATGCGAGGCGGGCCTGGCTTTGCTATGATCCGCCGCCGCTTTCCGTGGGGAGGGGTCCTAAACCCGAGTGTTTTGGTTGGTCTTATAGTTGACTCAAATACTCGGAAAAGAGGATAATCGCTTCACATTGTGAATCCTTGGTAACCCTTCATGCGACTGACTACCAAAGGCCGATACGCCGTGACTGCCATGCTCGATCTGGCGCTGCATGCGCAGAATGGGCCGGTATCCCTCGCCGATATCTCCGAGCGTCAGGGTATTTCCCTTTCCTATCTCGAGCAGCTGTTCGCCAAGCTTCGTCGCGGAAGCTTGGTTTCCAGCGTGCGCGGGCCTGGTGGTGGTTATCAGCTGTCGCGCAACATGCAGGGTATCCAGGTCGCCGAAGTGATCGATGCGGTCAACGAATCCGTCGATGCCACGCGCTGCCAGGGGCAGGGCGGTTGCCACTCCGGCGACATCTGCCTGACCCACCACCTGTGGTGTGACCTCAGTCAGCAGATTCACGAATTTCTCAGCGGCATCAGCCTGGCCGACCTGGTCACGCGCCGCGAAGTGCAGGAAGTCGCCCAGCGTCAGGATCAGCGTCGCTGCGCCAACAACGGCAGGGCGCACCATCTGGATAAGATTGAAGCGTCCACCGTCGATTGAGAACGCAAGGCGCCGGCCTGATACCTGATTAGGAGATACCGAAAATGAAATTGCCAATCTACATGGATTACTCCGCGACAACGCCGGTCGACCCGCGCGTTGCGCAGAAAATGATCGAATGCCTGACCAATGAAGGCAACTTCGGCAACCCGGCTTCGCGCTCCCACGTCTTCGGCTGGAAAGCCGAGGAAGCGGTCGAGAACGCCCGTCGTCAGGTGGCCGAGCTGGTCAATGCCGACCCGCGCGAAATCGTCTGGACCTCCGGTGCCACCGAGTCCGACAACCTCGCCATCAAAGGTGTCGCGAGCTTCTACGCTAGCAAGGGCAAGCACCTGATCACCTCGAAGATCGAGCACAAGGCTGTTCTGGACACCATGCGCCAGCTCGAGCGTGAAGGGTTCGAGGTCACCTACATCGAGCCCGGTGAGGATGGTCTGATCACTCCGGCCATGGTCGAGGCGGCGCTGCGCGAGGACACCACGCTGGTGTCGATCATGCACGTCAACAACGAAATCGGCACCGTCAACGACATCGCCGCCATCGGTGAGCTGCTGCGCGCTCGTGGCGTGTTCTTCCATGTTGACGCTGCCCAGTCGACCGGCAAGGTCGAGGTCGACCTCGAGAAGCTCAAGGTCGACCTGATGTCCTTCTCGGCGCACAAGACCTATGGCCCGAAAGGCGTCGGCGCCTTGTACGTACGCCGCAAACCACGTATCCGTCTGGAAGCCCAGACCCACGGTGGCGGCCATGAGCGCGGCATGCGTTCCGGTACTCTGGCCACTCACCAGTGCGTCGGCATGGGCGAAGCCTTCCGTATCGCCAAGGAAGAGATGGCCGCCGAGAACGCCAAGGTGTTGGCGCTGCGCGATCGTTTCTTCAAACATGTCGAGGGCCTGGAAGAGCTGTACATCAACGGCAGCATGACTGCCCGCGTACCGCACAACCTGAACCTGAGCTTCAACTACGTCGAGGGCGAGTCGCTGATCATGGCCCTTAAGGATTTGGCGGTATCGTCCGGTTCGGCCTGTACCTCGGCGTCCCTGGAGCCTTCCTACGTACTGCGTGCCCTGGGCCGCAACGACGAACTGGCGCACAGCTCGATTCGCTTCACCTTCGGCCGCTTCACCACCGAAGAGGAAGTCGACTACGCCGCACAGAAGGTCTGCGAGGCCGTTACCAAGCTGCGCGAACTGTCGCCGCTCTGGGATATGTTCAAAGAAGGTGTCGACATTTCCAAGGTGGAATGGGCAGCACACTAAAAGCTGCCGGTGAGCGGCGCCTGATGAAAGAGGATTGATAACATGGCTTACAGCGAAAAGGTCATCGACCACTACGAGAACCCGCGCAACGTCGGCAAGATGAACGCGGAAGACCCGGACGTCGGCACTGGCATGGTCGGCGCGCCGGCCTGCGGCGACGTGATGCGTTTGCAGATCAAGGTCAACGAGCAGGGCGTCATCGAAGATGCCAAGTTCAAGACTTACGGCTGTGGTTCGGCCATCGCTTCCAGCTCCCTGGCCACCGAGTGGATGAAGGGCAAGACGCTGGACGAGGCGGAAACCATCAAGAACACTCAGCTCGCTGAAGAACTGGCGTTGCCGCCGGTGAAGATCCACTGCTCGGTACTTGCCGAGGACGCCATCAAGGCGGCCGTGCGCGACTACAAGCAGAAGAAAGGTTTGCTCTAAGGAGGGTTGTCGATGGCCATCAGCATGACTCAAGCCGCTGCCCAGCATATCCGTCGCTCGCTCGACGGTCGTGGCAAGGGTGAGGGCATCCGCCTCGGGGTTCGTACCACCGGGTGTTCCGGCCTGGCCTACGTGCTGGAGTTTGTCGACGAAACCGCCAGCGAAGATCAGGTGTTCGAAAGCCATGGCGTCAAGGTGATCATCGATCCCAAGAGCCTGGTCTATCTCGACGGTACCGAGCTGGATTTCGTGCGCGAAGGGTTGAACGAAGGCTTCAAGTTCAACAACCCGAACGTGCGCGGTGAATGCGGCTGCGGCGAAAGCTTCAACATCTGATGGAGCGTTCTGGCCCCTGTCACTTCGCCCTGTTCGAATTGCAGCCGAGCTTTCGCCTGGATCTTGATCAGCTCGCCGCCCGTTATCGCGAGCTGGCGCGCAGCGTTCACCCGGATCGTTTCGCCGATGCGCCCGAGCGTGAGCAGCGCCTTGCGCTCGAGCGCTCGGCGAGCCTTAACGAGGCCTACCGCACGCTGAAGAGCGACTCGCAGCGGGCGCGTTATCTGTTGACGATGCGTGGGCCCGAGTTGCCGCTGGAAGTCACCGTGCAGGATCCTGACTTCCTCATGCAGCAGATGCAGTGGCGTGAAGAGCTCGAAGACCTGCAGGACGAAGCCGACCTGGCGGGCGCGGCGGCCTTCAAGGGGCGCCTCAAGGTTGCCCAACAGGCGTTGAACGAACGCTTCGCCGAGGCTTGGGAGGACGATGCGCGCCGAGAAGAGGCCGAACGCCTGATGCGCCGCATGCAGTTTCTCGACAAGCTTTCCCACGAGGTGCGCCAGTTGGAAGAGCGCCTCGACGATTAATGCTCGCGCGGCTGCCGTGGCCGTGCCTGATACCCATATAAGCACCGACTACCTATGGCTTTATTGCAGATTGCTGAGCCCGGCCAGAGCCCCCAACCTCACCAGCGTCGTCTGGCGGTCGGGATCGATCTGGGCACCACCAATTCCCTCGTCGCGGCTGTGCGCAGCGGCGTCAGCGAGCCGCTGCCCGATGCCGAAGGGCGCCTGATTCTGCCGTCGGCCGTGCGCTACCACGCCGATCGCGTCGAAGTGGGCGAGGAGGCTCGCCTCCAGGCTGCCAGCGACCCGTTCAACAGTATTCTCTCGGTCAAGCGCCTGATGGGCCGCGGCCTTGCCGACGTGAAGCAATTGGGTGAGCAACTGCCTTACCGCTTCGTCGCCGGCGAGTCGCACATGCCGTTCATCGACACCGTGCAAGGCCTGAAGAGCCCCGTCGAAGTGTCCGCCGATATCCTCAAGGTGCTGCGTCTGCGTGCCGAAGCGAGCCTGGGTGGCGAATTGGTCGGGGCGGTCATTACCGTGCCGGCCTATTTCGACGATTCCCAGCGCCAGGCTACCAAGGACGCCGCGCGTCTGGCCGGTCTCAGCGTATTGCGCCTGCTCAACGAGCCGACGGCCGCCGCGGTTGCCTATGGTCTCGACCAGAAGGCCGAAGGCGTGGTGGCGATCTATGACCTGGGCGGCGGGACCTTCGATATTTCCATCCTGCGCCTGACTGGCGGCGTATTCGAAGTGCTGGCGACCGGGGGCGACAGTGCCCTGGGCGGCGACGACTTCGACCATGCCATCGCTGGCTGGATCGTCGAGCAGGCCGGCCTGTCGGCCGATATCGCGCCTGGCGCCCAGCGCAGCCTGTTGCAGGCGGCCTGTGCTGCCAAGGAAGCGCTGACCACCGTCGATAGCGTCGAAGTGACCTATGAGCAGTGGCAAGGCGTGCTGTCCCGCACTGATTTCCAGGCGCTGATCGAGCCGATGGTGGCGCGCAGCCTCAAAGCCTGTCGCCGCGCCGTGCGTGACGCCGGTATCGAGGTCGAGGACGTCGGCGCGGTGGTCATGGTCGGCGGCTCCACCCGTGTGCCGCGTGTACGCGAGGCCGTGGGCGAGCTGTTCGGCCGTCAGCCGCTGACCGATATCGATCCGGATCAGGTGGTCGCCATTGGCGCGGCGATCCAGGCCGATGCCCTGGCTGGCAACCGCCGTGCCGATGGTGAGGAGTTGCTGCTGCTCGATGTCATCCCGTTGTCCCTGGGGTTGGAAACCATGGGCGGGCTGATGGAAAAGGTGATTCCGCGTAATACCACCATCCCGGTCGCTCGTGCCCAGGAGTTCACCACTTACAAAGATGGCCAGAGCGCCATGATGATCCATGTGCTGCAGGGCGAGCGCGAGCTGATCAGCGATTGCCGTTCCCTGGCACGCTTCGAGTTGCGCGGCATTCCGCCGATGGTGGCCGGCGCTGCGAAGATTCGCGTGACCTTCCAGGTCGATGCCGACGGTCTGCTCAGCGTCAGTGCCCGCGAACTCGCCTCGGGCGTCGAAGCCAGCATCCAGGTCAAGCCATCCTACGGGCTCACCGACGGTGAAGTCGCGCGTATGCTGCAGGACTCGTTCCAGCATGCCGGTGGCGACAAGGCTGCCCGTGTATTGCGCGAGCAGCAGGTTGACGCGCAGCGTCTGCTCGAAGCGGTCGAGGGTGCCTTGCAGGTCGACGGCGAGCGTTTGCTGGATGCCGAAGAACGCATGGTGATCGACCTGCAGATGCAGGAATTACGTGATTTGTTGACGGGCACCGATGGCTTGGCCATCGAGCAGCAGACCAAACGTCTGTCGCAGGTGACCGATGCCTTTGCCGCCCGGCGCATGAATTCGACGGTAAAAGCCGCGCTGGCCGGGCGCAGCCTGAATGAGATCGAGGAATAAGCGATGCCCGTGGTAACTTTTTTGCCCCACGAGAAATTCTGCCCCGAAGGGCTGGTGGTCGAGGCGCCCTCGGGCACCTCGATCCTGGAGCTGGCCCACGAGCACCATATCGAGATGGAAAGTGCCTGCGGCGGCGTGTGTGCCTGCACCACCTGCCACTGCATCGTGCGCAAGGGGTTCGACTCGCTGAACGAAGCCGACGAGCTCGAAGAGGACTATCTGGACAAGGCCTGGGGGCTGGAGGCGCAGTCGCGTCTGGCCTGCCAGGCGATCGTCGGTGAGCAGGACATCACCGTCGAGATTCCCAAGTACTCGCTCAACCACGCCGCTGAAGCGCCGCACTGATCAGGAAGCCACGACATGAGCCTGAAATGGGTTGATGTGCTCGAAATCGCCATCCAGCTGGCCGACAGCAAGCCGGATGTCGATCCCCGTTATGTCAATTTCGTCCAGCTGCACCGCTGGGTGGTCGAGCTGCCGGAGTTTTCCGACGACCCGCAGCGCGGCGGCGAGAAGGTCCTCGAAGCCATTCAGGCTGCCTGGATCGAAGAAGCGCAGTAAGCCTGGGCCGGATGATGTCCAGCCCTTTTATGCCGAGCAGGTGCCACCTTGGGGCATCGCTCTTATGCTTTTCACTGGAACCCGCGTATAATTCGCGGGTTTAATTTTTGGCTTTAATCCACCGTTTCTGGAGTTTCACATGGCTGTTCAACGTACTTTCTCCATCATCAAGCCGGATGCCGTCGCTAAAAACGTTATCGGCAAGATCACCACCCGCTTCGAAGAAGCTGGCCTGCGCATCGTTGCTTCCAAGCAGCTGCAACTGTCCGAGCGTGAAGCTGCCGGTTTCTACGCCGAGCACAGCGAGCGCGGATTCTTCAAGGATCTGGTCGCTTTCATGACTTCCGGTCCGGTTATCGTTCAGGTTCTCGAGGGCGAGAACGCCATCGCCAAGAACCGCGAGCTGATGGGCGCTACCAACCCGAAAGAAGCGGCTGCCGGTACCCTCCGTGCTGACTTCGCGGTCTCCATCGACGAGAACGCCGTGCACGGTTCCGACTCCGAAGCTTCCGCTGCTCGCGAAATCGCTTACTTCTTCTCCGCTACCGAGATCAACGCCCGCATTCGCTAAGGCGAAGCGTGCGAAGGTGACGTCATGACCGACACGAATGGCAAAATCAACCTGCTGGGCCTGACCCAGCCGGAAATGGAGCAGTTCTTCGACAGCCTCGGAGAGAAGCGCTTTCGTGCCGGTCAGGTCATGAAGTGGATTCACCACTTCGGCGTCGATGATTTCGCCGCCATGACCAACGTCGGCAAGGCCTTGCGCGAGAAGCTCGAGGCCGCTGCCTACATTCGCGGGCCCGAAGTGGTCAGCGAAGACATTTCCTCCGATGGCACGCGCAAGTGGGTCGTGCGCGTGGCGTCGGGCAGCTGCGTGGAGACCGTGTACATTCCCCAGGGCGGGCGTGGCACCCTGTGTGTTTCCTCGCAAGCGGGCTGTGCCCTGGATTGCAGCTTCTGCTCTACGGGCAAGCAAGGCTTCAACAGCGACCTGACCAGCGCCGAGATCATCGGCCAGGTGTGGATCGCCAACAAGTCGTTCGGCAGCGTGCCGGCGAAGATCGACCGTGCCATCACCAACGTGGTGATGATGGGCATGGGCGAGCCGCTGCTGAACTTCGACAACGTCGTTTCCGCCATGAAGATCATGATGGACGACCTGGGCTACGGCATTTCCAAACGCAAGGTCACCTTGTCGACCTCCGGCGTGGTGCCGATGATCGACAAGCTCGCCGAGGTCATCGACGTGTCCCTGGCATTGTCGCTGCACGCACCCAATGATGAGCTGCGCAGCCAACTGGTACCGATCAACAAGAAGTACCCGCTGGACATGCTGCTGGCCGCCTGCAAGCGCTATATTTCCCGCCTCGGCGAGAAACGTGTGCTCACAGTCGAATACACCCTGCTCAAGGATGTGAACGATAAGCTCGAGCATGCCGAGCAGATGGTCGCGCTGCTGGCCGATGTGCCCTGCAAGATCAACCTGATTCCCTTCAACCCGTTCCCCCATTCGGGCTATGAACGTCCGAGCAACAATGCGATTCGCCGCTTCCAGGAACTGCTGCAGAAGGCCGGGCACAACGTCACGGTGCGTACCACCCGTGGTGAAGACATCGATGCTGCCTGCGGGCAACTGGTTGGCCAGGTCATGGACCGCACCCGTCGTAGCGAGCGCTACATCGCCGTGCGCCAGCTGAACGCCGACGCCGATGCAGCGCGTCCCACCGCCAGCCGCAACTGAGAGGATTTCCATGACCGTGCTGCGTTCCCTGCTGTTCTTGTTCAGCGCCAGTCTGCTCACCGCCTGCGTATCGACCGGTGACGTCGACCCGATGAAAACGCCCGAAGGGCGCAAGAAAGCCTACGATTCGTTCGTGCAGCTGGGTATCGGTTATCTGCAGCAGGGCGAGACCGGGCCGGCCAAGGTGCCGCTGAAGAACGCGCTGGACATCGACCCTTCGGGCCCCGACGCCCACGCCGTGCTTGCCCTGGTTTTCCAGCGCGAAATGGAGCCCAAGCTGGCTGATGAACATTTTCGCAAGTCGCTGTCCAAGAACCCCAGGGATGCACGGCTGCTGAACAACTACGGTGGCTTCCTGTTCGAGCAGAAACGCTACAAGGAAGCCATGGAGCGCTACAGCCTGGCCGCCGAGGACAGCCTCTATCCGGAGCGTGCCCGGGTGTTCGAGAACATGGGCATGACCGCCATGATGCTCAATCAGCGTCAGGAAGCCAAAGGCTATTTCGAGCGTTCGTTGCGCCTCGACAGTCGCCAGCCGCGGGCCTTGCTGGAGATGGCCAATCTCTCCTACGAGGATCGCGAATACGTGCCGGCGCGCAGCTATTACGAGAGTTTCAGCGCCATTTCCGAGCAGAACGCCCGCAGCTTGTTGCTGGGCGCGCGCCTGGCCACGATCTTCGAGGATCGTGACCGTGCTGCCAGCCTCGGCCTGCAACTGAAGCGTCTTTATCCCGGTACGCCGGAATATCAGCAATATCTGTCGGAGCAAAGATGAAAGCGGCCCAACCCGAAGTTGCAGCAGCTCATCGCGTCAATCCTGGAGAAGCCCTGCGTGCAGCGCGTGAGAGTCGAGGCTGGTCGGTGGCCGAAGTCGCCACCCAGCTCAACCTCACGCCGATGCGCCTGAATCAGCTGGAAGCTGGCGAGTTCGAGAAGCTGCCAGGCAACACGTTTTCCCGCGGTTACATCCGCGCCTACGCGAAGTTACTGGGCCTGGAGCAGGCGCCCCTGGTGGCTGACTTCGATCAGTTCACCGGCAGCAACGCCACGGGCAGCAGCGTGCATGCGCTGGGCCGGATCGAAGAGCCGACGCGTTACTCGCAAAGCATCCTGCGTCTGGTCAGCTTTCTGCTGCTGCTCGGTGTCGGCGGCGCCTGCTTCTATTGGTGGCAAGACCAGGGTTGGCAGCTCGATGACTTGAAGAGCGTCGGCATGGGCCACGTCGAGGTCGACGGCGCCGATGGCAGCACCCAGATTCATCCGCTCGACGAGCCGGAAGACCAGGCCGTCGCCGAGGCGCAGAACCAGGGTACCGAATTACCATTGCCAGGCGTTTCAGGCGAGCAGGCCGAACAGGCCCCGAGCGAAACGCCGCCGGCCACCGCTACCGAACTGCTGGAACAGAACCCACCAGCCGGCCAGGCCGCGCCTGCCGAGCAGGTTCCCGCTGCACCAGCCGAATCGACTGCACCCGCAGCGCCAGCCGCACCGGCTGCCCAGGCGCCTGCCGCTGCTGCCCAGCCGCAGACCCCGGTGGCGGCTGGCGAAGGCCTGATCAGCGTGAGGTTCACCGCCGATTGCTGGATCCAGGTGACCGATGCCAATGGCAAGGTCGTCGCCAGCGGCCTGAAGCGCAGCGGTGACAGCCTCGACGTCCGTGGCCAGGCACCGATGGAGTTGCGCCTCGGCTTCGCCCGCGGCGCCCAGGTGACCTACAACGGTGCTGCTGTCGATGTGACGCCGCATATCTCCGGTGAAACCGCACGCTTGAAGTTGGGTGGGCAGTAATATGCACGGTGAATCACCGATCAAACGTCGTCTCTCTCGCAAGATCTGGGTCGGTTCGGTACCGGTCGGCGGCGATGCCCCCATTGCCGTACAGAGCATGACCAACACCGATACCAACGATGTGGCCGCCACCGTCGAGCAGATCCGTCGCCTCGAAGCGGCCGGTGCCGACATCGTCCGCGTCTCCGTTCCGGACATGGACGCCGCCGAAGCCTTCGGCCGCATCAAGCAGCAGGTCAACCTGCCGCTGGTGGCCGACATCCACTTCGATTACCTGATCGCGCTGCGCGTGGCCGAGCTGGGCGTCGATTGCCTGCGCATCAACCCCGGTAACATCGGCCGCGAGGATCGCGTCAAGGCGGTGGTCGAGGCGGCGCGCGACAAGGGCATTCCGATTCGCATCGGCGTCAACGCAGGCTCCCTGGAAAAGGACCTGCAGAAGAAATACGGCGAGCCGACGCCCGAGGCGCTCGTCGAGTCGGCCCTGCGTCACGTCGAGCATCTCGACCGCCTGAATTTCCCTGACTTCAAGGTCAGCGTGAAGGCCTCCGACGTGTTCATGGCCGTCGAAGCCTATCGCCTGCTGGCCAAACAGATCGAACAGCCGCTGCACCTGGGCATCACCGAAGCCGGCGGCCTGCGCTCCGGTACCGTGAAGTCCTCGGTAGGCCTGGGCATGCTCTTGGCCGAAGGTATCGGCGATACCATCCGTATCTCCCTGGCGGCCGATCCGGTGGAGGAGATCAAGGTCGGTTTCGATATCCTCAAGTCGCTGCGCCTGCGTTCGCGGGGCATCAACTTCATCGCCTGCCCGAGCTGCTCGCGCCAGAACTTCGACGTGGTCAAGACCATGAACGAGTTGGAAACCCGCGTCGAGGACCTGCTGGTGCCGCTGGACGTCGCGGTGATCGGCTGTGTGGTCAATGGCCCAGGCGAAGCCAAGGAAGCCCATATCGGCCTCACCGGCGGTACGCCGAACAACCTGGTGTACATCGACGGCAAGCCCGCTTCCAAGCTGACCAACACCAACCTGGTGGATGAGCTGGAAAAGCTGATCCGCGAAAAGGCAGCCGAGAAGGCCGCAGCCGATGCGGCTGTGATCGTGCGCGGCTGATCCGTGCTTAAGGAAAACAAGTGAGCAAGTCCCTGCAAGCCATTCGTGGCATGAACGACATCCTGCCGCAGCAGACCCCGGCCTGGCGCTATCTGGAAAGCACCCTGGCGACCTTGCTGGATAGCTATGGTTATCAGGAAATCCGCCTGCCGATCCTCGAGTTCACCGACCTGTTCGCCCGTGGCATCGGCGAGGGCACCGATGTGGTCGACAAGGAGATGTACACCTTTCTCGACCGCAACAACGAATCCCTGACCCTGCGCCCCGAAGGCACCGCCGGCTGCGTGCGCGCCGTGCTCGAGCACGGCCTGACCGGTGGCGGTCAGGTGCAGAAGCTGTGGTACGCGGGCCCGATGTTCCGCTACGAGAAGCCGCAGAAGGGCCGTTATCGCCAGTTCCACCAGATCGGTGTGGAAGTGTTCAACTTGCCCGGCCCGGACATCGACGCCGAGCTGATCACCCTGACCTGGCGCCTGTGGAAGCAGCTCGGCCTGGCCGACGCGGTGACCCTGCAGCTCAACAGCCTGGGCTCCAGTGAAGCCCGCGGCGTGTATCGAGACGCCCTGGTGGCCTATCTGCGCGAGCGCTTCGATCAGCTCGACGAAGACAGCCAGCGCCGCCTGACCACCAACCCGCTGCGCATCCTCGATAGCAAGAATGCCCAGACCCAGGCGCTGCTCGCCGATGCGCCGACGCTGCACGACTATCTGGACGACGAGTCCCGCGTGCACTTCGACGGCCTCAAGGCGCGTCTGGATGCCGTCGGCATCAAATACGAGATCAACCCGAAGCTGGTGCGCGGCTTGGATTACTACGGCCGCACCGTATTCGAGTGGGTGACCGACAAACTCGGTTCCCAAGGCACCGTGTGCGCCGGCGGCCGTTACGACGGCCTGATCACCCAATTCGGCGGCAAGCCGACCCCGGGCGTGGGCTTCGCCATGGGCGTCGAGCGCCTGGTCCTGCTGCTCGAAACCCTGCAGTGCGTGCCCGCCGAATTGAGCCGCCCGGCCGATGCCTTCATCTGCGCCTTCGGCGAAGCGGCCGAGTTGGCTGCACTGGCACTGGCTGAAGGAGTACGTAACCAGGTTCCGGGGCTGCGCCTACTGGTCAATGCCGGCGCTGGCAGCTTCAAGAGCCAGTTCAAGAAGGCCGACAAGAGCGGAGCCCTGTATGCTCTGATTCTCGGTGAGGACGAACTGGCCAAGCGCGTGGTAGGTTGCAAACCTTTGCGCGACGACAGCGAACAACAAAGCATTGCCTGGTCGGATCTTGCCGACCATCTGGCATCCTGCACCCAGCAGGCATGAGCGATTTAGCGATTAAGGAGTATTGGGGTGGCGTTGAACAGCGATGATGATGAACTGGCCGGCCTGAAAGACTGGTGGGATCGTAACGGCAAGCCACTGCTGGCGGGCGGCGCCCTGGCGCTGATCGCGGTATTCGGCTGGCAGGGTTGGCAGAAGTATCAGACCAACCAGGCGCAGGGCGCGTCGATTATCTATCAGCAACTGCTGGAGTCGGCCATGACCCCGAGCGGTCAGCCGGACGCCGCCAAGGTAGCTTCGCTCGCCGGGCAGTTGAAGAAAGACTTCGGCGGCACTCAGTACGCCCAGTACGGCAGCCTGTTCGTGGCCAAGGTCGCGGTCGAGTCCGGCAAGCTGGACGATGCAGCGACCGAGCTGCGCAGCGTGGCCGACAAGCCCGCCAATGAGACCCTGGGCGAGCTCGCTCGTCAGCGTCTGGCTCGCGTGCTGGCTGCCCAGGACAAGGCCGACGATGCGCTCAAACTGCTCGACGGCGACACCGACCAGGCGTTTCTGGCCAGCCGTGAAGAACTCAAGGGCGACCTGCTGGTGAAGCTGGGCCGTACCGACGACGCCCATGCCGCCTATGTGAAAGCCAAGGGCGCGCTGGCTGAAGAAGCTGCCGTCGGTGGTCTGCAGATGAAGATCGACGATCTGGCCAAAGGGGATGCATGACGTGATGCGTTGGAAGAATGCCGCACTGCTGGCCCTGGCCGTCCTGGCCGTGGGTTGCAGCAGCAACAGCAAGAAAGAACTGCCGCCTGCCGAGCTTCCCAAGTTCACCGAGGAAGTGAAACTGCAGCAGGAGTGGAGCCGTTCGATCGGTAAAGGTCAGGGCGACATCTACAACATGCTCGAACCGGTGGTCGATGGCGAGCAGATCTTCGCCGCCGACGTCGAAGGCCTGGTCGTCGCCATGGACCGCACCACTGGCAAGGTGGCCTGGAAGAAGGAACTCGACGTTCCGGTGTCCGGCGCCGTGGCGGCTGGCTATGGCATGGTCGTGGTCGGCACCCTGAAGGGTGAAGTGATCGCCCTGGATTCGTCCAGTGGTGAAGAGAAGTGGCGCGCCCGCGTACCGAGCGAAGTGCTCTCCGCCCCGGCCATCAGCAGCGACACCGTGCTGGTGCAGACCCAGGACGACACCCTCGTCGCACTGGACGCCTACAGCGGTCAGCAACGCTGGATCTTCGAGAACACTCCGGCCGTGCTGACGCTGCGTGGTACCGGCAGCCCGCTGCTGACCAACCAGTTGGCCATCGCCGGCCTGTCCAGCGGCAAGGTCATCGCCCTCGACGCACAGCGCGGCATCCCGGTCTGGGAACAGCGCGTGGCCATTCCCCAGGGGCGTTCCGAACTCGACCGCATCGTGGATATCGACGGCGGCCTGCTGCTCTCCGGTGGCCAGCTGTACGTGGTCACCTACCAGGGCCGCGTCGCGGCGCTGGACCTGCAGAGCGGCCGGGTGATCTGGCAGCGCGAGGCGTCCAGCTCCATGGGCGTGGCGCAGGGCTTCGGTAACGTGTATGTGACCCTGGCCAGCGGTACCGTGGAAAGCATCGACGAGCGTTCGGCGTCGGCACTGTGGACCAACGATGCCCTGGCGCGTCGCCAGTTGTCGGCGCCTGCGGTGTTCTCCAGCTACGTCGCGTTCGGCGATCTGGAAGGCTACCTGCACCTGATCAGCCAGGTCGACGGCCGCTTCGTCGGCCGTACCCGCATCGACAGCGACGGCCTGCGTGCGCGTCCGCTGGTGGTCGGCGACTGGCTGTATGCCTTTGGCAACGGCGGCAAACTGGTGGCCCTGACCATCAAGTGAGCCCCGGCTCCGTTCGTCCGGGAGTACCGGGCGAGCGGAGCAGATAGTGCGAGATTTGCGGCCGCTGCCTGTGCAGCGGCTTTTGTATTTTTTGAAATAACGAAGTGGAGAGCCGAATGGTTCCCGTAATTGCCCTGGTGGGCCGGCCGAACGTCGGCAAATCCACCTTGTTCAACCGCCTGACCCGCACCCGCGACGCGATCGTCGGGGACCTTTCGGGCCTGACCCGCGACCGCCAGTACGGCGAGGCCAAGTGGCAGGGGCGCACCTATATCGTGATCGACACCGGTGGTATCTCCGGTGACGAGGAAGGCATCGACGCCAAGATGGCCGAGCAGTCCCTGCAGGCCATTGAAGAAGCCGATGCCGTGCTGTTCCTGGTCGACGCCCGCGCCGGGTTGTCCGCCTCCGACCAGATGATTGGCGAGCACCTGCGCAAGCGCAACAAGCGCAGCTTCCTGGTGGTCAACAAGGTCGACAACCTCGACCCCGACCTGGCCCGCGCCGAGTTCTCGCCGCTGGGCATGGGCGAAGCCCTGCCGATCGCCGGTGCCCATGGCCGCGGTATCACCCAGATGCTCGAAGCCGCTCTGGGCAGCTTCCCCAAGGATGCCGGCGAGCCGGAAGAAGGCGAGGAGGCCGAAGAGGTCGCCGAGGGCGAGGAAGCCAAGCGCATTCCCGGCCCGAGCGAGAAGGACGGCATCAAGCTGGCCATCATCGGCCGCCCCAACGTCGGCAAGTCGACCCTGGTCAACCGCATGCTCGGTGAGGACCGGGTCATCGTCTACGATCAGGCCGGCACCACCCGCGACAGCATCTACATCCCCTTCGAGCGTGACGACGAGAAGTACACGCTGATCGACACCGCCGGCGTGCGTCGCCGCGGCAAGATCTTCGAGGCGGTGGAAAAGTTCTCGGTGGTCAAGACGCTGCAGGCCATCCAGGACTCCAACGTGGTGGTGTTCGTCATGGATGCCCGCGAAGGGGTGGTCGACCACGACCTCAACCTGCTCGGCTTCGTGCTCGAGAGTGGCCGTGCCCTGGTCATCGCGCTCAACAAATGGGACGGCATGGAGCCCAGCGAGCGCGACTACGTGAAGACCGAGCTGCAGCGCCGGCTGTTCTTCGTCGACTTCGCCGATATCCACTTCATCTCCGCCTTGCACGGCACTGGCGTTGGCCATCTGTACAAGTCGGTGCAGGCCTCGTTCAAGTCGGCGATCACTCGCTGGCCGACCAGCCGCCTGACGCAGATCCTCGAGGATGCGGTGCAGGAGCACCAGCCGCCGCTGGTCAACGGTCGCCGCATCAAGCTGCGTTACGCCCACCTGGGTGGCGCCAATCCGCCGCTGATCGTGATCCACGGCAACCAGGTCGACGCCGTTCCGCGTGCCTACTCCCGTTACCTGGAAAACACCTATCGTCGCGTGCTCAAGCTGGTCGGTACGCCGATCCGTATCGAGTACAAAGGGGGCGAGAACCCTTACGAGGGCAACAAGAACACCCTGACCGACCGCCAGGTGAACAAGAAGCGGCGCCTGATGAGTCACCACAAGAAGGCCGAGAAGAAGCGCAAGGACAAGCGCTGACCGAGCCATTGCCTGAACGAAACAGGGGTAGCTACCGAAAGGAGCTACCCCTGTTTCGTTTCGATTGCCGGAAAGCGGCGGCCGGCCGCTTTCGTCGCTGCGCTAGAACTGCGTGCGCAGGGTTACCGACATGCTGCGCGGGTCACCGTAGATGGCGCCGGCGTAGAAGCCGTAGCGGGTGTAGTAGGTCTTGTCGAACAGGTTGTTGACGTTCAGGGTCACGTCGGTGTCGTCGTTTATGTCGTACTTGGCCATGGCGTTCCAGATCGCGTAGCCGGACCAGTTCACGTTGGTGGCGCTGCGGCTCTGCCCGGTGCTAGGGATGCCGGCGGGGCTGGAGAGCGCGCGAATGTTGCTTTGCGCGCTGACGCCGGTGCCCAGGGTCACGCGATCCAGCATGCCGCTCAGGCGGTAGGTGGTCGAGGCCTTGAACAGGTGCGACGGGTCACTGCGGCCATCGCTGTCCAGGCGGCGGAAGTGCAGGTAGGTATAGCCGCCGTAGACGTTCCAGTTGTCGGTGAGCGCGCCGGCCACCTCGATGTCGATGCCATCGGTTTCCGTGCCACTGCCAGCGACGTAGGCCTGGGCCTGGGACGGCGTCTGGTTGGCACCATCGGTAACCGCCTTGTTGTCCTGCTTGGTGCGGAAGTAGGCGAGCTGGGCGTTCAGGCGGCCGTCCAGCCACTCGCCCTTGATGCCGGTCTCGTAGCTCTGCCCGACGATGGGCTCGACGCGGCTGCCGCTGGTGGTTTCCTCGCTTTGCGGGGTGAACAGGTCGGTGTAGCTGGCGTACAGCGAGTAAGTGTCGTTGAGGTCGTACACCGCGCCCACGTAGGGGGTGACGATGCCCGATTCGCTCTGGCTGGTCTTGACGCCTGCGGCAGTGGCGTTCTTAGTGTGATAGTCGCTGGCCCGCACGCCGAGAATGACCGACAGCGGATCGGTGATGCTCAGGCGAGTGGCGGCGTACATGCCCTGCAGGCGGGTAACGCTCTTGCCATGGCGGCCGGTCTTGCTGGCCGTCATGTACAGGTCGTCGTCGACGCCGTTATGCCAGTCGGTGATCGGCAGTCCGTTGTTGCTGCGGAACTGGCAACCCAAAGCCGGTGCGCTCTGGCGCGTGGCACTGGACATGATGCAGCTGTATTGCGGCGTCCAGCCCACGGTGCGGCTGTCGCTGTAGCCAAACATGGCCTGGTGGCTGCGGCCGAACAGCTCGAACGCGCCGCTCAGGTCGAATTGGGCGGATTGCTGGGTGGTGTCGCTGGAACTGTGCAGCCCGTTGAGCACCATGCCGCTGCCGTCCTGCTCCGGGTAGCCGGTATAGAGCCCGCGGCTGAACTGGTTGACCTTGCCCAAACCGTAGTGATTGAGCGCTTCGGTGACGCTCTGCGCGGCCTTCACGTCCAGCGTCCAGTCCTCGTTGAAGCGGTGGCTGAGCGAGGCGAAGGAGGTGCGCGTCTGGTTCTCGCCGTGGCTCCAGCTCGGCACGAGGTTGGTGCTGCGCGACCAGTCGGTCTTGCTGCCATCGGCGTACCAGATCGGGATGTTAGCGCCCCAGCCACCGCCTACGGTCTTGGTATATTCGTACTGATAGCCGGCGCCCAGGGTGGTGTCGTCGGTGAGGTCGAACTCGAAATTTGCCAGGGCGGCACGGGCACGTTCGGACTGGTGATCACGGAACGAGTTGGCGTCCTCCTGGGTGATCACGAAGCGCGAGCGCAGGCGGCCATCTTCGCTGAGCGGCAGGTTGAGGTCGGCACCCAGGCGCGTCCTGTCCCAGCTGCCATAGGTCAGGTAGGCACTGCCGCCGAATTCCTTGCCGGGGCTTTTGCGGATCAGGTTGACGGTCGCCGACGGGTCGCCGGTACCGCCGAGCAGGCCATTGGCGCCGCGGACGATATCGATGCGTTCGTACATGTCCATGTTCAGCGAGTTGCCGGCACCGCTGAAACCCGAGTCACCGAAGTACTGCAGGCCATCGACCTTCCAGTTGGTGATCTTGTAGCCACGTGCGCGGAAGTCGGTGCGGCCGCCCACCTCGTACTTGCTGGCGGTGACGCCCGGCGTGACGTCCAGCGCCTGTTCGACGTTGCTTATGCCGCGGTCGGTCATCTGCTGACGGGTGATGGTGGTCACGCTCTGCGGCGTCTGCCGGGGCGTCAGTACCATGCCGGTCGAGCTGGTGGTACCGCGCACTGTGTAGCCGAGTTGTTCGGTGGCATCGTCGATGGCGCTGTCTTCGATGCTCATCGCGCCCAGCTCCAGGGCGCCAGCGGGGGCTTCCACCTCCGCGTGACCGAGCGGGCTGAGCAGCAGGCCGCCCAGGCTGATGGTGGCGGCCAGCAATGTGCGTTGCGAGGGAATGCGGGTTTGCGAAGTACGGGGTAGGGGCGTGACGTTCATGATGGCTCGTGGTGGTTGGCATTAATTCTCATATGCATGAGATTTTTGTTACGATTCTAGTACTGCGCTGGCTGCGTAATTTCTTGGTTTGTACGGGCGTGTAATGGAACGTAATGAGGGGCAGGCCCCAAGGGCGCAGGGCATGGAGGCGGCGGCGCAGACCGTGCTGGTGGTGGACGACGATGACGAGATTCTCGAGCTGCTCTGCGAATACCTTAGCGACTCCGGTTACCGCGTATTGGCAGCCGCCGATGGCCGACAGATGTGGTCGCTGCTCGAACAGCACAGCGTGCAACTGCTGATACTCGACCTCATGCTGCCTGGCGAGGACGGCCTAAGTCTGTGCCGTCGCGTGCAGGCGGCGGATGGCCCGGCGGTGATCATGCTCTCGGCCCGTGGCTCGGCGTTGGATCGCGTCGTTGGCCTGGAGGTGGGCGCCGATGATTACCTGGGCAAACCCTTCGAGCCCCGCGAGCTGCTGGCACGGGCCAAGGCGGTATTGCGCCGCGCCGTGCCAGCCCGTGTGGAGACTGCAAGCCAGGGCGACACGCCGATGGTGTTCGCCGGCTACCGCCTCGACCCCGTCAAGCGCACCCTGACTCAGCCCGGCGGCACGGCAATGTTGTTGCCACGCTCCGATTACCGGGTGTTGAGCGAGCTGCTCGGCGCCCGCAACCGCGTGCTGAGCCGCGATCACCTGACCCGCTGTGCGTTCTCCCGACCCCATCTGCCGGACGACCGATCGGTGGACATGTGCGTCAGCCGTCTGCGCCAGTGCTTCAAGGCAGATGACGAGCGCGTGCAGATCCTCACCATCCGCAACGAGGGCTACCTGTTCAGCATCACTGCCAACGATGCAGTGACCTGAAATGTCCGCGTTTCCCGCAGCCACCTGGCTCAAGCGGCTGTGGCCACAGACCCTGTTCGCCCAACTGTTGCTGATCATGGTCTGCGGCGTGGTAGCCATTCAGCTGCTGTCGAGCAGCATCTGGTTCGACGTGCGCTTCGCCCAGGTGCTGGAGGCGCCGGTACGTCTCGCTGCCAGCCGTACGGCGGGGATGATCGAAAGGGGCTGCAGTGTTGGCGGCCCGCTTTCGGCGCCTGCCGGCTACCAGCTGAACTGCCTCGCCAGCGAGCCGCACGTCGACGCGACCGACCGGCGTGGTCTGCGGCGTATCGAGTTGCTGTTGCACCAGGCGTTGCGCCACGAACTGGGGCGCGAGCAGCGGATCCGCTTGCTCGAGGCC
The DNA here is from genome assembly GCF_001945395.1 of Pseudomonas sp. PA15(2017). Classification (GTDB taxonomy): domain Bacteria; phylum Pseudomonadota; class Gammaproteobacteria; order Pseudomonadales; family Pseudomonadaceae; genus Aquipseudomonas. The sequence continues at coordinate 208,314 of NZ_MSXV01000059.1, read as the reverse complement.
CGGCTGACCGACACGCACGGCGAGCCCATCGTCTGGCGCAGCCTGTTCGGCCTGGACACCGCCCAGGCTCATATCCGTTTTGCCGTCGCCCAGGCCGATGGTCGCTGGCTGGAGGTGGATGGCCATGAACAGCAGGGCTGGAGCGGTGAATCGGCCTGGGCGCTGATCGCCGATTACATACTGCGTATCTACGTGCTGCGCATTCTGGCGGTATTGGGCATCTGCTGGCTGGCGGTGCGTCTGTGTCTGCGCCCGCTGCAGCGGCTCAGCGAAGCCGCTCGCGGCCTGGGCGACAACCTGGAGCAGCCGCCGCTGCCGCTGAACGGGCCGCTGGAAGTGCGCGAGGCGGCGCATACCTTCAACGTCATGCAGCAGCGGCTGATCGCCATGATGCGCGACCAGGCGCATTTTCTCGCCGCCGTATCCCACGACCTGCGCACGCCCTTGACGCGCATGCGCCTGCGTATCGAACGCCTGAGCGATGACGAGCAGCGTGAGCGCCTGAAGCACAACATCGCTCAGATGGATGCCATGATCGCCCAGGTGCTCGACTTCCAGCGCGCCGCCGAGCCTGGGGTGGCTGAGCCCGTTGATATCGAGCAACTGGTCACGCAAGTGTGTGGCGAACTGGCAACTGTCGATGAACCATTGCCTATTTCGGGCGACGTTGCACCGATACGCGGCAATTCGATTCTGCTGCAGCGGTGTCTGCAGAACCTGCTGGAAAATGCCCTGCGCTACGCCCGCGGGGTAGAGGTGATACTGGTCGAGCGGGAGCAGGGCGTTGCCATTCGTATCGAGGATCGCGGCCCGGGAATCGAGGCGTCCTTGCTGCCCAGCATCTTCGAGCCCTTCGTGCGGGCGGAGGCCTCACGCAACGCCCGCTCGGGCGGCTATGGGCTCGGCCTGAGCATCGCCCGGCGGATTGCCCTGGCTCACGGTGGCACGCTGCTGCTGGAGAATCGCGCCGGTGGCGGCCTGGCGGCCGATCTGTGGCTGCCAGCCTGCCGGGAATGAAAAGCTTCGGGCACTCCGCGTGGTTTTCGGGCACTAACTCAGAACCCTATCGCCACATGCAAGGAGTTCATGATGAATGTTCTGATGGTGCTGACCTCCCATGATCAGCTCGGCAACACCGGTGCGAAAACCGGCTTCTGGCTCGAAGAGTTCGCGGCGCCTTACTACGTGTTCAAGGATGCCGGCGCCAATGTCGTGCTCGCCTCGCCAGCCGGTGGCCAGCCGCCGCTGGACCCGAAAAGCGACGCGCCCGACGCACAGACCGACGCCACCCGCCGCTTCAAGGCCGACACCGAGGCGCAGCGTCAGCTGGCCAACACCGTGAAGCTGAATTCGGTCAAGCAACTGGATTACGACACCGTGTTCTACCCCGGCGGCCATGGCCCGCTGTGGGACCTGGCCGAATCGCGCGAATCGATCGCCCTGATCGAAGCCTTCGAGCGCGCCGGCAAGCCTATCGGCTTCGTCTGTCACGCGCCGGGTGCGCTGCGCCACGTCAATGCTGCTGACGGCAGCCCTTTGATCAAGGGGCGTCGGGTCACCGGTTTCAGCAACAGCGAAGAAGCTGGCGTGCAACTCACCGATGTTGTGCCGTTCCTGATCGAAGACGAGTTCCAGAAACTCGGAGGCAAGTATGAAAAGGGCGAGGACTGGGCGTCCTTCGTGATCGAAGACGGCAAGCTGGTCACCGGCCAGAACCCGGCCAGCTCGGAAGCCGCTGCCGAAGCGCTGCTGGCGAAGCTCAAGTAGCTGCAGCGAAGTGATCGGAGTAGGGCTTCTGCAGCACTTCAGATGCATAACGGGTGCCCTGTTACCGCGACAAATCCTCAAAAACGAAAAAGCCCCGTCAGTGATGACGGGGCTTTTGTATTTCGATCTGGAGCGGGCTAAGGGAATCGAACCCTCGTCATGAGCTTGGGAAGCTCAAGACGGTGGTTTCTCAGCAGGTGCCAGGTAGTACCCCATTGGCCGTGAAAGCCAGTAGAATCGCGGCTTTTCGCGGTGTGGCTGATCCGGGGTTGTCTCGGGACGTCTCACCTTGATTCGGGCGAACGGCCCCCAGAAACGGCCCCCAGGATGGACAGCCAGTGCTCACCGAAAAGCAGATCAGGGCGCTCAAGCCCGAAGCCAAGGAATACACGGTCAGCGATGGCCGCACGGCGAGAGGGGAGGGCGTGCTGCTGCTGCGCGTGCGCCCCAATGGCACGAAAGAGTTCTATTACCAGCGCCGGCAGGGTGACCGGAAGATCAAGCAGAAGCTTGGCAACTGGCCGGCCCTGAGCCTGACCGAGGCCCGGGATAGGTCTCGCGAGCAGAAGGAGGTGCTGATCGAGCCCGGCACCTTCAACGATCTGTTGGACACCTACGTCGCCAAGCTCAAGGCCGAGGGCGCCGCCACGGCAGAGCACGTCAACTGGTCTTTCAAGCATTACGTGCTGGAGCCGTTCCCGAACCTTGGCAAGCGCCCCGCCGCGTTGATTTCACCGGCCGATATCCGCGACATCATCAGCCAGATGATCGCTGGCGGCATCACCACCGCCTGCAACCGCGTGCGCTCGCGACTGCACGCTGCCTTCCAGCACGCCCTGCAGGAGGAATTCAACCCGCGAAACTTCCACGCCAACAAAGTGAAATTCGGGCTGCAGTCCAATCCAGTGGCATCGATCCCGGTGCAGTCCGACTGGGAGGCCCCGGGGGAGCGAAACCTGTCTGTAGCCGAACTGGGGATCCTCTGGAACCTGCTACCCGAGCAATTGACGCTCACGACCTCGGAACTGCTCAAGTTCCTGATCGCCACTGGTGGCCAGCGCCCCGAGCAGTTGCTGCGTTCCGAGCGTACCCTGTACCAGCGTGACCATATGATCATCCGCAACGCCAAGGCCGGCGTTGGTGAGCGCAGCATGCACGTTGTGCCGCTCAATGCGATTGCCAAGGATTGCCTGGTCGAGATGGATGCGATCAGCGAAGCCAGCGTTTACCCGTTCCAGGGCAAGAAGCCTGGCCAGGCGCTGCAGGCGCAGTCCCTTTCGCGAGCCGTGACGGCGTTGTATGGGCGGCATGCCAAGCTGTTCAATGGGCCGTTCACGCTGCGCGACATTCGCCGCACCTGCACGACCCTGATGGGCGCGGCCGGGCTGGACAAGTCCCTGCGCGACCGCATCCAGGGGCGTGCCTTCAATGATGTAGGGTCGAAACACTACGACCGCTACGACTACTTCAAAGAGAAAAAAGCCGGCCTGAATGTCTGGGCCAAGTGGCTGCAGCAGAACATCATTACCCAGAAAGCCTGAGGGCCGCTTACGCGGCCCCCTGGGGTTTCCATTTCGTCGGGTTCTGCTGCCAGTGGGCGACCTCCGATGCACGCCAGCCGACTCGGCCCGCAGTGATGGGGACCGGGGGCGGGAAGCGCTCGGCCTTCACTTCGCGCCACAGTGTGGAGCGCGCCAGGCTCGTTGCCTCGAGCACTTCTGCCTCGCGCAGAAAACGATCCAGGGTCTTACCCACGGTTGCCTCCCATCCATTCGTTTCGATGTTGCCACTGGCGGCGCATTTCGGCCACCAGTTCGGCAGCAGCTCCAGCGCCCCGCCGCTTGGCGATCAGCTCGGTGAGTTCTTCGATACGGTCTGGCGTCGAGTAGCCACGCCGCAGCCAGTCGCGTGCCTCGCACTCGTGCATGTGCCGCCGCTGGTCATCCACGGGCCACCTCTATGGCTTTGTCGGCCCTGACCAGCATGGCCAGGGCGTTACGGTAGGCACGCCAATCGCTCGGCGTGCTGCTGGTGAACACTGGCGGGCGCCCTGGCTTCTGAAAACGGACGTGGCCACCGCGCGTGCGGCAGGCCTGCCAGCCGTTGTTGTGGGCGTAGACCAGCAGTGCCAAAAGCGATTTACCGCAGCGGTGGCCGGTGAGTACGTATAGGCTCATAACGTTCGACTCCCTGCCGCAATGTTGCTCCCACAGATGCGGGCTACCTCAAGAAGCCATGCCGCCAGCTCGACGGGGGTTGCCTCTCGCTCTTTTTTGCTGACTTCGGGCCTGCGACGTAGATGCTGATTCAGGCTGCTCTGCGCAATTACATGGCTTGCCTCGCCCATCCGATAAGGTATAGGGGGAAGCTGGCACGGCGCGGCGCCGCAGATGTATAGGCGTGTCAGCTTCTCTGCGCGGTGGCCCCACCACCATTGGGAAATGACCAGCGTCCAGCCGTTCCAATTGTCCTGCTCGCCAGGTTCTGGTAGGGGCTTTTCCTTCCAGAGCAAGCTGCTGGCAGGGTGTTCGAGCACGCCACCATAGCTGCGGATCTGGTCGACAGCCCACAAGGCGAGCCCTTTTTCACCTGGGCGGGGCTTAGCGAATGTGCGGAGACGCCCCCACGCGCGGCATGGTGGATGGGCAACGATTGGCGCACCTCCAGGCCAGTTCAATGCGTTGCGCTGCGCATCCCACACGTCAGCCGCGCTGAAAGTCTTGTAGATGCTGTCGGAGCGCGCGAATAACACTGCTACCTGGCTCATACAGCGGCCTCCATCGGTACCCAGTCGCTGTCGCACAGGCCGTATGCACTGGTGCAGGCCTTTGAGTCGGTTTCGCCATCGGTTGCGATCAAGTCATACTGGATACCACCTCGGGTGGTACGTGACCACTCAACTGCCTGGCGGATGTTGGCCAGAGCGACGATCTGCGCGACATCCATTTCCTTGATCGAGCCTTGTTGGTGCTTAGCGTTGGCGCCCGCGAAGAACGTTGCGCCGCCGCGCTTGCTGGCCTGTCGTACCAGATCCTCCCAGCGGGCAATACGGTCAATATGGTGTGGCCACCGTGCAGCGATCTCTCGTAGCTCACCCTTCCGGCAGTTGATGCAGGGCATGCAGCCTACCCGGCTGGCCCCCATGGTGTAGAGCGGGTTAGGTTTGATGCCCATGGCGCGGTGTGCCTCGAACACGCTGTCCACGTTCCATCTGAGCAGCGGGCGATAGTTGTAGAGTCCACCGCCTACTGCTTCGCATTCGGGCAGGTAGCGGCGAACATCGGATTCGTCGGCGCGCACACCCTGCCAGCTCATAATCATGTTCGGGCCATCCATCAGCGGCAGCATGACCTGCTCCACGATGACATTGCGCTTCAGCTCCTCGGTGCAGAACTGCGCCTTACGGCTGGGAAAGCGGCCTTTCCATAGGCAGAGGTCCAAGAAGGGCACACCTGTCGGCTGCAGCACTTCCAGTGCGGCCAGCACTATGGTTTCTGCCACTCCCTGCTCGCGCCATTTGGTGGCGATGAATTCGCGCTTGCGGGCGATCTGCCGGGAGAAGTCAGCGCGGCGGTGCTCGATGGCCACGCCTGTGGCTTGCGCCAGGTAGTCGATATATTCAATCGTCAGCTCGTGTTCGTTGCCGGTGTCCGCAAACACGGCGCGCAGATTGGGCGCGTCTTGGGTTAGAGCGAGCAGCAGCAGGGCGGTGCTGTCCTTGCCACCCGACACGCTGACGATGTTGTGCTGCAGGCCGGGTAGTTCATTGGCGGGGTGGAATGGCCAGCGAATTGCGTTCGCCAGATCAACGTGACGACCAATATCAACGACCATAACGGCGGCGCTCCTGAAGGGCCTGTTTCTTGGCGACTTGCTCGGCCATGTAGGTTTGCCAGTGGGCGTCCTTCATCTTCTGTCGAATGCGGCTGCATTTGGCGTGTTTACGGGTGGAGCGGGCCTTGCCGCAGATGTCGCAGATGCTGGGCATATCCAGGCGGCTGCCGGCGAGTGGGGGCCTGGTGCGGGCCTGTGGTGTGGTAGGCTCTGCGCCGCCGCCTTGGGGTTGATGTGCTTGCATGGTGCTTCTCCTTTGGGGTGGTTGGCGTCGGGGGTTGCAGCCCCCGGCGCCGTCTTTTTTCCGGCCTGGCCGGTGTCAGCTGAGGCGGTACTGCTTGCCGTCGTCGATCACGTAGAAATCCACGTCCTTCTGGCGGTACACGCCGCCGATGCCGCCGTGCACGATGTAGTCGTCGTAGGGCGGTGCAGCCACGCGCACCGGGAACAGCTTGTCGCTCTGGTGGGCGTACTCGCTTTTGCGCTTGATCAGGGCGTACAGCTGCTGGCCGTAGGGGCGGCAGCCAGCCGGGCCGTGGGCGGCTTCGAAGCCGAGCCAGGCGGCGCGAGTTTCCAGGTTCTGGAATTGGCCACCGTCTTGGGTCATGTCGTAGCCGCGGGGCAGGGCCCAGTCTTCGAAGGCCATGGCCACTTCGAGGTTTTCGAGGGGCTGGCTCATGCGCGGGCCTCCAACTTGGCCTGGCGGGCGGTCTGGTACTCGCTGGGGAGGATTTCTGAGGCGCCTTCGATCCAGCCACTGGTTGGCTGACCGGCAGCCAACGCGGCTTCGTGATCAGCCTGGCTGATCGAAAAGCCCAAGTTGAAATAGGCGGTGTTCTGGTGCTCGAACATGATGCCGCCGCATAGCCAGAGGTTGCCGGTGTTGATGCTGAGCCGATCCCAGTATTCGGCGCTACTCAGCCTGGCTGGGCAGTGTTCCTGCCACAGCTGTTGCAAGCGCTCGTGCTCGGCGCGGATCGCTGCACGTTCTTCCTTGGTGATGCCCTTCGGGAGCTTCGGCGCGCTGCGCAGACCTCGGAACCCCCATTCATCTGGGCGGCACCAGTGTGCGTCCAGCTCGCGGGAGTCGCTGAGCTTCACGCCGCCGGCGAAGTTGGAGCCGACGTCATGCATCGGAGCAACCTTGCCGCCGATCAGCTTGCCCAGGTCGTTCAACTGTCCGAGGAAGCGATCTTTCGCTTGGTAGTAATCGACGACGATGGCCACCGTCTCTGGAGCTGCCGATTTGTAGTGGTATGACTGCATGGTGCTTCTCCTTCGGGTGATGCCCAGGCGTTGCAGCGCCTGGGCGGCTGGGTCAGTGGGTGAGTGCCAGCAGCAGGTCCGGGGCGGCGTTGGCGCCGGCGGCGAGCAGCAGCAGGGCGATGCCGCTGCCGATCAGGGTGGCGATGACGCTGGATGGGGTTTCATCGTTCATGGCTCAGTCCTCGACCGGGCCGCGGGTGCGGCCGACGGTGTGCCAGGCCATTTCGCGTACGGTGGCCTTCGCGGCGTCCAGGGCTTCGGCCGGGACGTTGAACAGGGCGTCGAGGAAGTCGAGCAAGGCGATCAACTGGGCGTGGTTGCGGGCGTCGCGGATGTGCAGCTCGGCGTGCACCTGGTCGGCCAGCTCGAAGGCCAGTGCCTCGGCCTTGCCCATGCAGAACACGGCCATGTCCTTGTGCTCCTGCACCTCCGTCAGGAACTCGGCAAGGTCGCTGATCTGCAGGGCGTGCAGGGCTTGAACGGCCGCGCTGCGCTCACCGCTGTGCTCGGGACGCTTGAGCTGTACCGCGACGCTGCGCTGTTCGAAGGTGCAGGGGGCGGTGCCGACGATGACCAGGGCACCCCTGAACTGGACTTGCTCGCCAACTGCGCGGCGCACCACGCTGTTGCCGGTGTACAGCTGTTTCAGCGCGTCCCAGTCGAACTGCAGGGGCTCAGAGGCGTTGCCGACGTCATCAATGACCACTGGCTCGTTGACGGCCATGGCCAGCCTGGCAATCAGGGCGCCGAAGCTGTGATTGGTCAGTGTGATGTGGTCGCGCTCGACAACGCCCGACAGCTTCCACAGGTTGCTGACCAGGGTGGATTTACCGCCGCCTGCATCGCCGTGGATCTGCAAGATGGGGTAAGTGCCCTGCAGGTTGCGGATGCGCTCGGCATGGTAGGCGCCGGCCCACCAGGCCAGGGCGACGAGGCCCTTGGCGCCGAATGCGGTGGTGAACAGCTCCAGCCATTTCGGGGTTTGTTGGTTTTGCATGGTGCTTCTCCTTTGGGGTTGTGTGCCTGGGCGTTGCAGCGCCTGGGCGGCTAGGGCTGCTGGAAAATCCAGCACTTCACGGTGGGGGCCTTGAAGACGGTGAGGTTGGCGCGCTTGGCCTGGTGCTTTCGTACGGCACTGCAGACGGCGCGATTGGCGTCGACGAACTTGCGCGAACGGCTGTCCTTGAGCAGGTCACGCAACAGGCCGATATCGGGCAGCTTCTGTTTGTGCTCGTTGGCGCGTTCGTAGAATTCGTTGAGGTTGATGGCGATTTCGCCGGTTTCGGGCTTGTTGCTGTGGTTCACCACTGGCCCTTCGCCGTCCAGGCCCTCGAGGTAGTCGAAGACTTCCCAGAACTCGGCCACGGCCGCATGGTCGGCGCTGATCGAGCCCTGGCGTTCCAGGGCCATGGCAACGATCTGACGCTGGGTGGCGCTGTGCTGTGTGTCGCTGATCGGCACCACCTGGCGCAGGCAATCGAGCAAAGCGAGCAGTTGGGCGTGGTTCTTGCTGATGCGCTCGACGCGGATGTAGCCGCGCAAGGTGTTGCCACAGTGGCGGCAGGCGGCGTTGTCGTTGCCATCCTCGAAGGCGGCGCCGCAGCTCCAGCAGTGGGTATGCAGGCGGCGCAGGCGGGCCTCATGGCCCGGAAAGGTGTCGGCGAATTGCTCCAGCACGCTGGCCTCGGCCTTGATGGCCAGCAACAGGAAGTGGCTGAGGATGCTGCCGTCCAGGGCGTTGAGTCTGTCTGCCGCGGCGCGGCTTTCCGGGGTGACAGTGGGGCGCAGGAAGTGCAGCTTGCCAATACGGGTCATGATGGCCTCGTGGGCGACCACGGCGGCGTTCTGGGTGATGGCGATGGCGCCGCGAAAGGGTGGTTCGTAGGTCTCGTTGCCGGCTGTCTTCACGCCCTTGGTCGCCAGCGTGCCGCCACCGTAGAAATCCTTCAGTTCGTCCCATTCGAACGTCTTGGCGTGGGCCTTGTCGTCACCGTGGCGGTCGGCTTCCAGGTAGACCACAGGCATGCCGGCGACCTGCGCCATGAGACGGGAGCGGCCGGCCTTGGTGGACTTCATCGGGTCGAAGCCCTCGTAGCCCTCGCGGCCGAGCAACTTCCACAACAGGTTGAGCAAGGTGGTTTTGCCGGCGCCGGCCTCGCCTGTGGCCTCGAGAAACAGGTAGGACTGCCAGCGCGCGCGGATCTGCTCGCAGAACAGCGAGCCGAAGAACCACGTCAGTGCCACCACGCCCTGTGCCCCGAAGCACGTCCACAGCAGGCCGAACCATTCGCTGTCGTATGCCTTGGCGTCGCGGCTGGGGCGGATGGCCACGCCCTTCTGCAAGGTCTTGATGCGCAGCTTGCCGAACTCGAAATAGTCCTCGGCGTTGGCCTCGTACACCTGGCCATCCTTGACGGCAACGTCGCCGAACACGTAGCAGCCGTGCTCCTTGCTGTAGCCCACGAAATCGATGGTCTCCACGGTTTTGATGCCGTAGGTCTGCTGCTTCATGATCTTTTCGAGCTGCTGGCCGGTGCCGGTGAACATGGCCCCGGCGGCCATGCCGAGAAGGCGCTTCTTGAACTCGCTGGCGGCAGCAATGTGCGTGGCGGTGAAGGTGTTCTTCACGCTATCCGCGCCGTGGGGGAAGTCGACCCGCAGGTAGTACCAGGACTCGTCGGTGATCTCGTTGCGCTGGAAATACAGGGCCTCGAAGTAGCAGTTGGCGATTTCCACCACGCTGCCGGACAAGCGCAGTGCCTTCTCGCGGACTTCCTTGTTGCTCTGCGTATTGCCTTCGTCTTCTTCCAGTGCCTGGACGGCCTTGTTGTATTTGTCCAGGTCGAGCGCCCACCAGTACAGCCGGCTGTCGTAGCCGAAGTGAAATTCCCGCCACTCGTTGCGCTGGTAGATCAGCAGGCCCTTTTCCGATGCGCTGTCGGCGATCAGCAGCGCGCCTTGGTAGCGGGCTTCGTCCAGATCAGTCGCTACACGCTCGGCGCGTTGCTCGGCGTCGTCGATGAACGCCCAGCGCTGATGCAGGTCGTTCCAATCGACCTTCTTGCCCTTCTGCGGGACCTGCGCCGCTTCGCAGCGGAAGCCCATGGCTCGGGCCATGGTCACCCACTTGCGGGTGAGGCTGCGGGCAACGGGCTCGTTGTCCAGTGCCCAGACCAGTGTCGGCAGGGGGCGGTCAGCTTCGCTGCAGGCCTGTTTCAGCTCGCGCAGTGACTGCTCGGGGAACGGCGCACTGGACATCATGGAAACGGCGTTGATGCCGTGATGCAGCAGGCCGATGGCGTCGAAAATGCCCTCGACGATCAGCAACTCGCTGACCTCCAGCAGGTTCAGCGACGGCGGGCACCACCACACGCCCTTGTAGCTTTCGCCGGGCTTGAAGCGCGCCTTCTGCTTGCCGAAGCGCTCGGGGCGGTCGATCAGGCGCTCCCAGTAACCACCTTTGGCGAGCGGGAAACGCACGGTGGCGCTGCCAATGCCGAGTTCACGCGACCAGTAATGCTCCTGGCTGAACCAACCCTCGATCAGTTCCAGGCGAAAGCCCCGTGCGAATTCCAGGTAGGCGCGGGCGGTAGCGTTGGGCTGCTGCTCGGTGGCGGGCGCGCGCTCGCTCCAGTCGTTGAACAGGTCGTCGTACAGGTCTTTGACGTGGTACTGCGCACCGCACTTGCCGCGGCCGCAGATCAGCATCCAGGGCGAGTCGGTGAAGGTGTACAGCTCGGGCTTGCCGCAGGCCGGGCACTTGCCCTTGCGCATGTACTTGGAGCCCTTGATGGGCTTGAGGCCTGCATAGTCGCGCTGGATGCGTTGCAGCACCTCGGTGCGCAGGGACTCCTGCATCTGGCTCATGCCTGGCCCCATACGAAGGCGTGCAGCTCGGCGGCCAGTGCGTTGTACTGGTCGGCAGTGATGACATCCAGCTCCAGATAGGCGCAGAGGATGCCGCCGAGGCGCTGCTTGATATCGTGGCGGGCCTCACCGGTCGCGCTTATCAGATCTTTCAGGAACATGGCCAGTATGTAGCGCTCAGGTGTGGCGGCCAGGGCCTTGAGCAGGGGAAGGGGGGGAGTCGGCATGGTGGCGGGCCTTATCGGTTGGCAGTGAGCGCGGCTTGTAGCGCGCCGATGGTGCGTTTGTGCCCGGCCAGGGCCGGGTGGTCGTCGAGGATGCGAGCGCTGCGCAGCGGCTCGGGCACGTGGCGGTAGCGGTCGTCGTACCAATGCAGGTCGAAGCCCTGGCGCAGCTCGCTGCGCAGGCTCTGCAACCAGGCCTCGGCGATGGGCTTGGGCAGTCCGATGTGGATGTCGATGTCTGCTGGCATGGCGTACTCCAGGCGCAACTTGCCCAAACCCACGGCGTGGGCTGGGGATTCAGGGGTTAGGGGTGCTGTCGGTCGGGGCCGCTGGCCAGGTCCCAGCCGACCCAGATCCGCGGGTAGGGCTGCAGCTCACTCATGGCCAGTTGTGCCAGCCGTGGCGCCAGGAACAGGGGAACGTCCAGGGCCTGGACCAGGTGCTGGCAGGCACGCTCGAACAACTGCGGATCGCCGGCCAGGTGCTCGGCCTGGTGCTGCTCGAGAAAGGCCCGGGCGCAGCCCTGCATGCGGGTGCGGTAGTCGGTGGCGTCGATCGGTGGCAGTTCGGTGGTCATACCGCTTCCTCCAGTGCGTCCAGCAGGTCGAGCTGATCCTTTTTCAGGCGGCAATCTTTATGCGCCTGGCGCTTCACCACAGAGGGGGCCAGCGGCAGGGTGATGCGCGGTTTGTCCATGCCCGAGGCGTTGAGCCCGTAATCCCAGTTGAGGGAACCCACGATGTTGTAGCCGCAGGGCACGTAGGTGCACTGGCCGTACATGGTGCGAAACAGCGGGCTCTGGCCCTCGCTTGAGCGAATCCGCACGGGATTGCCGCAAGCCGGGCACACCAGCTTGTAAATGCTCAACTTGTCTCCCCGCCGCTAGTCGCGGCACCGGCTGGGCCGGTTAAGTGGCGACGCATCCCGCGCCTGGATCGGTTCCTGGTGCTCGCCCTGGTTTTCCAGGGTCGGGCGGTGTTACTTGCTGTGCAGCACAAGCACGGCGGTTATCTCGGCGTGGCGTGCGGCGATATGTGTGCGATGGGCGGCGAGGATGGCCTCTACCTCGGCGGTTTCGATCACGCCGTCTACCAGCGCCTGGGCGATCAACTGGTCGACCATCCCGCGCTTGAGGGTGGTGCTCAGCGAACGGGCATACAGCTCCAGGTTGTCCAGCTCGCTGCACTCGGGCATGGGCACGAACACGCCGCCGTACAGGTGGCAGATGTAGTCGGGGAGAAGGGTGGAGCCAGCCTGCTGCTCGAGCTGGTGCACCTGGGCGTCGGTCAGCGGTTGGCTGCCGGCGTTCTCATACATGTGGTTGTCCAGCTTCTTGAGTGGCAGCCCAAGACGCGCAGCAGCAGACTCGCGGCCACCAGGGAAGCCCGTGATTACGGCGCTCATGACCTGGCGCCGGCTTTCTAGAATCGCCGGGCGGCGTTTCTGGTTTTCGGTAGGGACGGTGGCCATTACTGTGCGACCTCAGCTGCTTTGATACCTAACGCGACAGCAGCTTTATGTGCGGCACCTCGGCGTCCTTTCTTCACGCCAGCCAGCACCTGATACGTGGTGTGCAGATCGAGGTCGTTCTCGCTTGCGAATTCCTTGACGGATTTGCCCTGCGATTCGATCCATTCCTTTGCTTGTGCAGCGGTGCGAGTGGCGTGCATCATTCAAAACCATTCAAAAGCGTTCAATGTGGCAAAGATTACCACTCATTCGAGTGGTGTCAATGGGGATTTCTATCCAAATGAGTGGAATTGGCGATCGCCTACGCGAGGAGCGCGAGCGGCTGGGCATGTCTCAGGCCGTTTTTGGTGAGCTGGGCGGTGTTAAAGCAAACGCCCAAGGTAACTATGAGAAAGGGGATCGCTACCCCGACGCTGCCTATCTGGCCGCTGTCGCAGAGCGCGGAGTGGATGTGCTTTACGTGGTGACTGGTGAGCGCAGGCCTACTAGCGCTGACAGCATCAGCAGTGCCGAGGTGGACCTGCTTGAGCACTACCGCCAACTGCCGGCGAATGACCAGACGCACACCAATAGGATGGTTACCGCCATGGCCGAGATGGCCGGGCGTTATGAGGTAAACGGCGACAAGTAGGTCGCCGCACCGGATGTTGTTCGCTGGCCATGGGGGCCGGTGATTTCAGGATGAAGGGGAGGGAGCTATGCAAACTAGGTTTGCCAGCCTAGCGCTCGCTGGGCTTTTCGCTGTCGGTGTCCTACCGACATTCGCCGTTGCCGACGACAGTGCGATCCAGGCTCATTGCAGCGATGAGTGGCCTGATGATGCAGAGATGCGTGCCTTTTGCGTTTCCGAGCAGCGTAAGGCGTTGCGGCAACTGGCTAATTACAGTGGGTCAATCCGCCAGCATTGCGAGGGGGAGTGGGGCACGAATTTCGAGATGGTTGTGTACTGCATCAAGGAACAGCGTTCCGCCGAGAAGGCCATTGGAAACGCGCCACAGGACGAAATAGCCACCCGCTGTGCACGAGAATGGCCGGGCCAATTCGATATGCAGGAACACTGCGCCAAAGAGCGAAGAACTGCCAAGGAAAACATCGAACTCAACTACTCAGGCTCTCAGCGGCGTGCTTGCGAGCGCGAGTGGGGAACCCAGTATGAGATGGTCGAGTACTGCATTCAAGAAGGGGAGTGATGTCGTGGGGTTGATTGCCTGCAAAACATGCGCTGCAAAAATTGCGAAAGAGGCTAAAACGTGCCCGCAGTGCGGGGGGACTAATTCCGCAGCTTATACAGGGGCTCGTATAGGGGCGTTAGTCTATCTAGCAATGATTGGCGGATTTTTCTATGCAGTTTGGCAGATGATGACGCCTAGTTAATTGCTTTCCTTTCAATGCCATGTGACTGCGTGGTTAGTCGGCTTTGCGAGAGATTTTACAGATGATGAAAGAAGTGTCTCCTGATGAAGAGTCCCCGGCGGGAAAAATAAACTCGGAAGATGAACCGCCCAAGAGAAAAATGCCGTACAGGAATTTAATGACGGAGTTGACTCTAGAAGATATGTCAAATCCTGGCGTTCACAAATTGATGCTTGCAGAAAATAGCAGGTTGGAAAGTGAACTATTCAAAAGTGAGGCTATCATAATATCTCATCACGAGCTTAGAGTTACGCACGCTGAGGTTAAGGGTGAGCTAGATAAATTTAAAGGTATGAATAGGTATTTAGATACCCTTTACAGTGCAGGGCTTGGAATTGGTACAGCATTGGCGGGTATATCAATATCGATTGAGCCGTTTGTCGTTGCTTTCGCAGTCGCATGCCTAGGGATCGCTATTGCGGGGATTTCTGTTGCGGCCAGGATGAAGCGTTATGAGAATTAAAGTTCGTTCAGTCCAAGATGCTGGCAACCTAGAAAAAGAAAGAGTAGTTATCTATGCACTTGAGGATGGACAGATAGGATCTCAGATTCTCGCCTCCACTCAAAGGCATGGAGCTGGGGTGTCAAATGAGATTTATAATGCTTATTGGATTCCAGACCGCGAAATAAAGAAAGATGATGTTGTTGTTGTATATACTAAGTCGGGGAAAAATACTGATAGGAAAAATAAAGATGAAACAAGAAGCTATTTTTTCTATATGGGGCTAGATAAGCCTACTTATGTGAATGACAAGGTTGCTGCTGTTGTTTTTTCCATCGATAAATGGAAGGTTGCCCCTTTGTCTGTAACTCCAGATTCAAATACCGTCGACTCCTAGTTCAGAAAACTTGTGGTGGATTTATTGGCACCCTCGACGCTTCTGTGCTTAAAAGAGTTGTATCTCTGCCGATGCTCTTTGCTCCACTGCACAACATGGAGCATGCAGAGAATGAACGATGGGATTGAGGCTGTTGGTAGTCAACCTGTGGTTGAGGTTGCACAGCCTGATAGGGAACCGCTGACACCACTGGAGCGGATGCTGATTCGGTTTTATCGGGAGCTGGACGAGGGTGATCAGGTCTTTGTGCGGCGAGCGGTGGAAAGCTTGGCACTGCGCAAGCAGTGAGTGACAGAAACCCCGGCCAGGTGCCGGGGTTTTTTGTGGGCGCTCAATCGTCCTTCGGTACCGTCCAGAACAGCTGTATGCCGTCGTCGCGGTGGCAGATGGTGACGTTGTCGTTCTCGCCGATCTCGTCCAACAGCTGGGCCCAGTCGTCCGGGTTGTCGCCTTCGGCGTACAGCAGTACCGCTGATCGGGATTTTTGCGCTGCCGGGGAGTTGATGACCCGCTGAACTCGGGCGCCGAGCAGCTCATAGGTGGTTGGGGCGGCTGCCGTTTGCTGTTTGCCTTTTGCCATCTGGGTAACGCCTCGATTACTGTATGTGCATACAGTAATTCATGGGTTCACCCGATGTCACTCTCCATTCTTGGCCGGCATGACCGGCTCGCGCACCTGCTCCCGGAAGCGAAAGAGCTGCGCATCACGGGCTTTCAGTCGCCGGCCGAAGACGAGGCCGAGGGGCGGCTCTCACTGGACGCGCTGACGGGCCTCGGCGCGCCGCATATCTGGGTGGTGGCGGTGACCGATGACTCGCTGATCGGCTTCGGCCTGTACCAGGGCGATCACTTGGTGGTCGACCGCAGCTACGCGCTGACCATTGGCGATGCACGCACCTACGCGGCGCGGCTGGTGGTGGTCGACCTGGGCGACGGCAGCGGTTACCGCGTGCGGATGATGACCAGCGACGAGGGCGGGCGCCTGGTGCTGCGCGCTGCGAACCGCTTCACGCCGGACGTGAGCCTGGAATGCGAGGAAGCGATCGAGGTGTGGGGCACGGTGACGTGGATCATCGGACGGGTGGGCTGATGCCGGTTTTCGCGTTGATCGACTGCAACAGTTTCTACTGCAGCTGCGAGCGCATTTGCCAGCCCGAACTCAAGCGCGTGCCGGTGGTGGTGCTCTCGAACAACGACGGCTGTGTGATCGCACGAACGGCCGAGGTGAAGGCCCTGGGCATTCCCATGGGCGCGCCGTACTTCAAGGTGCGGGACCAGTTGCGCGGCGCCGGCGTGGCGGTGCGGTCGAGCAATTACACGCTGTACGCGGACATCAGCAATCGGGTGATGCGCACCATCCGCGACATGGTGCCGGCCATCGAGGTTTATTCGGTCGACGAGTGCTGGGCAGACCTAACCGGTGTGCAGGATTTACTCGGCCTGGGCCGGCAGGTGCGCGCGCGGCTACTGCGCGACGTGGGTATGCCGGTGGGCGTAGGCATCAGCACCACCAAGACCCTGGCCAAGCTTGCTAACTGGGCCGCGAAGAAGTGGCCGGCCACCGGCGGCGTGGTGGACCTGACCGACCCGGCGCGGCAAGCCAAGCTGCTGCGCATCGCGCCGGTCAGCGAGGTGTGGGGCATTGGCCGGCGCCTGGCGCCGCAGCTGCAGGCCCTGGGCATCGAAACCGCCTGGGACCTGGCGCACTTCGACGTGCCCACGTTGCGCAAGCAGTTCGGCGTGACGCTGGAGCGCACCGCACGGGAGCTGCGCGGTGTGAGCTGCCTGGACTTCAACGATGGCCCGCCGCCGAAGCAAGCCATCTGCAGTTCGAAGATGTTCGGCGAGCGGCTGGAGCAGATCGAACCGATACGCGAGGCGCTGGCAACGTACGTGTTCCGGGCCGCCGAGAAGCTGCGCAGCCAGGGCTCGTTGTGCGGGGCAATCCAAGTGGGCCTGCGGACCCAGGTGCACAACCCGAACGAGGCGCGCTACGCGGAGGCGCGAACCGTGGCGCTGCCAGCACCGACCGATGACACACGGGCGATCCTGGCGCCGGCGCTGCGGGCGCTTGATGCGTTGTTCCAGCAGGGCTTTCGCTACTCGAAGTGCTCGATCCTGCTGATGGACCTGAGCCGCCGCGGCGAGGTGACCGACGACCTGTTCGCGCCGGCGCCGCGCCCGGGCGGCGAACGGCTGATGGCGACGGTGGACGCGATCAACAAGCGGGAAGGGCGTGGCACCGTGCGACTTGGCAGGATGCCCGCCGACCCCTGGTGGGGCATGCGGCGGGAGATGAAGTCGCTGTGCTACACGACGCGGTGGGATGAGGTGATTGGGGTGCGTGGGTAGGCGGCAGTCATGCGGCCTGGTGCTGCTCGACTTCCCACCCCAGCAAGGCGAGGGCCACAGTGCGCGGGATGGGCTTCTCGCCGCTGCGGTAGTAGGCCAGCATGCGGCGGCTGAGGCCCAGGGCTTCGGCGGCGGCATCAAGGCTCAAGCGATGCTTGGCCATCCAGTTCCAGATCAGTTCGTGCGAGTAGCCACCGGCTTGCTCGATTGCGCGGGCGCGCAAGTTGTCGGCGGCCAGCTCCAGGTCGTCTTCGTCGGCCCAGACGATGCTGCCGCCCCATTGGCCGATGGCGGCCTGGGCGAAGACAGCAGGGTTCGCCAGGCGGGCCAGCGTTGGATGGCGGGCGATGACGTCGTGCAGGTCGACCTGCAGCTGCTCGCCGTCTGCATACGTCAGGCGCAGGGTGGCCGGGGCGAAGGTCTCTACATGGACGATGGTGAAGTGGCGGTTCTTCATGGGTTCAGTTCCTCCCATTTGGCGCTCAACAGCGCGTGATTTTCGGCGGCCCACTGCAGAGCTGCTGCCAGCTCGCGACGGGCGATGCGGCCGGAGAGCACGGCCAGGCCGTTGATTTCCACCAGGGCTTCGCGGCCATCTTGCAGGCGCACGTGGAAGTGTGGCGGCAGGTGATCCCCGGCGTAGAGGGTGATTGTGCAGTTATGGAGGCGTTTGATCGTAGGCATGGTGAGAGTATAAGTGCAATAGTTGCATGGTGCAACAGTTGCATTGCCCTATGCCTTAAGTCGCTTCGCTTCACGTTCCAATGCTCGCTTGGCGCTGGCCTTGCTGGCGTAGAGGTGGGTCAGACGCTTGGGCTTGGCCTGGTCGCCCTGGGTGAGCTTCTTCTGTTGCCCAGTCTTGGCGTCGCGGTACCAGGCGAGCACGCCGGTGTAGCTGTCGGTGAGGTCGGCCAGTTCGGCGAGGTCGTCGTCGGGCAGCTTGGCCTCCAGCTCGAGGCTGGTGGTATAGGCCTCGGGTGTGAAGCTGTGTTGCACGTTGGCGCCGAGCCAGACGATGGCGGCGATTTCGTCCTTGATGCCGGTGAGGCTGTAGGTAAGTTCGGGGATCAGATCGGGGCGCCCCTTGGCGAGCTGGTAGCTCAGGGTGGCGGTGCCGCGCTGCAGGCGGTTCCATTCGGCGCGGGCGGCGGCCAGAGCGGTGGCCTGGTCGGTGTAGGTGTGGCGTAGGTCCTTGAGGTTGTCGCCTGTGCCGGCGATGGCTTCCTGCTTGGCGGCGCTGTTGGTCTCGTAGTAGTAGGCGCGCGCGCCGGTGTAGGCGTTGCGGTCGGCCTGCAGATACCTGTGCTGGTCGCCGTCTGCACGGGTGAGGGTGATATGGGGCAGGGCCAGGCCGCTGGCTGTTGTGCTCGCACCGGTGGGCATGAATAGCAGGCGGCCGGCCTTCACGGTGGCGATGGCATCATGCTGCTCGCCGAGGCGGGCCAGCAGATTGGCGTCGGACTCGTTGGCCTGGTCGAGGTGTGCCAGGGCGATGTTGATCAGCGCCGGGGCGATGATGGCCTGCAGGCCATTGCCGCTGGCCAGGGCGGTGATGACCGCGCCCAGGGTGGCGGCATTCCAGCTGCGTTCGCGCTTGACCTTGAAGCCTGCGCGCAGGTCGGCGCTGCGGGCGCGGATGTTGAGCACGTCCGGCGCGCCGCTGTGCTCGGTCTCGTCGACGGTGTAGGTGCCCTTGTCGGTCAGCCCGGTGTCGCTCCAGCCGAGCCACAGACGCACCACGGCGCCGCGTGGTGGGATGGCCAGCAGGCCGTCGTGGTCGCTGAGCTGGATGTCGAGGGTGTCGGCCTCGATGCCGCGATTGTCGGTGAGGTTGATGCTGATCAGCCGCTCGGTGACGGCGGCGGTGATGTCTCGGCCGTCGACCACGACTCGACAGGCCGGGCGGGGGTAGCCGGTGTTCTCGCCTTGGGCGGCTTCGAGCAGTTGGCCGCCGGCGTAGGCGAGGGCGCGGCTGATCACAGCAGGCCCCTGAGCAGGTTGCCGAGGATGCCAGTGAGGCTGCCGAGCAGGTCGGTGCGGCCGTCGTCAACGCGCTTGAGCACCAGGTTGAATTCGATGCGCCGGGCGGCGCCGTTGGCGAAAAAGTAGGAGCGAGTTTCGCTCAGGCTTTCAATGACCCAGAGGCCATAGACGCGGCCGGTGCCCTCGACCAGGGGCCACGCGCTGCCGGTGTCGGCCATCTGGCGCAACTGGTCGAGGCTCAAGGCCGTGCCGGCCAGCTCGGGCAGCAGGGTGCCGGGCAGGGTGATGCTGTCCTCGCCGCGGCCCAGGTACTGGCGGGCCGGGTTGGTGCCGATGCGGCTGGTGGTGCCGTGGCGCCACTCGGTCTGGCGCTGGAATTCCTGGTAGGCCAAAGTGTGCAGGCTGAACACGAACATGCCCAGGGACATCATCATTGCGGGTTACTCCGTATCGCGCAGGCTGCTGCGCAGGCGCTGGGCCTTGTTGCGTTCGCGCTCGTCCAGCAGGCGGTTGAGCATGCGCTGCAGGTCGGCTGTGTCAGCGCCTGGGCCGGCGCTGATATTGATGGTGATGGTGTCGCCCTGGATGATGGTGCTGCCGCCTGCGCTGGCGGCGCTGATCGGCGGGCGGCGGTCGAACTGCAGGGGCGCCTGGTCGGCCATGGCCGGGGTGCCGAAGCCAATACCCAGGGTGGCGGCGCCGGCGGCGGTGAGCTGCTTGGCGGTGCTGGCCACCTGCTTGAGCACGGCGCCTTCACCCTTCGCCAGGCCCTGGCCAAGGCCGGCCATGGTGAAACCGCCGAGCTGGGCGAACACGCGTGAAGGGCTGTGGATGCCCAACTTCTGCTTGAACCAGCCGATGGCTGCCCCGCCGGCACTGGTGATAGCGTCCTTGACGCGGCCCAGGCCAGCGGTGATGCCGCGCACCAGGCCCTGCATGAGCATGCCGCCGAAGTCGGTGAACCTGGCGGGCAACTCGACGCCCAGGTAGCTGAGCACGCCCGCGAAGGCGCGGTAGAGCAGGCCCAGCGGGCTGAAGTTGATCAGGGTAGCGATGATGCTGCCGATGCCACCGGAGAACCCTGCCTTGAGTTCTTCCCACAGGCCGGCCATGTAGGCCTTCACGGCGTCCCAGTTCTGGTAGATGAGGTAGGCGCCGCCCGCGAGCACGGTGATGAGCAGGCCGATGGGGTTGGCCAGGGCCAGCCGACCCATCCAGAGCAGCGCGGTGCACACAGTTTTCAGGGCCGTCACCAGGCCGAGGCTTTTGATGCCGAGCAGCATCATGCCGAAGCGGACCATGGCGAATGGGCCGAGGATGCTGGCCAGGGCCAGGGTGATGCTGCCCATGACGGCCATGAGCAGGCCCAGGCCGGCGACGGTCTTGGTGATTTGTGCGGTGAGCACGGGGTTTTCCCGTACCCAGGCGCCGATGCGGCCGACCATAACGGTGAGGCCCTGCACGAATTCGCGCAGGGGGCCGTTCTGCTGGTCGAATAGCTCGATGCGCACCTCATCGAGGCCGGAGAACAGTTCGTCCAGGTCGCCGGTGAGGTTGTCGGCCATGATCTTGGCGGTGCGGCCGGCGGCGCCGGCGTGGTCTTTCACCACGTCCAGGTACTTGAGGATGCCACCGGCGCCGGCTTGGTTGATCAGCTCGGCCATGCCGGCGGCGGGTTCCTCGCCGAAAATGGCCTTGAGGTACTCCAGGCGGTCACCGGTGCCCATTTTCTCGGTGGCCTTGGCCACGTCGCCGAGCACGGCGGTGATGTCGCGGATGTTGCCGGCCGAGTCCTTGGCGCGGATGCCCAGCTTCTTCATGGCCTTTTCGGCGGGGCCTACCGGTGCAGCCAGGCGCAGCAGCATGGCGCGCAGGGTGGTACCGGCCTGGCTGGACTGAATGCCGACGTTGCCCAGCAGGCCGGCCATGGCGGCGGCCTGCTCCAGGCCCATGCCGGCGGATGCGGCGACCGGGCCCACGTACTTCATGGTGTCGCCGAGCATCTCCAGGCTCATGTTGGAGGTGGTGAACGCCTTGGTGAGCACGTCGGCGACCATGCCCATCTGCGCCGGGTCGATGCGGAAGCCGCCGAGGATGTTGGAGGCGATATCGGCGGTGCGGCCCAGGTCCATGTCGCCGGCCTTGGCCATGTCGAGCAGGCCGGGCATGGCGTCCTGGATGGCCTTGGGCGTGAAGCCGGCCATGGCCAGGAAGGCCTGGCCACTGGCGGCGTCGCCGGCGCTGAACATGGTTTCGGCGCCCAGCTTGCGGGCTTGGGCGCGCAGCGCGGCGAGTTGCTCGTCGCCCTTGTCCAGGCCGGTTAGGGCCTGCACCTTGCTCATGGTGGTATCGAACTCCAGGCCCGGCGCGAGCAGGCGCTGCATGCCGAACAGGATGCCGGTACCTGTGGCCATACCGCCAGCGCCGCTGGCGGCCATGCTGCCGGCCAGGCCCTGGGTTTTCTCGTACTGGGCCTTGGCGCGGGCCAGGCGCTGCTGCTGGACGGTGATGCGCTTCAGGCGGTTCTCATGCTTGACCAGCTCGGCGTTGGTGGCGGCGAGTTTGGCCTTGAGGTCGCGTTCGCTGGTGCTGAGGTTGCGGGTGCTGATGCCGGCTGCGTTGAGCCTGGTGCGCAGGTTCTGCAACTGGGTCTGGTTGTGCTGATGCTCGCGCTTGAGGGCGCTGGCCTGGCGGATGGCGGCTTGCAGGTCGCGGGTCATTTGCTGGGTGGGCACGCCCGTGGCCTGCATCTGTTGGCCAAGGGCCTTGACGCGCTCGCGAGCAGCCTGCAGGGCGTCTTCGGTCTGCTTGGCGGCGGTGCGCTGCGTGCGCCAGGCGCTGATGTCCTTCTGTTGAGCGTTCAGTTCCTTGAGCCGGTCGCGCGTTTCCTTGAGGGCGCGGCCGGCGCCGAGGGTGCCGCCCTGAATCTTTTTCAGCGGGGCGGTGACGCGATCGAGCGCGGAGAGCAGGACGGTGAGTTGCAGCTTATTTGCGGCCATCGGCCTGACTCCGTGCACGGGCGCGCTCGCGCCATTCCATGAGTTCCGTAACGGTGAGGGCATCCATGTCCTGGGGCGCCCAGTGGAAGACGATGGCCAGGTCGGCCATGGCGTCTTCTACGCGTTGAGGGAGGCGCTGATCTCCTCGCGCTGTGCTTTCTTCAACAAAAAACCGGCCACCTTGGCCGCGACGTCGAGCAGGTCGGCCGGGTCCATGCGGCCGATCTCCTGGTCGGTGAGGGTGGGGTTGCTGATGCGCGGCAGCACCTTGCGCACGGCGGTGACGTCGAGTTGCAGCAGCTCGGCGAGGGAGACGCCGCGCAGCTCGCCGGCGCTGGGCTTGCGCAGGGTGAGGTGGGAAATGGTGGTCTCGCCGCGGCTGATTGGCGTATCCAGCTCGACCTGGGCTTCGTTCGGGTTGGTTTCTTGGGTGACGGTTTCAGGGGTGGCCATGGGGGCTCCTTGGGATGTGCGCGAAATGTTTACAGGCCGACGGCGCGGCGCTGGGCCTCGAGCAGGTCGGTGCCGTCGACGAGGAAGACCATGTTGAGCAGGTCGATTTCGATCTCGACGCGGCCGTCTACCACGAGCTTGTAGTAGCTGCAGGTGGTGGTGATGCTGTGTTCGGTGTCTTCGCCGGGCTGGGCGTCGCCGAAGCTGATTTCCTCATGACGGCCCCGCACGACGACTTCCACGGCCTGGGTCTCGCCGGTGTCGTCGCGCTGGTAGGCGCCGGCCCAGCGCAGCATCACGCCGCTGGCCGAGGTGATGCCGTACTGGCGCACCGCGATCAAGTCCATGCCGCCGAGCGACCACTCGACCTGCAGGCCGTCATCGCCGAAGCCGAGGTCGACCTTCACGGGGCCGTCCATGCCGCCGCCGCGCCAAGCTTCCATCTTGCGGGTGAGGTTGGGCAGGGTGACGGTCTTGCACACGCCCTGGTAGCTGCCGCCATCGTTGAACAGGTTCATGTTTTTCAGTTTGCGAGGCATGGCCATGGGGGCGTGCTCCTAGATGCGATGGGCGCCGGGTCAGGCGGTGATGCTGCTGGCGAAGTCGGCCAGGTAGCGGTCGGTGATGCGCTGGCGCAGGGTCAGGTCCTCGAGCGGGGGCACGGGCGTGTAGTCGTAGTCGATGTACAGCTTGCCGGCCTTGAGCGTGTCCTTGGTGTTGGCTTCGGGGTCGTACCAGCATTCGCCGTCGATGATGTAGCCGCCGGCCTTCAGTTCGCGGAACTTGGCGTTGATGCCCTCGATGATGTCGCGCACCAGGGAGGGGTGCAGGGGCTTGTCGACGGCCCAGAAATGCCCCTCGGCCATGGTGTCGGCCAGCACCTGGGCGGTGCGGGTGTAGTTCTCGAAGGCGAACAGCGGATCTTCGGAGCAGGTGCGCGAGCCCCAGAAGCGAAAGCCGCTGTGGTTGATCAGCGTGGTAACTTCGCTGGCGTTCAGCAGGTTGGCGTCGGTGGCGGGGTTCTGCAGGTCCCAGAACACGTCGGCGCTGATACCTGTCACGCCATTGACGGCGACGTTGGAGAGCGTCTTGTGCCAGCCCTGCTCGGTGTCCAGCTTGGCGCGCAGGCCCAGGGCGACGGCGACTGCGGGTGCGGTGACGGTCTTGTTCTCAGTGGTGCTCCAGGCCTGGAAGTCCGGCCAGACGACCATGACTTCGCGAGCACCGAAGCCAGCTCGGTAGGCGATGGCTTCCTCCTTGGTCTGGCAGCCGTTCGCGGAAACGTAGGCGAAGGCGCGCAGCTGCTGGGCAATGGCGACCAGCGCGGTGGCGACGGGCAGCGGATCGAGCCCGGGCACGCCAAGGATGCGCGGGGTGACGCCGAGCTGAGACTTGGCAGCCAGCAGGGCTTTCATGCCGGTGTATTTGCCCTGGGCGTTGGTGGTGCCGATGAGTTTGCTGGTGAGGTCGGCGGCCTGTTCTTCCTCGGAGTCGCCGACGCCATCGGCCACGCGCACCACGACGGTGACGGGTTTGGTCTGGTCGGCGATGGCCTGCAGGCTGGCGGCCAGGGTGCCCTGGGTGCCGGCCTTGGCGATGGCGGCCTGCACATTGGTGAGCAGCACGGCCTGATCGAGCGGGAAGGCGTCGGGATCAGCATCGGATGCGGTGCAGACCAGGCCGACGACAGCGGTGGAAACGGTGCGGATGGGGCGGGTGCCGGCGTTGATCTCGAGGACTCGGACGCCGTGCAGATATTCATCGGCCATGGGGGGTGCCTGCGCGTTGAGAAATGACAGGGCCAAGCCTGACGCGCGCGCGGCCGCTGGGCGAGCGGCGGGGGTTGTAGGCGAGGCGGCTACAAGGTGCAGGCGAAAAAAAGCCCGCGCGATGGCGGGCGAACCCTCCCCAGGGTGTTCAGGCGGCCGGGCTGGCCGGCCATTCGATGCTGTGCGGGTAGCCTTCTTGCTGCTCGATGCGGTTGAGGGCGATGCGGTAGCGTTTCCACGCCAGCAGCGCGGCCTGCTCGGCTTCGGTGGCTTCGCCCAGGTCTACTGCATCCTGTAATGGGGCGATGGCCTGGGTGGCGACCTGCAGCAGCTGGGTGCACCTGGCGGTGGCTTGGCTGATGAGTTGTTCGGTGCTCGGGGGTGGCGGCGCTTGCAGGATGGGCTGGCCCGACTCGTCCGGCACGATGAGCTGGCCTGCGGCGTTGCCTGCGAGCAGCTCGGCGTGGCGCTCGGCGGTAATTTCCTCGGCGTCTGGTGGCAGCAGGCAGGCGTGGTTCGGCATTTCGATTAGGGGAGGCTGCGCGGTCTCGTCGGGTAGCTCAATGACGATTGGCTGGTCTGTCTCGTTGAGGCCTGCCCCTTCAGGCAGCGGATCGCCGGGTTGGACCATGATGCTGATCAGCGGCCGCTGCCAGTCCGGGTCGGGAACACTCAGGGTACGGGTACCGTGGATGCGGGTGTCATAGAACCCGCCGTCTGTAGGGCTGAAGTAGATGGTCATTTTAATATCCCCAGGCTTCCCAGTTGGCAGGCGAGGCAGCAGCGTCGTTGTAAATGGCGAATGTCGCCCGTGCCCAATTGGTAGTGAGCATCGACGGCCCGTTGGTGCTGTCGGGACCGCGCATTCCTGCGGCATGCGCGCCCAGCATTGCATTCGGGAATGTGACAGGCAGGGTGATTGTGACGCCGCCGTCATTGCCGATATTCCCGGTCTGGCCCCATTGGCGGATTAACCCCGTATCGGCACAGCGCCACCAACCTGTGCTACCCAGGTTCGCCGTGCTTCGGGGCGCCCCACCGAGGTCGCAGCGGGTCCACGCTGACCATGCGCCCTGATAGCTCGAACGCGCGAAAACCCTCACGCTGCCATCGGCCAGCGGCGTGTACTGCACTGCGATCTGGCCGCGGTTCGTTGCTTCGCCGATGCCGGCATAGAACGTCGTGCTGATGTGCCAGTAGTAGGCGGAGTCGGGCGTATTGGCGTGGTTGCTCAGGATGACGGGAGTTACAGCCAAGTTGGGGTCTTGGTTATTCGGCCCCTGGTTCACGCCGCGCACGGCGGTGTCGAGGTGAGTGGCTGAAACGGTGCCGGCGACTATGTTCGAGCCGTTAAGCAGCGCCGCCAGCGGGGCGAGGCCGCCACCACCGTTGGCGAGCACTTCCAGTCCGGCACCTCGGTGTGTCAACAGGGTAGCCGTGAGGCCCTCGCGGTGAAACCCCAGGGTGACCGGAGTGCCGGCGCCTGCATCGCTCAGTTCGAGCTGATTGACGCCGTAATTGGGCGTAGCGCCTTGGTCAGTGGCGATAACCAGGCGCCCAGCCATCCGCCCGCCGGCCAGGTCGAGTTTAACGGCGGGATTGAAGTTGCCACTGTGATAGACCTCCCTCGTGGGCGTCCATTGGCCCGCACCTACTACACTGCGCACCAGCACGCGCGGTTCGGCGGTGCCTTGTTGGAAGCCCAATTGCCCCGCGTAGCCCGCGGAGCCATAGGGAATGTTCACCAGGCCTACGTACGGGGCGAAGCTGGTTGCCCCCTCGCCGAAATAGTAAAAGCCGCCGGGCAAGCCAATGGTATCGATGGCTCCGACCGGGGCTGCGCTCCCTCCCAGACCGTACTCGCCTCTGCCCAATTTGCTAGCGAGAGCCTCAGCCAGGCCAGCCACCCCCGCAAGGGGGACGTTGAACAAGCCCGAACCATCCCCCCTCAGAACGCCGCTGACGGAAACGCCATAGCCGCCCGGATCGCTGCTCGACCTGACGCGTAGGGCCCAGCCACCCAAATGCCCCAGGAAGCCCACACCGTCGGCGTCGTGCCAGAGGTAGCCGCGGCGGGTGCCGTCGGGGCTGTGCATGTCGATGACTGCCGTGGATCCACCTTGGCTGAGGATGGTGCCGGTCATGGTGCCACCGCTCAACGACAGCTTGCCGGCCAGGGCGTTGACCATGGTGGTTGCGAAGTTGGGGTCGTCACCGATGGCGGCGGCCAGCTCGCGCAGAGTGTTGAGGGCTTCCGGCGATGAGTCGACCAGGGCGTGGAAGGCACGCATGACGAACTCGGTGGTGGCCAGTTGGTTGTTGCTGACTGCGAGCGGCGGCGTGGGGGCGGTGGGTGCACCGGAAAAACCAGGGCTGTGCAGCGGGGCTTTCGCATCCAACGCTGCGACCAGGCCAGTGACCGCAGACAGTGGAATGACGCCATGGGCTGCCAGTGACAGGGCCGCGGCTGTGATGTTGTTGGTATTGAGTGCAGTGCTGGCGACCACCTCGACCTCCCCCGCAATAGCCAGCTCGCGTGCACGGGGCTCACGGCTCCAGCCACGGTACATGGCGTACTCACCACCGTAGGCGTTGCCTTTGTACGCTGTCACGCCCAGACGCGGGATGTAGACGGTGCCGCCGAAATCGATGCGGATATCGACCAGGCCGGCGTTGCTGCTGAGAAAGACCTTGAGGCCGCCGGAGAGCGGGGCATTGACGCCGCTGAGCAGTGCAAGTGGGATGTAGAAGCGGCCCTCGTAGAAGTACCAGCTAAGGTGCATTTCGAAAGGGCTGGTGTAGCCGTTGACGGCCCCTTTAAACGTGAGATGCGGCATCAGCCCGCTGCTGGCCGGCAGGTTGGTTCTGATCAGGAGGCCGCTGATCTGTTCGGAATTAGTGATGTCGAGGCATTCGACAGTGAATGCGCCGACCTGGGCCTTGCCCCGAATCTGCACGTCGTCGGTGATGTTGTAACCCGCCAGGGACGTTGCCTTGTTGGCCTTGGTGTCGAGGGCTTCAGCTAACGCCTTACCTTGTCGTGCCGTGAGGGCCTTGGCGTGGCTGGTGCTGGTAAGGCTGTCCTCTAGCATGACCACGCCGGCGACAGTGGTGGTGGCCGGGGGATTGATGAACGCAACATCGCCGAACTGGATAGCGGCCGTGCCCAGCGATTCGAGAATGATGTCGGTTGCCAGCAGCAAGGTGGAGGCGGGCGCCTTCTGGATGATCCAGCCCTCGGCCGGGAGCTGGGAGTAGACGGCGATAAGTGTGCCTTTGTCGCTGATCAGACCGAATTCGCCGACATCGTAGGTTGCGCTGGATTCGTCCAGCGCCATCACGTGGATGGTGTCGTCGGCCACGGCGGTGCCCGCGATGCTGCTCAAGCGCTTGATCTCGGCCTGCAGGGCCGTCTGGCTCTTGCTCGGGCTGTAGCGCCCGGTGCCGAGTGCCACGGCGGCGATGGTGACCTTGGCGGTGCCGGTGTTCTCGGCGGCGATGATCTCTGCCCGGCCGGCGTCGGTGATGGTGATGGGTAGGGCCATTCAGGTTGCCTCGCACTGGATACGGCGGTAGGTGACGGCGCGGGCTGCGCCGCCCAGGCCCATGCCGCCCGAGGCGGCCAGGCCGATGGTGAGGGTGAAGTGCGAGCGCACGGGCTTGGTGCGCTCGATTTCGGTGATGACGTCTTGCTGGTACTCAACGGTGTTGGGCACGCCGGCGCCGAGAGTGAGGGTGAGCGCGAAGGTGTGGGGCTCGCCCTTTGGTTCGGTTTGCCACCACTCGCGGATGGCCAGGCTGGAGCCGAAGCTGCGCACCACGTCGCGCACGGACTTGGCGGTGCCCTTGCGGCGCTGGATTTCCACGGCCATGCGGATGCGCTCGCGCTTCACCGCCTCGGGCCAGTAGGGCTGCCAGCTGTCGAGCGAGAGCGTCCATGCCAGCCAGGGCAGCAGGTGGGCCGGGCAGGTGTTGGGGTTCCACAGTTCGCGCAGGGGCACGGCCTGGGTGGTGGCACGGGCCTGGACCTGCTCGAGGGCGCGCTCGAGGGCGGTGGCGTTGGGCGGCAGCAGGCTGCGCACGTTACTCATCCAGCCCCCCATCGCTCAGGTTGATGGCGGCGCAGTAGGTGGCGGTCTGGCGGTCGACCACGATGCTGGCAGCCGGGCTGTGCAGCTCGACGCGCTGCACGCCCTGCTGGTGCAGGGCGGCGTGCAGGCCGGAAATAGTGACGTCGCGGCCCAGGCGGTGCTGGGCGTCGGCGTAGGCCGTCGCGGCGGCGCGGGCATTGGCCATGACGACTTCGC
Source organism: Pseudomonas sp. PA15(2017) (assembly GCF_001945395.1). Lineage (GTDB taxonomy): Bacteria > Pseudomonadota > Gammaproteobacteria > Pseudomonadales > Pseudomonadaceae > Aquipseudomonas. Next base: position 179,771 of record NZ_MSXV01000059.1, on the reverse strand, counting down.
GGTCGGGGCCGGCGTAGAAGTAGAGTTTGGCGTCGATGGCGTATTCGCTGATGGCGGCGGCCTGCACCTGCACGTGGTCGGTGAGGGGGCGCACGGATTCGTCGGTCAGGGCCGTTTCGACGCTGGCCAGCAGCTCGGGCGAGGCGACGCCGGAGCCGGTGCGCGACAGCACGGTGACAGTTACCACCCCGGGGCTGGGGCTGGTGGCCGAGGCGTCGAGCACTTCGCCGCTCGCGCTGAGGGCGTGGAAGATGTAGGCGCCTTCCGGGCCGGCCGTGCTGAGGCCTTCCAGCGAAAGTTGAATGCGGTTGCGCAGGGCGCTGTCGGTCTCGTACTCGGCGGCCACGGGCGGGAAGGTGCTGGCGTCCGCCGGGGTGATGAGCAGGCGCTGCACGCCGAACAGGGCGCCCAGGTTTTCAAGGTCGTCGCCCAGGGCGTAGGGCAGCATGACGGCCTGGGCGGCCTCATTGATGCGCTGGCGCAGCAGCAGCTCGCGGTAGGCGGCGACCTCGAGCAGCTTGATGGCCGGGTCGGATTCCAGAAACTGGTCCATGGCCGGGTAGCGCTCGGCAAAGTCGGCCAGCAGGGCGCCGAGAATCTGCTCGTAGTCCAGGGTTTCGACAACGCTGGGCGCCGGCACCCGCGACAGGTCTATGGCGGTGAAGCTCATGCGGCGGCCCCCATCGCGAGTGGAATCTGCAGGTTGTAGGCCTGGTTGCTGTCGACCGGCGTGCCTTCGATGTCGACCAGCACGCGGCCCGGCTCGGCGCCCAGGCTGAAGGCGATGCGCGTCAGGCGCAGCCGCGGCTCCCAGCGCATGAGCGCCATGGCGGTGGCGGCGTAGCAGAGCTGGCGGGTGTGGTCGTTGAACGGCTGGTCGATCAGGAACGGCAGGTTGCTGCCGTACTCGCGGCGCATCACGCGGCTGCCGAGTGGCGTGGTGAGGATGTCGGCGATTGACTGGCGCAGGTGCTCGGTGGCGTCCAGGGCGAGGCCGGTGGTGCGGGAGAGGCCGGTCATTGCGGCTTGCCCGTTGCCGATGGCCCAGGCTGCACGCCGCTGTGCAGGTGCTCTATCAGGCTGATGCCGGCGGCGGTCACGTCGCCGCTGGCAACCACCTGGCCGTTGATGGTCACGTTTCCGGTGATCGTGAGGCCACCGGGGGCGGTCAGGGTGATCTGACCGCCGGCCGGCAGGGTGGCCAGCAGGGTGTGGCTGTCGGTGTCGTAGTCGATCACCGCGCCGTCTCGATAGCGGCGGCGGTGGCGGGTAGGGCTGGCGTCTGGTGCTGGGTGGGCATTGCTGTAGAGGCCGATCAATACGACGCCGGCGGTGTGCTCGCCGGATGGCGAGAACAGCACGCACTGTTCGTTGACGCTAGGGGCGTGCCATGCCTGGTCTGTGCCGGCCCGCTCGGCGATCCAGGGCAGCCAGCCGGTGAGGATGCCGCCGGATTTCACGCGGCAACGGGCGTTGGCGTGGTCGACCTGGGCAATGGTGCCCAAGCGGATCAGGTTTTCGAGGCGGCGGGTGAGGTCGGCGGTGTTCATGCGCCGAGGATGGCGCCCTCGCGCGAGGGCTGCAGCAGACTGAGGTTGTAACAGGGGCCGCTACAACGTGGCGCTACGTTGTGGGCTGCTCGAAAACCCAACAGCGAACGCTTTTGCCGGTGTGCTGGCTGGTAACCGGGTGGTTCTTGCGTAAGCAGCGGGGCGCCGGGCTTTGCCAAAGCGCCTGTTTCAGGGTGTTGTCCACGCGCAGGGGCTGGCCATGCTCGATCAGCAGGCGGGAGATTTCTGGCAGGTTGATGGCCAGCACATTAGCGTTGCTGGCGTGGTTGTAGGCCACGCCCTTTTGCTCAAGCACCGCCAGGGCGGCCCAAAATTCGGCGAGCACGTCCGGCACGGCTGGGGCGGCGTAGCCGAGGCTGTCGATGGCCGGGGTGGGGAGACCCATGGCGCGGGACACTTCGTCTAGCTGCTGATGGATCATCTGACGCATGCCGGCATCACGGGTGCGCAACAGCTCCTTGCCCAGCGCCAAGCGATGTCGGGACATGGCGATACGCTGGTTGACGGGCTGGGCGCCGGGACGGGTGGCGCTGCCTTTGATCCAGTAGTCCCAGAGAGCGTCGTCGCATTCGTTTTGGTACCGAACGATCTTGTCGCGTAGTTCAGGCTTTACCTTGTTGGGGCTGATGGTCATCAACCACGAAGCGAGTTTGCGTAGGGGCAAGCAGGAAGATATCTGTGGCCCACCTACGGAAGGTGTGGTGATTTCCACCATACCCCAGCGGTCAGAATTGGCTTTTAACTTCACATGCTGGCTTTTCCAGTCCAGCCCCATGTTGCTAACAACCGATTTCATCGCCACGTATGGGTGATCATCTTGGCCTAGCAGAACGACGGTGTCTTCGTAAAACGGTACGGAGATCAGTTGCTGGACTGCGCTCATAAGGTGACTCCCTGTCAGGCGGTGCGATGGGCCATGGCTTCTATAGCACGCTGGAAGAACTGCTGTTCACCCTTGTCGAGCTTGCGCAGGTTGGTCAGCAGGGTGCGTTCGTCGGCGGTGAGAATCAGGCGGGCGAGGATGTGCTTGAGCATGGTGAGGGTACCTTGTGTGCGGTGCTTAATCCGCTGCCCAAACGCCAATTTGGGTGAGCGGAACCGTGTAGGTTGGCGTACCGGCCACAAGTAACCGGCGTGCCCGAAGGCACCCATACACGGCCCGCCCATAACAGGCTTGCCATGCTTCGGACACAAAAAAACCGCTCTAGGGCGGTTGTGTCCGCCTTGTGGTTACGAGACGCCAATCTCGTGTCGCTGATTTTGCAGCGACGGGCGAACGATAGCGCTGATGCCTGGGAGCGTCAACGGTGCAGTGATACTGCACCTTGTACCTCAGCCGGTGAGGTGTTCGAGCAACTGATCGCGGATGGCGTCCAGCTCGGCCGGAGTGAAGCCCAGTAGTTCTCGGCGCTCGTAGCGCACGTCAGCCTGGCCGCGGCCGGGGCGGTCGTTCAGCCCTTGCTGGTGCACACGGGCGATGCGAGCGGCACGTCCGAGGAAAGCGATGGATACCCTGTCGGCGTTGCTCTGCAGCTTGAGCAGCTTGGCGGTGCGCAGCTTGGCGAACATGGTGCGGCGGATGCGGCCGCGCTTGCCGCGCAACTGCTTGCGAGACTTGCGCGGGGCGTAGGCGGTGCCGTCCGGGTTGCGCTGGGTGGCGATGCGCTGCTGCTGGCTGCGGCGCAGGTTGCGTGCCACACGCTGGGTGAGCTGGCGGCGCTCGGTGGGGCCGAGCTTGGCCAGCAGGGCGCCGGCCCAGTCTTCCAGGGCGTTGAGGTTATCGGCCACGGCGAGGCATCGGGTGCGGGGTTTCGATGTCCACGCCCACCGGCTCGCCGCTGGCGAATTCGGCCAGCACCTGGCCGTCGCCGATCAGTTGCACAGTGGCTTGCGGCAGGTGCGGCGTAAGTGGCGGTTCGTCCGGGTGCTCGATGTGCAGGGTGCCGTTGCTCTGGCGTTTGACGATGATGCGCTCGCTCAGGGGCAGGGTGAGGGATAGGTCGACGCTGCCGGCGTCGAGGACGTCGACATCGAAGCCGATGGCGTCCTTGCCCTTTTCCAGGTTGGTGAGCAGGTCGGCCTGGTTGACCAGCAGCCAGGCCAACAGCGGCACGCTGACGGCGTCGGGCGAGCCCGGGAAGTCGGTGAGGATGACGTTGAGCTGGTAGTCGTAGGTGAAGGACAGGCCCGGCGCGCTGGTGGCGCGGATATGGCCGTTGTCGACGAAGACCAGCAGCCGGTCGGGGTTCTGGCGCAGCGCGGGGATGCTGGCGAGCAGGTGGGCGCGCAGGCTGTTGGGTTTTTTCACGGGGCGGGCCTCTGCTGGTTGTGCTCGAACACGGCATCGATCTGGGCGGCGCAGTCGGCCCAGGCGGCGAGCAAGGCGTCGTGGTCGTCGCTGAGCCCGCCGTTATCGACTGGCGCCGCCGCCGGCAGCTGACAGCGCGTCACGACCGGACAGGAATGCACGGTAACCCGCGGCTCCGGTGATGGCGGGGCGCTGGTGCAGGCGGCGAGTGAGAGCAGGCAGAGGCTGAGCAGCCCAGTTCTGAGCAGGTGGGTCATTGCGGACGGTCTCCTTTTTCTGCACCTGGTGCGTGGCGTTGGCCTGCTGCAGGTCGGCGCGGGTGTTCTGCAACTGCTGCTGGGTCTGGCGCTGGGTGGCGATGTCGGCGCCCATGGCGACGATCTGCAGGGCCTGGCGAGCGTTGCGTTGCTCGAGCGTGGTGATTCGCTCGGTGGCCAGGGCCTGCTGGGCTTGGGCGGCCTGGCTCTGCTGGTAGCTGCCCCAGATGAGCAGGGCGATGGCGGCGAGCAGGGCGAGGCCATAGGCGGCTTGGCGCAGGGTCGTCACGCTGCGACCTGCTGGCCGCAGCCACAGCCGGCGTGGCGCTCGTAGGCGCGCTGCAGCTTCACGTCGTACAGGTTGCGGGCGTAGTTGGGGCCGTTGTAGCGCTTGGCGAAGTCGGCCCACTTGCGTGCCTTGAGGGCCTTGTGCAACGCCCGATCGGCTTCGATAAAGGAGACGAAGGCGTTGAACTGCTGGTTCTCATCCTGGGCCATGGCCGCTGCGAACGCCTGCACACTGGCATAGCCGAGGGCGCTGGCATGAAACCCCATGATCTGGAAGGCGCCCCAACTGGCGGACTCGAGCGCGGCGGTGTCGTCGAGCTGGCGGGCCTGGGCCAGGCGCTGGTGCTCGGCTGCGCCGCCGGCGTAGCCGCCCGGGCGGCGGTTGACCAGGTTGGGGAACTCGGTGGCGAGCCGGTCCGCACGGGCCTTGAGTAGGCCAGCGTCGTCCGCGGCGCTGCGCGGGGTGCTGAGCTGGCGATACATGATGTGGCGCTCGAACAGGATGGCGGGCTTGCCGTTAGCCAGGAAGCCGGCGCCGGCGGACTCCACCTCGTTGACGGCGTAGACGGTGGCCAGGTCGACGCCCAGGCGCTGGGCGGCAGCGACCATGGCAGCGTTGGACAGCAGGCGGGAGCAGTCGGCGCCGGCCAGCGCGGCCTGGGTCTTGGGGCCGGCCGCGCCGTCGACCACGAGGCCCGCCTTGAGTTGGAAGGCGCGCACGGCCTTCTCGGTCGCGTCGCCGAAGTCGCCGTCCGGGTACAGGGTAAAGCCGCGCGCGCTGAGGGCGGCCTGCAGGTGCCTGACGGCTTGGCCACGGTCGCCGTGGCGCAGGGTGGTGGGCTGGGTCATGGGGTATCAACCTTGCGTTGTGCGAAGCGTTGCAGTAGGGCGCGGATGGAGTCGGCGCCCAGCAGGCCGATGACGCCGCCGAAGAAGGGCGCGGCTTCGAGCGGAATGCCGATCAGCGACAGGCCGTTGCTGGCCGCCAGGGTGATCAGCCCGCAGATGAAGCCTTCGCCCAGGGCACGGCGCAGGCTGCCGCCGCTGTAGATGAGGCGGGCCGCGGCCAGGGCCGCGGAGAGCACGGCGGCATAGACCAGCGGGTGGTGGCTTTCGAGCCAGGCCATGAGGAAGGCCCAGGTTTCCGGTCGGTCAGGCATTTTCATGGTTCCTTTGCCCTGTGGTGGTGGTCAGTCCCATAGGTTCACCGCTTGCTGTTCAGGCTGCGGCGCGGTTTCCGGCAGGGTCACGCTGTGGCCCTGCGGCAGGTAGGGGCCGATGTCGGCGAGGCCAGGATTGGCCTGTAGCACGGCCTCGACGACGCCGGCGGTGCGGCCGTAGTGCCGCCAGCAGAGGGCGTCGAGGGTTTCGTTCTGGTGGGCGCGCAGGGTGGCCATCACAGCAGCTCCACGGTGGTGCGGCTGACGCCGAGCAGGTCGCGGAGGGCGAAGCGGCTGTCGCGGCGGTAGTCGTCGATGGTGGGGGTTTCTTCCTCGGCCTTGGCGGCGCCGCTGTTGGTGGCGTCGAAGCTGCGGTAGCGCTCGGCAAGTTCGGCGCTGGTGGCGCTGTAGATGGCGCGCTGGTAGAGGATGGCGAGGATGCTGCGCTCGCCGATCTGGTCGGCGGGCACGGCTTCCAGGCTGGTGTGCCCCTGGGCCTGGTAGCGCAGCTTGCGCGCCACCAGCTCACGGTTGGCGGTGACCATGGCGTTGACCACGGCGGTTTCGAGGCGGGCATCGGTGACGTTGCTGTTGATGCGCTGGGCGTCGCGCAGGTCGGCGATGTCGATGTCCGGCCAGAAGCCGTCGTTGGTGATGAGGTGCTGGAACGGCGCTGCAACGCTGCCCGCTACGAATGCGCTCATGGGTTACCTCGAGTCGGCGGTGGTCGGGGCTTCACAGGGCAGGGAAGGAGAAACCCTGTCTGATCCGCCCCGAGCCGCCGGGCGCGTGGGGACGCTCGGTTAGCCGGTGATGCCGGCGTGTTTCTTCAGGAGGCGTTCGACGCGCTCCAGATCCTTTTTGCCGCCGCAGTTGGTGTGCAGCTCGATGGCGCGGGCCAGATCCTGCTTGGCCATGAGCAACAGCGGCAGGGCGTCGACCGATTCGGCGTCGTCCGCTACCAGGGCGGAGGCGGCCTTGCCGATGGCCAGGTGCAGCTTGGCACGGGCTTCGTCGGGCATGTCCTCGTTGGCGGTGGCGGCTTCGGTGCGCAGCAGCAGGGCCAGGTCGAACGAGCCGCTGGCTTTCTGCAGCTTGATGGCGACGTTGGCGATTTCCTCGGCTACGACGCAGCCGAGGGAGCGCTCGAACTTGTCGGGCATCTTGAGGCCGTAGGGCAGCGCGTATTCGGCGATGTCCAGGGCGCCGGCGTAGTCGCCCACGTCGATGCGCCACAGCATGATGGTGGTGAGTACGTCGTCCTGGGCGCCCTTGCCGGCGCTCAGTACGCCGTCGACGTATGGCGCGTAGTCCGGCAGGAGCTTGCGCTTGGTGTCGGCCTTGCCTTCCTGGCTCTGTATCTTCTTGAGCTGCTGTTTGTGCTGGTGGAGCTGGGCTTGCACCAGTTCGTAGGCGGTGGCGCCTTCCATGGTCAGGGCGGTGCCCTGCACCGCAGCTGCCTCGATGGCAGCTGTGGCCTGCTGGAAGTGACGCTTGGCAGGGCTCAGTGCCATGGCGATCAGGCCTCCAGCAGTTCGATGTTTTCGATGAGGCAGCCGAGGCCGTAATCCTCGACGACGTAATCGTCGTTGCTGGACTCGAAGTTCTCGATGCGGTTCTTGCTCGGGTTTTCCTGGACGTGGCGGCGGCGCCCGCTGATCTGCCAGTAGATGGCCAGGTTCTCCAGGCTGGTGATGAGCATCGCGCCGTCCGGCACGTGCGGTACTTCGACCGGTTGCTTACCGCCCATGCGCTTCTGAGAAATGATCATGTCGGTGGCCAGCTTCTCGGAGGCCGCCTGTTCCTTGTTGATCAGCGGGAAGTATTTGTCGTGCACCAGGTTGCTGCCGAGGATGACGACCAGGCCGGTGTCCTTGCGGTGCCAGGGGTCGATGAGGTTGGCCACGGCGTCGAACACCAGGGCGTCCAGGTTGTTGTAGTCGGCGGTAGCACCGTTGCCGATGACGACCTTGTTTCCGGCCTTTCCGCTCTTGAGAACGCGCTGCGGGGCTTGGTTGCGGTACTTCTGCAGCCAGCCGATGTTGACATCCTGCAGCAGCGGGTTGGTGGCGCGGTTGGTGGTGGCAGCAGCGCTAGTGCCGTTGAAGCCGATCATGATTCGGTCCAGCGCCTGGCGCTTGAGGATGGCGTCGCGCAGGCGGGCCTGGAAGTCGGGGAACTTGGCCCAGGCGTCCAGCTGCGCATAGCGCACAGCGGTGTCGAAGTCGGTGTGGCGGCACTCGTAGCCGTCCTTGCTCAGGTCGGAAACGTCACGCGGTACGCGCACGCCGTCGCCGGTGGTGTCGGTACGCCCGGCGATGGTGCTGCTGACGCCCAAGCCGACTTTCTCGCCTTTGAGTTCGTCGACGCCGATCATGCCGATACGGCCGAGGAACTCGCTGGATTCCTGCATGCGGGTTTCCAGACGCTGCTGGACGGTGGGGTCGACGGCGAAAGTCTTGGTTGGGTCGCTGACGCCGCTCAGCTTGGCCAGCTGGTTGAGGTAGGCGTCGAAGTGTTGGCGAGTATCGTTGCGCATTGGGTTCTCCGGTGTTCCGTGGGTGTGGCTTGTCCGTGGGGATTAGCAGTCGGTGAGGGTGGCGCCATCACCACCGGTGACCGGGGGGCGCGGTTTCTGGGAATGGTCCAGGGTGCCGCCCAGCTTCTTGAGCAGGTCGGCGAAGTCGGAGGCGAGCTTGGCGTGGTCGCCCTGGAGCTTTTCTTGCGCCGATTTCACTGCGGCGAAGGCTGCGGCTTGCTCGGCGCCGTGGGTGGCCAGGTCCTCGATCAGGGTGCCGAGGGCGGCGAAATTGGCGGCGTCCGTGCCTTCCTTTTCCTTGCTCTTGCCCAGCAACTCGGTGACCTTGGTTTTCAAGGCGGCGAACATGCTGGGGGTATCGATCACTTCTTCGAACTCGAGGGCCGTTTCCGCCGCCGCCGTGAACAGGTTGCCCTCGGCCTGTTTGCGGTTGGCCAGGGTGCCGTGCTGGGCGCTGAAGCTCAGGGCCTCGGTGCCCAGGCTGGCGGGGGTGTCGGTGACGGCCAGGCCGACCAGGTAGGCCTTGCCGGTGTCGGCGAATTCGGGCTGCACCTCGATGGAGGTGTAGATTTTCTGGCCCTTCTTGTTGAGGGCGATCAGGGCGTCGTTGGGTTGCAGCTGGGCGAACAGGCCGAGCCTTTTCTCGCCATTCAGCTCGACTTCTTCGGCCTTGAGGGCGACCACGTCGCCGTAGGCGCCAAACTCACTTCCGGGGAAATACGACTTGATGTGCTCGCAATTGATGCGGGCGCCGTAGGTGCTGGGGCTGTACTGGACAGCCATCTGTTCAATCCACTTGCGCTCGATCTTGCGGCCATCGGTGGTGGCCCCTTCGGTGGCAATGCGGGTCCATTTGGAGCGGAGTTTCTTGGCGGTGGCGGACATGCGTGGGAATCCTCGGTGCGGTTCGCTGTTGGCGGGTTTCGCGTTGAGGGCATGGTCGGCAGTGGGCGAGGCGGCGGCAATGACGTGAGGTTGTAGGGCGCGGCGCTACAACGCCCGCCGGTAGGGGCTTACGCGCGCGGGCGGCAGCATCGGCGCCATGACTACGACCGCCCCCTACACGCCGACTACCGACTCCCGCCGCCAGGCAAAATTCCTGTACTGGACGGGTTGGCGCGTCACCGATATTGCCGATTACCTGGGCGAGAAAGAGCGCACCGTTCATTCCTGGAAAACCCGCGATGAGTGGGACAGGGCCGATAACGTCGAGCGGATCGGCGGGGCGCTGGAAGCGCGCCTGGTGCAGCTGATCCTGAAAGAGGGGAAGACGGGCGGCGACTTCAAGGAAATCGATCTGCTGCACCGGCAGCTAGAGCGGCAGGCGCGAATCCAGCGCTTCCAGGCGGGCGGGACTGAAACCGAGCTGAATCCGAATCTGGCCAAGCGTAACGAGGGGCCGAAAAAGCAGGCCGTTCGCAATGAGCTGAGCGAAGAACAGATCGAGACGCTGGTCGAGGCGTTCACGGATGGATGCTTCGACTACCAGCTGGACTGGTACCGGGCTGGCAACCAGCGCACACGGATGCTGCTGAAATCGCGGCAGATCGGGGCTACATACTACTTCGCGCGGGAAGCGTTGATCGACGCGATCACCACCGGGCGCAACCAGATTTTCCTGTCGGCCAGCAAGGCACAGGCGCATCAGTTCAAGAACTACATGCAGTCGTTCATGAACGAGGTGCTGGGGGTGAAGCTGACGGGCGACCCCATCGTGCTTTGGAACAACGCCGAGCTGCATTTCCTCGGTACCAACTTCCGCACCGCCCAGGGGCGCTCGGGCAACTTCTACTTCGACGAATTCTTCTGGGTGCACGGGTTCGAGGAAATCAACAAAGTGGCGTCGGGCATGGCGCTGCACAAGCACTGGCGCAAGACCTATTTCTCGACACCTTCGAGCATGGCGCACCCGGCCTATGTGTACTGGACGGGCGAGCGGCACAACAAGGGCAAGCCCACGGCGCAGCACCTGAACATCGATGTGAGCCACGAGGCCCTGCAACAGGGGCGCCGCTGCGAGGACGGCATCTGGCGGCAGATCGTGACCATCCTGGACGCCGAGGCACGCGGCTGCGATCTGTTCGACCTCGACGAGCTGCGCCTCGAATACGACGCCCAGGCCTTCGAAAACCTGCTGATGTGCCAGTTCGTCAACGACGGCGACAGCATCTTCCCGCTGACGATGCTGCAGCCATGCATGGTCGACAGCTGGGAGGTGTGGGAGGACTACAAGCCTTTCGCGCCACGCCCCCTGGGCGAGCGCCAGGTGTGGGTGGGGTACGACCCGGCCGAGTCGGGTGACACGGCCGGCCTGGTGTTGGTGGCGCCGCCGCTGGTGCCGGGCGGCAAGTTCCGGCTGGTCGAGAAGCATCAATTCCGCGGCATGGATTTCGAGGCTCAGGCACGAACCATTCAGCAGATCACCCAGCGCTACTGGGTGACCTATATCGGCATCGACACCACGGGCATGGGCGCCGGCGTGGCGCAGCTTGTGAAGCAGTTCTTCCCAGGCCTGCGCACGTTCAGCTACAGCCCGGAGGTGAAAACCCGCCTGGTGATGAAGGCTTGGGACGTTATCCGTAAAGGGCGCTTCGAGTTCGACGCCGGCTGGACGGACGTTGCCCAGGCACTGATGGCCATCCGCAAGACCATGACGCCCAGTGGGCGCCAATTCACCTACACGGCCGGGCGCAGCGATGCGACCGGCCATGCCGACCTGGCGTGGGCACTGTTCCACGCATTGATTAATGAGCCGCTGGAAGGGCAGACCACCAGTAACACGGCCATCATGGAGTTCAGCTGATGAGCGCAGAGAATGGGGCACAGGCCCTGCAAGTGAGTGGGCAGGGTGCCCGGGCTGAGGCGTTCAGCTTCGGTGACCCGGTGCCGGTGCTGGATGGTCGGGAATTGCTGGATTATCTGGAGTGCTGGGCCAATGGGCGCTGGTATGAGCCGCCGATGTCGCTGGATGGCTTGGCCCGCTCGACGCGGGCGAGCGTCTACCTGCAGTCGGGCCTGAATTTCCGTCGCAACATGCTGGTACGCACGTTCAAGCCGCATCGGCTGTTGAGCCGCCAGGCGTTCGAGCAGTTCGCTACCGACTGGGGCACCTTCGGCAATGCCTACCTGGAGAAACACGACAACATGCTGCGCAGCACCCTGGGCCTGCGGCCGGTGCTGGCCAAGTACATGCGGCGCGGTACCGACCTGGATCAGTATTACCAGGTACGCGGCTGGAAGGATGAGCACGAGTTCCGGCGTGGTGCGGTGTGCCACGTGCGGGAGGCGGACATCAACCAGGAAATCTACGGCCTGCCCGAGTGGCTGGCGGCCCTGCAGAGCGCGCTGCTGAACGAGTCGGCCACGCTGTTCCGGCGCAAGTATTACCAGAACGGCTCGCACGCGGGCTTCATCCTGTACATGACGGATGCGGTGCAGGATGAGTCGTTCGTCACCGACCTGCGCCAGGCCATGAAGGACAGCAAGGGGCCGGGCAACTTCCGCAACCTGTTCATGTACGCACCTGGTGGGAAGAAGGAGGGCATCCAGCTGATTCCGATCAGCGAGGTGTCGGCCAAGGATGACTTCGCCGCTATCAAGAACATCAGTCGGGACGATCTGCTGGCCTCGCTGCGCATTCCGCCGCAGTTGATGGGCATCGTGCCGCAGAACGCTGGCGGCTTCGGCTCGATCCGGGACGCCGCCCAGGTGTGGGCCATGAACGAACTGGAGCCGATCCAGACCAGGCTGACGCAAGTGAACGAGTGGCTGGGGGAAGAAGTGGTGCGCTTCAATGAGTTCCAGCTGCCGGCGACGGCTGCCGGTACCAACTGACAGCATTCAAATACGCCAACACGTGAACCGCCTTCGGGCGGTTTTTTTGTGCCTGGGCGGCGGTGCTGAGGTGGTCACGGGCCAGGCAGGCGGCAGGGCGATCGGACGGGGCCGGGGGGAGGCCGACCAGGGGCGGCAGCACCCGGCGCGCGCAGTCGTCCCCCCACCACACCTGGCCGCTAAACGTGTCGGAATTCCTGCAGCCCCTCAGGGTACCCGGCGCAAGGCAGGCCCTGGGCACATTTCCATTTTTGGAATTCGGAAAACCCTGCGAATCCCTGCGCGGAAGGGGTCTTTACCGCCTGCTCTGACGCTGATCTCAGGAGCGGTTTTCAAAAAGGGTAATTTTGGTAATCGCCCCCTCGGAAAGCTCTGGAGGCCTGATAAATGCTGGGCTGTAGCGATTACCTAGGAAGGTAATTTTGGGTAATTGCAAAGGTAATTTTTCTGTAAGTGACTGATTTATATGGAATTATTTTTCTATGAATATCAGATCTTCAAGAGGTAATAAAGTTACCTAAAATTACCAAATTATTACTTTTAAGAATCAGCTTTAACCCATTGATATGAAAGGGATTTAAGGCTGTCTCAGAAAAAAATTACCTAAATTACCTTTTCCCCAGCCCTCAATAGAAAATTGAAGAATCGCTATAGGGGGCGGCTCGTGCTCAGGCGTCCATCAGAATTCACACGCAAGCGGTAGCACTGGCTCGCGCGGACACATAAACCCGGATCGGTAAACAGGGATACGGCCCCCGTTACGGCCCCCAGCGATATAGCGGTATCGCTGAGGGCCCCGGAAATAGTGGAGCGGGCTAAGGGAATCGAACCCTCGTCATGAGCTTGGGAAGCTCAGGTAATGCCATTATACGAAGCCCGCTTGAGGGCGCCTTTATACCCGAATCCATCCACAAAATGAAGCCCGCGTTGCCCATTGGCCATCTGCCAGGGCAACGCGGTCTGCTCTGTTGCGCGTCATACGGCCATGGCATGCAGGCCGGGGTGGACGGTGAAGCGTTTGCCCGTGGTGTTGTGCTGCAGGAAGCCCAGCAGGGCGTTCTGGGTCTGCAGCCAGGCGCCTTTGTGTTCCATGTCGATGAAGTGGCCGGCGTTGCTGACCATGGCGAAGTGGCAGTCGTTGATGTGCTGGGCCATCAGGCGGGCATCGGCGGCCGAGGTGTATTCGTCGTGCTCGCCGTTGATGAACAGCAGCGGGATGTCGATATCGCTCAGGCAATCCAGGTGGCAGTGGGCTTCCATGCGCAGTACCTGTTGCACGTGGGCGTTCATCTGCCGGTATTCGTGGGCGGTCAGGCGGCTGGTGTGTTTGTGGTTGTAGCGCTTGAACAGCGAGGGCAGGTGCTTGCCGATGGTGTCGTTGATCAGGTGGCCGACCTTGTCGCCGTCTTCCTGGCTCAGGCACACCAGGGCGCGGCCCAGGTAGTCAAGCATCGGTTCGTTGAGGATCGGCGAGAACGAGGCGAAGATGGCTTTTTCCAGCGTAGGCGGGCGCCTGGTGAGGGCGAGCATGGTGGCCACGCCACCCCAGGAAAACGACATCACGTACTGGGCCCCGTAGTGGTCGATCAGATCGAGCAGGATCGCCGCTTCGTCTTCCTTGCTGATGCAGTGGGCGTTGCGGTTGTGCGCCCGCGACTGGCCGGCGTAGGGCTGGTCGAAGAGCACCACGTTGAACCGGGTGGCGAGGTATTTGACCGTTTGCGCGAAGGAAGCGGTGGTCGCCAGCGAGCCGTTGACCAGAATGATGGTCTTCTGGGCCGAGGGGTTGGCGTGAAACTCCGTGTGTACCTTGTACGTCCTGTGCACATCGATGACAGCGATTGCTGGCTTCATATGTATTTTCCTCCTGGCGCAAAAGATGAATGCGGCTGACGGCGAACCGTAAACCGGGCAAGTCGGATAGCTAGGAAAACGCCTGGACATGACAAAGCAATGTCAGGCTGGAGGATCTTGTGATTGGAGGGGTGAAGCAGGTTTCAGGGCTGTAATGGAACGGCTTGAGCGCGTTCTTCTCACCAGGCAGGAGCCCCTTGTGCGGGTAACGCGGGCCGCGCGCTGGCGACCCCGATACCGCCTGGCGCTATCGAGCGGCATGGCGACATCTTTTTCGAGTTAAGCAGCGGCCAAAACGGCTGGCAAGGAAGCTGAAAGGATTCCGCATGACCGCTGGTCGGCGGCGCTTCAGACGCTGGCGATTTCCGCGGCGGTGAGTGCGCGGTACTGGCCGGGCGCCAGTTGTGGGTCGAGGACGATCTCGCCCATGCGCTCGCGGTGCAGGGCGACGACGCGGTTGCGGAAGTGGCCGAACATACGCTTGACCTGATGGTAGCGGCCTTCGAACAGGGTGAGCCGGGCGTGGTGGCTGTTCAGCACTTCAAGCCCGGCGGGCAGGGTGGTGAGATCTTCGAAGGCGAAGTACAGGCCGCGGGCGAAGACCTCGGCGTACTCGCCGGTGATCGGCTGTTCGGTGGTGACGTGATAGACCTTGGGCTTGCGCTCTTGCGGTTGAGTGATGCGCCGCGACCAGCGCCCGTCATTGGTGATCAGCAACAGGCCGCTGGTGTTGAAATCCAGGCGACCGGCCAGGTGCAGCTCGTGCTTGTCCGGCTCGTCCAGCAGATCGAGCACGGTGCGGTGTTCGTTGTGCTCGGTGGCGCTGACCACGCCGACCGGTTTGTGCAGCATCCAGTAGCGTGCGCTGCGCCCGGCCTGCAGCAGTTCGTCGTCCAGCTCCACACGCTGGAAGTCGCGGATATCGAAGCGCGGATCAGAGATGACCTCGCCGTCCACGCGCAGGCGACCAGCGCTGATCAGCAGGCGGCTGTCCTGGCGGCTGAAACGGGGGAAATTACTGAGGAAACGATCCAGGCGCATGGTTCAGTCGGGCTCGCGTTCGTGCTCGCGAGAGGCAACGATTTGTACGACGCCTGCGCAGGCTGGGCACAGGCAGGCGCGGTTCAGCGCCTCGGGCGGCAGATCCTGCAACGCTTGCGGTTTGACCTCGACCTCGAAGCACCAGCAGTGCGTGACCTCGCTGTCACTGGTGGCCTGGGCGCAGCTATTGAGTTTGCCGCAGGCGGGGCATAGGTTGGTGTTCATTGGCTTTCTTCGCACAGGCGGTTGCGCCCGGCCTGTTTGGCCCGGTACAGGGCGCGGTCGGCGCGGGCGATCAAGGCCTGCAGGTCGTCACCTTCCAGCAGGGTGGCCAGTCCGATGCTGGTGGAGGTGTGCAGCGTTTGCTCGGCGAAGCTGAAGACGCTGGTCTCGGTCTGCTGGCGGATCTTCTCACCGAGCTGGCGGGCCGCGTCGAGCGGGGTGTCCTTGAGCAGCAGGATGAACTCTTCGCCGCCCCAACGGCAGATGATGTCCGACTGGCGCAGGTTCTCTTGCAGATGGCGGGCGAAGCCACGCAGCACTGCATCGCCGGCCAGGTGGCCGTGGCTGTCGTTGAGCTGCTTGAAACCATCGAGGTCGAAGAGCAGGGCGCACAGGGTGCTCTGGCCGCGCCGTGCTTCCTGGATGGCCTAGTTGGCCAACAGCTCGAAGCCGCGGCGGTTGGGCAGTTCGGTCAGCGAGTCGGTGGTCGCCAGGGCGGTGATGCGCGCCTGGTAGCGGCGCAGCACCAGGGTCACCAGGGTGAGCACCACCAGGGTGACCACGCCGCAAATCAGCAGGTTGAGGTAAAGCGACTGGCGAATGCCGGCCAGGGCGCCTGTTTCGTGCTTGTCGACGAACAGGTACCAGTCCAGCTCGGGAATGAAGCGCACGTTGAGGAAATGGCCGCGGCCATGTTCCTGATAGAAGAAGTTGCCGCTCTTGGGCTGGGGCAGCTTGCTGTGCAGCTCTTCGAGGCCCTCGACGTCGCTCAACTGTTCGCCGATGCGTGCGCCCATGGGGCCGCCGCTGGCGCCGGTGAGCACGATACGCCCGGTGGTGTCGACGAAGTACACGCTGCGGTCGTAGCGCCGCTGGTACTGGTCGATCAACTGCACCACGGCGTCCACGGTGAGACCGACGCCGGTGGCGCCGATGAAGCGGTGCTCGTAGTCGAACACCTTGTAGTTGATGAACACCGTCATGCGATCGCCGTTGGCCATGTCGATGTCGACATTGATCTCGTAGGGCTCCTCCTGATCGCGCAGGCGGTAATACCAGACGTCGCGGTTGGCCTGCTCGTCGACCTTCTTCAGCACGCCCTTGGCCTGGTAGTAGGTCTTGCTTTGCTCGGAGACGAAGAAGCTGGTAACCGCGCCATAGTGGCTTTGCACCTCCTGCAGGTAGCGGATCATCGGCTCCAGGTCCTGCTCGCCGCCGAGCACCCAGTCCCGCACGAAGGTATCGCGGGACATCATCGAGGAGATGAGGATGGGCCGCACCAGATCCTTCTGGATCTCCGAATAGACGTTGTCCGAGGTCAGCGGCAGTTCGGTGTTGACGATGTTGTCGCGAATCGAATCCAGCGCTGCGAGATAGCTGACCAGCGAGGTGGCGATGAAACCGCAGGCGAGCAGAACCAGCAGAATGAAGACCAGCGAGCGCGGGCTGGCAGCTTTGGCGGACGGTGATGGCATCGTGCTGGCTTCTGTATGGATGGCCGCCATGCTAGGTGGGCTGCGGCGCGGGCGCAAGCCAAGCGGCGCGAAGCCTGATGGCTCGCGCGGATTGGCACGTCGCAATCATTTGTGTCGCCACTGTGCGACGAATGGAGCGGATTCGCCGCTTCCAGGATTGTCTGATGCGCTAGGGGCATCCCCCGGCACCGGCAGCCGCCGGTGCATGATTCGCGGTCGAAGGAGGCCGCCCATGATCCGCAAATCCATGCTCGTCGCGCTGTTGGGTTTCTCGCTGAGCGGTTGCGCCGTTTACGATGACAGCCGTTATGGCAACCGTAACTACGAACGCCAGTACCATCCAGGCGCCTACGTGGAGCGTACCGAGGTATATGGTGCACCGCGCGTGTTCGTCTATGAGGATCGTCGCTACGACCGGCGCTACCCGCCGGCCGGCCATTATTCGCCGCCGCCGCGCGGCTATTACGCACCGCCGCCACCGCCGCGCCATTACAACCCGCCGGGCTACGATCAGCGCTATCACGGCCGGCACGACCGCAATCGCCGCGACTACCGCCCGGCGCCACGGCCGGGGTGGGAAGGGCAGCGTCATCACTATCAGCAACAACAACGCCCGCGCTATTCATCGCCGCAATGGCAGCAGCGCGGGGCACCTCAGCGTATCCAGGGATTCCCGACGCGCGACCGATGATCATGGGTACCGATGCGCACGTTTGGGCGCATCGGTACGTTCGTCGCCTGTAGTGGCATCTAGCAATTGTTTTTTACGTGCACGCGCCGCACCATGACGGCGTTGCTCGTCTGGAAGCATTGTCGTGCCAATCGGCGGATCTGGCGTTCTCTCACTTCGTTATCGCTGGCCCGTGCTGGTGGCGTGGCTGCTCGCCCTGTCTCTGGTGGCTGGCGGCCTGCATGCGCAGTGGGACTTTCAGCGCATCGCCGCGCGCGCCGAGCAACTTTACGGCCCGCTGGGCGCCGGCAAGCCGCGTATCGATGCCTGGCAGCGCCTGCTCGACGAGCAGCGCAACGCTCCCGAGGCCGACAAGCTCAAGGCCGTCAACCGGTTTTTCAACCTGCAGTTGCGCTTTCGTGACGACCAGGAAATCTGGGGCGTTGCCGACTACTGGGCGACGCCCGTCGAAGCGCTGATGCGTGGCGCCGCCGATTGCGAAGACTACGCCATTGCCAAGTACTTCAGCCTGCGTGAGTTGGGCGTGCCGAGCGAGAAGCTGCGCATCACTTACGTCAAGGCGGTGCGCCTGAATCAGGCGCACATGGTGCTGACCTATTACCCGACCCCCACCTCGGTACCGCTGGTACTGGACAACCTGATCGATGCCATCGAGCCGGCGACCGAACGCCGGGATCTGGTGCCCGTGTACGCCTTCAACGCCGAAGGGCTGTGGGTGCCCGGGCCGGCGGGCGGCAAGCAGGTGGGAGACAGCAAGCGCCTTTCGCGCTGGCAGGATTTGTTGAAGAAGATGCACGCCGAAGGGTTTCCTTAAGGCGTCGCGAGGAGTTGTGCATGTCACTGTTCAAGCAGTTGTGTGTCGCCATCTGCGTGCTGATGCTGGTGAGTTTCGCCGGCAGCATCGTGGTCAATGTGGAGAGCTCGCGCGAGCAGCAGGTCAACCAGTTGCGCTCCCACGCGCAGGACGCCGCGACGGCGCTGGGCCTGTCGCTTGGCTCGCACCTGGACGATCCGGCGATGCTGGAACTGATGGTCAGCTCGATCTTCGACAGCGGCTATTTCGAGAGCATTCGCGTGATCGGCCCGGACGACAAGGTGCTGGTCGAGCGCGCCGGTCCGAGCCTGGGCCGTGGCGCGCCGCAGTGGTTCGCCAACCTGGTGGACCTGGGGCCGGCCCAGGGCGATGCCATCGTCAGTGATGGTTGGAGTCAGGCCGCCCGTGTCGAGGTGGTCAGCCATCCGTATTTCGCCATTGCCAAGCTGTGGCGCAGTGCCTACGCCACCTTCCTGTGGCTGGCGCTGATCAGCTTCGTGTGCATCGTCTTGGGCGTGCTGCTGCTCAAACGCCAATTGCGGCCCTTGGAGTACATGGTCGAGCAATCCAACGCCATCGCTCGCCGGGAGTTTCTCAGTGCACCTAAGCTGCCGCGCACGCCGGAGTTTCGCCGGGTGGTCAACGCCATGAATCAGATGGTGGAGAAGCTCAAGACGCTGTTCGACGAGGAAGCCTCGCGCAGTGAGAAGCTGCATGCCGAAGCCTACCAGGACAGCCTGACCGGCCTGGCCAATCGCCGTTACTTCGACCTCAACCTGCAGGCCCGCTTGACCGGCGAAGAGCGTGCCAGCAGCGGTGTGCTGATGTTGCTGCGGGTCAATGACCTGACAGGGCTCAACCAGCGTATCGGCGGAGAGCGCACCGACCAGTTGCTCAAGGCGGTGGCCGAGCAGATGCAGCAGGTCAGCCAGGGTCGTTTTCTGCTGGCGCGCAACCGTGGCGGCGAATTCGCCTTGCTGGCTGCCGGTGTTGACCGACATGACGCCGAGCAACTGGTCGAGCAGCTAAGCAGCGCGTTGCTATCGTTGCAGCAGACCGGTGCCAGCGATTGCCTGCCCGTAGCCCATATCGGCATCACTACCTTCGCACCGGGGGCGAGCAGCAGCGAGCTCTACAGCGCGCTGGATGCGGCACTGGCCGAGGCCGTCAGCAACAGTCGCAACCATTGGGCATTCGTCGAACATCACCAGCAGGCAGGCGCCGCTAATGAGCGTAACGACTGGCATCGCTTGCTGGACAGCGCCCTGCAGCAAGGAAGTTTCCTGCAGTACGTGCAGCCGGTGGTCAATGCGGCCGACCCGACTCAGGTGCTGCACAACAAGATGCTGGCGCGCCTGCTCGACGAACATGGCGCAACCATTCCCGCCGGCCAGTTCCTGCCATGGCTGGAGCGCTTCGGCTGGACCGCTCGCCTGGACCTGCTGATGCTCGATGCGTTGCTGGCACAACTCGCCAATCATGAAGGGCAGGTGGCACTGAGCCTGTCTGGCATCACCGCACGTGACCCTCAGGCTCTGCAACAAATCTACGAGCGCTTGCGTGCCAACCCAGCCGCCAGCGGTCGCCTGATCCTGGAGCTGGACGAAGGCCAGTTGCCAGGCGCAGTGGAGCTTGAGGCGATCACCCGCAAACTGCGCAGCCTGGGCGTCGAACTCGGCCTGCAGCATTTCGGTGGACGCTTCAGCATGATCGGTAACCTGGCCAAGCTCGGCCTGGCCTACCTGAAAGTGGACGGCAGCTTCATCCGCGGCATCGACCAGGAAAGTGACAAGCGCTTGTTCATCGAGGCGATGCAGCGAGCGGCCAACAGCATTGACCTGCCGTTGATCGCCGAGCGGGTGGAAACCCGTGGGGAGTGGGAAGTATTGCGGGCGATGGGCGTCAGTGGTGTGCAGGGACGCCTGTTCAGTGAGCCGGCCGCCTGGGCCTGATCAGATCAGGCCGCGTTCTTCGTCATTGATCAGGCGGTTCATGCCGCCGAGGGCATCGCGCGCCCGGCTACGGCCCATCAGCTTGCTCTGGGCCGCTTCCGGCAGATCGGTGATACGTACCACGCCTTTCTTGATCAGCAAGTCGATCAAGTCTTCGAGTACGCGGATCATGTCCAAGTCGCTCTGCTTGAGCTGCAGCAGGCTGCTTTCCACGTTCTGGTTGGAAAACCAGGCCCGGGATTCTTCGCTATCGGCCAGTAGTTCACCGTTCATTCCCTCGAACGGCTCGGGCTGCACCCGCAGCAGCTCGCCTTCGGCGTTACGTTTTATGTAGAACACGGCCTTCTCCGATAAACCTGTCTGCTACAGCATAGGGTCTGTTGACGTTTCGCGCACGGCTCTGCGGCTCGCGCTGACGCGTCAACAGACCCCAACGCCCCGCCACGAAGGTGTGGCGGGGCATTGGCCTATCATGGGTCGACTTTGATCGTGTGGTTGGCGATCAGGGTGTTGATGTCATAGCTCGGCAGGCTGGCCTGGCCCAGATCGATCTGTACATCAGCCTTGGCCGCGACCTGTTGGGTGCTGGCGTCGGCGTTGTTGAACTCTCCTTTGGTGCTGATCAGCAGGGTGGAGCTGCCGTTGTCGGTTACCAGTTTCAGGTAGCTGTCCAGGTTGTTGCTGTGATCCTGCAGCAGCGAGCTGAGATCGATGGTGTCGCCCTCGGCCACGTTGAAGTCCTTGATCACATCCTTGCCGAAGTCGCCTTTCTGCCAGGCGAAGGTATCGGCCCCCGCGCCGCCGAACAGGATGTCGTCGCCCGGCCCGCCAACCAGCAGGTCGTCGCCGCCCTGACCATAGAGAATGTCGTCACCGGCACCACCGTACAATTTATCGGAGCCACCACGGGTGTCGCCCGCCACGTTGAAGGTTTCGTGGTTGGCGCGGATGTAGTCGTACAGGTCGGCGTTGGTCGGGGCGATGCCGTTCTTCAGAGTCAAGAAGGTTTCCAACGCCTTCACACCCGAGCCGTCGTACAGGTCGGCAGGTCGGGCTGGATTGCCGTCCACGCCCCACTTCAGTCCGTCGGTGTTGATCACATCGCCGAAGATGATGTCGTTGCCATCGCCACCGAAAATCGTATCGTTGCCGACTTCCACCGGCACGTTGGCATTCGAGCCAGCGTGCAGGGCGACCGAGAGGTCATTGGCTGAGTTGACGATTTCGACTTTGCCGACCGGCACCTTCGTGTAATCCACTCGGGTGATGTTGTCTATCGACATCGAGGCGCTGGCCAAGTTGAGCGACCTGTCATCAACGTTGAAGGCCAGTCGGTAAGAACCGCTCCCTACCACTGTAGTCTCTACCGCCGTCCAGTTGCCACCGGTAGTGCCCCCTCCGGTCTGTACGTCAGTCCAGACGCCCGCCACCAGCTGCTGCAGCTTCCAGGTCAGTGAGTCACTGCTGGATGTGTCAGTTGTTTTGTAAGCGAAAGCAAGACTGCTGAACGCGTCGCCGGTGATCGTCATCGTAGGGCTCGTGGCATTGACTGCCGAGCCATTTACAAAGTCACGAAGCACCAAGGCATCCGAGCTGCGACCAGCCGACCCATTCAAGAACCCTGTTCCGGTGATGTTCCAATTGCCCAAGTTGTTCCAGCCGGTCGTATCGTTGTTGAAGTTGGCCAGCGTGGCACTCGAGCCGTTAGCCAGATAGGTGAATGCTGGAGTGTCAGTGGAGTTGTCGAACAGGCTGAGATTCTTCTGGTTAATGCCCGAACCGATGCCGATGGCTTGTACGACGCTCTTGCCTGCAAGCACGTTGAAGGTATCGAGCGAGCCGAGCAGCACCTGATCATTGGTGGTCGATCCGTCACCACTGAGCGTGGTGGTATTACCGTTGTAGTAATAGGTCGGATCGCCATCGGACAGGAAGAACGTCAGGTTCTCGTAACCGGCTGCCTTGGTTTTTCCTGCAGCGCTTTGGGTGTCGAACCAGGCCGAGGCCTCCTTGAAAGCGGCCTCATAGTTGGTGCCGCCGTTGGCGGTAAGTTTCTGGATGTTCGCCAGCAGGGTATCGAGTTTGCTACCGTTCTGCAGATCGTCGACCTTGGCACTCAGCGTCACGTTGCCAGCGAAACCCACCAAGGTAAGGTTGACGATGCCATCATGGCCCGCCAGGGTTTTCACGAAGTTCGACAGCGCGTCTTTGGTGAGCGTCATGCGACTGCCCTGCATGCTGCCAGAGGTATCGACGAGCAGGGCGATGTTGTAGTTGGTCGCTGGCTGAAGTGTGGTCAGGGTGCCGCCCGCGTCACCGAGCAGCACGTCATTGCCCGCACCGCCGTTGAGTGTGTTGTCGCCATTGTCGTTAGCGCCCCCGCCCGCGATTCGGATGGTATCTGCAGGTTGATTCACCTTCAGGGTGACGGTCGCGGTATCGCTGCCGCCCTTACCGTCGCTGATGGTGTACTGGAAGCTGGCGTCGCCGTAGAAGCCTGACTTTGGCGTGAAGACGACGTTGCCATTGTTGAGCGTGACCGTGCCATTGGTGGCGTTCTGCACGCTGGTGATGGACAGCGCGTCGCCATTGGGGTCGGTGTCGTTGCCAAGCAGGGTACTGCCGGCGATGGTCAGGCTGTCGCCCGCGTCCACCACCAGGCTGGAGGTGGCCGGCACGTGGTAGAGCACGTCCGAGTCGACGACCTTGAAGTTGCCACCTTGGCCCAGTTCGACTTTCAAACGCGCGTCGCCGCCCTGGTCCCAGTAGATGATCTCGATCTGTTGAGGGCCGGCGTTTGCTGCGCCGATGGTGAAGGACTTGCCGGTGGCGGTGGCGCTCGACTGGATGTTGTTGAACTCGGCGACCACCTGGCCGTTGATACGGATGCTGTAGCCATCGTCCGCGGTTACCCGGAGCTGATAAGTGCCAGCGGCCAGGTTGATGTAGCCGCTCATCTTGATGATGGCGTCGGACGTGTTGCCCGGATCCGTGGACAGCGAGTTTGCCTTGGCGCCATTGCCCGTGGTGGTGTTGACGCCCAGGAACGTCTGCAGGTTGGTGCCATTGCCCAGGCCCGAAGCGTTGCCGAGGTTGCCGTAATCCAGGGTCGTAGCGTTAAAGGTCGCCGCCGCTTTGTGGGAGTCGATGAACTGGCGAACCTGGCTCAGGTTGGTCAGGTTGGCGCCGTCATTACCCGCGCCGGTGCTGGTGTCGTTATAGCCGTAGTACTCGGCTTTCAAACCGGTGACCTTGGTGTAGCTGTCGTCCTTCGCGTCCGGCGTGCCATCGATGATGCCGCCGGTAGCGCTCTGGCCGCCGATATCCAGCTTCACCGTTTCTAACGGTTCGGCCACCACGTTGTCGGCGAGGGTCTGGACCGTCACCGAAAAGCTGGTGACGCCCGCAGGTACGGTGATCTTTCCGGTGGTGGCATCGTAGGTCACGCCGTTGCTGAAGCTCTGTGCGGTCAGCTTGTAGTCCACGTTGGCGGTTGCCGTACCGGTGGCGTTGAAGGACAGCACGGTCGGTATCGAGCTGGCATTGCTCAGGGTGACGTTGAATACCAGGTTGTTGCCTTCGACCACATTGTCATCGGCCGTGCCGGGTTGGCCGACGTCGATGGTTTTCACCGTCGGCACCGGGTCGTTGTCGATGATGGTCGCAGTGCCGACCTTGCCGCCTACGTTGAGCGTGAAGGTTTCGGTTTGCTCGTGAACGGTATCGTTGATGGTCGGTACGGTGACCGTGAAACTGCTCACGCCAGCCGGTACAGTGACCTGGCCAGTGGTGGCGTTATAAGTCACACCGTTGCTGAAACTCTGGTTGGTCAACGTGCCGTTGTAATCGCTACCGGCGACCGCTGTACCAGCGTTCAACGCGAGACTGAACGTAGTCGGCGTGCTGCTGGCATTGGTGAGGTTGACGGTAAAGATGGCGTTGTCGCCTTCATCGACCTGGCCGCCTGCGTTATCGACTGCGGAGCTTACGGTGCTGACCGTCGGTACCGGGTCGTTGTCGATGATGGTCGCAGTGCCGGTCTTCCCGCCTACCGTCAGGCTGAAGGTTTCGGTCGGTTCGAAGACCGTGTCATTGATGGTCTGCACCGTGACGGTAAAGCTAGTGACACCCGCTGGTACGGTGACTGTTCCGTTAGCGGCGTTGTAGGTCACGCCATTGCTGAAGCTCTGGTTGGTCAGTGTGCCGTTGTAGTCACTACCTGCTGTCGCAGTACCCGCATTCAGCGCGAGGCTGAACGTAGTCGGCGTGCTGCTGGCATTGGTGAGGTTGACGGTAAATACGGCGTTGTCGCCTTCGTCGACCTGGCCACCGGTGCTGTCGACTGCGGAGCTTACGGTGCTGACCGTCGGTACCGGATCATTGTCGATGATGGTCGCAGTACCGGTTTTGCCGCCGACGGTCAGGCTGAAACTCTCGGTTTGCTCGAAGACGGTGTCGTCGAGTGTAGGAACGGTGACGGTAAAGCTGGTGACGCCAGCCGGCACGGTAATGGTTCCGTTGGCAGCGTTGAAGGTCACACCGTTGCTGAAGCTCTGGTTGGTCAGCGTACCGTTGTAGTCGCTACCTGCCGTCGCGGTGCCCGCATTCAGCGCGAGGCTGAAGGTGGTAGCCGTGCTGCTGGCATTGGTGAGGTTGACGGTGAAGACCGCATTGTCACCTTCGTCGACCTGGCCGCCTGTGTTATCGACTGCGGAGCTGACAGTGCTGACCGTCGGCACTGGGTCGTTGTCGATGATCGTGGCGGTGCCGGTCTTGCCGCCAACGGTCAGCGTGAAGGTTTCGGTCGGTTCGAAGACCGTGTCATTGATGGTCTGCACCGTGACGGTAAAGCTGGTCACACCCGCTGGTACGGTGACTGTTCCGTTAGCGGCGTTGTAAGTCACGCCGTTGCTGAAACTCTGGTTGTTCAGTGTGCCGTTGTAGTCACTGCCCGCTGTTGCGGTACCGGCATTCAA
>NZ_MSXV01000059.1:151127-154779 GCF_001945395.1 Pseudomonas sp. PA15(2017) | reverse complement strand
GAACGTAGTCGGCGTGCTGCTGGCATTGGTGAGGTTGACGGTGAAGACGGCGTTGTCGCCTTCGTCGACCTGGCCGCCGGTGCTGTCGACGGCAGCGCTGACGGTATTGATAGCCGGAACGGCATCATTGTCGAAAATTGTCGCGGTACCGGTTTTCCCGCCGACGGTCAAGCTGAAGGTCTCGGTCGGCTCGAAGACGGTGTCGTCGAGTGTAGGAACGGTGACGGTGAAGCTGGTGACGCCAGCCGGTACGGAGACTGTTCCGTTAGCGGCGTTGTAGGTCACGCCGTTACTGAAACTTTGATTAGTGAGCGTACCGTTGTAGTCACTACCTGCTGTCGCGGTGCCCGGATTCAGCGCGAGGCTGAAGGTGGTAGCTGTGCTGCTGGCATTGGTGAGATTGACGGTAAAGATGGCATTGTCGCCTTCATCGACTTGGCCACCTGCGTTATCGACTGCGGAGCTTACGGTACTGACCGTCGGCACTGGGTCGTTGTCGATGATGGTCGCAGTGCCGGTCTTCCCGCCTACCGTCAGGCTGAAGGTTTCGGTTTGCTCGTAAACGGTATCGTTGATGGTCGGTACGGTGACCGTAAAACTTGTCACGCCAGCTGGTACGGTGATCTGGCCGGTGGTGGCGTTATAGGTCACACCGTTGCTGAAACTCTGGTTGTTCAGCGTGCCGTTGTAATCGCTACCGGCAACCGCTGTACCAGCGTTCAACGCGAGACTGAACGTAGTCGGCGTGCTGCTGGCATTGGTGAGGTTGACGGTAAAGACGGCGTTGTCGCCTTCGTCGACCTGGCCACCGGTGCTGTCGACGGCAGCGCTGACAGTGCTGACCGTCGGTACCGGATCATTGTCGAAAATTGTCGCGGTACCGGTTTTCCCGCCGACGGTCAGGCTGAAGGTCTCGGTCGGCTCGAAGGCGGTGTCGTCGAGTGTAGAAACGGTGACGGTAAAGCTGGTGACGCCAGCCGGTACGGTGGCCTGGCCAGTGGTGGCGTTATAGGTCACACCGTTGCTGAAGCTCTGGTTGGTCAGCGTGCCGTTGTAGTCGCTACCTGCTGTCGCAGTACCCGCATTCAGCGCGAGGCTGAAGGTGGTAGCCGTGCTGCTGGCATTGGTGAGGTTGACGGTGAAGACCGCATTGTCGCCCTCATCGACCTGGCCGCCTGTGTTATCGACTGCGGAGCTGACAGTGCTGACCGTCGGCACTGGGTCGTTGTCGATGATCGTGGCGGTGCCGGTCTTGCCGCCAACGGTCAGCGTGAAGGTTTCGGTCGGTTCGAAGACGGTGTCATTGATGGTCTGCACCGTGACGGTAAAGCTGGTCACACCCGCTGGTACGGTGACTGTTCCGTTAGTGGCGTTGTAAGTCACGCCATTACTGAAACTTTGATTGGTGAGCGTGCCGTTGTAGTCACTGCCCGCTGTTGCGGTACCGGCATTCAGCGCGAGGCTGAACGTAGTCGGCGTGCTGCTGGCATTGGTGAGGTTGACGGTGAAGACGGCGTTGTCGCCTTCGTCGACCTGGCCGCCGGTGCTGTCGACGGCAGCGCTGACGGTATTGATAGCCGGAGCGGCATCATTGTCGAAAATTGTCGCGGTACCGGTTTTCCCGCCTACGGTCAGGCTGAAGGTCTCGGTCGGCTCGAAGACGGTGTCGTTGATCGTCGGCACGGTGACCGTGAAGCTGGAAACGCCTGCGGGCACGGTGACGGTTCCGTTGGCAGCGTTGTAGGTGACGCCATTGCTGAAGCTCTGGTTGGTCAGCGTACCGTTGTAGTCACTGCCCGCTGTTGCGGTACCCGCATTCAGCGCCAGGCTGAAGGTCGTGGTGGTGAGGCTGGCGGTGCCGAGCGTGACGGTGAAAACAGCGCTATCGCCTTCATCTACCTGGCCTCCGGTGTTGTCCACGGCGTTGCTGACCGTGCCGATACTCGCAACCGCGTCGCCCGTCACGTTCACCGTGACCGTGGCCTTGCTGGTTCCACCATTGCCGTCGCTGACCGTGTAGCTGAACGAAGCGGGGCCGTAGTAGTTGCTCGCGGGCGTGAAGGTGATGGTGCCGTTGTCGTTCAGCGTAACGGTGCCGTGCTTGGGGTTGTCCACGCCGACGATACGCAGGCTGTCACCGTCCGCGTCGCTGTCGTTGGCGAGCAGCGTTGCCTGGGCGATCGTCAAGGCATTGTCGTGCTCGGTGACCAGGGCAGGGTTGGCCTGGGCCGGAGAGTAGTTGCCCAGCAACTGATAAGGACCGCCAGCGAAACTCAGCGTGGGCTGCAGTACGGCCTGACCACCCTGGTCCCAGTAGATGATCTCGATGGTATGCGCGCCGGGTTCACTGATGGTGAACGAGCCGCCATTGGTCCTCGGCGACTGGTTACCGTCGAACCTCGAGACGATCACGCCATCGATCGAGATGCTGTAGCCGTCGTCTGCCCTGACCTGGAACTGGTAGTTACCCGCCTGCAATTGCAAGGTGCCGCTGAGTCTGATGATCGCGTCACTGCTGTTTTCCGGGTCGACGTTCAGCGATGCCGCGTCAGAGCCCAGAAATGCTTGCAGGTTGTTATTTCCGCCGAGGTCACCGCCGCTCAGGCTGTAGTTGATGTTCTTCGCCACGAAGGCGGCATCAGGCGAGTTGGCGGCGATAAAGGCGCGCACCTGAGCCAGTGAGGTCAGGTTCGCCCCATCCAGGTTCGCACCTTCGTGGTAGGCGTAATACTGGCCGGTGAGCCCGGCTGCCATGCCTGGGTCGTTAACCGCGATCGGATCCTGGTTGGCGATGATGGTGACTTTCTGGGTGTCGGTGGAGCCCACGTTACCCGCATCATCGATGACGCGAACCTGATAGGTGTGATCACCCAGCGGCAGGGTGCGGCCATCCGCGTAATCCCAGTTGCCGTTGCTGACGGTCAGGTCCGTCCAGGAACTGCCGCCGTCCACGCTGATCTGCGCTTTTTCGCCGGCGCCCAGGGGGCCGACCGTACCGCTTACGGTCAACGTGCTGTCGCGGGTGATGAAGTCTCCAGGAGTTCCCGTGTCTTCAGAGATCTTGACGATATCGATTGCCGCTGCAGGCGGCGTGATGTCGACGCGGTAGCTTTCGGTATCCACGCCAATGCCAATGTTGCCTGCGGCATCGGTGGTTCTGACGCTGGCATCGATGGTGCGATCGCCATCAGCGGCCAGATCGGCGCCGGGCACGTTGATGCTGAAGCCCAGCGTGCCATTTGCATTGGCAACGACCGAACCGGTGAACTCCTTGCCATTGACGGTCAGGGTAACGGTATCGCCAACCTTGGCATCGCCGCCCACAGTGCCGGTAATCGGGATCTGCTGACTCGACTCGGCAATATTGATCACGTCGTCGGCGGTGATATTGGCATCCAGCGTGATGGTCGGAACGGGAGCGGTGACGTCGACGCTGTAGCCTTCGGTGTCTGTCGCCGTGCCGATGTTGCCGGCGGCATCGGTAGTGCTGATGCTGGCGGTAATGGTTTTGCCAGCATCGGCGACCAAGTCAGCACCTGGGACGTTGATGCTAAAGGTGTTGTTCGCCTGAACCTGGCCCGTGAAGGTCTTGCCATTGACGGTCAGGGTTACGGTGTCACCGACTTTGGCATCGCCACCGACGGTGCCGGTG
>NZ_MSXV01000059.1:151010-151117 GCF_001945395.1 Pseudomonas sp. PA15(2017) | reverse complement strand
TGTAGCCTTCGGTGTCTGTCGCCGTGCCGATGTTGCCGGCGGCATCGGTAGTGCTGATGCTGGCGCTGATGGTTTTGCCAGCGTCGGCGATCAGATCAGTGCCGGGC
>NZ_MSXV01000059.1:149304-151000 GCF_001945395.1 Pseudomonas sp. PA15(2017) | reverse complement strand
CGGCGATATTGATCACGTCGTCGGCGGTGATGTTGGCATCCAGCGTGATGGTCGGAACGGGAGCGGTGACGTCGACGCTGTAGCCTTCGGTGTCTGTCGCCGTGCCGATGTTGCCGGCGGCATCGGTAGTGCTGATGCTGGCGCTGATGGTTTTGCCAGCGTCGGCGATCAGATCAGTGCCGGGCACGTTGATGCTGAAGGTGTTGTTCGCCTGAACCTGGCCCGTGAAGGTCTTGCCATTGACAGTCAGGGTTACGGTGTCACCGACCTTGGCGTCGCCGCCGACAGTGCCGGTAACCGGAATCTGCTGACCGGACTCGGCGATATTGATTACGTCATCGGCGGTGATGTTGGCGTCGAGGGTGATGGTTGGCAGAGGCGCTGTGGTGTCAATGGCGCCACTATCGGTGGCTGAACCGGTGTTGCCAGCGGCGTCAGTCACCTGGGCATCAACCGAGTATGGGCCGTCAACCAGGCTAGCTGGCACATCGGCAGAATAGGTACCGCCAGCGACGACCAAGGCCGTGGTGGTCAGCACTGTCGTGCCTTGAGTGATGGTCAGCGTAACAATGCTGCCGACGGATGCGTCGGTCGTACCGACGATGGTTGGCGTAGTGTCGTTAGTAATAGCCGGGGCATCGACTGTAATAACCGGAGCGGTGATGTCAATGGCGCCATTGTCAGTGGCTGAGCCGGTGTTGCCAGCGGCGTCAGTCACCTTGGCATCAACCGAGTATGGGCCCTCAACCAGGCTAGCTGGCACATCGGCAGAATAGGTACCGCCAGCCACGACCGTAGCCGTAGTGGTCAGCACTGTTGTGCCTTGAGTGATGGTCAGCGTAACGATGCTGCCAACGGGTGCGTCGGTAGTACCGACGATGGTCGGCGTAGTGTCGTTGGTGATGGCTGGTGCATCGACGGTGATGATCGGTGCCGTGGTATCGATGGCGCCGGTATCAGTGGCCGAACCGGGGTTGCCAGCGGCATCGGTGACTTTCGCATCAACCGAATATGGGCCGTCCACCAAAGGTTGAGGCAGTTCGATGCTGTAGGTGCCGCCCGCCAGTACCGGCGTATTTACGGTAAAGGTGTTGGTGCCCTGGGTAATGGTCAGCGTAACGATGCTGCCCACCGGCGCATCGGTAGTACCTGTGATGGTCGGTGTGGTGTCGTTGGTGATAGTCGGAGCTTCGACAGTAATCAATGGTGCTGTTGTATCGACGCTGTAGCCTTCGGTGTCTGTAGCGGTGCCGATGTTGCCGGCCGCATCGGTGGTGCTGATGCTGGCGGTAATGGTTCTGCCAGTGTCGGCGACCAGATCAGTGCCGGGCACGTTGATGCTGAAGGTGTTGTTCGCCTGAACCTGGCCCGTGAAGGTCTTGCCATTGACGGTCAGGGTTACGGTGTCACCGACTTTGGCATCGCCACCGACGGTGCCGGTGACCGGAACCTGCTGACTCGACTCGGCGATATTGATCACGTCGTCGGCGGTGATGTTGGCGTCGAGAGTGATGGTCGGAACTGGGGCAGTAACTTCGACGCTATAGCCTTCGGTGTCTGTCGCTGTGCCGACGTTGCCGGCCGCATCGGTGGTGCTGATGCTGGCGGTAATGGTTTTGCCAGCATCGGCGACCAAGTCAGCACCTGGGACGTTGATGCTAAAGGTGTTGTTCGCCTGAACCTGGCCCGTGAAGGT
>NZ_MSXV01000059.1:37747-149140 GCF_001945395.1 Pseudomonas sp. PA15(2017) | reverse complement strand
CGGCGATATTGATGACGTCATCGGCGGTGATATTGGCGTCGAGGGTAATGGTCGGAACTGGTGCGGTGACATCGACGCTGTAGCCTTCGGTGTCTGTCGCCGTGCCGATGTTGCCGGCGGCATCGGTAGTGCTGATGCTGGCGCTGATGGTCTTGCCAGCGTCGGCGACCAGATCAGCACCTGGGACGTTGATGCTGAAGCCCAGGGTGCCATTTGCATTGGCAACGACCGAACCGGTGAACTCCTTGCCATTGACGGTCAGGGTAACGGTATCGCCGATCTTGGCATCGCCGCCCACAGTGCCGGTAACCGGGATCTGTTGGCTCGACTCGGCAATATTGATCACGTCGTCGGCGGTGATATTGGCATCCAGCGTGATGGTCGGAACGGGAGCGGTGACGTCGACGCTATAGCCTTCGGTGTCCGTCGCCGTGCCGATGTTGCCGGCGGCATCGGTAGTGCTGATGCTGGCGCTGATGGTTTTGCCAGCGTCGGCGACCAGATCAGCGCCGGGCACGTTGATGCTGAAGCCCAGCGTGCCATTTGCATTGGCAACGACCGAACCGGTGAACTCCTTGCCATTGACGGTCAGGGTAACGGTATCGCCGACCTTGGCGTCGCCGCCGACGGTGCCGGTGACCGGGATTTGCTGACTCGATTCGGCGATATTGATGACGTCATCGGCGGTGATATTGGCGTCGAGGGTAATGGTCGGAACTGGTGCGGTGACATCGACGCTGTAGCCTTCGGTGTCTGTCGCCGTGCCGATGTTGCCGGCCGCATCGGTGGTCGAGATGCTTGCGGTTACGGTCTTGCCAGCGTCGGCGACCAGATCAGCACCTGGGACGTTGATGCTGAAGCCCAGGGTGCCATATGCATTGGCAACGACCGAACCGGTGAACTCCTTGCCATTGACGGTCAGGGTAACGGTATCGCCGATCTTGGCATCGCCGCCGACGGTGCCGGTAACCGGAATCTGCTGACTCGATTCGGCGATATTGATGACGTTATCGGCGGTGATATTGGCATCGAGGGTGATGGTCGGGGCTGGCGGCGTAGTATCGATGGCACCGCTGTCGGTAGCAGAGCCTGTGTTGCCAGCCGCATCGGTGACTTTAGCATCGACGGAGTAAGAGCCTTCAGCCAATGGCTGAGGCAGTTCGATGTTATAGGTACCATCAGCCAGTACCGGCGTATTGACAGTATAGGTGTTGGTGCCCTGCGTAATGGTCAGCGTAACCACGCTGCCCACCGGAGCATCGGTCGTACCGGTAATAGTCGGCGTGGTGTCATTGGTAATGGCCGGAGCATCGACAGTGATCAGCGGAGCCGTAGTGTCGATTGCTCCACTGTCAGTAGCTGAACCAGTGTTGCCCGCAGCGTCAGTGACCTCGGCATTAACGGAGTAGGGGCCTTCAGCTAGTGGCTGAGGTAGTTCGACGCTGTAGGTGCCGTCAGCAAGCACCGGCGTATCCACGGTAAAGGTGTTGGTGCCCTGGACAATGGTCAGTGTGACAGTGCTGCCTACCGGCGCGTCACTGGTACCTATGATGGTCGGTGTGGTGTTGTTGGTGATAACCGGAGCATCAACGGTGATCAATGGGGCCGTGGTGTTGATGGTGCCATTGTCATTGGCCGAACCGGGGTTGCCAGCGGCATCGGTGACTCTCGCATCAACCGAATATGGGCCGTCCACCAAAGGTTGAGTCAGTTCGATGCTGTAGGTGCCGCCCGCCAGTACCGGCGTGTTTACGGTAAAGGTGTTGGTGCCTTGTGTAATGGTCAGCGTAACGATGCTGCCCACCGGTGCGTCGGTAGTACCGGTGATAGTCGGCGTGGTGTCGTTGGTGATGGCCGGAGCATCGACAGTGATCAGCGGTGCTGTGATGTCGACGCTGTAGCCCTCGGTAGCCGTTGCAGTGCCGACATTGCCGGCCGCATCGGTGGTGCTGATGCTGGCGGTAACCGTCTTGCCCGCATCAGCGACCAGATCAGCACCTGGCACGTTGATGCTAAAGGTGTTGTTCGCCTGAACTTGGCCCGTGAAGGTCTTGCCATTGACGGTCAGGGTTACGGTATCGCCAACCTTGGCGTCGCCGCCGACATTACCGGTAACCGGAATCTGCTGACCCGACTCGGCGATGTTGATCACGTCATCGGCAGTGATGTTGGCATCGAGGGTGATAGTTGGTACCGGCGCGGTGGTGTCAATGGCGCCGCTGTCGGTCGCCGAACCGGTGTTGCCGGCGGCGTCAGTAACCTTGGCATCTACAGAGTAGGAGCCCTCCACCAAACCAGCCGGTACATCGGCAGAATAAGTCCCTCCCGCGACTACGGTAGCCGTGGTGGTCAGAACGGTTGTGCCCTGAGTAATTGTCAGCGTAACTACGCTGCCCACCGGCGCGTCGGTAGTCCCAGTGATGGTCGGCGTGGTGTCATTGGTGATGGCCGGGGCATCGACGGTGATCAGCGGAGCAGTGGTGTCGATGGCGCCGCTGTCGTTGGCCGAGCCGGTGTTGCCCGCCTGGTCAGTCACCTGAGCCTCAACGGTATACGGGCCTTCAACCAACGGCTGAGTCAGCTCGACGCTGTAGGTACCGCCAGCCAGAACTGGCGTGGTAACGGTGAAGCTTGAACCGTTCTGAGTGACAGTCAGCGTAACGGTGCTGCCCACCGGCGCATCGGTAGTCCCAGTGATGGTCGGCGTGGTGTCATTGGTGATGGCCGGGGCATCGACGGTGATCAGCGGAGCGGTGGTGTCGATGGCGCCGCTGTCGTTGGCCGAGCCGGTGTTGCCCGCCTGGTCAGTCACCTGAGCCTCAACGGTATACGGGCCTTCAACCAACGGCTGAGTGAGCTCGACGCTGTAGGTACCGCCAGCCAGAACTGGCGTATTTACGGTGTAGGTGGTCGTGCCTTGGGTGATAGTCAGCGCGACGGTGCTGCCCACCGGCGCATCGGTAGTCCCAGTGATGGTCGGCGTGGTGTCATTGGTGATGGCCGGAGTATCGACCGTAATCGCCGGAGCGGTAGTGTCGATGGCGCCACTGTTAGTAGCAGAGCCCGTGTTGCCCGCCGGATCATTTACCTGCGCCCCAACGGTATAAGGGCCTTCGACCAATGCCTGGGGCACATCGACGGTAAAAGTCCCACCAGCCAGAACCGGTGTAGTCACAGTAATGACGGTACTGCCCTGGGTGATGGTCAGCGTAACGGTACTGCCAACCGGCGCATCGGTGGTGCCGGTGATAGTCGGCGTGGTGTCATTGGTGACGGCCGGAGCATTGACGGTGATGACCGGCGCTATGGTATCGATGGTGTAGGGCCGATTCGCGGTGGCGGTGCCGACGTTACCTGCCGCATCGGCGCTGCTGACTGTCGCGCTAATGCTGCTGAAGGTGCCGAGGTCAGCGCTGCTGACCGGAATACTGAAGCCCAGCGCTCCGTTGCCGAGTGCGACGACCGTACCGCTATAGACGTTGCCACCCAGGTTCAGCGTGATTGCATCGCCGACCCTGGCTTCGCCGCCGACCGTACCGGTAATGTTCACTGTGGCGGCGCTCAGTTCTGAGCTGTTGAGTACGTCATCGCCAGTGATCGGGTCGATGCTGATGGTCACGACCGGCGCAGTGGTGTCAGGCGAGGTTGTGGGGGTGGCAGCCGCGGCGGTGAAAATGGCGGGATCGTTGTCCTCGATCAGGTTGAAACCTGGAGTACCCAGGCCGGTAGTCTGGAAACCGATCGTTGGATCGACGCGCTGTGCCGTCTCGCTGAGCATTACCGCACTATGGCCGCCACCTGCGCTGCCACCGCCGCCACCTGCGCCAGGGCCTGCCGCGGTCGGCTCGAGGTCGACGGTGGGGTCCATGCCCGCCGCCAGGGCTTGCTCGAACTCACTGGAGGGTGCTTGCGCGGCCTCGGCGGCATCCCGAGTGTCTGGATTGCCGGCCTGCCAGGAGCTATTGGCGCCGAGTTTGACAGTTTCGCCATTCGCCATCTCGAGCGTCACAGAGCCGCCATCGGCCGTGGTGACCTGCTCGCCAGCGAAGATGCGATCTCCCTCGAATACCTGGCGCCGGACTCCGTCGACTGAGGTAACGAAAACTTGACCAATCAGAGATTTGATGACGGCGGCGAAATTGCTCATAACCAGCTCCATGCGCATGCGCGAGGTAACATCTGTGAAATGCGTCTATACCGATTTATAGCGGATACTGCTGAAAACATGTCGTCATATAATTGGCGGAAATTTATTGCTCTAGGGCTGCCGCCAGAGTATTGACCCTTCGGGTCAGATCATAAACAATCAGAACCGTTGATGTCACTTTGATATTTTTCAGTGTTTGGTCTTCCGCCAAACACTGAAGTTCAGTGGCAATGATAGTCTTCGGTCGGTTGCCCAGCGACTTGATCTACACCGACAAAACATGTTGGCCTTAACAGGGAGTTTACTGACCATGCGTTTCATCGCCACGCTTCCTCTTGCCCTCGCCATTTCCGTTTCAGCCCAGGCGCAGACGTTGACCGAGGCCATGCAGAACGCACTCACCGTGCATCCTGAAATTCAGTCCGGCATCAATGCGCGGCTGGCGGTCGAGGAGGAAATGAAGGCAGCACGGGCAGGTTATCTGCCGCGTGTCGACGTGCAGGCCGGTTATGGCCGCGAGGGCACCGACAACAACAGTACCCGCGCCAGGGATGACCGAGGTTACCGGACGCTCAATCGCTCCGAGTCGAGCCTGACCGTCCAGCAGATGCTCTTTGATGGTTTCGCCACCCGTAATGAAGTTGCGCGCCAGCGGGCTACAGTCAACGCCCGCGCCTATTCGTTACTGGCCAACTCCGAGCGGACCGCGCTGGAAGTGGCCCAAGTGTATCTGGATGTTCTGCAGCGCCAGGAGCTGGCGCGCTTGGCGGAAGAGAACCTGCGCAGCCACGAGCGCATCTACGATCAGATTTCCCTGCGCAGCGAACGCGGCGTGGGCCGTATGGCCGATCTCGATCAGGCCGAGGCGCGCCTGGCTCAGGCGCGTAACAACCTGCTGACCGAGCAGACCAACCTGGCCGATGCCCAGGTCACCTACCTGAGCGTGGTGGGCCGCGAGGCCGTTGATCTCAGCATGCCGGACAACATGGGCGTGCACCTGCCCGAAAGCCTGACAGCTGCCCGCGACGAGCTGCTGGCCAACAACCCCAACATCAGTTCGGCCGAGGCCGACGTCAAGGCCACCGAGGCGCAATACGCCGCGGCAAAAAGTACTTACTACCCTCGCTTCGACGCGGAAGTGTCCACCGGCCTCAACAATAACGTCGATGGCGTGAACGGCGAAAACAAGGAATGGCAGGCGATGGTGCGCATGCGCTACAACCTCTATGCAGGTGGTAGCGACAGCGCTAACGTGCGTTCCAGGGCGTACCTGAGCAACCAGGCCATGGACATTCGCAACAATGCGTTGCGCGTGCTCAACGAGGAAGTCGGCCTGGCCTGGAACGCGCTGCAGAATGCCCGTGCACAATTGCCGATCGCCCAGCAGTACGTCGACCACAGCTCCCGGGTGCGCGACTCCTACCAGAAGCAGTTCGGCCTGGGTGAGCGCACCCTGCTGGATCTGCTCGACAGCGAAAACGAATACTTCACCGCCGCCCGCCGCCTGCAGGAAGTGCGTTTTACCGAACTGTTCACCCATTACCGTATCAAGGCGACCACCGGTACGCTGCTCAGAAGCCAGGGAATCTCGGCACCGATGGCCTCCGTGCCGCTGGATACCATCAGGACTAATGTGCAACTGCCCAACATGAACTAGAGTTCGGTTTTTAAGGTAAGGGTAAATGTGCAGTGGCAGTAGAACCTGATCCATCCCAGCCACGTAATGATCCTCGTGACCGTTACGACGATCCTCTGCTGGATAGTTTACTGTCGCTGTGCAGTCTCCATCAGAAGTCCGTCAGTCGGGCCATGCTCACTGCCGGGCTACCGTTACCCAAGCAGCGCCTGAGTGCCGAACTGCTGCCGCGGGCGGCTGCCCGCGCAGGCCTCCAGGGCCGCTGGCTGCGTCGCAATCTCGACAAGATTCCCGAGTTGGCTCTACCCGCGCTGCTATTGCTGCGCGACGGCCGCAGTGCGCTGCTGCTTGGCTGGGAGACCGATGGGCAGGCGCGCATCATGCCCAGCGAGACGGAAGGCGGCGAGGTACGGGTCAGTATCGAAACCCTGGCTGAGGATTACAGCGGCCGGGTGTTCTTTGCCCAGCCTCAGCACAAGTTCGACTTCACTCGTGGCGAGCTCATCCCCCGCGCCAGCTCGTGGTTCAAAGATACCCTCAAGCGTTCGCGTTGGCTTTACATCGATGCCGTTGCGGCGAGTCTACTGATCAACCTGATCGGCCTGGTCACCCCGCTGTTCGTGATGAACGTCTACGACCGTGTCGTGCCCAACCAGGCCGAGGCCACGTTGTGGGTGCTGGCCGTCGGTATCTGCGGGGTGTTCATCTTCGATCTGCTGCTCAAGACCTTGCGCGGCCTGTGCCTGGATCTGGCCGGCAAGAAAACCGACATGATCATCTCGGCCACCCTGTTCGAGCGCATCGTCGGCATGGCGATGAAGCATCGCCCGGCACGGGTCGGCAGCTTCGCC
The DNA here is from genome assembly GCF_001945395.1 of Pseudomonas sp. PA15(2017). Taxonomy (GTDB): domain Bacteria; phylum Pseudomonadota; class Gammaproteobacteria; order Pseudomonadales; family Pseudomonadaceae; genus Aquipseudomonas. The sequence goes on along the minus strand of NZ_MSXV01000059.1, from coordinate 142,506 downwards.
CAGAACATTCACGAGTTTCAGAGCCTGCGCGACTTCCTGGCGTCGCTGACGCTGGCCAGCGTCATCGACCTGCCGTTCACCATCCTGATCCTGGCGGTCATCGCCTATCTTGGCGGGCATCTGGTGTGGATCCCCATTCTGGCTTTCCCGCTGGTCGCGCTGATCGGCTGGGCGCTGCAAAAGCCACTGGCCACGACCATGGAGCGCAGCATGGCCCTGGCGGCCGAGCGGCAGTCCGGGCTGATCGAAAGCCTGGCGGGCCTCGATGCGATCAAGGTCAATAATGCGGAAAGCGAGCGCCAGTATATCTGGGAACAAACCATCGGGACGTTGGGCCGCTTCGAGCTCAAGGCACGCATGTTGTCGAGCCTGGCGATGAACTCGACGCTGCTGCTGCAGCAACTCGCCGGCGTGGTGATCATCGTGCTGGGGGTGTACCAGATCATCGCCGGCAACCTGAGCATGGGTGGCCTGATCGCCTGCTACATGCTCAGCTCCCGGGCTCTGGGGCCGCTGGCACAAGTGTCGGGTCTGTTGATCCGTTACCAGCAGGCGCGCGTGACGCTGGATTCGGTCAACCAGATGATGGAACTGCCGCAGGAGCGCCAGGCCGACGAGCGCCCGCTCAAACGTCAGACGTTGCAGGGCGGTATCGAATTCCGCCAGTTGGATTTCCACTATCCGGATCAGCAGCAGGCTGCTTTGCAGAGCATCAACCTGGTGATCCGTCCCGGAGAAAAGGTCGGCATCATTGGCCGTAGTGGCTCCGGCAAAAGCTCCCTGGCAAAGCTGATCGTCGGGCTCTATCAGTTCGACGCCGGCAGCCTGCTGGTCGACGGGATCGATGTGCGCCAGCTGGATGTCAGCGACGTGCGCTACAACATCGGCTACGTGCCCCAGGATATCCAGTTGTTCGCCGGCACCCTGCGCGACAACCTGATCTCGGGCGCGCGTTACGTCGAGGACGAACTCGTGCTGCAAGCCGCCGAGCTGGCCGGCGTACACGAGTTCGCCCGTTTGCACCCCAACGGCTACGAGCTGCAGGTCGGTGAGCGTGGCCAGAATCTCTCCGGCGGTCAGCGCCAGAACGTGGCTCTGGCGCGGGCATTGTTACTGGATCCACCGATTCTGCTACTCGACGAGCCTACCAGTGCGATGGACAACACCGGCGAAGAGCGCCTCAAGCAGCGCCTGGCAGCCATCAGCAAGAACAAGACGTTGCTGCTGGTCACCCACCGGGCCTCGATGCTGACGCTGGTGGAGCGGCTGGTCATCGTCGACCGCGGGCGCATCATCGCCGACGGTCCGAAAGAGAGCGTCATGGAGGCGTTGAAGAAGGGGCAGATCAGTGTCAGTTAAGGATTCCTTCCAGCGCTTCATGCGTGCTGCCGCTTCCTATTTCGGCCCCCGTGACGAGGTCGGCGACGAACCCCTGCCGGAAGTGCGCAAGGCACTCATCGAAGATGCGCCCAGGGTTCTGCGCCTGACTCTGTGGGGCATCATCGCCTTCGTGGTGTTCTGCTTGTTGTGGGCCAACTTCGCCCAGGTCGACGAAGTGACCCGCGGTGACGGCAAGGCCATTCCATCCTCGCGTGTGCAAAAGATTCAGAACCTGGAAGGCGGCATCGTTTCCGAGCTGTTCGTCCACGAAGGGCAGGTGGTCGAGCCCGGTATGCCCTTGCTGCGCCTGGATGACACCCGTTTTGCCTCGAACGTGGGCGAAACGGAGGCCGATCGGTTGTCGCTGGCCATGCGCGTCGAGCGCCTGAGTGCCGAGGTCGAGGGTCGCGAGCTGGCCATTCCCGAGGGCATCGCCGCCAAGGCTCCAGGCCTCGCGCAGAGCGAAAGGGCGCTGTTTCTCAGTCGCCAGCAGCAGCTGCAGGACGAGATCGCCGGGCTGCAAGAGCAATTGACCCAGCGTCGTCAGGAGGTGCGCGAATACGCGTCCAAGCAGGGCCAGTTCCGTAACAGCCTGGAGTTGCTACGCCAGGAAATCCGCATGTCCGAGCCCCTGGTGGCCGAAGGCGCCGTGTCGCCGGTCGAGGTGTTGCGCCTTAAACGTGCCGAGGTGGAAAGCCGCGGCCAGCTGGAGGCGACCGGTCTGGCGATTCCGCGTGCCGAGGCGGCGATCAAGGAAGTGGAGCGCAAGATCGACGAAACCCGTGGGCGCTTCCGTAGCGAAGCGCTGACGCAGTTGAACGAGGCGCGTACCGACCTCAGCAAGATCGAATCCACCGGCAAGGCGCTGGAGGATCGGGTCAACCGCACTCTGGTTACCTCGCCGGTGCGGGGGATCGTCAAGCAACTGTTGGTCAACACCATCGGTGGGGTCATCCAGCCGGGCAGCGACATGGTGGAAATCGTGCCCATCGACGACACCATTCTGGTCGAGGCGCGCATTCGTCCGCAGGACATCGCCTTCCTGCACCCGGGCCAGGAAGCCGTGGTCAAGTTCACCGCCTACGACTACACCATCTACGGCGGCCTGAAGGCCAAACTCGAGCAGATCGGTGCCGACACGGTGACCGACGAGGAAGGCAACAGCTTTTACCTGATCAAGTTGCGCACCGAGAAAAGCCACCTCGGTACCGACGATCACCCGTTGCTGATCATTCCCGGCATGGTCACCTCGGTGGATATCATCACCGGCAAGAAGAGCGTACTCAGCTATCTGCTCAAACCGATCATTCGCGCACGCGCCGAGGCGCTGCGCGAGCGTTGATCGATCAGGCCAGGTCGGCCAGGGGGTGATCGTCGAGCGCGGCAAAATGCGCGGTGATCACCTGCTCTGGCACCTGGCTGACATCCGGCCAGTGCCAGCGTGGGGCGTGATCCTTGTCGATCAGCCTGGCCCGTACGCCTTCGGCGAATTCCGGGTGGCGGCAGCAGTTCAGGCTCATGCCATATTCCATCCGAAATACCTGCGCCAATGACAGGAGCCGGGCGCGCCTGATCTGTTCCCACACCAGGTGACCGGTCAACGGGCTGCCGCCGAGCATGGTCTTGGCAGCCTTGGCGAGCAGGGCGTCGTCATCGTCTTCGAGGCAGGCCAATGCCTGCCAGCTCAGCGCCAGGTTGGCCTGGTCGAGCAGGGTATCGATGCGTTCGCGACGCGGCAGCCACTGGGCGGCCGGCAGCTCGGCGCGGGCCTGCTGCTCCAACGCCTTTATCAGGCTGTGCAGTTGCAAGTTCGGCTGATCGCGCCAGTTGAGCTGAATCAGTCCGTCGATCAGGGCGTCCTGCTGGGTGTCCAACAGGAAGCGGTCGGCCAGGTTCAGGTCGAGCGCGTCGCGGGCGTTCAGGGGGCTGGCCGTCAATCCGAAGAACAAGCCCAGCTTGCCTGGCAGGCGGGACAGGAAGTGGCTGCCGCCCACGTCCGGAAACAGGCCGATGCTGATCTCCGGCATGGCCAGGCGACTGCTCGGCGTGACGATGCGAATTCCCGCACCCTGCAGCAAGCCCATGCCGCCGCCCAGCACATGGCCATGGGCCCAGCAGATCAGCGGCTTGGCGTAAGTGTGCAGGTAGTGATCGAGGCGGTATTCGTGGGCGAAGAAGCGCTCGGCCAGTTCCGGCGCTTCGCCAGGGCAGGCCAGGCACTGTTTGGCCAGCTGCACCACATCGCCGCCGGCGCAGAACGCCTTGCTGCCGTTGCCGCGCAGCAGCACGCAGGCGATATCGGCATCCTCGGCCCAGGCGCGCAGGCGATCCTGCAGGGCATCGATCATTGGCAGCGAGAGGGCATTGAGGCTCGCCGGCGCGTCCAGGCTGGCAATGGCGATGCGATAGCCGTGCAGGCTGGGACGTTCTTCGAAGGTGACATTCATGAGCATTTCCAGAGGCTGTTGCCGGTGAGCATCATTGATTGCGCCAGTTGGCCGTACGTTTTTCCAGAAAGGCGTTGACCCCTTCGCGCGTATCGGCCGCGTCGAACAGGTCGACGAAACGCTCGCGTTCGGCAGGCAACCAGGTGGTTGGCGCGCGTTCACGAGCGCCCTGGATCAAGGGTTTGATGGCGCGTACCGCCACCGGGCTCTGACTGGCGACCTTGGCGGCCAGCAGCAGCGCGTGGCCGCGGGCCTCGCCGGTATCGACGACCTGTTCGACCAGGCCGATGCGCAGCGCCGTGTCGGCATTGACCCGTTCGCCACACAGAATCATCCGTTTGGCCCAGCCTTCGCCGACCAGCCAGGGCAGGTTCTGGGTACCGCCGGCACAAGGCAGCAGGCCCACGCTGGCCTCCGGCAAGGCCATCATGGCCTGGCGCTCGGCGATGCGGATGTCGCAGGCCAGGGCGCATTCCAGCCCGCCGCCCATGGCATAGCCGTTGATCGCCGCGATGGATACGCCGCGGAAGGCGCTGAGCCGTTCGAAGGCCTCGCCGAAGCGGCTGGCCATCTCGCGGGCGCGGGCCTTGTCGCCATCAGCGAACAATTTCAGGTCAGCCCCGGCCGAGAAGAACTTGCCGCCCTGGCCGGTGATGACCAGCGCATAGATGTTGTCGTCGCGGTCCAGGTGGTCGATGAGCTGCTTGAGGCCGATCAGCGATTCACGGTCCCAGGTATTGGCAGGCGGGTTGTTGATGGTGAGCAGGGCGGTGTGGCCGTGCTTTTCCACCGTGAGCTTGTGGGTCAGGTCGAAGATGCCGGGTTTGTAAGGTTCAAGTGCCGTACTCATGAGTCGTCCTCTTCAGCGGTGTTGCCTTAACTGTAGCGCCAAAGGTTGCTCAGCGTTGCGCCGGGCGATTCACCTTCGGGTCAGAAATCGTTGCGGCCAATCTGAGTATCGGGCGGCGCCTTGACTTGGTCTGTAGGCTTCTCTAGCGTGCCGGTTTCATTGAATTACCGGGAGCAGGCATGTCCGCCGCAGACAAGGTCAAGCTGGAGGCCGGCTGGAAACAGGCGCTTCACGACGAATTCGACAAACCCTACATGAGCGCCCTGGGTGATTTCCTGCGCCAGGAAAAGGCCGCAGGCAAGGAGATCTATCCACCGGGCCCGCTGATCTTCAACGCGCTGGACTCCACGCCGCTCGATCAGGTGAAAGTGGTGATCATCGGCCAGGACCCTTACCACGGCCCCGGCCAGGCCCACGGCCTGTGTTTCTCGGTGCAGCCGGGCGTGGCCACGCCGCCGTCGCTGGTGAACATCTACAAAGAGCTCAAGCGCGATCTCAATATCGATATTCCCAACCACGGTAACTTGCAGTCCTGGGCGGAACAGGGCGTGCTGCTGCTCAATACCTCGCTCACCGTCGAGCGGGCCAACGCCGGCTCCCACGCTGCCAAGGGCTGGCAGCCGTTCACCGATCGGATCATTTCGGTGGTCAGCGAACAGCGCCCCCATCTGGTGTTCCTGCTGTGGGGTGCCCATGCGCAGAGCAAGGAGCGGCTGATCGACACCAGCAAACACCTGGTACTGCGCTCGCCCCATCCCTCACCGCTGTCCGCTCATCGGGGCTTCATCGGCAATGGGCATTTCAGCCGCACCAACAAGTTCCTCGAGCAGCACGGGCTGACGCCGATCGACTGGCGCCTGCCGCCGGCTTGACGCTTGTGCACGATCTCTCCGGGCGTGCGCACGGGCAGCTTCAAGGCAGAAGCGGCCATCGATGCGGTACCTGTGGGAGCGGGCCATGCCCGCGAAACATCAGGGGCATGGCCCGTTCCCACAGGATAGGGGAACGGCTGCTACCGCCACATTACAGCCAAAATGGATAAAGCTCGGCGTGAAGCTCGTGAGCGAGCCCTGGGGGCCGATCAGCCGGAGCAGATCTGCCCGGCCAGGTCGCTTTGCAGCGACGCGAGGCGCTCGTTCACCCGGGTGCGCTGCTGCTCGTCGGCAGCGGCCAGCAGGTCGCTGAGCAGGGTGGCCATCGCCAGGCGCGATTGCTCGTAGGCCTGGGGCGCCCGTGCGTCATGAGCGCCACGGCGGTTCTCCAGCACGTGGCTCATGCGCTGGGCAAAATCCTTGGCGTCACGCTGATCGAGCACGCTGCGAAATTCATCCTGCCAACGTGCGCGATTGTCCAGCCATTGGCGATTCTGGTCGCGGCGCTCGCTGGCCCACTGGCCGATGCGTGCGCGCTGCGTTTCGTTGAATGTGCCGAACCAGGGTTTCAGGCGCTTCTCCAGGCGCTCGGCGCGCTCGCTGATCTGGATCTGCAGTGGCGGGTCGAGAAATTCCTGGCGGTCTTCGCGATTGTCTTTTTCCATGCGTGCGTAGAGCTGCTCGACCTGTTCGGGGCGTAGATCGGCGAGCAGCTCGACCGCCGTGGGGTTGGTTTCCTGCACGATGGCGTGGAACGCCTGCTCGATGTCGATCATTTGCGCCTCCAGTTGGCCGGCGTCCGGCGCAGGTTCCTGAAGCAGCGCCTGTGTGCGTTGTAGCCAGTCCACATAGCGTGGCAGCTCGGTGCTGCAGTGCCAGGCCAGGTGCTCTTGCACCCTTGGCTTGAGCCAGGCCTTCTGTTGTGAGTCGAGGCCCAGGTATTGATTGACCCGCCAGGGTATCACCCAGTCCAGGTTGCGATAGGCGAGGCTGGCCTTGCCACAAGCACTGACCAGCAGGCCAATGGAAAGCAGCAGGAGCAGGCTTTTCAGATAAGCGGACATGTCGACTCCTCGCAGTGCGTACCTGGACAAGAGTAAGCCAGCCATATCGACAGCACGTGCGCGGACATATCCGCTAAAAAAGCCCGACGTTAAGTCAGGCATGAGCGGTCAGGGCTGTGGCGAGTGTCGCTGCCACAGGCGGTACAACGGCTCGGCCAGGAACATCACCAGGAACAGGCGCAGTGCCTGTAGCGCCGTGACCAGGGCAACCGACAACTGCAGTGCTTCTGCGGTCAGGCACAGTTCGGTGATGCCGCCGGGCATCATGCCGAGCATCAGCGAAACCGACTCGATGCCGCTTACCCAGCCGATGGCCGAACCGAGCAGCGCCGTGACGATCATCGCCAGCAGCGTGAACAGCACCACCCGAGCGAGAAAGCTGGGGGCACTGCGAAAGAAAGCCCGGTCGAAATGACAGCCCAGGGCGCAGCCGATCAACCACTGGCCTAGCTGACCGAGCCAGCCGGGCATGCCGATATGCAGATCGAAGGTCACGCTGGCCGCGGCGCACAGCGTCAACGGGCCGAGCATCCACGGGTTGGGTTGCCCGAGCCGTCGCCATAGCAAGGCCAGCAGCGCACCCGCAGGCAGAAGGATCGCCAGCCAGAACCAGTCAACCGGCATGGCGGGTGCGGGTTCGGCGGGTGGCAAGCCCCAGGTGAACAGCGCCGGAATCAGCAAAATGACCATCAGCAGCCGCACGCTGTGCGCGGCGGCGATACGTGCCGGCTGGGCGCCGTGGCGGCGGGACAGGTTGACCATTTCGCTGGCACCGCCGGGCATGCTGGCGAAGAAGGCCGTAGCGCGATCCACACCGGAGCGGCGCAGGCCGGCAATACCGATGACGCTCAGCGCGAGCGTGGCGAAGGCACCGATTAGGATGATCGTCAGATTACCAAGCACCTGCTCGAGCACTTCGCTGGTGAAGTGCAGGCCGATTCCGGCGGCCACCAGCCACTGGCCGACCTGGCGACCACCGGGCATTTCCTGACTGAGTACGCCGCTGCAGCGCAGCAGGATCACTGCCAGCAGAGAGCCGATCACCCAAGGCAAAGGCCAGCCGATGAGGCTGGCCAGATAACCACCGACTGCGCCAACCAGCGGCGTGAGCCACCAGTTGCGCAGATGCCTGGCGTTGCCTTGCGGGTCGACGCTATCAGGCATTGGCCGCTTCGGCCTTGCGCTCGCTGCGCCTGCGCCAGGCGCGGTAGAACGGCAGGGCGATCATCGCCACGATCAGCGTCCACACGCCCCAGGTGATCGGGCTGGCGAACAGGATGCCCAGGTCACCATTGGAGATCGACAGGGCGCGGCGCAGGTTCTGTTCCATCAGGCCGCCAAGGATGAAGCCCAAGAGGATGGCCGACAGCGGGAAGTCCATCTTGCGCAGGATGTAGCCGGCGATGCCGATGCCGATCATCAGATACAGGTCGAACGCGGTGGCGTGCACGGCGTAAACGCCGATCGAAGTGATGATGGCGATGGCTGGCACCAGGGCCCAGTAAGGCACGGCAAGGATCTTGGTGAACACCTTGATCATCGGCACGTTCATCACGATGAGCATGACGTTGGCCACGAACAGCGAGGCGATCAGACCCCAGACGATGTCCGGCTGGTTCTGGAACAGCAGCGGGCCGGGGGTGATGTTGTACAGCGTCAGGGCGCCGAGCATCACCGCGGTGGTGCCTGAGCCAGGAACGCCTAATGTCAGCATCGGCACCATGGAGCCGCAGGCCGAGGCGCTGTTGGCGGTTTCCGGAGCGGCCAGGCCGCGCAGGTCACCATTGCCGAACTTGTTGTCCTTGTGGGCCAGGCGCTTCTCGCTCATGTAGGCCACGGCGCTGGCCAGGGTTGCACCGGCGCCCGGCAGGATGCCCAGGCCGAAACCGACCGCGCCGCTGCGCAGGTTGGTGGCCAGTACCGACAGGCCTTCCTTGAGGTTGAACAGCATGCGGCCCTTGGCTTCAATGGCCTTCTGGCCATGGTGGGTGCGCTCCAGCAGCACGAGGATCTCGCTGACCGAGAACAGACCGAGCACCAACACCACGAACTGGATGCCGTCGGCCAGGCCGAGGCTGCCGAAGGTGAAGCGGTACACGCCGCTGTTCGAATCGATGCCGACGCACGACAGGAACAAGCCAATACAGGCCGCGATCGCGGTCTTCATTGGTTTGTTGCCGGCCATGCCCGCCAGGCAGACGATGGCGAACACCATCAGCACGAAGTATTCGGCCGGGCCGAACGCCACCGCCCATTTGGCCAGCAGCGGGGCGAAGATCACCACGCCACAGGTGGCCATCAAGCCGCCGACGAACGAGCTCCAGGCGGAGATCGACAGGGCGACACCGGCCTTGCCCTGACGGGCCAGTGGGTAGCCGTCCAGGGTGGTCATCACGGCCGAAGCTTCGCCCGGAATGTTCAGCAGAATGGAGGAAATACGACCGCCGTATTCGCAGCCCAGGTACACGGCAGCGAGCAGGATCAGCGCGGTTTCCGGCGGCAGGCCGAGAGCGAAGGCGATGGGGATCAGCAGCGCCACGCCGTTGATCGGGCCCAGGCCCGGCAGCAGGCCGACGATAGTACCGATCAGGGTGCCGCACAGCGCGGTGAACAGGTTGTAGGGGCTCAGGGCGACGCCGAAGCCCTGACCCAGGTAGCTAAAAGTATCCACGGATCAGATCTCCAGGGAGGACAGGATGCCGAGCGGCAGCGGTACGTCGAGGATTTTGTCGAACAGCAGGTACAGACCGATGGCCAGTACCACACCGGAAATCACGCTGGCGACCCAGGTGCCTTCGTACAGACGCGCCATGGCGATACCGAAGATCAGGCTGGCCGGCACGAAACCCAGGGGTTCGAACAGGGCGGCATAGATGGTGAGGATCACCACGCAGCCGATCACCTTGCTGATCACGTGACGGTCCAGAGGCGGCTCGTCACTGTGCGAAGCGCTGCTCGACGGCTTCTTGACCAGCAGATAGATGGCGCCCAGACCCATCAGGATCAGCAGCAGCATCGGGTAGGCGCGCGGGCCCACCGGCTCATAGGAGAAAGGCGCGTGATAGCCCCAGGCGACGATACCCAGCGCTACGCAGGCGAGCAGTAGCACGACGCCGAAAATGCGTTGTGACATTGAGGAAGTCCTCGTTCGAGCATGACAAAGGCATCCCCTGGGCAATGCCCAGAGGATGACCGGGTAAGGGATGCGGCGCGGGTGTTACTGCTGGATCAGGCCGAATTCCTGGGCCAGTTCCTTGTACTGTGCGACCTGCTTCTTGACGTAGGCGTCCAGCTCGTCACCGGTCATGGCGAACGGATAGAGCTCACGGTCTTCACGCAGCTTGGCGAAATCTTCGGAGGCCAGCAGCTGGTCGAAGGCGTTCTTCCACCAGGTGTACGCTTCGTCGCTGACTTTCGGGCCGAGGTAGAAGCCGCGGATCACCGGCCACACCACGTCGAAGCCCTGCTCCTTGGCGGTCGGGATGTTGGCGACCACGTTACCTGGCAGGCGCTCTTCAGAGAACACCGCGAGAATGCGCATGTCACCGCTTTCGATGTGCGGTACGGAGTCGGAGATGTCGGTACTGGCTACCTGGATGTGGCCGCCGAGCAGGGCGGTAGCCAGCTCGCCACCGCCTTCCATTGCCACGTAGCGCAGTTCGCGTGGGTCGATACCGGCGGCGCGGGCAATCAGTGCGGTCTGCATCCAGTCCTGGCTGCCGACGGTGCCGCCGGAACCGATGACCACTTTGCCTGGGTTTTCCTTCAAGGCCTTGACCAGGTCGTCGAGGGTCTTGAATGGCGAATCGTTGCGTACCGCCAGAGCACCGTAGCTGGTGCCGACGCCAGCCAGCCACTTCACGGCGTTCTCGTCGAAACGACCGAACTTGCCCTGCGCAAGGTTGAGTAGCGAGCCGCTGGAGAAGGCGGTGATGGTGCCCGCTTCGGACGGACGCTGGGCGACTACCGCGTTATAGGCCACTGCACCAACGCCGCCAGGCATGTAGGTCACGCGCATCGGCGCCTTGAGCAGCTTGCTTTCGACCAGCGCGCTCTGCGCCAGTTTGCAGGTCAGGTCGAAGCCGCCGCCGGGGGCAGCCGGTGCGATGCACTCGGGACGACGGGGCTCGTCGGCCAGTGCCTGGCCCGCCAGCATCAGGCAGGAGGCGGTCAGCAGGATGGTACGCAGAGATGTTTTCATCGGTTGTTCTCCGTTGGAGTCTTTATTGTGTAACCAGCATCACACCGGCCAATGGCGCGGTACGGGCGAGCCTCGCTACGCGCACAGGCGCGAATGCTCGGCTGATCGGTCGAGGCGGTAGCGCTGTAGCTTGGGCGCCAGGCTGTTGCCTGCTTCCCGGACGGCAGCGCTGCGTGCCACATACTTCAAGTCGACGTTGCGTTCCCATTGCCTGTCGCCACTGCCGGCGTCCGCCACTTCAGCATGATCGCCGGGGCTGCCTGGGGTCTGTTCCCGTTTCAGCGCGGCCGTGCGTGAAACGGGAACAGACCCTAGTGGGCGGGAGCGCAGGACAGGAACGCCGAGCGCTTTGAAGTCGTGACTCGTCTGCCGTCCACCCGTGCTGGGTTCGGCAGAAGCGATGAAAAAGGGCAGATAAGCCGCATGGTCTGCAGCACTGTTCGCGGCTGCGGGCTGCGATTGGTCAAATAACGCGCCTGGTCGCGTGCGACGAGCTTGTACACCTGGCTCGTTGACTGCGCGCTGGGTCACGATACGCTCCCTATCGGCAATCGCCTCGGACGGCTCGGCGGCTGTGTCGTGTTCGGCTGCGTATCGGCTGGTCTGCTGGGCTGCCTCGAGCTGCTGAGCGTCTTCCCGACGGTCACGGGGCGCTGGCTCAGGGGCACGATAGAGGGCTGGCTGGGTCTGATTTTCCAGGCTAGAAACGGAGTACTCGGGGAGGTTCGCCTGGGCGAGCGAGGCGAAGAAGGCAGCCGGCAGGGCGAGGCTCAAAAGGCTCGAAGACGAGATAGCCCGGCGCGCGGCGATCGGCATGCGTGATACTCCATTGTTATTGTTGTCACGACCGCACGCCACCGTGCGAGTCGCTGATTGGGAGGATCGAGCCGCCCGGGAAGTGATCCTAGAAGTGCAACCTTTCACCAACCTTTCAATGCAGCAAGTTGTTGCACATGTGTCGCCTTTTCATGCTGTAACTGCCAACTTTGTGCGCGAGCGGTAAACTCTCGCCACACATGGCGGTCAAGTCCATGGTTCGGTTGGAGGTTGCAGTGCGAATTCTGCTGGTCGAGGATCATCCGCAATTGGCGGCGAGCGTCACCCAGGCGCTCAAGAGTGCGGGATGGACGGTGGATGTGCTGCATGATGGCGTAGCGGCTGATCTCGCGCTTGGCAGCGAGGAGTACGCCCTGGCGATTCTGGACGTCGGCTTGCCGCGCATGGACGGCTTCGAGGTGCTGGCGCGCTTGCGCGCCCGCGGCAAGACCATCCCGGTGTTGATGCTCACGGCCCGCGGAGAGGTCAAGGACCGCGTGCACGGCTTGAATCTGGGGGCCGACGACTATCTGGCCAAACCCTTCGAACTGAGTGAGCTGGAGGCGCGGGTCAAGGCCTTACTACGCCGTAGCATGCTGGGTGGCGAGCAGCAACTGCGCTGCGGTGACCTGGTCTACGACCTGGATACCCGGCGCTTCACGTTGCTGGAGGAGAGCCTCAATCTGACCTCTCGCGAGCAGGCCGTGCTCGAGGCGATGATCTCCCGGCCAGGGCGCGTCATGAGCAAGGAGCAACTGGCCTCCCAGGTGTTCGGCCTGGACGAGGAGGCGAGCGCCGACTCCATCGAAATCTACGTCCACCGCCTGCGCAAGAAGCTCGAAGGCGGTTCGGTGCGCATCGTCACCTTCCGCGGCCTGGGCTATCTGCTGGAAGCCACGGGTGGATAGGCCAGGCAGTCTGCGTGGCCGGCTGATTCGCCGGCTCGCCGCGCTGTTCACGGTGATCCTTCTGGTCAGCAGTCTGACCGCCTACTGGAGTGCCCGCCACGCGGCCGATACGGCTTACGATCGCACCCTGCTGGCGTCGGCTCGGGCGATCTCGGACGGGCTCTACGCCGTCGAAGGCATGCTCAGTGCCAATGTGCCGTATATCGCCCTGGACACCTTCGCCTACGACAGCGCCGGGCGTATTTATTATCAGGTGCTCGGCCCCAAGGGCGAGCTGGTCTCGGGGTACGAAGACCTGCCCGCGGCGCCGCCGAATACGCCGCGAACCAATGATTACCCGGCGCTGGCCAAGTTCTACGATGGCGATTACCGCGGGCAGGGCGTGCGCGTGGTCAGTTTCCTGCAGCCGGTCAGCGAGCCCGGTTACAGCGGCGTCGCCGAGATCCGCGTGGCTGAAACCCAGGGTGCCCGGGAGCGCATGACCCGAGATCTGCTGTTGGGCACGTTGTGGCGCATGGGCTTACTGTCGCTCAGTGCGCTGCTGCTGGTCTGGTTGGCGGTGAGCGCCGGGTTGCGACCGCTCGAAAGCCTGCGCAGAACGGTCGCCGCGCGCAGCAGCGACGACCTGCGCCCGCTGCCGGACGAGGACATGCCAAGAGAATTGCGGCCACTGGTCAACGCCCTGAATCAGTTCAACGACCGACTGCGCGGCCTGTTCGAGCGGCAGTCGCAGTTCATCGCCGATGCTTCCCACGAGCTGCGTACGCCCCTGGCGGCGCTCAAGGCGCGCGTCGAACTGGGCCTGCGTGACCAGGATCCGCGCATCTGGCACGCAACGCTCGAGGACGCGGCCCTCAATGCCGATCGCCTGACTCACCTGGCCAACCAGCTGTTGTCATTGGCACGGATCGAAAGCGGTGCGCGGGCGATTGCCGAGGGCGGCGCTTTGCGCCTGGATCTCAGCCAGCTGGCCCGCGAACTGGGCATGGCTCTGGCGCCTTTGGCTCATTCGCGCGGCGTAGCCCTGGCGCTGGAGGCCGAGCAGCCGGTGTGGATTCGCGGCGAGCCGACGCTGCTCAATGAGCTGTTGTGCAACCTGGTCGACAATGCCATGGCTTACACCGAGGCCGGCGGCAACGTCATCCTGCGGGTCAGGGAGCCGGGGGTGCTGGAGGTCGAGGACGATGGGCCGGGCATTCCCGAGGAAGATCGGGAGCGAGTGTTCGAGCGCTTCTATCGGCGCCAGGCCCAGGGGCTGGGCGCTGGCCTGGGGTTGGCCATCGTCGGCGAGATCTGCCGCGCTCACCGCGCCGATATCAGCCTGCATCAGGCCAGCCCCCATGGACTGCTGGTGCGCGTGGTGTTTCGTGGTGAGACGAGTTAGCTGAACGGGGCGAGCCGAGACTCGCCCCCGAGCGGTCACTGCAGCATGGTCATGGCAGCGTCCATGGCCGCCGAGAGGTCTTCGTCGGCATGGATGTCCAGGTCCGGTTTGATGCCGAGCTTGGCGAACGCCGGAATCTGGCTCCAGTCCAGCTGTGTATAAGGGTGCGGGGTGCCGAGGTGGCTCTGCAGGGTAGCCACCTGCACGATGTCGACGTAGTCCACCTTGCCGCCGTCGCGGCTGAAGTTCAGGTATTGGCTCGGGATGCAGGCGATCATCTCCGGGAATTCCCAGGTGCGCAGGATCTTGTCACCAATGATCGGGTGGATTTGCTCGATCACATGGTTGAGGCTGATCGAGTCGGCCAGCAACTCGCTGTGCTCTTCGGCATAGGTGAGGATCGGCAGCACGCCAATCTGGTGCACCAGGCCGGCGAGGGTGGCCTGATCCGGCATCAGCCGCGTGTAATGACGGCACAGCACGTGGCAGATACCCGCGATCTCGGTGCTCTTGGTCCACACTTCGCGCATCTTGCGGTCGACCACATCGGTGGTCGCCTGGAACATCTGTTCCATGGCCAGGCCCGTTGCCAGGTTGCACGTATAGTTGATACCCAGGCGGCCGATGGCCATCTGCAGGTCGGTGATTTCCCGGTTGGTGCGCAGCAGCGGGCTGTTCACCACCTTGATGATGCGTGCGGTGAGCGCGGCGTCGTTACCGATCACCTTGGTCATCTCGGGGATGCCGACGTTGGGGTCCTCCGCCGCCTCGCGAACCTTCAGGGCGACCTCGGGCAGGGTGGGCAGCACCAGTTCATCGTTTTCGATGGCCCTGGTCAGATCCAGCAGGACTTTCTCGGCGAGTTTGCTCATGAAATTCTCGTTCTTGGCGGAGTGATGGCAGACGCTACGCAGTGTACGTCAGCGCTGGATTTCGCGGTTGCTGTCCAGCGTATACGGCAGGTCGAGCAGGTCGAGCGGTAAACCTTCCAGGCTGCCCAGGTGGATATTGCCGTCGATTGCCGCGTCTGCCTGCACGACTGCCAGCAATTCCACGCCGCCGACGCTCGAGGCGGCCAGCACCACTTCGCCCACCGCACTGCGGTGCACGGGCGAGAACAGCTCGGTGCCCGGCGCCGGCGGTTGGTCGCCATCCAGGCGCAGGCGGTACAAGCGGCGTTTGAGCTTGCCCAGGTACTGCATGCGGGCGACGATTTCCTGGCCGGTGTAGCAGCCCTTCTTGAAGCTCACGCCGCCTACGGCCTGCAAATTGATCATCTGCGGAATGAACAGCTCGCGCGTGGTGCCGGTCACCTGACCAATGCCAGCGCGGATCTGCGCCAGCAGCCAGTCGTTGAGCGAGGCTTCAGTGAGCTGCTCGCTCAGGCGTGCACGCAGGGCTTGGGCATGCTCGGCCGGCGCCCACAGCTCGGCGCGGCCGTCGCTGAGACGGATGGCCAGCAGCGCGTCGGTGCTCGCCACGCTGTCAGCTTCGGCTGCGAGGTCCAGCTCCAGGGCTTGCAGAACGGCATCCGCGCCGCTCAGGCCGAAGCGAGCCCAGGCAGCGCTCTCGTCGCTCAGCTTGGCCTTGGAGAACACCGCGTATTTCTGCAGCTCGGCAAGTTGCGCCGCCAGCAGCTCCTGGCTCATGGCCAGGAGAAAACCATCGGCTACGCTGACGATGCGAAAACTCGACAGCATACGACCCTTGGGTGTACAGCGAGCGCCCAGGCTCGAGCCGCTGGTGCCCAGGTAGTTGATGTTGCAGGTGATCTGGCCCTGCAGGAACTTGGCTGCATCGGGGCCGCGCACGGCGAGGATGCCTTCGTGGGTAAGCGGGCAAAAGAAAGCGCTATCGGCCATGGTCGAGACAATCGTGGGCAAAGAATGAGGCTGCCATGATAAGAGCAGCGGCAAGCGTCTAGCTACAGGCAAAGATGCCGTCTGGCGTTTCGCCTGGCGACGCTGATGCGAGCGGCGGCTGTTGGTATACTGCCGGCCTTTTTCCGAGGAGCACTCCCATGGTCGATGCCACTGAACTCAATCGCCTCTTCTGGCACAGCCGGCGCGGCATGCTGGAGCTGGACGTATTGCTGGTGCCTTTCGTGCAGGAGGTTTACCCCACGCTCGACGAGGACGATCGCGCTCGCTACCGCAAGTTGCTCGAATGCGAGGACCAGGACATGTTCGGCTGGTTCATGCAGCGCGGTGAGCCGGAAGACGCCGATCTGCGCCACATCGTTCGCATGATCCTGGATCGTGTCCAGCCCAAGTAAACGGTTCGAGTGCGAATGGCGGCCGTCACGGCGGCTGCTGGAAATCTACCTGTGCGCCCAGACCCTGGCACTGTTGACGTTGTCGCTCGTCGAGATTCCGCTCTGGGCGCGTCTGTTAGGCGTGCTGGGCTGTGCATGCCATGCCGTCTGGGCACTGCCCAGGCACGTGCTGCTGACCCACCCGGCCGTGTTCAAACGCCTGCGTCACGACGATGACGGTTGGCAGGTGGCGAGCCGCGGAGGGCAGTGGCAGCCCATCACCTTGCGCCCGGACAGCATGGCGTTGCCGTGGCTGGTCATCGTTCGCTTTCGCCTGCCGGGCAGCCGGCTCACGAACAGCCTGTGCATCGCGGCCGACGCCATGCCCCAGGATGCGCACCGACGTCTGCGGGTGCGCCTGAAATTCAGCCGTCAGCGTTGGCGGGTTGCAGAATAGTGTCGTGTGGCTTGGGCAGCAGGTCCGGGTAATCCAGCGTGTAGTGCAGGCCGCGCGACTCCTTTCGCGCCATGGCCGAGAGAATCATCAGTTCCGCCACCTGGGCCAGGTTGCGCAATTCGATCAGATCCCGGCTGACTTTGTAGTTACTGTAGAACTCGTCGATTTCATCGAGCAGCAGGCGCACGCGATGCTGGGCGCGCTGCAGGCGCTTGGTGGTGCGAACGATGCCTACGTAATCCCACATGAAGCGCCGCAGTTCGTCCCAGTTGTGGGCGATGATCACATCCTCGTCCGAGTCGGTGACCTGGCTGGCGTCCCAGGAAGGCAGGTTGGCGGGCATCACTACGCAATCCAGGTTGGCGACGATGTCAGCGGCAGCCGAGCGGGCATACACGAAGCACTCGAGTAACGAGTTGCTGGCCATGCGGTTGGCGCCATGCAGGCCGGTGAAGCTGGTTTCACCAATGGCGTAAAGACCGTCCAGATCACTGCGGCCCGCCTGGTCGACCAGTACGCCGCCGCAGGTGTAATGAGCGGCGGGTACCACGGGAATGGGCTGGCGGGTGATGTCGATGCCGAACTCCAGGCAGCGCTGGTAAACGGTCGGGAAATGATTTCTGACGAAGTCCGCCGGCTTGTGGCTGATATCCAGATAGACGCAGTCGATGCCCAGGCGCTTCATTTCGTGATCGATGGCGCGGGCCACGATGTCGCGTGGCGCCAACTCCTCGCGCGGGTCGAAGCGCGGCATGAAGCGTTCGCCGTTGGGCAGGCGCAGCAGGGCGCCTTCACCGCGCAGAGCCTCGGTGACCAGGAAACTCTTGGCCTGCGGATGATAAAGGCAGGTGGGATGAAACTGGTTGAATTCCAGGTTGCCGACCCGACAGCCAGCGCGCCAGGCCATGGCGATGCCGTCGCCGCAGGCGCCATCGGGGTTGCTGGTGTAAAGGTAGACCTTGGCCGCGCCGCCAGTCGCAAGGACCACGAAGCGCGCATGGTGGGTGTCCACTTCACCGCTGCGACGGTTCAGCACGTAGGCACCCAGGCAGCGCTGGCTGTCACGACCCAACTTGCGTTCGGTGATCAGGTCCACCGCCACCCGCTGTTCGAGCAACACCACGTTGTTTCGCTGGCGCGTGCGTTCGAGCAACGTATTGAAGATGGCTGCGCCAGTTGCGTCGGCGGCGTGGATGATGCGGCGGTGGCTGTGGCCGCCCTCGCGGGTCAAGTGAAATTCGAAGCCGCCGTCTTCACCCTGATGCTCGTCATCACGGGTGAAGGGGACGCCTTGCTCGATCAGCCATTCGATCGCTTCGCGGCTGTGTTCCACAGTGAAGCGCACGGCATCTTCACGGCACAGGCCGGCTCCCGCATCGAGGGTGTCGTCCACGTGCGAGTCGACGGTATCACTGTGATCCAGCACGGCAGCGACGCCGCCCTGGGCCCAGTAGGTCGAGCCATTGGTCAATTCGCCCTTGCTCAGCACGGCGATGTTCAGATTGTCGGGAAGCGTGAGCGCCAGGGTAAGGCCGGCGGCGCCGCTGCCGATAACCAGAACATCGTGCTGAAAGTGTTGGCTCATCGTTATGGATTCCACTGGATGGCATGCAGCAAAAAGAGGCGCGATCGAACGAGCCGAATGTTTTTCGCTGAGGCGCTCACGTCCGAATCGGAGATTCGGTCGAGCGACCTGCAAATGCCCACAGCAGGGCTTTCAGGACCATGGCAGGGGCTCGCCGGACTCTAGTATATAGAGGTAGCCAGCGGCACAATAGCGGGCCTGGTAGGTTGCCCGGCGCAGAACGTGTATTGTGCCCGGGTGGCGATATGCCTGCTTGGCCGGCCACTCTAGTGGAGCTGCATTCGCTCCGTTGAAACATCTCTGAACTTTGCCATGGGGCAGGGTTCTATAGCGGAGTCGCCCCGGAGAGGGCTTATGTCTGGCGAGTCTGTGAGCGAAGCGGTTCACGATTCGACCCGTCAGGTGATCTAAAGACAATTCGCGCAGCAGGCATGGCCCTGGTGCGTGGTTTCGTGCAAAACCAGAAAATGTTTTGTGGGAAGCTTGTTCGTAGGGGAGAGAACTTTTGCATATGACTCGAGTCTATTTCGGCAGATCGATCTTCTGGCAGGTGCAGACCTCCTACGGGCTCAACGAGGAGTATCCATGCTAACCCAGGAAGAAGATCAGCAGCTGGTCGAGCGCGTTCAGCGCGGCGACAAGCGAGCATTCGATCTGTTGGTGCTGAAGTATCAGCACAAGATTCTCGGGTTGATCGTGCGATTCGTGCACGACACCCATGAAGCTCAGGATGTTGCCCAAGAAGCTTTCGTAAAAGCTTATCGGGCTCTGGGAAACTTTCGCGGTGACAGTGCGTTCTATACATGGCTGTACCGCATCGCCATCAACACGGCGAAGAATCATCTCGTTTCTCGTGGCCGCCGGCCACCGGACAACGATGTAAGTGCAGAGGATGCCGAGTTCTACGATGGCGATCATGCCCTCAAGGATATCGAATCTCCCGAGCGAGCCCTGTTGAGGGATGAAATCGAAGCCACCGTGCATCGGAGCATCCAGCAATTGCCAGAAGATTTACGAACGGCGCTAACGTTACGTGAATTTGATGGTCTTAGTTATGAAGACATTGCGAGCGTCATGCAGTGTCCAGTTGGTACCGTGCGTTCGCGAATCTTTCGAGCGCGTGAAGCCATCGACAAGTCCCTGCAACCTCTGTTGCAGGAAGCCTGAGACAGCGGCGACAGCCAAGAGAGGAACCGCTATGAGTCGTGAAGCCCTGCAGGAATCGCTGTCCGCGGTGATGGATAACGAAGCGGATGAACTTGAACTTCGGCGTGTGCTCGGTGCGAGCAACGATGCCGAACTGCGTGCTACCTGGTCTCGTTATCAGGTTGCCCGCGCCGCGATGCACAAGGACCTGCTCGTGCCGAAACTGGACATCGCTGCAGCCGTTTCCGCGGCTCTGGAAAGCGATGCCACTCCAGTTGCGCAGGAGAAGGTCGTGCGTGGTCCGTGGCGTAGCCTGGGACGCGTAGCTGTTGCTGCAACCGTGACGGTTGCCGTGCTGGCCGGCGTGCGTTTCTACAACCAGGATGATGTTTCTGGAGCCCAACTGGCGCAACAGGATCAACCGTCCATCGCTCTGCCGCAAGCTCAAGGGCCGGCCATTCTGGCAGGCTTCAAGACTTCGGACGAGCAGCCGGCTGTGGAAACTGTCTCTGCCGAAGGTGAAGGTTGGCACGAACAGCGTCTGCCTGAGTACCTGCGTCAGCATGGTCAGCAGTCCGCCCCTGGTGCTGCCGAGAACGCACTGCCGTTTGCACGGTCTACGGGTGTAGAAGAGCGTTAAGAACGACGCGTATGCGCTCCATTCTCGTCACCTCCCTGATGCTCGGCGGTCTATTGGCAACCCCTGCCATGGCCGCTGATGCCCAGGGATGGTTGCATCGGCTGAGTCAGGCCGAAAGCAAGCAAAGCTTTCAAGGCACCTTCGTTTACGAACGCAGCGGCAATCTTTCCACTCACAGCATCTGGCGTCACGTCGAGCCAGGCGGAACCGTGCGTGAGCGGTTGTTGCAGCTCGATGGCACGCCCCAGGAAATGCTGCGAGTCAATGGTCAGGCGCAATGCGTCAATGGCCCGATTGCTTCCGCCGTGGTCGATGAGCAAGCCTGGCCTGCCCATGGTCTCGATGCCAAGCAGATCGAGCAGTGGTACGAGCTGAGCTTGCGCGGCGAATCCCGGGTGGCTGGGCGTTCGGCGGTAGTGCTCGGCCTGGTTCCGCGTGATCGGCATCGTTACGGCGTTCAGTTGTACGTGGACAAGGAAACCGGCCTGCCGCTCAAGTCGCTATTGGTCAATGACCGTGGTGAGCTGCTCGAGCGATTCCAGTTCACCCAGCTCGATACGGCGGCTACGCAGCCAACTGCCTCATTGCAGCCCTCTACCCACTGCATGCCGGTACGCGTCGTCAAGGCGCGTAAGCCGTCCGCAGAATCCTGGCGCTCCGAATGGTTGCCGCCTGGCTTCAGTCTAAGTGCGGTGACCCAGCAACCCAGCCCGGTATCGGCCGATAGCGTCGATTGCCTGATCTACGATGACGGGCTGGCGCGTTTTTCCGTGTTTCTCGAGCCCTTGCACGATGTCTCGGTAGTGGATGCGCGCAACCAGCTCGGTCCCACCGTGGCCGTATCCCGGCGCCTGACAACCGACGACGGAGATGTCATGGTTACGGTGGTGGGCGAAATTCCGCTGGGAACGGCGGAGCGTGTCGCCATGTCAATGCGTGCCGACGATGTGCATGCCGCGCCGTAGCGGGCGAGGCGGCTGAGTAAGGTCGATGTGCTCTCTTGTTGTACCAATGGCCCCCTAGGGGCCTCGTTTGTTCTGGATGGGGAAGAAACTGTAATGTCGATGCCTAGCCTAAAAAATTGCGCTGCCGCGTTGTTCGCGGTGTTCCTGATGGGGCAGTCGGTCGCCGCGCACGCGCAGCTGCCGGACTTCACCCCGTTGGTGGAGGCGGCTTCACCTGCCGTGGTCAACATCAGTACCCGGCAGAAAGTGCCGAATGCCGTTGCCAGCAACGGTGGGCTCTCGGTGCCGGATCTGGAAGGCCTGCCGCCGATGTTCCGCGAGTTCTTCGAGCGCAGCATTCCCCAGCAGCCTCGTGCGCCAGGTGGCGGCGGTCGTCAGCGTGAAGCGCAATCGCTGGGCTCGGGTTTCATCATTTCCAAGGACGGTTACATCCTGACCAATAATCATGTGGTCGCCGATGCCGACGAGATCATCGTGCGTTTGTCCGATCGCAGCGAACTCGAAGCCAAGCTGATTGGTACCGACCCGCGCAGCGATGTGGCGCTGCTCAAGGTTGATGCGACCGACCTGCCTACCGTGAAGCTGGGCAACTCCGACAACCTCAAGGTCGGTGAGTGGGTGCTGGCCATCGGCTCGCCTTTCGGTTTCGATCACTCGGTCACTGCCGGTATCGTCAGCGCCAAGGGCCGCAGCCTGCCGAACGAAAGCTATGTGCCGTTCATCCAGACCGACGTGGCCATCAATCCGGGTAATTCCGGCGGCCCGCTGTTCAACCTCGATGGTGAAGTGGTGGGTATCAACTCGCAGATATTCACCCGTTCCGGTGGCTTCATGGGCCTTTCATTCGCCATTCCGATGAGTGTGGCAATGGATGTGGCCGATCAGCTCAAGGCCAGCGGCAAGGTCAGTCGCGGTTGGCTGGGCGTAGTGATTCAGGAAGTAAACAAGGATCTCGCCGAGTCGTTCGGGCTCGAGAAGCCAGCGGGTGCGCTGGTCGCTCAGGTGCTTGAGGATGGGCCGGCTGCCAAGGGCGGCCTGCAGGTCGGTGACGTCATCCTCAGTCTGGATGGCAAGCCGATCATCATGTCCGCCGACCTGCCGCATCTGGTTGGCGCCCTGAAGCCAGGCACCAAGGCGAGTCTGGAAATCGTTCGTGAGGGCTCGCGCAAGACGCTGAAGCTGGCCGTTGGCACCATGCCGGCCGATGACGGCGACGAGGCTTCCGAAGGCGCGACCCCAGGCGTTGAGCGCAGTAGCAACCGTCTGGGCGTCAGCGTTGCCGAGCTGACCGATGAGCAGAAGAAAACGCTGGACCTGCGTGGTGGCGTGGTGATTCGCGAGGTGCAGGATGGTCCGGCCGCGCTGATCGGCCTGCGTCCGGGCGACGTGATCACTCACCTGAACAACCAGGCCATCAGCTCGGCGAAGAACTTCACCGAGGTGGCGCAATCGCTGCCGAAGAACCGTTCGGTGTCGATGCGTGTACTGCGCCAGGGCCGCGCCAGCTTCATTACTTTCAAGCTGGCCGAGTAGGCTTGGCTGAGTAGGTCTGGCCGAGCAGGCTTGGCCGAATAGGTCTGGCCAAATAATACGGCCAGCAGTTGAAGGGCGACGAAAGTCGCCCTTTTTTATGCCCATCTCACAGTTTGCCCATGAAGATTGCCCGGCAAATCCCGGCCATTCGAAGCAGGTAAGGCAAGCGGACGCTCAATTACTGCACTCGCGCGCGTGTCCCGACGTGACGTGAGGGCAGCCACTCGGGTAAACTTTGCGGCTATTTTCGGCAGGCATTCGCCTGCGCCCTTTTTCGAGTGTTGTCCTGTGAGTGACCTGAGTCATATCCGCAATTTTTCCATCATTGCCCACATTGACCACGGCAAGTCGACGCTGGCTGACCGTTTCATCCAGATGTGCGGCGGCCTGACCGCGCGCGAGATGGCGGCTCAGGTTCTCGATTCCATGGATCTGGAGCGTGAGCGCGGCATCACCATCAAGGCTCACAGCGTCACTCTGTACTACAAGGCGAAGGACGGCATTACCTACCAGCTGAACTTCATCGATACGCCCGGTCACGTCGACTTCACCTATGAGGTGAGCCGTTCGCTGGCGGCCTGTGAAGGTGCACTGCTGGTCGTCGATGCGGGGCAGGGCGTGGAAGCGCAGTCGGTCGCCAACTGCTACACCGCCATCGAGCAGGGCCTGGAAGTCATGCCGGTGCTGAACAAGATGGACCTGCCGCAGGCCGACCCCGATCGCGTCAAGGACGAGATCGAGAAGATCATCGGCATCGACGCCACCGACGCCGTGGCCTGCAGTGCCAAGAGCGGCATGGGTGTCGATGAGGTGCTCGAGCGCCTGGTGCAGGCGATTCCGGCGCCGACCGGTGAGATCGAGGCGCCGCTGCAGGCGCTGATCATCGACTCCTGGTTCGATAACTACCTGGGCGTCGTGTCCCTGGTGCGCGTGCGCCACGGCCGCGTCAAGAAGGGCGACAAGATTCTGGTCAAGTCCACCGGCAAGGTGCACCTGGTCGACAGCGTTGGGGTGTTCAATCCCAAGCACACGGCCACGGCCGACCTCAAGGCCGGCGAAGTGGGCTTCATCATCGCCAGCATCAAGGACATTCACGGTGCGCCGGTGGGCGACACCCTGACCCTGAGCTCCACGCCCGACGTGGAAATGCTGCCCGGCTTCAAACGCATCCAGCCGCAGGTGTACGCCGGCCTGTTCCCGGTCAGCTCCGATGATTTCGAGGACTTCCGCGACGCCCTGCAGAAGCTGACCCTCAACGATTCGTCCCTGCAGTATCTGCCGGAAAGCTCCGACGCCCTCGGCTTCGGCTTCCGTTGCGGCTTCCTGGGCATGCTGCACATGGAAATCATCCAGGAGCGCCTGGAGCGCGAATACGACCTGGACCTGATCACCACCGCGCCGAGCGTTATTTTCGAAGTCGTGCTCAAGACCGGTGAAACCATTTACGTGGACAACCCGTCGAAGCTGCCGGATGTGTCCTCGGTCGAAGATTTCCGTGAGCCGATCGTACAAGCCACGATCCTGGTTCCGCAGGAACATCTGGGCAACGTCATTACCCTGTGCATCGAAAAGCGCGGCGTGCAGCGTGACATGCAGTTCCTCGGCACTCAGGTTCAGGTTCGCTACGACCTGCCGATGAACGAAGTGGTGCTCGACTTCTTCGACCGTCTGAAATCCACCAGCCGTGGCTATGCCTCGCTGGATTACCATTTCGACCGTTACCAGTCGGCCAATCTGGTCAAGCTGGACGTGTTGATCAACGGCGACAAGGTCGATGCACTGGCACTGATCGTGCACCGTGACAACGCCCACTACAAAGGGCGTCAGTTGACCGAGAAGATGAAAGAGCTGATTCCTCGGCAGATGTTCGACGTGGCGATCCAGGCGGCCATTGGCGGTCAGATCGTGGCACGAACCACTGTCAAGGCATTGAGAAAGAACGTTCTGGCCAAGTGCTATGGCGGCGACGTGAGCCGTAAGCGCAAACTGCTGGAGAAGCAGAAGGCCGGTAAGAAGCGCATGAAGCAGGTGGGGAACGTGGAGATTCCACAGGAAGCCTTCCTTGCTGTACTCAAGTTGGATAGCTAGGGCCTATGTCATTCAATTTTCCGCTGTTGCTGGTCATTGCCGTCGCCGTGTGCGGCGCTCTGGCCCTGTTCGATCTGGTATTCCTGGCGCCGCGGCGTCGTGCAGCGATCGCCAGTTACCAGGGCAAGGTCGAGCAAGTCGACGACGCAGTGGTCGAAAAGCTCAACAAGGAACCCTTGCTGGTCGAATACGGCAAGTCGTTCTTTCCGGTACTGGCCATCGTGCTGGTACTGCGCTCCTTTCTGGTCGAGCCGTTCCAGATTCCGTCCGGCTCGATGATTCCGACCCTGGAAGTGGGCGACTTCATCCTGGTCAACAAGTTTGCCTACGGCATTCGCCTGCCGGTGCTGGACACCAAGGTCATCGAAGTCGGTGATCCGCAGCGCGGCGACGTCATGGTGTTCCGCTACCCGAGCGACCCCAACGTCAACTACATCAAGCGCGTCATCGGCCTGCCGGGCGATCACGTGCGCTACAGCAGCGACAAGCGCCTGTTCGTCAACGGCAACGCGGTGGCCGAGCAGTTGATCGGTGAGGAGCCGGGCAGCCTGGGCAGCGCCACGCTGTACAGTGAGCACCTGGGTGAGGTCGAGCACCGCATCCGCAAGGAAATGACCCGCTACCGCGCCGAGCCCGGCAAGGAATGGACCATCCCTGAAGGGCACTACTTCATGATGGGCGACAACCGCGACAACTCCAACGACAGCCGTTACTGGAACGACCCGAATATCCCCAAAGACGTGCTGGGCATGGTTCCGGATCGCAACATCGTCGGCAAGGCGTTCGCCATCTGGATGAGCTGGCCGGATCCGAAGTTCAAGACCCTGCCGAACTTCTCCCGTGTCGGGCTCATTCACTGATCTGATGAAAATTTGCGGCGCCGTTCAATACGGCGCCGCCAGCTATCTATAGTCTTGTCATGCGCGCGACGCGCATCGGACTATCTGGATACTTTTGGGGATGAACATGAAATTCGCACGCTCGCAGCAGGGCTTGTCGATCGTCAGCTGGCTGGTGGTACTGGCTGTCGTGGCGTTTCTGGCCAGCACGGCGTTCAAGGTAGTGCCGCATTACCTCGACTACATGTCGATGGAAAAGATCATCACTTCCGTGGAAACCGACCGCCTGCAGGAAGTCAGGACGGTGGGCGATTTCTACAGCCACGTCAGCCGTGGCATGACGGTCAACAGCATCCGCGACCTGAACATGCAGGACGCGCTGAAGGTGACCCAGGATGGCAACGAATTTCTTGCCCACCTCAAGTATGAAAAACGTGAGCACCTGATCGAGAACATCGATCTGGTGGTTAATTTCGATAAAGAATTTCGTGTGCGTATGCCGTGAGTGTTTCGTTGACCCGCCTCGAGCGCCAGCTCGGGCATAGCTTCAAGGACCAGGATCTGATGATCCTGGCCCTGACCCATCGCAGTTTTGCCGGACGCAACAATGAGCGTCTGGAGTTTCTCGGTGATGCCATCCTCAATTTCGTCGCCGGCGAGGCGCTCTACGAGCGCTTCCCCCAGGCCCGCGAAGGCCAGCTGTCGAGGTTGCGCGCGCGGCTGGTGAAGGGCGAGACCCTTGCCGTACTGGCGCGCGGTTTCGACCTTGGCGAGTACCTGCGCCTGGGCTCCGGTGAGCTGAAGAGCGGTGGCTTTCGACGCGACTCGATCCTGGCCGATGCCCTGGAAGCCCTGATCGGCGCCATTTATCTTGATGCCGGCATGGACGTCGCCCGCGAGCGCGTGCTGGCCTGGCTGACCAACGAACTGGACGGCCTGACCCTGGTCGACACCAACAAGGACCCCAAGACCCGTCTGCAGGAATTTCTGCAGTCGCGTGCTTGCGAGCTGCCGCGCTACGAGGTGGTCGACATCCAGGGCGAACCCCATTGCCGGACATTCGTGGTCGAATGTCAGGTCAATTTACTCAATGACAAGACCCTGGGCCAAGGCGCCAGCCGCCGGATCGCCGAACAGGTCGCGGCCACTGCCGCGCTGATCGCCCTGGGTGTGGAGAACGGCAATGACTGATTCGCCCGTAACGCGCTGTGGCTATGTCGCCATCGTTGGCCGGCCCAACGTGGGCAAATCGACGTTGCTCAACCACATTCTCGGTCAGAAGCTGGCGATCACCTCGCGCAAGCCGCAGACCACCCGCCACAACATGCTCGGCATCAAGACCGAGGGTGAAGTGCAGGCGATCTACGTCGATACGCCCGGCCTGCACAAGAACAACGACAAGGCGATCAACCGTTACATGAACAAGAACGCCTCGTCGGCTCTGAAGGATGTCGACGTGGTGATCTTCGTGGTCGATCGCACCCGCTGGACCGACGAGGACCAGATGGTGCTCGAGCGCGTCCAGTACGTCGAAGGGCCGGTGATTTTGGCGGTCAACAAGACCGATCGCCTGGAAGACAAGGCCGACCTGATGCCGCACCTGCAGTGGCTGGCGCAGCAACTGCCCGACGCCGAGATCGTGCCGGTTTCGGCGCAGCATGGGCACAACCTCGATGCTTTGGAAAAGCTGGTGGGCGAGCGCCTGCCTGAAGGTGTGCACTTCTTCCCGGAAGACCAGATCACCGACCGCTCGGGGCGTTTCTTCGCTGCCGAGCTGGTGCGCGAGAAGATCATGCGTCAGCTCGGTGCTGAGCTGCCTTACCAGATCACTGTGGAGATCGAGGAATTCAAGCGCGAAGGGCGGATCATGCATATCCATGCGCTGATCCTGGTCGAACGCGATGGCCAGAAGAAGATCATCATCGGCGAGAAGGGTGAGCGCCTCAAACGCATTGGCCAGGAAGCGCGCAAGGACATGGAGTCGATGTTCGATACCAAGGTCATGCTCAATCTCTGGGTCAAGGTGAAGAGTGGCTGGTCCGATGACGAGCGCGCCTTGCGTTCGCTCGGTTACGACGATATCTGACCCGGCATCCGCCGCGCTGCGGCTGGCTAACCCTGCGAGTCTCCTCCCATGCTTGCGCTCAGCCAGCCCGCCTACGTCCTGCACAGCCGCGCCTATCGCGAGAGCAGCGCGCTGGTCGACTTCCTGACCCCGCAGGGCCGTTTGCGCGCCGTGTTGCGTGGCGCGCGGGGCAAGGCTGGCAGCCTGGCGCGGCCGTTCATTCCCCTGGAGTTGGAAACCCGCGGCCGCGGCGAGCTGAAGAACGTCGGCCGCCTGGAAGCCGCCGGCATTCCCAACCTGCTCACCGGCGAGGCGCTGTTCAGCGGCCTGTACCTCAACGAGTTGCTGATTCGCGTGCTGCCCGCCGAAGACCCGCACCCGGTGATTTTCGAGCATTACGCCATGAGCATCCTGGCGCTGGCCCAAGGGCGGCCGCTGGAGCCGATCTTGCGCGCGTTCGAATGGCGGCTGCTCGATGAACTCGGCTATGGTTTCGCCCTCGACAGCGACGTCCAGGGCAATGCCGTGGCCAGCGGCGGCTTGTACCGGCTGGAGGCTGACAGCGGCTTCCTGCCCATTGGCCACTGGCAGCCCGGGGCCTTTCTCGGTAGTGAACTGCTGGCCATGGCCGATGCAGACTGGAGCACGCCTGGCGCGCTGGCCGCGGCCAAGCGCCTGATGCGCCAGGCACTCGCCCCTCATCTCGGCGGCCGACCGCTGGTCAGCCGCGAATTGTTCATGACGCTCAAGGAGCCGACTCGTGACTGAAGCCAACCGTGTTTTGCTGGGCGTGAATATCGATCACGTCGCCACGCTGCGCCAGGCGCGCGGCACTCGCTATCCCGATCCGGTGAAAGCCGCGCTGGACGCCGAAGAGGCGGGTGCCGACGGCATCACCGTGCACCTGCGTGAAGATCGCCGGCATATCCAGGAGCGCGACGTGCGAGTGCTCAAGGAAGTCATGCAGACGCGCATGAACTTCGAGATGGGCGTGACCGACTTCATGCTCGACTTCGCCGAGGAGATATGCCCCGAGCACGTGTGCCTGGTACCGGAAACCCGCCAGGAACTGACCACCGAAGGTGGCCTGGACGTCGCCGGCCAGGAAGCGCGGATTGCCGCAGCGGTAACGCGCCTGGCGGCCGTTGGCAGCGAGGTTTCGCTGTTCATCGATGCTGACCCGCGGCAGATCGAGGCGAGCAAGCGCGTCGGCGCACCGGCCATCGAATTGCATACCGGGCGGTATGCCGATGCGCACACGCCGCAAGAAGCGGCTGCCGAACTGCAGCGCATCCGAGAAGGCGTCGCCCTGGGCGTGTCGCTGGGGCTGATCGTCAACGCCGGCCACGGTCTGCATTATCACAACGTCGAGCCGGTCGCGGCGATCCCTGGCATCAACGAGCTGAACATCGGCCATGCGCTGGTCAGCCACGCGCTGTTCGTCGGCTTCAAGGAAGCCGTGCGTGAGATGAAGCAGTTGATCCAGGGTGCAGCAGGACGTTAACGCTTTGCGCCTGCCGCGCAGGCGTACCGGGCGGCGTTCGGTTCGCGAAGCAGTCCGCCGTATCTGGCGTGCGGTTCATGCCGATAGGGCGATGGTCGACTGTTCGCGGGCGCCACGGGCGGCCGGCGTCCCGGTCCGCCCCATAAGCCCCCGGGTATCGCTTCGCTCAACCGGGCTACCCAGCGAAGTTATCAGGGCTTGCGCGCGACCATGACAGCGCGGCGCGGTGCCGGCAGGCCTTCGACGGTGCGGCGATGGTCCAGCGGGTCGAGGAACTCGGGCAGCGACTGGTAGCGCATCCACTCGGTGCTGCGTTGTTCCTCGACCGAGGTGACGCTGACGTCCACGCAGCGTACGTCAAGGAACCCGGCGCGGCGCAGCCATAGCTCCAGCGCCGGCACCGACGGCAGGAACCACACATTGCGCATCTGCGCGTAGCGGTCTTCGGGGACCAGCACCTGCTGGGCGTCGCCTTCCACCACCAGGGTTTCCAGCACCAATTCGCCACCCTTGCGCAGGCAGTCCTTGAGTTCGAGCAGATGGTCGATGGGCGAGCGACGATGATAGAGCACGCCCATGGAAAACACCGTGTCGAAGCCCAGCAGCTTGGCTGGCAGCTCTTCGATTCCCAGCGGCAGGTGCCAGGCGGGCATATCGGGCAGGTAGTTCTTCATCGCCAGGAACTGGCAGAGGAACAGCCAGTTCGGGTCGATGCCGACCACGCTGCGTGCGCCGGCGCCGAGCATGCGCCACATGTAGTAGCCATTGCCGCAGCCGACGTCGAGCACGCGTCTGCCTTTGAGGTCCAGATGCGGGGCGACGCGCTGCCATTTCCAGTCGGAGCGCCATTCGGTGTCCACGTGCACGCCGAATGGATGGAAGGGGCCTTTGCGCCACGGGATCAGGCCGCGTAGCGCACTGTCCAGTGCCGCCTGCATGCTTTCGTCGCAGGGGCCGTCGAGTCTGAAGTCCTGCCGCAGGTCGATCTGCTCGGCATTGAGCGATGGCAGCGCTTCGACGGCGGCGTACCAGCGCTGCAGGTCGCCATGACCGATGGCCAGCTTGGCGTCGATCTGCGCGGGCAGGTCGGCGCTCCAGTCCTGCAGAGGCGTGCCGGCGAGCTCGGCCTGCAGGGCGTCCAGATCCATACGGCGCATCATGGCAGTGCCACCAGGGACGCGAAGTTCAGGCACTGGAACCACGGCACCACCTTGCTGAAGCCGGCGGCCTGCAGGCGTGCGCGATGCTGCTCGAGGCTGTCGGGCAGCATGACGTTTTCGATGGCGCTGCGCTTCTGGGCGATTTCCAGTTCGCTGTAGCCGTTGGCCCGCTTGAAGGCGATGTGCAGGTCGGTGAGCAGGGCATGTTGTTGCCCGTCTTCGAAGCGCAGTTTCTCGGAGAGGATCAGCGCCCCACCGGGCAGCAGGGCGCTGCGGATCCGGCTCAGCAGTTCCAGGCGGTTTTCCGGGGCGATGAACTGCAGGGTGAAGTTCATCGCCACCAAAGAGGCGGGCTGCCAGTCCATGGCGAGAATGTCGGCTTCGATGACCTCGACCGGCAGCAGCTCCTGGAACATGGCGTCCTGGGCGTGCAGGTACTCGCGGCAGCGCTCGACCATGGCGCTGGAGTTGTCCACGGCGATCACCCGGCAACCGTCCGCCTGCACGTGGCGGCGCAGCGCCTGGGTGACGGCGCCCAGCGAGCAGCCCAGGTCATAGAGCAGGCTGCCGGGCCGGGCGAACTGGCCGGCCAGCACACCGATGTTCTCGACGATGGTGGGGTAGCCCGGCACCGAGCGCTTGATCATGTCGGGAAAGACCCGGGCCACGTCTTCGTTGAAGACGAAATCCGGCACCTGATCCAGTGGCTGGGCGAAGAGTTGGTCGGGCTGTCTGTTCACGGTCGGTCTGCATGGCGCTGGAAAGGCGCGCATTTTAGCCAAGTCCGGCGATTAGCCAAACCTCGTGACGAGCCGGATGCGATGGTCGGCCTGGATTTGGCCGTGCAGGCGCACCCTTAGCGCACGCGGATCTGACAGTCGAAGGTGTCGGCAGGCGCGGCGCTGGCGTCCCAGGGCTGGGCGTAGGTCAGCAGCAACTGGGCTTCACCTGGCTCCGTGGCCTGGAAGCGCCAGGTGGAGTGGCCGTCGCCGCCGACCAGGTCGGAATCTTGGGCTGCGCTGTAGACTTCCGGGCCAAGGGCCTTGAGTACCGCGGCCGCGTCTTCCTGCACCGTCCAGCGATAGCCCGTCGTCGGGTTGCTCGGCAGGCTGAGGATCAGTTGCTGGCCCGCGTGCAGGGCGATGGGGCACTGGCTCTGTTTCTGCACCTGCAGGGTTTTCGAGGGGCTGGCGCAGGC
The DNA here is from genome assembly GCF_001945395.1 of Pseudomonas sp. PA15(2017). Classification (GTDB taxonomy): domain Bacteria; phylum Pseudomonadota; class Gammaproteobacteria; order Pseudomonadales; family Pseudomonadaceae; genus Aquipseudomonas. The sequence goes on along the minus strand of NZ_MSXV01000059.1, from coordinate 111,150 downwards.
ACCCAGCAGAACCAGGCCGGCGATAACGGGCAGACGGTAGGCATTGATCATGACGGGCTCCAGGCGCAGAAATCGACCGCCAGCATAACGGCAGAACGGCGAGGCTGTAACCCGTCGGCGGCCCGATTCAGTCGACGATGAACAGTCGAGCGCCGGTGCTCGTCGAGCTGCGGTGCGCTTCGGCGCCATCGGCGACCTGGTAGCTCATGCCGGGCGTCATCACGAAGCGGCGGTCGTCATCGAGTTCGGTATGCAGCTCACCTTCCAGGCAAAGCAGGATGTGGCCCTTCTTGCACCAATGGTCGGCCAGATAGCCCGCCGTGTACTCGACCATGCGCACGCGCAGCGCGCCGAACTGGCAGGTGCGCCAATAGGCCATGCCGGTTTCGCCAGCGTGTTCGGTAGGCTGAATCTGGCTCCAGTCGGTGACGCCAAAGGGGATGTCGCTGATGTTCATGGTGAAGCCCTGTGTTGCCGTGGAAAGGGGTTACTGCCGGGCGACGCTGACGCCTTCGAGATTGGCGAACGAAGTGTCCTTGGCGGTGAGCAGGAAATCACGCATGAACGGCGCATCGAGCATGTCGGTGCGCACGCCGGCGTAGAGCGTGGCGAACAAACCCTTGTCGCCAAGGCGCTTGGCGGTCACGTAGCCCCGTGAGCTGTACTCGTGCAGCGCCCAGTTGGGCAGACCGCAGACACCGCGACCACTGGCCACCAGCTGCATCATCATCACCGTCAGCTCGGACGTGCGTACCTGGGCCGGCTCGATGTCGGCGGGCTCCAGAAAGCGGGTGAATATATCCAGGCGATCACGCTCCACCGGGTAGGTGATCAGGGTTTCCTTGAGCAGGTCTTCAGGGCGGATATAGGGGCGACTGGCGAGGGCGTGCTGGTTGGCCACCGCCAGCATGGCTTCGTAGGTGAACAACGGCACATAGGTAATGCCGGACAGCTCCACCGGGTCCGACGTTACCACCAGGTCCAGGTCGCCACGGGCCAGGGCCGGCAGGGGCGCGAAGGAGAAGCCCGAGGCCAGGTCGAGTTCGACCTCCGGCCAGGCATCGCGAAACTGGTCGATAGTCGGCATCAGCCATTGAAAGCAACTGTGGCATTCGATCGCCATGTGCAGCCGGCCGGCCGTACCACCGGCAAGACGCGACAGATCGCGCTCGGCGCTGCGCAGCAATGGCAGCACGGCGTCGCTCAACTGGAGCAGGCGCAGGCCGGCGCTGGTGAAGCGCACCGGCTTGGTCTTGCGCACGAACAGCTGCATGCCGAGGCGCTCCTCGAGTTCCTTGAACTGGTGCGACAGTGCCGATTGGGTCAGGTGCAGGCGGTCGGCGGCTTCGACCAGGCTGTCGGTTTCCCGCAGGGCGTGGAGTGTTTTCAGGTGACGAATTTCGAGCATCAGGTTACCTGCAAGGTATTCAACTGTTTAGTCAGGAAGATGAGCAGTATTCATGTGTGAAAGTGTCGCCCATGAGCCGGCCTACTGTCGAGTCGCGACCCCTTCGTCCGTTTGGCGGGTTTCATCAAACTGTCACCGTTGTGTGGCAGCGCGGCGTGGTCCTTCGCTGCAACACTTGTCTGCTATTTGCCCATTCGCCCGTGGAATTCATCATGCGCATCGTTATCTTTCTGGCTGCCCTGCTGGGCAGCCTGTCGTCCCTGGCGGCCGAAACATGCAAGGTCGGCACGGACGTCGAGCGCGTGTCGCTGGGCGAGGTGAGCCTTGCGTATCAGAGCATCGGGCGTAGCAGCGACCCGGCCCTGCTGTTGGTCATGGGCCTCGGCGGGCAACTGATTCACTGGCCGGATGACGTGGTCGAGCAACTTTGCGAGCAGGGCTTTCGGGTGATCCGTTTCGATAATCGCGACGTGGGGCTCAGTCGCTGGAACACCCAGGCACCCGAGGCCAACCTGGCTTTCGAAGTGCTGCGCTATCGGCTTGGGCTGTCGGTTGGCGCGCCTTATCGGCTGCACGATATGGCCGGCGACGCCCTGGCTTTGATGGATGCGCTGGGCATCGAGGATTTCCATTTGCTCGGCGCCAGCATGGGCGGGATGATTGCCCAGCATGTCGCCGACATGGCACCCCAGCGGGTACGCAGCCTGACGCTGGTGATGACCAGTTCGGGTGCCCAGGGATTGCCGGCGCCCAGCCCGGCGCTGCTGCGCCTGCTGGCGCGCCGCGAGGCGCCGAGCCGTGAGGTGGCGCTGGAGCAGCAGGCCGACCTGCTGGCTGCGCTGGGCAGCCCTGCCGTGGTGGATGACCGCGCCGTACTGCTGCATCAGGCCGAGGTGGCCTATGACCGCGCTTTCAATCCGGCAGGCGTGGAACGCCAGCTACTGGCGATTCTCGCCGAACGCAGCCGGGTCGACCTGCTCAATCGTCTGCAGGTGCCGACCCTGGTGGTGCATGGCACCGCCGACCCGCTATTGCCGGTGATGCACGGCGTGCACGTGGCTGCGCATATTCGCGGCAGCGAGCTGCGCCTGATTCCCGGGCTGGCCCACCGCTTTCAGGAGCGTTTCAAGGCGCCGTTGCTTGCCGCGGTACTGCCGCATCTGCAAGCGCATCGGCTGGATGTGCAACTGGTACAGATGTAAGCAGCGCCGGTGCGGCGGGGGCTAGGTAGGCTTCCAGTCGGCTGCGCTCGGCAGCGGACAGGAACAGGCCCAGCTTGCTACGGCGCCAGAGGATATCGTCCACCTCGGTGGCCCATTCCTGCTCGCGCAGGTAGTCCACCTCGCGGGCGTGCAGGTCGTGGCCGAAGTGTTCGCCCAGGTCGCTTTCGCTCTGTACCTTGTCGAGCAATTGCCAGGTGCGGCTGCCATAGGTGATGGCCCAGCGGCTTGCCAGCTCGGCGCTCAACCAGCCGTGGCGGGCGCGCAGGGCTTCGATCAGGCTTTCACGGCTATGCATGTTCTCGCCGCCAGGCAGCGGGGCATCGGCCGTCCAGCGCGCCTTCATGTTCGGGAAGAACGGCGCCAGCTGGGCCAGGGCCGATTCCGCGAGCTTGCGGTAGGTAGTCAGCTTGCCGCCGAACACCGACAACAGCGGCGGTTCACCGCCCTGGGCCGACAGCGACAGGGTGTAGTCGCGGGTAATGGCCGAAGGCTCGTCGGACTCGTCGTCGCACAGTGGGCGCACACCGGCATAGCTGTGGAGGATGTCCTCACGGCTGAGTGATTTGCGGAAGTGATCGTTGACCACTTTCAGCAGGTAGGTGGTTTCTTCCTCGCTGATGCTCACGCTGGCCGGGTCGCCCTGGTACTCGCGATCAGTGGTGCCGATCAGGGTGAAGCGATCCAGATACGGGATGGCGAACACGATGCGGCGGTCTTCGTTCTGCAGGATGTAGGCTTCCTTGCCTTCGAACAGACGCGGTACGACGATATGGCTGCCCTGGATCAAGCGGATACCATACGGCGACTTCTGCTGCAGATCGTCACGGATGAAGCGCGCCACCCAGGGGCCAGCGGCATTGACCAGCGCCTTGGCACGGATTGAGAAACGGCTGCCATCGGCGCGTTCCAGATCGACTTCCCAGGCACCCTTGCTGCGGCGTGCGCTGACGCAGCGCGTGTGGGTATGCACATGGGCGCCATGCTCGCGGGCGGCCATGGCATTGAGCACCACCAGGCGGGCGTCGTCGACCCAGCAATCGGAGTATTCGAAACCCTTGCTGATCTCGGCCTTGAGTGGGCTGTTGGCGCCGAAGCTGAGGCCTCGCGAGCGCGGCAGCGCCTTGCGCTTGCCCAGATTGTCATACAGGAACAGGCCGGCACGGATCATCCAGGCCGGGCGCAGGTGCGGGCGGTGAGGGAGGATGAAGCGCATCGGGCTGACGATGTGCGGCGCCTTGGCCAGCAGCACTTCACGCTCGGCCAGTGCTTCGCGCACCAGGCGGAATTCGTGGTGCTCCAGGTAGCGCAGGCCACCATGAATCAGCTTACTGCTCGCCGACGAGGTATGACGGGCGAGGTCGTCCTTTTCACACAGGAATACCGACAGGCCACGACCCGCCGCATCACAGGCGATACCGGCGCCATTGATGCCGCCGCCCACGACGGCGATATCGTAAACCTCGGACAGCGGGCTGTTGGACAGGCTGGATGTGGACATCGTCGGGGCCTCGTATAGCGTTTTCATTTTCAAATCGAACATGAATGTTCATTTTCGAAAATACTAGCGCATGATTAGAGACGCATCCAGTGGTGTTCGATCAAAAACCGCCCTGGAATGCGCTGGAATGAAAATTCACGAACATGAATTAGGATGCTCGGGGGGCTGGAAGGTTCGCCCGATGTTCGAATAGGAATAAAAAATGACACGCACCCGAGCCACGGGCGTGTTGCCCAGGGCTCGGGTGGAGAGGGGAGGGTTCAGACGACTTCGAGGCGGATCTTGTGCTGGTCGAGCAATTGGCAAAGGCCGGCGACTGGCTGCTGGTCGGTTACCAGGCAGTCGATCAGGCTGATCGGGCCCAGGCGGATCATCGCGTTGCGGCCGAACTTGCTGGAGTCGGCGGCGAGAATCACCTTGCGGGCGTTGGCGATGATCGCCTGTGAAACCCGCACTTCCTGATAATCGAAATCCAGCAGGCTGCCGTCTTCGTCGATGCCACTGATACCGACCAGGGCGAAGTCGACCTTGAACTGGCTGATGAAGTCCACGCTCGCCTGGCCCACCAGGCCGCCGTCGCGGCGCACGTTGCCGCCGGTGAGCAGCACGTCGAAATCGTCCTTGGCGGCGAGCATCGAGGCGACGTTGAGGTTATTGGTGATGATCTTCAGGTGGCTGTGGTTGAGCAGCGCCCGGGCGATGGCTTCGGTGGTGGTGCCGATGTTGATGAACAGTGAGGCATGGTCGGGAATCTGTGCGGCCACCGCTTCACCAATGCGCTGTTTTTCCTGGCGCATCTGGTCGGCGCGCATCGCGTAGGCGGTGTTCTCGACGCTGGAATCGTAGGCCGCGCCGCCATGGTAGCGGCGCAGCAGGTTGGCATCCGCCAGCTGGTTGATATCGCGGCGGATGGTTTGCGGAGTGACGACGAACTGGGTGGCCAGCTCCTCGATGCTGACGTAGCCGCGTTCGCGGATCAGATCGAGGATTTGCTGCTGGCGAGGGGGCAGATTCATTGAGTGTCCTTCGGGCCGCACGAGATTGCACCATGATGCCGCACGAACCTGCTCACTGCCAGCGACAGCCGGGGCTGTGGCTCACTTCTGCTCTTCGTGGGGCTGCCAATCACGGGTGCGATCCACGGCCTTTTTCCAACCCTCGTAGAACTTTTCCCTGTCCGCATCGGCCAGTTGCGGTTCGAACTCGCGCTCGGTCACTGCCTTGCCGCGCAACTCGTCCAGGCTGCTCCAGAACCCGGTGGCCAGGCCAGCCAGGTAGGCAGCGCCCTGGGCCGTGGTTTCGCGCATTTCCGGGCGTTCCACATGGGTGCCGAGAATGTCCGCTTGGAACTGCATCAGGAAGTTGTTGGCCACCGCGCCGCCGTCCACGCGCAGGGACTTGAGGCGTTCGCCGGAGTCCTGCTGCATGGCGTCGAGCACGTCGCGGGTCTGGTAGGCGATGGACTCCAGGGCGGCGCGGATGATGTGGTCGATCCTCACGCCGCGGGTCAGGCCGAGCAGGCCGCCACGGGCGTAGGGATCCCAGTAGGGGGCGCCAAGACCGGTGAAGGCCGGGACCAGGTACACGCCGTTGCTGTCCTTGACCTTGCCGGCGAAGTATTCGGTGTCGTAGGCGTCGTTGACCACCTTCAGTTCGTCGCGCAGCCACTGGATGGTGGAGCCGGCGTTGAAGATCGCGCCTTCCAGCGCATAGGCCGGCTCGCCGCGCGGGCCGCAGGCAATGGTGGTGAGCATGCCATGCTGGGAGTGGACTGCCTTGTCGCCGGTGTTCATCAGCAGGAAGCAGCCGGTGCCGTAGGTGTTCTTGGCCTGGCCTGGGTCGACGCACATCTGGCCGAACAGCGCGGCCTGCTGGTCGCCCGCGATACCGGCGATGGCGATGCCGCTCTTGGTATGGCCATAGACTTCGGACGAGGATTTGACCTCCGGCAGCATCTCGCGGGGGATATCCAGCACCTCCAGCATCTTGGCATCCCACTCACGGGTGTGGATGTTGAACAGCAAGGTGCGCGAGGCATTGGTGTAGTCGGTGACGTGCACCTTGCCACCGGTGAATTTCCAGATCAGCCAGCTATCGATGGTGCCGAACAGCAGTTCACCCTTGCGGGCGCGTTCCCGGCTGCCTTCGACGTGATCGAGAATCCACTTCAGCTTGGTGCCCGAGAAGTACGGGTCAGTGACCAGACCGGTGGTCTCCTTGATGTACGGCTCGAGGCCGTCGCGCTTGAGCTGCTGGCAGATCTCGGTGCTGCGGCGGCACTGCCAGACGACGGCGTTGTGGATCGGCCGGCCGGTGTTCTTGTCCCACACCACGGTGGTTTCACGCTGATTGGTGATGCCGATGGCAGCTACCTGATCATGATGCAGACCGGCCTGAGCCAGGGCTTCGACCATCACCGCGCTCTGGGTGGCGAAGATTTCCATGGGGTCGTGCTCGACCCAGCCGCTTTGCGGATAGTGCTGGGTGAATTCGCGCTGGGCGATGCATACCACGTTGGCGTCGCGGTCGAAGATGATCGCGCGGGAGCTGGTAGTACCCTGGTCGAGGGCAATGATGTAGTTCTTGTCGGTCATGTCGATTGCCTTGAGGTGAGCGGAGAACAAAATGGCGTGCGTTTCGAGCCGATCCGCACGCCGTTGAAATCAGGATGCTTTGACGTCACGGTCGGCGGCGCGTTCTGCCACCGGTGCCTCGACCGCGCTGGGCAGGTGTCGCGCGATCAGGGTTCGGTATGCCGCGGCGCCGATGCAGGCGCCCAGGATCGGCGCGAAAATCGGTACCAGGAAGTAGGGGATGTCGCGGCCACCGGTCAGGGAGATCTCGCCCCAGCCCATGATGAAGGTCATCAGCTTTGGCCCGAAGTCACGCGCCGGGTTCATCGCGAAGCCGGTCAAAGGGCCCATGGCGCTGCCGATCACGGCGATCAGCAAGCCGATCAGCAGCGGCGCCATGGGGCCGCGCGGCAAGCCATTGTTGTCGTCGGTCAGGGACATGATCACACCCATCAGGATCGCGGTGATCACCACTTCGACCATGAACGCCTGCCCGGTGGACAGTACCGAATTGGGAAAGGTGGAGAATACCGAGGCCAGTTCCAGGCTGGCCTGGGAGCCACGGACCATCTGGTTGGCCTGTTCGAACTCGGCGAACAGCCCGCTGTACAGGGTGTACACCAGCAGTGCGCCGCAGAAGGCACCGGCGATCTGGGCAAGGATGTAGAACGGCAGTTTGCGTTTTTCGAAACCGGCGAACAGCCAGAGCGCGATGCTCACTGCCGGATTGAGGTGCGCGCCGGATACGCCCGCGGTCAGGTAGATGCCCATGCTGACGCCGACGCCCCAGATGATGCTGATTTCCCAGAGACCGAAACTGGCGCCTGCGACCTTGAGGGCGGCAACGCAGCCGGTGCCGAAGAAGATCAGTAGGGCCGTGCCCAGAAACTCGGCCATACATTGGCCCGATAGCGAGGGTTGTGGTAGCGCAGTAGTCATGAGGAAGCCTCGTTTTTGTTGTTGTTGGCGCTGGTGTCAGGTACGGCGGCCCACTGCTGGGTAGGGCAACCTTCGCACCATGGCCATCGGATAAGGATCTCTGAATGTTCGTAATCGAAAAAATTAGATGCGGTTTGCGCGTATTGTCAAAAATCGAACCGTGTAAACGGTCGATATTTTCGATATCAATCGCGCGTACAGTTCAATAGGTCAGTTTGGCGAGTAATAGGTTCCGTTGTGAAACAAGTTTCCTAGGCGGCCACAGATCGGCGCAGCGTTTTGCCGGCAGCAGCGCTAGAATCCCGAGGTCTTTCCTGCAGTCGGAGCCTTCATGACACCTGCACTGAATCTGTTGAAGAAGGCTGGCGCCGTGCATCGCATTCACAGCTATGAGCACGATCCCAAGGCGGCGTCCTATGGGTTGGAGGCTGCCGAGAAGCTAGGCCTTGAGCCGGCGCGGGTGTTCAAGACGTTGCTGGCAGCCAGCGAGAAGGGCGAGCTGTTGGTGGCGGTGGTGCCGGTGGTTGGCAGCCTCGACCTCAAGGCCCTGGCCCAGGCTGCAGGCGTGAAGAAGGTGGACATGGCTGCGGTCGATGCCGCACAGCGCTCGACGGGCTATCTGGTCGGTGGCATCAGTCCCCTGGGCCAAAAGAAGCGCCTGCGCACCTTTATCGACCGCCGTGCACGCGACTTCCCCACCGTTTACGTGAGCGCTGGTCGGCGTGGGCTGGAGGTCGAATTGAGCGCCGAGATTCTGGCCGAGCATACCCAGGCGCAGTTCGCCGATATCGGCCGCTGAGCCTTATCGCGTCAGAAGAAGGTGAAAGCCGAAGGCCGTGCGCCATGACGGCGCGTTCAAAGGCCAGGCAGTTGGCCGAGTAGACAGGCCATGTCGATCCGGATACGAGAGAGAGCTTGGTCCAAGACAGGAGGTCAGGCGGGACACGGGGCACAAGATGGGCATGTTTCGTGGTGCGATGGATAACCTCAATCCGCCTTCACCCACCCACCACCTAGCGCTCTGGCCAGTGCCACGCCGCTTTGCAGGCGAGCCAGGCGGAGCAGGACGCTCTGGTCTTCGGCAGCATACAGTGTTCGCTGAGCGTCAAGCAGATTGAGCAGGTCATCAGCGCCGGCCTGATAGCGTCGCTCGGCGATCTGCAGGGCACGTTCGGCCTGGGTCTTCACGTCCTCTTGTGCCCGCCATTGCGCCTCCACGCCGCTGCCGGCGTTGAGTGCCACTTGAACATCCGCGAAGGCTTCGATGATGGTCTGGCGGTAATTGGCCAGCAGCTCTTCGCGCCTGGCGGCACTACGATCACGTTCGGCCGCCAGAGCGCCGCCATCGAAGATAGGGGCGGTGAGGGCGGCGGCCAGAGAATACACGGGGTCGGCGAATATACGATTCAGGCTGCCAACCGCGTTGTTGGCACCGACCGAGAGGTTAAGGCGAGGCAGAAGGGCCGCGCGGGCAACGCGCAGATTGGCGTTGGCGGCGCTGAGTTGCGCTTCGGCTCGGGCCAGATCCGGACGACGTAGCAGCAGATCGGCAGGTAGGCGAGCATCCAGAGAAGGCGCTTGCAGCCTGGACAACGAGGTCGATGATTGTGCCGCTGGTTCGCCCTGGCCCAGCAGTACGGCGAGTTTGCTGCGCACGTCATCGGCCTGCTGGCGCAACTCTTCGCGGTGGCGCCGTTGCTCGGCGGCCAGGCCACGTTGCTGAGCCACCTCCAGCGGCGTGGCGGCACCGGCATTGGCGCGTGCCTGCACCGTGGCCAGCACCCGCTCGGCATTGCTCAGGTTGAGATCGGCCAGACGTAGAAGCTCGTCGAGGGCGACCTGGCGCAGCCAGGTTTCCACCAAGGTGGCAGTCAGGCTCAGGCGCAGGGCATCGCGGTCAAAGCGGCTGGCGTCCAGCTCGGCTCGCGTGGCGTCGTAATCAGCCGCCAGACGCCCCCACAGATCCACCTCATAACTGGCGGCGAGACCACCGCTGTAGCGATTTCCGCTGCTATCGGCGTTGCCACCGAGGCGGCCTTCACGATTGCCGCTCAGGTTGCCATCCAGACGAGGCAGCAGTGGGGCACCGGCGGCTCGGGTGGCGGCTTCGGCCTGACGTAGCCGCGCCGCGGCTGCGGCCAGGTCCTGGTTGTTGCGCAATGCCTCGTCGATCAAGGCGTCCAGTTCAGTGCTGGCAAAGCCGCGCCACCAGGTGTCCGTCACGGGTTCGCCAGCTTGTGCATGACGCCACTGGGACGGGACGGCCGGCAGCTCGTCAGGTCTTTCGGTGTTGTGGCTGCATCCGCTCAGCAGCAGGGCTGAGCACAGTGCTCCAATGAGGTAGCGGGTCATTAACAATCCTGTCATTGCGCGGCCAGTGCCACCACTGGGTCGAGCCGCGCGGCAGTCTTGGCCGGCAGGTAGCCGAACACCAGACCTGTGCCCATCGAGCAGGCGAAGGCCAGCAGCATGGCCGACAGCGAGAACACCAGTGGCACACTCCAGAGAATCAGCAGGGTGCCAAATGCCAGGCCGCTGATCACGCCGAAACTGCCGCCAACCAAGGTAATCAACACCGATTCGGTGAGGAACTGGCGCATGATGTCGCGCTGGCGGGCGCCAGTGGCCATGCGGATGCCAATCTCGCGGGTGCGCTCGCGTACGGTCATCAGCATCACGTTCATCACGCCGATGCCGCCAACCAACAGTGACACCGCGGCGATCAGGCCGAGCATCAAGGTCATGCTCTGCCTCGTCTTGGCTTCGGCCTGCAGCTTGGCGGCCGAGTTGTAAACGCGAAAGTCTGTGCGGCCATGACGGTCCTGCATCAGTTCTTCGATGGCTGTCTGCGCCTGAATTACCAAGTCGCTGCTTTTTACCTGAATGGCGCCGTAGCTCTCGTCGCGCAGTTTGGGAAACACCCGCACCATCCCGGTGCTGTGTGGCAGCAGTATTTGTTCGTCAGGGTAATTACCACCGGCGTCGCTGCCTTTTTCGCTCATTACGCCGATCACCTCGAAAGGCGCACTATTGATCAGGATGACCGTACCCAGCGGGTCACTGCCATCCGTGAACAAGGCTTCGTAGACCCCGTGGCCGAGCACTGCAACCGGGGCGACTTCGCGGTTCTCCGCGGCGCTGAAAAAGCGGCCGCGTGCCACTGGCCAGTGATGAATCTGCGGCAGTTTGTCGCCGACCCCGAGCACTTCGGTATGCAGGGCCTCCTGGCCGTGACGGATCAGCGCCGGGTCACGCAGGATGGGCATCACCTCGGCCACTTCGTGCAGCTCGCCAATGGCGGCGAAGTCATCGAGAGTCAGCACGCCGATGGGGCCGCCGGTGCGCGGTACGGCGCTGCCTATATACATCACGTTGGCACCCATTACGCCCAGCTCCCCAACCACTTTCTGCCGTGCACCCTCACCGACGGCGAGCATGACGATCACCGAGGCCACCCCGATGATGATGCCCAGCAGGGTCAACGCGGTACGAAAACGGTGGATCAGCAGCACACGCCAGGCGCTACGCAGCATTTCGCCGAGTTCGCTGGAGAACGAAGCACCGCTGTCGCGCCCGGCCTGGCGCATGTCAGGGGCCGGCAGGGCGTTGCTGGGCGCGATGTGGCCGCTGTCGGTAATGACCTCACCGTCGCGAATCTCGATCACCCGCTGTGCCTGAGCGGCCACGTCGCGGTCGTGGGTGATCAAGACGATGGTGTGGCCGGCATCGGCCAGTTCGTGCAGCAGTGCCATCACGTCCTTGCCACTGCGGCTGTCGAGCGCGCCGGTGGGTTCGTCGGCAAGGATGATCCGCCCGCCGTTCATCAGCGCCCGGGCAATCGACACCCGCTGCTGCTGGCCGCCGGACAGTTGGTTGGGGCGATGATCCAGACGCCCGTCCAGGCCCAGGCGATGCAACAGCACGCTGGAGCGCTGGCGACGCTGTTCGGCCGGCATACCGGCGTAGATCGCCGGTACCTCCACGTTTTCCCGCGCTGACTCGGTGGCGATCAGGTGATAACCCTGAAACACGAAACCAAACGCCTCGCGGCGCAACCAAGCGAGTTGATCGTCGTCGAAGGCGGCGACGTCTTCGCCAGCGAAACGGTAAGTGCCGGCGCTGGGGCGATCCAGGCAGCCGAGGATGTTCATCAAGGTCGACTTGCCGGAACCGGATGTGCCGACGATGGCCACGAACTCGCCGGCCTGAATCGACAGGTCGATGCCGCGCAGCACGTCCACCGCCGGGGCGTCGTTATTGCCACCGTAAGTGCGACGGATGCCTTGCAGTTCGATCAGCGCCGTTACCACTGGAACCTCGACATGCCCCTGTCAGCCTGTACTTCGTCAGTGACCAGGCGCTCGCCTTCGTCGAGGCCATCGGTGATTTCCACCACCTGGCGACTCCGTGCGCCGACCTGTACGGAACGCAGCTCCGGACGTTCGGCGCTATTCAGGATGCGCACCTGGTGCTGACCTGGCTTGCCCAGCAGGGCGTCCAGCGGCGCGGTCAGTACGCCTTGCACCGAAGCTGTGATGAATACCACCTGAGCGGTCATCTGCGGCATCAGCTCGCGATCGGCGTTGTCTACTTCGAACAACACCGTGTACTGCACCACCTTTTCGGTCTTGCTGGTACTGCTTGCCGCTTCGCCCTGACTGCCAGCTGGCACCGGTGGGGCGGGCAGCACCTGACGCACTTTGCTGTACCAGCGTCGTTCATCTCCACCCAAGGTGTTGAAGTACAGCGGCATGCCGGTCTTGATGCGGCGAATATCGGCTTCGGAGACCCAGGTCCAGCCGGTCATGCTCGACAGGTCGGCGATGCGCAGCACGGTGGGCGTCTGGTAGGTGGCATTGAGGGTTTGCCCCTCTTTCACGTCAATGCCGAGCACAGTGCCGGCGATCGGTGCGTAGAGCTTGGTGTAGCTCAGTTGCGCCTCGTTACCCTTCAGCAGCGCCTGGCTCTGGGCGATCTGCGCGCGTAAATTGGCGAGCCGGGCTTGGGCAGCCTTGTGATTCGCTGCGGCGGTCTGCACATCTTCCTCACGGGTGGCATCCAGCCTGGATAGGTGCAATTGTCGATCATGTTGCTGACGAGCCAGCACCAGCTGCGCCTGTTGTTCCTGCAATTGTGCGCGCAGGCCATCCAGTGCAGCACGGTCGGCTTCGACCGTGGCTTCGTGCAGGCTGGCATCGATCTCGGCAAGCAATTGGCCCCTTTCGACCTGCTCGCCGGGCTCGACGTGCAAGCGCATCACCTGCCCGGACACCTGGGCGCCGACATCCACCGAATGGCGCGGTTGCAGGGTGCCGATGGCCACCACCGTGGCCTCGACATCGCCGCGGCTGACTGCCACGGTTTCGTAAGTCAGCGTCGACGAGGCGCTGAACCAGCCAGCGAGGCCGACCAGCAACAACGGGATAATCACCAATAACCAACGACGACGGTAGGAATGCACTGAAAGCGGCATGCGCAGAATCAATCTCTAGCTCAGCGTTGAACGACCATCGATGATTCCCCGAGCAACTGACATCATCGCGCTAGGGTACGCGGCGGTGGCTGCCGAGGTGATGGTAAATGTAAGAATCGCAGCCTTCACCGCAGGACCAAGTAAGGGAACTGGCGTAGGCATAAACGTAACTCCTATATGCAAGACGAATGACTGGCGTAAAACCCAGCGGCCCTTTCTTGATGGATTGTAACAAAATATTTCTAAGTCTTTCGGCGAATGGTACTGCGCTGGCGTCAGGCCAAATTCAATCGTTTCCAGCATCAGGGGATCGATTAATGGCGAAATTCATGCGCTCCGACGCGGCGTTCCAGAATTGGTAGCGGACGATCGTCATCGCGCGTCGATGGGTATCGATCACGATCGCCAGTGCAGCGCTTGGCTGTGAGGAGCTATACAGGCTGAACACGTGGCCGCTGAGGCGCCGCGTCTTTCGTTCGAGCAAAGGGGTGTTGCCCCTTTCTCAATCAACTCGGTCAATGCGATAGTGGCCATGGTGAGCGCGGCATCGCCGATGCTCGTGAGGTTTTGCAGAAAATGCTGGCCAAGATTTACGACGATCACTCACTGGCGCCTACAGGGCGCCCACGATTGGTTTGCTCATGCCATGGGTTGGGACACTATCTGCCTGCCCTCGGGCATGACCGAGGGCGGCGTGGCAAAGGACAGGGTGTCAGTGGCGCCCGCGGTAGCAGGAGGCGAGGCGAATAGTGAGGGATATTGGTTGGTTGGCAAGAAGCCTGCTGGCGGCTGTGCTGCTGAGCAGCGCCTGCGCCCGGGCGGAAACCCTGATCATGGAGGCCGACGTCTGGTGCCCGGTCAACTGCGCGCAGGACGCCGAGCGCCCCGGCATCTTCGTCGAGTTAGCCACGCAGATCTTCGCCGAGGCCGGCATTCAGGTCGACTACCGCGTCACCAACTGGGCTCGTGCCGTGCAGGACGTGCGCAGTGGGCGTGCCAACGCACTGGTTGGTGCTGGTGTGCGCGACGCGCCGGACTTTCTCTTTGGAAAATCGGCGCCGGGTATTTCCCGCAACTGTTTCTATGCTCGGGCCGACAGCAAGTGGCGCTATACAGGGTCGGATTCGCTCGCCACGATTCGTCTCGGGGTGATTAACGGTTATAGCTACGGCCAGGAACTCGACAACTATATCCGCCGGTATCAGAAGGAGTACGACCGCCTGCAGCTTGCCGCCGGTGAGCAGGCACTGGCACTGAACGTGCGCAAGGTCGAGCTGGGGCGCCTGGACGCGCTGCTGGAGAACACCTGGATCATGGCCATGTATCAGGACCAGCACGGCAATCACGATGATCTGGTCGAGGTTGGCTGTCGGGTGCCGGACGTGCCGATCTACATCGCCTTCTCCCCCGTGCTGTCGTCCAGTGCCCGCTATCGCGATATCTTCGACGAAGGCGTGCAGCGCTATCGGCATGACGGTCGCCTCGACGCCCTGCTGCAACGCTACGGCATCCATACCCAGCCCTGATCACACTGTTGCGCCCTATTGGCGCCGCGCTGTATCGCAGCCAGGCGGTGCGATAGAGGCATGCTGAGCCATCCGTCATCTTCAAGGAAAATCCCGATGTCCCTGCCGTTTCACCAGATCGACGCCTTCAGCGACAAGCCTTTTGCAGGCAACCCGGCGGTGGTCTATCGCCTCGACCAGTGGCTCGACGCTGGTTTGATGCAGCAGATCGCCGCCGAGCACAATCTGGCCGAAACCGCCTTCGTGGTCAAAGAGGGCGCAGCCTGGCGCATCCGTTGGTTCACGCCGACCACGGAAGTCCCGCTGTGCGGGCATGCCACCCTGGCCAGTGCCCATGCCCTGTTCGAGTGCCATGGCGAGCCGGGTGAGCGTATCGATTTCAACTACGTGGATGGCAGCCTGTCGGTGCGCCGCGAGGGTGATCGTCTGGTACTGGATTTTCCTTGCAATGCGCCGACGCCAATCGCCGAGCCCGAGGGCCTGGCGCAAATCCTCGGGCAGAAGCCAACTGCCGTGCTGGATGCGCCGCAACTGCTGGTAGTGCTCGAATCCGCAGCGGCCGTACGTGCCTGTAACCCCGACTTGCGGGCGTTGGCGCAGCTGCCCTGGCCGGCGGTGATCGTGACCGCGCGAGGCGAAGCGGTGGATTTCGTGTCGCGCAATTTCGCGCCGGTGGTGGGCATCGACGAGGATCCGGTCACCGGCTCGGCCCACTGCATCCTCACGCCGTACTGGGCGCAGCTGCTGGGCAAGCCGGCGCTGAGCGCTTACCAGGGCGGCGCCCGAGGCGGTTTCCTGTGGTGCCGCTTGAAGGGCGAGCGGGTAGAGATCGCTGGCCAGGCCCGGGTGGTGAGCAGCGGCCAGCTTTTCCTCTAGTCCGCTCGTTCCAGCGTCGAGGGCGCCGCCACGCTGCCTGGCGCGGCGAAGGCCACCAGGTGGTCGGCGGCGATGCGGATGCCCACCTGTTCACCGGGCTGGTGATCGGCATGGCTGGGGAACAGGGCTTCCAGCTGGCTGCCGGTGGGCAGTTGCAGGCGATACAGAGTGGCGGCGCCGAGAAAGCTCTTGCCGACGATCTTGGCCTTTTGCGCGTTCTCGGGGTCGTGAACGATATCGTCCGGGCGCAGCAGCACGTCCACCGCACTGCCGACTGGCCATGAATAGGTACGGTTGCCGCGGATCAGACCCAGCTCGGTCTGCACCTCATCGGGCGCAAGCAACTGGCCGCGAATGAAGTAACCCTGGCCGATGAAGCTGGCGACGAAGGGCGTCTGCGGTTCATGGTAGAGGTTGAAGGGCGTGTCCCATTGCTCCAGATGCCCAGCCTTGAACACGCCGACCTGGTCGCTGACGGCGAAGGCTTCTTCCTGGTCATGGGTGACCAGAATCGCGCTGGTGCCACGGGCCTTGAGAATGTCGCGCACCTCTTGGCTCAGGCGCCGACGCAGCTCGCCGTCGAGGTTGGAGAACGGCTCGTCGAGCAATAACAGTTGCGGGTTGGTAGCCAGCGCGCGGGCCAGGGCGACGCGCTGCTGCTGCCCACCAGACAGCTCGTTCGGGTGGCGTTCGCTCAGTTGGTCGAGCTTGACCAGCTCCAGCAATTCGCGGGTCACCTGCTCGCGGTCGGGCTGCTTGCGAATACCGAAGGACACGTTCTGCGCCACGCTCAGGTGCGGAAACAGCGCGTAGTCCTGAAACACCATGCCGATGCGGCGCTTCTCGGGCGCCAGGGTGAAGCCCGGACGGGAGATGACCTCGCCGGCCAGGGCTATTTCACCTTCCAGCACCGGCTCGAAGCCGGCGATGGCGCGCAGGGTGGTGGTCTTGCCACAGCCGGAGGGGCCAAGCAGGCAACCGATTTCCCCGGCGTTGAGGTGCAGGTTCAACTGCTGCACGATGCGCTGGTCACCGTAGCCGCAACCCAGATTGCGCAGGCTCAACAGCATTGGCTGGCTCATGCGTGGTGATACGCCGGTTCGACCAGGAATTCGAGCAGCGCTTTCTGCGCATGCAGGCGGTTCTCCGCTTGGTCCCAGGCAGCTGAGCGAGGATCATCGAGCAGGTCGACGCTGATTTCCTCGCCACGGTGTGCCGGCAGGCAATGCAGAAACAGCACGTTCTCGTCGGCGGCGTCGAGCAGCGCGCGGTTCACCTGATAGGGCGCGAACAGCTTGTGGCGCTCGGCGACTTCTTCTTCCTGGCCCATGGAGGCCCACACGTCGGTAGTCACCAGGTGCGCACCGGCGACTGCTTCGCGCGGATCGCGGAAAATCTTCACCCGCTCACCCGCTTCGGCCAGCAGGGCGGCGCTCGGCTCGTAGCCTTCCGGACAGGCGACGTGCAGGGTGAAGTCGAACTGCATGGCTGCTTCTATATAGGAGTTGCACATGTTGTTGCCGTCGCCGATCCAGGCAGCGGTCTTGCCGACGATGCTGCCGCGCTGTTCATGGAAGGTCTGCATGTCGGCCAGTAACTGGCAGGGATGCAGATCGTCCGACAGGCCGTTGATCACCGGTACGCGGGAGTTGGCGGCGAACTCGATCAGGGTGCTGTGGGCGAAGGTGCGGATCATGATCGCATCGAGCATGCGCGACATGACGATGGCCGAGTCGGCGACCGGTTCGCCACGGCCCAGCTGGGTGTCGCGCGGCGACAGGAAGATGGCCTGGCCGCCGAGCTGGATCATGCCGGCTTCGAACGATACGCGGGTACGGGTCGAGGCTTTCTCGAAGATCATGCCCAGCACGCGATTGCGCAGAGGCTCGAAGAGTACGCCGCTGTTGCGCAAGCCTTTCAGCTCCATGCCGCGTCGGATCAGTCCCACCAGTTCGTCCGGTGTGCAGTCCTTCAGCGAGAGAAAGTGTCTTGCGCTCATCGTTAACTACCTTTTGACATACAGGGCGCAGGTTGTTTTTTCGAGGAAAAACGGGAGAACCTGCGGCTGGGAGCCGCACAGTGCGACGAAACGGGAAGCCGCCGATCTTATAAGTAAATGACGCCTAGGCGCAAATTTGCCCGGATTGCCACACCCGACGTGCCTTTCCTGCCTCTGCGCCGGCCTGATGGATGGCCCTGATGGCCCACGATTCACGGCATCGAAGCTGCTGGCAGGACGCCGCGTTGGCGCCCATCATGGGCCTTCAACAATAAAGCGAGGCTGGCCATGACCACGACCCTCCATCACCGTGCCTGCCACCTGTGCGAAGCCATTTGTGGGCTGACGCTGGAAGTCGAGCAGGTTGCCGATGGGCAGCCTCAGGTGCGTTCCATCAAGGGCGACCGCGACGATCCGTTCAGCCGTGGCCATATCTGCCCGAAGGCCGTGGCCCTGCAGGATATCCAGAACGATCCGGATCGCCTGCGCCAGCCCATGCGGCGTACCGGCGATCGCTGGGAAGCCATCAGCTGGCAGGAGGCTTTCGAGTTCGCCGCCAATCGCCTGGCGGCCGTGCAGGCTGCTCACGGGCAGAACGCCGTGGCGGTCTACCAGGGCAACCCCAGCGTGCACAACTACGGGCTGATGACCCACAGCAACTACTTTCTGGGCCTGCTGAAAACGCGCAATCGCTACTCCGCCACGTCGGTCGATCAGTTGCCCCATCACCTGACCTGTCACCTGATGTACGGCCACGGTTTTCTGATCCCCATCCCCGACATCGACCAGACCGATTTCATGCTGATCCTGGGCGGCAACCCGTTGGCGTCCAACGGCAGCCTGATGACCGTGCCGGATGTGGAGAAGCGCCTCAAGGCCATCCAGGCTCGTGGCGGCAAGCTGGTGGTGGTCGATCCGCGGCATACCGAAACCGCAGCCATCGCCGACCAGCATCTGTTCATTCGCCCCGGGCAGGATGCCGCCTTGTTGCTGGGCATGCTCAACACGCTGTTCGAAGAAAACCTCCGGCGGGCCAGTCATTTGCCAATCGCCGGGCTGGATGAGTTACGCGGCGCGGTTGCCCCGTTCGACGCTGATCGCATGGCCGCGCGCTGCGGCGTGCCGGCAGGAACGATCCGGCAACTGGCCCGTGACTTTGCCGCGGCCGAGCGCGCTGTTTGCTACGGGCGCATGGGGGTTTCGACCCAGGTATTCGGCACCCTGTGCCAATGGCTGGTGCAGGTGATCAACCTGGTGACCGGCAACTTGGATCGCGAGGGCGGGGCGCTGTGCACCGAACCGGCGGTGGATCTGGTGGGTGCAACGTCCGGCGGGCACTTCGACCGCTGGCAGAGCCGCGTATCCGGCCTGCCGGAATACGGCGGCGAGCTGCCGGTCAGCGCTTTGGCCGAGGAAATGCTCACCGACGGTGACGGCCAGGTGCGGGCGCTGATCACAGTGGCGGGCAACCCGGTGCTGTCCACGCCCAACGGTCGCCAGCTGGAGCGCGGGCTCGAAGGGCTGGCGTTCATGCTCAGCGTGGACCTGTACATCAACGAAACCACGCGCCACGCCGATCTGATCCTGCCATCTACCGCACCGCTGGAGCATGATCACTACGACACCACTTTCAACCTGTTCGCGGTGCGCAACGTCACCCGCTTCAACCAAGCCGTACTGCCCAAGCCCGCTGGCGCACTGGATGACTGGGAGATCTTCGTCGGCCTGGCGCAGGCCTTTGCCGCACAGACCGGCGCGACCCTCAAACCGACGCAGCCGCCAGCGCAGATGATCGACTTCGGCCTGCGCATGGGACCGTACGGCGAGAGCTCGCCGCTCAACCTGTCGCTGCAGACGCTGCTGGATCATCCCCATGGCCTGGATATCGGCCCGCTCAAGCCCAACCTGGCGGCGCGTCTGAAGGATCAGGTGCAGATCGCGCCGGCGTTGTTGCTGGACGACTTGCAGCGTTTCGCGGCGCAGCCGGCATTGGTCGAGGACCAGCTGTTGCTGATCGGCCGCCGTCATGTACGCAGCAACAATTCCTGGATGCACAACTATCACCGGCTGGTGAAAGGCAAGCCGCGCCATCAGTTGCTGATGAACCCCGAGGATCTGGCGCGACGCGGGCTCAGCGATGGCCAGCGGGTCAGTGTGCGTTCGCGGGTCGGTGCGCTGGAGGTCGAGGTACTCGGCAGCGCCGAGATGATGCCCGGGGTGGTCAGCCTGCCACATGGCTGGGGCCATGGCCGCCCGGGTGTGCAGATGAGCATCGCCCAGGCGACGCCGGGGGCGAGCGCCAACGACCTGACCGATGAGCGTTTGCTCGATGCGCTGTCCGGCAATGCCGCGCTCAATGGCGTTCCCGTGGAGGTGGTGGCGGCCTGATAGTGCGCGTGCAGCATGGCTGAGCATTGCGCTCGGCTTTTGGTTACAATGCGCGCACCGTATCGACCCACGAGTCGGATAGTCCAGTTCTGAGGTGCCTAATGGATATCATTGAAACCATCAAAGAGCAGATCGCCAACAACACCGTTCTGCTGTACATGAAAGGCTCGCCGAATGCGCCGCAGTGCGGTTTCTCCGCTCGCGCGTCCCAGGCGCTGATGGGCTGCGGCGAGAAGTTCGCCTACGTCGACATCCTGCAGAACCCGGAAATCCGCACCAACCTGCCCAAGTACGCCAACTGGCCGACCTTCCCGCAGCTGTGGGTAGCTGGCGAACTGGTCGGCGGCAGCGACATCCTGCTGGAAATGTACGAAAAGGGTGAGCTGCAGACCCTGATCAAGGACGCCGTGCAGAAAGCTGGCGCCTGATCGACTGACGATCGAGAATCCGCAGCCAGTGATGGCTGCGGATTTTTTTCGTTTGCAAAAAAGAGGCGCTGGCCGTTGCCGCGGTCGTCTGCAGGATTTTCCTGGGTATCGCTTCGCTCAACGCCAGGCTACGGGGGTAGCCCGTGGTTGAGCGAAGCGATACCCGGGGCGGTCGTGCGGATATTCCAGGTGCGAGAAGCTCGGTGAGCTACTCCGCCTGCACATCCAGCACGCGAATACAGCCTGGCTGCGGGTAATGCCAGCGCACATCCACATCCCACAACCGTACTCCGTAGCAGCGTTCCGGCACGGGCTGCTGATAGGCCGGACGCGGGTCCTGGGCCAGGCACTGCTCGATCAACTCCACCAGCGGCTCGCCCAGGCGCAGTGCGTGGTGTCGGGCGCTGGCCAGGGCGTCGTCCTGCCAATGCACGGCGATCTGCGGCGGGGCATCGGCAGCGATCTGGTTATGGGCGCCTGGCACGCCGTCGGCGTAGGGCACGTAGGGTTTGATGTCGAGCACCGGGGTGCCATCGAGCAGGTCGATGCCTGACAGCCACAGGCGATCCTTGTCGACCCTGTCCAGCTTCACCACCGATTGACCGATGCCGTTGGGGCGATGAGTCGCCCGGGTGGCGAACACGCCGATGGCGCGGTTGCCACCCAGGCGCGGCGGGCGCACCTTCAGGCGTGGTTTGTCTTCCAGCGCCTGGTGAAACAGAAACAGCAGCCACACATGGCTGACCTGCTCCAGGCCCTGAACGGCGTCGCCGCTATCGAATGGCGGGCACAGTTCCAGCACGCCACGTGCGGCAGGCGCCAGTTGCGGCTGACGGGGAATGGCGAACTTCTCCTTGAAGCAGGAGCGCACGTAGCCGATGGGCGAAACCTGATGGTTCACGCTGCTCAGCCGCGCAGGCGCTGGGTCAGGCCCTTGAGGAAGTTGCGCAGGAACTGATCGCCGCAGGGGCGGTAGTTGCTGGTGCCGGCCTTGCGGAACAGTGCGCTCATTTCCGGCTTCGACACCACGAAATCGACGCTGCGCATGATGGCGTGGATGTCGTCTTCCTTGAGTTCGAAGGCCACGCGCAACTTCTTCAGCACCTGATTGTTGCTCACCGGCAACTCCAGGGCGGGCGCCGGGCGGCTGTCGTCCTTGCCGCGCTTGAAGTACACCAGGCCATCGAGAGCATGGGCCAGCAGTTCATCGCTGCACGGCTGGAAGCCTGGCTCGTCGTCCTTTTTCAGTACGGCGGCGATCTGCTCCTCGCTCACCGCGTAGCCGCCGAGTTCGACGATCTCGGCCAGTTGCTCGTCGCTGATGTCGAGCATGTAGCGCAGGCTGCGCAGTACATCGTTGTTGATCATGGGTATTCCTGATGACGGGCGCGCCAGCTTGGCGCAACCCTGTGAAAGGGGGGGCGTGGCTCAGAAGCGTTCCTTGGCACCCAGGTAGCGCCATTGACCCGCCGGAACCTTGCCCATGGGCACGCCGCCGATGCGGATGCGCTTGAGGCCCAGCACCTTGAGGCCGACGCTGTTGCACATGAACACCAGTTGGCCAGGCAGCGGATTCTTCAGGGCGAAGCGCAGCCGGGTTTCGTTCTGCCAGCTGACCTTGCAGGGCGCCAAGGGCGTGCCGTTGAACACCAGGCCATGGTTGAGGCGCTTGAGGTCGCGTTCCGACAACTCGCCGCTAACCTCTACCACGTACTCCTGTTCGAGCTTGGCCAGGTCCTCGCGCAGCTTGCGCTCGGTACGCCAGTCCTGGGTCAGCACGTGCAGGCCATCGGCACCGGCCTGCAGAGGCGCGCACGGCGTCAGGCGGGCAAAGTGTCCCTTCAGGGTACGTTGCTCGGCACGGTCGTCCGGCCAGCGGCTATCCGGGCCGATCGCTTCGGCGGCGCGCTCGGGAAAGCGCCCGCTGGGGATGTGCAGCAGCACGGTAACCGGCATCAAGGGTTCGGCAACGGCATCGGGCAGCAGCGCGACGATTTCATCGGTGACCTTGCGCTGCGGCTCGTCAACGACCTCACCGTCAACCGTGACCCAGCCGCCCTCGATGTACAGCTCAGCCTCGCGGCGCGAGCAGCCGGTGAGTTCGATCAGGCGTTTGGAGAGGCGAAGGGGAGCGGTCATGGCAGAGCATCGTCAGCGAAGTGATGCCCATTGTACCGTTGCGCGCGAGCTCATGCGCGCTGCATGAAAAAAGCCGGGCTTGGCGCCCGGCTTGCAGGCGGGGGTGATCAGAAGATCAGTGAGAAGATGCCGATCACGACCAGCAGGCCGATCAGAAAGATGATACCGATGGTGCTGCCCAGAAACTTCAGCATGGTGCGACTCCTGTTTAGTCCGTTCAGTATTGGGACTGGAGCGCGCCGGGCAACGTTCAGGGTAAATATCCCCTGCTGGCACGGCTGTACGAAAACCTAGCGAGGCAGCCAGCGTACTACCGATGGCGGCCCCGCGAAAGCAGGCTGAAAAGTGCCGTGTACGAACTGTACACGAGTATTTTCAGCCTGCTTGCAACGCAGCGTTGGCAACCTGCGACTGCACGAGGTAGAGCGACGCGGGAAGCCAAGCCGAGGCGGTTTCTAGCCGCCTAGATAGGCATCGCGTACTTTCGGGTCATTCAGCAGATCGTGGCCACTGCCCTGCATGACGATCCGGCCGTTCTCCAGCACGTAGCCACGGTCGGCGAGCTTGAGCGCCTGGTTGGCGTTCTGCTCGACCAGAAACACCGTCACACCGTCCTTGCGCAGCTGTTCGATGATGTCGAAGATCTGTTGGATGATGATCGGCGCCAGGCCCAGCGACGGCTCGTCGAGCAGCAGCAGCTTGGGCTTGCTCATCAGCGCCCGGCCGATGGCGAGCATTTGCTGTTCGCCGCCGGACATGGTGCCGGCGCGCTGCACCAGGCGCTCCTTCAGGCGCGGAAACAGGTGCAGCACCTTGTCCAGCTGCTCCTGATTATCCGCCTTGTTGCCGAAGAAGCCGCCCATGGCGAGGTTTTCCTCGACGGTCAGGCGGGCGAACACGCGGCGGCCTTCCGGTACCACGGCGATGCTCTTGCGCATGATCTGCGGGGTTTCCATGCCGACCAGCTCTTCACCCTGGTAGCGGATGCTGCCGCTGGTGGCCTGGGGTGTGCCGCACAGGGTCATCAGCAGGGTGGATTTGCCGGCGCCGTTGGCGCCGATCAGGGTGACGATCTCACCCTGGCGCACCTCCACGCTGACGCCGTGCAGCGCCTGGATCTTGCCGTAGAAGGTGGAAACGTTGTCGAAATACAGCATCAAGTTTCCCCCAGGTAGGCTTTGATCACGTCCGGATTGTCGCGGATCTGCTGTGGCGTGCCGTCGGCCAGGGGCGTGCCCTGGTTGATCACGAAGATATGGTCGGAAATGCTCATGACCAGCTTCATGTCGTGCTCGATCAGCAGCACGGTCACGTTGTGCTCGTCACGCAGCACGCCGATCAGCGCTTTCAGGTCGTCGGTTTCCCGCGGGTTGAGGCCGGCGGCCGGCTCGTCGAGCATCAGGATGCTCGGTCGGGTCATCATGCAGCGGGCGATCTCCAGACGGCGCTGCTGACCGTAGGCCAGAGTGCCGGCAGTGCGGTTGGCGAATTCGGTCAGGTTGACCTGTTCCAGCCAATGCGCGGCGTAATCCATGGCCTCGCGTTCGCTGCGGCGAAACGCCGGGGTCTTGAACAGCCCGGACAGGAAGTTGGTGTTGATGTGGCGGTGCTGGGCGACCAGCAGGTTTTCCACCGCGGTCATTTCCTTGAACAGGCGAACGTTCTGGAACGTGCGCACCACACCCTTGCGGGCGATCTTGTGGCCCGGCAGGCCTTCGATCTGCTCGCCACCCAGGTGGATGCTGCCCGAGGTCGGCTTGTAGAAACCGGTCAGGCAGTTGAACACGGTGGTCTTGCCGGCGCCGTTCGGGCCGATCATCGACACTACCTGTTTTTCATTGACCGAGAGGCTGACCCCGTTGACGGCCAGCAGGCCGCCAAAACGCATGGACAGGCCGCTCACTTCTAGAATCGGGCGGCTCATCGTTGTTTCAACTCCAGGTGTGGGCGCTGCATGGGCATCAGGCCCTGCGGACGCCAGATCATCATCACGATCATGGTCAGACCGAATATCAGCATGCGGTACTCGTTGAAGTCGCGCATCTCCTGCAGCAGGGTCATCACGATGGCGGCGAAGATGATGCCGAGTTGCGAGCCCATGCCGCCGAGCACGACGATGGCAAGGATCATCGCCGACTCGATGAAGGTGAACGATTCCGGCGTCACCAGGCCCTGGCGGGCGGCGAAGAAGCTGCCGGCGAAACCGGCGAAGCTGGCGCCAATGGTGAAGGCCGAGAGCTTGACCGTGGTCGGGTTCAGGCCTAGGGCGCGGCAGGCGATTTCGTCTTCGCGCAGCGCTTCCCAGGCGCGGCCGATCGGCATGCGCATCAGGCGGTTGATCACGAAGATGGCCAGCAATACCAGCAGCAGGGCGATCAGGTAGAGGAAGATCACCTTGTAGGTGGAGTTGTAGGCGATGCCGAGGAAATCGTGCAGGGTCTGGCCGCCATCCGGCGCGCGACGATCGAGGGACAGGCCGAACAGTTCCGGCTTGGGAATCGAGCTGATGCCGTTCGGGCCGCCGGTGATGTCGGTGAGGTTGCGCAGCATGATGCGGATGATTTCACCGAAGCCCAGGGTCACGATGGCCAGGTAATCACCCCGTAGCCTGAGTACCGGGAAACCCAGCAGGCAACCGAAGGTGGCGGCCATCAGGCCCGCTATCGGCAATGCCGTCCAGAAGCCGAACCCGGCGTACTCGGCGAGCAGCGCGTAGGTGTAGGCCCCCACGGCGTAGAAGCCGACATAACCCAGGTCGAGCAGACCAGCGAGGCCGACCACGATGTTCAGGCCGATGCCCAGCATCACGTAGATGAGGATCAGCGTGGCGATGTCCACCGCGGCGCGGGAGCCGAAGAACGGCCAGGCCAGGGCCACCACGAACAGTGCGAGCATGATCCAGCGCTGCACGCTGGGCAGGGTCAGGGTGTCCTTGAGGTTCGCCGGAATGCTCGGCAGCGCGCCCTTGAGCTTTTCACCGCCGAGCAGGCGGTCACGCAGCACCAGGTGCCAGACGAACAGCAGTGCAGCGGCGATGCCGATGGTCCACAGGGTCTTAGCACTGGCGCCTTGCACCTGCAGGCTGATGCCGACGACGCTGAGCTTGAGGCCCAGGATCGGGTAGGAGATCAGCAGCAGCAGGATGCTGCTGAACAGGGCGGTCTTGAGGTTCTTGCTCATACCTTTTCAACCTCCGGACGGCCAAGGATGCCGGTCGGGCGGAACAGCAGCACCAGTACCAGCAGGCTGAAGGCCACGACGTCCTTGTACTGGTCGCCGAAGATGTCGGCGCCGAAGGCTTCGGCCACGCCGAGTACCAGGCCACCGAGCACGGCGCCTGGAATGCTGCCGATGCCGCCGAGTACCGCGGCGGTGAACGCCTTGATGCCGGCCAGGAAGCCCAGGTGCGGGTTGATCACCCCGTATTGCATGCCCAGCAGCACCGCCGCGATGGCTGCCAGGGCAGCGCCGATGACGAAGGTCAGGGCGATGATGTTGTTGGTGTTGATGCCCAGCAGGTTGGCCATCTTCAGGTCCTCGGCGCAGGCGCGGCAGGCGCGGCCCAGGCGGGAGCGGGAGATGAACAGGGTCAGGCCGATCATGGTCAGGAAGGTGACCACGAAGATCAGCACCTGCATGTAGGAGATCACCACGCCGTTCATGGCGCTCTCACCGAACACGAAGTTACCGGGCAACGGGTTGGTGATGGCCTTGTCCTTGGAGTCCTGGGAAAGCATCACGGCGTTCTGCAGGAAGATCGACATGCCGATCGCCGAAATCAGCGGGATCAGCCGGTTGCCGCCGCGTAGCGGCCGGTAGGCGACCCGTTCGATGCTGTAACCGAAAGCACTGGTGACGATGATGCTCGCCGCGAAGGCGCAGATCATGATCAGTGGCAGGCTGTCGAGGCCCATCATCGCCAGTAGGGTGATGGCGATGAAGGCGACGTAGGATCCGATCATGTAAACCTCGCCGTGGGCGAAGTTGATCATGCCGATGATGCCGTACACCATGGTGTAGCCAATGGCGATGAGGGCATAGGTACTGCCGACGGTCAGGCCGTTGAGCAGCTGTTGCAGGTAGTGATAAAGATCAGGCATTGCCTAACTCCTGGGTTTGCGCGCACGGCAGCGCTTGTGGCGCAGCGCGAAACCGGAATTCTTTCTAAATAAACAAAGCCCACTGCGCGTGCAGTGGGCTTTAGGCTCAGGCGGGGGGCTTATTTGGCTTCGGACTTGGTGCCGTCCTGGTGCCATTCGTAAACCACGAAGTTGAAGTTCTTCAGGTCGCCTTTCTCGTCGAAACCGAGGGTGCCGGTCGGGGTTTCGAAGGTGTTGGCGCGCAGGGCTGCGGCTACTTCGGCGGTGTCGGTGCTACCGGCTTTCTCGATGCCGCCGGCGATGACCTGAACGGCAGCGTAGGCCGGGAACACGAACGGACCGCTCGGGTCCTCTTTCTTGGCCTTGAAGGCCTCGACCAGCGCCTGGTTCTTCGGGTCCTGGTCGAAGGATTGCGGCAGGGTCACCAGCAGGCCTTCGGAAGCCGGGCCAGCGATAGCCGAGATTTCCTTGTTGCCTACGCCTTCGGGGCCCATGAAGCGGACGTCGAGACCCTTTTCCTTGGACTGACGCAGCAGCAGACCCAGTTCCGGGTGGTAGCCGCCGTAGTAGACGAAGTCGATGCCCTGCTGCTTGAGCTTGGCGATCAGCGAGGAGAAGTCCTTGTCGCCGGCATTGATACCTTCGAACACGCCGACTTTCACGCCCTTGGATTCCAGGGTCTGCTTCACGGCGCTGGCGATGCCTTCACCGTACTGCTGCTTGTCGTGGATGACGGCGACGTTCTTCGGCTTGATGTGGTCAGCGATGAAGCTACCGGCGGTCGGGCCTTGCAGGCTGTCCAGGCCGATGGTGCGGAAGATCAGCTCGTAGCCACGGGCGGTGATTTCCGGGCTGGTGGCAGCCGGGGTGATCATCAGAATGCCTTCGTCTTCGTAGATGTCCGAAGCCGGCTGAGTGGAGCTGGAGCACAGGTGACCAACGACGAACTTGGCGCCATCGTTGACGATCTTGTTGGCGACGGCCACGGCTTGCTTGGGATCGCACGCGTCGTCATAGACCACGCCTTCGAGCTGAGCACCGTTCACGCCACCGGCCTTGTTGATCTGCTCGATGGCCATCTTGGCACCGACGAACTGCATTTCACCGTACTGAGCGACGGCACCGGTCACCGGACCAGCCATGGCGATCTTGATGGTGTCGGCGGCGACCGAGTAGCTGGCGCAGCCAGCCAGGGCCATAGCGGCGAACAGCTTGGAAATCTGCTTAGTAGCGTTGTTCATAGTGCTCCACTCGTTGTGTTTTGTTGTAGTTCTGGTAGCCAAAGCTGCAGAACCGGAGTCGACTTCCGGCCATACCCCCGGCAACTGTACCGATACAGTGTAGAGCGCAGATTTGCGCCTTGGAAAGTCGGCAGTCGAAAGAGATCGGTAAGAATGTCGCGTAATTACAAGAAATGTATAGAAAAACGGCTAGTTCCTGACCGCCGGGCGGTTGACAGTCCCTTGTCTGTCAGCCGTCCGTCGTTATCATGGCGGCCGTCAAAAAACGGCCATCGAAATACGGAACTGCCATGAACGAACAACCAAGCACCCTCTATGCCAAATTGCTCGGCGAAACCGCTGCCATCACCTGGCAGGAACTGCAACCGTTCTTCGCTCGTGGATCACTGCTCTGGGTCGACAGCGATCAGGACCTGATCGAGGTAGCCGAAGCGCTTGCCGAGAATCGCAAGGATGAGGTCGCCGCATGGCTGAATGCCGGGCGTATCGCGGTGCTGGATGATAGCCTTGCCCAGGATCTGCTCACCCGTGATCCGTCGTTGTGGGCCGTGGTCGTCGCGCCTTGGGTACTGGTGCAGGAACGCGCCGAAAAGAAGCACTGAGTTCAAACGAGCGTATCAAACCCTCTGCCATGGGTATTTGCAGCGCTAGTCGTGTGTCGAGTATGCCCACTATTGGTGCTTTATGTGCGCTTTTGTGGTGCGCTTTCGCAATCGCATCACCATGTGCCGCGACGGTCTATGTTGAGGAGTCCAATGCCGATCGCGGTTTCGGTCGATCCTTCAGCGCAGGAGACAGCCCATGTTCGAGCCCGGCCATTTTCATCGCAGTAACAGCGTGGCGACTGGTGACGTTCCGGTCTACGCCATCGACCTGCATTACGACATCCGTCAGGATGCGGCCGAGGGGCCGATGCTGCACATGTCCATGAAGGGCGAGATCGACGGTACGGCATTCGAGGAGGCCTTCGAGCTGCACCGCGATACCGCCTTCAACTTCGCCAGTGTGGTCAGCCGCCTGGCTCACAAGCACGGCCTGCCCACCAGCGTGGTGTTGATCAGCCATGAGCACGAGGCGTTCGACCAGATGTTCGAGGATATCCGTCATCGCCTGGATGCCCACAGTGGCGATCCGGTCGACCTTGATCATCTCGAAAAGGACGGCCTTTAGGACCCGCTCACGATCGTTATGCGCCTGAAGCGGCAACTACATGGCAGAAGCGGTCATTGGCGCAGCATCTGTGGGAGCGGGCGAGGACGCCCAGGCCATGCCCGAGATTTCTTTGCGGGCATGGCGCGCTCCCACAGTGGATCGGTGAACGGCCGCTACCACTCGGCGGCCAAAATCGGCGAGCCTGGACCGAAAGATTATGAACAGGTTTTTAGTGCCGTCCTCCACCGTTAGTACCGTTTCCGAGAAGAGGAGTCGTGCATGAAGCTATCCGCCAATCTGACGATGCTGTTCACCGAGCGGCCCCTGCTCGAACGCATCGTGGCAGCCGCCGCGGCGGGTTTCGATGGCGTGGAAATCCAGTTTCCTTACGAGGTGCCGGCGTTGCGCCTGAAGGGCGAACTGGAACGGGCAGGGCTGCCATTGGTGCTGATGAATTTTCCAGGCGGCGACTTTCTCGCCGGCGGGCCTGGGCTGGCGGCGGTACCGGCGCGCCAGGCCGCATTCGACGAGGCGCTCGAGGTCGCATTGACCTACGCGGCCATGGTGCGCCCGCAGCTCGTCAATGTGTTGCCCGGTCGCCTGGCAGAGGGGCTCGATCGTGAGCAGGCGCTGGACGCTCTGGCCGGCAATGTCGGTAAAGCGGCCGAGGCCTTTGGCCTACTCGGCATCGGTGTGGTCAGTGAGGCGATCAACCCCCTCGACATGCCGGGCTTTCTGGTCAACACGCCGCAGCACTTGCAGGCGTTGCTGGCTGCCGTCGACCACGATAATTTCCGGGCGCAACTGGATATCTATCACATGGCGCGGCAGGGGATCGATCCGGTGGTGGCGGTGCAAACGCTGGCCGGGCGGATCGGCCACGTGCAATTTGCCGACTGTCCGGGACGTGGTGCGCCTGGCAAGGGAAGTATCGATTTCACGGCTGTGCGCAATGCACTGGAGAGCGCCGCCTACCGCGGCTGGCTGGGCGCCGAGTACCGCCCCGAAGAGAGCGATACCCGTGCCAGCCTGGGCTGGATGACCGCCTGGCGGTCAGTTGACCAGGGGTGAGGCGCTGCCAACCGGCGCCAGCTTGAGCGCCTGGTTGTCATGTCTTGGCTGGGCCGGCGCACTCTGGTTGTAGGCATGGCGCCACAGCGGGTGCTGCTCGGCCTGTTGCCACAGTTGCGCGTGCAGGCGCGCCAGCAGCACCGGGTCGCTCAACAGCGCCAGCTTGCGCTTGCCGTCGAGTTTTTTCGGACCCAGTTCCAGAGCCTCGCTCAGGGCACGCTGACGCGCCTGTTCGAGCAGCGGTGCCTGGCCATGACGCGCCGTCGCCATGGCGCAAGCCAGGGCATTGGGGAAGGGCCGCAGCACTGCTTCGATGAAGCCGTTTTCCATAGCGTGCTCGCGGTTGTGCCGCGTGTAGGCGTAGGTGGACAGCAGCTCCTGGGGCGGGTTGGATTCCTCGGGAATCAGGAACAGCTCGGCCTTCTTGCTGCCCAGGCCCAGGCTCAGGCGGCTGGAGAATACCGACACCGGGATCGACAGCATCAGCGATACCACGATAGGCGACAACCACCACAGGAAGTTCGGGTCGAGCCAGGCCACGCCGGCCATCCAGGCCATGCCCAGCAATGCCTGCCAGCCATGACGGCGCGTGGCGTCACCCCAGGTGGTGATGCCGTTGTCGCGCTGCGGTGAGTTCCAGGTGGCGGACCAGCCCAGGAAGGCGGCGGTGACGAACATGGTGTGGAACAGCATGCGCACCGGCGCCAGTAGCACCGAGAAGAGCATTTCCAGGAGCATGCTCAGCGTCGCCTTGAAAGCACCACCATAGGGTTTGGCGCCCTTGACCCAGATCAGGATGACGGCCAGCAGCTTGGGCAGGAACAGCAAGGTCAGGGTGGTGGAAAACAACGTCACCGCCAGCTGTGGATTCCAGCGTGGCCACACCGGGAAAAGCTGGCCGGGGACCAGGAAGTACTGTGGCTCCATCAGCGTGTGGATCGCCAGCAGGGCGGTGGAGAGCAGCAGGAACATGAACCACAGCGGCGCTGACAGGTAGGACATCACGCCGGTGAGGAACACCGCGCGGTGCACCGGGTGCATGCCCTTGACCAGGAACAGGCGGAAGTTCATCAGGTTGCCGTGGCACCAGCGCCGATCGCGCTGCAGCTCGTCGATCAGGTTGGGCGGCAGTTCTTCATAGCTGCCCGGCAGATCGTAGGCGATCCATACCCCCCAGCCAGCGCGGCGCATCAGCGACGCCTCGACGAAGTCGTGGGACATGATCGCGCCAGCGAACGAACCCTTGCCCGGCAGCGGCGCCAGGGCACAGTGCTCGATGAACGGCTGCATGCGGATGATCGCGTTGTGTCCCCAGTAATGGGACTCGCCCAGCTGCCAGTAATGCAGGCCGGCGGTGAACAGCGGGCCGTAGGCGCGGGTGGCGAACTGCTGCAGGCGTGCATAGAGGGTGTTCATGCCCGCGGCCTTGGGCGAGGTCTGGATGATGCCGGCCTGGGGGTTGGCCTCCATCAGCCGCACCAGTTTGGTCAGGCATTCGCCGCTCATCACGCTGTCGGCGTCGAGCACCACCATATAGCGGTAGTCGCCACCCCAGCGGCGGCAGAAGTCGTCGATGTTGCCGCTCTTGCGCTTCACGCGGCGGCGACGGCGGCGGTAGAAGATATTGCCGAAGCCTTCGGTCTCCTGGCACAGCTCCAGCCAGGCGCGCTGCTCGGCTACGGCAATGTCGGCATCGCCGGTGTCGCTGAGCACGAAGAAGTCGAACTGGTCCAGCTCGCCGGAAGCTTTCACCGACTCGTAGGTGGCGCGCAGGCCGGCGAACACCCGGGGTACGTCCTCGTTGCAGATCGGCATGATGATCGCGGTGCGGGCCTTCGGGTCGATCGGCTCGTCGCCCGCGCTGCTGCCGGAAATGCCATAGCGGTCGTAGCCGCGCAGCAATTCCCAGAAGCCCATCAGGGCCGTCCAGAAACCTGCCGATACCCAGCAGAACAGCAGTGAGAACAACGCCAGAATGCTGCCCTGCACGAGGTAGGGCAGCACCTGGAAGAAGCTTTCCTGCCAGCCTTGCTCCATCACCTCCTGCAGGTTGATCAGCGACCAGCCCTGGTAGGGCAGGATGCTGTTCATGTACCAGGTGGCAACGGCGGTCTGGCCGAGCATCAGCAATAGCAGCACGTAGCGACGCAGCGAACCGACCCGGCGCCAACGGGCCGGTTCCAGCTCGCGCTTGGGCGGGCGTGGCGGGTTGCTCTTGCCGAACAGCGAGCGAAAGCCGCGGGTCAGCAGGTTGGTGCGCCATGGCTCGGGGGTCATCTTGGTGCGATTGAGCGGCGGGGCCGCCCTCAGGATCGGCCGCCCGGCAGCATCGAGCGAGAGCAGGCCGTTGGCTTCCAGAGGCTCGCCCGCGCCGAGTTCGATACGCCGGGCAGCGGATTTATGCACGGCCTCTTCGGCTTCGGCCGCCGGCACACCGCCGAGGCGGCCGTGCAGTTCGGTGAAGTCGCGACAATCAGCCAGCGCTTGGCGCTCGGTGGCACTCAGAGGCAGGCTGTCCAGGTACTCGTCCAGGGCGGACTGCTCGGTGGTTTTCATTGGGGGGCAACCGTATTGGGCGGGAGTTGATAGCTCCAGGTCTCGCTGAGGGTCTTGTCACCCTCGACCAGGGCCGCGCGCATTTCCACCGCTTGCTTGGCATCCTTGACCTTGAGGCGCACCGTCATGCGCCAGCCTTTGGTGGCCTTGTTGTACTGCAACTGGTTATCCAGCACCTCGGCGTTGTCGTTGATGCTGAAGTTGCTGGTCACTGCGGCATCGGGCTTGAGCGCTTCCAGCGACGGGCCTTGGAAGTCGACCAGCAGGGCGATGCTGCCATCGAGCTTGCGGGTCAGGTTGGGCTGCTTGACTTCACCGGCGCTGCGCATGGTCTGCTTGACCCAGGCGATGTCCTGACCCAGCTGGGCGCGCTCGTCCTTGGTCCAGTGCATGCGATAGTCGAACGCCATCGGCTCGCCCGGCTTGGGCTGCTCGTCAGGTGTCCAGAAGGCGACGATATTGTCGTTGGTTTCGTCCGGGGTGGGGATTTCCACCAGTTCGACCTTGCCCTTGCCCCATTCGCCCTTGGGCTCGAGCCACACGCTGGGGCGTTGTTCGTAGTGATCGTCCAGGTCTTCGTACTGGGCGAAGTCGCGGCCGCGTTGCAGCAGGCCGAAACCTTTCGGGTTCTGCACTTCGAAGGTGCTCACCGCCAGGTTCTGTGGGTTGTTCAGCGGGCGCCAGATGTGCTCGTCGCTGCCGGTGTGGATCGCCAGGCCGTTGGCGTCGTGCAGGGCAGGGCGGTAATTGGCCTTGGCGGAGCGCTGGTTGCTGCCGTACAGGAACATGCTGGTCAGCGGGGCGACGCCCAGCTTGGTGACGTTCTCGCGCAGGAATACCTTGGATTTGACATCGACCACCGAATCCTTGCCCGGACGCAGGATGAAGCGGTAGGCGCCGGTGGCGCGCGGCGAGTCGAGCAGGGCGAAGATCACCAGATGCTTGTCGCCGGCTTTCGGGCGCTCGATCCAGAACTCGCGGAAATAGGGGAATTCTTCGCCGCTGGGCAGTGCGGTATCGATGGCCAGGCCACGGGACGAGGTGCCGTAGACCTGATCCTTGCCGACCACACGGAAGTAGCTGGCGCCGAGCAGGCTCATGATCTCGTCGAGCTTGTCCTTCTCGTTGATCGGGTACATGACGCGAAAGCCCGCGTAGCCCAGATCCTTGGTGGCATCCTTGTCGACCTTGATGTCGCCGAAGTCGAAGCGCTCCGGATCGTACTTGATCTCGTTGACGCTGGTGGCGGTCACTTCGTTGATCTTCACCGGGGTCTCGAAGTGCATGCCCTGGTGATAAAAGCTCAGCTTGAAGGGCGTCTTGCCGTCGGCCCATTCGTACTTGTCTTCACGCGCCTTGATCTGCTGGTAATCCTTGAACGACAGGGTGCGCAGTTCTCTGGGCAGGTTGCTGGCGGGCGCGGCGTAAGGTTTGTCCAGCAGGCCTTTGGCTTGCGAAGCCACATCATCGAGGGAGAAAGCCAGCACCTGAGCACTGAACAGCGAGGTGGTGCAGGCCAGGCACAGCGCAGCTGGAAGCATGCTGTGGCGGACAGATGCCTTGACGGTTTTGAGGATCACGGATCCCTCCAGAAAACAGTAAGAAACAGCGGCACGGTCGGCCGAACATCTCCTTCCGACCGTCGCCTTTGCAGATGATTCCTGGGAATTTCCTTCCGTTTTCCTCAGGCTGTGCTACGCCGCACGGGCAGCCACTTGAGCAGCCGTTTGCGGGTCGGCACCACGGCCTTTTCCTGGGCCCAGACGCAGAGAATCACCGTCAGCAGCAGGAACAGCGGGTAGAAGACGATCGACAGGTCCTGCTCGCCAGCGCGCACGGCGCATTCGGCCCAGTTGGCGAAACACTCGCCGGACGCCACGCTCAGCAGCTTTTCCGAGCGGGAGAACAGGGTGAAGGCCGGCACGTGCAGCACGAACAAGGGCAATGAGGCGGCGCCCAGGCGCTGCGACCAGCGCCACAGCCGCTGGTTGTCCGGCGAAGGCGCCAGTGCGCAGAGATAGATCAGCATGATCTGCACCGGCAACAGCAGGCCGTTGTGCAGCAGGTAGTACCAGAATTGCGGGCCTTCGATCAGCCAGGCAGCCGTGAAGAAGCTGGCCGGCACGGCGGCAATCATCAGCCCGATGGCGCCTGCCCCCGGCGTGCGGCCGGCATCCTTTAGGTCGCGGAACAGGCCGTAGGCGAGAATGCCGGCGAGAAACTCGGGTAGGCGTACCAGCGGGTTGCGGTGCAGGATGCCGGTGAACGGCATGCCGTAGTCACCGTTGAGAATTACCAGCGCCGGCGGAATCAGGTAGATCAGCGTCAGCACGCCGATCCACAGCACCTTGTGCTTCAGGCGCGCCAGGCGCGGCGCCACGAAGGGAAAGGTAAGGTAGAAGAAGAATAGCGTGGAAATCGACCACAGCGGTGCGTTGAACGTCAGGTAGAAGGGGTTCCAGGCTTGCAGCATGGTCAGTTGCAGCAGGCTGTTGAGGGCCAGCTCGCCATTGCTCATGAAGTGCTCGAGGGTGGTGCGCGAGATATCGGTCATGTCTTCGTTGGTGTCGTACACCACGAAGCGGATGCTGGCCTTGGTGTCGTCCGGCGGAATGCCCAGGCTGCTGATCACGAAGATCACCGAGATGGTCAGCAGCAGCGAAAAGATGTGCAGCGGGTAGAGGTTGGCGAAGCGCTTGCTCCAGAAGCTCACCGCCGGCTCGCGCAACTGGCCGCGCTGGCAGTAGACGTGCGCGAGCAGAAAGCCGGACAGCACGAAGAAGGTGCTGGTGGCGAAGAAGCCCACGCTGCTCAGCTGCTTGATGATCGGCAACTTCTGCTCGGGGTAGTTGTGCAGGGTGTGGAAGACCACGATGTACAGGCCGAGTATGAAACGCAGCCACTCGAGCCCGATGAAATGTTCCTTGTCGGTGCGGGGCATCCCCATTCTCCTTAATGCCTTGTGTCTGGCGCGTCGATCACGAACGGAGCGCCAGATGTTGAATGCGTAGCCTTCGGCGTCCAGACCGGGTTCAGACAGCGCAAATCTCGTTTCGATCTACCTGATTTCTCTGCACGCCGGAACGCTGGCGCCATCGCCACCTATAACCATCACGAATGATCGTGGGGCTGCCAGCCGTTAGCGGCCAAGATGCGAGTGCCAGGGTCGGCAACGGCTCGGCTTCCAACAACAATAAGAGAGCACCGTCATGTCGCAGACCCAGCAAGCCGCGAATGCGTGGCGCATCCTGTTCCTGTTGTTTCTCGCCAACCTGTTCAATTTCTTCGACCGCACCATTCCCGCGATCATCATCGAGCCCATCCGCATGGAGTGGCGGCTGAGTGATTTTCAGCTGGGCATGATCGGCACCGCGTTCACCCTGGTGTACGCCATCGCGGGCTTGCCGTTGGGGCGCATGGCCGATACTGGCTCGCGCCGCAAGATCATGGGGTGGGGGCTGGCCGCCTGGAGCGCGCTGACCGCGGTGAACGGGCTGGCCTGGAATTACTGGAGCTTTCTGCTGATCCGTATGGGCATCGGGATCGGCGAGGCCAGCTATGCACCGGCTGCCAATTCTCTGATTGGCGACCTGTTCCCGGCTCACAAGCGCGCGCGGGCCATGGGAATCTTCATGCTCGGCCTGCCGTTGGGTTGTTGCTGGCGTTCTTCACCATCGGTGCGCTGGTCGCCGCATTCGACAGCTGGCGCGCGCCATTCTTCATTGCCGCGGTACCCGGGCTGATCCTGGCGGTGTTCATCTTTCTGATCAGGGAGCCGCGCCGCGGGGCTGCCGAAGACATTCAGGTGGCCGCCACCCCGGTCAGTCAGCCGCTGCGCAAGGTGCTGCGCGTTCCCACGTTCTGGTGGCTGGTGCTGGCTGGCCTGGCGTTCAACTTTGCCACCTACGCCTGCAATTCGTTTCTGGTGCCAATGCTACAACGTTATTTCCTGTTGCCGCTGCAGGAGGCCGCCGTGGCCACTGGGGTGATCGTCGGCCTTACCGGCCTGGTTGGCCTGACGCTGGGTGGCTGGGTCGCGGACCGGATTCACCAGAAATACCGCAACGGGCGGTTGCTGCTCGCTGCCGTCAGCATGCTCGTCGCCACCCTGAGCACCGGTTATGCACTGCATGCGGGACGTGTCGAGATCGGTGTGTTCGTGGCGCTGTTCAGCCTCGGTTGGCTGTTTGCCTACAACTTCTACACCTGCGTTTACACCGCGATTCAGGACGTGATCGAGCCACGCCTGCGAGCGACCGCCATGGCGCTGTATTTCGCCGGCCTGTATTTGCTCGGTGGTGGCCTGGGGCCAATTGCCGTGGGGCTGCTATCCGACCACTTTTCCTCGGCGGCCATGCTCGCAGCCGGTGCCGACGAGATGAGCGAAACCTCCAAGGGCATTGGCCTGCACGATGCCCTTTATCTGGTGCCGGTAGCCCTGTTGCTGACCATGCTGGCCCTGCTGAAGGCAAGCCGCCATTTCGTGGCCGACGCGCAGCGTATGCGCGAAGGGCTCGCCGACGCAGCGGCGGAGGTCGTCAAGTAACGGGTATGCGGGTGACCGAGCGCCGCGCCTGCGCTTGCCCTTGCAGCAGCAAGGGCAGGGCGAGAGGCCCGTCAGTCGAACAGCACCTTGGCGACGTCGCTGAAGCGCTTGGCGAAATGCACGGTGATGCCCTGCTTGAGATAGTCCGGTAGCTCTTGGTAAGAGCCACGGTTGGCCTCGGGCAGAATCAGCTCGTGGATCTTCTGGCGGCGCGCGGCGATGACTTTCTCGCGCACTCCACCAATGGCCAGTACCTGGCCGGTCAGGGTCAGCTCGCCAGTCATCGCCACGCCCTTTTTCGGTACCTGGTTACGGGCCAGGGAGAGCAGCGCGCTGGCGATGGTAACGCCGGCGCTCGGCCCGTCCTTGGGCGTGGCGCCCTCGGGCACGTGCATGTGCACGAACGCCTGGTCGAAGAAGGTCGGGTCGCCCTTGTAGGTCTTCAGGTTGGAGCTGACGTAACTGTAGGCGATCTCCGCCGACTCCTTCATCACCTCGCCAAGCTGGCCGGTGAGCTTGAAGCCGCGGTTCAGCGTATGAATGCGCGTCGCCTCGATCGGCAGCGTGGCGCCGCCCATGCTGGTCCAGGCCAGACCGGTGATCACGCCGACGCCGGACAGCACCTGCTCGCTGCGAAATACCGGCATGCCCAGGTAGCCTTCCAGATCCTTGGCAGCGATCTTGACCTTGGTTTGCGGGGCTTCGAGCAGCTTGACCACGGCCTTGCGCACCAGCTTGCCGAGCTGTTTCTCCAACTGGCGCACGCCGGCTTCGCGGGCATAGCCTTCGATCAGGGCGCGCAGGGCGCTGTCGCTGATCGACAGCTGCTTGCTCGAAACCCCCGCCCTGTCGAGCTGCTTGGGCCACAGGTGGCGCTTGGCGATGGCCAGCTTTTCCTCGGTGATGTAGCCGGACAGGCGCACCACTTCCATACGGTCGAGCAGCGGACCGGGAATCGAGTCCAGGGTGTTGGCGGTGCACACGAACAGCACCTTGGAGAGGTCCAGGCGCAGGTCGAGGTAGTGGTCGAGGAATTCGACGTTCTGCTCCGGGTCGAGGGTCTCCAGCAGTGCCGAGGCCGGGTCGCCCTGGAAGCTGCTGCCCATCTTGTCGATCTCGTCGAGCATGATCACCGGGTTCATCACCTCGACCTCCTTGAGCGCCTGCACCAGCTTGCCGGGCAGGGCGCCGATGTAGGTGCGGCGATGGCCCTTGATCTCGGCCTCGTCACGCATGCCGCCCACCGAAAACCGGTAGAACGGCCGGCCCAGAGATTCGGCGATGGACTTGCCAATGCTGGTCTTGCCCACGCCCGGCGGGCCGACCAGCAGCACGATGGAGCCGGCGATCTCGCCCTTGAAGGCGCCAACGGCGAGGAATTCGGTGATGCGCTGCTTGATGTCGTCCATGCCGGCATGGTGATCGTCGAGCACCTTGCGCGCGTGCTTGAGGTCCAGCTTGTCCTTGCCGACCACGCCCCAGGGCACGCTGGTGGCCCAGTCCAGATAATTGCGGGTGACGGCGTACTCCGGCGAGCCGGTTTCCAGCACGGAGAGCTTGTTCATCTCCTCGTCGATACGCTTGCGTGCCTGCTCGGGCAGGGTCTTGCCTTCCAGGCGTTGGCTGAACTGCTCGGCGTCGGCACTGCGGTCATCCTTGGTGATGCCCAGTTCCTGCTGGATGATCTTCAGCTGTTCCTTGAGGAAGAACTCGCGCTGGTGCTCGCCTACCGAGCGGTTCACCTCGTCGGAGAGCTCGTTCTGCAGGCGCGCGACCTCGACTTCCTTGCGCAGCAGCGGCAGCACCTTCTCCATGCGCTTGAGAATCGGCACGGTGTCGAGCACTTCCTGCAGCACCTTGGATTGCGCCGTGGTCAGGGCGGCGGCGAAGTCGGTGAGCGGCGAAGGGTCGTTAGGGCTGAAGCGGTTGAGATAGTTCTTCAGCTCTTCGTTGTACAGCGGGTTGAGCGGCAGCAGCTCGCGGATCACGTTGATCAGCGCCATGGCGTAGGCCTTGACCTCGTCGCGCCCGTCGTTGGGGTTGCGTGGGTAGTCGACCTCGGCCAGGTACGGCGGGCGATGGTGCTTGAGCCAGCCGCGGATGCGCACCCGGGTCAGGCCCTGGGCCACGAACTGCAGCTTGCCGTCGTCGTTGCTGACATGGTGCACACGCACCACGGTGCCGTGCTCAGGCAGACTGGAGGTGTCGAAGTGGCGGGGGTCGGTGACCGGCTTGTCGACGTAGAACAACGCCAGGGTCTTGTGCTCGGTCTTGCTGACCAGCTCCAAGGTTTCCGCCCAGTGCTCTTCATTGACGATCACCGGCAGCACCTGCGCCGGGAAGAAGGGGCGGTTATGGATCGGAATCACATAGAGTTTGTCCGGCAGGTTCTGGCCGGGCAGCATCAGGCTGTGGCTGGTTTGCTCCGAAGCGATCTCGATATCGTGCGGGTCGTTCATGCGGCACCTGTCCATTGACGTTGAAGGTTAGATGGGGCACCGCCGGGTTTTTTCAACATTTATTCATGTGTCAGATGTTTGCTTGTCAGCCCAGCCGATGCGGCGCTTTCCCGCCATCAGGCCTCCTGTCGCTACCCATACAGTTTTGCCCGGCAACGCGGTAGAGTGCGCGCGTTGCCCATCGAGATGCGAATCATGCTCAACGCCCGCCTCATGCGTCTGGACGACCAGGCCCACGAACACACCCACGACCATCACCAGTTGGTGATGTCGGTATCCGGGCGTGCCGAGTTCGAGGTGGTTGGGCGTGGCGGCGAGGTGTGCCGCATGCGCGCCTGCCTGGTGCCGGGCGACGCCGACCATCAGTTCGCCGGCATTGGCGACAACCGCATGCTGATCGTCGACCTCAACGAGCAGGACATGTCCAGCGAGGATCTGCAGCTGCTCGGCCACCTGTTCGACACGCCGCGTTACCCGCAACTCGATGCCGACTTCCAGCACCTGCTCTGCTATGCCGGCGCCGAGTTGGAGCGTTACGGCAGCGACCCGCTGCTGGCGCGGTCGCTGGGCGGCGTGCTGCTGCGCGCCCTGCACCTGCGGCTGTTCGGTGAGCAATCCAGCCGCGGCCATGGTTCGCTGAACGTGCAGCGCCTCGATGGCTATATCGCCGACAACCTGGCACGGCGCATCAGCGTGGCCGAGCTTGCCCATGTCGCCTGCCTGAGCCCGAGCCATTTCCACGCCCAGTTCAAGGACAGCGTCGGCCTCACGCCCCATCAATACCTGCTCAAGGCGCGCCTCGATCGCGCCACGCGCCTGTTGCGTGGCAGCGGATTGCCGCTGGTGCGTATCGCCGAGGAATGCGGTTTCTCCAGCCAGAGCGCGTTGACCACCGCCATGCGCCGTTACCTGGGGCTTACGCCAAAGCGTCTGCGCGGCAGCGAGTAGCGTTCAAGGGCTGGTTTCGAAGGCTTTTCGTCCGATAGTGGCGTTTTGCCTTATTTTGTCGTCACAAAAGCTCGAACTTATCCCATAGGGCAGCTAATCTTTCCCGCACACCCTCCTGATCAGCGAAGAGGCCCATGTGGCCTCGCGGCAGGGCTGAGCGGCCCTTGACGAGCACTTATGACCAAACGTTTGATTCTCGCTGCACCTCTGTACCTGATCGGCGCGCTGGGCATCGCCGAGGCGGCCAGCCTGCAGGGGGACGTGGTGGACGCCAAGGGCGCGCCGCTGGCCAATGCCGTGGTGACGCTGCAGGGCCCGGCCACTGGCGCAGCGGCGCCCGGCAAGGCGGTGATGGACCAG
Organism: Pseudomonas sp. PA15(2017); assembly: GCF_001945395.1. Lineage (GTDB taxonomy): Bacteria > Pseudomonadota > Gammaproteobacteria > Pseudomonadales > Pseudomonadaceae > Aquipseudomonas. The sequence continues at coordinate 70,247 of NZ_MSXV01000059.1, read as the reverse complement.
CAGGAGATGCGCTTCGTGCCAAGCGTGCTGGCCGTGCGCACCGGCACGGCGGTGACCTTTCCGAACCGTGACGACATCCGCCATCAGGTCTACTCGTTCTCGCCGGCCAAGCGCTTCGAGCTGCGCCTTTACCAAGGCACGCCCAGCGCACCGGTGGTGTTCGACAAACCGGGCCTGGTGGTGCTGGGCTGCAACATCCACGACTGGATGGTGGGCTACGTTTACGTCACCGATGATCCCTGGTTCGCCGTCAGCGACGCTCAGGGCAAGGTCAGTTTCGACAACCTGCCGACTGGTGATTATCGGGTGACCCTGTGGCATTCGGCGCTGCCGGACATGCAGCCGCAGCAGGGCGAAGCGGTCAAGGTCGAGGGCAGCGCGGCGCAGCGGCGTTTCGCCCTGCCGGTCGAGGCCTCCGCTGAAGCCGAGCCGCCGGGCGCGCCGCCCAGCGCCTTCGGTGATGCCTTCAAGAAAGCCGTGGAACATGGTTCGCACTAGTTTCCAGGCGCGCATCGCCAGTGTGCTGATCCTGCTGTTGCTGGTAGTGGTCGGTGCGCTGTACTTCGCCGTGCAGGCGGCTACCACCGCCTCGATACGCACCCAGGCGCGCGAGCAGCTCGACGTCGGTACCGGTGTGTTCGGCCAGCTGCTCGACGTACATGCCCGGCAATTGCGCGATGCGGTGCAGGTACTGACCAGCGATTTCGGTTTTCGTGAGGCGGTAGCCAGTGGCGACGAGGCGACCATCCGCTCGGCCTTGTTCAACCATGGTGCGCGAATCAACGCCGGCGTGGTGATGATGTTCGACATGGACGGCAGGCTCAGCGCCAGCACCCTCACGCCGATGTCCGGGCCGAGGGCCGAGCAGATCAACGCGCAATTGAGTCAGCAAGGGCAAAGCCTGCTCATGCCGGTCGATGGCCGCATCTATCTGCTGGTACAGGCCACCGTCAACGCGCCGGTGCCGATTGCGCGGCTGGTGACCGGGTTCGCCATCGACGAGGGCTTGGCCAGTGAGCTGAATCAGCTGACCCACCTGGAATTGACCATCACCGGCAGCATGGACGGGCAGCCCGACGTGCGTGTAAGCACGCTGCACGACATGCCGATGATCGTCTTCGACGGTGACAGCGGCGAGGTCATGCATGGCGGTGAACCCTTCTTGGTACAACGCCTGGTGCTCGCCAGCGGTGATGGCTTCAGGGTGCAGGCGCTGTTACAGCGTTCCCTCGAACAGGCCAAAGGCTCGGTGGCGGCGCTCAACAAGAAGATCCTGTTGATCGCCATGGCGGCCCTGCTGGCATCGCTTCTGGGGGCGCTGTTATTGGCGCGCAGCCTGTCGCAGCCGATCCGTCGCCTGGCCGGTGCGGCAGAGCGTATTGGCCAGGGCGACTACGAAGTGCCCTTGGCACTCGACCGCTCGGATGAGCTTGGCAGCCTGGCGAAGGCCTTTCAGAGCATGCAGCACGGCATCGCCGAGCGTGAGCGGCAGTTGGCCCACAATGCCCTGCACGACCCGCTGACCGGCCTGCCCAATCGCAACCTGGCACTCGAGCGCCTGAGCAGCGCGATCATGGCCGAGCGGCACATCGCCTTGCTGTACCTGGGCATCGGCAACTTCCGCACGATCACGGAGAGCTGCGAAGCGGGCGGTGGCGACCGTGTCATGCAGCAACTGGCCAACCGTCTGCAGGTGGCATTACGCCCGTCCGACAGCTTGGCGCGCCTGCACGGCGATGAATTCGTGTTGCTACTCGATGGCGTCGATGTCGACAGTGCGGTGGCCACCGCCGACCGTGTGCAGCAGCTGTCCATGAAGCCCTTTCGCATCGATAGTGTGGACATTGCCCTGGACTGTCGAATCGGCATAGCCGGCTACCCCAACGATGGTGCGACCCCGGAAGAGTTGTTGCGCCGGGCCGGCATCGCCATGCAGGACGCCGGCCACCTGGCAGGGCGCATTCAGGTGTACGAAAGCGGCCGCGACGTTGCCCTGCAACGCCAGGTGCAACTGATCCGCGACTTGCGCCGCGCTGCCCAGCGCGAGGAGCTGCTGCTGCACTATCAACCCAAGCTGGACGTACGCAACCCGGCGCGCATCCAGGCCGAGGGCTTGCTGCGCTGGCAGCATCCGCAGTTCGGCATGGTGTCACCGGGGGAGTTCATCCCGCTGGCCGAGCGCACCGGCAGCATCCAGACCCTGACTGCCTGGGTGATCGAGGAGGGCGTGCGACAACTGCAGGAGTGGCGTCAGCGCGGGCTGGTGGTGCAACTGTCGCTGAACATCTCCACCGACGACCTGATCGATACCGAACTGCCCGCCCGTGTCGGTCGGCTGCTGGCCCATTACCAGGTTCCGGCTGCCCAGCTGATCTTCGAGATCACCGAGAGCGGCGTCATGCTCAATCCGGCGGCGGCCTTGCAGGTGTTGCACGGGCTGCGTGAAAAAGGAATCGGCCTGTCGGTGGACGACTTCGGCACCGGCTACTCTTCACTGGCGCAGCTCAAGCGCATGCCGGTGCAGGAATTGAAGATCGACCAGTCGTTCATTCGCGAACTGGACGACACCAGCGAAGACGCGGTGATCGTCCGCTCGACCATCGAGATGAGTCACAGCCTGGGGCTCAAGGTAGTGGCCGAGGGCGTCGAGCTGCAGCGCAGCCTGGATCTGCTCGACCGTTGGCAGTGCGACAGCGTGCAGGGCTACCTGATCAGCCGACCATTGGCGGCGCAAGCGTTCGAAACCTGGATGCAGCGGCCGTTGACTTCTCCCGTTTCTCTGGTGTACTGACCATGTGGCTATCTCAACTGACCGGCGCCCTCCTGTTGGGCATGTTCACCTCGGCGGCTCTGGCCAGCGAAGGCCGTCTGCTTGCCACCGGTGGCGCCAGCAGCCTGGAAGGCGCTGCTGGCGGGGGCATCACGCCGTGGGCGGTGCTGGCTGGCTACGGTGAGAGGGGCGAGTGGGGCGCCGACGTGTTCGCCACCCGTGTGGAAACCGGCGACTACCGTCTGGATGTCGCCGGCATGGCCGTCGCTTACGACAATCGCATCGAGCTGTCCTACGCGCGCCAGCGCTTTGACCTGGGCAACCTGGCTCGCAACCTGAGCCTGCCGGAAAACAGCCTCAGCCAGGATATCTTCGGCATCAAGGTGCGCCTGTTCGGCGACCTCATCTACGACCAGTTGCCCCAGGTGTCCCTGGGCATCCAGCACAAACGCCAGAAGGACTTTCTCATCCCCAGCCTGGTCGGCGCCCAGCGCGACGAGGACACCGAAGGCTACCTGACCGCCAGCCGGCTGATCCTCGGTGGCGCCTTTGGCTACAACCTGCTGCTCAATGGCGGCGTGCGCTACAGCCGCGCCAACGAGCTGGGGCTGTTGGGCTTTGGCGGTGATCGCCGCGACCGTCGCTCGGTGCTCAAGGAAGGTTCGCTGGCGGTGCTGCTCAACCGCCAGTGGGCGGTGGGCGTGGAGTACCGGGAAAAGCCGGACAATCTCAACTTCGCTGGCGAAAGCGACTGGGCCGACCTGTTCGTCGGTTACTTCCCCAACAAGCACCTGGCCATCGTGCTGGCCTATGCGCGCCTCGGCGAGATCGCCACGCTGGATAACCAGAACGGCGCCTACCTGTCCGTGCAGGGGAGTTTCTGAGCATGCTGCGTTCTCTGTGCGTCGCGCTGCTGGCGCTGGTGTTGATCGGTTGCGCACAGCAGCCTGCCAAGGATGACAGCCTGTACCGCGATCTGGGCGAGAAGCCCGGCATCACCCGTATCGTCGAGGGCATGCTGATCAACGTGGCAGGCGACCCGCGCATTGTGCATTTCTTTGCCAAGGTCGATATCGCCGGGCTGCGTGACAAGCTGGTCGACAAGTTCTGCGTGATCGCCGGCGGGCCCTGCGTGTACACCGGCGACTCCCTGCAGGAAAGCCACAAGGGTCAGAACCTGTCGCCCAGCCACTTCAATGCGCTGGTCGAGAATCTGCAGGCCTCGATGGACAGCCAAGGCGTGCCGACGCCCGTGCAGAACCGCTTGCTCTCGCGCCTGGCGGCCCTGCGCGGGCAGGTGATCGAAAAGTAGAACGGCGCTGCCCATGACGAAAGGGGGCGAAGCGGGTAGAGTCGCTGGCTATTTCCGAACCTCCAGCCGCGAGTCGATCATGTCCGTCACCTGGCACTGCAAACACCACACCGAACTGACCAAAACCGAGCTGTACGCCGCCCTCGCGCTGCGTACCCAGGTATTCGTGGTCGAGCAAAACTGCCCGTATCTGGAAGTCGATGGCCGCGACCTCGAAGGCGATACCTGCCACCTGCTGGGCTGGCGCGGTGACGAACTGGTGGCTTACCTGCGCCTGCTCGACCCGGCGCTCAACGACGGCGAAGTGGTGATCGGCCGCGTGGTGACGGCGGCCAGCGCGCGGGGCACCGGGCTCGGCCATGGCATGATGGAGCAGGCGCTGCTGGCCTGCGGCCTGCGCTGGCCGGGGTTGCCCGTGTACATGTCCGCCCAGGCGCATTTGCAGGGGTATTACGGCCGCTATGGTTTCGTGGCGGCTACCGATGAATACCTGGAAGACGATATCCCGCATATCGGTATGCGCCGGGTGCTGTAATCAGCGATTCTGCAGCACTAACCGCACCCTGTGGGAGCGCGCCATACGCGCGAAAAGCTCACGGGCATGCACTGGGCATCTGCGCTCGCGTCTATCGAATCGGGCGCATGGCGCCCTCCCACAAAAGACAGGATCAACCCCATACTGGTGGGGGCCATGAAGACCTTAGCCAAACTACACCCGTGGGAGCGCGCGGGGACGCCTGGTCCATGCGTGTCACAGCTCATGGGTATGCACTGGATCTTTCCGCCCAGGCGCACCTGCAGGGTTATTACGGCCGCTATGGTTTCGTGGCGGCTACCGATGAATACCTGGAAGACGATATTCCCCATATCGGTATGCGCCGGGCGCTTTAAGCAACGGTTCTACGGCCCTAACCGCACCCTGTGGGAGCGCGCCATGCGCGCGAAAAGCTCACGGGCATGCACTGGGCATCTGCGCTCGCGTCTATCGAATCGGGCGCATGGCGCCCTCCCACAAAAGACGGGATCAATCCCATACCGGTGGGCCCCATCAAAACGTAGCCAAACCACATACGTGGGAGCGCGTCATGCGCGCGAAAAGCTCACGGGCATGCACTGGGCATCTGCGCTCGCGTCTATCGAATCGGGCGCATGGCGCCCTCCCACAAAAGACGGGATCAATCCCATACCGGTGGGGCCCCATCAAAACGTAGCCAAACCACATACGTGGGAGCGCGCCATGCGCGCGAAAAGCTCATGGGCATGCACTGGGTATCTGCGCCCGCGTCTATCAAATCGGGCGCATGGCGCCCTCCCACAAAAGAAGGGATCAGCCCCATACCGGTGGGGGCATCAAAACCCTAGCCAAACCACAGCTGCTGAGCGCTGCATCCTCGCCTCAATGAAAATCCCGGCTGCGCACATCCAGCCCCACTAGCCAGTCGGTCAGGTCGACCAGCCGTCCGGCGATCACGTGTTGCACGCCGTTGGCGGCTTCCAGATGGCCGTCGATGCGTAGCAGGCGCGATTGCAGCAGCGTCTTGCGCTGGCGCTCGGCCAGTTCCAGGCGCACCAGCACGTTGATCATGCCGAACTCGTCCTCCAGAGTAACGAAGGTCACGCCGCTGGCGGTTTGCGGGCGCTGGCGGCCGATCACCAGGCCGGCCACGCTGACCATCCTGCCGGGCTCCACGCGCTCCAGTTCGCGCCGGCTGCGGCAGCGGGCGGCCCGGAGTTTGCCGCGCAGCAGCGCCAGCGGATGCGGGCCGAGGGTGGTGCCCAGGGTCGCGTAGTCGGTCAGCAGGTTCTCGCCGACGCTGGGGCGTGGCAGGCTGATGGCGGCTTCCTGCTGGGCGGGCAGGCTGGCGAACAGCGGCAACTGCGGTTCCACCCCGGCGATGGCCCAGCGTGCCTGGTGGCGATGGCCGACCAGGGCCTGCAAGGCGCCCGCGTCGGCCAGGCGCGCGCGGGCGTTGTTATCCAGGCGGGCGCGCTGGCACAGATCGGCGATATCGCTGAATGCGGCCAGCTCGCGGGCGGCGGCGATACGCTGCGCCGCGTCCTCGCGAAACCCCTTGACCAGGCACAGTCCCAGGCGGATGGCCGGCTGCGGCTTGCCGATGTCTTCCAGGGTGCATTCCCAGGCGCTGTAGCGCACGTCCACCGGGTGGATGCGCAGGCCATGGCGGCGTACGTCCTGCAGCACCTGGTCGGGGTTGTAGAACCCCATCGGCCAGCTATTGATCAGCGCGCAGGCGAAGGCCGCCGGCTCGTGACACTTGAGCCAGCAACTGGCGTAGGTGAGCAGGGCGAAGCTGGAAGCGTGGGACTCGGGAAAACCGTAGCTGCCGAAGCCCTTGATCTGCTCGAAGATGCGGTTGATGTATTCGATCGGGTAGTTCTTCTCGAGCATGCGCCTGGTCAGCCGCTCGCGGTGCGGCTCCAGGCCGCCATGACGCTTCCAGGCGGCCATGGCGCGGCGCAGTTCGTCCGCCTCGCCGGGTGAGTAATCGGCGGCGATGATCGCCAGTTCCATCACCTGCTCCTGGAACAGCGGCACGCCCAGGGTGCGCTCGAACACTGGCTGCAATTCCTCGGAGGGGTAGGTGACCTTTTCTTCGCCAGTGCGGCGGCGCAGATAGGGGTGCACCATATCGCCCTGGATCGGCCCCGGCCGCACGATGGCGACCTGAATCACCAGGTCGTAGAAGGTCTTCGGCCGCAGGCGCGGCAGCATGGCCATCTGCGCGCGGGATTCGATCTGGAACACGCCCAGGGTGTCGGCGCGGCTGATCATCTCGTAGGTGGCGGTGTCCTCGACCGGCAGGCTGGCCAGCGTCCAGCGTTTGTTGCGGTAGACGGCCAACAGGTCGAAGCAGCGGCGCAGGGCGCTGAGCATGCCGAGGGCCAGTACGTCGACCTTGAGCAGGCCGACGGCGTCGAGATCGTCCTTGTCCCATTGGATCACGGTGCGTTCGGCCATGCTGGCGTTTTCCACCGGCACCAGGGTGTCGAGTGGCGTCTCGGAAATCACGAAGCCGCCGGGGTGCTGGGACAGGTGACGGGGAAAGCCGATCAGCTCGCCAGCCAGTACCAGCACCCGGTGCAGCACCTTGCTCTGCGGGTCGAAACCGGCTTCGCGCAGGCGTTCGGCATCGGGAATGCGGTCGCTCCAGCGGCCGCAGCAACTGGCCAGGGCGTTGATCTGATCGGGGGGCAAGCCCAGGGCCTTGGCCACGTCGCGGATCGCCCCGGCGCCGTGGTAGGTGCTGACCACCGCGGTCAGCGCCGCGCGCTCGCGGCCATAACGGCGAAACACGTACTGGATGACTTCCTCGCGGCGGTCGTGCTCGAAATCCACATCGATGTCCGGCGGCTCGTTGCGCTCGCGGGACAGGAAACGCTCGAACAGCAGGCGGCTGCCCTTGGCCATCGGGTTCAGTTCGGTGATGCCCAGTGCGAAGCACACCGACGAGTTGGCCGCCGAGCCACGCCCCTGGCAGAGAATCGACTGCTCGCGGGCGAAGCGCACGATATCGTGCACGGTCAGAAAATAGCTTTCGTAACCCAGCTCGCTGATCAGCGCGAGCTCCCTTTCGATCTGCGCCCGCGCCTTGTCAGTGATGCCATCGCCCCAGCGCCAGCGGATGCCGTCCTCGACCAGATGGCGCAGCCAGGAGCTGGCGTCATGGCCGGCCGGCACCAGCTCGTGGGGATACTGATACTTGAGTTCATCGAGATCGAACCGGCAGCGCTCGGCGATGGCCAGGGTTTGGGCGATTAATTCGGGCGGATACAGCTCGGCCAGTTCCTCGCGGCGGCGCAGGTGGCGCTCACCATTGGCGAACAGATAGGCGCCGGCCTCGGCCACGGGCAGGTGGTGGTGGATGGCCGTCATGCAATCCTGCAGGGCGCGGCGGCCACGGGCATGCATGTGCACGTCGCCACAGGCCACGGCAGGGATGCTCAGTTGCCGGGCCAGGCCCAGGCCATGCTGCAACAGCGCTGCATCGTCGGCGCCACGGTGCAGCTCCACGCCCAACCACAGGCGCTCGGCAAAGCGCTCGCGCAGCCAGGCGCTGGCCATGGCGTCGTCGCTCGCGGTGGGCAGCCAGATGGCCAGCAGCCCATCCGGTGCTTCGGGCAGGTCTTCGTCGAGCAAAATGTAGCGGCCCTTTTCCGCACGCCGCCGAGCACGAGTGATCAGCGCACACAGGCGCTGGTAACCGGCGAGGTTCTCGACCAGCACGATCAGCCGGGCACCGCCGTGCAGGCGCAGCTCGCTGCCGACGATCAGCTTCACACCCTGCTCCTTGGCGGCCTGCCAGGCACGCACGATGCCGGCCAGGGTGCATTCGTCGGTGATCGCCAGGGCGCGATAGCCGAGCAGCTTGGCGCGCTCGAACAGTTCGGCGGCGCTGGAGGCACCGCGCTGGAAACTGAAGTTCGACAGGCAGTGCAGCTCGGCGTACTCGGGCAGGTTCATGCGAACCAGCCGTGCAGCCGTAACGGGCCGTCTTCGCCGACGCTGCGAAACGCCCAGCCGCGCTGGCCGCTGCGCGTCTCGATCAGGTAGTAATCGCGGCGCACGTCCTCGCCATCCCACCAGCCGGACTCGATGCGCTCGGGGCCGCTGAGAATATGCAGCGGCTCACGCAGCATTTGTGGCTCCGGCAGCAGCCAGCTGGGCCGCGCGCCGCTCGGGCTGGGCAGCGCAACCCGGCTGGTATCCGTGCGCCAGGCCTTCTCCGGGCGGTGGTCGGCATGGGCGGCCAGGCCTTGCACGGCGTCGTCGCCCAGGCGCGCACGCAGGCGTTCACGCAGTTGCTCCCAGCCCAGGGTTTGCTGTGGGCGGTCCTCGAACAGGGCCTGATGCTGCGGCACGAAGGTCGGCAGGTCGCGGGCCACCAGGCGCAGCGCTAGCACCGGTGACGGCAGTTGCAGCTGTTCCAGGCGGCCGCGGGTGAACTCCAGCAGCATCGCCGCCTCCCGCTCGGCACTGAGCAAACCGACGGGCAGCAGGCTGTCGTCACCGTCACGGTGCTCCAGGTGCAGCACGAAACGCTGCACGCCACAGTCCCGGCCCGCCAGGTAGGCGGCCAGGTCGGCGATCAGGCGGCGCAGCGGAAACAGCAGGGCCTGAGTCGACTCCACCTCGAAGTGCAGCTCCAGCCGGCTGTCGAACACATCTGGCGGGCGGTAATAATCCAGCGCCAGCGGGCGCAGGCCCATCAGCGTATCCAGGCCGGCCAGCAGCTCAGGTGGAAAGCGCCGCGCCAGGCTGTCGCGAGGCAGCGCCTGCAACTGTCGCACCTGGCGCAGGCCCATGCGCGCCAGCGTCGTGGCCAGTTCTTCCGGCAGGCCGATGCGATCCAGCGGCATGGCTGCCAGCCGCTCGCGCAACGCCTGCTCGTCGGTGATCGCCAGGCCATCGTGCAGGTTGGCCAGCATGCGCGCCGCGGCAGGGTGGTGCGCCAGGGTAATGCGATGGCGAAAGCCCAGCGCCGTCAGCTCCTCACGCAGGCGCGCCTCGAAACGTGGCCAGGGCCCGAACAGGGACAGACTCGATTGCACCTCGAGCAGCAGGCAGCGCGGATAGTGCAGGCTCACCTGGGAGCTGAAACCGTAGGCCCATGCCGCCAGGAAGCTGCGCCAGCGCTCGATGTCGGCGGGGTCGTACTCGGCGCTGGCGAATGCGCAGTTAAGGGATTGCGCTGCCGTCAGCGTCAGCCCCGGGCGCAGGCCGAGCGTCCGGGCGGCCGGATTGACCGCCTGCAGCATGCGCCGCTGGGGTGTGCCGCTCAGCAGCACCAGCGGCGCGTCGGCCTCTTCACGGCCACGCAACACGCCGTCCATGGCCAGTTGCGGCAGCAGGATGCACGCCCAGCGCATATCAAAAGCCCCAGCCGCTCAATTGAAACGTGCGCGCCGGTGCTTGGCCGCCTCGGCACTTGAGCACCCGCACCTGGGCGGGCTGCGCCTGGATGGTCAGGCGCAAGGCCGCTGGCGAAGGGTTGCGCGCCTCATGCAGCGGGCGGTATGCGAAGGCCAGGGTCTGCCCGGTTTCCGCGGCGATCTGCAGGCGGCGCAGGGCACGGTCATCGGCCCGTTGCGGCCACAGCACCACCGCCGCGCAACTGCCCGAACGCAGGCACTGCTCGGCCGCCCACAAGGCATCCCGTGCGCTCGCCTGGATCAGCGCCACCTGCTTCATCTCCACCCCGACTGCCGACCAGGCGCTGGGGTAGGGCAGGTAGGGCGGCGCGACCAACACCACCCGCTCCCCGGCAGCGCTCAAACGTGCCAACGTCGCCAGCACCACGCGCAGCTCACCGATACCCGGCGCCTCGACGAGCAGCTCGCTCAGCGCCGCTTCCGGCCAGCCACCGCCTGGCAGCGCAGCATCCAGCTCCGCGTGGCCTGTGGGCTGGTGGCCGCTGGGCGCGACAATGCCTTGGCCACGCCAGATACGGCGCTCATTGAGCAGATGATCGATAGCGACGACGGAAGGCATGGCAGATGGGCGCAAGAAATATACTGTTTAAATGTACAGTATTCTGCCCGGCCAGTAAGCCACTATCCGCCGAGCGGATGGCAGCCGACTCGGGCAGCGTTTGCGCATGCCAGCAGGCTCCGGGCTACAACCCCGATGCCAAGGGCTTTGGCACGCGGCATCGGGCACGCCAACCAGCCAGTAGCCACATAGCCGCCATCGGCAAATGAGCCAAGCATTTGATAGCACGCGAAAAAAATTACCTAATGGGCTTCGCCAAAGCGAATTCTGCTGGTATCATGCGCGCCGCCTGGGAAGATGCCGGAGTGGCCGAACGGGACGGATTCGAAATCCGTTGTATCAGCGATGGTACCTAGGGTTCAAATCCCTATCTTCCCGCCATATTGAAAAATCCCTTATAAATCAAGTGTTTATAAGGTTATAAAACGACGATTTGTAGCAATGGTTTGTAGCAAACCAAAGCCCGCAGGTTGTCGTTTTTTTTTGCCTGCTCGGAGCTTTCTGCTCCTGATCTCCATCCCAGTCCCCGCCCTGAAACTCCGCCAAAGGGCTTCTAGGGATTTTTACGCTTGTTTTTTGATCGAGGTAGCCAAAGGTGCGGGTACTTGCTATCCGCGGCTTTGGGTGCCGACCTCTAGCAATTGTCATAGGGTTCCATTAACATCCATAAGACGCCATTTGTTGTCATTGGCTATCATTGGCGATCATGAAATGAGCAGGTGGCCCGGTGTTCAATCAAATAGAGGATAGGTCAATGAAACTCATTGATAGCTCGGGGGTTTGCGAAATGCTTGGCATTAGCAAATCAACCTTGTACCGCTGGTGCGGCATCAAAGAAGGGAACGAACCGTTTGCTTTAGGCGTCAGCCGAGGGCTTTCGACTGGAAGGACGGTCACGGCAGTAGCTTCTGGTTTCGGTTCAATTGAAGAGCTTAAAGCTCAGTTCGATAGGCTGCAGGATGAGCCTGGAGGTTTCCCGAGACCATTTAAAATCGGTCGTGCCTTGAAGTGGGATGAGGATGAAATTGTGAAGTGGCTTGAGAAGCAGCGTTGCTAAGAGATTGCCCGCTAAGCTGGTGGATGCTCAGCATCCCGAGGCTTAGCGGGCAATGCGACGTTTTTGATAAAGTCTGTGGTCTCTGCTGCTAACGCTTACGGCTTTTGCGACGACGGGTGATTACCTCATTCGCGAACGTCGCTATCTCCTTCAGTGACTCGCGGTCGCTGACTTCATAGATGAGATCGCTTAGGTAATGTCGAAGCTCGTCGCGGCTCAACTCGTTAGGAGCTGCAGGCTCGGGCGTCTCGCTGAAAAATGACGCTATCGAGCACTCCAGGACTGCCGCGATTTCCCCCAAGGTATCGACACCCATAGCCGACTGGCCGCGTTCGTAGCGGCTGATGGTAATTGGCTCGCATCCAAGCCGCTCGGCAAGCTGGGCTTGCGTCCACTGCTTCGCTTCACGGATCTGTTTTAGCCGCTTGCCAAGGGCTTTGGTGGTGTCTTGGGTCATAGCTAACCCCTTGAAAAATCAGATGCTTACACCTCCCTGCATCCTGCTGAATAACATTTAGTGATTGGTAGATACCAATTGACAGATTTTGATCGTATATTCACACCCGACCTGCCGAATGGGTCGGCATGGATAGCTACGGAATAGACCTGTGAAGACGTACGTGAAGGCTGTTGGGTTGGCGTGTTTGGTTGTATCTAGCACTGCTTTTGCTGATCTAGATTTTAAGCTTCAAGAACTTTCCCCTGAGAGAACGGGTATGGAGTACGGCTCTAAGATTCTTGAGTTCTCCGGGAAAGTCACAGGAAAAAAATGGGCGGCTGAAAATGGTGTTGGTTATTACTTTTCTGAAAGTGATAACAGATATAAAGATTCTTATGATAGAAGACTTAGCGACGGCTATTTTTTCAATATTAAAAAATATATTCATCAAACAGAGGTTCAAGATCTGGATGATATGCTTGCAAGGCAAAGCCAGCGTTTGGGATTCATTGAATTTTATAATCAAGGCTCTCTACATTTTAAGCTGGTCGATGACGATACGTTAGAAATGGTTCCATACGCTAATACAGCTAAGGAGCGAGATCGGTTGATTTTGAAACGTGTAAAAGAGTTCCCTGAAAATCCAAGCCCGAAGAAACTTAAAAGTGCCAAGGAAAGTGGCGTTTGGTTCGAGTAGGGGAATGCTGTGAATAAAAGATCTGTCTTTAAATGTGAAGCCGTTATTGTTAGGGAAAAGAGCAGTATTTCTAAAACAGGCGGATCAGTGACTGCCAGTACGCGAGGGAAGCATACGACTGTAACTAATACGTTACATACTGACATAGTGCTTGAAATTATTCTTGAGCATAGTGACGGTGAGTTCAAGAAATATGAATTGGTTAATGAAAGCCTTGATGCTCCAGTTGGAAAGAAAATATTGATGGCTTTTAAGGATGATAAGCCTTGTGGGTATCAAGTAACTCCTAGATCACCAGTTTGTTCTCTAGGCTATACCAGTCAAAAGGGCAGTCTTTCTGGCCAAGACTTTTGGTTTTGCATTATGCCTGGTGCTGGGACGTTGATTGGTTTATTTATGCTTTACAATGATGAAACATATTATCAAGATGGGGAGATGAAAGTTTATAATCCCGCCAAGGTATCGGGGCTCATTAGTTTGCTTGGGGTTGCTTGTACGTGTCTTTTAATGAATCCGTGGATTGGATATTTTTTAGGGACTGCAGCCTTTGGTGTCTTAAACGCTATCGTCTTTTCACTACATTATGGTAAAGAAAATTCAGGGCGTAGAAGCATGCTTGAAGATATAAACGAAAATTTCGGAGAAAAGGTATCGGAGTTAGCGTGATGAAAAGGCCACTTCGGTGGCTTTTTTATTTCTTCATTGGTGGAAAAAGCATATGCGATCCGGATTTAAACTATTCCCATGGTTTAACATTTGCAGTGCTGGTTAGGTTGGATGGAAGGGCTTCACGTGTGCGTATGCGTGTGCGTGTCTTGAAAACCCTAAGGGGTTTTCGCTTTGCTCTTAACTCTCAGCATTGCCGCGAAGCGGCTTCGCCTTTCTTCTCGGCAAAGCTGCTCCTTCCTAGTAACTCAATAAAAAATGAGCTTTCGGAGGAGAGCTTTACCGATTAAGGGAAGCGAGCCCTTTTCTCGGATTTAAGTCGTTGATACTGACGCTTAAATTTTGAACACTTAACGCATATATCTGCTGCGTCCCGGCTCCCTGTTCAACATCTTTCGATGGCTTGCGGGCTGGCACCTTCGTTGCCGGGTTCCCCTTTGTACGGCCTCGATTTCCATAGTCCAAAAATCGCAATGATAGGATCGGGTGTCCTGTCCAAAACTATGGGAGGCGTAAATACTGAATTTATTATAGTTATGAGATTTTTCGGCAGGAAGTCTTGAACTTGGTAGTTTATGTGTTATAACTTTAATTACAAGTTGAGACTGCTGCTATCAGTATCAACGCCGAAGCCCAAGTGTGTGATGCATTTGGGCTTCATCTTTTTATACAGTACCACTTGATTTGATTAAGTCAATTGATGGCAAGAAAAAAGCCCGCTTGATTGCGGGCTTTCTTTTAATGACTAATTGTGTGTTGTCTGCCCGATCTATACCACTGGATACACTCTTCAAGTGAATCAGTCCAGTCTTCATTCCTTTCAAGGGGAACGGGCTGGAACTTCAAAATGCAGGCCGAATCCTTTGGGTCAGGCAAAAGCCAAGAAGCGACGGTATAGCGGAATTGTGCCCAGTCGTTCGCTGCTGGGTGCATTGATACCGCTAGAATTTCAAACTCGCCATAGCGATAAGGCCGGGTGCTGGCTCCATCCTTGTTGCCGCCTCGGGTTTTTTGAGTTTCTACAACATATTTATCAGCGGATAGGATTCGGTAGCCTTCATTAGCCATCATAGGTCGCTGGTTTTTCTTTCGTTGCATTTTTACTTGAATGCCAATCTCGCCAATAGCATCGGCGATTTTGAAATCAAAAGGCAGATCGCCCGGTGGCGTAATGTCCTGCCATTGGGGGAGCTTTTCCAATACTTCAACCTTAAAGCTGGCCTCTGCGATGATTCCCCGGATACCTCGCTTGGTTAGATCGGAGCCTCTGGATATAGCCTCCAGAATCACCTCTGCCTGGGCGTTAAATTCTTCCTCAAGCGGGTGGATAGCTATTTCGCTTCGTAGGAATTTGAAAATCTCGTCCCTTTCGTCTGTGGTTAGTTCAGCGAGACGCTGCCTCAACTCAATCATTTACTACTCCTTTGCTACCCTTAGGGCGTCCAGCCTTCTCCGGTTGGAAATTCAACACGTCTTCACGGGATACAAGGATGTAACCGGCCACCGCGAGGGTGCGGACACGTCCCCGCTTGATCAGGCGACCTATGGCCTGTCTGGTTACGCCCCGAAGCCGTGCAGCGTCTGCCTGATTGATCCATTCGTCTAAATTGGTTGACATTGACAACCCATTAGTCTAGCCTTGTAGATGTGGTAGGATTTGGCTCGCCATTTCCTCGAAAATCATTTATTAGATCACGGCCAGAATGACAGAACAACTTACGCTTTCAGTTGAATCAGCCAAAGAGTTGGCCATCCCTAACATTTTTGCGAATGGCGACCGTACCTCTTTCTACTCCACGTCCAGAGGAAATGCTTTTTTAGGTGATTCTTTGGAATATTTGAGAGAGATTAAAACCGGATCGGTCAATCTGGTGATGACCTCGCCGCCTTATGCCTTGCATTTTAAGAAGGCCTATGGGAATAAGGATAAGGCTGACTATAACGAGTGGTTTATTCCATTCGCTAAAGAGATAGCTCGTATATTGACCGACAATGGTAGTTTTGTATTAAACATCGGCGGGAGCTACAACAAAGGCGAGCCAACCCGCTCTCTTTATCATTACAAGCTATTGATTGAACTTGTTGAGACTGTGGGCTTCTACTTGGCTCAAGAGTGCTTCTGGTACAACCCGGCCAAAATGCCAGTTCCAGCAGAGTGGGTGACTGTTCGACGGATCAGGATCAAAGATTCCGTTGAATACGTTTGGTGGCTGTCAAAAACTCCGTGGCCGAAAGCCAACAACCGCAACGCATTGCGTCCTTATAGCGATGATATGATCAGGTTGAATAAGCGTGGTGTTAAATCAACAACTAGGCCATCTGGCCACGCTATCCGTGATTCGTTTGATAAGGTTCACGCTGGGGGCTCTATTCCTCCAAATATTATTGACGATGATACGCCGTCTGACCTGCTTAAATTTGGAAACAACTCTGCCAATGATGGGTATACAAAGCGATGCAAAGAAGCGGGAATCAAAATCCACCCAGCACGGTTCCCGGCTGCATTGCCTGAGTTTTTTATCAAGCTGTTAACCGATCCCGGTGATGTGGTACTTGATCCATTTGCTGGATCTAACACAACTGGCAAAGTGGCAGAGGGATTAGAGCGTTACTGGTTCGCCTTTGATCAAGTCGAAGAGTACCTTGAAGCTAGTAAATTCAGATTTGAAAATACATTTTAAAATAAGCCCCTTAATTGGGGCTTTTTATTGGTGCGGGTCGTAAGGGTCTTGAAACGGGCTTGGCGGTTTAGGCTTCAAAAGTCTTCGCTTTCTTGCTTTAGTCGACTCTTCTTTTTCTTCTTTGGTAAATTCCAATGTCTGGTTTTCGGTGAAGGTATCAGATGCCCACAATTTTATATTTTCTTTAATTCCAAACCTGACCTGGGATGGATCTAGTCCCTTCTCTTTTAAGTTTTCCCTAACGTTAGATAAGTAGTCTTTACGCTTTTCCGGCCCAAACATTTTAGCAGTGTCAAAAGTGTTCTCTTTCAATCTCTTGTAAAATTCTTCTGGATTCTCGTCCTGATCTTTGGCTTGAAGTATGCGATCCACAAGAATGTCAAATCTTTTGACAAGTGGTTCAAGTGTTCCCTCAATCTTTACAATTGCACTTTCAAGGTGTTTTTTCTTTGCTGTATCTTTTTCTATCTGTTTGGATATTTGCTTTAGCTCTTTGAGCATTTCGCTCTTGGTTTTGTTAAAATTCTCCTTCAATTGATTGGTCTTGCTTGTCATTTCTGTTATGTCGCCATCAAGCTTTTGCCTTTGGCTATGAAGTTTGATGTTGTGCTCTTTCTGCTTGCTAGCCTCTAGCTGCAAGATTTGAATATTTTCCTTGTACGTCGTTACAGTGTTTTGAAGATCTACAATGGTTGCATTTAGATTGATGGTTTCAATTTTCTGCTTTTTAGATTCTAACTCTTGAAGCCTGAGATCTTCTTTAAGATTCTCAATTTGCTTTGTGTAATAGTTATAGCTACGCTCACTTTTCGGCTTCTTTGCCTCTTGCTCAACTTCACTTAGGTGTTTTTTGTTTTTCTTGGTCTTTGGTAAAAACTTGGCCTGCAAGCCATAGACTGCGGCTAGCCCGTTGAAGTGTTCGTAGAATGCCGCTTGCATTACTTTTGACTTCCAAGATTCACGTTCGCGGATAAATCTATGATTTTGCTTTTCTTCGCTGCGGTTTGGAAGTTTAAAGTCTTCTAATTTCGGTGGGTTTGTTATGCTTTCCAAGCGTTCTTTGTTCTTTGCGTAGTATTTCACTGCAAAGTCATACTCTTGGGCTGAAAAGTCATATTTCCCTGTTTTTGTATTTTGAAGATCCAGAAAGGCGTGGACGTGATTAGTTGATTCGTCCAGGTGACTGAATGAAAAGAGAATCTTATTGTCAGGGAAATGTTTTTGATAGAACTGGTGCAACGACTTCTGTAAGAGATCGGTTTTCTCCCTGGATATGGCTACCTTGTTGGGCTCCGGTATCACAAGGATCATTTCTTTCACTCTGTTGACCGTCCTTGATACTGCTCTGCTTGGTGCTTTCTGATCAATCTCGCTCTTCTTGGTCGCGTAGTTTTCTAAAAGGTCTATACGCTGGCCTATGCGGCTTATTTTGTGGTGATTCAATAGGGCGGCGTAGTCTTCCACTACCAGCGGTTTTTCACCTTCCATAACTGAGACAACGTATTCCTTTACCTCTGTTTCATCAGTTGCGTTGATGAATTTGTTGAGCTTGGATCTTAATTTTCTCAGTTTCTCTTTTTCGGTTGCTATCTCTTCGGATGCTTCCGTTTCGATTATTTTGGTTTGTAATTGGTCATTGAAATTGGCCAGTAATTGCTCTGCCAGATCTCTCGTTAGCACCTGCTCCACACCATCAACAATGGCAATGTTTGGATGTGGTGGATTAGGGTTAAATTCAAACTCGTCATACTCGTTTTGTTCCAGCCTAAGCGAGTGCCTTAACGAGCTATCTAGTCCCTTCAAATTTGAATAGTTTCTATCTCTTTTGGTCAGTGTGATTCTCTGCAATTTTATGTCATTCATGTCATCCTCAGTTATGGGTTTATCCTTGCTCTAGCTTTTGCTTCTGTCCTGCCGACTAGGCACCTGCATTAACCGTCACATCTTTTGCGTAGCAAAAGTGGGATGGTTAATATAGCAGGTATGTTTAAGGGGCCAGTTTAAAAGCTGAGCTATATGTATATATTGAACCATGATTAAAATGGTTTTCAAGTATGTAAAGGGTTTGGGTTTTTTGGTGCTTGTGTAATACGTGTGCTTCAGTATGTGGTTATAGCGTGGGTGAGGATATAAAATCGCCAAAGCAGTAAAGTGTTGTAATGCGAGGAGATATCTTATTACCGACAAGAAAAAGAATAACCGAGCAACTGCTCGGTTAGGCTGATGGTCGCTTCGCTTTATAAGAGCGGGAAAAGAAAATTAAGGTTGGACGCTATTTAGGCTTTTTCATCGAACGGTAAAAATATTTTCATTTATCTATTGACAGAGTTTTTTGCTGTTTATAAGCCAAAATTTGAGGTTCGGAAAATTAAAAATATCAAAAAATTGGTATAAAAGCATATAAAAAACGATATGCACTTTTTGTGTGCATTTATGGAAATGGGTCAAATTTGAGCGATTATTTTTATTCGTATATTAGTAGGCAGAGATAAAAAGACCCTTCTTAAAGGCCATTTTTATGAGTTGTAAATAAATCTGGCTTCTGCTCTTTTCGGGTGAAAATCCATTCATACATTTATCAATCGAAAACAAGCCATTTAATGAGTGTTTTTAGTTTTTGCTACCAAAGCACCAAACCAATACTAAATGCTCGAATATGAGCAGATTTTGAAGTTTTAAGGATATGGTTGTTACATGTTCTGATGTGGGGTTGCTGGAAAGTAAGAATATTCTCAATGTGTGAGTTATCTAAGTATAAAGTTTTATGTTGTATTTGAGTTTGGAGATTGCTGTGTTTTTTTGCTTCGGGCTTGGCCCTGCACTATACACGTCAAACGTAATGGTTCCGGTTTCGTGTCCAACAATCGCGGCAATCAAAATTCCGGGCACATCTGAGCGTTGTAATTGCGTGATGACAGTTTTGCGGAAGCTATGGAAAACAAATTGAGCGTTATAGCCGAGATCGGTTTTTAATCGTCCAAATTGTTTGCTGAGGGCATCTGATCTGTTGCCATATTTATTGCCCGAGGTGGATTTTATTAGATATCCGTCTTCGGACTGTTTAACCAAACGCTCTACTACATGTAGCAGTTTTGGATGAACGGGAATAGATCGATCACCGGCTGCGGTTTTCGCATCTTTGATTGAAAAGCACTGAATGCCTTCCTCTTGGAGGATATCGCTCGTTTTCAAACGGCATAGTTCTTCGATGCGTGCCCCGGTGTATGCACCTAGCAAAATGAGATCTGCGAGGGTTTCCCGGTTTTTCTGTTTTTTGGCAGCCTCGTAGAGCTTCACTACATCATCAACGGCAAATGCTTTGCGTTCCGTAGAGGCGTTAGCTTTTTTGCTTCGGTTCGTTGGAAAGTCATGATTCTGGAACGGAGAAACTTGATCACGATGCAATTTCTTGAAAAATTCATCGTATCGGTTGGCCCATTTCCAAAAGCTGGAACCTGCAAACAAAAACTGTTTTTTGGTCTTTTCACTGACCTGAAGCGTATCCATATAGGCCGTAATGCTTTCGTGGGTTAGGTCGTGGCGGTTGTCTTCAAGCCATTTTTTTAGGCTCTGCAAGCGAGCAACCTGCGTATCTACCGTCTTCTGGACAATTCCCTTGACCTGTTCTTGATGAGTCTTGAATGCGTTGATTCTGGCTGTTGTGATAGGGGACTTCGCCCGGTAGTGGCTCGGGTCTTTGAGGATCTGCTTAATTTCTGCCTTGTCCACTTCCTCCAATACCAATGCTGTTACTTGCCGCTCCATATTGTCTTGCATAAGGCTTTGAATATCACGGTGGAGCTGTAACGGATCTGGTTCCGGCCCTCCTACCCTGAAATGCCTAACTATCTGCTCCCATTCCTCTGCAGAGTTCTCCGGCCCCAAGGTTAGAAACTCCGTCATGCTGTCAAAGATTTCGCCACTCATTGGCGTATCGGCAATCGCTGCTTGGGCCGACTCGGCAAGAAAGGTCTTAGCGTGCTCTGAGTTTTTCCTAGCCAAAATCCGGGCATCTTCTGGATCGATCTTCAATTTTCCACGGGCTTGGTCAATCAAGGATTGCCATTGCTGTAGGTAGGAGATTTTGAGCCGCTGGGCTTTGGTTTTAGATCCGGTCTTTAGCGAAGCGGTGAACTCGCGTCGATTGAGGGTAGGGCGAGCATCTGCCGGGATACTGAGACGGGCATGCCATGTGCCCGAACGTAGAACTAGATTATCGCTTGCCATTGCCGCTACCTCAGAGCCAAGAATGCTTGGATCGTAGGTGTTTTTCTGGTGATTTTGTAGCAGAAATTTGTAGCAAACGGTTCTGTAACTGACTGTATCTATTGATTTTATTGGGTTTTTTGCTCTAAATCGGAAAGTCCCTATCTTCCCGCCATATCTCAAGCCTAAGCCCCTGAAACTACTAGAGTCTGGGGGCTTTTGCTTTTTAGGATCGCCGGCTGTCGAAAGGCGCACCGGCCTGCTGCTCAGCCCTGGTGCGGGGGCCACATCCTGGCGCCATGCACTAGGGTGAGAATCCAGACCGCATCATTTTCAGCCTGATAGATGAGCCGGTAGGTTTTGTTAGGAGTTAATTCGCGGGTGCCGGCGATCTGCCGCATGCCCTGGTCAGGAAAGTCTCTCCGGGATGCTGCTGCAGTACTGAATAGCTTATCCATGCGTACGGCTGCTGGCGGGTTATCCGTCGACGTAGTCCCATATATCCACACGACCCTACTCAGCTTCGGGCGTCCAGATAATCTTCATTTGTGACCCAAAGCTTTAGCGCGCCGTGCAGAGAACGCAGCTTCTACATCTTCATTGGATCGGCCATGGCCAGCCTCGACAGAAGCTCTGGCAACAGCCACCTTGCGCTGAACGAATTCATCATGCGCTTTGGCTTGCTGCTGCTGGCGACTGTAATCGCGCATTACCTGAGAAGCCGGGAGGTGTGCGGCTTGTGCAGCAGCCATGAATTCGTCACGCAGTTCAGGCTCCAGCTTCAGGTTGAATAAAGCTTCTTTAGCCATGACAGACACCCTTGATCATGTGTGCGACGTATATAGGTTTCAAGCATGGTAAACCTGCGCGTACTCTAATCGATTCAAGGGCGACGCTTGTGCGTTAGTACGTAGCGGCGCGAGGGGCTTGCCAACCCGCCGTCGGTGAACGCCCTGGCAGGCAGCTGGGAGTGGGCCAGGCCATCCAACGAGAGGCGCTCAAGCAGGTGATCTGGGTGTCGGCTCTGTTATTTACGTAGTCAACGCATGCCGCTGGCCAGGACGCTGTTGTTCCAGCACAAGTGAGCAGATCACCTTTGAGGCGGCTACTTGGGTGCGGCGAACGTCTCCACCTTCTGTCGCGGCTATAACTGTCCGTTCTGCGGGTTAGGAGCACGCGCTCTGGCGATCGCTAAGGCTGCGGACTGAGCCTCACCATCGGCACGGAGCGTTGACCAGCGTGCCCGAAAGTAGACGAAGAGAAGCTTTACGCTGACTATTTACTTGTTATGTTATAACGTATCCAGGTATTCAGCGAGGCTGCCGTATGCCAGCAGCCAGCAACCAGAAATCCGTGTTCACCGCGCTCAAGGCGGCGCGGCGTACTTGACGACCTTTACGATCAAACCCACAAGGACCCCGCAATGAATGCTGTACTGCCCGATGTATCACGTGCCGAGCGCGCCGCCCAGCTGGGTCAGTTGGAGTGGGTCGGCATGCAGGGCATCGACCTGCCGGTGACCTTGGCTGAAAGGGGTTGCCCGCCGACCCTGCATGCCCGCGCCGACGTTCAGGTCGACCTGCCGGCGGCCCATGTGAAGGGCATCCACATGTCGCGGCTGTACCGACTGGTCGATAGTCTGGGCGAGGGCCAGGCGCTGTCGCCGGCGGGCCTGCACCAGTTGCTGCAGGCGATGGCCGACAGCCACCAGGACTGCGCCAGCGGCAATGCCCGGTTGTCGCTGGACTTCGACCTACTGACCCGGCGTCCGGCGTTGGTCAGCGAACACCTGGCCGGCTGGAAAGCCTACCCGGTGAGCCTGGAAGCCACGCTGATCGCCGGCACCTTCAGCCTGCAGGCGCAAGTTGGCGTCACCTACTCATCGACCTGCCCGTGCTCCGCGGCGCTGTCACGGCAACTGGTGGAACACGCCTTCGCCGAAGCGTTCGTCGGGCAGCAGGGGCTCTCCGTTGAAGACGTGGCCGCCTGGCTGCGTGAGCACGCCACCCTGGCCACACCGCACAGCCAGCGCAGTGTCGCCCAGGTGCGGGTGCAATTGGGCGAAGCTGATGAACTGCAGTTGCTGGCATTGGTCGAGCGTATCGAACAGGCCCTCGGCACGCCGGTACAGACGGCGGTCAAACGGGCCGACGAGCAGGCCTTCGCTGCCCTCAATGGCAGTAATTTGATGTTCGTCGAAGACGCCGCGCGGCGCATCCAGCACGCCCTGGCCGGCCACTACTCCGGCCCCCGCGTGCATGTGCGCCACCTGGAAAGCTTGCACCCGCATGACGCCTCGGCCTGGGCCGGGCCCCTGGTGCCGCCGGCATGAGTGCCACGGCACCGCTGATCCCAGTGACCCTGTTGAGCGGGTTTCTCGGCAGCGGCAAGACCACCGTGCTCAACCATCTGCTGCGCCAGCCGGCGCTGGCCGACACCCTGGTGATCATCAACGAGTACGGCGAAATCGCACTGGATCACCTGCTGGTCAAGCACAGCCGCGAAGACCTGCTCATGGAGCTGAGCAGTGGCTGCCTGTGCTGCACCATCCGTGGCGATCTGGTGCAAACCCTGGCGGAGGTCGGCCGCGAACTGGCGACGGGCGAACGGCGGCCGCTGCGCCGTGTGCTGATCGAAACCACCGGCTTGGCCGATCCGGCGCCGATCATTCACACCCTGATGACCCACACCCAGGTGGCATCGCGCTATCGCCTCGACGGCATCGTCGTCACGGTCGATCTGGCCGCTGGCGCAGTGACCCTGGCCAGTCAGCCGGAGGCGCTCAAGCAAGTGGCGGTGGCCGATGTATTGCTGCTGACCAAGGGCGATCTGGTCAGTGCTGGTGAAGGCGAAGTCGTGTTGGCCCGGTTACAGCAGCTCAATCCGGCAGCGCCGCGCTGGCCGGCGCCTCAGGGCGTGGTCGAGGCTGAGCGGCTGCTTGACCTGGGGTTGTTTTCCAGCCGGGGTGAAGGTGCCGATGTCGAGCGCTGGCTCAACGAGCCGGCTTACCGTCCTCTGAAACAACCGGTTGTACCGCGGCACCTGGGGACGTCACTGCGCCTGCCACCCGCCAACCGGCATGACGGTGATATTCGCAGCTTTTGCCTGAGCCTCGACGAACCGTTGGCCGACAGCGAGCTGAGCGACTGGCTGGAACTGCTGATGAGCGTGGCCGGCAGCCACATTCTGCGGGTCAAGGGCATCGTCAACATCCAGGGCCGCGAGCGCCCAGTGGTGCTGCATAGCGTGCAGCACATCTTTCATCCGCCAGTGTGGTTGCCGGCTTGGCCGAGCGCGGACCGTCGCACGCGACTGGTGTTCATCACCCGTGGGGTGGAGCGCGAGGTGGTCGAGGGTATCCTCCTGGCCCTGCGCGGCGCCGTGGCCCCGATCGAGGAACAGAGCGCATGAGCCAGATCCTGCTGCACAACACCCTGAGCCGGCGCAAGGAGCCGCTGCAGACCGAACGCCCGGATCGCGTCACCCTGTATGTCTGCGGGCCGACGGTTTACAACTACGCGCATATCGGCAACGCCCGTCCGGCGGTGGTTTTCGACGTGCTGGCGCGGCTGTTGCGCCACGATTACCGCGAGCTGCTGTACGCGCGCAACTTCACCGACGTCGACGACAAGATCAACGCCGCCGCCGCGGCCGCCGGCGTGCCGATCGGCAGCATCACGGCCCGGTACATCGACGCCTATCACGAGGACATGCAGGCCCTCGGAGTTCTGGCGCCGGACATCGAGCCTCGGGTCACCGCACATATCGGCGACATCATCGCCCTGGTGCAGACCCTGATCGAGCGCGGCCATGCCTATGTCGCCGAGGGCCATGTGCTGTTCGAGGTGGCGTCCTATCCCGAGTACGGGCATCTTTCCGGCCGCCGCGTCGAAGACATGCTCGCCGGTGCGAGGGTCGAAGTGGCGCCGTACAAGCGTGACGCGCTGGATTTCGTGCTTTGGAAACCCTCGGACGCATCGCAGCCCGGTTGGGACAGCCCCTGGGGCCGCGGCCGGCCAGGCTGGCACGTGGAGTGTACGGCGATGATCGGCCAGCACCTGGGCCACACCATCGACATCCACGGCGGCGGGCAGGACCTGATCTTCCCGCACCACGAAAACGAGATCGCCCAGGGCACCTGTGCTCATGGCGGGCTGTACTGCCGCACCTGGGTGCATAACAGCTTCGTCACCGTCGACGGGCAGAAAATGTCCAAGTCCCTGGGCAATGTGCTGCTGGTGCGCGACCTGCTGCAGCAGTCGTCGGGCGAGGCCATCCGCCTGGCGTTGCTGGCCACTCATTACCGCCGGCCGCTGGACTGGAACGAGATGCGCCTGCAGGCCGCGCAGCAGACGCTGGCGCGGTTGCAGGCTAGCCTGGCGCGAGCCGCCGATGTCGAGGCCGACGCCGATACAGGTGTCGACGACGAGGTGCTGCAGGCCCTGCGCAACGATCTCAACGTATCCGCGGCACTCGCACGCTTGCAGGTGCTAGCCCGACAGCTCGATGCCGCCCGCGAGCCGGCGGCGCGGCGTCAGGCCAAGGCGCAGCTGCTGGCCTCCGGCGCCTTGCTCGGGCTGCTGCAGCAACCTGTGTCGCAGCCCGCCCTGAAACAGCAGCTAGCGGCCCAGGGGGCCGAACGTCAGCAGGCCGAAGCGCTGCTGGCGGCACGTGAGCGGGCGCGTCAGGCGCGGGACTTTGCTCGTGCCGACGCCCTGCGTGCCGAGTTGGCGCAACTGGGCTTTCAGGTCGAAGACCGCGCCACGGGGCCGCAACTACGCGCGGCGGAGCCGGCATGAAGCGCCTGACGCTGAAGCTGCTAATCGGCCTGGTGCGCGGTTATCAGCTGTTCATCAGCCCGCTGATAGGCCCGCGCTGCCGTTTTCACCCTACCTGCTCGCAGTACGCCATCGATGCCCTGCGCTGCCACGGCGCATTGCGCGGCAGCTGGCTGGCGCTACGCCGGCTGGGGCGCTGCCATCCCTGGCACCCGGGCGGTTACGACCCGGTGCCCTGTACCTGCAAACGAGAGGACCAATGCTGATTCGCAAGCTGTTCAAGTTCGAGAACGCGCACGTCGTGCGCGGCTGCAGCAGCGAGCGCTGCGCGTTCTCCATCCACGGTCATTCCTACAAGGTCGAACTACTGCTCGAGGCTCACGTCCTGGATCAGGGGCAGATGGTCTACGACTTCGGGCTGCTCAAGGGCGACATCCGCGAGCTGATCGACGCGTTCGACCACGCTGTGGCGCTATGGTCCGGCGATGATCCGGATTACCTGCAGAGCATGCGCCGGCACTCGGCGCGTTGGGTGCTGCTACCGGTATCGCCCAGCGCCGAGCAGTTCTCCCGGCTGTTATTTCGCCTGGTCGACAGCGCTCTGCAGCTGACCGACATGGTCAACGGTGAGCAGGACGTGTGCCTGCACTCGGTGATCGTGCATGAAACGGAAACCGGCTATGCCCAGTGTTTCCGCGAGGATGCAGACAACCCGCGGATGGGCCTGATCGAGCTGGACTGCATCGAATTTTCCCCAGCCATTCGCGCCGCCTGGAGCGATCCGCAGCTGCTGCAACGCCTGCAGCGCGGCGAGCGGCGGGCCAACCCGGCGCCGCCGGTCGACCATCAGGGAGGGGTATATGCGTAGTGTGAATGTCGTGGTCGGCCTGCAGGTGCGCCATGAGCCGCTCATCTACTGCTTCAGCTACGGGTTCCGCCAGCGCTTCGCGCTGATCGCCGAGGGGATTTCCGCGCCCCTGGGCCTCGAACATGCCAGAGAGAAGCAGGGCAGTTGGCGGCCGTCCGGCAACGCTGAATGTTGCGAGGGCTGCCAATGCTGAGTCTCAAGGCGCCCGGCGCCTCCTTTACCTCGCTCATCCTGCTGGCGGCCATCGCCCTCGGCGCTGCCCTGGGGCACTTCGCGCCGTACACCGGCGAGCGCCTGGGCGACTGGGTCGACCCCACGTTGCTGAGCCTCGTGGCGTTGCTGTTCTTTGGCGTGCGTTTCGGTGCGCTGCTGCAGGCAGCGAGCAATCTGCGCTTCTTCGTCGTGGCGCTGCTGGCCAACTTCGTGCTGATTCCGCTGATCGGCTATGCCGTGGCCTGGCTGCTGCTCGGCCACCACCCGCTGTTCATGGTTGGCCTGGTGATCTACTTCATGTCGCCCTGCACCGACTGGGTTCTCGGCTTCACCCGGTTGGCCAAAGGCAATGTCGCCCTGGGCACGGCGCTGATTCCGCTGAACATGCTGGTGCAACTGCTGCTTTACCCGCTTTACCTGCAGCTGTTCGCCGGGCAAACCGTGGCGGTGGAGGCGGGCACCCTGGGCAGCACCTTATTGCAGTGGTTCCTGCAGCCCTTGCTGCTGGCCATCCTTGCCCATCAGGGGTTGCGCTGGCTGCTGGGGGGCGAGCGCTTCGAGGTTTTGCTGGCCCTGGTCGATCAGTTGGTGCCCTGGCTGATCGGCCTGCTGGTGCTGGAAATCTTCGCCGGCCACATCGCGGTGATCCTCGAGCACCGCCGTGTGTTCGCCTGGGTACTGCTGGCGGTATTCATCTTCTTCGTGTTGACCTTTCTGCTCGGCGAGGGCCTCAGCCGCCTGTTGGGTTTCGACTATCCCGAACACGCGTTGTTGAGCATGACCACCGCTGCGCGCAATGCACCGCTGATGCTCGCCGTGACCATGGCGGCACTGCCAGGCCAGCCGCTGATCTACGCCGCCCTGGTGATCGGCATGCTGGTCGAGTTTCCCCACCTGACGGCACTCAGCCGCGTGTTGCTAGCCCAACGCCGGCAGCGCGCGCACGTCTCCAATACCGTGACCCCACCTGCTTGAGAAAAACAGATGATTCGCAAAAATCCGCGTGGTGATCTGCCGCAAATCCACCCCAGTGCCTTCGTTGACCCGACGGCCATCCTCTGTGGCCTGGTGATCGTCGAAGAGAATGTATTCATTGGCCCTTACGCGGTGATCCGTGCCGACGAGATGGACGCCAATGGTCATATCGATCCCATCGTCATCGGTGCCCACTCCAATATTCAGGATGGCGTGGTCATTCATTCCAAGTCCGGTGCTCGGGTCAGCATTGGCCAAAACACTTCCATCGCTCACCGCGCTATCGTTCATGGCCCCTGTGCCGTGGGTAACGCGGTATTCATCGGCTTCAACAGCGTGCTGTTCAACTGCGTCGTGGAAGACCGCTGCGTGGTACGCCACAACGCAGTGGTCGACGGCGTTCACCTGCCGGCAGGTTTCTATGTGCGTTCCACCGAGCGCATCGGCGCCGAGACCGACTTGAGCACCTTGCCTCAGGTGCCCGCCGCCGCCAGTGAGTTTTCCGAAGACGTGGCCCGTACCAACAACGAGTTGGTATTGGGCTACAAAAGCATTCAGAACGAGTTCTAGAAATGAGCGAAAAACCTGTAAGCATCACGCTGCCCGACGGCTCGCAGCGCCGCTATGAGCAAGCGCCGAGCGTGGCGGAGGTGGCGGCAAGCATCGGTCAGGGCCTGGCCAGGAACACCCTGGCAGGCCGGGTGAATGGCGTTCTGGTGGATGCCTGCGAGCGGATCGAGAGAGACGCGACACTGCAGATCATCACCCCGCGTGACGACGAGGGCCTGGAAATCATCCGCCACTCCTGCGCGCACCTGATCGGCCACGCGGTCAAGCAACTGTACCCTACAGCGAAGATGGTCATCGGCCCGGTGATCAACGACGGTTTCTATTACGACATCGCCTATGAGCGCCCCTTCACCCCCGATGACCTGAGCGCCATCGAGCAGCGCATGGAGGCGTTGATCGCCCGCGACTACGACGTGACCAAGCGCATGACGCCGCGTGACGAGGTCATTGCACTGTTCACGGCACGCGCAGAAGACTACAAGCTGCGGCTGATCGAGGACATGCCTGAAGAGTCGGCCATGGGTCTGTACTTCCACGAAGAGTACGTGGACATGTGCCGTGGCCCCCATGTGCCCAACACGCGGTTTCTCAAGCACTTCAAACTGACCAAACTGTCCGGTGCCTATTGGCGCGGTGATGCGCAGAACGAACAGTTGCAGCGCATCTACGGCACCGCCTGGGCGGATAAGAAGGGCTTACAGGCCTACCTTACACGCCTGGAGGAAGCCGAGAAGCGTGACCATCGCAAGCTGGGCCGCGAACTGGATCTGTTCCATTTTCAGGAAGACGCTCCTGGCGCGGTGTTCTGGCATCCGCGCGGCTGGACGGTATTCCAGGCTTTGATCAGCTACATGCGTCGCCGTCACGACGGCGCGGGTTATATCGAGGTCAACACACCGGACGTGATGGATCGCAGCCTGTGGCAGATTTCCGGCCATTGGCAGAACTACCGCGATCATATGTTTACCACCGAAACCGAGGATGGCCGCGCCCTGGCGCTCAAGCCAATGAATTGCCCCGGCAGCGTGTTGCTCTATCGTCATGGCCTGAAGAGTTATCGTGACCTGCCGATTCGTATGGGCGAGTTCGGCAAGGTGCACCGTTACGAGCCATCCGGCTCGCTGCACGGCCTGCTGCGCGTACGCCATTTCACCCAGGATGACGCGCACATCTACTGCACCCCTGCACAGATGGATGCCGAGTGCCGCGAGGTGGTGGCGCTGACCCTGGACATCTATCGCCAGTTCGGCTTCGACGATGTGCGCATCAAACTGTCCACCCGTCCGGCCAACCGCATGGGCAGCGAGGCCACCTGGGACACCCTCGAAGGCGCGCTGGTACAGGCGCTCGAAGCGATGAACCTGCCGTATCAGATCAATCCGGGGGAGGGCGCCTTCTACGGGCCCAAACTGGAGTTCGTGTTGCGTGACGCCATCGGCCGTGACTGGCAGTGCGGCACCCTGCAGGTGGACATGAACCTGCCTGAGCGTTTTGGCATCGATTACGTCGACGAAGAGGGCCAGCGTCAGCGTCCGGTCATGTTGCACCGAGCGTTATTCGGTTCGCTGGAGCGCTTCACCGGTATTCTCATCGAACATTACACCGGCAAGTTGCCAGTGTGGCTGGCGCCGGTGCAAGCGGTGCTCTTGCCGATCACCGATGCCCACGCCGATTACGCCCGAGATGTGGCGCAGTGGCTGAGTGATGCAGGGCTGCGCGCCGAGCACGATCTGCGCAACGAAAAGATCGGCTACAAGATCCGCGAGCAGACGTTGCAGCGCGTGCCGTTCCTGCTGGTGGTTGGGGCCAAGGAGGCGGCTGCCGGACAGGTCGCAGTGCGCACCCGCGACGGCGCCGACCTGGGCGTGATGAGCCTGGCGCAGGCCCGGCATTTTCTGCTGGAGCAAGCGCAGGCCCCTGACTTCGCTGACCGACAGGCAGAGCAGCGTGTTCGCGATAAGCGTCTGCGGGGCCTGGCAACCCAGCAGCCGTTGCTCGAGGTAAACCCATGAGCGAGCGCCACGCCGACGTCCTGCTGCACGGCGGCACGGTGATGACGCCCAATGGCGCCGAGCGCATCGATCTGGCCTGCCGCGATGGGCTCATCGTTGCCCTGGGCGACTTGCGTGACACGTGGAGCGCCGAGAACGAAGTCGATGTTCGTGGTCTGCATGTACTGCCGGGCGTGATCGACAGTCAGGTGCATTTTCGCGAGCCGGGCCTGACCCACAAGGAAGACCTGGAAGCCGGCACCCGTGGCGCAGTGCTGGGTGGTGTCACGGGCGTGTTCGAGATGCCTAACACCAACCCGCTGACGCTCTGGCAGGCTGACCTGCAGACCAAGCTCGATGCGGCCGCGCAGCGTGCATGGTGCAACTACGCCTTCTATATCGGTGGCTCGGGGAGCAATGCCGAGCAGCTCGCGGACCTTGAAAACCTGCCTGGCTGTGCTGGGGTCAAGGTGTTCATGGGCAGTTCGTTCGGCGACCTGCTGGCCGACGATGAAAGCGTGTTACGGCGCATCCTCAAGCATGGACGCCGGCGCATGGCGGTGCATGCCGAGGATGAAGCCCGGCTGCGAGCGCGCAAGGCGTTGGTCGAGGCCAGTGGTGACGTTCGACAGCATCCGCTGTGGCGCGATGAAACCAGCGCGCTGATGGCCACCGAGCGCATCGTGCGGCTGGCCGCCGAGGTTGATCGCCGCCTGCATGTATTGCACGTCTCCACCACCGAGGAAATGACCTTTCTCGCCCGCCACAAGCGCCGGGTCACGGTGGAAATCACCCCGCACCACCTGAGCCTGATGGCCCCGGATTGCTACGAGCGCCTGGGTAGCCTGGCGCAAATGAACCCGCCTGTGCGTGACAGGAGACACCAGGAGGCATTGTGGCGAGCCATTCGCGACGGCGTGGTGGACGTGGTGGGCAGCGACCACGCCCCGCACACGTTGCAAGAGAAAGCCAAACCCTACCCGCATTCGCCCAGCGGCATGACGGGGGTGCAAACCCTGTTGCCGTTGTTGCTCGACCACTGCAACGCCGGACGACTGAGTCTGGCGCGTTTGGTCGATCTGACCAGTGCCGGTCCGGCACGGATCTTCGGCCTGGAAGGCAAGGGCCGCATCGCGCTGGGCTTCGATGCCGATCTGACGCTGGTCGATCTGCAGGCGCAGCGCACGATCCACAACAGCTGGATCGCCAGCCGCAGTGGTTGGACGCCCTACGACGGCATGCAGGTGAAAGGATGGCCTATCCACACGCTGGTCAATGGCCGGCTGGTGGTCCGCGACGAACAACTGCAGGGCGCTCCCCAAGGCCAGATGCTGCGCTTTCTGGACGCCGATCGGCGTCGTTGAATAACCGAGATTTTCTTGATGAACAACACATCGCAAAAAGCCCCTGAAACGTCCCTGTTTGCAGCGCGCACGTCCATCGAACAGGTGGAAGAGGGCCATGACCTGGCCCCCAAGTTCGATGCCGACGGCATGATCGCCTGCGTTACCACCGATGCTGTCAGCGGTGAGGTACTGATGCTGGGTTACATGAACCGCGAGGCGCTGGAAAAGACTATCCAGACCGGCGAGGCCCATTACTGGAGCCGCTCACGCCAGATGCTATGGCACAAGGGCGCTACCAGCGGCCTGGTGCAGAAAGTCGAAGAAATGCGCATTGACGATGACCAGGACGCAGTCTGGTTGCGTGTCGTGCTGTCTGCCGGGCACAACAGTGCTCCGGCCAGCTGTCACGTTGGCTATCGCAGTTGCTTCTACCGCACCGTCGAGCTACAGACTGGGCGCATTGGCTATGCTGAGGCCGAGAAAACCTTCGATCCCCAGGCTGTCTATGGCGACGCGCCCAACCCGACCATCCTCTGAGCGCGGCCCCCGAGCCACTTTTATGCAACTGCACAGCGTGTCAAACCTGAGAGCCTGTTCAAGGTCTGCATGCCATGAAGCGGCAACTACGAGGTAGAAGCGGCCGTTCCCTTATCCACTATGGGAGCGCGCCATGCGCGCGCGAGAAACGCGGGCGGGGCTAGGCGTCCCCGCCCGCGCCAACAGGTACTGTGCCCCACTAGCTGTGATCTCTCAGTAGGTTGTTCATCCGGGGCGTTCCCGGAATTCTGGAAGCGCGACCAACACAGCCTTCCAGGAGCCCCGGATGAACTTGCATAAACATGCCCGTCTTACCCCTCGAGGTCGAGCCCTTCTCGTGCAGCGCATGCTCGATGGATTACGTGTCGAAGATGCAGCACAAGCCGCAGGAGTCAGTGTCCGCACCGCCTACAAATGGCTCAGGCGCTTTCGTGAGGAGGGCGAGGCCGGCCTGATGGATCGCTCGTCACGTCCGCATTCATGCCCTCATGAGACGGCAATCGACCTCATCGCACAACTGATTCAACTACGCCAATCTCGCCATACCTACCGACAGATCGCGCTGGCACTCGGCGTGGCCGTCAGTACCGTTGCGCGCCGTCTCAAACAAGCGGGCTTTCATCGGTTGGCCGAGCTGGAGCCTGCCCCTGCAGTGGTTCGCTACGAATATCCCAACGCCGGCGATCTCCTGCACCTGGACATCAAGAAGCTGGGCCGATTCTGGAGGCCAGGGCACCGAGTTACGGGGGATCGTCTGCAGGGCTCCTTTGGCGCCGGCTGGGAGTTCGTTCATGTAGCCATCGATGACGCGTCTCGGCTGGCCTTCACCAGCCTGCACCCAGATGAGCGCGGCAATAGCGCCTGTCGAGCCCTGCTGCAGGCA
>NZ_MSXV01000059.1:0-37356 GCF_001945395.1 Pseudomonas sp. PA15(2017) | reverse complement strand
TTTGCCAGCCTGGCTGCACCACTACAACTGGCACAGGCCGCACAGCAGTCTCAACTACAAACCACCAATCAGTCGGGCTCCATTGCCACTGAACAACGTACTGGGTTTACACAACTAGCCGCCAAAGTCGACGAACCTGGGCTGAAAGATTATGAACAGGTTCTGAGAACGCGCTGATTCGACAGTGCACCCCTCGAGGCATAAGCTCGGCGGGCAACTCATCGTCTTCAGGAGGCACCATGAGCAACTGCGACAAGCATCCCCATCACGATCATCAGCACAAGCCTGGCTGTGGCCATCTGGCCATCGAGCACAATGGTCATGTCGACTACCTGCACGATGGTCACCTGCATCATCCGCACGGTGATCATGTGGACGAACACAGCCTGGAAGTAAACGCCAAGAACCCTGATGCCTGCACGCCGAATCACCAGTGTGGCGGACACGCTGCGGATCATGTGCATGGACCGGGCTGCGGCCATGAGGCCGTTCCCCATGGCGATCATGTGGACTATCTCGTCGATGGACACCTGCATCACCCGCACGGCGACCATTGCGACGACCACGGCCCGGTCTCCGTCGTGGGTTGAGCCTGACCGCTGGCCGGTGGTGCGCTACACCGTCGGCCCGCTGTACCTCACGTCAATCAACGGCATTGAGCGTGGGGGCGAATTTTTCTCGGTAAGCCTTTGGCGAGCAAGCTTGGTGGCGAAGGAAGACACGGCGGAGCTGCTCCTCGGAGCTGAAGCCACAGCGTTCGGCTATACGTTTCAACGGTGTTTGCACATCGATCAGTAGACGCTGTGCCAGTTCAAGCCGTGCCCCTTCGACGAACTCCGTGGGCGTACAGCCTGCTTCTCGCGCGAACACGCGGCGCAAGTGCCGTGGGCTCATATTGGCCTGGGCCGCCATGGTTTGCAGGTTCAGTTCAGCGTGCAAATTCTGCAGGATCCACAGCTTCAGGCTGCGTACCCCGGCGTGGGGCGTCATCTGGCTATCCAACAGCTGGCTGAGCTGAGATTGCTGGCCACCACGCTTCAGGAATACCACCAGTTCACGGGCAATTTCATAGGCGGTCTCCCGGCCCATATCCTGCTCGATCAGGGCAAGGCACAGATCCAGTACGGAGGTTACGCCGGCGCAGGTCCAGATACTCGCCTGCTGGATATAGATGGCCTGGTCATTGACCCGAATCGCGGGATAGTCACGGGCCATCTTCTCGGCGACGCGCCAGTGTGTTGTGGCTTCCAGGCCGTCCAGGATGCCGGCGCTGGCCAAGAAGAAGGCTCCCGAACAAACCCCTACCAGGCGACTGGCGTGCGGGCCTACCGTTTTGCACCAGCTTACCAGGCGCGGGTTTTCCAACAGAGCAGTGGCGATGTCGTGAGCGCCCACGATCAACACCGTGTCCGGCTGCTCCGCGGATTCGTAAAGGCCTTCAGCTTGCAAGGTGACGGCAACGTCCGACGGCACCTGGCCCGCTACGGGCGCCGCCACGCTCACTCGATAGGGCGCCGTCGCGCCTCTTTTGACCAAGGCTTTGTTGGCGTATTCGAAAACGCTGAGTGCGCCACTGGCTTCGAGCAGCTTGAAGCCTGGGTAAATGACGATCTGTACACGACGCGGCAAATCCGCAGATAACTCCAGCATGCTTCTCCCTAGGCACCGATTCAGGACAAATTTCCATCACTACCGGCCAACTTCGCCCAGAAGGGCTGGCTGTCGAACGCGGCTGGGTTAGCATTAATATTGTTATATCATAACGTATGAGGTGTTCATGAAAACGCGTGCAGCCATTGCCTGGGAAGCCAACCGCCCACTCGAGTTTGAAGAGATCGACCTCGAAGGACCGAAGGACGGCGAAGTACTGGTTCGGATCGTGACCACCAGCCTCTGCCATACCGATGTGTTCACGCTCTCGGGACGCGATCCGGAGGGCAAGTTCCCTTGCATTCTCGGTCACGAGGGGTGTGGCATCGTCGAGGACGTCGGTCGTGGTGTGACGTCCGTGAAGCCCGGTGACCACGTTATCCCGCTCTACACCCCCGAAGACCCGAATTGCCCGTTCATCAAGTCCGGCAAAACCAATCTCTCTCAATCGATTCGAAAGACCCAGGGCGAGGGGCTGATGCCCGATGGAACCAGTCGTTTTTCTTACAAGGGTAAGACGATCTTCCATTACATGGGGACTTCGACGTTCAGTGAGTACACCGTGCTGCCGGAAATTGCAGTGGCCAAGATCGACCCTGCTGCGCCGTTGGCCAAGGCCTCGATCATGGGTTGTGCGATCCCCACGGGGATTGGTGCCGTACGCAATACCGCCAAAGTGCGCCCTGGTGACACCGTTGCCGTATTTGGTTTGGGTGCCGTGGGCATGGCAGTGATCCAGGGGGCGGTGTTGCAAGGCGCGGGGCGTATCATCGGTATCGACGTGAACCCGGCCAAGTTCCCATTGGCCCAGTCCCTGGGCGCCACCGAGTGCGTGAACCCGCGTGATTACAAGGAGCCACTGCGCGACGTGATCATCGACATGACCAACGGCGGCGTGGATTTCTCGTTCGAGTGCGTGGGCAATGTCGAACTGATGCGTGCAGCGCTGGAGTGCTGCCACAAAGGTTGGGGCGAGAGCATCATCATTGGCGTTGCTGGGGCGGGGGAGGAGATCGCTACACGGCCGTTCCAACTGGTGACCGGGCGCGTCTGGAAGGGCAGTGCGTTCGGCGGCGTGCTGGGACGTTCCGAGCTGCCGGGCATGGTCGATGAGTGGATGCGTGGCGAGATCAACGTTGATCCCTACATCACCCACAATATGGATCACGAATCGCTCAACGTGGCTTTCGACTTGCTCAAGCGAGGCGAAGCCATTCGCTCCGTTGTGCACTATCGGGAGAAAGAAACCCTGGCGGCCGATCAGCCGGGCGTCATCGTCGGACGTGACGGCCGAACGATCAGCAAGCCCGAAGCGGCCGGGGCTCCAGTCTGATCAGTGTGAACGCGAAGGTCAGTCCGCCCTGGCCTTCGTACTGCGCGTAATGCCCATGAACTGCCCGGGCCTCGCTGCGTTTGGTGGGGCTCGGCTTTTGGAAATGTGGAAAATGGATAACGCTGCCTGAGCTGTCGATCAACGTGCTTGGGTCGGCACGCAAATATTCCTGCCAGATAAACCAGGCCCCGATGCCAAAAAGCATCGGGGCCTGGTTGCTTGCAACTGAACGACCTGCTTGCGTTGGCGCTACAACGCTTACGCCAGGTCCGCCGCCTGATGCCGCTCTGGCACCTGCTCGGACTCATCGCCCCAGGTGCGATTCACCCGGCGGCCACGTTTTACCGCTTCGCGCTCGGCGATCTCGTTGGCCCAGCGTTGTACGTGGGTGTATTCGTGAGCCGCGAGGAACTCCGCGGCACCGTAGACGTTGTTGCGCACCAGCTCGCCATACCAGGGCCACACAGCGATGTCGGCGATGGTGTAGGTGTCGCCGGCCAGGTAGCGATTATCGGCGAGGCGCTGGTTGAGCACGTCCAGTTGGCGCTTGGCTTCCATGGTGAAGCGGTTGATGGCGTACTCGAACTTTTCCGGGGCATAGGCGTAGAAGTGGCCGAAGCCGCCGCCCAGGTAGGGCGCCGAGCCCATTTGCCAGAACAGCCAGTTGAGGGTTTCGGTGCGGCCGGCGGGATTCTTGGGCAGGAACTCGCCGAACTTTTCCGCCAGGTACAGCAGGATCGAGCCAGACTCGAACACGCGGATCGGCGTATCGCCGCTGCGGTCGAGCAGGGCAGGGATCTTCGAGTTCGGATTGACGCCCACGAAGCCGCTGGAAAACTGGTCGCCCTCGCCAATGCGGATCAGCCAGGCATCGTACTCGGCGCCGCTGTGCCCCAGAGCCAACAGCTCCTCGAGCAGGATGGTCACCTTCACGCCATTGGGCGTTGCCAGGGAGTAGAGCTGCAGCGGGTGCTTGCCGACCGGCAGCTTCTGGTCATGGGTCGCGCCGGCAGTGGGGCGGTTGGTCTTGGAAAACTGGCCGCCGGATGCTTCAAGGTGCTGCCATACCTTTGGCGGAACATAGGTTGATTGAGTCATCGAATCCTCGCTATCGGCGTGATGGGGCAATGCATGTGAACGCGAAGCTAGCCCGATTACGCCAGCTATTCGAGAGGCCATGGCGCATGTTGGGTATCGATCGGGTTGATATGGCAGTCGGCAAGTTGGCTTACGGCTGCTCTCCAGGCGACAGCCCGGCGCGAAACGATTGCAGCTTTGCCGCGCGGACGGCGTTGCGCACACCACTCGCCGCCGGTCGCGGCTCCCACCGTGTTCGCTGGCAACCTACCCTTACCTCAGGAGCGCCGACCCCGGCGCGAAGCAATGGTCGCCTGGCTGCAAGATCGGCGCGGTACAGACGATTCGCCCCAGCGCGCTCTGATCGGATCAGGCGCGCACACCGCCACGTGCATTCTTCTTCTGCAGGATCTCCGATGCCTCGTTGTAAGCCGTCTGGAAGGTCTGGCTGCCGATCCACTGCACGGCGGCGTCTTCGTCTTCGTTATGAAACAGGCCGCGGTAGACGATCAGCAGGCCCATCATGAAGTCGGTTGCCGCTTCCGGATCTTCCTCGGCGACCACCAGCTCCAGCACCGGGTACTGCAGGAACACCACGCACTGGGCGAGCAGGCTGATGGCCTCGGCCTTGTGCATGGCCTGGAACAGGTCGTCGAAGTGCGCCGGGTCGAAGCCGTTTTCCTCGATGTCCTTGAAGTCGAAGGTGCTCAGGTCGATCTCCACGTCATCGAAGGGCTCGTCGATCAGCGGGTTGCTCAGCACTGTGTGCACGACACTGGTTTTCGGCTTGCTCATACGGTTCTGCTTGGCCTTGGTCTTGGCCCGCTGGGCGCGTTTTTTCTGCTTGTCGGGGGAGGCCATGGTGGCGGAGTCCTCGTGTGAAGCTAAGAGCGGATGCGCATTGTATGCAGTCTTGCCCGCTGCGTTGCGTAACTTTATCGAGGCCACTATGGCGTGGTTCGCAGATAGGCGGCAGGCCGTGCCGCTGCCCCTTGGCAAGGCCGTCGCCTGGTTCTAGATTGCCCGTAGCGCAGCCCGCGCTCCGCAAAGGTATTCAACGATGATGCCCGCTCGCCAGATGCTCGCGATGCTCGTGCTCTGCAGCCTGTCTGCCCAGGCGCTGAGCCAGGTGTACACCTGGGTGGACGAGAATGGCCAGAAGCATTTCGGCAGTCAGCCACCGGCGGCCCGGCAGGCCGATACGGTGACGATCAAGCCGGGCTACGCCGGTGAAACGCGCGCGGTAGCACCTGAAGCGCCCGCCCGGCGTGCAGCGGCTGAGCC
The DNA here is from genome assembly GCF_001945395.1 of Pseudomonas sp. PA15(2017). Classification (GTDB taxonomy): domain Bacteria; phylum Pseudomonadota; class Gammaproteobacteria; order Pseudomonadales; family Pseudomonadaceae; genus Aquipseudomonas. The sequence goes on along the minus strand of NZ_MSXV01000059.1, from coordinate 32,012 downwards.
TGCGCCAGCCAAGACGTCGAGACGCGAAATGTGCCAGAGCGCGATGCGCTGGACGGCCGTCGACCTCAAGAATCTGCGCGAGATCGCCGAGGCGCGCAAAAGCGCCGGGCGCCTCACCGCAGCCGAATACACCCAGGCGCAAAAGAACCTGGCCGGCGTGGAGCAGCGGATAAGCCTGCAGGGCTGCGTCACCAGCTCCGGTGAGGATCAGCAACGCTACGAATGCCTGGCAAAGGGGACCGGTGTGCTGGTGTGTTCCGGGCTGATGGCGGCGGCCATGGAAGAGGCCGAAGGCGAGGCCAGGCAGCGAGCCAGCAAGCCCTAAGAATCTGTTAATGATCTTCAAGCCCAGGTTCGTCGATTCTGGCGGCTAAGTGGCAGGGGCGGCCGTTCACCGACTCACTGTGGGAGCGCGCCATGCGCGCGAAAAATCGCGGGCATGGGTCGCTCCCACAGATACTGCGCTGATGTCCGCTTCTGCCTTGTAGTTGCCGCCTGATGCGCATAAAGACAATGAACAGGCGCTTACAGCCGGCCAGACGGCTGGTTATCTCGTTGCAATATATTTGTCATGCAACATTCATAAGCTCGTCGCACCTCCCTCCCGTTCGAGATTTCCATGAGCTTTGGTCGTTCGCTGCGTGCCCAATTGGTCTTGCTGATTGGCGGTGGCCTGGTGTTGATGTTGCTGATTGCGTTGGCTGGTTTCGCGCTGTTGTCGCGCCAGTTGGATGGCTACGGAGCGCTGCTCAGCGGCCCGCTGGAAGAAGCGCGGCAAGTGGACGGCGCCAACCTGGCGTTCAAGATTCAGGTTCAGGAATGGAAGAACGTGCTCCTGCGCGGCGGTGATGAAGCGCAGCGCAACCGCTACTGGCAGCAGTTTCAGGATGAAGAGAAACGCGTGCAGACGCAGATCGGCCAACTGATCGACTCGGCAGGAAGTGCCGAGCTGCGCCAGCGGTTGAGCGAGCTGCGCGCTGCCCATGCCGAGATGGGCCAGGCCTATCGCCGTGGTTACCAGGCCTTCTCCGCGGCAGGTTTTTCTGCCCAGGCTGGCGATGCGGCGGTGAAGGGCATCGACCGAGCCACTACCGAGCAGCTGTCGTTGCTGGTCGACGAGCTGCACGCACGTAGTCAGGCCAGCGCCAGCCGGTTGAGCGAGATCGCCCAGCGCAGCGTGCTGTTCGGCAGCCTGGCAATGCTCGCGATCGGCGTGCTGCTGGCGCTGTTCAGCGCCTGGCTGGTCAACCGGCGCATCACCACGCCGTTGTTGCAGGCTACCGGGCAGCTCGAGTTGCTCAGCCGTGGGCAATTCGGTGAGCGCCTGAGTGAAGGCCGTGAGGATGAGGTCGGTCAGCTGGCCCAGGCTGCCAATCGCCTGCGCGAATTCATGCAGGCACTGTCGCAGCAGCTGCGTCGTGGTACCGGTGAGTTGGATGCCGCCACCCAGGAGCTGAGCAGCGTAGCCGGGCATATCGGCCAGGGTATTCGTGACCAATTCTCGCGCACCGATCAGGTCGCCACGGCGATGCACGAGATGAGCGCCACCGCCGAAGAAGTGGCGCGCCATTCGGCTAGTGCGGCGCGGGCCGCCGACGAGGCCGATCAGGCAGCGCAGGACGGCGAGACCACCATGGCCAGCACCATTGCCACCATCGAGAAACTGCATGGGGAAATCACCCGCACCGCCGAGGTGATCGCCCGGCTCGACAGCGATAGCGAGCGCATCGGTGGCGTACTGGAAGTGATTCGTGGCATCGCCGACCAGACCAACCTGCTGGCCCTTAATGCGGCCATCGAGGCTGCGCGCGCCGGCGAGGCGGGCCGGGGCTTCGCGGTGGTGGCCGATGAGGTGCGCAACCTGTCGTCACGCACCGCCAGTTCGATCAGCGAGATTCACCAGTTGATCGCCAACGTGCAGGGCGCCTCCAAGGAAGCCAGCGCCGCGATCGCTGCCGGCGCCCAGCAGAGTGCGGCCGGTAGGACGCAGGTCGGCGTGGCCGGTGAGCGCCTGCACAGCATCACCCAGGCCGTGGAAGCCATTCGCGACATGAACCGGCAGATCGCCACGGCAGCCGAGGAACAGACCTCGGTGGCCGAAGACATCGCCCGCAACCTGGCCGAAATCGTCTCCATCGCCCAGAGCAACGAAGCCGACCTGCAGCGCAGCGAGTCGGCGAGCCGCGCCATGCAGGGGCTGTCCGGCGACCTGTCGACGCTGGCGGCGCGGTTGAGAGACTGATGTCAACCGCTCACGCTATGCCCTGAGCAGCATCACCAGCATGCCCGCGGCCAGGGCGATCAGCACCAGGCCCGAGAGTCGTTCGAGCAGCGACAGGGCGCGCTGGAAGTTGCCCAGCAGCCGGCCATTGCCGATGGCCAGGGCCACCAGTAGATCCCAGCCGAGCACCACGGCGAACATCCATAGGCCATAGAACGCCTTCCAGCCGGCACTGCTCTGGGCGCCCAGCATGCTCGCCAGGCTGACGTAGAACAGCGCGTTCTTGGGGTTGAGAATGCCGGACAGAAAACCCATGCCGGCCGCCTGCAGCCAGGAGGCCCCGTTGGCCGGCGGCGCCTCGCCCGGCGCCTGCAGCACGCTGCTGCCGGCATGGCGAATGAACAGCACGCCCAGGTACAACAGGTAGAGACAGCCGACCAGCTGCAGGGTGATGAACGGTGCGCTGCCAGGCTGTAGCACCGACACGCCGGTAAAGGCGGCGACGATGAACACTCCGTTGGCCACGGCGATACCCAGGCAGGCGCCACTGGCGACTCGCCAGCCCGCTGCCAGAGAGGTGCGGGCGACCAGGAAGAAGTCCGGGCCGGGGGAAATCAGCGCCAGGAAATGGGCGGCGGCAATGATCAGGAACTGCTGCATGGCGGGCATCGCTCGTCTGGGAAGAAAGGCTCGCCAGTCTGTCGCCCCAAACCCATGCCGTATTGAAGGAAATCGTCAGGCCGCGCTTTGACCGACCGTGTCGCTCAGGTCGGATTTCGCCATGGCATCGCCCGGCAGCTACTGCGCTGCCGGTTACCAGGCCGACCGCGTATGGGGCGGCCGACCTGGGCGTTCGCTACCAGCGGAAGTTCACCGCGGTGACCAGTTGGCGCTCGTCGCCATAGGTGCAGGTGGCGAACTCGCAATAGGTATATCGCTTGTTGGTGAGGTTGTTGGCGTTGAGGCTGATGTCCCAGTTCGCGTCGAGCTGGTAGCTGACCATGGCATCGAAGAGGGTGTAGGCGGGCATCGCCGAGTCCATGCCGGAGGCCTGGGTGGTGCCCTTGTAGCGGGCGCCGGCGCCAACGGTGAGCTGCGGCAGGTTGAGGCGCATGAAATTGTAGTCGAACCACAGCGCCGCCTGATGATAGGGCGTGTCCTCGCTGCGTTGGCCGACTTCGCTGGCGATGCTGCTCTCGGTAATACGTGCATCGATATAGGCGTAGGAGGCGACCAGGCTGAGGTCGTCTGTCACCTGCGCCTTGGCTTCCGCCTCGAAGCCGCGCGAGCGCACTTCGCCCGTCTGCGAGGCGATGTTGGTGGCAGGGTCCTGTTTGAGCACGTTCTGCTGGGTCAGCTCGAAAACCGCGGCACTGAGCAGCAGGTTGCGACCGTCGGGCTGGTAGCGAATCCCCGCTTCGTATTGTTTACCTTCGGTAGGCACGAAGCTCTGCCCGCCGGCAACGGCCACTGACACCGGGAAGAACGATTCGCTGTAGCTCAGGTACGGCGCCAGGCCGTTATCGAACTTGTACACCAGGCCGGCGCGATAGGTGGTGGCCTCGTTGTTCTGGCTGGTGCGCACGCCGTTGCGATGCTGTTGCTGGTCCTGGTCAGCCCAGTCGTGGCGCACGCCCAGTACGGCAATCCAGCGGTCGTCGATGTTGATCTGATCCTGCAGATAAACGCCCTTTTGCAGGGTGTCGATCTGTGAGCCGCGATCCAGGCTGCGGTCCTTGTTGACCACCACCGGCTGCCCGTAGTTGTAGCGGCTCAGATCCAGTGTTGGCGCGACGCCGCGAAAGTTGTGCGAGTCGTAGCTCATGTCGTAGGCATCGAAGCCCAGCAGCACGCTGTGCTGCGCACCACCAAGCTGCCATTTCGACTCGATGTTGGTGTCGCTGGCCAGGCCGCGGGCGCGCTCGCGGCGGTCGCTGTACTGGCGGCGCAGGATGCCCGTGGTGGCTGCCTGATTGATGGCCGCGGCAGAGGTTTGTATCTGCAGGTACTTCCAGTCCACGTCGGTCTGGTAGTAACGCAGTTTGTGGTTGATGCGCAGCCGCTCGTTGAAGTGGTGCTCGAACTCGTAACCGAGCGTCGACATCTCGCCGTTCATCTCGTTGTAGTCGGGCTCGCCGATGAAGTCGTGGCGACCGATCTGGTACCTCGCGTCGCCCACCCCCTTGACCAGCTGGTAAGGCAGCGGCGCGGAGAAGCCCGTTTCGGTCTTCTGATAGAACGACAGCAGGGTCAGGGAGGTGTCTTCGTTCGGGCGCCAGGTCAGTGCCGGGGCGATGTAGAGCCTGTCGTCGTCGATGTAATCCTGCTGCGTGTCGCTGTCGCGCTTGAGCAGGGTCAGGCGGTAGCTCAGGGTATCGCTGTCACCAAGCGGGCCGCTGAAGTCGGCGGACAGCTGCTTGCGGTCGTTCTGGCCGACCTGCAGATTGAGTTCGCGCAGCGGCTCGCGAGTCGGCCGCTTGCTCACTCCATTGATCATGCCGCCTGGCGACAGCTGCCCGTAGAGCACCGAGGCCGCGCCGCGAATCACCTCGACGCGCTCCAGGCCATAGGGCTCCTGAATGCCGTCATAGGAGTTGTTCTGCAGGCGCAGGCCATCGCGCAGCGAGCCGCCGGTAGCGGACTCGACATCGAGACCACGGATGCGAAAACGGTCCGCCGTGCGGTTGAAACTGGTCGGCTGGCTGGTGACCCCCGGTGTGTAGCTGAGTGCCTGGGACAGGGTCTCCGATTGGCGATTACGCAGCTCGTCGCGGGTGACCACCGAGATCGATTGCGGGGTATCGACCAGCGCGGTATCGGTCTTGGTAGCGCTGCCGTTGCGCAGGGCCACGTAGCCGGCCAGCGGTTCGCCCGGCAGCTCGGCACTGCTCAGGGCAATGCCGAATACGGTGGTGCTGTCCAGCTCCAGCGCGCCGCTGGCAGGCAGCGGGCGCAGCACATAACCGCCGCCGCCCTGATCGACCGCCTCCAGCCCGGAATTCTGCAGCACCAGGGCGAGCCCGGTGGTGACCGAGTAACTGCCGTTCAGGCCTGGGCTGGTCTTGCCGCTGGCCAGGTCGTTATGGCCGGCGAGGTAGATACCGGCCTGCGCGGAAAACTGGTTGAGCACGTTGTTGAGCGGCCCTGGCGCAATGCTGTAAGTGCGCACCGCCGGGCTTTCCTGCGCGGTGGCCGGCAGGGCGATCAGCAGCGTCGGGGCGAGGGACAGCGCCATGGGCAACGCCAGGGCGAGTGGTCGTAGAGAAAATTGGAAAGCGTGCGCGGCTGGCAAGTGCATGTCCCCTGAAGTGGTTCGAATAGTTGGCTTCTCAGGGATTACCGAGCGAGATCCAGAAAAGGGAACAGGGCGGATAATTTATTTTCAGTCAGGCTTCGGCAGGCTCGACGCTCACCCACCAGTCGGTCAGCCGCTGCACGCGAATGGGCAGGGCGGCCTGCAGCAGGCGCAGGCTTTGCTCGCTGTCGTCCAGCGGGAAATAGCCCATCACCGGCAGGTTGGCGACCGCCGGGTTGCAGCCCAGGTGGCCGCGGCGAAATTGCCCCAGCTCGTCGAGCAACTGGCCCAGCGGCATGCCTTCGGCGGTCAGCACATGGCGCGTCCATGATTCGCGGGCGCCGGTTGCGGCTTGCACGGCGCCAATCTGCGCGGTATCGAAGGTGACTTGCTGGCCGGCGGGGATGCGCAGGGTTCGCTGGGTGTCCGCGGTGCGGATTTCCACCGCGCCGTCGAATACCGTCAGCCAGGTTTGCGTATCGCTCTGGCGCACGCTGAAGCGGGTGCCCAGTGCCTGCATGCGGCCGTGCCGGCTGGCGATGAAGAAGGGGCGGGTGTCGCGGGCGGTGTCGATCAACACTTCGCCAACGCGCAGGTGCAGCAGGCGCACGGCGTCGTCGAAGTCGGCATCCACCGCGCTGCCGGCGTTGAGCCACAGGCGAGTGCCGTCGCCCAGGCGGGTTTCGCGCACCTCGCCGATACCGGTGGCGAAGTCGGCGCTCCAGCCGGCCACCAGGCGCGGCAGGGCGGTGTGGCGCCAGGCGCTCCACGCCACCAGGCTGCCAGCGCCGACGACCAACAGGCTCTTCAAACCCTCGCGCCGGGTCAGGCCGGTGCGGCCGGGCTGGGCCAGGGCACGGCGCAGCGTCTGCCCGTCGTCCTGCTGCTGCAACTGGCCGAAACGCTGGCTGACGCGCTCGACATAGTGCCAGGCGTCACGGTGTTCGCCGTGTTGCTCCAGCCACCGTCGCCATTGCTGGCGCACCTGGTCATCGGCCTGTTCGTCGTGCAGGCGCACGTACCAGTCGGCGGCCTGCTGCAGGCTGGCGTGGCTGAGAGCGTGGGAGCGCGGGTTGATCATTCGACCAGCAGGCCGTCGAGTTCGGCTTCGAGCAGGGCGCAGTGCAGCAGCGCCTGGGCCAGGTATTTCTTGACCATGCGCTCGGACACGCCGAGCTGCGCGGCGATCTCGCGATAGGGCAGGCCGTCGAGCTGGGGGAGCAGAAACGCCTGGCGCACCCGCGCGGGCAGGCGCAGCAGCATGGTGTCCACTTCGTGCAGGGTTTCGATGATCAGCGCGGCCTGCTCCGGCGACGGCTGCAGCGCTTCCGGGCGGCTGGCCAGGGCACTCAACCAGGCCTGTTCCAACTGCTTGCGGCGCCAATGATCGATGCTCAGGCCACGGGCGATGGTCGCCAGGTACGAGCGTTCGCCACTGTGGCTGTCGAAGCGCCGCGGGCGCAGCAGCAGGCGCACGAAGATGTCTTGCACCAGGTCGGCGGCATCAGCGCTTTCGCCCAGGCGACGGCACAGGAACTGCTGCAGCCAGCCGCGATGGCTGGCGTACAGCTGGTGCAGGGCGGAGGTATCGGAAGGTGTCATCGAGAGCACGTACCCGAAGGCGTTTGCGCGCCTCAATGCAGATAAGAATTAGTCGCAAATTAGAGCAATTCATACACCTTACTGCAACGGGAGAAGCGATTCAGAATTCAAAAAATATAGAATACTGTTTTTTTGTACAGTATTATGGACCCTCCTACTCCTGGAGTTTGATCAATGAGCCCTTACTTCAATATTCAGTTATTTCACATGGATCGTAAGCTTTGTGCTGCAGCGCGCTATCGACTCGATTGGAGTATTGATCGGCTAGCGATTCAGTCTGGGGTTTCTGCTTTGGCAATCGAACAGTACGAGAGCGGATTCAGGAAACTCAAACCCATCAGCCTGCAAGCGATTGCCTATGCCTTTGAAGCAGAGAAGCTGATGTTTTTTCCTGGTCAGCCGGTTATGACTGGCGGGAATGTACGCGGTGCTTGCCCTGATCCGCGTCTGTCTTCTGATTATTCACAAATCGAGTGAAACAGCCGCCGAGTAGATCCGTAGGAATATAGTGCCTTGCTGAAAAGGGCTTGGCCATGGCGATAGGGCTACAGCAGTTGGGATTGGCGGTGTCGCCGAGCGGCCGTTAGGCGTTTAGCAGTATGTGACGAGACTTGGCAAAATTGCCTGTGCATAAGCACAGGCACTGGTTGATGTTACTTGCGGCGCCACTGCCCCTGCTGCTGGATGTACTGGCCGGCAGGGGTCTTGTCGATGGCCTTCTGGCCGGCGATGGTTTCCACGTCGCTGAGCTGGATGCCGTTCTGCTGGGCGAGCTTCTGGTATTCGGCGCGGCGCGCGGCGTTGATCAGCTTGGCGATCTCGTCGGCCTGGCCGCCGGATTTGACCACGCCGAGGTAGCCATTGGGCTGTTCGCCCAACTGGCCACTGGCCTTGGCGTCACCCAGGGCGGACATCGCCTCGTTGAGGCTGATGGCATGGGCCGGCAGGCTCAGGCTGAACAGCAGCAACAGGCCGGCGAAGGGTTTGATCAGGTTCATGCGTGGCTCCTCAGAACAGTCCGCTGGATTCACTGAACATGCTGTCCAGCGCCTTATCCACCTTGATATAGATCTCGTGCTCGATCTTCACATTCAGGTTGATGTTGATCGGCTCGTTGGGCATCGCCAGCTGTACCGTCGGGGTACAGGCTGTGGTCAGTAGCCCCAGCAGCAGGGCGGTGATGCAACTACGCAAGCGCATGGCGCTTCTCCTCGTCAGGGCTCCTTGGGGGTGGTGTTGCGCTGCAGCATTCGCTGCTGCACGCGCCGTGTGATGATGTCGTTGACCCGGTCGGTCAGCTGCAGGCTGGCGAGCAGGGTGGGGATGTCTTCCTCCAGGTTGATGTTGAAATGAATCGGGCGGCCTTTCTCGATGGTCGGGTTCTGACCTTCCAGGCGCATGCCGAGGGTCAGAATGCCGTGCTGATCATAGCTGACCGAGCTGTTCAGGGTGGTGAACCTGAAGTCCTCCAGGGACTGCGTCACCAGCTGCATCGCCGGGTTGCTGCGACCCAGGGCCTTGATCTTCTCGGAGCTGAACTTCAGGTAGCCGCCGGGCTGGCGGGCGGCGACGTGGCCGTTGTCTATCTCGATACCGTTCGGGCCCAGGCGCACTGGCAGGTCACCGTCCAGGGTGCCGCTGCCGCCCAGGCCCTCGGCGGGATAGTGGGCGAACAGCTGCTGGAGTTCGAGGCCGCGGACGCGGATGGGAAACGATTGATTGACTGCGCCCAGATTCCATTGCCCGGGTGTCAAGGTGACCTGGCCACCCATCAGCGCGGTGCGGGCCAGGTTCACCTCCAACTGGCCCTGGCCGGCAGTCGCCAGCGGCGCGCTGTAACGCACTCGCGCTTCGGCGGGGCCGATGGGTAGGCCGTGGTTGGCCTGCTGCAGCTTCAGTTCGGGGACGTACAGCTCGAAACGCTGGCGTGCCAGCTTGAACTGCGCGCGCGCGTCCAGGCCGCTCAGTTCGGAGCGATCGTAGATGCCGCCGAGGCCCTTGCCGGTCAGGTTCAGGTCAAGGCCAGGCGCGCTGCTGCCGGCGGCCAGCGTCAGGCTCGCATCGGCATTCAGGCGACCGCTCTTGAGGTCGAGCAGTTCGGGCCATTGCATCAGGGTCTTGGCCAGCGGATTGCCGGAGCGCAGGAACAACTCGCCAAGGGTGGCCTCGAGTTGCAGGTTCTGTTTCACGTCTAGACCGGCAATGAGGTCGAGTTGCAGTTCGCTGTCGTTGCTCAGTTTGCCCCGCAGGGTGCCGGCCCCATCGGCAGCGGCCAGCTGGCCTTGCAAGTGCCAGCCCTGCGTCTTGAGGTTGGCCTGTTGCAGGCGCGTGGTGCTCAGGTTCAGTGGCCCCTTGAATTGCCAGCCTTGCAGGGCGCCGTCCTGCAGCGCCAGCTTCAACGTGCTGCCGCCCACCCCGGCCTGTAGTTTCTGTGCGCTCAGCACGGCACCTTTCAGGCTGGCAGCCTGTAGCTGCGAACCCTGGCCAAGGTTCAGTTCGATTACGCCGTCGTCGGCGTAGCCCGCCAGGTTCAGCGCGCTGCTCAACTCGGTGGCTTGCCAGCCGGCCTGGGTCGCCCTGGCGGTGCGGGTGGTCAGGCGCGTACCGGCGAACTGCACCGCCCAGGGCGCCGAGCTGGCGACGGCCAGGCGGCCCTGCAAGTCCAGGCGAGTGGCGCCGCGTAGCGCAGCGGTCAATTTCAAGGGCAGGCTGCGCTCGTCCAGTTCCGGGCGTAAGTCGGCCAGTGGCGTATCCGCCTGTACCTGCAGGTGCAGGGATTCGCTGCGCAGCTCCGGCGGCAGCGCCGCCAGCCAGTCGGGATTGGGCTCGCTGAACTGCAGATCGGCCTCGATGCGCCTGGCGATCCACTGCGAACCCTCACTATGAGCCGCCAGGGCCAGTTGCCCCTGTAGCAGGCCGACGCCGGGCAGCGGCCAAGGCTGCGGCAGGTTGCCGTGCAGATCGAATTGGCCGGTCGCGGCCAGCAGGTTGTTCACATCCGGCTGGCGGCGGGGCAGGTCGAGTTGCCAGGTGCCGGCGAGGCTGGCCTGGCCCGGTGCCGCTGGCCATTGCTTGCCGGCGGGCAGTGCCCAGGCGCTCAGCAGGTTCTGCAGCGTGACGGCCTGGGTAAGCGCGGTGGCGTCGAGCTGGCCGGTCCAGATCAGGCCGTCGCCGCGCTCCAGCAGGTGGCTGGTCAGGGTCGCCTGGGGCTGTCGATCCACCGCCAGGGTCACCTGCAAGTCGAGGGCGTCAATGCCTGGTTCGAGGTCGAGCGCGACGCTCACTACCTGCTCCTGCTGAGCGAGGTTCACGCTCAGAGCGATACGTTTATCGTCACCGTGCTGCAAATCCAGGCTGCCACTGGCAATGCATTGCCCGCGAGCGCAGGGCAGGGCGGCCTCGAGGTGAGCGATCGACAGACTGCGTGGCAGCAGGGCCAGCGGTGCGGCCAGGCGTTGCAGGTCGAGGTCGGGCGGTGGCGCGGCGTTTGGGGCATCTTCTTCGACCGGTCGCCAATCCAGCGACAGGCGGTCAATCGTGACGTGCCGCCACACCGGCAGGCTGAAGCTGAAGTCACGCCAGGCCAGGTGCAGATCATTGCCGTGCAATTCGAGCGTGCCGGCGCTGCTGTGCTGGCGCAGCACCAGGCTGTCGATGCGCAGGCCCCCGTCCGAAAGCGCGATGCCGTGCCAGTCGAGGGTTTCGATGCCACTGCGTTGCAGCAGGTAGCGACCGCCCAGATGAACGGCGGCCACCAGCACTAGCAGCAGGGCGAGTGTGACGGACAGTCGCAGCCAGATGCGGCGGCTGAGCATGGGCATGGATCCAAGCGCGGATGAGTTGGCGACGTTAACCCGAACCGATACGGCCTGCCAAACCGGACGCGCCTGATTGGTGCTTCATACTTTTATGGCGTGCGCGTGACAGGAGCAACACCGTGCATGGCCTGCATACCGCGTCCGCCGTGGCGTGCCGCGATGTCAAGGCTGATCTTGCCCTGCAAAAGGGCATTTCAGAGGCCCTTCCGGCAGACTTGTGCACAATCGCGAGGCAGCTTGTCAAGCTGCATATTGCCACTTGTAAAAAGCCGAGCAATAGCGTAGGCGTAAATATAAGTTTATGAAAAATATAGACTTTTTTGATGTGGTGAAAAAATGAGCAGTTTGAGCGGGAGGCCCATCCCATCAGTGTTAGGGGATATTTCGCCCACCATACCCACAAAGTTATCCACAGCTTCTGTGGATTGTCATCTGCAGCCGCTCTGGGGCGGGCCGGGGCTTTACCTTTGAATAAAAAAGAGTAGAGTGGCGCGCCTGTTCCAGAGTCCCGCTTCAGCCTTATGCCCCGCGTTTTACCCCGCAGTGAACTCCATACGCTTCCCGTCCGTACCCAGGTTCCCGTCCGGGTAGCCGCCTGGCTGCTGGACAGTCCGCACCTTGGCCATGCGCCCAGTGTGAAACGCATCGCCGGCCGTCTGCTCAAGCAGGCTGCGCGCCGTGGTGTGGTGCAGGCGCAAAGTCGGCTGGGCCAGATGCTCTGTCGCGAATGTGGCAATACCCGCGACCGGCGTATCGGCCTGGAGCTGCTACGCCAGGCCGCGCGAGCTGGCGACAGCCATGCCCAGCTGGAGCTGGGGCGTCTGTATTGCCAGCCACGCACCCTCGAGCCGGAGCAGGCCCGGCATTGGCTGGAGCTGGCGGCGCTGCAAGGGCATGACGAGGCGCGGGATTTGCTGCAGCGCCTGTAACCGCTGCCAGGCCGCCCGCGCGGTTATACTGCCCGGCAGTCTTGCCTGGATGCCTTTATGCCTTTCGATCTCCTGACCTTGTTGCCGGCTTTTCTGGTCGGCGCGCTGCTGGCTGCCGTTCCCTTGTGGCTGCGCATTGCTGCCGCCCTGCGACAGGCCGAGGACATGCGTCTGCAATCGGGGTTGGCTCAGGAGCGCATGAATGCAGCGCAACTGGCCCAGGCCGGCCTCAGCGCGCAGTTGGACAACTGCCGTGACGAGCTTGCCGAGATCCTCGAAATCAAGGCTGACCAGCAGGCCGAACTGGCCGCTCTGCGCCGTGAAACCCACTTGCTGCAGAACGACCTGCAACTGGCCCGCGAGCAGCTCGAGGGCGCGCAGGCTCTGCGCGAGCGCCAGGAAGCCGAGCTGCGTCGCCTGGACAGCGAGCGGGCCGGGCTGACGGCCGAGCTGCACGAGCAGCAGGAAAACCATCAGCAGCGCCTGGAGGATCTGCAAGGCGCCCGTGATGCCTTGCGTGCGCAGTTCGCCGAGTTGGCCGGCAAGATCTTCGATGAGCGCGAGCAGCGCTTCTCGGAAACCAGCCAGCAGCGCCTGGGGCAACTGCTCGACCCGCTCAAGGAACGCATCCAGGCCTTCGAGAAGCGCGTCGAGGAGAGCTACCAGCAGGAGGCCCGCGAGCGCTTTTCTCTGGGCAAGGAGCTGGAGCGTCTGCAGGGGCTCAATCAGCGCCTGAGCGAGGAGGCGATGAACCTCACCCAGGCGCTCAAGGGTCAAAAAACCCAGGGCAACTGGGGTGAGCTGGTGCTCGAACGCGTACTCGAACATGCCGGCCTGCAGAAGGGCCGCGAGTACCACACCCAGGTCAGCCTGAAGAGTGCCGAAGGCGAGCGTTTCCAGCCGGACGTGCTGATCCAGCTGCCGGGCGACAAGCAGGTGGTGGTCGATGCCAAGGTCAGCCTCACCGCGTATCAGCAGTACGTGTCGGCCAGCGAGGACGCGGTGCGGCAGGTGGCGCTGAAACAGCACGTGCTATCGCTGCGCAGCCACCTCAAGGGCTTGTCGCTCAAGGATTACCAGCACCTCGACGGGCTGCACAGCCTGGATTTCGTGCTGCTTTTCGTGCCGATCGAGGCCGCATTCGCAGCGGCTTTGCAGGCTGATCCGGGGCTGTTCCAGGAAGCCTTCGACCAACACATCGTGATCGTCAGCCCGACCACGCTGCTCGCTACCCTGCGGGTGATCGACAGCCTGTGGCGCCAGGAACGGCAGAGCCAGAACGCCCGGGAAATCGCCGAGCGGGCAGGGGCGCTGTACGACAAGTTCGTGGCTTTCATCCAGGATCTGGACGAAGTCGGCATGCGCCTGCAACAGCTCGACAAGGCCTACTCCGGTGCGCGCAACAAGTTGGTCGACGGCCGCGGCAACCTCATCAGCCGCGCTGAAAACCTCAAGTTGCTCGGCGCCCGGGCCAGCAAGAGCCTGCCCCCCGAGCTGCTCGAGCGTGCAGCCGGGCTGCCGCTGGATGAGCCGCTGGACGACTGATTCCTCCCCCTTCTGCATGCGAGCGGTGCCGCGACGCGAGCGCTGGACGCAAGCCAAATCTAGTCTATCTTGTCGGTTGTCATACTTCTTGAGGGTGTGACGATCGCGCTGCTTACCGTCTTCCGTATGCCTCGGTATCTTCAGCTTTTTCAATGGATTGGCCATAACAAGGATAATAACCATGCCGCTCATCAAGCGACTTTTTACGCCTGTTTCTCCGAATAAATCTCATCGGTCAAAGTGCGTTGTCATACCGCTGGCTTTGTTGGCCAGCGGTGCCGCCCTGGCGCTGGAGGCGCCGCGGAATATCCAGGTGCCGACCCTGGCCTATGACGATCGCCAGATCATTCTGGTCAGGGAGAAGCCGCAAGATGCCGCGGGCATCGTCGACTATCACGTGTACATGGATGGCAGAACGCTGGGTGGCGCCAACGCCAACAACGACCAGCATTCGCCGGCCAAGCCGTATATCGATCAGTTCTATGCGACCGATACGGACAACTTCCACCATCGCATCGCCATCCATAACTTCACCGTCGATGGCCTGAAGCCGGAAACCGAATACCGCTTCACCGTGCGCTCGGTGGATGCCCAGGGCCGCGAGTCGGCCGACAGCCCGGTGCTGGTGCAGCGCACCACGGCGGTTGCCGAGGTGTTCAACATCGAGGCCCAGGGCGCCAAGGGCGATGGCAAGACGCTCAATACCGCGGCCATCCAGAAGACCATCGATGCCTGCTCGCTGAACTGCAAGGTGCTGATTCCGGCCGGGGTGTTCAAGACCGGTGCGCTGTACCTGAAAAGCAACATGACCCTGGAGATCGCCGAGGGCGCCACGCTGCTGGGCTCCGAGCGCAGCGAGGATTATCCGCTGCAGGGCTACATCCAGTACCCGTATTCGACCATGGTGCGCCCGGCCTCGTTGATCAACGCGCTGCCGCGCGATCCGCGCCAGCACCAGTCGTTCGAGAACATCCGCATCGTCGGCAAGGGCACCATCGACGGCAACGGCTGGAAGCGCAACGACGACAGCCAGGACGAGCTCGGCAAGCCGCTGCCGTTCTACCGCGCCAGTGACAATACCCGCTACAGGGAGGACGGCATCCTGGCCAAGGACCAGGTCGAGAAGGCGGTGGCGCGTGGCATCATCGTCAAGGACGCCTACGGGCAGATGCGCTCGTCATTGATGACCCTGCGCAACGTCAGGAACCTGTTCTACGGTGGCTTCACCGTGCTCAACCCGGCCTACCACGGGATCATGAATCTGGAAACCGAGAACGTGGTGATGGCGGGTACCCTGCACAAGACCTACGACGCCAACAACGGCGACGGCATCGAGTTCGCCAACAGCAAGGGGGCGATGGTCTTCAACAACTTCTTCGACACGGGCGACGATTGCGTCAACTTCGCGTCCGGCACTGGCGCCGACGCCAGCAAGCAGCCGCCCCAGGAGGATGCCTGGATCTTCAACAACTTCTTCCGCCGCGGCCACGGCATGGTGGTCGCTGGTAGCCACACCGGTGGCTGGATTCAGAACATCCTCGCCGAAGACAACGTGTCCGACGGCACCGACACCGGCCTGCGCATGAAGAGCACCAACTTCATGGGCGGCGGCGCGCGCAACGTCACCTTCCGCGACTCGGCGATCCGCAAGCCGGTCAAGCAGGGGGTGATCATGACCCTGGATTACCACGACCCCAACGCCATCCTCGACTACGAGCGCTCGACCGTGGCGGGCCAGTTCCGCGATATCCGCGTGAGCAACGTGACGGTGGAGGATACCGCCGGCGCGGCGATCCAGGTCAAGGGCGACAGCGCCCACGACGCCTTCCACGAGAACGTCGCCTTCGAACAGGTGCGCTTCAAGGGCGGGGCGGGTGCGCAGATCGACGGCCTGCGCGACTCGAGCTTCACCGACGTCAGCTTCGTCGGCACCCAGGGCGAAGCCTGGAACATCAAGGGCAGCGAGGGCCTGCGCTTCGACCGGGTCGAGCCGCAACCCAGGCAATAAATCGCAAGACGCGGGGCGCTTCAGTCGTCCCGCGTCAGCACTTCCAGCAGCTCGATTTCGAAACTCAGGTTGGAATTCGGCGTGATCGCGCCCATCGAGCGTTCGCCATAAGCCAGGTGCGCTGGCACGAACAGCCGGCGCTTGCCGCCGACCTGCATGCCCATCAGGCCCTGGTCCCAGCCCTTGATCACCCGCCCGGTGCCGATCACGCACTGGAACGGCTTGCCGCGCGCATAGGACGAGTCGAACTCGGTGCCGTCCTCCAGCCAGCCGCGGTACTGGGTGGTGATCAGCGCGCCCTTGACCACCGTCTTGCCATCGCCCTGGTGGATATCTTCGATACGTAGTTCGTCGCTCATTTCGCTTTTCCGGTCGGTTGTCGGGGCCTGCGTTTTCGCAAGAAATGCGGCGCACTGCAACAGCAGCGCGCGTCTTGGATGGGTGCAATCCGTTCACGACCGGCTCAGCCGTACGTCAAACGCGAGGCGATAGCAGCTATGTGATAGCAGCCGCCCGCTCCCGCAGGATCGACTGGTGATCATCTGTGGGAGCGGGCCATGCCCGCGAAAAATCACGGGCACGGCCCGTTTCCACAGGTGAAGCGATGATGTTTGCTTCTACCTTGCTGCAGTCTTGCAGATGGGTTGCACCTACGCGGCCCGACCCATCCTGCGTCCCAAGAGCATTGTGCAACCAAGCGGGGACGCCCAGTTCATGGCCGCGAATTTTCGCGCGCATGGCGCGCTCCTACAAAAGCGCGCCATAGGCTGGTCACGCTACTGTCTCGGCAAATGCCGGCTGATCAACGCCCGTAGCGCCGCCGGTTTCACCGGCTTGGGCAGAAAGTCCAGGCCCGCGGCGTGCACCTGGGCGATCAGTTCGGGGCGGCCGTCGGCGCTGATCACCACGCCGGGCACCGGTTCGCCCAGGCGGGTACGCAGCCAGGCCATCAATTCGGTGCCGGTGTCGCCTTCGTCCAGGTGGTAGTCGACCAGGGCCAGGTGCGGACGCACGTCCTCGTCAAGCAGTTGCTCGCATTCGGCACGGGTGCGCGCCGACCAGACCTGGCAGCCCCAGCGCGAAAGCAGGCTGTGCATGCCGGTAAGGATACTTTCCTCGTTGTCGATACACAGCACCTGGGTGCCGGTGAGCAGTTGACCGCTGCTTTCCGGCCGCACCCGCTGGGCCGCTGGCGCCTGGTGGCGAGCGATCGGCACGGTGACGCTGAACACGCTGCCCTTGCCGGGCCAGGAACGCACCTGCAGGCTGTGGCCGAGCACGCGGCACAGCCCGTCGGCGATCGCCAGGCCCAGGCCCAGGCCTTTTTCGGCGCGGGTCTGGTGGCTGTCCAGGCGTTTGAATTCCTCGAAGATGGTCTGCCGTTTGTCCTCAGGAATGCCCGGGCCACGATCCCATACCTCCAGGCGCAGATTCGCACCCTGGCGGCGCACGCCGAGCAGCACACGGCCCTTGGCATAGCGGAAGGCGTTGGTGAGGAAGTTCTGCAGCACGCGGCGCAGCAGCTTGCTGTCGCTGTCCACCCGCAGTTTGCTGCCCTGCATATGGAAATCCACGCCATGCTCGGCGGCCAGCACGCGGAATTCGGCGCCCAGGGTGTCGAACAGGCTGTTGAGGGCGAAGGCATTGCGGTCCGGGGTGATGCGGCCGTTCTCCAGGCGCGAGATGTCCAGCAGGTCGCTGATCAGGTCCTCGGCCGAGCGCAGCGAGCTGTCCAGGTGGCGCACCAGCTCCTGGGCCTCGTGGGGCAGCGCCTCTTCCTGGTGGGAGAGGGCGGCGGAGAACAGCCGGGCGGCGTTCAGCGGTTGCATCAGGTCATGGCTGACCGCGGCGAGAAAGCGGGTCTTCGAGGCGTTGGCCGCTTCGGCCACGCCAGTGGCGGCGGTCAGCGCCTTGTTCAGTTGCGACAGTTCATGTGTGCGCTCGGCGACGCGCTGTTCGAGGCCTTCGTTGGCGGCCTTGAGGGCGCGCTCGGCTTCACGGAATTCGGTGATGTCGGTGAAGCTCATGACGAAACCGCCGCCGGGCATCGGGTTGCCGATCAGCTCGATCACCCGGCCATTGGGAAACACCCGCTCGTAGCTGTGGGCGGTGCCCTGGCGCATCCAGTACAGGCGCTTGGCGACGCTTTCCTCGACGTCGGCGCTGCCGAGCATGCCGCGCTCGGCGTTGAAACGGATGATCTCGGCGATCGGCCGGCCGACGCAGATCAGCCCGTCCGGGTACTCGAAGATTTCCAGGTAGCGCTGATTCCAGGCCACCAGGCGCAGGGACTGGTCGACCACGCTGATGCCCTGGCTGATGTTCTCGATGGCGCCCTGCAACAGGGCGCGGTTGAACTGCAGCACTTCGCTGGCTTCGTCGACGATGCGCACCACGTCCTCGACCTGCATGTCGCGGCCTTCGATGGCCGCCTTGACCACCGCACGGGTCGACGAGGCGCCGAGCACGCCGGCGAGCAGGCGCTCGGTGTGGGCGATCCATTCGCTGTTGGCCGGCTGCGCCGAATTGAAGGCCTTGCCCTGGCGACGGGCGAAGTGGCTGAAGCTTTCCTGCGCGCGCTCTTCGCCGACGAAACGGCCGGCGAGCAGCAGCAGGTCGTTGACCTGCACCGCCAGGGCGCCGCGACCGCCCTGTTTGTTGCCGAAGTCGTGGTTGACGAAGCGCCCGGCCTGCCAGTGCTCGGACACCCGGGTACGCGAGAAGAACGACACCCAGGCGAACAGCGTCAGGTTGCCGGCCAGCGACAGCACCACGCCGCGGGTCAGCGCGTCGACCTCGAAGCCGATCGGCGCATAGAGCAGGGTGCGCAGGCCGGGGAAGATATCCAGCGGCCAACCCAGGCCGCGGGCCAATACCGGCAGCACCAGGGTGTAGATCCACAGCGCCGCGCCGGTGATCAACCCGGCGAACACGCCGCGGCGGTTGGCCTGCTTCCACACCAGGGCGCCGAACATCGCCGGCGCCAGTTGGCCGATGGCGGCAAAGGAGATCTGCCCGATGGTCGCCAGGCTGGCATTGGTGCCGAGCAGGCGATAGCACACGTAGGCCAGCAGCAGGATCAGCACGATGCTGACCCTTCGTGCCGTGAGCATCCAGTGGCGGAAGGCCTCGAACGGCCGCTCGGTGCTTTTGCGGTGCAGCAGCCAGGGCAGCAGCATGTCGTTGGAGATCATCGTCGACAGCGCCACCGACGCGACGATCACCATGCCGGTGGCCGCCGACGCGCCACCGATGAAGGCCAGCAGCGCCAGCGCCGGATGGGCTTCGGCGAGCGGCAGGCTGATCACGAAGGAGTCCGGGCTCACTCCGCCCGGCAGCAGCATCTGCCCGGCCAGGGCGATGGGAATCACGAACAGTGCGGCCAGCAGCAGGTACAGCGGGAACACCCAGCGCGCCAGGCGCAGGTCACGGGGGTCGGTGTTTTCCACCACGGTGACGTGGAACTGCCGCGGCAGGCAGACGATGGCGATCATCGCCATGCCGGTTTGCACCAGCATCGCCGGCCAGTTCACCGCCTCGGCCCAGTACGCCTCCAGCTCGCGGCTGCGCTGCGCCTGGCTGAACAGGTCGCCGAAACCATTGAACAGCCCGTAGGTGACGAAGGCGCCTACGGCGATGAAGGCCAGCAGCTTGACCAGCGACTCGAAGGCGATGGCCAGTACCATGCCGCGGTGGTGCTCGGTGACGTCCAGGTTGCGAGTGCCGAACAGAATGGTGAACAGCGCCAGGATCACCGAGACGATCAGCGCGGTGTCCTGGGCGCGGGTGCCGTCGGCGTCGGTTTCCGAGCCGATCAGCAGGTTCACGCCGAGCACGATGCCCTTGAGCTGCAGGGCGATGTAGGGCAGCACGCCGACCAGGCAGATCAGCGCGACGACGATGGCCAGGGACTGTGACTTGCCGTAGCGCGCGGCGATGAAGTCGGCGATCGAAGTGATGTTTTCCTGCTTGCTGATCAGCACCATCTTCTCGATCACCCAGGGGGCGAACAGCAGAAGCAGCATCGGCCCCAGGTAGATGGGCAGGAACGACCACAGTTGCTCGGCCGCCTGGCCGACGGCGCCGAAGAACGTCCAGCTGGTGCAGTACACCGCCAGCGACAGCGAATAGACCCAGGCGCGGACTTTCGGCGGCAGTGGCTTGCGGCGGCGGTCACCGTAGAAGGCGATGGCGAACAGCACGGCCATGTAGAGCAGGGCGACTGCAGCGATAAGCCAACTGGACAGCGACATGCAGACTCCACGAAACAGAAGGGCAATGGTGCGAGCGTACTTTGGCACGCCTGCGTAGTGTCGCAGCAAAGCGGCGCAGCGTCAGGCGCGACCAAGGTCGCAGGGGCACCGCCGTGCACTTGCGGCACGCTGGGCGCTGCCGTTTTTGGCAGACAGGCCGTTTATTCGGTGAGAAACTGACACGCCTGGCAAGCGTTGTACCTGGAGAAAACCGATGTTCAAGCCGCAATTGATCACCCTGCAGCGCGGTGCCCTGCGCATCGAACCGTTGCTCGATGGCGATATTCCGGCGCTGGTCAGCCTGGCCGAAGCCAATCGCGATGAGCTGCTCTACATGAGCGGCACGCAGCGCCTGGACTGGTATCGCCAGGCCCTGCACGATCAGCGCGAGGAGCGCGCCTTGCCCTTCGTGATCCGCCTGGGTGATCAGGTGGTCGGCACCACCCGTTTCGCCGACTTCATGCCGACCCTGCCTGCCGTGGAAATCGGCTGGACCTGGCTGGACGCCGCCCAGCACGGCACGGGCCTGAACAGCATGATCAAGTACCTGATGCTGCGCCACGCCTTCGAGAGCTGGCAGATGGTTCGCGTGCAACTGAAAACCGCCGCCAGCAACCAGCGCTCCCAGCGCGCCATCGAAAAGCTCGGCGCGGTTCGCGAGGGCCTGCTGCGCAATCATCGCCGCCTGGCCGACGGGCGCCTCGACGACACCGTGCTGTACAGCATCACCGACCAGGAATGGCCGGTGGTCAAGGCCGGGCTGGAGGCACGCTTCGGCGTGTGAGCCATGCCCTCCGGCGAGCGCATCCGCTTCTGGGAAAGCCCCGCGCTGGCCGGCGTGGAGCTGCTGCAGGCGCGCTACATCAAGCAACGCTTCACCCCGCACGTGCATGAAGGTTTCGTGTTCACCGTGATCGAGCACGGCGCCCAGCGCTTTCGTCATCGCGGTGCCGATCACCTGGCGCCGGTCGGCAGCATGGTGCTGATCAACCCGGATGAAGTGCACACCGGCTCGTCGGCCCATGAGCAGGGTTGGTTGTACCGCGCCTTCTACCCGGCGCCGGCCCAGGTCAATGGCGTGCTCGACGAGCTGGGCCTGGCGCACCGCGGCCTGCCGTCGTTCGCCGCCAGCGTGCTGCAGGACGTCGAACTGCATCGGGCCTTCGGCCAGTTGCACCGCCTGCTCGACAGCGCCGCCAGCGTGCTGCAGCAGCAGACGGCATGGCGCGAGACGTTGCTGATGCTGTTCCAGCGTCATGCCGGGGTCAGGCAGGCAGCCGTCGCCGGTCTGGAACCGCGGGCGGTGAGCCTGGCCAAGGAGCTGCTGGCCGCGCGCCTGGGCGAGCCGCCATCGCTGGAGGAACTGGCGGCCGCGGTGAACCTCTCGCCGTTCCATTTCGCCCGGGTGTTTCGCCGCGCTACCGGGCTGCCGCCCCATGCCTGGCTGCAGCAACGCCGGCTGGAGCAGGCGCGGGCGCTGCTGCGTGATGGCTGTGCGCCGCTGAGTGTGGCGCTGCAACTGGGCTTCGCCGACCAAAGCCACCTGACGCGACAGTTCAAGCAGGTGTATGGCGTGGGGCCCGGTGAATACCGCAAGGCTTGCCATCGCAGCCCGTAGCCTGTGGTTGAGCGATACCGCCGCTTTTCCTGCGAATCGCACCTGTGGGAGCGCGCCATGCGCGCGAAATAGGCGTCACCGCCCGCTCCCAAAGGTACTGCCAGGGTAAGGGTCGTAACTCAGCCCCCGGTATCGCTGCGCTCAACCCGGGCTACCTAATGTGCGAACTGCGCAAGATCGTTCAAGACAGCGCAAACCGGCTGAGCTAGCCTGATGCGCTTCTGGTCGCCAGCGGGCGATCTTTCCAGTCCAGCGACGAGCCGATGTCCCGATACCAAGAATTCTTCCAGGGCCTGCGCGATATGCTGCCGATGCTGCTCGGCGCCATGCCGTTCGGCATCATCTATGGCAGCCTGGCCGGCGCCGCCGGGCTCGATGCCTGGCAGACCATCGGCATGTCGGTGCTGGTGTTCGCCGGCTCGGCGCAGTTCATCGCCGTCAGCCTGCTCACCGGCGGCGCCACCCTGGCGGTGCTGTGGCTGACCACCCTGGTGGTCAACCTGCGCCATGCGCTGTACAGCGCCACCCTGCAGCCCTTCGTGCGCCACCTGCCCAAGCGCTGGCGCATGCCGCTGGCGTTCTGGCTGACCGACGAGGCCTTTGCCGTGGTGCAGCAGCGCTACGCCCAGCGCGACGATTCACCAAACAAGCATTGGTACTTTCTTGGCGCCGGTCTGGCCATGTACGGCAACTGGATCGGCTGCACGCTGATTGGCCTGCTGTTCGGCCAGGCGGTGCCGAACCTCGCCGCCTGGGGGCTGGATTTCGCGATGATCGCCACCTTCGTCGGCATCGTCGTACCGATGCTGCGCAATCGCCCGCAGGTGGCTGCCGCCCTGGTGGCGGCGGTGGTCGCGCTGATCTTTCACGACCTGCCCTACAAACTCGGGCTGATGGCCGCCGCCTTCGCCGGCATCGTGATCGGCGTGTTGCTCGAACGCGTCCAGGCGCCCCTGCAGGAGGAGCTTTGCTGATGGAAAACTGGATTCTGATCTTCGGCATGCTGGCGATCACCTTCGCCACGCGCTACAGCCTGTTCGCCTTTCCCGACCTGCGTTTTCCCCAGGCGGTGCGTCAGGCCCTGCATTACGTGCCGACCGCGGTGCTGACCGCCATCGTGGTGCCGGCCATGCTCCTGCCTGACGGTCGCAACTGGGCGTTGAGCTGGGACAATGCCTATCTGCTGGCGGGTCTGGCGACCATCGTCATCGCCGTGATCACGCGCCATCTGCTGGCGACCATCGGCGGCGGGTTGCTGATCTTCTTCGGGCTGCGCTGGGCGCTGGAGCAATTGCCCATCTGACGCGGGAATCGGATTGTTCCACTTATCGCAATAAAGTAATGCCGACAACGCCTATTCCTCAAAACGCGCTGCGGTCGCAAGCTGGTTGCACGGCTCGGGACTTTTCCCGGCCCACCGTCAACCAGGAGCCGACCCATGAAAATCCATCACGTCACGCTGTCAGGCCATGCCCATCGCGCCGTTCTGTTCGCCTCGCTGCTGGGCCTGAAGCCCGAGCTGATCGAGGTCGACCTGGCTGGCGGAGCCAACAAGCAGCCTGAATTTCTCGCGCTCAACCCTTTCGGTCAGGTGCCGGTGCTGGAAGACGACGGCGTGGTGGTCGCCGACTCCAGCGCCATTCTCGTTTACCTGGCCAAGAAGACCGGGCGCACCGACTGGCTGCCGGAAGACCCGGCTGGTGCGGCTGCGGTGCAGCGCTGGCTGTCCGTGGCCGCCGGCGAACTGGCTTACGGCCCGTGCGCAGCGCGGCTGATCACGGTGTTCGGTGCCGACTTCAATGCCGAAGAAGTGATCGCCCGTGCCCATGTGCTGCTTGCCCGCCTGGAGCGCCACCTGAGCGGTCGCCAGTGGCTGGCCGCCGACCATCCGACCATCGCCGATGTGGCGCTATACAGCTACCTGGCCCGGGCGCCGGAGGGCAATGTCGACCTGTCGGCCTACGAGCAGGTCCGGGCCTTCCTGGCGCGCATCGAGGCGCTGCCCGGCTTCGTGGCCATTCCCCAGACAGCTGCCGGGCTGACCGCCAACGCCTAAGAAGCTGTTCACGATCTGCTGCGCGTCGGCCCCACGGCGTTAAAAACAGGCTGGATTGCCAGCCCAGTCAGAATGCTCATTTACAGCACGTAAACTCGTGTGCGAGCCCAGTCCGCTTCCTCGCCTGTTTTTGTGGGGCCGCCTAGGCCTTGTATGGCTCTAGCTCGCTAGATCGTGAACAGGTTCTGAGCAGCCACATCGACGTTGTAGCCACCGAGGAGATCCGTACATGGCCGACCACTCGAACGCGCCAGCGCCCTGGCATTCGGGCGAGACCTTCATCCAGAAGAAGCTCGGCGTCGCCGATCGGATGGAAGCGGTCGGCAAACGCGTGGTGCGCGACTTCATGCCCGACCAGCACCGGGATTTCTACGCCCAGCTGCCGTTCATCGTGCTGGGCAGCGTGGATGGGCAGGGCGATGCCTGGGCCGGCGTGCTCGAGGGCCAGGCCGGTTTCATGGCCTCGCCGACGCCCACCACGCTGGACATTGCCGCCCGGCCCCAGGCCGACGACCCTGTCGCCCAAGGCATGGGCGAGGGCGCTGCGCTGGGCCTTCTGGGCATCGAACTGCACAGCCGACGGCGTAACCGCATGAACGGCGTGGTGGTGGCGGGTGGCAAAGGCCTGCAGGTGGCGGTCGAGCAGAGTTTCGGCAACTGCCCACGCTATATCCAGCAGCGCGATTTCACCTTCGCCCGTGATCCGGCGGCGCCGTTCGCCGCTACCGTCGAGCAGTTGCCGGCGCTGGATGCCGCGGCGCGGGCAGTGATCGAAGGCGCCGACACCTTTTTCGTGGCGACCTATGCCGATGTCGACGGGCAGCGCCAGGTGGACGTCTCGCACCGTGGCGGCAACACCGGCTTCGTGCGCATCGATGCCGACGGCACCCTGACCATCCCGGACTTCAACGGCAACCTGTTCTTTTCCACCCTCGGCAATATCGTGCTCAACGGCAAGGCCGGTCTGCTGTTCGTGGATTTCGCCACGGGCGACGTACTGCAACTGAGCGGCGACGCCGAGGTCATCTTCGACTCCCCGGAAATCGGCGCCTTTCAGGGCGCCGAGCGGCTGTGGACCTTTCGTCCCCGGCGTATCGTGCGGCGCCCGGCTGCCATGGCCGTGCGCTGGGCCCTGCGCGACGACGGCTGGGCGGACAGCTCGCTGCTCACCGGCAACTGGCAGCAGGCCGCCGATCAGCTGCGCGCGTCCCAGTACGCTACGCAGTGGCGGCCAATGAGGATTGTGCGCATCGTTCAGGAAAGCCGGTCGATCCGTTCCCTGCATCTGGAGCCGATCGACGGTGCCGGGATATTGCCGCACCTGGCCGGCCAGCACCTGCCGATTCGGCTGCGAGTGGCCGCGGGCGAGAAGCCGCTGATTCGTACCTACACCCTGTCGGTGGCGCCGTCCGATGGCACCTACCGGATCAGCGTCAAGCGCGAGGGACGGGTGTCGCAATTCATCCATGACGGGTTGCGCGAGGGCGACCTGATCGACGCCCGCGCGCCGGCCGGGGCATTCACCCTCGATGCGCAGGAGGAGCGCCCGCTGGTGCTGCTGGCCGGTGGCATCGGCATCACGCCGATGCTGGCGATGCTGCGCCATGTGGTCTACGAAGGCTGGCGCCGGCAGCGGATCAGGCCGGTCACATTGTTCTACGCCGCGCGCTCGAAAGCCGAGCGCGCCTTCGACCGCGAACTCGGCGACCTGGTGGCCGCCGCCCAGGGCGCGGTCAGGCTGGTGCGGGTGCTGAGCGACACCAGCGGCGCCGAGCCGGGTGTCGATTACGACACCGCCGGGCGCATCGACATGGCGCTGCTGACCCGTTATCTGGCCTTCGATGATTACGCCTTCTACCTGTGCGGGCCGCCGGCCTTCACCCAGGGGCTGTACGACGGCCTGCGCGGCTACAACATCGCCGATGGGCGCATCCATGCCGAAGGCTTCGGGCCGGCGTCCCTGGTGCGTCGCCCTGATCAGCCGGCGGCCGCCGCCGTGACGGCTCCGCCGGCCACCGAGGCGGTGCCGGTGCTGTTTACCGAGTCGCTGAAGGAGGGGCGCTGGACACCGGGCTCCGGCACCTTGCTGGAACTGGCCGAGGCTAGAGGCCTGGAACCGGAGTTCAGTTGCCGCGAAGGCTCTTGCGGCACCTGCAAGACGCGCCTGGTGAAAGGCGCGGTGAGCTACCTGAAAGAACCCCGCGCGCCGTACGGCGACGATGAAGTGCTGATCTGCTGCGCAGTGCCGGCGCAGCCTCAAGGCGCCGGTGACGAGCGCCTCGAACTGGCGCTCTGAGCGGCGTAGCGGGCGACTCTGTGGCAGTTCTGCGCAACTTCGTGGGGGAGGCTGGGTTTAGCCTCGATTTCGTCTGGCTGGGCGCACCAGAGCTCGAGGCTGAAGCCTCTCCTGCGAGATCGTGGATGGCCGGTAGGGTGATGGCGCCCGCGTTCCTGCGTGGGCGCTCGACCATGCAGCCTGAATCGCATTGCCGCTCAGGACGCGCGGATACGGCATACTCGCTGGGCTGCGCCACCAGCGCAGCCAACGCTTAAAGCAGAGGAGCGGGTGGATGGATCGTTGGCAGGCGATGCGGGTATTCGTGAAGGTCGCGGAGACGGGCAGCTTCGCCAGTACCGCGCGGCAGATGCACATGAGCGCGCCGGCGGTGACGCGCATCGTCGCCGGCCTCGAGGACCTGATCGGCGCACGGCTGCTGGTGCGCACCACCCGTTCGGTGAAGACCACCGATGCCGGCAGCCGCTACCTGCAGGATTGTCGGCGCATTCTCGCCGATATCGCCGAGGCGGAACTGGCCGCAGCCGGGCATTACGCCGAACCGTCCGGCACCCTGGCGGTGACCGCGGCGTCGATGTTCGGCCACCTGCACGTGCTGCCCCTGGTGCTCGATTACCTGGATGCCTACCCGGGCATGCACGCGCGCACCTTTTTCGTCGACCGGCCGGTGAATATCCTCGACGAGGGCATCGACGTGGCGGTTCGTATCGGTCACCTGGCGGATTCGGGCTTTACCGCTATCCAGGTCGGCGCGGTACGTCGGGTGATCTGCGCGGCGCCGTGTTACCTGGAGAAATACGGCGTACCGGCCACGCCCGCCGACTTGAAACACCATCGCATCGCCGTGTCGCAAAGCGCCTGGGCTTCGCCGGAATGGCGCTTCGCCGAGGGCCAGCGAGTGCTGGTCGACCCGGTGCTGCAATGCAACACCAACGAGTCGGCTATCGCCACGGCCAGAGCCGGCTGGGGGCTGACCCGGGTGCTGCATTATCAGGTCGGCCAGGTGCTGCAGGAGGGTGCATTGCAGGTCGTGCTCGAGGGTTTCGAGGAGCCGCCGCTGCCGATTCACGTACTGTACCCCGAGGGCCGTCAGGCGCCGGCCAAGGTGCGTGCCTTCGTCGACCTGGCCGTGGCGCGCCTGCGTGGCAACCCGCTGTTCAACTGAAAAGACGCGACGCGTCGACAAAAATGCTTGCGGCTGTGGCTTTGCCCGAGCCGTTGCAGTCCAATACTCATCGAATCCGCAAAGGGAAAGGTATCGATGAGTCAGCACTCGCAATTCGCTCTGCTGAAGAGCCGGCGCTTCCTGCCGTTCTTCGTCACGCAGCTGCTCGGCGCGTTCAACGACAATATCTTCAAGCAGTCGTTGATCCTGGCGATTCTCTTCAAGCTCAGCCTGGAGGCCGATCGCGACCTGCTGGTCAACGTCGCAGCCATGCTGTTCATCCTGCCGTTCTTCCTGTTTTCCGCCCTTGGCGGCCAGTTCGGCGAGAAGTTCGCCAAGGATCTGCTGATCCGCCGGCTGAAGTTCTTCGAGATCTTCATCATGTTGGTCGGCGCCCTCGGCGTGCTGCTCGGCAACCTGACGCTGATGCTCGCGGTGCTGTTCACCATGGGCATTCAATCGGCGCTGTTCGGCCCGGTGAAGTATTCGATCCTGCCTCAGGCGCTGAAACCCGAGGAGTTGGTAGGCGGCAACGCGCTGGTGGAAATGGGCACCTTCCTGGCGATCCTGGCGGGCACCATCGGCGCCGGCATCATGCTCACCAGTGCCCACTACAGCGTGATCGTCGCCGTCTCGGTGGTGCTGGTGGCGATGCTCGGCTACCTGTCGGCCCGCGGCATTCCGCGGGCCGGTGCCGCGCTGCCGGATCTGGCGTTGGACTGGAACATCTTCCGGCAAACCTGGCTGACCCTGCGCATGGGCCTGACGCAGCCGAAAGCGGTGTCGCGCTCGCTGGTCGGCAACTCGTGGTTCTGGTTTCTCGGCGCGGTGTATCTGACGCAGATCCCGGCCTATTCCAAGGAGTGGCTGCACGGTGACGAGAGCGTGGTCACCCTGATTCTCACCGTGTTTTCGGTGGGCATCGCGCTGGGCTCGATGCTTTGCGAGCGCATGAGCGGGCGCAAGGTGGAAATAGGTCTGGTGCCGTTCGGTTCCATCGGCCTGACGGTGTTCGGCATCCTGCTCTGGGCGGCCTCGGGTGGCATTCCCGAGGCGGCGCAGCCCTACGACTGGCTGGCGCTGCTGGGCTTCGGCCACGCCTGGTGGGTAATGGCCTCGATCCTCGGCATTGGCGTGTTCGGCGGCTTCTACATCGTGCCGCTGTATGCGTTGATCCAGTCACGCACCGCCGAGAACGAGCGGGCCCGGGTGATCGCCGCCAACAACATTCTCAATGCGGCGTTCATGGTCGTCTCGGCAGTGGTGTCGATCCTGTTTCTGAGCGTCGCCGGGCTGTCGATCCCCCAGCTGTTCCTGGTCATTTCGCTGATGAACGTGGCGGTCAACAGTTACATCTTCAAGATCGTCCCCGAATTCACCATGCGCTTCCTGATATGGATGCTCGGCCACTCCATGTACCGGGTGTCGCACAAGGGCCTCGACTCGATTCCGGAAGAGGGGCCGGCGGTGCTGGTGTGCAACCACGTGTCGTTCGTCGATGCGCTGCTGGTCGGTGGTGCGGTGCGTCGCCCGGTGCGCTTCGTCATGTACTACAAGATCTACAACCTGCCGGTGCTCAACTTCATCTTCCGCACCGCCGGTACGGTGCCGATCGCCGGGCGCAGCGAGGATCTGCTGGTGTTCGATGCGGCGTTCAAGCGCATCGGCGAGTACCTGCGCGATGGCGAGCTGGTGTGCATCTTCCCGGAGGGCAAGCTGACCGCCGACGGCGAGATCGACGAGTTCAAGGCGGGCGTGGAGCGCATCCTGCAGGACAACCCGGTGCCGGTGATTCCCATGGCGCTGGGCGGGCTGTGGGGCAGCTTCTTCAGCCGTGACCCGCGCAAGGGCCTGTTCCGCCGCTTCTGGTCGCGGATCGACCTGGTAGCGGGCGCGCCCATCGAGGCAACGGCGGCGACGCGGCAAGTGCTGCAGGCCGAGGTGAAGGCGTTGCGCGGGGGTAATCGCTGAATGAAGAAGCCCGCCAATTGGCGGGCTTCTGCGTATCAGCCGTGGCTCATCTTCAGGCCGATCAGCCCGCAGATGATCAGCGCCACGCTGGCCAGGCGGATCAATGCCATGGATTCACCGAACAGGATGATCCCGGCGATCACCGTGCCGACGGCGCCCACGCCCGTCCAGATCGCGTAGGCGGTGCCCAGGGGCAGCTCCTTCATGGCCAGGCCGAGCAGGCCCAGGCTGACCACCATAGCGGCGATGGTGAGCACGGTCGGCAGGGGGCGGGTGAAGCCGTCGGTGTACTTCAGGCCGACGGCCCAGCCGACCTCGAACAGGCCGGCGAAGAACAGGATGATCCAGGACATAGGGCGACTCCAGTCGAATGGGGTCGTCCCCGATAATCATGCACCTGAGCCGGGGTCGTCCCCGGCGTGCTGCAATATTGTGCACGATTGGCCGGTTGGGGCAAGCCGCTCAATCGATCGGTTTGTCGTCCTTCATGCGGCGCAGGAAGGTGGCCAGCAGCGCGCCGGAGAGGTTGTGCCACACGCTGAACAGCGCGCTGGGCACCGCCGCCAACGGCGAGAAGTGGGCGCTGGCGAGGGCGGCGCCGAGCCCGGAGTTCTGCATGCCGACCTCGATGGACAACGTCTTGCGCTGTGCCAGGGGCATGCCGGTCAGCACCCCGGCCAGATAGCCGAGACCCAGCCCCAACGTGTTGTGCAGCATCACCACCGCCATGATCAGCAAGCCCGACTCGGCGATCTTCGCCTGGCTGGCCGCCACCACCGCGGCAACGATGGCGACGATGGCCAGCACCGAAGTCAGTGGCAGGACATCGACGATCACGCTGACCCTGGCGCCCAGCACGCGCTGCACGATCAGGCCGAGAACGATGGGCAGCAGCACCACCTGCAGAATCGACAGGAACATGGCCGAGAAGGACACCGGCAACCATTCGGAGGCCAGCAGCCAGATCAGTGCCGGCGTCACCACCGGCGCCATCAACGTCGTCACCGAGGTGATCGATACCGACAGTGCCAGATCGCCCCGCGCAAACCAGGTGATCACGTTGGAGGCCGTGCCGCCTGGACAGCAGCCGACCAGAATCACGCCGACGGCGATTTCCGGCGGCAGCGCGAACAGCTTGCAGAGCAGCCAGGCCAGGCCCGGCATGATCATGAATTGCGCCAGTACGCCGACCAGCACGCGCCCTGGGCGACGCACCACTTCACGGAAATCCTCGGCCTTCAGCGTCAGGCCCATGCCGAACATGATCAGCCCGAGCAGCGGCACGATGAACGCGGTGAGCGGCAGGAAGGCACTCGGAAGCAGAAACGCCAGCACGGCGAACAGCAGAACCCAGATGGCGAAGGTGTTGCCGACGAAGCGGCTGAGGGCGACCAAGGCAGACATGGCAGAAATTCCCTATAAAGCCGTAGCAGGCTCCAAAGGCGGAGCGCTGTGCAGCCAGTTATTGTTGGATAGACAGCGGTGGCGGTCGGATGGGGCGGGGTATTGGGCTGTTGTAAGAGCGCTGCTGCAATTGAAAGGCTCGCGAGCTAGAGCCCTGCAAGGCGAAAATAGGTGAGAAAGCGGAGTGTACTTTTGTACATGAGCTTTTCGAGCCTATTTTTAACGCCGCAGGGCCGACGCGCAGCAGCCTTTAGAGGCCTTGCGGGGTGTCTTCGCCACCCAGGGCTTCGAACAATGCCGGCAGGAACTCGATCAGGGTCAGCATCATCAGCGTGAAGCTGGCGTCCTGCTGGCTCAGGTCGTCGTCGCCACCATCCTGTTCGGCCTGCTCCTGCAGCAGGTCTTCGAACTTCAGGCGTTTGACCACCAGCTTGTCATCGAGCACGAAGGACAGCTTGTCCTGCCAGGCCAGGGACAACTGGGTCACCTGCTTGCCGGAGCTCATGTGCAGCTGCACTTCTTCGCCGGTCAGATCCTGACGCTTGCAGCGCACAATGCCGCCGTCTTCGTGAGTGTCGCGCAGTTCGCATTCGTCCAGCACGTGGAAGTCGGCCGCGGCCTGCTGGGCCTTGACCCAGTCGGTCATGGTCGCGCTCGGGGCGATCTTCACGGTCAGCGGGCGCACCGGCAGCGAGCCGATGGCTTCGCGCAGGGTGGAGAGCAGGTCTTCGGCGCGCTTGGGGCTCGAGGCGTTGACGATGATCAGGCCCTGGGCCGGGGCGATGGCGGCGAAGGTCGCGGACTTGCGAATGAACGCGCGGGGCAGGAAGGCCTGGACGATCTCGTCCTTGATCTGCTCGCGCTCTTTCTTGTAGACCTTGCGCATCTGCTCGTTTTCGATCTCGTCGACCTTCTCCTTCACGGCGTCCTTGACCACGCTGCCGGGCAGAATGCGCTCTTCCTTGCGAGCGGAGATCAGCAGGAAGCCCTGGCTTTCATGCACCAGCGGTGCATCCTCGCCTTTGCCGAAAGGGGCGACGAACCCATAGGTAGCCAGTTCCTGGCTGGCGCAGGGGCGCGCCGGCTTGGCGGCCAGTGCGGCCTCCAGTTTTTCGGTAGCGAAGTCGACGTCCTGGGTAAGGCGGTAGACCAACAGGTTGCGAAACCACATGAGCGGGTTGTCTCCAGTTAACGGGTGCGCGCCGCGGCGCGCAGGAAATCTTCAATTCGGGCGCATGGCAGCTGCCTCAGGCAGCGCATGGGCAGTCTGGCGGCGGATAGGGAATCTCGCCGCGCGATGATCAGACCCGCGCGAGTGCGCATTATTCCTTCCGCTGGTGGATTAGGCCAACCCCGTATCGGGTTGTCGTGTGATTTGCCCCGCCAAATGGCAGTGATTGCTAAGCCTTTGGATCGCCAATAAATTTTTTTCGCAAAAGGGGGTTGCCAAGGGGCAGGGTGCTCTCTAGAATGCGCCCCACTTCGAGAGTGAAGGGTGATTAGCTCAGCCGGGAGAGCATCTGCCTTACAAGCAGAGGGTCGGCGGTTCGATCCCGTCATCACCCACCAATCGAGGTATGCGCAGCGGTAGTTCAGTCGGTTAGAATACCGGCCTGTCACGCCGGGGGTCGCGGGTTCGAGTCCCGTCCGCTGCGCCATATATCGCTTCCAGGGCCCACTGAACACCCGGAAGCAACGTAAAAAAGCGCCTTAGCAGAGCGTGTGAAAACTCGCTGATGCAGGTAGTGATCCCATCAGACGCCCCGACATTGTTCGGGGCGTTTGCTTTTGTACGATTCGAAAGGTCGCGACCAACCTTTCAGGTGAGCAG
>NZ_MSXV01000058.1:518377-536356 GCF_001945395.1 Pseudomonas sp. PA15(2017) | reverse complement strand
ACTGCTTTGCCCGCGACCTTCGCCCTGGATATAACCCATAAACGACAATGCCCCTATCAACCGATAGAGGCATTGTCTTCAACTCACCCTCGGACTGCTAGGTTTTCACACAGTCTGAGTGGCCGCCGTTTTCAGGTCGCGTGGCCGTGGATCAGGCCTTCTCCGCCTGGTTCTCGGCGTCGTCCTGCACCACCGGGATTTCCAGCGGCTTGGGCTGCGAGGAGAGCAGCGCCATGATCAGGGCGGCCAGGTAAGGCAGCGATTG
Source organism: Pseudomonas sp. PA15(2017) (assembly GCF_001945395.1). Classification (GTDB taxonomy): domain Bacteria; phylum Pseudomonadota; class Gammaproteobacteria; order Pseudomonadales; family Pseudomonadaceae; genus Aquipseudomonas. The sequence continues at coordinate 536,091 of NZ_MSXV01000058.1, read as the reverse complement.
CACCAGCAGCATGATCACCCAGAATTTCACATCGTAGCTGGGCAGGCCCTGCACGATGCCGATGCCCAGGGCGGCGCCCCACAGCAGCAGCATGATGAACACTTCTTCGCGGGCTTCCGCCAGCGCGACCATCAGGCCATGGCTGGAGCGCATCTTCGGGGTGCGGAAGAACGGGATGGTCTTGGTGAACATGCCGTACAACACCGCCTTGGCGATGGTGTGCGACAGCGCCAGCCCGGCCACCGCCGCGCAGAAGGCATCCTTGAGGTTGACGCCCACCGCCCGCTGGTAGAGGAAGATGATCTTGCCGACCTTGAACAGGAACAGCGCCAGAGGAGGAATGGCGAAGATCAGCAGCGGCGGGTCGACCCGTTGCGGCACGATGATCATCGCCGCCGACCACAGCAGCGCACCGGCGGTGAAGAATATGTTCAGGCCATCGGCGACCCACGGCAGCCAGCCGGCGATGAAGTGATAACGCTGGCCGCGCTTGAGCTCGCTGTCCTTGCCGGCCAGCAGCTGACGGGCGTGGCCCTTCATGATCTGGATGGCGCCGTAGGCCCAGCGGAAGCGCTGCTTCTTGTAGTCGATGAAGGTGTCGGGCATCAGGCCCTTGCCGAAGCTGTCGTGGGCGTAGGCGGCCGAATAACCTTTCTCGAACACCCGCAGGCCCAGCTCGGCATCCTCGCAGATGGTCCAGTCGGCCCACTTCAGCTCGTCCATCACGGTGCGGCGAATCATGGTCATGGTGCCGTGCTGGATGATCGCGTTGCGGTCGTTGCGGGTCACCATGCCAATGTGGAAGAAGCCCTTGTACTCGGCGTAGCAGAGTTTCTTGAAGGTGCTTTCCTCACCGTCGCGGTAGTCCTGCGGCGACTGCACCACGGCGATCGCCGGGTCGGCGAAGTGCGGCACCATGTGCTTGAGCCAGTTGCGATCGACGCAGTAGTCGGAGTCGATCACCGCCACCACTTCGACGTCCGGCGCGGTGTGCGGCAGGATGTAGTTCAGCGCGCCGCCCTTGAAGCCGTGCAGCGGTGCGACGTGGAAGAAGCGGAAGCGCGGGCCGAGTTCTGCGCAGTAGTCGCGCACCGGCTCCCACACCGCCGGGTCCTTGGTGTTGTTGTCGATGATCAGGACTTCGAAGTCCGGGTAATCGAGGTTGGCCAGGGCGTCGAGGGTCTGTTTGACCATTTCCGGCGGCTCGTTGTAGCACGGCACGTGGATCGACACCTTGGGCCGGTAATGGCTGTCGCCGATCACCGGCGTGAACGGTCGGCGGCGCTGCGTCCACACCGTTTCGGCCAACTCGTGGGCCTCGGTGAGCAACACGATGAACACGCCAATGGCGCCGATGCCGAGCAGCACGCCGACCAGGGTGCTGAACCAGGTGCTGTATTGCTGGCTGTAGTCGTAGCCGATCCACACCAGCGCCGAGCCACCGGCGAACGCCACGAAGGTCAGGAAGGTGCGGCCGCGCTGGCGCAAGGCACTGCCGTCGATCAGCATCAGGGCCAGCGACAGCAGCGCCATGACCACCGAGGCGACGGCCAGCATGCGCCATTTCGGAATGGCGACTACCGGGCCTTCGAAGTTGAATTTCGGCTGGCGGTCGAGGTTGTAGACGCCCCAGTAGGCGCCCACCGAACCCTCGTCGCCGGCCTTCCAGGGCTGGTCGAAGGCTTCGATGACGAAGTAGTTGTAGCCCTGGGCGTTCAGTGTGGTGACCAGGGTGCGCAGGTAGATGGCCTGGTCGGCCTGGGTCGCCTCGGCACCGCCGCGTACCCGGCCGTTGCTCGGCCAGCCCACTTCGGAAAGCAGCAGGGGCTTTTTCGGAAAAAGTTTCTTCAGGTCACGGGCGCGATCCAGGGTGAACTGGGTGGAGTCCTTCATGGGAATGAATTCCCAGTAGGGCAGCACGTGGGCGGCGATCAGGTCCGCATGGTCGGCCAGTTCCGGGTATTCGTCCCAGATGTGCCACTGCTCGGAAGTGGTGACCGGCACCTTGACCGCCGAACGCACGCGGTCCATGTAGGCGGTCAGTTGCTTGACGGTGACCTCGCGGCGGAACAGTGCCTCGTTGCCCACCACCACGCGAACCACGCTGCGCGAGTTGTTGGCGATCTCGATGGCCTTGGTGATCTCCCGTTCATTGCGCTCCTCGTCCGGGCTGATCCACACGCCCAGGGTCACGCGCAGGCCGAACTCCTCGGCGAGGGCGGGAATCTTGTCGAGGTCACCGTCCACCGAATAGGTGCGGATGCTGTCGGTTTGCTTGGACAGCAACTCGAGGTCCTCGCGCATCTCCTGATCGCTCGGGTAGACGCCGGTTTGCGGGCTCTGCCCCTGCCGGAACGGCGAGAACGAATAACCGGACACCTGTTCCGGCCAGTCCGGGGCCGTGACCGGGCGGTTGTAGAGCGCCCAGATACCGGTGAACAAGGCGGCAATAGCCAGGAAAACAACTAGATTGAGACCGAACTTGCGCGAAAGCATGCTGTGTAAGGTTCCGAAAGGTGGAACGGGGAGAAGACCGGCGAGCGCCGGCTGGCGCGCATGCTACTCCGTCGATGAATGACTGTATAGCACAGCTCCGGGGAGCTGCCCGGCGATGTTCCAGCGCGCTGCGCTGGCGCTCTGCAGGTACCGGCCCGATGGTGCTTGGGAAGCGCTGCCAGCCTTTCTATAATGCGCGCCCGGAAAAGAGGAGCCCCCATGTCGTTCGATGAACAGCGTTTCGCCGGCATCGCCCGGTTGTATGGCCGTGAAGGCGCCGAACGGCTGGCTGCCGCCCACGTGGCCGTGGTCGGTATCGGCGGCGTCGGTTCGTGGGCGGCCGAGGCGCTGGTGCGCTCCGGGGTGGGCGAAATTTCCCTGTTCGATCTGGACGACGTCTGCGTCAGCAACACCAATCGCCAGGCCCACGCCCTGCAAGGGCAGGTCGGACGCGCCAAGGTCGAGGTGATGGGCGAGCGCTTGCGAGCCATCAACCCCGCGTGCGTGGTGCATGAGGTGGCTGATTTCGTGACCCGCGAGACCATGGCCGAGTACATCACGGTGGAGCTCGATGGCGTGGTCGACTGCATCGACAGCGTGGCGGCCAAGGCGGCGCTGATCGCCTGGTGCAAGCGCCGCAAGATCGCCCTGGTGACCACCGGTGGCGCCGGCGGGCAGATCGACCCGGCCCAGGTGCAGGTCGCCGACCTCAACAAGACCTTCAATGATCCCCTGGCCGCCAAGGTGCGCTCGGCCTTGCGCCGCGACTACGGCTTCTCGCGCACGCCGGGGCGCACCTACAGCGTGCCCTGCGTGTTCTCCACCGAGCAGCTGCGCTACCCCGGCGCGGACGGTGGCGTGTGCCAGAGCAAGGCGTTCGTCGGTGAGGGCGTGAAGCTCGACTGCGCCGGCGGTTTCGGCGCGGTGATGATGGTAACGGCGACCTTCGGCATGGTCGCCGCCGCGCGTATCGTCGACAAACTGGTGGCTGGTGCCCGTCGTCCGAGCGAGCGCGTGGCCGCGAAGATTTAAGCCGCGTCGATCAGCCGGCGCATCTGCTGCACCACGGCGTTCATGCCGTTGGCCCGTGAGGGCGACAGCTGACGGGACAGGCCGAGCTGGGCGAACCAGTCGGCGATGTCCAACCCGGCCAGCTCGCCTGCCGGCAATCCGTTAACGCGGGCTAGCAGCACGGCCAGCAGGCCGCGTATCAGGCGCGCATCGCTACTGGCGCGAAAGTGCCAACGGTCGTCCTGTCGTTCACCGCTCAGCCAGACCTGGCTCTCACAGCCGTGTACGCGATCCGCTTCATGCCGGTCGGCGAGCGGCTCCAGGCGTTCGCCCCATTGCATCAGCAGGCGCGCGCGCTGTTCCCAGCCGGGGCAGGCGGTAAAGGCGTCGAGTGCTTCCTGCGCGGCGGTCGGCAGGGTCATCGCAACAACTCCAGGGCTTTGTCCAGGGCGGCGAACAAACGCTGCAGGTCGGCCTCGTCGTTGTACAGGCCGAGGGAGACGCGAATCGCGCCGTTTACGCCCAGGCGCTGCAGCAGCGGCATGGCGCAGTGATGACCGGCCCGCACGGCGATGCCTTGCTCGGTGAGCAGGTGGGCGAGGTCGCCGCTGTGGATGCCATCGACGGTGAAACAGGCCAGCGCCGTGTGCGGCTCGCCGAGCAGACGCAGTCCTGGATAACGCTGCAGGCCGGCGAGCAGCAGGCGATGCAACGCCGCTTCGTGGTGGCTGACCGCGTCGGCGTCGAGACGCTCGAGGTAGTCCAGGGCTGCACCAAGGGCAATCACCCCGGATACCGCCGGCGTACCGGCTTCCAGGCCGAGCGGCGCGGGGCGGAAGGTCGCGGCGTGATAATCCGCCTGCTGGACCATCTCACCGCCGAACTGCCAGTGGTTCAGGCGCTGCAGCGCGTCGCGCCGGCCGTAGAGCAGGCCGACGCCATCGGGCCCATACAGCTTGTGGCTTGAGCAGACGTAGAAGTCGCAGCCCAGCGCCTGCACGTCCTGGCGGCCATGCACCACGGCCTGGGCGCCGTCCACCACGGTCAGGGAGCCGTGCTTCTGCGCCTGGTGAATCAGCGGCTGTACGTCCTGCCAGCGCCCCAGCACGTTGGACAGCTGACTGAGGGCGAGCAGGCGAGTACGCGGGCCGATCAGCGCGGTGGCCTCCTGCGGGTCGATATCGCCAGCGGGAGTGAGCGGCAGGACCACCAGCTTCAGGGATTTGCGCGCGGCCAGTTGCTGCCAGGGCAACAGGTTGGCGTGGTGCTCGGCGGCGCTGACGACGATCTCGTCACCGGCCATGAACACCGACTCCAGCCCATAGGCTAGCAGGTTCAGCGATTCGGTGGCGCCGCGGGTAAAGACGATCTCGTCGCGGCTGGCCGCATTCAGCCAGCGGGCCGCCTTGTCACGGGTCGCCTCGAACGCGCGGGTGGCGCGTTCGCCCGGCAGGTGCTGAGCGCGGTGCACGTTGGCAGCGCCGCCAGCGTAGTAGGCCAGCAGGGCATCGAGTACCGCTTGCGGCTTCTGCGCGGTAGCGGCGCTGTCGAGGTAGGTCTGGCCGTCGGCATCAAGGGCGCGCAGGCCGGGGAAGTCGGCGCGCCAGGGGGACAAAAGCATAGGGCTTCAGGCCCCAGGCTCCAGGCTCCAGGCTCAAGCGCTTTGCCTGCGGCCTGTAGCTTGTAGCCTGAAGCCGCTCCGGTCAGTTGTGAGCGTGCAGGGCTTCGTTCAGCTCGATCGCCGACTTGTTTGTCTTGCACTCGACCGCGCCGCTCTGCGAGTTACGACGCAGCAGCAGGTCAGCCTGACCAGCCAGATCACGACCCTTGACCACCTTGACCAGGTTGTTCTGATCGTCGAGCAGGGCGATCTTGGTGCCGGCGGTGACGTACAGGCCGGCTTCGACGATGTTGCGGTCGCCCAGCGGGATGCCGATACCGGCGTTGGCGCCGATCAGGCAGCCTTCGCCCACGGAGATGACGATGTTGCCGCCACCGGACAGGGTGCCCATGGTCGAGCAGCCGCCGCCCAGATCCGAACCCTTGCCGACGAATACGCCGGCGGACACGCGACCTTCGATCATGCCCGGGCCGGCGGTACCGGCGTTGAAGTTGACGAAGCCTTCGTGCATCACGGTGGTGCCTTCGCCGATGTACGCGCCCAGACGAATCCGTGCGCTGTCAGCGATACGCACGCCGCTCGGCACCACGTAGTCGGTCATTTTCGGGAACTTGTCCACCGAGAAGACTTCCAGCAGGTCGCCTTTGAGGCGGGCTTCCAGTTGGCGCTCCGGCAACTCGGCCAGGTCGACCGCACCCTGACTGGTCCAGGCGACGTTGGGCAGCAGCGGGAAGATGCCGGTCAGGTTCAGGCCGTGTGGCTTGACCAGGCGGTGGGACAGCAGGTGCAGCTTGAGGTAGGCCTCGGGCGTGCTGGTCAGGGCGGCGTCTTCGGCCAGCAGGGTGGCGACCAGCGGCTTGGCGCTTTCGGCCAGGCGGGTCAGCAATGCTGCTTGCACGCTGTCGACGCCTTTCAGGGCGCTGGCCAGCTCACCGGCTTGCTGGTTGGTCAGAACGATGGCCTGGTTGCCGCCGCTGTAGCCGAGTTTCTCGGTGACCTTGGCGAGCAGTTCGGCGCTCGGGTTGAGCAGCGGCTGGGCATAGAACACTTCCAGCCAGGCGCCTTGACGGTTTTGGGTGCCGACCCCGAAGGCCAGGCTGAACAGAGTATTGGACATGAGCTTTTCCTTGCAGCGAATTCGATTGGGAGGCGATATCAGGCCAGTTCGGCGGCGTAACGCTCGGGTTTGAAACCGACCAGGGTGCGGGTGCCAAGGTCCAGCACCGGGCGCTTGATCATCGACGGTTGGGCCAGCATCAGGTCGATGGCCCTGGCCTGGTCGAGATCGCTTTTCTGCGCGTCGTCGAGCTTGCGGAAGGTGGTGCCTGCACGATTGAGGATGGTTTCCCAGCCGTGTTCGTCGCACCATTTCTGCAGGTTGCCGCGGTCGATGCCGGCGGTCTTGTAATCGTGGAACTGGTAAGTGGCACCGCGCTCGTCGAGCCAGGTGCGGGCCTTCTTCATGGTGTCGCAGGCCTTGATGCCATAAAGCACGTAACTCATTGGTCTACCTCTGGAGGACTCCACTCGTCGAGTCCCCGTTGCTACTTGTGAATACCGAGGCCGTCGATTATGCCACGTCGATTCGGCTTGCGGCGCATCCGCCTGCACGCTGCTGGCGTTAGAATGCACCGGCCCTAGCCAGGCGGCCGTCATCGCAAAGGATCTCTCCCCCCATGCAGCTTCTCTACACCATCCTGATCATGTTGCTGGTGGTCAGTGGCACCCGTATCAGCGCGCAGTTCATTCCCTTGCCGTTGCCCATTCTGCAGATTCTCATCGGCGCCTTGCTGGCGGTGCCGGCGCTGGGTCTGCACGTGCGCCTCGACCCCGAGCTGTTCCTGCTGCTGTTCATCCCGCCGCTGCTGTTCGTCGATGGCTGGCGCATGCCCAAGGGGCAGTTTCGCAAGCTGCGCACACCGATCCTGTTCCTGGCCTTCGCCCTGGTGTTCGTGACCATTCTGGGCGCCGGATATTTCATTCACTGGTTGCTGCCCCAGGTTCCCCTGGCCGCCTGCTTCGCCCTGGCGGCGGTGTTGTCGCCGACCGATGCGGTGGCGGTGTCGGCGATCGCCCACGGGCGTCTGCCCAATACGCTGAACAATCTGCTGCAGGGCGAGGCGTTGATGAACGATGCCTCCGGCCTGGTGGCATTCAAGTTCGCCGTGGCGGCCACCCTGACTGGGGTGTTCTCGTTCACCGATGCCAGCCTGCAGTTCGTGCTGGTAGCCGCCGGCGGCCTGCTGATCGGCATGGCGCTGAGTTACCTGCTCGGTCGTCTGCGCGCTTGGATGATCGCCCGAGGCTGGGAGGAGCCGGCGCCCCATGTGCTGCTCATGCTGCTGCTGCCTTTCGCCGCCTACGTGGCTGCCGAGCACGTGGGGTTGTCGGGCATTCTCTCGGCGGTGGCGGCCGGCATGATGCAGAGCCGCCTCGACCTGCTGCCGCGGCAGACCACCACGCGGCTGCTCAACCGGGGCGTGTGGGCGATGCTCGAATTCACCTTCAATGGTCTGATCTTCCTGCTGTTGGGCCTGCAACTGCCGGACATAATCAAGGCGGTGATCGGTGATCACGCCGATACCTGGCACCTGCTGCTGCCGGCGCTCGGCTACGTGCTGGCGGTGTATGCGGTGCTGATGGCGCTGCGCTTTGCCTGGGTGTACTGCTACTGGCGTACCTCGGGCATGCTGCGGCGCTGGCGGGGCAAGTCGACCCGCTTTGCCGGGCAATCGCGCATCGCCCTGACCGCCGTACTGACCGTCGGTGGGGTGCGCGGTGCCGTGACCCTGGCGGGCGTGATGTCGCTGCCGCTGCTGCTCAACAGCGGCGAGGCCTTTCCCGAGCGGAACCTGCTGATCCTGATCGCGGCCGGGGTGATTCTGGTGTCGCTGCTGGTGGCCAGCGTGGTGCTGCCCCGGCTGCTGCCGCTGTTGCCTCAGGACAACGTGGCGCGGCAGGAGGCGGAGCTCAACCAGCACCGCGCCCAGGTGCTGCAGGCGGCGATCCGCTGCCTGGAAGCCGATGACGAAAAGGCCGCCGATACCGACAGCGCCATCGCCACGGCAGAGATCCGCGCCAAGCTGATGAGCGAGTACCGCGACCTGCTCGAACGTACCCGCACCCGCCGTGCCGAGGAATCGCGCGAATACCAGCGCCAGGCCGACCAGCTCGAATACCGCATGCGCTTGCATGCCTTGCGCACCCAGCGCCTGGAGCTGTACCGGATGCGCAAGGACAATCAGTTGGACGACGACATGCTGGCCGAGATCCTCCGTGATCTGGACAACGCGGAAGCGCGGCTGCTCAAGGGCTAGGAAAGTGCTTAGAAACTGTACATGACCTTGCAGCCTAGGTTTGTCGATTTCGGCGGCAAAGTGGCAGTAGCGGTCATCGGCGCAGTACCTGTGGGAGCGGGCGGGGACGCCCAGTCCATGCCCGCTATTTTTCGCGCGCATGGCGCGCTCCCACAGTGGATCGGCGAACGGCCGCTTCTGCCTTGTAGTTGCCGCTTCATGCGCAGATAAGACTTTGAACAGGCTTTTAGAGCGCGTAGTGCTTGAGCTCCCTGGCGATCAGCAGGCGCTGGATCTCGCTGGCGCCTTCGTAGATCTGGGTGATGCGCGCATCACGGTAGTAACGCTGCACCGGGAAATCCTCCAGATAGCCATAGCCGCCGTGCACCTGCAGCGCCTTGGAACATACCCGCTCGGCCATTTCCGAGGCGAACAGCTTGGCCTGGGAGGCTTGCGACAGGCATGGCTGGCCGGCGCTGCGCAGGCGCGCGGCATGCAGGGTCAGCAGCCGGGCAGCGTTGATCTGGGTGTGCATGTCGGCCAGCAGGTTGGCGATGCTCTGGTGTTCGCCGATCGGCTTGTCGAATTGCACCCGTTCGCGGGAGTAGAGCAGAGCGGCTTCGAAGGCGGCGCGGGCGATACCGACCGCCTGGGCGGCGATGCCGATGCGCCCACCCTCGAGATTGGACAGGGCGATGCTCAGGCCCTTGCCGCGCTCGCCGAGCAGGTTGGCGGCAGGAATGCTGCAGTCGTCCAGGGTGATGGCGCAGGTGTCCGAGGCGCGAATGCCCATCTTGTGCTCGCTGCGCTCGATGCGAAAGCCCGGCGTGTTGGTGGGCACCAGAAAGGCCGAGAGGCCCTGCTTGCCGAGCGAGGCATCGGTTACCGCGAAGACGACCGCCAGCCCGGCCCTGCGGCCGTTGCTGACGAACTGCTTGGCACCGTTGAGTACCCAGCGCCCGTCCCGCAGCTCGGCGCGGGTGCGCAGGTTGTGGGCCTCGGAGCCGGCCTGGGGCTCGGTCAGGCAGAAGCAACCGATTACCGCGCCACTGGCCAGGCGGGCCAGCCATTCGCCTTTCTGCTCATCGCTGCCGTAATTGAGCAGCGGGCCGCAACCTACCGAGTTGTGTACGCTCATCAGGGTGCCGGTGGCGGCATCGGCGGCGGACACTTCTTCCACGGCCAGCGCATAAGCCACGTAATCGAGATAGCTGCCACCCCAGGTGTCCGGCACGATCATGCCCAACAGGCCCATATCGCCCATCTGGGCCACCGCGGCGTCGTCGATCCAGCCAGCCTTTTCCCAGTCCTGGGCGTGGGGCGCGATGGCGCGTCGGGCGAACTGCCGGGTGCAGTCGCGGATCATGCGTTGTTCTTCGTTCAGCTCGATGTCGTGCATAGCGACCTCTCTGTTGTCATTGACCCGCGCCGGATCACGGCAGGCGGGTAGCCGAGCACTTCCTGGATCACAGTAAGTGCCTGGCTACAGAGTCGCCCAGGAACGGGCGAATCGCAAACATCGGGAAGGCGTGGTGACGGGCGTCACCACGCGGTAGGGTCAGTGCGGCTGGCGCAGCCGCTCGAGCAGATTGGCATCCGGGTAACCGTCGGCCGGCCAGCCCAGGTGCAGCTGGAAAGCGCGGATGGCCTTGCGAGTGTTGGCGCCGATGATGCCGTCGGCATGCCCAGAGTCGAAGCCGCGGGCGTTGAGGCGCTCCTGCAGTTCGACGCGCTCGCTGCGGCCCAGCTGGCGGTCACCCTCGGGCCAGCTGCCTTGCACGGCGTTGCCACCGCGCAAACTGTCGGACAGCAGGCCGATGGCCAGGGCATAGGACGTCGAGTTGTTGTAGCGCAGGATGCTGCGGAAGTTGCTGAACAGCAGGAAGGCCGGCCCGCGGTGCCCGGCAGGCAGCAGCAGGGTGGCGCTGGCATCGTCGCGCGGGGTGCTCAGCGGCTGGCCGACGGGGTGAATACCCAGTTCGCGCCACTGCGCCATGTTGCGGCGCACTTCCGGGTCGGCCAGGGCGTAGTCGAAACCCTTGGGCAGCTGTACTTCGAAACCCCAGGGCTGGCGCAGTTGCCAGTTGGAGCTTTGCAGGTAGTGGGCGGCCGACGCCAGGGCGTCAGCGGTGGACGTCCACACGTCACGCTTGCCATCGCCGTCGAAATCCACCGCGTGCTCGTTGTAGGTGGTGGGCATGAACTGGGTCTGGCCCATGGCGCCGGCCCAGGAACCGACCAGGCTCTCGGGGGCGATGTCTCCATGCTGGAAAATCTGCAGCACGGCCAGCAACTGACCGCGCCAGAAGGCCTGGCGACGGCCTTCGTAGGCCAGGGTGGCCAGCGAGCGCACCACGTTGTGGCTGCCGATATTGCTGCCGAAGTTGCTCTCCAGGCCCCAGATGGCGACCAAGGTTTCGGGATCGACGCCATAACGCTGTTCGATCTGGTTGAGCATGGCGCGGTTCTGGGTCAGCAGGATGCGCCCGCGGGCGACCCGGCTCGGCGACACCGCACCCTTGAGGTATTCCCACACCGGACGGCTGAATTCAGGTTGGCTGCTGTCGGCCTTGACCACATCGGGGTTCGGCACCACGCCAGCGAAGGCGCGATCGAACAGGGTCGGGCTGATGCCAGCGGCGATGGCGTCGCTGCGCAGCAGGTCGCGCCATTGTTCGAAGCTCAGTTGCTCTTCGACGGGTTGACCTGAGACGGCGTTGCTGGCCGTAGCGCTCGGCACGCCACTCGTGAAAGCCAATGGTTGGGCAGGGGCATCGGCGCATGCCGTGAGCAAAAGCAGGAAACTGGCCGCAGCGGTAACAGGTAGGCCGCGAATGAACAGGTTGGGCATGGTCATCTCAACACGTTTTGCAGGCGACCACCTTAGCACGGATGAAGAGAAATTCGGGCCGGGCGAGTTTTCAAGCCGCCATAAATGAACAAGCCTCCCAGTTTTGCTGGGAGGCTTGACGGTTGTAGCTGCCTTTTCCTTTGCCGGGGCGTTCCTGGCGCGAGCGGAACAGCGGCTGGGCGATGATGGATTTGGCCTTGTTGGGGCGTTTCTTCTTGCTCATGGCAGATCCTCGATCGGTGCTCGCCCGGATAGCGAGCGGCGCGAATCATGCGCCGCTGGGCAGCCAATGTCCATACGCGAGGTAGGCGTTAACAGGTTGTTGAAAAACTAGCCGCGTTGCCATAGCAGCGTTAAAAACAAGCTCAAAACGCTCATGTACTACTCGTACACTCCGCTTTTTCGCATGTTTTTGCCTTGCGCTGTCTGTCTCGCCTACGTTTTTCAACGGCCTGTTAGGCGCCGAGTTTCAGGCGTTGGCCGGCCATCATCAACACCAGGCGCGACAGGCTGGCCCAGGGATCGCCCGGCGCCTGGCCCTTGACCTGTGCATCGATCTGCTGGGCATCCATCAGCAGGGCGTTCCAGCGTGCCGGCGTGTGACGCTGCAGGGCCTTGCTGACCAGCGGGCGGCGCTTGTCCCACACGGGCGGGCGGGCGGAGGCGAAGGCCTTGTCCAGCGGGATGCCCTGGCCATGTTGATAGGCGATGTTGGCCAGCTGGCGCAGCTCACGGGCCAGCATCACCACGATGAACAGCGACTCCTGTCCCTCGCCGCGCAGGCCGTCGAGCATACGCAGGGCGTGGGCGGCCTCACCGTTGAGAATGGCGTCGATCAGGCCGAAGACATCATAGCGGGCGCTGTCGGCGACGGCGGCCTGCACGGTGCCGGCATCGATCTGCTGGCCGTCGGCGAGCAGCTTGAGCTTCTCGATTTCCTGGGCAGCGGCCAGCAGGTTGCCTTCGACGCGGGCGGCGATCAGGTCGACCGCATCGGCACTGGCGTTCATGCCGGCCTGGGCCAGGCGCTGGCGAATCCACTGTGGCAATTGATTGGCATCCACCGGCCAGATCTGCACGAACTGGCAGTTGGGCCCGTCGATCAGCGCCTTGGCCCACTTGGTCTTCTGCGCGCTGCCGTCGAGCTTGGGCAGGGTGATCAACAGCAGGGTGTCTTCCGGCGGGCGGCCGAGGTATTCGAGAATCGCTGCCGCGCCCTTGTCACCGGGCTTGCCGTTGGGGATGCGCAGCTCGATGACACGCTTCTCGGCGAACAGCGACAGGCTGGCGCCGGCTTCGTAGAGCATGCCCCAGTCGAAATTGGCTTCGGCGTGAAACACCTCGCGCTCGGTGAAGCCTTGCACGCGGCTGGCACTGCGGATGGCGTCGGTGGCTTCCTGGCAGAGCAGGGCTTCATCGCCACAGACCACGTAAACCGGGGCGAGCGCGCCTTGCAGGTGTTTGCCGAGTTGGGCGGGAGCGAGTTTCATGAGTTCCTGAACCCGATGGGCTGGACAAAAGGTTCTGTCAGCTTGGAACCTGATTCGCAATCAGGTGGCGGAAGCTGTAGCGGCCATTAGCGCAATACCTGTGGGAGCGGGCGGGGACGCCTAGTCCATGCCCGCTCCCACAGTTAGTACCCAGGGACAGCTTCCCGATTGCCATCGCGACAAACCAACACGTGCAATCGTGAGCGGCTTACTGGACAGGCAGTTCGATGGGCGATTGCTGCGGCTGCGCCGCTTCACGCTGACGGGCCGCTTCCAGGGCGTCGGCTTCGGCCTTCGCCTTGGCTTCGGCGGTCTGCTGCAGCTCGTCCAGTTGTGCCGGGGTAATCTGCTGCAGGCGCTGGGCCAGTTGCTGAACCAGGTCGCGGCGCATTTCGGTGCGCAACTGATTGGCCTGCTGGTCGTTGCCGATCAGGTTGTTGGAGTCCTGCACGTAGTAGCTCTGCACTTCGAGCTTGTTGTTCAGCAACAGCAGATTCTTGGCGCCGCGGATCTCGTAATCCAGGCTCATGGTCCGCTCGTACTCGACGCTGCGCGCCGAGCTGGTGTAGCTGGCCGAACGCTGGCTTTCCTGTTCGCTCGCCAGGTACAGCTTGTAGGCCGCGCCCGGGAACACGCGAACGCCGTTGCTCTCCAGCACGTCCTTGACGTCACGCACGGTGTCGCCGTAGGTGTCGCGGGCGCTGACGTCCAGCTCCTTGAGGGCGAACTGCACGTCGCCGGTGCCACGCAGCTGGAAGCCGCAGGCGCCGAGTAGGCCAGCCAGGCCGATTACCAACAGATTGCGCTTGATCATCTCGTATCCCCTTGTCCTGCCGGCTCCGCTGGCCGGCATGGCCGAAACTCTAGACCGGACGCCGGTCGCGGGAGGCGACCGGCGGTTCCCTGTCGCCTCAACTGGCGACGATATTGACCAGCTTGCCAGGCACCACGATGACCTTGCGGATCGTCAGCCCTTCGGTGAAGCGTTGTACGTTCTCGTTGCTGCGCGCTGCGGCCTCGACCGCCTCGCGGCTGGCATCGGCCGGCACTTCGATCTGCCCGCGCAGCTTGCCGTTGACCTGGATCACCAGGGTCAGGCTGTCCTGCACCAGGGCCGACTCGTCCACCACCGGCCAGTTGGCGTCGATGATGGCTTCCTCGTGACCCAGCTCCTGCCACAGCTCGTGGCTGATGTGCGGGGTGATCGGGGCGAGCAGCAGGGCGACGGTTTCCAGGCCTTCCTGGATAAGGGCGCGCTGCTGGTCGTTGTCCTGAGGGGCCTTTTCCAGCACGTTCATCAAGGTCATCACCTGGGCGATGGCAGTGTTGAATTTGTGGTGCTGGCCCACGTCCTGGGAGGCCTGCTTGATGGCCAGGTGAATGGCGCGGCGGATTTCCTTGCCGGCGTCGTCCAGCTTGGCGACATCCAGCACGCCCGGCAGGCCCTGGGCGACGTGGCCCTGGGCCAGACGCCAGACGCGGCGCAGGAAGCGGTTGGCGCCTTCGATACCGGCATCCGACCACTCGCAGCTCATGTCGGGCGGCGAAGCGAACATCATGAACAGGCGGCAGGTGTCGGCGCCGTAGGCATCGATCATCGCCTGCGGGTCGACGCCGTTGTTCTTGGACTTGGACATCTTCTCGGTGCCACCGATTTCCACCGGCAGGCCGTCGCTGGTCAGCTTGGCGGCGATGACCTTGCCCTTGGCGTCCCGCTCGACGGTGACGTCGGCCGGGTTGAACCAGTCCTTGCCGCCGTTATCGAGCACGCGGTAATAGGTCTCGGCGACCACCATGCCCTGGGTCAGCAGGTTCTTGAACGGCTCGTTGGAGGTCAGCAGGCCTTCGTCGCGCATCAGCTTGTGAAAGAAGCGCGCGTACAGCAGGTGCAGGATGGCGTGTTCGATGCCGCCGATGTACTGGTCAACCGGCAGCCAGTGGTTGGCCGCCGCCGGGTCGACCATGCCGCCGGTGTAGTGCGGCGAGGCGTAGCGGGCAAAGTACCAGGACGATTCCACGAAAGTGTCCATGGTGTCGGTTTCACGCTTGGCCGGTGCGCCGCATTTCGGGCAGCTGCATTGGTAGAATTCCGGCATGCGCGCCAGCGGCGAGCCGGCGCCATCGGGCACTACGTCTTCGGGCAGCACGACCGGCAGCTGGTCTTCGGGTACCGGTACGTCGCCACAGCTGTCGCAGTGGATGATCGGGATCGGGCAGCCCCAGTAGCGCTGGCGGCTGATGCCCCAGTCGCGCAGGCGGAACTGGGTGCGCGATTTGCCGAGTTCCTTGCGCAGCAGCGCCGCCTCAATGGCGTCGAACGCGCCTTCGAAGTCCAGGCCGTCGAACTCGCCGGAGTTGATCAGCTGGCCATGTTCGCCGTAGGCGTCCTGCCATTCGCTGCCGACTTCATCGCCAGCGCTGGTACGCACCACGGCCTTGACCGGCAGGTGGTACTTGCGGGCGAAGGCGAAGTCGCGTTCGTCGTGGGCCGGGACCGCCATCACCGCGCCGTCGCCGTAGTGCATCAGCACATAGTTGGCGACCCACACCGGCAGCTTCTCGCCGGTCAGCGGGTGCTCGACGGACAGCGAGGTCGGCAGGCCTTTCTTTTCCTGGGTGGCCATGTCGGCTTCGGCGACACTGCCAGCCTTGCATTCGGCGATGAACGCCTGCAGCTCGGGGTTGTTCCTGGCGGCCAGGGTGGCCAGCGGGTGTTCGGCGGCCACGGCGACGTAGGTCGCGCCCATCAGGGTGTCGGGGCGGGTGGTGAACACCTTCAGCGCACCGGCCTCGCCGATGGAGGCGAGGTCGTAGGGGAACTGCACTTCCATGCCGCGCGACTTGCCGATCCAGTTGCGCTGCATGGTCTTGACCTGTTCCGGCCAGCCATCGAGTTCGTCCAGGCTACTCAGAAGCTCATCCGCGTAGGCGGTGATCTTGAAGTAGTACATGGGGATCTCGCGCTTTTCGATAACCGCGCCGGAACGCCAGCCGCGGCCGTCGATGACCTGTTCGTTGGCCAGCACGGTCTGGTCGACCGGATCCCAGTTGACGGTACCGTTCTTGCGGTAGATCACGCCTTTTTCGAACAGGCGGGTGAACAGCCATTGTTCCCAGCGGTAGTAGTCCGGCTTGCAGGTGGTGACTTCGCGAGACCAGTCGATGGCCAGGCCCAGGCTCTTCAGCTGGGACTTCATGTACTCGATGTTCTCGTAGGTCCACTTGGCCGGCGCCACGTTGTTCTTCATGGCGGCGTTTTCCGCCGGCATGCCGAAAGCGTCCCAGCCCATGGGCTGCAGCACGTTCTTGCCCTGCATGCGCTGGTAGCGGGCGATCACGTCACCGATGGTGTAGTTGCGCACGTGCCCCATGTGTAGCTTGCCGCTCGGGTAGGGGAACATCGACAGGCAGTAGAAGGTGTCCTTGCCGGGCTGTTCGCTGACAGCAAAGGAGTTCTGCGCGTCCCAGTGGGATTGCGCGGCGGCTTCGATTTCACGTGGCTGATACTGTTCGTGCATGGCTACTTGCGCTAGGGAAAGGGGCTTTCGGGAAACGCCGTAGCATACATGACCCCCCTCGGCAGAGGGAAACGCTGATTGCGTGGTGCGCCGTCGATGGCGCCATTTGTCGTCGCGGCAAGCCGGCTGCGGGGTTGCGGCTACGCTCAGTGGATGGCGCCCTGCCTGGAGGTGTGCGATGCAAGTCCCCCTGGATACCCCTAATGAAAGCGACCCCTATGGACGGTTGCTGGAGCGCCTGACCGTGGCCCTGGACGAAGCCGACAACCTGGCGCAGCTATCCAGCCAGCCACTTCCAGACATGGAAGTGCGCGGCCTGTCGCCCGACGAGCTGGCACTGATCATCGCTTACCTCGCCAAGGATCGTGCCTGGCTCAATGGCTGGCACGCCACGGCGGCGCGTCACTACCAGTCGGCGGTTACGCAGCCGCCATTCCAGCGGCAGCCGGCCCTCGCCAGTCGCGAGCGCGAGTCCGAGTGCCACAAGCCCTGACCCTGGCCGCCGGTTGCTGCATCCGCTTGCGTTGAAACGTCAACAGACCCTAGGCTTCGAGCCTTTTCGGAGGTGCTCGATGCCGCTGCGCTACATGCTCAAGCAGTTCTTCATGCCGCCCGGCATCCTGTTGCTGCTCATCGCCCTGGGCTGGTTCCTGCGCCGGCGCTTCCCGCGGCTGGCCCTGTGCTGTTTCACGTTCGGGCTGGGCGGCCTGTGGTTGATGAGCCTGCCGGTGACGGTGGAATGGCTGGCCAGGGTCATCGAGCGCGAGCCGGCAATCGCCCAGCAACAGTGGAGCACCCTGGCGCAGCAGGCGGACGTCATCGTCGTGCTCGGCGGTGGGCGCGATTCGGACGACCCCGCCTGGGGGGATGAGCAGCCCAGCGCCATGGCGCTGGAACGTACCCGCTATGCGGCGCGGCTGGCCAAGGCCTCCGGTTTGCCGGTGCTGACCAGCGGCGGCCTGCACTTCGGTCGCCCGCCCAGCGAGGCGGCGCTGATGGCCGAGGTGATGCGCGAGGACCTGGGTGTCGAGGTGCGCTGGCAGGAAGAACGCAGCCGCACCACCTGGGAGAACGCGACACAATCCGCTGCGCTGCTGCAGCCCGAGGGCATCCGCCGGGTGTTGCTGGTCACCCAGGCCTGGCACATGCCGCGCTCACGCTGGTGCTTCGAACAGGTCGGTTTCGAGGTGTTGACGGCGCCGGTGGGCTTTCTCGGTGTGCCCAATGACCGGCCAATGGGCGGCTGGTTGCCGGAAGGCAAAGCTTTCTGGCAAAGCACCCTGCTGCTCAACGAAGTGATAGGTGCTTTGGCCTATCCGCTGGTTTACGGGCGTTAGCGGTGATGTGGTGAATTCAAACATCTAGGGAAACTCTGAATTTAACTCCGATAATCTGTTGAAACAGTGTGAGGATGCGTGCCTGGGACAAGCC
>NZ_MSXV01000058.1:472554-518367 GCF_001945395.1 Pseudomonas sp. PA15(2017) | reverse complement strand
ACATCCTGAGATGATGAGCAGGCGTCGCAGCATCGTCGAACACCCCTTCGGCAATCTCAAACAATGGATAATGGGCAACGGCCGTTTCCTGATGCGTCACTTCAGTGGCGCGCGTGCGTAAATGTCACTGGCGGTACAGGCCTACAACCTCAAGCGAGCTATCAAGGTGCTGGGTGCGCA
Organism: Pseudomonas sp. PA15(2017); assembly: GCF_001945395.1. Lineage (GTDB taxonomy): Bacteria > Pseudomonadota > Gammaproteobacteria > Pseudomonadales > Pseudomonadaceae > Aquipseudomonas. The sequence continues at coordinate 518,187 of NZ_MSXV01000058.1, read as the reverse complement.
GCGAATGATCGAGCTGCTCACCTGAAAGGTTGGTCGCGACCTTTCGAATCGTACAAAAGCAAACGCCCCGAACAATGTCGGGGCGTCTGATGGGATCACTACCTGCATCAGCGACTTTTCACACGCTCTGTATAGGCGCCCTTGTCGTATTGGTCGTAGCCTGGTGTCGAGCGAAGCGATACCCAGGACAGCATTTCCCGGGTATCGCTGTGCTCAACCCGGGCTAAGAGGCTGGCTGGCATTACTCCTCCAGCCAGACTTCCCGCACCCAGTGCCACACCGAATCCCAGCTGTCGTCGGTGAGGTCTTCTTCCTCGCCGTCCCAGAGCAGCACGGTGCCGTCCTGTTCGACGCAGTAGTAGTTGCCCTGGTCTTCGCAGATCGGCACCAGCTCGCGTGGCACGCCCAGGGACCAGGCGACCGAGGCCACTTCGGGCAGGTAGGTGTGCGATTGCGGGTCGGTCACGGTGACCGGCTCCAGGCGGCCGTACACCACGTCGCTGACCTTGAGCAGGAATTCGCGTAGCTCGAAGGGCAGGTTGATGAGGATCTGCTCCTCGATCTCCACCAGCAGCTCTTCCTCGGGCAGCTCCAGCGGTACCGGCACCGGCTCGTTCAATTCACGCAGTTGTTCGATGACTTCTTCCACGGCGGCTCCACCTGAGTCCTGGCGATTCTGATCAGATTCCGGAGCGCACGACGCAGATGCAGGCCAGCTGGCCCGGCTGCATTGCTGCTCCTCGATAACGCAGCTTTTTACGCTGAATGGAAGGCCGTCACAAGCCACTAGGGGCAAAAGGCCATATGGGCATGTAACTGCATTCGCAGCGCATTGAGTAAGGCGGCTGCCTGGAGGTTCCGCAAAAAACGCTGCAAAAAAGAAACCCGGGCAAGCCCGGGTTCTTTCAGTGCGTGTGGGATCAGCCGTTCTGGCGGATACCGGCGACCAGCCAAGGCTGGTTCTCGCCAACGGCACGCTCCAGGCGCCAGCTTTCGCTGAAGGCCTCGCCCTGGTCGAAGCGCGAGGTCTTTGAAACACCGCTGAAAGTCAGGGTGGCAATGGTCTTGTCGGCGTGGTCGTCGACACCATCCAGCTGCACGTCGAGGTTGTCGATGTAGGTGGACTGGAAGCCATCGCCCAGATCGGCACGCTCACGCTTGAGGAACTCCAGCAGTTGCGGGGTCACGAACTCGGCGATCTTGTCCATCTCGTTCGCGTCCCAGTGCTGCTGCAGGCTCAGGAAGTGCTCGCGACCGGCATTGACGAAGCTTTCCTCGTTGAACCAGGCAGGTGCGTTGATCACCGGCTTGATTGCCGCGGCGCTGCTGCCACCGAAGATCGACGGCTGAGCCGGCTGCGGCTGGCCATGGGCCTCTCGCTGGAACGGCGCACCACCGGCAGCGGCGACGTTCGGCTGCTGCTTCTGGCGACGGGCGGCCAGGAAGCGGAACAGCAGGAAGGCGATCAGGCCGAAGATCAACATGTCCATGATCTGCAGGCCTTCGAAGCCGTCGCCCATGAACATGGAGGCCAGCAGGCCACCGGCGGCCAGGCCGGCCAGCGGGCCGAGCCAGCGCGAAGCACCGCTGGCGGCAGCCGGCGTGCGGCCTGGGGAAGCGGCGTTGGCGTTAGGTTGGGAAGGCGGCGTGGCCTGACGGGTCTGGTGGCTCGGCGCGGCGCCAAAGGATTTGCCGCCGCCCATACGCTTGGCGTCGGCAGTCAGGCTGAAAGACAGGCCCAGGCAGATTACCAGGGCGATGCTGAGGAAACGCTGCATTATCGGTTTTCTCTCGGTTATTGAAACACTGTTAGACATCTTGCCCGTGGCAGGTGGGCATGACCAGCAACAGAATGTTTCGAGCTTTTGCCCAGCGAAACGGTTCGCGCTACGCCAAGTCAATGAAAGCAGGAAGCGAAACGGAACCCGCAGGCTCCGTTTCACTGCACATCCGCTGACGCCTCATCGCCAGTTGTAAAGCTCTTTCTCGGTCACTTCGCCCACCGGCGCGGCTTCGTCCTGGAAGGTCTTCATCGATTTCCAGATGCGGCCGTTGAGCTCGTTCTGGCCGGCCAGGTCTTCGAGTACGGTGTGCGATTCACGCTTCATCGCCGCCAGTACTTCGTCGGGGAAACGTTTGATCGTCACACCCTGCTCCTTCAGCTGGGCCAGGGACTTGGCGTTGTGGAAGACGTAGTCGTCCATCATGTCCAGGGTCGCGGCGCGGGCGGCTTCGACGACGATCGCCTGCAGGTCGGTCGGCAGGCTGTCGAAGGCTTTCTGGTTGACCATCGACTCGACCACCGCCTGCGGCTCCTGCCAGCCCGGAAAGTAGTAGTACTTGGCCGCCTTGTGCAGGCCGAAGGCCAGGTCGTTGTATGGGCTGATCCAGTCGGTGGCGTCGATCACGTGGGTCTGCAGGGCCGTGAAGATCTCGCCGCCAGGCAGGTTGACGGTAATCGCGCCGAGTTTGGTCCACACCTCGCCGCCCAGGCCCGGCATGCGGATCTTCAGGCCCTTGATGTCGTCCAGGGAGTTGATTTCCTTGTTGTACCAGCCGCCCATCTGCATGGTGGTGTTACCCGCCGACAGGGGCTTCACGCCATAGGGCGCGTAGGTTTCGTCCCACAGGGCCTGACCGCCGCCCTTGCTCAGCCAGGCGTTCATTTCCAGGGTCGACAGGCCGAACGGCACCGAGGAGAAGAACTGCGCCGCCGGCACCTTGCCTTTCCAGTAGTACGGCGTGCCATGGCCCATTTCGGCGGTACCGCGGGACACTGCATCGAACACTTCCAAGGCCGGCACCAGCTCACCGGCGGCGTAGACCTTGACGGTCAGGCGCCCGGCGCTCATGGCATTGATGCGCTCGGCCAGCCGCTCGGCGCCAGTACCCAGGCCGGGGTAGTTCTTCGGCCAGGAGGTGACCATCTTCCAGTGGAAGGTCTCGGCTTTGGCAGCGGTGGCGCTGCCTTGCCCGGCGGGTGTTTCTTCCTTGCAGCCGGCCAGGCCGATGGCAGCACACAGCGCCATCGCGGCGCCGAACAGATTGCGGCGGTTCATGGTGTTCTCCCTTGAGTGTCGAGCAGCGTGCCCTGATTGCTTTTGTTATTGACAGCCGGCCGTTATGGCGGCTGCCATGGTTGTAATCGTCGAGCTGACTTAGAACCTGTTCAAAGTCTGCTGCGCGTCGGCACTGCGGCGTTAAAAACAGGCTGGATTGCCAGCCCAGTCAGACTGCTCATTTACAGCTCGTAAACTCCGCGTCCTCGCCTGTTTTTGCGGGGGCGCCTAGCCCTTGCATTGCTCTAGCTCGCGAGACTTCGAAAAGGCTCTTAGAGCGTGTTCACGCTACTGCAAACTGGCGGAAGCGGCCTTTCGCGTAATCCGTAGGCGGGGCTTCAGCCCCGAGCTTTATGAGCGTGCAAACAGCTCGGGGCTGAAGCCCCTCCTACACGTTCGCGCCACCGGCCACTCCCGCCACCTAGCTGCCCGTACGCATGCCCGGCAAGATCGTGAGCAGGCTCCTCAGATAGCCTCGAGCTTGGCGTAGGCCAACATCAGCCACTTGCTACCTTCGCTCTCGAAGTTCACCTGCACCCGCGCCTGGGGGCCCGAGCCCTCGAAATTGAGGATGGTGCCTTCGCCGAACAGCGAGTGCTGCACGCGCTGGCCGAGGTTGAACGGTGTGTCCGGCACGGCGCTGCCAGCGAACAGGCTGCTGCCGCTCATGCTGCGGCTGCCACTGCCGTACGGGCGGCTGACGCTGTTGGACAGGCGTACTTCCTGCACCAGATGGGGCGGCACTTCGCGCACGAAGCGCGAGACCTTGTTGTAGGTCTCGTTGCCGTACAGGCGGCGGGTTTCCGCGTAGCTGATCACCAGGTTGCGCATGGCCCGGGTGATGCCCACGTAGGCCAGGCGGCGTTCCTCTTCCAGGCGGCCGGGTTCTTCCAGGCTCATCTTGTGGGGGAACAGGCCCTCTTCCATGCCCACCAGGAACACCCGCGGGAACTCCAGGCCCTTGGCGCTGTGCAGGGTCATCATCTGCACGCTGTCTTCGTGTTCGGCGGCCTGGGTATCGCCGGCCTCCAGCGAAGCATGATCGAGGAAGGCCGCCAGCGGCGTTTGCGCGTCGTCGCCTTCCTCGCCTTCGTAGGAGTCGAAGGCCCGGGCGGCGGACACCAGTTCCTCGAGGTTTTCCACCCGCGCCTGGGCTTTCTCGCCCTTTTCATCACGGTGATAGGCGAGCAGGCCGGACTGTTCGATCACCAGCTGCGCGGTGCTGTGCAACTGCATGCCCTCGACCTTCAGGGCCAGGGTGTCGATCAGTTCGACGAAGCCGTTCAGGGCACTGGCGGCGCGACCGGCGATCACCTTGGTGCCGACCGCTTCGTGCAACGCGGCCCACATCGACAGGTCGTTGGCGCGGGCGAACTGGCGCAGGGTTTCCACCGTTTTCTCGCCGATGCCACGGGCCGGCACGTTGATCACCCGCTCCAGCGCCGCATCGTTGCCGCGTTGGTGGATCAGGCGCAGGTAGGCCATGGCGTTCTTGATTTCCGCGCGCTCGAAGAAGCGCTGGCCGCCGTAGATGCGATAGGGAATCTTCTCGCGCAACAGCGCTTCTTCCAGCACCCGCGACTGGGCGTTGGAGCGGTACAGGATGGCGATGTCGCTGCGACGCAGGCCGTCCTTGCGCAGGGCGTCCTCGATGGTCTCGACCACGTAGCGCGCTTCGTCGTGTTCGTTGAAGGCGGCGTACAGGCTGATCAGCTCGCCATCACCGACGTCGGTGCGCAGCTCCTTGCCCAGGCGCCCCTGGTTGTTGGCGATCAGTGCGTTGGCGGCGTTGAGGATGTTCGCCGTGGAGCGGTAGTTCTGCTCCAGGCGGATGATCTCGGCGTCGGCGAAGTCGCTGTCGAACTGCTGGATGTTCTCGATCTTCGCGCCGCGCCAGCCGTAGATCGACTGGTCGTCGTCGCCCACCACCATCAGGCTCTCGCCGCCCATGGCGAGAAAGCGCAGCCAGGCGTACTGCACGGCGTTGGTGTCCTGGAATTCGTCGACCAGGATGTGCCGGAAGCGCTTCTGGTAATGCGCCAGGAGGCCCGCATTGTTGCGCCACAGGTCGAGGGCGCGCAGCAGCAGCTCGGCGAAGTCGATCACGCCGGCACGGGCACAGGCCGCCTCGTAGGCTTCGTAGATGCTGCGCATGGTGGCCAGGAACAGATCGCCGCTGGCCTGGATGCCGGCCGGGCGGATGCCTTCGTCCTTCTGGCCGTTGATGAACCACTGCGCCTGCTTGGCCGGCCAGCGTTGCTCATCCAGGCCCAGCTCGCGGATAACCCGCTTGATCAGCCGTTGCTGGTCGTCGGAATCGAGAATCTGGAAGTTCTCGACCAGCCCGGCCTCTTGCCAGTGGGCACGTAGCAGGCGATGCGCCAGGCCATGGAAGGTGCCGACCCACATGCCCGCCGGGCTTTGCCCGAGCACGTCCTCGATGCGATGACGCATCTCGGCCGCCGCCTTGTTGGTGAAGGTCACCGACAGGATGCTGTGCGGCGATACGTCCAGGCGCTGGATCAGAAAGGCGATGCGGTGCACCAGCACGCGGGTCTTGCCGGAACCGGCACCGGCCAGCACCAGTTGATGACCGGGCGGCGTGGTGACCGCATGGTGCTGGGCTGGGTTGAGAGAGCTGAGTCGCTGATCGAGGTCATTTTGCATCGCGGCATTCTAGGGGGCCGGCGCAGCTTGGGCAAACGGCGCAGTGCAGCGCTGTTGCCTGCCGTCTATCCGGCGCTGTCCCCCTGCGCCTGGATTGCTGTGCAAAAGCTCATTTAGCCGCCGGTTGCCGCGTGAGGTGACCAGTGGCAAACGTCCGCTGAAGTCGGTTTGCCGGCGCACGCGCTGGTGGACTTCCTTCGTCATCACCTGGCTTTTCAGTCTGAGAATCCGGACGGGTACGTGCTCGCATCTTCGGCCAGCGCCAATCCAGCCTGCGAAACTCGCGCCGCAAACGATCCTGTTGATCTGAAAGAGATTTCCATGGGCGCGAAATCCGTCTCACTGCAATAACCAGAACCCCAGACGGCCGAGGCTCTCGGCGAGTCTCAGACGGGATATCTGCCAATTGCTGAGCGCGCGGATATACTGCTCCTCGGCGCTGGAATAAGCGCTCAATGCGTTGAGCAGCTCCACCATGATGCCGACACCTGATTGATAGCGTCCTCTGGCCACCTCGAGGCTCTGGCGCGCCTGGTCGACCAACTCACGGGTCAGCGTCAGGTTACGCGTTTCCATGCTGAGCGACTGATAGCTGCTCCAAACGTCCAGGGAAACCTGCTGCTCTAGCTCGGCTAACTCTGCAACACTGGCTTCGCGCCGAGCGAGTGCGTTGCGAATCTGGTACGTGCGGTTGAACCCTTCGAAAAGCGGAACAGTGAGTTGCAGACCTATGCTGCGGTCATGGCCGCGGAAGTCTCCACTGAACTCTCGAGACTGGTGAGTGGTGCTGCGACTCAGGTTCGCGGTCAGCGCCAGGCTTGGCCGACCCGCGGCATGACTTTCTTCCACGCTCGCGGTCGCGGCGCGAAGGCGTGCCTGAGCCGCCAACAGCCCCGGATGATCGCGCTTGGCGTCGACGATCAGTCGTTCGATATCCGTGGCGAAGGTGGCATCGAGTTGCTCACTCAACTCATCGTAAAGGCGCAGCGAGGTGTCCGGTGCAAGCCCCATGCGTATAGCGATAATGCCTAGCGTACGTCTGAGCGTCCCTTCATCGCGGATTTGCGCCAAGCTTGCCTGGGACAGGGCCGTTTGCGCTTGCAGGCGGTCTGACAGGGCCGCGGCGCCCGCATTGTACTTGGCGTTGGCAGCCTCCAGGTTCTGCGCGGCAAGCTCAGCCACCTGCCGCGAGGCTTCCAGGCTGCGCTGGGCAGCCAATGCCTCGTAGTAGGCCTGAGCAGCAAGGGAGAAAGCGCGCTGCAGAGCCGAGTCCTGGCTGGCATTGGCAGCCAATAGCAATTGCTGCGCATTGCGCAGAGCAGCGCTACGTCGCCCAAAATCAAAAAGCTCCCAAGTCAGCTCAACGTCAGCAGCGTAACGCTGACTACGGTTCTCTCTTGAGGGCACGTCGCGGTAGTTCAACTCGTTGTAGGCTTGATTGGCGCCCAGGCGCCCGTTCAGGCGCGGCAGATAGGCTGCCTTACTGCTGCCGACTTGCGCTGCCTGAGCCTTGGCGCTCGCCCAAGCCAGTTGAGTGCTTGGGTCGCGGCAGAGGATCCGCTCGATAGCATCCTCCAGGCGTAACCGCTCCGGCAAAGGCGCATTGGACGAGCAGTGCAGATTGCTGCCTCCAAGATCGTAGCTTGCCTGGTTGGCGAGGCCGCGAGCGGTGCCAAATACGTCGGGCTCGTACCCCGCTGCACTCTGGCTGGTGCTTAGCAGGCCGGCACACAGCAAAGCGATGAACCGTCGCATCAGCTCGGCTCCTGACGGCCGGAACCTGAGCTGTGCTCAACCCTCTGATCCAACGCCACCTTACCCTTGTGGAGTTGCACGACCCGATTCGCTGAAAGTATGGTCTCTGGGCGATGGGCAATCATAATCCGGGTAATGCGCAAGGCACTGATCGCGGCGTTGACCTGCTGTTCGCTGTGAAGATCCAGATGACTGGTGGCTTCATCCAGGAAAAGAATCTTGGGGCGCTTGTACAAGGCCCTGGCAAGCAGCACGCGCTGCTTTTGCCCACCCGACAGCACCGTCCCCATATCACCGACCAAGGTGTTGTAGCCCATCTGCATCTGCTGAATATCGTCGTGGATGGCGGCAACCTTTGCGCATTCCATCAGCCAGGGCATATCCGGCTGCGGGTCGAAGAAACTGATATTTTCCTTGAGCGAGCCCGCGAACAGCACGTCATCTTGCAGCACCGTTCCCACTAGCCCGCGCAGCCCGCCCAGCCCCAGTTGCGACAGTTCCAGGCCGGCGACCCGGATTTTGCCCTCTGCCGGTGGCAGGATACCGAGCAGGACATTAAACAGCGTGCTTTTGCCGCAGCCGGAAGGACCTATGATCGCTACCGATTCGCCCGCCTCGATGTGCAGGTCGATTCCGTCCAACACCCAGGGCTCTTGCTCCGAATAGCGGTAACGCAGGCCCTCCACCTGGATGTCCGCTTGACGATCGTGCACGCTCTCAAGAGGGGTATCCCCGTGGCTCTCTTCCGGTGCCTGGAGGACGATGTCAGCCAGACGCTCGCCTTGCAGCTGCAGCATTCGCAACTCGAAAAACTTATCGATCAAGCTGCCGACACGGCCATTGAACTGGGATTTATAAGCGGTGAATGCCAGTAAGGCACCTACAGTGAAATACCCGTCCATTACCATGTTGGCGCCGAGCCAGATAATGAGCAGGTTTTCTATGCCGAACAGGATGCCGTTGAGCTGTTGATAGAAGAGATGCAGTTTCTGCGTTCGCAGCCCAGCGTTGATCTGTTCAACCAGCAAACCAAGCCACACGGATCGTCTTTCATCTTGTCGTTGAAACAGCTTCAGTGGGCGTATGCCGCGAATGCTTTCGAGAAAATGGCTCTGTTGGCGCGCCGCATGGATGATTTCCGCTTCCGTGGCACGGCGCAGGGGCTGGTACCATAGCCAGCGCCCAAGGCCGTAGAGTGTCATCGCGGCAATCGCAATGCCCGCGAGTTTAGGGCTGTATAACAACATCATCGACAGCGTGGCGATGGTCATCAGGCCATCCAGTATGGCGGCGAGGAATGCTGTCGTCAGCGTCTGCTGGATGCTGTTCACGGCACCGAAGCGCGATACCACATCGCCAAGGTGGCGTTTCTCGAAGTATTGCGCCGGAAGGTGCAGCAAATGGCTGAAGACTTTAGCCTGCCACTGAACGCCCAGCAGTGTGCTCATGTGCATGATGACCCAGTCGCGCACCCCGCCGACCGCCTGCTGCATCACCAGCAGTAAGCCAAACCCGATGATAAGTGTCGTCAGCAGATCACTATCCTCGCTGACGATCACGTTATCGATGGTCCACTGCATGAGAAAAGGGCTGATGAGGGAGAACACTTCCAATGCCGCTGACAACAGCACGATCTGGCCGAGCGAGCGGTATAGCCCGGTCACCTTGCCAAGCAAGTCACGGAGTTTGATGCGCGGCGGCTCTTCCTGCTTTTCAAAATTGCTGCCTGGCCAAAGCTCCAGTGCGACGCCAGTGAAGCTTTCTGATACCTCGTGCAAGTTCAGGCGGCGGACACCATGGGCTGGATCGTGAATGACAACAGCGTTTCGCTCGACGGACTTCAATACAACAAAGTGATTGAAGTTCCAGTGCAACAAGCAGGGTAGTTTGAGGCTGCCAAGCTCGTTGAGCTGCAATTTCACGGCACGTGTTTGTAAGTCCAGGCGTTGGGCAGTTTGATTCAGCTGTTTGAGCGAAACCCCTTTGAGCGACGTAGAAAATCGCCGGCGCAGTTCCACCATATCGGTGTGATGGCCGTGGTAGCCGGTAACCATCGCGAGACAGGCCAGGCCGCATTCGGTGGATTCTGTTTGCAACACTAGCGGCAGGCGACGGCCCAGGCGCAAGGCTAGGGCATCGAGAAATTGCATGGGCGGATCCTAGAGCTTACCGGTCAAGCTGTAGAGTGGTTCTAATACCCACTCGTAGAGTCGGCGAGTGTCCTGAAGAATTTGAGCGTCGAGCAGCATGCCGTTCTGAAGCGGTCGTGGCTCGCCATAGGCTTTCACGGCTTGGTCATCTAGCGTCACCCGCAAGCGATAGAGTGGCTCACCCTCCAGCCCCGCCAACGGTACGCCACCGACCATGTTGGATAGCTGGGCATAGGGAATGCTGGTTCGGGATATGGATTGAACCCTACCGTGGTATTGGCCGAACTTTTGATAGGGATAGGCTTGGTAGCGAATCCGTACCGGATCCCCGGCGCGAATAAAGCCGATGGCTCTGCTTGGTGCGTAGAGCTCGGCCTGAAACGACGCATTGGCGGGTGCGATGCTTAATAGTGGGCGTGAGCTATCCACAGCCCTGCCCGGTTCGGCGAACACCGCTGTGGCGATGCCGGGCTCAGGTGCGGTGATCAACAAAGTACGCCGAGCTTCGCTTTCCGCCAGCTCCTGCTCGACGACGCTGAGCTGGCGTTTGATGCCGGCCCGTTGATTGGCCTGGTTAGCCGGGAGGCTGGAAAGCTCGTTACGGCGTTCTGTAAGGCGCTGTTTGACAGAGGTATATTCTCGCTTCAGGCCTTGCAGGGTCTGGCGCTGGGCCAGCAACTCGGCTTGTCGCTGTTGCAGCTGGTCCATGGAGATGTAGCCTTGTTCCATAAGCCCCTGGTAACGCGTGGCTGCATCGCTGGCTAATGCCAGTAGGCGCTCCTGGCTGTCGATCTGTGAATCAAGAATCACCAGTTCACCTCCTAGGCTGGCGACATGGCTGTTCAAACTGCTGCGTTCGGTGTTCTGCAGACCATTCAGTTCTTCCAGCTCCTCGCGCAGCGACTGACGACGTTTTTCCAGTTGTTGAATGATGGAGGCCTGGATCGGTCCGGCCTCGCTGTCATAACGCTCACTGGAAATGATCATCAAAGGATCACCGCCCTGTACGAGTTGCCCTTCCTCGACGAATGTGCGCAGTACAGTCCCTGTCTGTGGCGAATATACGGTGGCCACACCGCCAATCGGCACCAGTTGACCACTTACAGTGCTGCGTTTGGTATAACTGCCGAATATAAATAAGCCCACGACCATCAAAACCATCACGGCGGCTAGCAACGTGAGTACGCTGAAAGAGACGGGGCGGATCAGTATTATCTTGCCGAAGCCGTCAGCTTGCTGGGCATCAAGCGCTTCTTGGCGAAATAGTCGATTGTCGGTCATGGATACATAGATGCAAGGATGAGGCGCGCAACGCTGCAACACGCTCTACCTGCAATAGTGATATTTGGTTGAAGTGAACCGTAGCCAATTCGAACCAAATCAAGCCCGATGTTTTGGCTGCCAGAGCCATCCTGCAATTCACAAAGCATCACGTTAGGCCCCGATATGCACAGGCCTAGCGTGATGCAGCACAGACTCGATGATCTGGTTGGTTCTTATGCAGCGAATACACCTGGCGCACGACTATAGATAGCACCAGACAAATCAGGGATTTGTGGCATGCCAACTCCCGTAATTTGGGAAATACCGCGGATGCTTGCCTCTGCGGCTGCCCCTACGGCAAAGCCTGCAACTGCACCACCTGCAAACCCAATGCCTCCGCCCACAAGCCCGCCGCCAGCTGCGCCCAGCGTCGCGCCAACGACTCCAGTCACCGGCGTACCAACCGCTGTGCCGAGCAGACCTGCAGCTGCACCGCCAATAGCGGCGCCAGCACCCACACCCAGCATGGCGCCACCCACTGCGCCAGCAGCGGTCGTCGTGCTGGCCAGGCCAGCCCCGGAAACAAGCTCGATTTCAACCAGATTGAGTTCTTGCATGAGAAATATCCCTTAGCTGCTTATATAGATGCGTCACACTGTTGACTTAAAAGGCTATCCATAGAGCCAATTGGTTGCCTACCTGGCGTTTTGATATTATCTCGTTAGTTGGCGAATTCATATGACAAGTTGGTGAAATTCGCGCCGTCGCATAACAGCTATCGGCGTTTGTTGGGCGAGTCGAATTCGCGATCCCACAGCTAACATGAGATAGCCAAGCTCGTTCAGTAAGGAGCAGTATGAATTAGCCTGATTATTAAAAGTCTATGATATCGGGGTGATGGATTATTATTGGTAACTTGCGGTTCAGCATAAAAAGCTTTACCGACGAGGACCTCGGACAGGTATGAACTCTTGATCCGACAACAGGAGCTCCCGGCCCCTGTCAGTACACCGGTAACTTGCGCCAAACACTCACCCCCACTTGGGTTGGCTCATTCAAATTCGGAGGGTAATCTAGGCCGAAATATCCACTTTATAGACTTGGGGTGGGTCACTATAAATCTGAATATGTAACTTTATTATTCGGCCTGGGTTTTCCGATAGGTTCCAGTCTCACAGCGAGGCGGTGTCGTCAGTTTTTAAAACTCCCCGATCGTTGTCAGGCTAGGGGCGCATGAATAGGTTTAGCTCTTCGATGATTTTGGGGTTGGTGAGCCCTCTGGCGTTCATCCAGGCGTCGTTAAAGACTGTATCAAGGTACTTCTCGCCACCATCGCACACGAGTACCACCGTGGTGGTATCGGGCGGTACGCTCCGTGCGTGGCGCAAGGCTTCGTAAATGACCCCGCCTGCCGAGCCACCCACCAGCAAGGCGTGTCGACGCGCCAGGTAGCGTGCTGTCTCGAAGGCCGTGCTGTCGCTAACCTTGAGCCCTGTGTCAATCAGGTCGTAGTCAATCAGTGCACCGATCTCTGCACCTGCCGGAGTACCTGTTCCGGATTGGTAGTAGGGCGAGCCCTCGCCTCCGAAAATCACAGAGCCTTCTGGCTCTACCCCGACTATCTTCACCGCCGGCAAATGCGCCCTCAACGCTCGGCCGGTACCGCACAAGGACCCGCCCGTGCCGATGGCGCCGAACAGGTAATCGATCGAGGAGCCCAGGGAGTGCCGCAGCTCGTCGGCCAGGGCGTTGTAGCCGTTGGCGTTGCCTGGGTTGTTGTGCTGTTGGGTCCAGTAGGCACCTCGCTCCGTGGCAATACGGGCGGCCGCCGCATCTCGGTCGGCGGTGGCCAGGCCACCATCGGGCTCACCGACACGAACAAGCTCCGCGCCGTAGGCCTGCATGCCGCGCAGTTTGTCCATGCTCGCGTGAGCGTCCACGACTGCAGTGAAGCGATAGCCACGCTCAGCTGCAATCAGCGCCAAGCCCAGCCCGGTGTTACCTGACGTTGACTCGACAATGCAGCCACCAGGCTTGAGCCTGCCTTGCGCTTCGGCCTCGTCGATCATCTGCCGCGCCATGCGAATCTTGGCGGTTGCGGTGGGGTTGAATTGTTCCAGCTTGAGCAGCACCCGCCCACTGTCCGGCGCTACGGGCAGCGCGAGTAACGGGGTGCCTCCAATCAGGTCGGAAACGCGAGTTAGGATGGGCGGTTGGAACGTGAGGGCAGTCATGGCGAACTCCTTCCAGAATCATTGGCAGTCTTGGCTTCGTTGGGGCGTGGTGGTGACTCGTCAGGCCGGGCGCCCGGTGAGTGTTTCTGCAGCCGGGAAAGCGCCCGCAGAAAAGCGTCGTTGTCCTCGGGTAGCGATAAAGAGGCGCGGATGAAGTGCTGGTAGTCCGGTTCACGCCAAGCCTTGACGATGATCCCTTCGGACAACAGCCTCTCGACGACCTGCAGCGCATCCTGCGCGGTGTCGATAAAGAGAAAATTGGTAAGCGAAGGCGCTACGCGGTAGCCCATCTCCTGCAAGGCGGTACTCAGCCGGATGCGCTCGCGGCTGATCAGGCCGACGCTTTTTTGCAAATGCGCAGTGTCCGTCAGTGCCGCTATGGCCGCCTCCTGTGCCAGCAGGTTGACGTTGTAGGGGGTGCGTACGCGATGCAACGCGTCTACCACATGGGCGTCGGAGGCGATGCCATAGCCCACGCGCAGGCTGGCCAGCCCGTGAGCCTTGGAAAACGTACGCAGAACGATCCAGGGCCGCCGTTGCTTCGCCAGTACCTGCAAGGCATCGGGGTAGTCTGGATGGCCGATGGCATACTCGAAGTACGCTTCGTCGATCACCAGCAGGCTGTCTGTTGGGCAGGCCCGCACAATGGCTTCGAGGGTCTGCCATGAGAAGGCGCTGCCGACGGGATTGCAGGGGTTGCTGATCAATATCAGCTTGACCGGCTGGGCCAAGGCGTCGCACCAGGCGGGCAGGTTGCAGGAGAAATCTGCGTTCAACGCTACCTTGCTGACTCGCGCACCCATCATCAAGGCGAAGATTTCATAGAGGCTGAAGCAGGGCGCCTGCGTCACCACCAGGTCTCCCGCGTTGAGGAACGCCTGGCAGAGCAGCTCCAGCAGGTTCTCGGAGCCGTTACCAAGGATGATGCGATCCTTGCCTATGCCATGGCGCTCGGCCAATACGCCACACAGGGCATTGCCTTGCGGGTCGGGGTAGCGCCCCAGTCCCGACGACAGGCATTCTTGCACCGCCTGTGCGGCCGCCGGCGAGAGGCCATAGGGGTTTTCGTTGTTGGACATCTTGATGATGCGGCTTAAGCCGTACTGCTGCGCCACGTGCTCGGGGCTGGAACCGGGGTCGTATGCGGGTAGGCGGCCGACCTCGGGTCGTATGAGCGACTGCGCTGCATTGAAATGATCATTCATGGCCGTGCATTCCTCTGCTTAGCGCACTCCGATGTTCAGTGCATCGGCACTCGACGGTCGCGACAGGCGGGCAATACGCTTGCGAAAGGCGATCACCAACAAGGCCGCCGTGGCCGCCAGGCCGACCGTTTGGCCTATCCACACACCATGGATGTTGTAGCCTGCGGTGATGCCGAGCAGGTAGGCGCAGGGCAGGCCAATCAGCCAATAGCCGAACAGCGATATGCGCAATGGCCCCACGGTATCGCCGGTACCGCGCAGAATGCCGTTGCCGATGTTCTGACTGGCATCGAATATCTGCATGACGATGGCGATCAGCAAACCAGAGGCGGCGAGGGCCAGGGTTGTGGCGTTGGCGGCCTGGTCAGCGGAGATGAACAACGCCACGATGCTGTTCGGTATCCATACATAAGGCACCGCCACCAGCAGCATGGCGGCTACACCCAACCAGAGCCCCACCAGGCCCAGGCGTCGTGCCCGTGCATAATCGGCCGTGCCGCAGGCTTCGCTGATATGGATCGACGCCGAGTGTGAAATGCCCGCAGAGATCATGAAGACGATATAAATGATCTGGTTGAGTACCGTCTGCGCGGCCAGCGCCTCTATGCCCAGCGTGCCGATGAGCAGCGTCAGCACGCTGAAGAACCCGGCCTCCGAGGCATAGGTACCGGAAATGGGCAAGCCCAGTTTCCAGACGTCACGCACCGCCGGGCCGGACCACCGCCATGTCGACAGCGAGAGGTACGGGCCGAGCACGCTGTTCCTGATCACCACGCCAAGGAACATCAGGAACGACAGCAGGAACACCAGCGTCGTGGTCAAGGCCACACCGGGAAATCCGAGCGCAGGCAGGCCGAACTTGCCGTACACCACGATGTAGTTCAAGCCAGCGGTCAGGACGATCGAGATCAACGTGATCGCCAGCAGCGGCCCGGGATGCTTCAGGCCTACGGTGAAATGCCGTAGGGTCTGGAACCACAGGCAGGGCAGTAGGCCGGGGGCGGCCAGCAGCAGATACTGGAAGGTCATGGCCGCGACTTCTGCCTCCAGGCCCAGCCATATCAATGGTCGCTCCAGCAGCAGCAATACGGCGACGAACAACAGGCCCGACACGGTGGCCCAGAACATGCCCGCGAAGAGCAGCTCGCGAATCCTGCCATGGTCGCCTCGGGCATGTGCCTCCGCCACCAAATTGCTGACGCCCGTCACCAGGCCGGTGCCCATGGTGCGCAACTGGTTGAAGAGGACGATGGCCAGCCCGCCGGCTGCCAACTCTCGGGCACCGAGCGTGCCAAGGACAATGATGTCGATGGTCGTCAACGCCACATGTGCGAAATTGGTCAGGATCAGTGGTAACGCCAGTACCATGATGAGGCGTACGTCGTGCTTCACCATAGCTTGACCCTCACGCCACGGTTGTTCTGCAGTGCCAGGTCGGCGAAGTAGCGGCCAAGAGCGACGTCTGTCACGACCATGCCGCTGTTGTAGGCGAACACCACGTCGCGTTTGTCGCGACGTGCCGCCGCCGTGCCCAGCAAGATGTCCGGCAGTTGCGCATCGATGCTGGGAATGCTGCCGTCCGCAGCAGCCAGATCACCGCAGGTGACTTTCATCTGATCGGTGTCGGTGGCAATGCGGTAGTCGGCGCCATGCAGTACATCGGCATCGATGCCATAGCCGAGCAGCACCGCGACTGCGCCAGGTTTGAGCCAGTCCAGGCGGACCTGCTGTTTCGCGGTCAGGCCTGAGGCACCGATGACGATGTCAGCACGACGAGCTGCCGCTTGCAGGTCTTCGACGACCTCCACGCCGCGCCCAGGATAACGCTGGCTGACCTCGTTCTGAACCGCTTGGAGCCCGTCCTGGTACTGCCCGTAAACCAGCAGGTGTTCAAGGTCGGGTAGGGCCGCCAGTAGCATGGCGTGGGCAATTTGCCCTTGTACGCCGGAGCCGACGACCAACGCGGTACGCGCATCCGGGCAGGCCGCGCGAGCCATCAGTGCCGAGCTTGCCGAGGTACGCAACGGGCCCAGCTTGACGACATCCATCATGGCGATGGGCTCGCCGGTAAGGTCGTCGCACAGGAAGATGAACGAGTGGAAACCGTAGGCGTCGAGTTTGCGTTGTGGGTCGAACTCGTAGACCACCTTGAAGCCCAGCGTGTCGCTGGCACCATCACGGCCAACCATCGAGTAACTCAGCGAGCGCTGATCAGCCGGCTGTACCACGGTTTTCAGAGGATTCTGCGAGTCACCTGTGCGCAGCGCCATGAACGCCTGCTCGACAACCTTGAGTACCTCTTCATAGCTCGCATTCAGGCCTTCCAGATCCGTTTGTGAAAGCAACCAGAGCTCACCTGGCTGACCATATCGATGCGGTGACTGCATCATTTACCACCTCTCGTCTTAGCATGAAAAGCTCACACACCATCCAGCCGCCACTGCAGTTCCAAATCGGCATCGAGATCCACCACGACTTTCTTTGGCAGTTCCGCTTCATGGAAGGGGGACTCGTTGGAATCCATCTGGTAGCCCGCGGTATTGAGGTACACCAGCTGATCACCAGGGCGAAGCACTCGTGGGAAACCGATCTTTCGCCAGGTCAACATGTCGCACTCAAGGCAGGTAGAGGCGCCAATACAGGCCTGAAACACCGCCTGGCAATGAGCCTGATCGTCACTGTCGAGCAGGATTGGGTCAGGTAAGAATTCGCTGTTGAACCACTGCTCCGATAGGCTGAGGCTGCTGCCCTGCACCGTCACCAGCGCGTAGTCCTGAGCGGCCTCGCGCTGTTTGACGCCGAGCACTTGAAAGAACGACATTCCCGCCTGGTCGAGCAGGGCACGGCCGGGTTCGACGATGAGGCCGATACCGTGGCGGCGTGCCTTGTCCGCCAGGCTGACGCCGCTGTCGACAGCGCAGGCCAGCAGGTCAACCAGGCTCTGGCCACTCTGGGCAAGGCCGCCGTAGGGATAGAACTCGCCGAAGGTTTTGGCGGCGTGATAGTGCTCGGGAGCGTCCTGACGCAGGAACGCCTGCCATTGCCGAGGCGCCACGTATTGAACGGGAAGGCCACCGCCGATATTGACGCGTCGGCAGGTCGCGATGCCTTGCTTCTGCACCTGCAAGCACAGATCCATGGCTTCACTGGCGCAGCGTGCTCGTTCCTCAAGCGAGTAACCGCCAAGGTGGAACGAGAAGCCTTCCAGCGTCAGTGCCTGCCGATGGGCCTGGCAGAAGTCGAGGGCTTGCGCCAGCGCCTTGGTATCGAGGCCGAACCGGCTGTTGGCCTGATTACTGGTTTTTCTACGTAATAGGATGCGTGCATTGCAGTTGATCACATTCGCCAGCGACGTCAGGCGTACGAGTTCCTCGACAGAGTCAATGGCAATCAGGCACTGGTGATAGAGGGCTTCGGTGAGCAGTCGACTGGGCTTTTCCGGGCCGGAGATGCCGATGTGTTTACCGAGCACGCCGGCGGCCAGCGCTTTGCCCAGCTCGCCACTGCTGGCCACGTCTATACCAATACCCTGTTGGGCACAGGCTCTCGCGAAGCAGTCGGCTTTGTTCGCTTTCTTGGCAAACAGTATGTCGCCGCTCAGCCCCGTATCGGTAAAAGCCTTTTTCAAGCGGCAGACATTCTCAGTGAAAATCTGCGGCAGCACGACGTGCAACGGCGAGCCCAGGCCGCGAACCAGTTTGCTCAGTTCTGCGCTGTGGCGTTTCAGCAGCTGCGCTACCAGAGGATGCTGGTGCGAGCGCAGCTCGAAAGCCGGGGAAAGGTTGTCCGCAAGGACAGCGGCGGCCTCTTGAGCGGTAGTGGAGTTCATCGTCGCCTCTCGGCCATTTCCGGTGGCTGAGCGCAGGCCGCTCAGCCACCGGAGTGGCGTGTGGGATGGATGCTGCTTGGCGTTGGAAATGTCGAGGCGGTGCACTGCGGCGGCCCGCCCTTGTTTCACCGTCGTTAGAACGAGAAGCGCGTCGTTAGAAAGATTTCCCGCTCCCGGCCTACCTCCAGCCCCCCGTCCAAGGCGCCTAGGTAGTAGTACTTGTTGGTGAGGTTCTTGCCATGAAGGCGCACAGTTGTGGGGGTGTCGCGCAGCATGAAGTCATAGCTGATGCCGGCGTCCCACAGCGTGTAACTTGGAATGAAACCACTGTTCTGGGCATCCACCGGCCGGCTGCCGACATAGTTGAGCATGGTATCCACGGAAAGCCCCTGAACCTGCTCGAAGGCATAGCGAGCACCCAACGAGCTTTTCCAGCGGGGTACGCCCTGGCTGCGTTTGCCTCGGGTGGTATCGTCGACAACGTCTTTGAGTTCGGTGTCCAGGTAGGCCACGTTGCCGAGCAATGTCAGCTCGCGGGTGATCTTTGCACTGCCATTCAACTCGACGCCGCGATGGCGGAATTGACCGTCGCTGACAAAGGTATTCGAATTGTTCACGTAGCTGGCATCGCGCTTGATGTCGAACACTGCCACGCCCGCCTCGAAGCGCTGGCTGATATCGACCTTCATGCCGATCTCGTATTGCCTGGATTCGATGGCATTGGTCGGTTGGTTGGGATTGGTGACGGTTTGCGAGGAGTAGTCGCCTTTTTCAAAACCGCGAGAGTAGCTGACATAGGTCATGACGCTCTCCATCGGGCGATAGATCAGCGCACCCGTGGGGACGAAAACATTCTCGCTCTGAGGCTCTGCCGTGGCTGACAGATTGCGAGCCCTGTACCAGATGTAGCGGCCGCCCAGCAGCACCTGGAATTGATCGGTGAGGCTGATCAGGTCACTGGCGAAGACCGAGCGTTCTTCGATGCGTGACCTGAAGTCGATATCGTTCTTGGGGCCGAAGTGCCACCGGGGTGGCTGCACGGGATTGCGGATATTGCCTACCGAAATGTCACCAACACTGATCCCCTCCTCGCTCTGGATGTCGTCCCAGAACGGGCTCTTGTCCCGGAACTGTCGGTAGGCGGCTCCGACGAACAGGTCATGGCCTAACGTGCCGGTCGCAAGCTTACCGGCCAGATAAGACTGCAGGGCCCAGGTACTGAACTCTTCCCCACGCGACTGATACAGGCCTGCATGCCCGATGTCGCCATTAGGCTGGATGTCGAACAGATCCGCATAACCGCCGTGGCGGTCGACCCGAGAGTAATTGGCCTGGGTGATGGAGGTCCAGTCATCGCTCACGCTGTAGTCGAACTTGGCTTCCAGGTTATAGGCCTCGGTTTTATGCCGGTACCATGAGGGGGCCAGGGCATCGCGCCGGTCGATTTTCGGTGGCAGTACATAGCTCGATGGATTCAGTGCGTCGGCACGTTGTGTCTGGTCGGCACGCAACAGCGGATCAGACATGTTTTCCTTCCAGTTCCAGTCCGCATTGAGTTGCAGCAACGCACGCTCGCTGATCCGGAAGTCGGTAGCCAACCCGATGAACTTGCGCTCGAGGTCTCCGAAATGATTGAAGTTCCCCGTCTTTTCATAGCCAGTGTTCAAGCGGTAACCCACTGCGCCATCGGCCAGGGTATTGCTGGTGTCCACGGCCACGTAACGGTTACGCAGGTCACTCCCTTGCAGGGCCACGGTCGTAAAGGGTTCGAGCGTCGGCCGTTTGGGGATGTAGTTGATCGTGCCGCCGGGTGAGTTGAAACCGTATAGAAAGCCAGAGGGCCCTTTGAGCACATCCACTCGCTCGACGAGTTCCATCGGCACGTCGTAGTGCGGAGCCAGCGCCATGCCATCTCGGCGTATGGTGTTGAAGTTGTCCATGGCAAAGCCGCGCAAGCGGAAGTTGTCGAATCCGCCACCGTAGGAGGCGTTGAGTACCGATGGATCCGAGGCGAGCACCTCGCGCACGGTACGCGGGGACAGATCGGCAATGCTACGGGCGTCGTAGCTTTGGATCGCCAGCGGTATGTCCATTTTATCTTTGGCGCCGAAGCCACCCACATTGACCTCGAACGCGTTGTTCAGAGGCGGCGCCGAGACCGTAAAGGCGTCCAGCGTCAGCGAGCCTGCAGATTTGTCATCTTGGGCATTCACCGTTGTGCTGACGAGCCCCGACAGGAGCGCCGCCGCTACCAATGTGCCTGAGTAGCGATAGTCAGCCGCGCACGTCGCGGCCTGATTTTTCTTAACGTTTGACTTGGGCATGGATACCCTCCTTTGGCGCCCGCACGTTCTCTATGGCTTGCCTGGCGTGAGTCGATTGGAGTGAGATGAGAATGAATGTGAAATGATATAACGTAACATTAAGCGAATTTACTCCAGGTGCCTGTCTAGCTGCAACAGAAAAGAGCGTCGATTAACCGTGATGCGTTCGCCGCCGAAAACTCAGGCGTGAGAGCGGAAAATCCGTGCTGGTCGACGTGATTCGCGCGCTGGCCGAGCAGACCAATCTGCTCGCCCTCAATGCGGCCATCAAAGCGGCGCGTGCCGGCGAGCACGGTCGCGGGTTCGCGGTGGTCGCTGACAAAGGACGGGGCTTGGCGTCGCGTACCCAGCAGTCGACCGAAAAGATTGCCACACTGGTCAGCGCGTTGATGGGCGGCATCCGAACATCGGCAGCCTGCGCCTGTGCCTTGGTGGCCTCCCCTGGGCTGGGTGAAGTCAGCCCTTGCCGATCATCTGCTGGGAAAACAGCGTACGAATCGCCTCGCGGTATTCGCGGCTGCCGGTACGCATGCTGTTGTTGTGGTTGCCGCCGTCGATCAGCAGCAGACGCTTGGGCTGGTTGGCGGCCTGGTAAAGGCTTTCGCTGAAGCGCGCCGGCACGTAGCGGTCGCCGGTGCCGTGGGCGATCAACACGGGTACCTTGATGTCGCCGATCTTGCTCAGGGAGTCGAACTTCTGCGACAGCAGCCAGCGTACCGGCAGCGAGGTGTATTCGGACGCGACCTCGGTGGCGGCATCGGCCAGGTTGGTGAAGGTCGACTCGATGATCAGCCCGGCCAGCGGCGGTGTATGGCGATCACGGCCCAGGGAGTCGGCCAGGTTGACCGCCACCGCGCCGCCCAGGGAATGTCCGTAGATGAAGCGCTTGGCAGGATCCGGCTGCAGTTCGGTGAGGCGCTGCCAGGCGATCTCGGCGTCTTCGTAGAGGGTGCGCTCGGACGGCAGCTCGCCGCGGCTTTCGCCGAAACCGCGGTAGTCGATGGCCAGCACCGAGAAGCCCATGGCGTGCAGTTGCTCGATGCGAAACAGCTGGCCGGTCAGGTTCCAGCGCGAGCCGTGCAGGTACAAGAGGGTTGGCGCGTCGGCCCGGCGCGCCGGCCACCACCAGGCGTGGATGTTCTGGTTGTCGCCGAACTCCGGCACGCTGAGGGTCATGTCTTTCACGCCGGCAGGCAGGCCGTGGAACCAGCTGGCGGTGCCCGGCTCGATGCGGAACACCAGCTCGCGCTCCTTTTCTTCGAGCTTGGCGCAGCCGACCGGCAGGCCGACGGCCAGGCACAGCAGCAGGCCGACGCTCAGCCAGCGACGACGCAGGGTATGGACGAGTGAAGTAGCCATGGCTCTCCGCGGAGGTTACTAACGTGGCGCGCGCTGCGCATCGCTCACAGGCGGCGCAGAGGCATGGGAAGGTGATAGGCGAGTAGACCGAAACGCCTTGTCGGCGTTCGTCAGCTCCAGCGCTTTCGGGTATCGAGTTGTTTGCGAAGTATGACAGGGTCTGTCCCGCTTATTGGCCCGTCAAAGTCCGCAGTTGTGTGCCTCACATGGATGTGGGAGATACCGCAAACCCGCCGGCAGGGCGCGCTCGTGCAACAGCTGGCTCCTACGCGGCCATGCGTGAAACGCGAGAAGATTCTGGGGCTGCTGGCGCTTTCAAGCCTGCGCTATGCTGCGCCGCTGACCTCTCGCGGACGCCACCATGTCATCCAATCCTGCCGATTTGCGCCGCCCGGCCGGCGCCACCCTGGTGCTGCTGGCCTCGCTGTATTGCGCCCAGGGTTTGCCATCCGGG
This sequence comes from Pseudomonas sp. PA15(2017), assembly GCF_001945395.1. Classification (GTDB taxonomy): domain Bacteria; phylum Pseudomonadota; class Gammaproteobacteria; order Pseudomonadales; family Pseudomonadaceae; genus Aquipseudomonas. The sequence continues at coordinate 495,888 of NZ_MSXV01000058.1, read as the reverse complement.
CTGATCGCCCATGCGCTGCCGGTGCTGCTGCGCCAGCATGGCGTGGATCTGGCGGTGATCGGGCTGCTCAAGCTGCTGGCGCTGCCCTGGCTGCTCAAGGTGCTATGGGCGCCGTGGGTGGATCGCCTGTCGTCGCGGCGCCTGGGCCATCACCGTGGCTGGATTCTGCCGCTGCAGGGCGCGGTGGTGGCGATCCTGCTAGCCCTGGCGCTGTTCTCGCCGGATGCGCTGTTCGGCGCCCATCTGCCACTGTTGCTTGGCTTGCTGGTGCTGGTCAACCTGGCGGCGGCGACCCAGGACATCGCCACCGACGGCCTGACCGTACGCCTGTTGCCCGAACGCTGGCGCGGCCTGGGCAATAGCCTGCAGGTGGGCGGCTACAAGGTTGGGATGATCGTCAGTGGTAGCGGCCTGTTGCTGGTGATCGACCGCTTCGGCTGGAACCTGTCGTTGCTGGCGCTGACCTTGTTGGTCGCCCTGATGCTGCTGCCGGTGTGGCGCTTTGCCGAAGCGCGGCAGCTGCCGCCCGCCGCTACAGCAGCCGAGCCAATGGGCGTTGGCCTGCTATGGCGCCACTACCGCGGCCTGCTGGCGCTGCCGGGCATGGGCCTGTGGCTGGCGGTGGTGCTGACCTTCAAGCTCGGCGACGCCCTGGGCTCGCCGATGATCAAGCCGATGCTGGTCGACCAGGGCTGGAGCAACGCCGAGCTGGGGCAACTGATCCTGGTCAGCAGCCTGGTCGGCATCGGCGGGGCGCTGTTGGGCGGCCTGCTCTATGCGCGTCTTGGCGTGCTACGTGCTCTACTGATCTTCGGCACCTTGCAGGCGCTGAGCCTCGCCGCGTTGGCGCTGCTGGTCAGCCGTGGCGGCGATGCGTCGCTGGTGTATGCCTTGACCCTGATCGAGCAGGCGGCTGACGGCTTATCCACAGTCGCCTTGTTCGCTGCGATGATGCGCCAGTGCCGCCGCGGCCACGAAGGTGCGGACTTCACCCTGCAGGCGTCCACGCAGATTCTGCTTGGCGGCTTCGTCGGTGCGGCCAGCGGTGTGCTGGCCAAGGCGCTGGGGTATGACGGGTTGTTCGTGTGTGCCGGGGCACTCGGGCTGGCGGCCTTGCTGCTGGTGGGATGTTACTTTCGTCGACACGGCTGGCGGTAGCCCAGGTCGAGCGTAGCGACGCCCGGGGATTCCTGGGTTTCGCTACGCTCAACGCCAGGCTACGGGCGGCTACTGGCTCACTCCTCGAACTGCACCGGGCAGGTGGCGCCTTCGAGTTTCTGGATCTCCTCGATCACGTGGGGGCGGGCGTGGCGCAGTACCAGCTGGCGGTTCTGCGCCTGCAGGCGGCGCGCTTCCAGATGAAGCATCTCCACGCCGGCGTAATCGATGAAGTTGATGTGCCGGGCATCCACCACCACCCGTTCGCCACGGCTGAGCTGCAGCACCTGTTGCACGTAGTGGCAGGCGCCGAAGAAGATCGAGCCTTCCAGGCGCAGCAGTTCGTCGTCGCCGTCGCGGGTGTATTTGAAGCGCGGCTGCGAGGTGCGCTTGAGGTAGAAGAACAGTGAAGCCAGCACGCCGGCGTAGATGGCGGTCTGCAGTTCCAGCACCAGGGTGGCGAGCAGGGTCAGCAGCATCACCACGAACTCGGCGCGGCTGACCCGCAACAACGCGCGCACGCCCTCGACGTCCACCAACCCCCAGCAGATCAGCAGGATCGCCGCGCCCATGCTGGGCAGGGCGATATGGGCGATCAGCCCCGCGCAGAACAGCGCGAACATGGCTACCAGCAGCGCCGAGAACACCCCGGCCATCGGCGAGGTGGCACCGGCCTGCAGGTTAAGCGCCGAGCGGGTGAAGGAACCGGCTGACAGCGAGCCGGAGAACCATGGCCCGATGAGGTTGGACAGGCCCTGGGCGCGCACTTCCTGGTTGGCATCCAGCAGTTGCTGGGAGCGGGCGGCCAGGGAGCGGGCAATGGACAGGCTGGTGACCAGCCCAAGCATGCCGCAGGCGATGGCCGCGGGCAGCAACCCGAGCAGGCTGTTGACCTCGACATGCAGCAGGGTAAGCGGCGGCAGCGAGCCCTCGAAGGCATCGACCAGGCGGATGCCGGCGAAAAAATTGGGCAGGGCGGCGACCAGCAGGCTGCCAGCCACTACGCCGATCAGCAGTGCCGGCAGGCGTGGCCACAGGCGCCGACAGAGCAGGCTGACCACCAGAGTGAAGGCCGCTACCAGCAAGGCGTGCCAGTCGGCCTGATGCAGATGTTGGCCGAGGTCGAGCAGGGTCGCCACAGCCGTGCGCTGGCTGTCCAGTTCCAGGCCCAGCAGGTTCGGTAACTGGCCAAGGGCGATCACCAGCGCCGCGCCCAGGGTGAAGCCGAGGATCACCGATGGTGAGACGAAGTTGACCAGGTTGCCGAAGCGCAGCAGCCCGAGCAGCCACTGGAACAGCCCGGCGAGAAAGGTCAGCACCAGCACCAGGGCGACGAATTCGTCGCTGCCCGGCCTGGCCATGGGGCTGACGCTGGTGAACAGGACGATGGAAATCGCTGCCGTCGGCCCACCGATCAGGTGCCACGAAGAACCCCACAGGCAGGCGATGATCACCGGCACGATGGCCGCGTAGAGGCCGTACTCGGCGGGCAGCCCGGCGATCAGCGCGTAGGCGATCGATTGTGGCAGGGCGAGGATGGCGCCGCTCAGCCCGACCAACAGGTCCGTACCCAGGCTGCGCCGGGTGACGGTCGGCCACCAGAGCAGGAAGGGCAACAGGCTGTAACGGCTGGGTAGGCGCATGCGGTTTTTCGTTAAGTGGTTCGGGTGGTGGGCAGGGTAGCAGAGGTGTCCGTGATTATTGCTCGAGGACCTAGAGTGCGCCTTCGATTTGGTGGGCTGAAGCCCACCCTACGAGTGTGGTTGCAGGACGTGTCTACTAGGCGTACCCCGCCTGCTCCCACATTCGATCACCGCAGTCAGTTTGTAGGGTGGGTTTCACCTAGCGGCCCGACCCATCCTACAAGCTGCAGGCAAGCCCATACCTGTGGGAGCGGGCCATGCCCGCGATTTCGCGCGCATGAACTAGGCGTCCCCGCGCGCTCCCACGTTTGACTTCCGCAACCAGGCCTACAACTTGGCCTTCACCGCCGCCAGCGCGTCGCCGCCCTCGCGGGTGGTCACGCCGTCGAGCCAGCCGTTCAGCACCTCGGGGTTGGCTTTGAGCCAGTTCTTCACGGCCTGGTCGTTGCTGGCCTGCTTGCTCAGCACCTGGTCCATGATGGCGTTCTCCATGTCCTGGGTGAACTTCAGGTTGCCGAGCAGTTTGCCGACGTTCGGACACTGCGCCGCGTAGCCCTTGCGGGCCAGGGTGTTGACGCTGCCGCTTTCGCCGAAATACTTCTCGCCGCCCTTGAGGTATTTCATGTCGTACTGCACGTTCATCGGGTGCGGGGTCCAGCCCAGAAACGCCACGAACTCGTCGCGCTTCACCGCCCGCCCGACCTGTACCAGCATGGCCTGCTCGCTGGATTCGACCAACTTCCAGTCCTTCAAACCGAACTCGTTGGCGGCGATGATTTCCTTGATCGACTCGTTGGCCGGGGCGCCGGAGGCGATGCCGTAGATCTTGCGGCCGAACTTGTCGGCGTGCTTTTCCAGGTCGGCGAAGGTCTTCACGCCGGCGTCGTAGGCGTAGGTCGGCACCGCCAGGGTGTACTCGGTGCCGCTGAGGTTCTCGGCGACTTTATCCACAGCCCCATTGGCGACGAACTTGTCGTAGTTGGCCTGCTGTGCCGGCATCCAGTTGCCGAGGAACAGGTCCACCTGGCCCTTTTGCAGGCCGGCGAAGATGATCGGTACGCCCAGGGTCTGGGTCTTCACGTCATAGCCCAGGCCATCGAGCACCAGGCTGGCGATGCCATTGGTCACGGCGATGTCGCTCCAGCCCGGATCGCCGAGCGTCACCGTGGCGCAGCTGGCGTCTTCGGCGTGGGCCTGGCTGGCCAGGGTAACGGCCAGGAGCAGGCTGCCCGCGACGGCTTTCTTGAATGTTTTCATGCCTCTGTCCTTATGCTGGTTTTCTGTTGGGCAGGCTATGCGACGCAAGCGAGCGCGCCAGGTTCCCGCTTTTTGGCCCCCGGCGCGTGCCGTCACGGTTGGGGAAAGCGGGCACGGCGCTCCAGATCGTCGAGGTCGATGTGGTTGCGCATGTATTGCTCGCTGGCATCGACCATCGGCTGGTGGTCCCAGCTCTTCAGGCGGCCCTTGGTCAGCGCCTCGGCAACCAGGCGGCGCCGGCGCTGGCTGGCCAGGGTGGCGCCATGGATGGCGGCCATGTCCCAGCGGCTGCGCGCCTCGGCGAGAAAGGCGGTGACCTGCTCGCGATGATCCGCCGAGGCAGCCAGGTTCTCGCGCTCCTGGGGGTCGTTGGCGACGTTGAACAGCAGCAACGGATCTTCTTCGCTGTAGACGAATTTCCATTCGCCGCGGCGAATCATCATCAGCGGGCTGGTGGTGCCTTCGGCCATGTACTCGCCGAGCACTTCGTCATGGCCACCGTTGCCCTGCAGGTGCGGCAGCAACGAGCGGCCGTCCAGAGCCAGGCCGGTATCGACCTGGCCGCCGGCCAGTTCCACCAGGGTCGGCAAAAGGTCGACGGTGGACACCGATTGCTTTACCCGATGCGCCGCGAAACGTGCTGGCGCATGCACCAGCAGCGGCACCCGGGCGGCCATCTCAAACCAGTGCATCTTGTACCAGAGGCCGCGCTCGCCAAGCATGTCGCCGTGGTCGCCGGAGAACACGATGATGGTGTCGTCGGCCAGCTTGCAGTCCTTCAGGGTCTTGAGCAGCTTGCCGATGTTGTCGTCGATGTAGCTGCAGGCGCCGAAGTAGGCGCGTCGTGCGTCGCGGATCTTGTGCTCGGGCAACGGCTTGTCCCACAGGTCGATGACCTTGAGCAGGCGCTGGGAATGCGGGTCCTGTTCGGCCTGGTCGATCACCTGACGGGGCAGGGGGATGTTGTCATCGCTGTAGCGATTCCAGTATTCCTCGGGGATGGTGTACGGGTCGTGGGGGTGGGTCATCGACACGGTCAGGCAGAACGGCTGGTCGGGCGTCACCCGCACGTGGTCGTAGAGGTACTGCTGGGCCTTGAACACCACCTCTTCATCGAAGTCGAGCTGATTGGTGCGCACGCAGGGGCCAGCCTGCAGCACCGAGGACATGTTGTGGTACCAGCTGGCACGCACCTCGGGCTCGTCCCAGTTCACTGCCCAGCCATAGTCGGCGGGATAGATGTCGCTGGTCAGGCGTTCTTCGTAGCCGTGCAGCTGGTCCGGACCGCAGAAGTGCATCTTGCCGGACAGTGCCGTGCGGTAACCGAGGCGGCGCAGGTAATGGGCGTAAGTCGGCACGTCGGCAGGGAAGTCAGCGGCGTTGTCATAGGCGCCGATCTGGCTGGGTAGCTGGCCGCTGACCAGGGTGAAGCGCGACGGCGCGCACAGCGGGCTGTTGCAGTAGGCGGAGTCGAACAGCACGCCCTCGGCGGCCAGACGCTGCAGGTTTGGCACCTTGATCGGCGAGTTGGCGTCGTGCAGCGGCAGCAGCGGTGCGGCCATCTGGTCGGCCATGATGAAGAGAATGTTGGGGCGTTTCATGGCGGCGTATTCCATATCGTTGTTTTATGCGAAATTGATCAGCCGATGATCAAGGCTCGATGAACAAGGGTAAACCCGGATGCAGCACATGGCTCGGATAAGCAGCGCTTATGTTTGAGGCGCTTGAGGGCATATCGCTCGATACGCTGCGGGTGTTCGAATCGGCGGCGCGCCATCTGAGTTTTACCGCCGCTGCAGCGGAGCTCGGCAGCACCCAGCCGGCAGTCAGCCAACAGATCAAACGGCTGGAGGCGCAATTGGCGACCCGCCTGTTCGACCGCGTTTACCGCGGAATCGTGCTGACCGATGCCGGCGAGGCCTTGCTGCTCCCGGTGCAAGAGGGCCTGGCGGCCATGGATGCCGGGCTGGCGGCGGTTGCCGGCCGCCAGCAACATGAGGTGTTGCAGGTGGCGACCGATTTCGCCTTTGCCGCCTACTGGCTGATGCCGCGCCTGCAGCGTTTCCACCAGCGTTACCCGGACGTGGACGTCAGCCTGATCACCAGCGAGCGCGACCTGGCCAGCCTGCCGGCGGAGATCGACGTGGCCATCTCCTTTGGTGACGGGCGCTTCAAGCACGGCGAGCAGCACCTGCTGTTCAGCGAGGAGGTGTTCGCCGTCTGCAGCCCGCTGCTGCTCAAGGATGTCGAGCCCTCTGCGGGTGAGCTGCTGGCGCGCCTGCCCTTGCTGCACCTGCGCCCGGAAAGCCGCTCGCGCTGGTTCGACTGGAGCGGCCTGTTCCGCGCCCTGGGCATCGCCGAGATGCCCAGCCCCGGCAGCCTGCGTTTCGACAACTACACGCTGCTGATCCAGGCGGCCATCGCCGGGCGCGGCGTGGCCATCGGCTGGCGGCATCTGGTCGACGAGCTGATCGGTCAGGGCCTGCTGGTACGGCTCGACTCGCGCTCGGCCACCTCGCGCTTCGGCTATTACGTGGTGCTGCCAGCGCGCAAACGGCGTATTCGCCTGGTGGAACACTTCGTCGCCTGGCTGCAGGATGAACTGCAGCGCGAACCCCTGCCGGAGCGGCCGGGCGGTATCGACCCCAAGAGACTTGCCCTATGAGCGAAACCAGAATCCGCGGCTACCACGCCCACGTGTATTCCGACGCCAGCAGCATCAGCCAGGCCCGGGCGCTGTGCGAAGCGGCCGCCGCCCGCTTCGCGCTGAAGATGGGGCGCATGCACGAAAAACGGGTCGGCCCGCACCCGCAGTGGAGTTGCCAACTGGCGCTGCGCGCCGAACTGTTCGGCGAAGTGATTCCCTGGCTGATGCTCCACCGTGGCGAGCTGGTGGTGCTGGTTCACCCGATTACCGGCAATGATCTGGTCGATCACCGCGACCACGCGTTCTGGCTGGGCGCTGCGCAGCGGCTGGATCTGTCGACCTTGTCGGGTGGGCCGGTGACCTTCGAACTCTGACGCCCGGGCTCGGGCAAGGTATGATCCGCGGCTGATTTTCCAAGAGCCCGCGCCATGCCTTACCTGCTCGCCGTCACCGTCCTCTGGGCGTTTTCCTTCAGCCTGATCGGCGAATACCTGGCCGGCCGGGTGGACAGCGACTTCGCCGTGCTGGCGCGGGTGGCGGTGGCGGCGCTGGTGTTCCTGCCCTTTACGCTCTGGCGCGGCCTGCCGCGGCGGTTGCTGGCCGGTTTCTGGCTGGCCGGGGCGCTGCAGTTCGGCGTCACCTACCTGTGCCTGTACCGCAGTTTCCAGGTGCTGACGGTACCCGAGGTGCTGCTGTTCACCGTACTCACGCCGATCTACGTGACCCTGCTCGACGATGCCCTGGCGCGGCGTTTCAGCCCCTGGGCGCTGGTCGCCGCGCTGGTGGCGGTCGGCGGCGGCGTGGTGATCCGCTTCGAGCGCCTGGAAGGCGAGTACCTGATCGGCTTCCTGCTGCTGCAACTGGCCAACCTGACCTTCGCCGCCGGCCAGGTGCTGTGCCGCCAGTTGCTGATGCGTTACCCGACCGAGCAGCCGCTGCACCGCTTCTTCGGGCACTTCTTCCTCGGGGCGCTGGTGCTGGTGCTGCCCTCGTTCCTGCTGTTCGGCAACCCGGACAAGCTGCCGAGCACTGCGCTGCAGTGGGGCATCCTGCTGTGGATGGGGCTGTTCGCCACGGCGCTGGGGCTGTTCTGGTGGGTCAAGGGCAGCGTCAAGGTCGATGCCGGCACCCTGGCAGTGATGAACGAGCTGCACGTGCCGGCCGGCCTGGTGGTGAACCTGCTGATCTGGAACCGCGACGCCGACCTGCCGCGTCTGGCCCTGGGCGGCGCGATCATCCTGGCATCGCTATGGCTCAATCGCCTCGGCAGGCGGCGACTGGCAACGCCCTGATCCATTTATCGGACAATAGGAACCTGCCTTGACGGGTGCTAACATCGCACCTTCAATTGCGAATGCAATTGGCTGTTTTTCAAACCCTATTTCCGGGGCCTCATAAAAGCACCGAGCAGAAGTCTGCAAGGCGTTTTTATCGCGCGCCCAAGGGTCATGGACGAAGTTCCTTCACCGGCATGGAGCGCCTTTTCCAGTCCATTTCTTGCCTTGTGAATGCCATCGTGAATATTCGTCGCCCCTTCGCCAGCCTCGCCCTGGCCTGCCTGTTCCTCGTCGCCCCCCTGGCCTCCGAAGCCGCCGCTCCCGCCAAGCAGGAGCTGGCCTCCGGCAGTGCCCTGCTGGTCGACCTGACCACCGACAAGGTGCTGTATTCCAGTAATCCGAACATGGTGGTGCCCATCGCCTCGGTCACCAAGCTGATGACCGCCATGGTCGCCCTGGACGCCAAACTGCCGCTCAACGAGCAACTGCCGGTGATCATCCGTGACGTGCACGACATGCGCGGCGTGTATTCGCGCGTGCGCATCGGCAGCGAGATCAGCCGCCGGGAAATGCTCCTGCTGACCCTGATGTCGTCCGAGAACCGTGCGGCCTCCAGCCTGGCGCACCATTATCCGGGCGGCGTCACCGCCTTCGTCGCGGCCATGAATGCCAAGGCCCGCGCCCTGGGCATGACCCAGACCCGCTACGTGGAGCCGACCGGCCTGTCCGAGCACAACGTTTCCACCGCCAACGACCTGGTCAAGCTGCTCAAGGCGACCCGTAGCTACCCGCTGATCGGTGAACTGAGCGCCACCGGCGAAAAGACCGTGGCCTTCCGCAAGCCCAACTACACCCTGGGCTTTCGCAACACCAACGCGCTGACCCGCAAGGCCGGCTGGGACGTGCAACTGACCAAGACCGGCTTCACCAACAGCGCCGGCCACTGCCTGGTGATGCGCACCACCATGGCCGGCAAGCCAGTGGCCTTCGTGGTGCTCGATGCCTTCGGCAAATACACCCACATGGCCGACGCCAGCCGCCTGCGCAAATGGGTGGAAACCGGCAAGGTCACCCCGGTGGCGCCCGCCGCCCTGGCCTACAAGCAGCAGCGCGCCTCGCAGCGCCAGTTGCAGGCGTCGCAGTAAGCCGCCTGCCACTCGCCCGCACTCCGTGCCGGCGAGTGGCCCCGCGCTGCCTAGAAGTCCACCTGATAGGCCAGGGCGAAGGTACGCCCGCGGCCTTTGAAGTTGGAGTCGTTGGCCACCCGGCCTGCCTGTGAGTAGTAGGTGAAGTAGTCTTCATCGAGCAGGTTGTCGATGCTCAGCGACAGGCTGCCGACCGGCAGGGCGCGGCTGACGGACGCAGACAGGAGCGAATAGCCGTCGAAGTCCAGATTTGGATTGTCGAAGCTACGGCTCACGTAATGGTCGTACTGCAGGTAACTCGACCAATCTTCGTTCCAGGTGGCGTTCCAGCCCAGGCTGTAGTGGTTCGGCGCGATGTTCAGGCCGTCGAGGGTGGTGTCCACCCGGCCGTCGTCATTGGTGTCGGACCACCCCTTGCTCTGGCTGTAGGCGAGTCGCAGGCGATGATCATCGCTAATCCGCCAGTTCGCAGTGGCTTCGAACCCCTCTATTTCGATGCGTTCGCGGTTCGCCACGTACAAGCCGTCGACCATGGCCAGGCGCTCGCCCTGGTTGGAAAACGACTCGTAGTAGCTGAGTTCGGCATCCACGCGGCCGAAGTCCAGACGCAGGCCCAGCTCTCGCGAACGGGTGATGATCGGCTCCAGTTCCAGCAGGCTTTCCACGGCCAGGCCGGGCGTGCGCAGGCCGCGCAGCACGCGACCGACATCGGGCATGCCGAAGCCTTCCGAGTAGCCGCCGTAGAGCTGCGCCCAGTCGTTGGCCTGGTAGGTGAAGCCGTAATTGCTCAGGGTCTTGCCGAAGGACAGTTCGCCGCCAGTGACGGTCACGCTGTTGTTGGCGGCCAGGGTGCGGTAGGTGTCCACCTCCAGCTCGGCGTGCTCGCGGCGCACGCCGGCGGTCAGGGTCAGGCGCTCGGTCGGGTGCAGGTCGCCCTGCAGGAAGATGGCCTGGTTGTCGTAAGTGGACGGTGGCACGTAGACGCGGTTGGTGAGCGACAGGTATTGCTCGGATTCGTCGCGCAGCAGATCCACCCCGCCGGCCAGGTCCAGCCAACCGTCGAAAAGCCCGCTGCGCCGCAGGGTGAACTTGCCGCCCCATTTATCCGAGATGCTGCGTGACTGGTCGAAGCCATCGGGCGCCACCTCGGGTTCGACGAAACTGGCGGAAGTCAGGGTGCCGAACTGGCCCTGGTAGCGTTGCCGGTAGAGCTGCACGTCCAGTTCGTTGCCGAACAGGTCGTGGTGGGCATAGCCGAGAGTGAACTGCTGGGTGCGGTTGAAGGCCGGTTCGCCACCGGGATCGCCCTTGCGCGCGGTGGTGGGTATTCCTGCAGCCACGTTGCCGGGCACTGCAATGTAATCGTTATGGCCCTTGAGCTCGTACTGGTTGGCGCTGAAACTCAGGTGCTGATCGTCGTCGAGCCAGTAGCCCAGCTTGAGCATCAGGTCGTGGTCGCGGCTGTCCTGGATCTCGCCCAGATAAGAGGTGCCGATGAGCCTGCCGTCGGCATCGCGATAGGCGCCGCGCTCCTGCCAGGTAGCGGCCAGCAGGGCTTCCCACTGATCCTGTTGCAAGCTGGCCTGGTAGTTGAACTTGTAGCCGAGGCCGTCGCTGCCGTGCTCGCCGCTTTCCACGCGTACGCCTGCCTGTTGGCGCAGGCCATCGCCACTGGCGCGTTTGGTGATGAAGTTGATGATGCCGCCGGTGGAGCCCAGGCCGTGTTCGGCGGTGGCACCGTGAACCACCTCGATGCGCTCGACCTGTGCCAGGTCGATGGCGTAACTGCTGCGTGAATCATCTCGCAAGGAACTGCCCTGGGGCACGCCGTCGACCAGGAACAGGGGCGAGCGACCGCGCAGGGTTTCGCCTGACGAGGACATCTTCTGCCGGCTCGGCGAATAGGACGGGATCAGGCTGCCGAGCACCTGGCCGGGGTCGCTGCTGAGTGCGAGCTGGCGTTGGATGTCGGCGCGTTCGATGACCGTGACGCGCTGCGGTGTACGGCCCACGGCCTTATCGTTGCGCAGGGTGCTGACCGTCACCTGGGTCGCGGAGAGCTCCAGCGGCGCTGCAACTTTCGCGTTAGCTGCAGGCACCAGCATGTACGCGCCATTGGCCTGGCGCTCGGCCTGCTGGCCGCTGCCCGACAGCAAGTGGGCAAAGCCTGCCTCGATGCTGTAGTGGCCTTGCAGGCCTGGGCTCTGCAGGCCCTGCAAGCGAGCGGCGTCGAAGGACAGGGCGACGCCTGCCGAGCCGGCGTACTGCGCGACGACCTGGGCCAGCGGGCCTGGCGCGATATCGTGTGCGGCAGCCGTCGCGCGGCTGGTCGCCTCCTGGGCGAGCGCCGGCTTTGCCAGCAGCACCGGCGACCAGAAGGCGGCGTGAATGACCAGGCACAGTGGCCGTGCCAGGAAAGTGCTTTTGCGTGTCATGGAAATCCCCTTGGTGTGGCAATCAAGAAGGGGCCGAATAACGTCTAGAAAAAGTGCAATCAGCGCGGCACCACGGTGACCCAGTAGCGGCTGCGCTGCTGCAGGCGCACTGCAAAGGCGTTTTCGAGCGAGGCCAGGGCCAGGTCGGTGTCGTCCAGCGGAAAGGCGCCGGAGACTTTCAGCCCGGCAATGCGTTCGTCGCAGTCCAGCAGCCCGGGGCGATAGCGACCGAGCTCGGCAAGCAGCACCCGAAGCGGTTGATCGAGCGCCACCAGATTGCCCTGCACCCAGGCAGCGGTGCTGGCATCGTTCGGCAGCGCCGGTTGCACCCGATGCTCATCGAAGCGGGCGTGATGACCGGCCAGCAGCGGCCTCGGCGCGAGCCCTGCCGCGCTTGGGCTGATCCGAACCTGGTGATCCAGCACGGCCACCTCGGTATAGCCGTCGTGCTGGCGCACGGTGAACCGGCTGGCCGGCGCGCGAATTTCACCCTCGCGCGTGCGCAGGATCAGCGGTGCCTGTTCGTCCCCGTTCGTGGCGGTCACCATCACCGCGCCGGCGCGCAACGTCAGGAGGTGGCGTTGGTGATCCACCTCGACGGCGCTGGCGGTGTCCAGCAGCAGGCGATTGCCATCGACCTGGAACTCGCGGCGCTCGCCCGTGCGGGTGCGCAGGTCGGCCAGCCAGGTTCGCCCGCTGTCGCTTCGCGAAGCGAGCCAAGCCAGGGGCGCCGCGCTGGCCAGGGCGAACAGGCTGGCGAGTACCTTGCGCCGTGAGGCGCGGGCTGTGAGCAGGGTGTTCGCGGCGAGCGTGCCCGGCAGCCCGGCGAAATGACCGCAGATGTCTTGCACCTGTTGCCAGGCCTCACGGTGCAGGGGCGACAGCGCGTGCCAGCGCTCCCAGGCCTGGAGATCGGCTGCGCTCGCCGTATCGCCATGCAGGCGGGTATGCCAGGCGGCCGCTTCGCGGATGGCCTGGGCCTGCGCCGGGCTGACCGGCGGCGCGGTCATGATAGGCTGCGCAACCGGCTCAGGCAGCAATGCTCCAGGGCGCGAGCCAGGTAGTTGTTGATGGTGCGTAGCGACAAGCCCATGGCCTGGGCTATTTCGCGGTAGGTCAGGCCCTCGACCTGGGACAGGATGAAGGCTTGGCGCACCTTGTTCGGCAGCCCGTCGAGCATGCGGTCGGCCTCTACCAGCGCTTCCAGTAATAGCGCCTGGGTTTCCGGTGACGGGTGCTGGTCCTCGGGCATTCGTGCCATGGCGTCGAGGTAGGCGCGTTCCAGGCTGCGGCGGCGATGCAGGTCGATGGCCAGGCCGCGGGCGATGGTGCTCAGGTAGTTGCGCGGATCCTGAATACGCGCCGTGCTGCCCGAGCGCAGCAGGCGTACGAACGTGTCCTGGGTGAGGTCGGCGGCATCGGGTCGATTGCCCACGCGCTTGCACAACCAGCTCAGAAGCCAGGCATGATGATCCACATAGAGCGTTTGCACGCAGGGGCTGGGCGAGGGCGGGGAGCAGGGCATCTGGCTGCCTTGATAATGATAATTTGTCGCATTTTCCAGTCGCGCGCTGGCCAATGCAACCGTACCGAGGCTGGCGCCCCTGCAGGCGGTGCGAGCTGTTACAAGGCCTGCCAGCGTGGATCGGCCGCCAGGCGCTCGGCGATGAAGTCGAGCAGGGTGCGCAGCGCCGGCAGCATCTGCCGGCGTGATGCGTAGATGGCGTGGATACCCAGCGACTGCGGTTGCCAGGCAGGCAGCAGGCGCACCAGGCGGCCGTCTTCCAGCAGCGGTGCGGCCGCGTAGAGTGGTTGCAGGCAGATGCCGCCGCCGTTGATCGCCGCCTCCAGCAGCACGGCGGTGTCGTTGCTGCTCAGGTTGCCATCCACCGGCACCTGCATCGGCCCTTGCTGCCCCGTGAAGTGCCACAGGCTGCGCCCGAAGTAGCTGTAGGTCAGGCAGTTGTGCTCGGCCAGCTGCCGGGGTTGGCGCGGAGTACCGGCGTGTGCCAGGTAGGCGGGGGCGGCGCATACCACCGAATGGCAGTCGCCCAGGTGGCGGGCGACCTGGTTGGGTTCGAGCTGGTTGGTAATGCGCAGGGCCAGGTCGATGCGTTCCTCGACCAGGTTCACGGCATGGCTGCCGACCAGCACATCCACTGAGGTTTTCGGGTAACGCGCCAGGTACTCCACCAGCACCGGGCTGAGCCAGGTCTGCGCGAAGGACTGGCTGGTGGCGATGCGCAGGTTGCCGCTCGGCCCGTCCGTGGCCTTGATGCCGGTGGCCAGCATCATCTCGGCGGTGTGCAGCATTTCCCGACAGTGCGGCAGCAGTTCGTTGCCCACCTGGGTCAGGCTCAGCTTGCGCGTGGTGCGATGCAGCAGGCGCGCGCCCACCCAATCCTCCAGTTCGGCCAAGTAGCGCGAAACCATGGCCCGCGACAGATCCAGATGCTCGGCCGCCGCGGTCTGGCTGCCGCGATCGACCACTTCGACGAAAACGCGGGTTGCGGTAAGTCTGTCCATGATTAGCCTGTTTCGTGCAACTGTGTTGCGGTGATTATGCGGCTTTTTGTGGCGCGACAGGTGAGTAAGCTCATGTCTCGTCCCTCGGCACCGGCGGCAATACCGTTGGTTGGCCGATATTCACTTGCCTGTCACAGGAGAACTCACATGAAAGTCGTCATTCTGGGTATCAGCGGGCGCGCCGGTTCGCGTCTGCGTCATGAACTGTTGCAGCGTGGCCATCAGGTCACCGGGATCGCCCGCGATGTCGGCGCGGTGCCGGCCCAGGATGGCCTGACCCTTGCCAGCGCGGACGTGGCCGATGTCGAGCGTCTGGTGCCGCTGCTGCGCGGCCACGATGCGGTGATCAGCACCACGCGCTTCGTCGGCAATGATGCAGCCAGCCTGATTGGCGCGGTTAAAACGGCGGGCGTGCCGCGTTTGCTGGTGGTCGGTGGGGCCGGCAGCCTGGAGGTGGCGCCGGGCGTCGCGTTGGTCGACACGCCGGAGTTCCCGTCGGCCTACAAGGACGAGGCCAGCGCGGGGCGAGATTTCCTCAACGTGCTGCGTGGCGAGCAGGCGCTGGACTGGACCTTCCTGTCGCCCTCGGCGCTGTTCGAGCCTGGCCAGCGCACCGGGCGCTTCCGCATCGGCAAGGACAGCCTGCTGGTCGATGCCAACGGCGGCAGCGCGATCTCCATGGAGGATTACGCCATCGCCCTGGTCGACGAACTGGAAAAGCCTCAGCACTCGTGCCAGCGCTTCACCGTAGGTTACTGAGCCCTTCGCCGGCAAAAAAAACGCGGCTCAAGCGCTACCCCCACTCGGCAATGTGGGGGAGCGGCTTGGCCGCGTGCAGGGCCTCGAGTCACTCAAGGCAAGTTGCTAGGGTTTGTCGACGTCAGGCCAGCATCTGCATGCCGAGCTGGATGGCGACCCATACCGCCAGGACGGTGGCGGCGCCGAGAGCCAGGTTCTCGAACCAGTTGTTGCAGTACTGGCCGAGCAGTTTCTTCTGGTTGGACATGATCAGCAGGCCGAGGGAAATGATCGGCAGGCCGACGATGTTCAGCGCGTTGACCGCGATGGTCAGGGTCACGAAGTCCGGCATGCCCGGCAGCGACCAGATCAGCGGGGTGACCAGAATGAACAGCAGGAACCACTTGTGCAGCGGGTCTTGCTGCGGCGTCTCGCCGTACTGCTGGCGGCGCTTGGGCTGGATATGGTGCAGGGCATCGGTGATCAGCATCGGGAACGCGGTGGTCTTGCCCACGACGCTGGCGAACAGCGTGGCGAACACGCCGATGAAGAAGATGTACCAGCCGCCTGGGCCGAAGAACATCTGCAGGGCGGCGCCAAGGTCATCGAGGGTTTCCACCTTCAGGCCATTGGGACGCAGAATTTCCGCACCCACAACCCAGATCGCCAGGTTGATGACGATACCGACGAACACCGCGAACAGCAGGTCGTTGCGCTGAATGCGTTTGTGTTCAGGGCCGGTCCAGCCCTTCTGCTTCATCACGTAGGGGTGCACGAAGTTGGCGATCGAGCCGGCTACGGCACCGATCACCGACACGGCGACCAGCAGCGCGCCATGCACGCCTTCGTCTTTTGGAATGCTGAAACCGAAAGTACCGGAAACGATGCCGCCCACGTCCGGGCCGGACATCACCGCCAGGGACAGGAACGCCAGCGTCATGATCGCCAGCAGCACCTTCATCACGCCCTCGATGAGGCTATAGATGCTGCGGCCAACCAGCAGCCAGACACCGAGCACCACGGCAAAGGAGCACAGCAGCGGTTGGTTCAGGTGCAGCAGCGTGGACAGCGCCTCGCCAGCGCCCTTGATCATGTAGGCGTTCATCAGGTGGCCCATGAACAGCGCGTAGCCGAACAGGAACCAGGCGAAGCTCGGATGCAACTGAGCGTAACCGCCGAGGATGGACATACCCTGGTTATTGCACAGCTGGAAGCGAGCGATGATGTTGACGATCAGAAAGCGCAGCAGCAGCGACACCGCCAATACCCACATCATCGCGTAGCCGTAGTTGGCGCCGGCGACGGACGAGGTGATCAGGTCGCCTGCGCCCAGCCAGGAAAGCACGGCAATGATGCCGGGGCCGAGCAGCTTGGCCATTCTGCTCAGAGGATTGCTTGAAGAGCTTGCGGACACGCCTTTATCGGCAACGTCGGTACGAGCCATGGGAGGAGCCTCTATCGTTGTTTTTGTTGGGAGTAGCACGCTGCGAGATACGACATCATACAAATTACTTTGTTGCAAAGTAGCAGTGAGAATTACCGGCATCTAACCGATAAGCGGCATTAGGCCCCGTAATCAGTGATCTTTTGCGGTTTCTTCGAGTTTAGATATGGCTGCCGAGCTGTATCCAGATGTTGCGGATGTATGATGTCTTTATGGTAGTTTCCTGGAAACCTCGCTGCCGCGTGCAACGTGCCCGCTCTGTATCGCCTCCAGGAGAGCCCATGACGACACCCGCCCCTACTGCGCAATTGCTGATGGTCGGCCCCTTGCCGCCAGCACTCGTCGCCCGTATCGAGCAGACGTACCGCGTACACCGTTTCTGGGAAGTCGATGACCCATCCGCCTGGTTGCAAGCCAATGCCGGCAGCATCGATGCCATTGCCACCAGCGGCGTGTTCGGTGCCAAGGCCGAACTCATCGAGGCCCTGCCGAACCTCAAGGCGATCATCAGCTTCGGCGTTGGTCATGACGCGATCGCCGTCGATACGGCAAAAAAACGCGGGATTACCGTGACCAACACGCCGGGCGTGCTGGACAACTGCGTCGCCGATACGGCGGTGGCGATTCTGCTCGACGTAGGGCGCCGGATCAGCGAGGCGGATCGCTTCGTACGGGCGGGCGAGTGGCAGAGCGGGCGCTTCCCACTGGCCGGCAGCATCGGCGGCAAAGTGTGCGGTATCGTCGGCATGGGCAATATCGGCCGTGCCATCGCCAAGCGCGTCGAGGCGTTCGGCATGACGGTCGCCTATCACAATCGGCGGCGCCGCGATGACGTCGACTACACCTACCACGAAACCCTCGAAGGTCTGCTCGAAGCGGCCGACTACGCCGTGCTGGTAGTGCCCGGTGGCAGCTCGACGGACAAGCTGATCGGCGCCGAGCAACTGCGTGCCCTCGGCCCTGAGGGCTATCTGGTGAACATCGCCCGCGGCTCGGTGGTGGACGAGCAGGCGCTGGTCGAGGCGCTGCAGAACGGCACCATCGCCGGCGCGGCGCTCGACGTGTTCGCCGACGAGCCCCAGGTGCCGGCCGAGCTGCTGGCGTTGGACAACGTGGTGCTCACCCCGCACATCGGCAGCGGCACCCATGAAACCCGCCAGGCCATGGCCGACCTGTTCTTCGCCAACCTCGACGGCTTCTTCAAGCACGGCAAGGCAGTGACGCCGGTATAACGCCCGGCAATAAAAAACCGCTGCCCGTACCGGAACAGCGGCTTTTTATGCGCGAGTTGCTTAGCGGCGAGCGCTGCGCACGCCTTCGGCCAGTTGGCTGCACAGCTCCAGCACGCCGTCGATGGCCTGCCCATAGTTGTCGGCCTTGGCGATCTGATCGATCAGCGCCGAGCCGACCACCACGCCGTCGGCCAGGCGGGCGATGGTCGCCGCATGTTCCGGGGTGCGGATGCCAAAGCCGATACTGATCGGCAGGTCGGTGTGGCGGCGCAGGCGGGTGACCGCTTCCTGCACGTGTTCCACGGTCGCCGAGCCTGCGCCGGTAACACCCGCCACCGACACGTAGTAGACGAAGCCCGAGCTGCCGGCGAGTACGGTCGGCAGGCGCTTGTCGTCGGTGGTCGGCGTGGTCAGGCGAATGAAGTCGATACCTGCGGCCTGGGCCGGGTCGCACAGGTCGCGGTTATGCTCCGGCGGCAGGTCGACCACGATCAGGCCATCGACGCCGGCCTCCTGGGCATCGGCGATGAAGCGCTCGACGCCGTACTTGTGGATCGGGTTGAAGTAACCCATCAGCACCAGCGGCGTAGTGCTGTCGTCCTGGCGGAATTCACGGACCATCTGCAGCGTCTTGGCCAGGTTCTGCTTGGCGGCCAGAGCGCGGATGTTGGCCAGCTGGATCGCCGGGCCGTCGGCCATCGGGTCGGTGAACGGCATGCCCAGTTCGATCACGTCGGCGCCAGCTTTCGGCAGGCCCTTGAGGATCTTCAGCGAAGCCTCGTAGTTCGGGTCGCCAGCGGTGACGAAAGTCACCAAGGCGGCGCGGTTCTGTTCTTTCAGCTCGGCGAAGCGCGTCTGCAGGCGGCTCATATGTGTTCTTCCTGTTCGTCGAAGTGGTGCATGACGGTCTGCATGTCCTTGTCGCCGCGGCCCGACAGGTTGACCACCATCAGGTGATCCCTGGGCAGGGTCGGCGCGCGCTTGAAGACTTCAGCCAGGGCGTGGGACGACTCCAGCGCCGGGATGATGCCTTCCAGGCGGCAGCACTGGTGGAAGGCGGCGAGCGCCTCCTTGTCGGTGATCGAGGTGTACTCGACGCGCCCGATGTCGAACAACCAGGCGTGTTCCGGGCCGATGCCGGGATAGTCGAGGCCGGCGGAAATCGAGTGAGCATCGATGATCTGGCCGTCGTCGTCCTGCAGCAGGAAGGTGCGGTTGCCGTGCAGCACGCCCGGCACGCCGCCGTTCAGGCTGGCGGCATGCTTGCCGGTTTCCACGCCGTGGCCGGCTGCTTCGACGCCGATGATCTGTACATCTTTGTCGTCGAGGAACGGGTGGAACAGGCCCATGGCGTTGGAGCCGCCGCCGATGCAGGCGACCAGCGAGTCCGGCAGGCGGCCTTCCTGATCCTGTAGCTGGTCGCGGGTTTCCTTGCCGATGACGGCCTGGAAGTCGCGCACCATCGCCGGATACGGGTGCGGGCCGGCCACGGTGCCGATGATGTAGAAGGTGCTGTCGACGTTGGTCACCCAGTCGCGCAGGGCTTCGTTCATCGCATCCTTGAGGGTGCCGGTGCCGGCGGTGACCGGAATCACCTCGGCGCCGAGCAGCTTCATGCGGAAGACGTTGGCCTGCTGGCGGTCGATATCGGTGGTGCCCATGTAGATCACGCACTGCAGGCCGAAGCGCGCGGCGACGGTGGCGGTGGCCACGCCATGCATGCCGGCGCCGGTCTCGGCGATGATGCGCTGCTTGCCCATGCGCTTGGCCAGTAGAATCTGGCCGATGCAGTTATTGATCTTGTGCGCGCCGGTGTGATTGAGCTCCTCGCGCTTCAGGTAGATCTTCGCGCCGCCGCAATGCTCGGTCAGCCGCTCGGCGAAGTACAGCGGGCTCGGGCGGCCCACGTAGTCGCGCTGGAAGTAGGCCAGCTCCTTGGCGAACTCGGGATCGGCCTTGGCCTTTTCGTACTCGGCGGCCAGGTCGTGGATCAGCGGCATCAGCGTCTCGGCGACGTACTGACCGCCAAACGCGCCGAACAGGCCGGTGGTGTCTGGGCCGTTGCGTAGTGAAGTCATGGGATTCTCCTGTGAATTCAGAGGGCCTCGAGCGGCCCGCCCGCCAGATGGCGTGGCGTCGATGGTGGCCAGACTAACGCTGCGCTGGCAGGCAGAAAAGCGATTAGTTTTATCGGATAGTTGAGTAAAAGTCACATTTAATCGATTAGTATGTGGTGCTTTATTTCGGGCCTTGATGCCTTGGTTTGTTATTTTTAGGGCCCATGGCCACTGTTCAGCGGTCTGAGACGATTTGGCCGATAATCAAGGTGCCGATAAATTTACGCACAGGTGAGGCAGGCGATGAAACCAGGCTGGTTGTGGATATTCCCGGGTGTCGGTGCGCTGATGCTGGCAGGTGCCCTGGGCATTCAGGTGGCGCGTTTCAGCGCCGAAGCGCAAATGACGCGCACCGAAGGCTCCATCGTGGATATCGAGGGCGGTTGCCCTACGGTGTCGTTCACTACCCTGGACGGCACGCTGGGCGAGTACCACAGCAGCACCTGCAGCACGCCGCCGGCCTTCGCCATCGGCGAGCGAGTGGCGGTGTATTACCACCCGCAGGACCCCGAGCGGGCGCGCATCGACAGCTTCACCGAGAACTGGATCGGCAGCCTGATCGTCGGCGGTATCGGCCTGATCTTCCTGCTCATCGGCCTGGTATTGGTGCTGCCGCCTTTGTTGGCCAGGCGCTGCGCCGCCCAATTGCAGGTCAGCGGCACGCCGGTGCAGGCCGAAGTGGTGGACGTCGAGCTCAACGGTGCGCTGACCGCCAACGGCCGTAGCCCCTACCGCATCGTCGCCCAGTGGCTGAACCCGCAGACCAACCAGCTGCACGTGTTTCGCAGCGCCAACCTGTGGTTCGATCCGGGCCCCTATATCAGCGAGTCACTGGTCACGGTGATGATCGATCCGCAAAACCCCAAGCGCTACAGCATGGACACGCGCTTTCTGCCCGAGTTGGCGGACTGACATGGCCCAGGACCTGCCATCGCTCAACGCCCTGCATGCCTTCGAGGCGGCGGCGCGGCTGGGCAGCGTCAGCCGTGCGGCGCTCGAACTGCACGTCACCCACGGTGCGGTAAGCCGGCAGATCCGCATCCTGGAGGAGCGGCTTGGCGTGGCGCTTTTCATCAAGGACGGGCGTGGTCTCAAACTGACCGATGCCGGCATGCGTCTGCGGGACGTGAGCGGCGAAACCTTCGCGCGGCTGCGTCAGGTCTGCGGCGAGCTACGCCAGCGCGAGGCGGACATGCCCTTCGTGCTCGGCTGCCCGGGCAGCCTGCTGGCGCGCTGGTTCATCCCGCGCCTGGATCGGCTCAACGGCGCGCTGCCGGATCTGCGCCTGCAGCTGTCCACCAGCCAGGGCGAACTGGACCCGCGCAGCCCCCAGGTCGACGCCACCCTGCTGTACGCCGAGCCACCCTGGCCGGCGGACATGCAGGTCTTCGAGTTGGCGCGCGAGTCCATTGGCCCGGTGCTCAGCCCGCAGCACGTGCGGTTCGCCGAGTTGAGCGCGGCGGCGCCGGCCGCCTTGTTGCATGAAGCCCTGCTGCACACCACCTCGCGGCCCCAGGCCTGGCCGCAATGGCTGGCGGCGATGAGCCTCGACCCCGCCGCGATGCGTCTCGGCCAGGGTTTCGAGCACCTTTACTACCTGCTCGAAGCAGCGGGGGCCGGCCTTGGCGTGGCCATCGCCCCGCTGCAGCTGGTGGCCGACGACCTGGTTGCGGGGCGCCTGGTGGCGCCCTGGGGGTTCGTCGAGACCGACGCGCGCCTGGCGTTGTGGGTGCCGGAGCGGCGCAGTGGCGGGCGGGCCGAGCGCTTGGCTGACTGGTTGCGAAGTGAGTTGCAAATCGCGCACTGAGCCCCTGGCGGGCGAGAACCTTGATTGCCCCGCGTCGGTCATAGCTTCGGCCCTGTCATGTGCCCTGGGCCGTTATCGAGAGAGGGATTAACGATGAACGGGATGCAAAGGGTAGGCGGCCTGCTGGCCGCGATGGCCTTGGCGAGCCTGGCGCACGCCGAGCCGCTGAATATCGAAGGCATTGGCCTGTCGCGCGATGTATCGTGCAAGGGCCAGGGCGTGAACATTTCCGGCAACGCCAACGTGATTCACCTCAAAGGTGACTGTGGTGCGGTGATGATCTACGGCACGGAGCACAAGGTGACGCTGGACACGGCCAAGTCGCTGAGCGTTGCGGGTGCCGAGCACGAGGTGGTGGCCGATCGCGTCAATGCGCTGAGCGTCGACACCCTCGACAATCAGGTGCGCACCGCAGTAATCGCAGGTGAGCAACCAGCACTGATAGCGGTGGCAGGTGCCGAGCACCAGCTGGATCTGCGTCTCGAGGGTGAGACCAGGATGGACGTGAGCGGCATCGATCAGCAGGTGCGCTGGAGTGGCGATGAGCCGCAGGTGCAGCTTTCCGGCGCCGACAACAAGGTCGAGCGCCAGTGAAAGCGGGCGCCCCGAGCCGGGGCGCCGTATTCATCAGTCCACTTCGGTGAACTGGATGATTTCCACCCAGTAGCCGTCCGGGTCCTTGATAAAGGCGATGTTGCGCATGCGCCCGTCGGTCAGGCGCTTCTGGAAGTCCACGCCGAGGTCTTCGAAGCGTTGGCAGGCGGCCTTGATGTCCGGCACCGCGACGCACAGGTGACCGAAGCCGCGCGGGTCGCTGTTGCCGCTGTGGTAGGAAAGCTCCGGGTCCTTCTCGGTGCCGTGGTTATAGGTCAGTTCCAGCACGCCGGGGATGGATTTGCGCCACTGGTGGCGAGCGTCCGGGTCAGCCGGGATCTGCGACTTGTCGGCTATCAGCGCCAGGAAGTACAGGCTGAATTCGGCATCCGGGAAATCCTTCTTCTCCAGCAGGGTGAAGCCCAGCACGCGGGTGTAGAAGTCCAGCGACTTGTCGAGATCCTTCACGCGGATCATGGTGTGGTTGTAGACGAAGTCCGCGGTGGCGACGTCAGGCTTGCCGGTCACGCCGGGCAGAGAGTTGAGTTCGTCGAGGGTCATGGGGCCTCCATCAGGCAGTGATTGGGCGTATCGAAAGGTCATGAGGTCAGTAGATGGCCTCGTGAGGTGGATTTTTCAAGGTGAGAGGCTGAAGCAGCCGTCTGCGATCCATTGTGGGAGCGGGCCATGCCCGCAAAAAAATCGCGGGCATGGCCCGCTCCCCAGGTACTGCATCAAACCTCCAAAGTAATCAGTTCGAACCGCACCCCATCTTCATCGATATGCAAAACGGCCACCCCAATCGGCAACTTGAATCGCCGTGGGCCGGCGCTGCCAGGGTTCAGATAAAGCACGCCATCGCGCATTTCATGCAGCGGCTTGTGCGAGTGCCCGGCGATCACCACGTCGATACCTTCGGCCTTGGGGTCGATGGTCAACTGTTTGAGATCGTGTAGCACATGCAGGCTAACCGCGCCGAAGCGCAGCGTCAGGTGCTCGGGGATGCCATCGGCCCAAGCCTCTGCATCATTGTTGCCACGCACCACCGACAGCGGCGCGATGCGCTCCAGCTCGGCAAGAATCTGCGGCCCGCCAATGTCGCCCGCGTGAATCAGGTGGTCGACGCCTTGCAGCGCGGCCAGCGCCTGGGGCCGCAACAGGCCGTGGGTGTCGGCGATCAGGCCAATCTTCATGGGTTCTCCTGCATGGTCTTTCTAGGAGCAGCCCACCGGAGATCCGTTCCACACAAAACCGTAGCCCGGGTCGAGCGAAGCGACACCCGGGGCGTTTCCAAAAACAGAAAACCCGGCACAA
>NZ_MSXV01000058.1:250316-472544 GCF_001945395.1 Pseudomonas sp. PA15(2017) | reverse complement strand
TAGCGGCGCCAGCACCCACACCCAGCATGGCGCCACCCACTGCGCCAGCAGCGGTCGTCGTGCTGGCCAGGCCAGCCCCGGAAACAAGCTCGATTTCAACCAGATTGAGTTCTTGCATAAGAAAGTTTTCCTTAGCTACATAATAGAGTGTATCAGGCTGGAGGTTAGCTACGACTTCCATGGAGCTATTTAATTGCCTGCCTGGCACTTTGATATTATCTCGTTGGATGGCAGATGTAAACGTTAAGGTTGATCGATTTTGCGCCGTCGTATGGGAGCTATCGAGCTTGAGCCGAGTGGATTTTTGAACTCATAGTTTAAAATGAGACAGCTAAGCCCTTTCTAAAATGAGTGTTATCGAATTTACCCCGGCCGTTAGGATTTACGGTCGCAAGGGGAATGGCCGATCGCTGTTAGTTGCAGACCCGCGCAAGCCTTTATCGATGAAGGTTTTAGATGGATGTACATTCTCGGCATGTCTACAGAGATTTTCAGAGCGTGTAGCTTTACATGCAGCGCAAAGCAAAGCTTGCACCTTACACAGATCCACTTATTGCAAGTTTGAAGATCGATCTAGAACCCAAGTACGCGATTTATAGACCTAGGGTGGGCTCCTGTAAAACTGAATATGTAACCTTATCATTCGCCATGGGTTGTCCGATGTCTTCCAGTCTCACACCGAGACAGTGTCGTGAGGGTTCCAACCCTCTCGATCAGTTTCAAACTAAGACCACATAATATGTGTAGATTTTCGATAGCTTCGGGCCCTTTGCACCATGGGATAGGTGTCATGATGTTGGCTGACGAGCTCTGAAGGCCCTCAGAAAACAAGCTTAATGGGGGCCCGCGTATACGTGCCGGCTCCCGATACACCTCTTTCGTTGCAGCGAGTCGTATTTAAAGAAGTTTCAGTTCACGGCCCGTACGGTCGACCGCACGACTGGTCTTCTCAACCATTTCATCCAGCTCTGCATGAGTGGCGACTAGCGCTGGTGCCATGATCATACGACCGAGAGTAGAGCGGATGATCACGCCCTCATCGAAACCAACCGTTCGGCAGTGCCAGGCAATGTCGTTCTCGTTGGAGAAACGTTTGCGCGAGGCTTTTTCTTCAGCGAACTGAAGCGCAGCGACCAAGCCGCTACCCTGGACATCACCGATCAGCGGGTGGTCGGCGAAGGTGTCACGCAGCAACTTTTGCAGGTACGGGCCAGTGTCGGCTTTCACCGTCTCGACGATCTTTTCGTCGCGCAGTGCTGTGAGGTTTGCGATGGCTACGGCAGCCGCAACGGGGTGTCCCGCGTAGGTCAGGCCATGGGCGAACACCCCACCCTCTTGCACCAGTGCATTGGCGATGCGGCTCGACAGTACCAGGCCACCCATGGGGATATAGCCGGAAGTCAGACCTTTGGCGATGGTCAGGGTGTCCGGCTGGAAACCGAAGTGTTGATGGGCGAACCATTCGCCGGTGCGACCGAAGCCACCTATCACTTCGTCCGCGCACAGCAGTACGTCGTACTGGCGGCAGATTCGCTGTACTTCGGCCCAGTAGCTGGCTGGTGGAAAGATCATGCCGCCTGCACCTTGGAAGGGCTCCGCGACGAAAGCAGCGACATTCTCTGCACCCAGCTCGAGGATTTTTGTCTCCAACTCGCGAGCAGCCTTGATGCCGAATGCCTCTTCGCTCAGCTCACCACCTTCGACGAAGTAGTATGGCTCGCCGATATGGGCAAAGTCTGGAAGCATACCTCCCATATCATGCATGAAGCCCATGCCGCCCAGTGCGGTGCTGCCCAGCGTAGAGCCGTGATAGCCGTTCCAGCGACCGATCATGATCTTCTTCTGAGGTTTGCCGACCACCTGCCAATAACGACGCACACTACGGATCAACACCTCATTAGCCTCGGACCCGGAGTTGGTGTAGATGGCGTGGCTATAGTGTTTCGGTAGCAAGCTGAACAGCAGCTCGGATAATTCCACCACCCGCGGGTGTGTGGTTTGAAAAAAGAGGTTGTAGTACGGAAGCTCTTCCAATTGGCGCGCGGCTGCAGCATTAAGGTCGGCACGGCCGTAGCCCAACGCGGTGCACCACAGGCCGGACATACCATCGAGGTAGCGTTTACCTTCAGTGTCCCACAGGTTCAAACCTCGGCCTTTGGCGATCACCAATGCGCCCTTTTCATTAAGTACTTTCTGATCGAGAAAGGCATGGATGTGGTGGGCGGCATCCAAGGCCTGATAAGCAATGGTGGAGCGTGCAGGATTGTTGGAGAGAGTCATGGCAACAGCCTCGCATTTAGCATGGATGAACGGGGTTAACCCCTGAGCAGACTTCATTGACGATTGAGAACGGTGCTCAGCGGTTCGGGTTTGAATAGCGGCTTGCGCATCACAAATTTGATCCAAATCGCCGCGATCACGGACACCAGAACCAGCACTACACCGGCGCTGGTAAATATTGCTTTGGTCATTTCCGGCGACGGTGAAGCGTAGTAAATCGAGATCAGCATGCCCGCTATACCCAGCAACTGCGGCAGCGGGTAGAACGGCGTGCGGAAGGGGCGCCTCATACCGGGATAACGGCGGCGCAAGGCAATCACGTCCAGGTGGCACACGATGTAGGCCAGCAGCCAGGCAATCGCGGCGGCGATCAGCAGCATGCCGACGACACCCGGGTCATCGCCCATGAACAGGATCGGTAGCCCGGTAATCGCGGCCACGAACAACACCGCGACCCAGGGCGTGTTGAAACCGCGGCTTAGCAGTTTGAATTGAGGGAAGGCTTGCCCATTGTTGGCCATGCCGTAGAGCATGCGCGGAATAGCCGCTAGGGATGTATTGAGTGTGCTGCAGGTAGCCGTGATGGCTGCGATAACCAATACGTGCTTGCCGGCTTCGCCGAACAGTGCTGTGGCATATAGGTAGTGGGGCAGTGAAGCGCTGGCCAGTTGCTCCTGCGGGACGTAGTACAGAGAGCCGATGGCATATAACGCGATGGTCACGAAGATGATCGTGATGCCCAGGATCATCGCCCAAGGGATATTGCGCTCAGGGCGACGTGACTCTTCGACCAGCGGGCAGACGAATTCGGCTCCAACGAAGCCCCAGATGGCCATAGCCACTAGGGCCAGAACACCAACGCCCATTGGGTTCCATTCCGTTGGCAAGCCACCGCTTAGCGCCGGTTCGCTACCGCTGCCGCTGATAGCGGAAAGCCCCAAGGCGAGCAACATGATCAACATCACCGAAGCGAGTGCTGTCTGCAAACGGGCGAAGATGTCGATGCCAAGTAGATTGAGCAGCGTGAACAACACCAGAACACCGATCGCCACGCTCATATTGGGAAACAACCCCGGATAGACATGGGTGATGATCTGGTCGAGTAGCAGAAGCTCGGCGGACAGGGCGAACATAGCCACGACAACGTAGCCGGAAAATGTCGAGACGATCGCCGCGAAATGCCCTAGAGCTACTTCCGTATAGCTGCTTAGGCTGCCGGCGCGGGGAATCATTAACGATAGTTCCGAGAACGAGAGCGCATAGGTAAGCGCTAGCAGGAAAGCCAGCGACAGCGGGATTAGAAACGCGGGCCCGGCAATCCCCGCACCTTGCAGCATGAGAACCATCACGCCCTGGGAGATGACGAGGCCGACTGAAACGGACAGCAGCGCGGTGAGTCCGAGTGCTTTTTTCATTTTGCCGGTAGACGTTGGCGCGTCCGTGAGGGTGGATCCGGGTGAGAGATCAGCGTCAGTCATTTCAAGCTCTCCTGCGATTTTGTTGTTGTGCTTGGAGAAAAACAGCGCACGCAGCCAACCCGCTTACCTTCAGGAGCGCAGCTGGAACCAGGTCGTTTTCAATTGGGTGTACTTATCGAAGGCGTGCAGAGATAGGTCACGACCGAAACCAGATTGCTTGCCGCCTCCAAACGGAGTGGTGACATCCAGCGCGTCGACGGTGTTGACGGATACGGTTCCGGCCTTCAGTCGACGAGCAACACGATGAGCGCGATGCAAATCGTCACTCCACAGCGAGGCCGCCAGCCCGTAGACGCTGTTGTTGGCCAGTTGCACGGCCTCGTCCTCGCTGTCGAAGGGCATGACCGCCAGCACCGGACCGAAAACCTCTTCGTGGGCCAGACGGCTACTCGGCGCTACGCCGGTGAACAGGGTAGGGGTGATGAAATTGCTAGAACCGTTGAAGGTTAGTTGCCTGCCGCCACAGGCCAGGCGCGCGCCCTCGGCTTCGGCGCCACGGATAAAGCCCATGATCCGCGTGGTCTGGCGGGCCTCAACAATCGCGCCCGCACCGCTGGCTGGGTCGAGCGGATCGCCCGGCATCCAGGTATGCGCTTTATCGACAAGGCGTTCGACGAACTCATCGTGTATCGAACGTTGCACCAGCAGACGCGAGTTGGCCGAGCAAACCTCGCCCTGATTGAAGAAAATCCCGAAGGCAGCTTTTTCGGCGGCTAGGTCGAGATCCTGACAGTCGGCGAACACAAGATTGGCACTCTTGCCGCCGCATTCCAGCCACACCTGCTTGAGGTTGGATTGCGCCGAGTAACCCATAAAGTACTTGCCCACTTCAGTCGAGCCGGTAAAGGTCAGGCAGTCGACGTCCATGTGCAGGCCAAGGGCCTTGCCGGCATGCTCTCCTAAACCCGGCACCACGTTCAGCACGCCTTCCGGTAGGCCGGCTTCAAGGGCTAGTTCGGCCAGGCGCAGGGCGGAGAACGGCGACTGTTCGGCCGGTTTGAGTACCACCGAGTTGCCAGCAGCCAGGGCTGGTGCCAGTTTCCAGGCCGCCATGTCCAGCGGGAAATTCCACGGCACCACCGCAGCGACCACGCCCAGCGCCTCTCTGGTGATGGTGGCCAGTACGTTCGCTGAAGACGGGGCGACTTCGTCGTAGAGCTTGTCTAGGCTTTCGGCGTACCAGCGGAATACCCTCGCGGCGCCAGGCACGTCGATGTTCCAGGCATCCATTACCGGTTTGCCCATATTCAGCGAATCGAGCAGCGCCAATTCGTCACGATGCGCCAGGATCAGCTCGGCTAGACGCAGCAGTACCTGCTTGCGCTCGACTGGCGAGCGCAGCGACCACACACCATCCTCGAAGGTCTGCCGAGCACTACGCACGGCTTGCTCGACATCGGCCTCGCCGCACGCTGCGACTTTAGCCAGCTCCTGGCCGGTCGCCGGATTGATCGCCGCGAAGGTTTCGCCGGATTGCGCCGACACAAGGCGTCCGTGAATGAGCGCATGTTTGATGAAGCCCTGATTGCGGGCGCGGCGCTGCCAGTCGCTTAGTTCGTTCATCGCTGTCCCCTTCTGCCGTTTTGGCTTTAGCGGACTGATGGTGGCGCAACCTCGTAGATAGGAAAAATATTAAAAATATGGGCGAGACATAAAAAAAAGATATTCACGTGCCATAATTTCGCGCCCACCGGCTAGTATGGGGGCTTCGGCCAATACGCCGCAGGTCTGCGTACTGATGTCGCGCCCATGGCTTTTGCCGGGATAGTGCCACGAGCATACTGGCGCGCCGCCTGCCTAGCAGCTCCTCAAGTTCGCGCTTGGCGCGCTGATGCAATATTGAAGCTGTCGATAACCGCCATACGCGGCGCGTCGCAGACCAGCGGGGCCGTCATCCGATCCGACATTGGCGCACCTTCACGTCTCTTGCGGGCTTCACGCAATTAGGCATCCAGCGCCTGGCCGTTATGCATTCGCGTGCTGGGTTGCGTCCATGCCAGTCGTAGTAGCCGCTCAGTGACACCGACAACGCGCGATAAATCATGCTCACCCCGAATTGACCTTCATGCGCTTTCATCATGGCATACGTTACTTCGGTTGCTTCGCGAAGTACGCCGCCGTTTTTTCAAGAAGGCGACCTCTTTTCCACTCGCGCCAACTTACACTTGAGCCGAGCCTGTTCCGACCTCGTCAGCTGCTGCTCCTCAACATCCTGGCCGCTCTCGCCAATGCCTGATGCTTTAACTTGGCAGTGAAGCGCTGCCTCGTCGCCCTATTTCCTGCCTGTTTCTTGGTCATCTTGCTCACTCCGGATTGCAATAGCAGGTCGCTCATCCGGGTGTCCGTGATGCACGGACAAGATCAGTCGGGATTAGTAGACCGCTGCAGGCATCTTGAGCATGAGTGGAAGTTTGCCCAAAGCAAGGCACGCCATTCAGGGTGCGCAAATCAAGTAGTGCGAGCCTGATGGCCGGGAAATAACAACAGAATCGCGTAGCTATTGCTGTTTTGTTATGCCGCAGAAGATCACTATTGCACTTGAATGGCTTGCTTTATCGGTAAATTGCCGATTTTCGGCGCTTGGGTATGCAATGCGTACCTGTGCGAATGATTAACACGCTGCAGCGTAAGATTTCAATATTGTAATTATTTAGTCATCTTGCTGTTAGCCGCTGAAGGTAAGGATAACGTGCGGAAAAAGTATTCGCTCAAAAATATAAAACCGCCACTTCTATAAGAGTCTGCCCGCCCACCTGGAGCTAACATGAAGAGAAAAACTGTACTGTCCCTTTCCATCTTTTCGACCCTCTTTGGCGTTGCCTTGGCTGCGCAGGCCGATGAGCAGCAGGAAGGATTTATCGAAGGCAGCAGCCTGAACATTCTCAACAGAAATTTTTATTTCAACCGTGATCATCGCAATGGTGCAGTGGCTCCAGGCGGCGCTGGTTATTCGGAGGTATGGGCGCACGGGATTATCGCCAAGTTCGAATCAGGTTTTACTCAAGGCACCGTGGGTGTTGGTGTGGACGCATTCGCCATGCTGGGGATCAAGCTTGATACCGGCGGTGGGCGTAATGGCGCGCGCAGCTCCGTTGATTTGCTTCCGGTTAAAAGTAATGGTGAAGCACGTGATGATTACTCCAAGGTCGGCGGTGCGCTTAAAGCGCGAGCATTCGATACGGTCATCAGGGTTGGTGACGTTTTTCCAACCACGCCTGTGGTGCACTTCGGTGACTCGCGCCTGATGCCGGAGTCATTCCGTGGTGTCACGCTGGTTAACAGCAGCTTTGAAGGCCTGACGCTGCAAGGTGGCCGTCTCCACTCCATGAGTCAGCCGGTATCCAGCAACATGCGAGATGACTTCGTCACATTCTACGCGGGTAGTGTTGATTCGCCCTGGGTAGGCTACTTTGGTGGCGATTATACCCTGAATGAAAGCGTCAGCTTTAGCGCCTACAGTGGCCGTCTCAAGGATGTATGGGACCAGTATTATCTGGGAACTTCTCTGCGCTACCCGTTGAGCGAGACTCTGGCGTTGATCGGTGGCGTCAACTACTACAAGGCAGTTGACCAAGGCTCTCGGCAGCTGGGTGAGTTCAATAACAATATCTGGAGTGGCAAGATCGGAATCCAGTTCGGTGCTCATGCCGTCGCGCTTACGCATCAACGTAACAATGGCAGCGATGTTTTCGATTACTTGCGCCAGTCCGATTCGATCTACCTGGATAACTCAATTCAATATTCTGACTTCAACTCGCCGAAGGAGAAGTCGTGGATGGTTCGCTATGATCTGAACATGCAGTCTTATGGCATTCCTGGGTTGTCTTTCATGACGCGGTACGGCCGTGGCAGTGACGCCGACTACTCCAATGCCAACAGCGTTTATATGATCCGTGACGCAGCGGGCAACCCGCTGACGAATCAGAAGCGATGGGAGCGCGATATAGAGGCCAAATACGTGGTGCAGAGTGGATCGATGAAGGATTTGTCATTCCGTATTCGCCAGGCGACTACCCGGGCGACTCAGTTTGAGTCGGATTTGGATGAGGTTCGTCTAATCGTTGAATATCCGCTGAGCGTGCTATAAGTGCCTGGAAGGGTTCGCCAAGCGCAAACCCTTCTTACCGAATTGTAATGTTTCGCTCATCATCGTGTTATGCGAACTGGCGTACTCTAGCTCTGCAGATTATTGATTCTCCGCTGTGATGCTCAAGTTTTCTTGTGCATGTCCTTATTCACCTTTGAAGCATTATTGCTCCTTTGGAAGAGGTGAATCCTAGCGCCCTTCATGGGCGCTTTTTTTGAATTTTATTTGTGCGAAAAAGCCATTCGCGGAGGTCGCCTGCCGTCCTGTTTTTGTCTCCTGGTTTGGGCGGCAGTTTTTCATTGCTTGCCAGGCTGACGTGTAATTCCATAAAAAAAGCCGCCCATCACAGGGCGTGCGAAAACGTTCTTTCGGTAGGCAAAAACCAACGCCCCGACAGGTTCGGGGTGTTGGCGTTTTTGGCACTTGGAAAACGAAGTGCGATTTATCCCATCAATGCGATCAGTCGACGTGCACCGAGACGCTACGAGCGCACTTTGACCGCTAGGGCCATTGGTGCGTATGCCGTGCAATTGGCGGAGCAGGAATCGATCATTGCCTTCAGGTTGCCTAAGGATGGTCAGAAATAGGCTGCTATTTCTGACCGACTCCAGTCGCTATCGATTTTGAAAGAGGCCACCTGATCAATAAACGCTCAGATCACCTGCTCATTTCTTCGCTTCTGATCTCCGCCAGCAGCCTGCGGAGGTCATTTCTCATCTCACGCGCACACCTCTGTTGCGCTCGCCAACAAATATCGGCTCGCCATCCACAGATTCGATAGCGCGAACAACGTCACCATTTGTACCGTGTTCTTCGCCAAGCCACGAAACCGCACCTCGTGTAACCAAACTGGCGTTTGATCACCCACAACGGGTGCTCGACCTTCGAGCGTGTTTGTGCTTTGGCTTTCTCAATGCTTCGCTATGCCTTGTACAGGCCGCTTTTCTTACCGTACTTCTCGTACGTGCTGCCTCGAGCCGCGATTTGCCAGATCACTTCGCGCCCCATATGCTCGACACGCTCTTCGACACCGGTGTAACCCGCATCGGCAGCCACACCATACCTTCTTCGCCATGCAGCAATTTGTCCGCCTGCGTGACGTCAGCGACATTGACAGACGTGACGTGTACGTGGTGCACCAGGCCTGACTCGACATCGACGCCGATGTGCGCCTTGGCGCCAAAGTAGTACGGGTTACCCTTCTTGGTCTGGTGCATTTTTGGATCACGCTTGCCTTCCTTGTTCTTGGTCGGACTCGGCGCATGGATCAATATGGCATCGACAATCGTGCCCTGAAGCAACGACAGTCCACGGTCGCCCAGATAGTTGTTGATCACGCCAAGGATGCCAACAGCCAACTCATGCTTCTCCAGTAGGCTACGCAAGTTGAGGATCGTGATTTCGTCGGGAATACGCTCAAGGCTCAAACCGGCGAATTGTCGTAGGAAGTTTGTCTCGTACAGCGCTTGCTCTACCGCCGGATCGCTGTAGCCGAACCCGTTTTGAATCAGATGTAACGCGCCGCATCGCCATCAGCGGATAGGCCGGGTGGCCACCTTCACCCTCTGGGTAGTGGGGCTCGATCAAGGCGATCAATCGTTTCCACGGAACCACCTGATCCATCTCGATCAGGAACAGTTCCTTACGGGTCTGCTTGCGCTTGCCGGCGTACTCGGGGTCGGCGAAGGTCATCTGTTTCATCGGAAAATTCGACGGCTGGAATCCAGATATCTCGCCAAAATCGGGAAGTCTTCTTCAGGATTTCCTTAGGTTCTGTACGCAGCCTGATCAGTGCGGCTGTTTTTGAAAGCAAGTGGCTTATCGCTGA
Organism: Pseudomonas sp. PA15(2017); assembly: GCF_001945395.1. Classification (GTDB taxonomy): domain Bacteria; phylum Pseudomonadota; class Gammaproteobacteria; order Pseudomonadales; family Pseudomonadaceae; genus Aquipseudomonas. Next base: position 462,871 of record NZ_MSXV01000058.1, on the reverse strand, counting down.
TTGACGCATTCGCCTTGCAGCGTGTAACGAACGGCATTAAGGTTACCGGCCGAGTCCTCGTAGCTCATGATTTTCTTGAAGTTGCCACAGGTTTTGATATCTCGGCTGGTGTGAATCAGCTTGGCAACGTCAATTTTCATACCGTACTTGTAGTCGACAATTTGCGGTGCCGGCTTGCCAACTTTCTCGGCATACTGGCGGGTTCTTTCAACGTTTTCCTGTTGATGTTTTTCGGTCAATTTTTCTACGGAAGAGGTGGCTTGTGCCAAGGAAGCGCTGCTGAGTAAAGCAATGGATAACAGGACGATTTTGATTTTCATGGTGCAACTCCGGTTGAAGTGATGAGCCTATTTTAAGGGCGCCATGCTGTCGCGGCAGTTGCGATCAGATTACATATTTGTCAGGCTTTGAATTATCGTTCTTATCAATCTACAGTGGTTTGAACTGCAGGTAAAAGACTGTACCTGCTTCAGGTGTCGAGGCCACTCTTACTTTACCGCCGTGCACGCTCATGATTGAGCGTACGATCGACAATCCCAGACCAGTGCCGCCTTCGGCCCTCGAGCGGCTGGCGTCCACCCGATAGAAGCGCTCGAAAACGTGCGGCAGGTGCACCGCTGCTATGCTGCTGCCTGGGTTGCGAATCGATAGTGTCGTGGCTGCTGAATCGCTCTGGATATCGAGATAGACCCGTTGCCCCTGCGGAGTATGGCGGACGGCATTGGAGAGCAGGTTGGACAGTGCGCGTTGCACCATCAGCCGGTCGCCATGTATTACACCTTTGCCACTGAGGCGAAGCTCAATCTGTTTATCCTCGGCGGTGATCTCAAAGAGATCCATCACCTTGCGGGCCTCATCCTCCAGGTGCAGCTTTTCAAGCTGAGCGATCAGGGTCGGGTGGCTGACCTGGGCCAGAAACAGCATGTCGGTAACGATGCGGCTGAGCCGTTCCAGTTCTTCCGTGCAGCTTTCCAGCGCTGATTTATACGCATCAGTTGATCGCTCTCTGGACAGTGTCACTTGCGCCTTGCCCATCAGGTTGGAAATGGGCGAGCGCAGCTCGTGGGCCAGGTCGTCGGAGAATTGCGAGAGTTGCTGTACGCCTGTATCGAGCCGATCGAGCATCAGGTTGATGCTCTTGGCCAGATCAGCCAGCTCGCGTGGCAGGTCGTCATCGGCCAATCGGTGATTGAGGTCTTGTGCGGAAACCCGCGAGGCCACCTCTCGGAACTGTCGCAGCGGCTGCAGCCCTTGTTGCGCGATCCACCAGGCGGCGGCACCAATGAGCATTAGCACCAGCGGTAGGGCCAGCAGTGTGGAGCGAAAGTAGGCCGCTATCAGGGCTTCGTCTTCGCTGCGATCCAAGGCCAGTTGGATCAGCACTTGCTCGCCCGATGCCAGTGTCATCGTGGTACTGGTCACCAGCATGTTGTGCCCGGCACTGTCGACGGCCTCGATAAAGCGGTTCTGCGGGCTGCGCTCGGGAGAAGGGTGGGCAGAGCTGCCATTGATGTTGAGCATCAAGCGACCGTTGGCGCCCGGCTCAAAGATCGACAGGCGCAGGTTGTCATGCCCCAGCACCAGGTCGAGCAGTCCATGGGGTTGCTCGCCAATTTGTTGTGGCGTCAATCGATCCTCGAGCAGGCGATGTTCGAGTTGTCCCCGCTTGGCCAGCAGGTCGCTTTGCGCAGTTTTTGTTAGCTCATGGTTGAGAGCGATATAGGCAAGGGCAGCCAGCACGATCACTAGCGCTGCGCCCATGGCGGCAACCGCCATGGCCAGGCGTACCGATAAACTGGCCGGCTTCACGCGCGCTCCTCCAGTACATAGCCAACACCGCGCAGGGTATGAATCAGTTTGCTGTCAAAAGGATCGTCGATTTTCGCGCGCAGGCGACGTATCGATACTTCCACCACGTTGGTGTCGCAGTCGAAATTCATATCCCAGACCAGAGAGATGATTTGCGTGCGTGATAGTACCTCGCCGCTGCGGCGCATCAGCAGATGCAGCAGAGCGAATTCCTTGGTCGTCAGGTCGATACGCTGCGCTTTGCGGAAGGCGCGGTGCCGCCCAGGATCGAGCTCAAGGTCGGCAACACTCAGCACCTCGGGCGTCATTGCCTGCTCGGTGCGCCTGAGCAGCGAGCGGATGCGTGCCAGCAACTCAGGGAACTCGAAGGGTTTTACCAGGTAATCGTCAGCCCCCAGATCAAGCCCCTTGATCTTGTCTGCCAGGCGACCGCGTGCCGTCAGCATCATGACTCGGGTGCTACTGACCAGACGAATATTTTCCAGAACGCTCCACCCGTCCATTTCGGGCAGGTTGACGTCGAGAATCACCAGGTCGTAGATATGCTGTTTTACAAGATGTAACCCATCCACTCCTGATGCGGCGCGGTCAGCGATATATCCGCTTTCGGTAAGTCCTTGCTGAAGATATTCGGCAGTTTTAGGTTCGTCCTCAATAATCAGGATTCGCATGGTCTTTCACCTAGTAGTGCAAATAGTCTGATTGTTGTTTTATTGCAAGCAAAGAAAGCACCCGAGGCTAAGCGGGGATTAGTGGAATGAATTCCACCTGCAAAAGGTAGTCGCGGTGTTCTATGTCGTATGAGCAATAAAGCCACGCGATGTGTGCGGGCTCTCTAGCTGCAAACATCGATAGGGCTGGCTGTCGGATGGTAATACAAGCTGTTTTGTTCTGGTGCTGTCTTACATATTTGTAATGTCGCGGTCACCTTGGTGATAGGCCGCAATTATTAGATTTAGCCCAATCACTGTTATTCAAATAACGAGTTGGCTCACGGCTACAGCGGCTAATGAGCTGATTGAGGGCTTTTACTTGTCTTTTAATTTCGGAATTTTCACGCTTTCGCGCGGCTTGGTGCCGGCAATCGCTATTGCCGGATACCTGTTGGGTGGGCATAGCTATGCGGCAGGCGCGTCGTTGACTTTGAATCAGGCACTACAGCAGGCGCAGGCCAATAACCCGGAAATGGCGGCCGCCAACTGGCAGGTGGATATCAGCCAGGCCGAGCGGCGCCAGGCTGGCTTGATCCCCAACCCGGAACTGTCCTGGGAGGTCGAGGACACCCGCAGCGATACTCGTACCACTACCGTGCAACTGACCCAGCCGCTGGAATTGGGCGGCCAGCGCGGTGCACGGGTTGAAGTGGCCGAGTGGGGTATGGATATCGCCGCCCTCGGTGTCGAGCAGTATCGCAATGCGCTGCGCGCCGAGGTGATTCAGGCGTTCTATGGCTCATTGCAAGCGGGGATGCGGGTAGAACTGGCCAATCAATCCCGTGAGATTGCGCAGCGTGCTCTGACCATCGCCGAGGGGCGTGTAAAAGCTGGCAAGGTGTCGCCCATCGAGCTGACCCGTGCTCAGGTGCAACTGGCTGAACTGGAACTAGAAGCCAGTCGCGCGCGAAAGGATCAAAATTTGGCCAACGCCACCCTGCAACTGGTGCTGGGTGAAGACGGAAACGCGCGTCTCCAGCCCGAGGGGGACGCGACCCAATTACCAGTCGTGCCATCGACGCCAAGCTTGTTGATGGCGCTGAGCCGCAGTGCGGAGCTGCGCTCGGCCAAGTCGAGTATCGAGCAGCAGGAGGCCTCGTTCGAACTGGAAAAGGCCCAGCGCATTCCGAATCTGAACGTCAGCCTGGGCAGCCAATACAGCGCCGCTGACCGGGAGCGGGTGAATGTGGTGGGGCTGTCCATGCCACTGCCGTTGTTCAACCGTAACCAGGGCAACATCCTGGCGGCGGCGCGCCGTGCTGACCAGAGCCGTGACCTGCGCAATGCTACCGAGCTGCGCCTGCGTAACGAGATCCAGGCCGCTGCCGAGCAGTGGCTGATGGCCAAGGCTGAAATAGAGGCTTTCGAATCGACCATCCTCCCGTACGCGCAGAACGCAGTCGATAAGACCGCCCGCGGCTTCGAGCTGGGCAAGTTCGCTTTTCTCGACGTACTGGATGCCCAGCGCACTCTGATTCAGTCCCGTGCCAAGTATATCCAGGCGCTGACCGAGGCAACCGCTTCTTGGGTGCAACTGGAGCGCATTCTGGGCGACCTCTCCGCCATCAAGTAGCGGGCCGCCGCTCGATTCTGTTTGCCAAACCTTAGCCCGTAATCGACCGGGCTCTGATCGACTTATCCGGGAGTATTCATGAGCAAGAAATTAGCTGTGGCGATCAGCCTCGCTATTGGGGTTTGCCTTGTTGGCGGAGGCGTCTGGTACATCAACGAAAAGGGTGACGAACATGGTCATGGGCCATCCACTGCGCACGCCAAAGGAGGCCATGCTCATGGTGACGAGCATAGCCACGGGCACGAAGAAAGTATCGAGCGTGGGCCCAACGGCGGCGAGTTGCACAGTCAGGGCTCACTGAGTCTAGAGTTGGTGGCGCCGGAAAGCCAGGACGGCTACAAGCCCATTTCGCTCTACCTGAAGGAGGACGGAGAAAGCCTTACGCCTTCAGCTGATGTTTCTATCAGCCTGGAGGTGAAACGTCCCTCTGGAGAATCGATCAGCCTGGCGTTCGCGCCCAAGGGAAACGCCTTTGTCAGCCCGCATGGAATTGCCGAGCCGCACTTTTTCGAAGGCCAGGTGATCGTGCGCAAAGGCGGCCAACGCATAGTTTTTCCCTACGCTAAAGTCGAAGGCTTACTTGAACTCAACGAAGAGCAAATTCGCATTGCTGGCATCGAATTGGCACAGGCGCAGGCGCGTGTCATCGATTCGAGCGTGCGCCTGCCAGGCGAAATCCGTTTCGACGAGGACCGTACGGCTCATGTGGTGCCGCGCATCTCTGGGGTGGTGGAGAGCGTTCCGGTCAACCTGGGGGATACCGTGAAAAAGGGCCAGACACTGGCCGTCATCGCCAGCCAGGAAATCTCCGAGCAGCGCAGCGAACTGGCCGCTGCGCAACGCCGTAGCACGCTGGCCAAGACCACCTTCGAGCGCGAGCGGCAGTTGTGGAAGGATGGCATCTCCGCTGAGCAGGACTACCTGCAGGCGCAACAGGCCTTTCAAAAAGCCGATATCGCGTTGAGCAACGCCAGGCAAAAAATGAACGCCCTAGGCGGTCAGGCTGCCATGGCGCAAGGTAATCGCTATGAATTGCGCGCACCTTTCGATGGCACCGTGGTGGAGAAGCATTTCGTGCTGGGTGAGGTGGTCGGTGAAACCAGCAATGCCTTCACGGTGGCCGACCTGAATCAGGTCTGGGCCACCTTTAGCGTGGCGCCCAAGGATCTACGCGTCATCCAGATTGGCAAGAAGGTCAAGGTGGCATCTGCCGAGCTGGAGACCGAGGTCGAAGGTAGCGTTTCCTATATCGGCAGCCTGCTCGGTGAGCAGACGCGGACGGCCAATGCCCGCGCCGTGCTGGCCAACCCTGACGGCTCATGGCGGCCTGGGTTGCCGGTGACCATCGAAGTGGTCACCTCATCCACTGAGGCCAAGGTCAGCGTGCCGGCCAGCGCCGTGCATAGCATCGAGGAAAAGCCGCAGGTGTTCGTGCGTGTCGACCACGGTTTTGTTGCGCAACCGGTCACGCTCGGTGCTTCTAGCGGCGGTTATGTTGAGGTTACAGAGGGGCTGAGTGCCGGCATAGCGGTCGCGGCGCAGGGCAGCTTCACCCTCAAATCCGAGCTTGGCAAAGGTTCTGCCGACCACGCCCACTGACGAGTAGATCTCATGTTCGAGCGCATCATCCAATTCGCTATCGAGCAGCGCTTTGTCGTGCTGCTTTTCGTGCTGGGCATGGCCGGCCTTGGAGTCGCCAGCTTTCAGAAGCTGCCGATCGACGCCGTACCCGACATCACCAACGTACAGGTGCAGATCAATACCGCTGCGGCGGGCTTCTCACCACTGGAAACGGAACAGCGAGTTACGTTTCCCATCGAGACGGCCATGGCGGGTCTACCTCACCTGCAGCAGACCCGCTCACTGTCTCGCTCGGGCTTCTCCCAGGTCACGGTGATTTTTGAAGATGGCACCGACCTGTACTTCGCCCGCCAGCTGGTCAACGAACGTTTGCAGGGCGTGGCAGGGCAATTGCCGGCCAACGTGCAACCGGCCATGGGGCCGATTTCTACTGGTTTGGGTGAAATCTTTCTGTGGACGGTGGAGGCAGAGCCGGGCGCCTTGAAAGAGAACGGCACTGAGTACACGCCCACTGATCTGCGGGTGATTCAGGACTGGATCATCAAGCCACAACTGCGTAACGTCCCTGGTGTCGCCGAGATCGACACCATCGGCGGTTTTGCCAAGGAGTTCCAGGTCGCCCCGGATCTCAAGCGCATGGCCGCTTACAAGCTGACCCTGAGCGACCTGATCACCGCTTTGGAACGCAACAACGCCAACGCTGGCGCTGGCTTTATCGAGCGCAATGGCGAACAGCTGGTGGTGCGTGCACCAGGCCAGGTGGCTGATGCCCAGGACATAGCCAACATCATCGTCAGCAACTTCGATGGCACGCCGATCCGTGTGCGCGATGTGGCCGATGTGCAGATCGGACGCGAGTTGCGCACCGGTGCGGCGACAGAGAACGGCCGTGAGGTGGTGCTCGGCACCGTGTTCATGCTGATCGGTGAAAACAGCCGCAGCGTTGCCCAGGCTGTTTCTGCCAAACTCGTCGAGGTCAATCGTTCGCTGCCCGAGGGCGTGGTTGCCATTCCGGTTTACGACCGCACCAACCTGGTCGACAAGGCCATCGCCACGGTGAAGAAAAACCTCATCGAAGGCGCGATTCTGGTCATCGTGGTGTTGTTCCTGTTCCTCGGCAACGTTCGTGCGGCACTGATTACCGCCATGGTGATTCCGCTGTCCATGCTGTTCACCTTTACCGGCATGTTCAGCAACAAGGTCAGCGCCAACCTGATGAGCCTGGGGGCGCTGGACTTCGGCATCATCGTCGACGGCGCCGTGGTGATTGTCGAAAACTCGATTCGCCGCCTGGCACACGCTCAGCAGCAGCAAGGGCGCCTGCTGACCCGCGCAGAGCGATTCCGCGAGGTGTTCGCGGCTTCCAAGGAAGCACGCCGACCACTGATTTTCGGTCAGCTGATTATCATGGTGGTCTACCTGCCGATCTTTGCGCTCACCGGCGTGGAAGGGAAAATGTTCCACCCCATGGCTTTCACTGTAGTGATCGCCCTGCTGGGCGCGATGATCCTCTCGGTGACCTTCGTGCCGGCAGCCATCGCACTGTTCATCACCGGCAAGGTCAAGGAAGAAGAGAACCTGGTCATGCGTTCGGCCCGTCGTGGTTACGAGCCGGTGCTGAATTGGGTGATGGGCAACCGTGTACCGGTGTTCAGCGGTGCGCTGATCATTGTGCTGCTTTCCGGTGTACTGGCCAGTCGCATGGGCAGTGAGTTCATTCCCAGCCTTAGCGAGGGTGATTTTGCCCTGCAGGCATTGCGGGTGCCTGGCACCAGCCTGACCCAATCGGTAGAAATGCAGCAGCGTCTGGAAAAGACCCTGATGGAGAACATGCCGGAGATCGAACGAGTATTCGCCCGCACCGGTACTGCCGAGGTCGCTGCCGATCCGATGCCGCCGAACATTTCCGATGCCTACGTGATGCTCAAGCCCAAGGAGCAATGGCCAGATCCAGGCAAGTCACGCGAAGCGCTGATTTCCGATATTCAGCGGGTGAGCGCGTTGGTGGTTGGCAGCAACTATGAGCTGTCGCAACCGATTCAGCTACGCTTCAACGAGCTGATCTCCGGGGTGCGCAGCGACGTGGCGGTGAAGGTGTTTGGCGATGACATGGACGTGCTGAACAAGACCGCTGCCGAAATATCGGAAGTACTTGAGTCGGTCAGCGGCGCTTCTGAAGTCAATGTAGAGCAAACCAGCGGTCTGCCCATGCTGACCATCAACGTCGACCGCGATAAGGCTGCACGCTATGGTCTGAACGTCGGTGATTTACAGGATGCGGTGGCCGTCACCATTGGCGGCCAACAGGCTGGTACGTTGTTCGAAGGCGATCGCCGTTTCGATATCGTTGTGCGATTGGCCGACGAAGTCCGCACCGATGTGGAAGAGTTGTCACGTCTGCTAATTCCGGTACCGCCGCGACCTGGTAGTGGCGCTGATCAGATTGCCTTCATCAACCTGGCCGAGGTCGCCAGCCTGGATATGGTGCTCGGCCCGAACCAGGTGAGCCGGGAAAATGGCAAGCGTCTGGTGGTGGTGAGCGCCAACGTGCGTGGCCGTGACATGGGTTCCTTCGTGACCGAGGCCAGCCGACGCCTGCAGCAGGATGTGCAGATTCCAACTGGCTACTGGACGACGTGGGGCGGCCAGTTCGAGCAATTGCAATCGGCGGCCAAGCGCTTGCAGATAGTTGTACCGGTGGCCTTGCTGCTGGTATTTACGCTGCTATTCATGATGTTCAACAATCTCAAGGATGGTCTGGTGGTGTTTACCGGTATTCCGTTCGCGCTGACCGGAGGCATAGTGTCGTTGTGGCTGCGTGATATTCCGCTGTCGATTTCCGCCAGCGTTGGCTTTATCGCACTGTCAGGCGTGGCGGTACTCAACGGCCTGGTGATGATTTCTTTCATCCATAACCTGCGTGAGGAAGGCAGGCCACTGCACACGGCAATTATCGAGGGGGCGTTGACCCGTCTGCGGCCCGTATTGATGACTGCGCTAGTGGCGTCCTTGGGCTTCGTGCCGATGGCTCTGGCAACTGGCACCGGCGCTGAAGTACAGCGCCCGTTAGCCACGGTGGTGATCGGTGGGATCATTTCCTCAACCGCCCTGACGTTGCTAGTTCTGCCGGCGCTGTACCACTGGATTCACCGGCATGAGGATGAGGATGAGGATGAGGATGAGCCGACACTCGCTAAATCCTAGATAGGCAAGCTACAAATAACTACGCCCCTGTATAGGGGCGTAGTTGTCTCTGACTCGGGGGTTCAGTGCTGCTGCAGGCTACCAGGAGGATCGACCTGCACGGTGACGTGGCTCAGTCCATAACGCTTGCGCAGGTAATCACCGACGATGGCTGGCAGGGTGAGGCTGTCGGTACCTGCTGCAGGGGTCACATGCACCGTCGCGACACTGGCATCATCGGTCAGCGTCCAGGCATGAAAGTGGCCCACTTCGGCCACGCCAGGTAGTTCGGTCAGTGCCTGCTCGGCCTGTTGTGCGTCGATGCCGGACGGGCTGGCCTGCAACAGCACTTGGATCGACTCGGCGATCAGCCGCCACGCCGAGCGCACTACCAGCAGAGCGACGACCACCGAGAGAATAGGGTCGAGCAGCGTCCAGCCAGTCAACATGATGCCGATCGCGGCAGCAATGGCGCCTACCGAGCCGAGCAAATCGCCCATGACATGCAGCAGCGCACCGCGCAGGTTGCTGTCGCCCTTGTTGCCACTGTTGAGGATCAGTGCGCCTGCAATGTTGACCAGCAAGCCAATACTGGCAACGATCAGCATCGGCCAGGCCATCACCTCGACAGGTTCGCGAAAGCGTGCGATGGCTTCCCAGGCAATCCACGCGACCAGCAGCAGTAGCGTGACGCCATTGGCCAGTGCAGCGAGCACACGAACACGATGAAAACCGTAGGTACGTCGTCCGTCTGGCGCACGCGCTGCGACCTGATAGGCGATCAGCGCCAGGAGCAGGGCGGCGGAGTCGGAGAGCATATGGCCAGAGTCGGCGATCAGCGCCAGAGAGCCGGATAGCCAGCCGCCGACGGCTTGAATCACGGCATATAGCGTGGTGATGATAAAAACTAAGCGAATGCGCTTGGCGTTATCAGCGGTTACAGCAGGCGTATGGTCGTGATCTGTGTGATTGTGCGAATGGCTATCGCCATGCTCGTGATCATGCTCATCGTGCTCGTTTGAGTGATTCATCAGTTGACATTCCGTAGTTCGAAAGGACTATCTCGTGTAGGCAAAGGTCAGGGTGAAGCAGGTTTTGCCAGCAGCACTCGTCACCGAGGCTTGCCCCCCGTGTAGGCTCATGATCGAGCGCACTATGGCCAGACCCAGCCCGGTGCTGCCGCTGGCTCGTTTACCGATCCGGTAAAAGCGCTTAAACAGATGGGGCAGGTGTTCGGCCTCGATGTCTTCACCTGTATTGCAAATCGATAACGCAGCCCCGTACTGAGCCGCAGGCGTAATGGACAGGCGAACCGTCGAGCCCGGCGCTGCATGGCGTAGAGCATTGGACAGAAGGTTCGAAATCGCTCGCTGAATCATCAGGCGATCACCTTTCACAGAAGCGACGCCTTCGATGAGCAAGTTGATTTCGCGCTCCTCGGCGAGCATCAAAAAGAAGTTGCTAACACGATCCGCTTCATCTCTGAGCGATATTTCTTCAAACGCCAACTGCATGTCCGCGTGACTGACTTGAGCCAGAAAGAGCATGTCGCTGACGATGAGGCTCAGTCGTTCGAGTTCCTCTACCGACGAGGCTAGGGCATCCTTGTACTCTTCATCAGCGCGCTCACGGCTGAGCGCTACCTGCGCGCGCACCATCAAATTATTCAGTGGGGCACGCAGTTCGTGAGCGGCTTCATCAGAGAAGTCCGATAGTTTCTGTACGTCGGTATCAAGACGGTGCAGCATCAGGTTCAGGCTCTGCGCGAGTGCTTGCAGCTCAGGCGGCAGGCGATCGGTCGGGATACGAGGGGATAGGTCACGAGCCGAGACCTTAGCAGCCAGGGCACTAAAGCGCCGCAATGGCTGAAGGCCTTGCTGAGCCACCAGCCACCCGGCGAGTCCAGTCAGCAGCAATATTACCGGCACTGCTCCCAGCGCTGAACGGAGAAAGGCCTTTACCAGGCGCTGTTTGGCGCTGAGATCTTGGGTCATCTGCAGTACCATGGGCGGTAGTCCTGGTAATTGGATGCTGCGACGAACCGTCAGCATTTCAATGCCGTCAGAACGCTTCCAAGGGTATAGAGCCCCGTCATCTAGGGAAGCCGTTAGCGGAGCCTGCGAAGCACCCAAAAAGCCTACGCTGAGCAGCGTTTCGCCGGTTTCGACGTGTGTGACCCGAACGGATAGATCCTCGTGGCCGGCGACAGCGCCAGTTATTTCATGCTGCCAGGAGCGCCACTTGCGAACCGTCAGGTCTTCGCTCAGGCCATTGACGATCTGCGCCGCTTTAGTGGTGAGCTCTTCGCGCGTTTGCGCATCAGCCTCTCGTAGCAATACCCAGTAGCACATGGCGATCAACAGCGTGATCAGCAGAGCGCCAACAATAACTACGTTCAGAGCAACTCGCAGTGCCAGGCTGAAGGGCTTCACTTGCGGATCTCCAACGTATAGCCGACACCACGAATGGTGTGAATCAGGCGCTGCTTGAATGGCTCGTCGATCTTGACCCGCAAACGCCGGATAGCAACCTCGACCACATTGGTGTCGCAGTCGAAATTCATATCCCAGATCAGCGAGGTGATTTCTGTGCGCGTCAGCACCTCGCCACGACGGCGCATCAAAAGATGCAACAGGGCGAATTCCTTACTGGTGAGATCGATACGCTGGCCGTTGCGATAAGCTTTATGACCGCTGGGATCGAGTTCCAAATCGGCGACCTGCAGACTGTCGTTGACCGTGACGGTTTCGCCGCGCCGCAGAAGCGTGCGTATACGAGCCAGCAACTCGGGAAACTGGAATGGCTTGACCAGATAGTCATCGGCGCCCATTTCAAACCCGCGCACTTTTTCTTCGAGCCGCCCATGGGAAGTCAGCATGATCACCCGCGTCTGCTTGCGCTTGCGGATTAGCTCCAGCACTTCCCAGCCATCCATAATTGGCAGGTTCACATCCAGCAGAATTAGCGAGTAGTCCGTCTGTAACGCCAGGTGGAAACCATCAATGCCAGTGCTGGCCCGATCCACGACATAACCGCTTTCGGTCAGGCCCTGGCGCAGGTAGTCCGCCGCTTTGTCTTCGTCTTCAATAATCAGGATGCGCATTTTAGCCAGTCTCTGCTTGGCGATGTTGAATGCGACAACGATAAACCCTATAGCTACTAGAGGGTCAAACAGTGGTTAGGAGGCAGTCCCAGAATCAGGTCAATAATATCTGTTGATGAGTGGCAGCTTTTGGCGGCGGATTTAATCGGTCAACGCAACGTGCTGATTTAAAACACTCGGCCGGAGTCACAAAGTCGAGAGTTTCAAGAAACTAAGGGCGATTCAGTAAAGATCTTATAGGAGCGGCTGATTTCCATCACTGCTGGCCCTGATCCACGGTTGCAGCACGAGCGGTCTCGGCATTTGTAATCACTGATTTTCTGCGAGGACGCAACCGACGCCACGCCAGAACAATCCCGGTCAAGCTGATCAGCAGTCCACCAAGGCTGAACAGGACGATCAGCCCCTCACGCAGCCACGGCCGCTCTAGTAACGGAAGCCAGTCCCAGCTATGCAGCAGATTGAACAGCCAGCGTTCCGTTCGCTGGCGTCGATCCAATTGCTCGATGACTGCCCCCGTATATGGATCAAGGTGAAGCCAGGTTGCAGCAGGGTCCTGAAAGCGTACGCGCAGCATGGGTAGGCGCTTTCGGTAAGCGCCATACATGCTTTGCTCGCTGCGTGAGAAGTAGTAGAAGTCGTAGGTATCCAGCCATTGGACCTCTAAAACATCTTGCGGGCGGATAGTGCGTGCTGCCCTCTCCAGAGTGATCGATGGTAGCTGCTTGATCACTTGAGCCTCCATGCTCTCGGGAAGAATGCGACTCTCGCCAGCGCGGTCATAGGCCACGCGATATCGCGTCCCACCAATGAACTGCCAGTGCAGTTCGACGGGTTCAAAGCCGCTGGCTTGAAACCGCGCTACTGTCTCGGTGATGGGGTCAGCGTCGGTTTCGCTATCAAAATTGGGTGCTCGATAACTCGATACATCGAGCCGATTCGGGCTATCGAAAATGCCCCAAGGCCGCATGGACATCAGCCCGCTGAAGATCCAGGCAATCGCCAGGGTACCAAATAGCAAGCCGCCAATATGGTGCCAGCGGCTGGAAAAGCTCTGATAGGGGGAGCGCGAACCACTGCGATACGGTTTGGAAAAACGCCAGCGCATGATGCCAACAACCTGACCGAGCAACGCCATAAGCGTTGCCGTAAGAGACAGGTAAATGACGATCTGTGCCCACCAGGGGCTATCGCGAAATGGGTAAAGCCAGTGCAGCCAGGAGCCGACCCAGTTCCATACTCGCTCCGTATGGTTTGCGTCGCGCACCACAGCACCGGTTTGCCCAGAAATGTACAACAGGCGTGCCTCTGGCTCCTCCAGCTGAACGACATGCAGAGGACGATCTCTGTCGAGCCCGCGTGAGCGCGTCCAGGCATCCTCCTGAACAGTGCCCCGATAATCACTGGGCAATTGGGCAAACTGCGCCGCACTGGCTAGAGCTGCCTCCTTATCCACCTTGTCGATACGCAAACCACTGCGTGCATCAATTGCCACCCGCACATTGCTGGAGTAGTCCAAGATGTAGCGCGGTTGTCCCGCAACAGTGGTTAACCGCACTGCAGAAGGCATAGGCCCTGCAGCCTCAATAGCCTTGCCAGGCCCGATGCAGCAGTCATTGGTAGCTAGGGCTGGCAGGTGCGCAAAGTGCTCTGCCGGCGTCAGTTTCGGATAGCCAACGAACAGCATCACCACGCCTGAAAAGAACCAGGTCGCCATGAATAGGCAGAGTCCGATGCCTAACCAACGGTGCCATAGGTATAAATAGCGTTTCATAGCAGTTAGAAACGCATATCCAGCGCCACGTCGACGCTTCGCGGCGCCCCCATGTAGTACTGGCTACCGTAGGCCTGCTTGGCGTACACCTCATCTGTAAGGTTGCGCACTCTGGCGGTGATCGACGTGTTGTCATCGACACGGTAACGGGCAAAGGCGCCAAAGAGCGTGTACGAAGGCGCCTTGATAGTGTTCGCATTGTTGGCATATACCGAAGCCACATAGCGGCTATCAACGCCGAAGTACCAATCCGGTGTCAGACTGTAGGTCAGCCATAGGTTGGCCACGCTGTCTGGAATATTGATCGGGTTGTTTCCCTCGCGGGAAACGGAGGCGCCGCCCACTGCTTCGTTGAACTCGTCATATTCAGCCTCAACGTAGGCATAGTTGGCTTCGGCCAGAAGTTTCGGGGTGAGTTGGAACTTGCCCGCCACCTCAATGCCGCGAGAGGTCTGCTGACCTGCCTGCACGGTGAGGTTGGGATTGACTGAATCACGTACCGCGAAATCTCGGCGTACGATCTGGTACAGGGCAATGGTCGCAGAGCCGCGTCCATCGATAAAATCGAACTTGCTGCCGACCTCCCATTGTTCCCCCTTGGAAAGATCGAACAGCCCGACATTCGAGTATGTTGCGGACGCTAGGGCTCCTGCCGGCAGGTCCGCCGAGGTGCTGTACTGCAAATACAGATTAGCGTCTGGGCTTAGCTCATACATCAAACCTATGCGCCCACTGAGCGGCTCCCAGGAACGTTTGAAGAATGCAGGGCTGGTGGCCGAAACAGCACCGTAATTGGTGACCTCCATTTGCAGATGGTCGTAGCGCAAGCCCGTCAGCAGGGATAAGCGATCTGTCAGGCTCAGCCGGTTCTCAAGGAACAGCGCGCGCGTGGTAATTTCATGCCCGCGCTGTTTGCGATAACCGCCGCCCATGCCCGACACATCATAGAAGCTGCCAGGATCGAAGACTTTTGGATCAACGGCCTCAGAAAATGTGCCGCCGGTTGGATAGAGTGCTTGCTTCATCAGAGAGTAATCGACTCCGACAGCCCATTGGCTGCCTAGACCGAACAGCGAAGTGCCGTGAGTCAGCTCCAGGCGATTGCCCAACAGTTGCTGTTCATGGCGCTGCATATAGGCGCCTGATCGAACGACTTGACTGTTATCCGAGGTGTAGCGATAACTCTCCAGGTTCCGATAATCACGCTGGGCGTCGTAGTTATACAGCGTGTTCTGCAAGCTGGTATCGCTACCCAATTGATAGTCGACGATGGACCGAACCCAGCGAACGCGCTGTTCATATCGTCCATCAGCAGAGTTGTAATTTTCGAATCGGCGGCTCTTGTCGATCTTCATGGTGCGGCTGCCAGTATCGAGAACCGGCGATCCCCAATACGGTGATTCATCTCTGTCTTCAGGATGCTCAACCGCCAGGGTGTGGCTCAGATCAGGCGTCAAATCGCTGAGTAGCGATATCGCGAAACTGTTGGTCTCACGCTCATTGCGGTCGATGTAGCCATTGCTCTGACCTCGGCTGTAATCCAGTCGCAGAAAATGCTTTGCGTTGACTCCTCCCAAAGCCTGATTCACGCCTAAGGAAACCTCGGATTCATCGAAGCTACCGTAGCGTAATCGGCCCTCGAACAGCTGCTGCTCTCGATTGGCCAGCTTGCTGATGTAGTTGATTGATCCACCTACTGCACCAGCACCGTAGAGGAACGTCGAAGGGCCACCAATAAGCTCGACGCGGTCAATCATCCAGGAATCGACCGGGCGGGACGCGCTGCTGTAACCCAGATTGATGCCGTTGAATAGCTGAGTAATCTGGTTTTGGGTAAAGCCGCGATAGGCAACGAATCCGCCGTAGCCGGGGTTGGCTGAGGCGTTGATACCGGTCATGCCGTTGATTACTTCCTGGGTGTCCTTGGCGCCGCGTTCCTCGATCACAGAGCGATCCGAAATACTGACGGAGGCAGGCGTTTCACGGGCGGTAAGGCCAAGGCGAGAGCCCGTCTTGATCGGTTGGTCGAGGCTGATCCCCGAGGGCTGCTGATACTCCGCTTGAATGTTAAGCGTATCTAGTTCGACGGACGCATCCTGCGCCCAGGCAATATTGCAGGCGCCGAGTAACAGCACCAGAGAGGTGTCTCTTGTTTTCATGAGCAGCAACTTCCACGCATATAGATAACGCTGCTTCCAAGCCACGCACATGCGCAGGCAGGTGGAATCAGTCTGTCAGGTTCACACTGCGGAGAGGTTGAAAGGGGATGCGCGAGGATTGAGCGATGGCCACGAATAGCGACATGGCGGTTGTGCAAAGCTACGCTCCGCTAACGGTGAGAGCGAGTTTTTCGGAAGGTGATTCAGGTTCCAGTAGTGACCACTGGCAGCCAGAACCAGTGCCGTGGATGAACAGAGCGGACAGCTCAAAGGCGGCAGCGCCTGCTGTTGCTGGTCGGCGCTCCCAATATCGACACCCGGGCCAGTCTCGCTGCTCAAGCCGCAGTAGCCACTACCCAAGCCGCTGAGCGCCAAACCGCTCATTTGGCCGTGGTGAATACCGCAGGCGAACAGACTGAACAGGATGCTGGCATAAAGCATCCATGCAATCAGTGAGCGGTCACCACGAGCGAGTTTCATGGACGGAACTTTACCATCTGGGCAAAGATAGGCGCACGATCTTAATGCGGTGGATTGCCACACTACGAGGGCGGTGCATGCGACAGACGCCAACGCTCTAACATTCTTTCTTCACGCGCTAGCGTGACGCGGCTTATAGGCAATTCCGCCGTGACCGCATCTATCGGCGCATAGTCGATTTTCGCAATTTGGTGCAATGGACCGTCCAACCAGATTGGAAAACTGCCCATCCAGGCATGGCCGAATAATCGCTACGAGCGACGCATGTGCCTGCGTTTACGCGGCTAATTCAGGCTGCATGGAAGTAGCCATCGGTTTCCTTTCCAACAGACGATAACCATGAAAACAGCAGCAGGCCTGTGCTGCTATGCCACCCTAACGCAGATGACTCCAGAACGTCTCACTCAGAAAGTACGTCCAGCTGGACGCTGGAGTCTGTAATGTTATCTGGGTAGCGCAACAGCCATAGCGAGCCCAATTCGTCATCGACCGTCCGCACCAATACGCCCGTGAAGAAATCCCGCAATCAGTCCAGGCCATCACCCGCTCATCGATCGAAGAACAGGGCAGCGCGACAATCGGAAACACGCTGCTCAGTATCTCCGGCGTACGTCCGCCCAAACCGGAAGAAATCCGGTTCACCTAACCTCAGGTGCGCAGTTTTCCGGCTGAGATTTACATGGAACGGTATACCGGCATTTGGAGGTACCGCTAACCTATATCGACCCGAGCAGCATGATCGGCGTAGAACGTGTTGAAGTGCCGAGGACACCGACATCAAAGCTTAACGGTGGCGCGCCATTGGGGGATTGATCAACGTGCAGAGCAAGCGCTCTACGTCGGCAGCTCGATTAGAACGATGCCTTTACCTGTATGCCGGATCAGCTTTACAACCCCTGGGAGCGTGCCATGCGCGCGACATGGCCCGTTCCCACATGACTAAGCGGCGATGGCCGGCTTACCGGCCAATCTGCAGCCTGCATTCCGCTAAGTAGGGCGGGCTTTAACGCGCAGCAGGCCCAAGTCGGTTACTTCGTTTCTCTCCGACGGCGCAGCAGCGCCCAGCCGGCCAGCAGGCTGCAGAGCGCGATCAACGGCCACGAGCGCCATTGCAGGTAGGGCGTCAGGTGCTGCATCGGTTGCACCTGGCCGTAGAGCGTGGACTGTTCGAATTGCGGCAGGCGTTCGGTGATGCGCCCGAAGGGGTCGATCAGCACGGTCACACCGTTGTTGGTGGCGCGGATCATCCAGCGGCCGGCCTCCAGGGCGCGCATCTGCGCCATCTGCAGGTGCTGCAACGGGCCGATCGACTTGCCGAACCAGGTGTCGTTGCTGACCGTCAGCAGCAGGTCGCTATTGGCGGCCATCTCGGCGGCGAACTCCGGGTAGACCACTTCGTAGCAGATGAAGGTGGCGATGCGGTGCCCCTTGGCTTCGAGCAGCGGCTGGTCGTGCTCGCCGCGAGCGAAGTCGGACATCGGCAGGTCGAAGAAGGCGATCAGCCCGCGCAGCATGTCCTGCAACGGCACGTATTCGCCGAATGGCACCAGGCGTTGCTTGAGGTAATCGCCGCTGCCCTGACCGATCACGCTGACGGCGTTGTAGTAGCGCATGTCGCCATCGGCATTGGCCTGGCGGATCGGCACACCGGTGATCAGCGCACTTTTCCGGTCGCTGGCGAAGCGATCCATCATGCTCAGGTAGCCGATGGCCTGTTCCTTGAGCACCGGTACCGCGGTCTCTGGCCACACCAGGATGTCCACCGGCTTGCTGGCGAAACTCATGTCGCGGTACAGCGCCAGTTGGGCGTTGAGCTGGGCGGGGTCCCACTTGAGGTTCTGTTCCACGTTGCCCTGGATCGCCGCTACGCTGAGCGGTTCGCCAGCCGGTGCGGTCCAGGCGTGATCCTTGAAGGCCACGCCGAGCAGCCAGGGTGCGATCAGCAGCACCAGCGCTTCGGCCAGCTGCGGTTTGTTGCCGAGCAGGCGCGGCAGGTTGACCAAGAGCGCCGCGCTCGATGCCAGCGCGAAGGACAGCAGCCACACGCCGCCAATCGGCGCCAGGCCGGCCATGGGGCCGTCGAGCTGGCTGTAGCCGGCGTAGAGCCACGGGAAGCCGGTGAGGAACCAGCCGCGAAACGCTTCCTGGGCCACCCACAGTGCGGCGAACGCCAGGGCATCGCCCAAAGGCGCGCTGTCGCGGCGCAGGCACAGCGCCCACAGCCAGGTGGCGAGGGCGAAGAACAGGCCCAGGCCGGCGACGAAGCCCAGGGTCAGGAGGGCGGCCAGCGGCGGTGAGGCCGCGCCGTAGTCGTGGATGCTCACGTAAACCCAGCTGGTGCCCGAGGCGAACAGCCCGAACCCGTACCACCAGCCGCGCCACGCCGCCTGGCGCGGCGTCAGCGCCCGCAGGCCACGGTAGAGCAGGGCGATGGACAGCAGCGCCAGCGGCCAGATGCCATAGGGCGCCAGCGCCAGGGTGGTCAGCGCGCCCGCCAGCAGGGCGATCAGGTTGCCGGCCCAGCCGGATTGGAACAGTCGGTTCATCGAGAGACTCACGATAAGGGAGAGCAAACACCCCGCCAGATGGCGGGGTGTCGGGTCAGCGGGCCAGCGGCGTCAGGCGTAGCAGATGCACGCGGCGGCTGTCGGCGTTGAGTACGCGAAAGCGGAACTCGCCGATCACCGTCACTTCGTTGCGCTTGGGCAGGTGGCCGAAGGCGCTCATCACCAGGCCGCCAACGGTGTCGAACTCGTCGTCGGAGAAATCGGTGGTGAAGGTTTCGTTGAAGTGATCGATGGGCGTCAGCGCCTTGACCAAGAAGTCGCCGCTGGGCAGCGGCTTGACGTAGCTGTCTTCCTCGACGTCGTGCTCGTCCTCGATATCACCGACGATCTGCTCCAGCACGTCTTCGATGGTCACCAGGCCGGCGACGCCACCGTATTCGTCGATCACCACCGCCATGTGGTTGTGGTTGGCGCGGAACTCGCGCAGCAGCACGTTGAGACGCTTGGACTCGGGCACGAAGGTAGCCGGGCGCAGCATGTCGCGGATGTTGAAGTCGGGCTGGTCATTGAGCAGCAACGGCAGCAGATCCTTGGCGAGCAGGATGCCGAGCACGTCGTCGAGGGTTTCGCCGATCACCGGGTAGCGCGAGTGCGCCGCGTCGATGATTACCGGGAGGAATTCCTTGGGAGGTTGGTTGGCCTTGATGGTCACCACCTGGGAGCGCGGCACCATGATGTCGCGAACCTGCAGGTCGGCGACCTGGATGGCGCCTTCGACGATGGCCAGGGCCTCGCTGTCGAGCAGTTTGTTCTGGTGGGCATCGCGCAGGACTTCCAGCAGTTCCTGGCGGTTTTTCGGCTCATGAGCAAAAGCCTGGGTCAGTTTGTTCAACCAGGACTTCTGCTCGTTGCTCGATCGGTCTTCGCTCATGGCGTTTTACTCGGGATCCCTATAGTCATTCGTCGCCGGCATACGGGTCGGGATGACCCAGCTCGGCGAGCAGTATTCGTTCCAGGCCTTCCATCTCCTCGGCTTCCGCATCAAGGATGTGGTCATAGCCCAAAAGATGCAAACAGCCGTGAATCACCAGATGCGCCCAGTGCGCATCCAAGGTCTTGCCTTGCTCGACGGCCTCGCGCTCGACCACTGGCACGCAGATCACCAGATCGCCGAGCAGTGGAATATCGAGTAATTCGTCGGGTACATCGGCCGGAAAGGACAATACGTTGGTGGCGTAATCCTTGCCGCGCCAGGTGCGATTGAGCTCGCGGCCTTCCTCTTCGTCCACCAGGCGGATGGTCAGTTCCGAGTCGGCGCTGCGCTGGCGCAGAGCGATCGCGCACCAGGCCTGAAAATCGGCCTGCGCGGGCAGGCGGCCAGCTTCGCTGGCGACCTGCAGATCCAGTTCGATCATGGCTAGGAGCGCGCTCCCGGATCGTTGTCCGCCGGGCGGCGGTCAAACGGCTGGTGCTCGGCATCGAAGCGCTCGTAGGCCTCGACGATGCGCTGCACCAGTGGGTGGCGCACCACGTCCTTGGGCAGGAAGTGGGTGAAGCTGATGCCTGGCACATCCCTGAGCACTTCGATGACGTGCTTGAGGCCGCTCTTGGTGCCGCGCGGCAGGTCGACCTGGGTCACGTCGCCGGTGATCACCGCAGTGGAGCCGAAACCGATACGGGTCAGGAACATCTTCATCTGTTCCATGGTGGTGTTCTGGCTCTCATCGAGAATGATGAAGCTGTTGTTCAGCGTGCGGCCGCGCATGTAGGCCAGTGGCGCGACTTCGATCACCTGCTTCTCGATCAGCTTGGCCACCTGCTCGAAGCCGAGCATTTCGTACAGGGCGTCGTAGAGCGGACGCAGGTACGGGTCGATCTTCTGCGACAGGTCGCCGGGCAGGAAGCCGAGCTTCTCGCCGGCCTCGACTGCCGGGCGCACCAGCAGGATGCGGCGGATCTGCTCGCGCTCCAGGGCGTCCACGGCGGCGGCCACGGCCAGGTAGGTCTTGCCGGTACCGGCCGGGCCGATGCCGAAGTTGATGTCGTGCTCGAGGATCGCCTTGACGTAGCGCTGCTGGTTGGCGCCGCGCGGACGAATCATGCCCTTGCGCGTGCGCAGGGCGACGTCGGTGTGGCTGCTGGGGCTGTTGAGTTCCTCGATACCCGATTCCTGCAGAAACAGATGCACCAGGTCCGGCGACAGCTCGGTGCTGTCGGCTTCACGGTACAGGCGCCGCAGCAGATTTTCGGCAGACAGGGTCTGCCCGGGCTCGCCAAGCAGCTCGAACTGGTTGCCGCGGTTGCGGATCTCGATGCCCAGGCGCGATTCGATCAGGTGCAGGTGCTCGTCGAATTGTCCGCTGAGGTTGGCGAAGCGTTTGGCTTCGAAGGGTTCGAGGGTGAAACGATGAGGTGTCGAGGTGGTATTCAAGGTCGTTTTATGGCCGCCGTCGGCTGAATGGAAGGGAGAGAATAGCGCTAGCCAGGGACGAGTGAAAGCGCGGCCGACCGCCGCGCTCAGAGCAAATATCGGGATGATCTTGCGAGCTAGAGCCATGCAAGGCAAAAACAGGCGAGGAACGGTCGGAGTCGCGGGCGACTTTACGAGTTTGTAAATGAGCATTACTCGCTCCGCTCGCCCTTCGGGCCGCACTGAAGTGCGTTAGCCGCAAGCGGCTTGCCGAGCCTGTTTTTAACGCAGCAGGGCCGACGCGCAGCTGATCATGGAATATCAATGGCGTTCGATGAGTGTGCCGCGTAAGGAGTGCGGAAGCGCCTCGTCGATATGCACGTCGACGAACTGGCCGATCAGGCGCGGGTTGTCGCACGGGAAGTTGACGAAGCGGTTGTTCTCGGTCTTGCCCTGCAGCTTGCCCGGGTCCTTCTTCGAGAAGTCGCTGACCAGGATGCGCTGCACGCTGCCGACCATGCGCCGGCTGTTCTCGAAACCCTGCTGGTTGAGGCGGTTCTGCAGAATCTGCAGGCGCTGCTTCTTGACCTCCTCCGGAGTGTCGTCGACCAGATCGGCTGCCGGCGTGCCCGGGCGCGAGCTGTAGACGAAGGAGTAGGAAAAGTCGAAGCCGACGTCCTGCACCAGCTTCATGGTCTGTTCGAAGTCTTTCTCGGTTTCGCCGGGGAAGCCGATGATGAAGTCCGAGCTGATGACGATGTCCGGCACCGCCGCCTTGAGCTTGCGGATGCGCGACTTGTATTCCAGTGCGGTGTGGTTGCGCTTCATTGCCGCCAGGATGCGGTCCGAGCCCGACTGCACCGGCAGGTGCAGGAATTTCACCAGCTCGGGGATTTCCGCGTGGGCCTTGATCAGCGCGTCGGAGAATTCCAGCGGGTGGCTGGTGGTGTAGCGGATGCGGTCGATGCCGTCGACGGCCGCCACCAGATACAGCAGCTCGGCGAAGTCGGCGATGCCGCCATCGCGGGTTTCACCGCGGTAGCCGTTGACGTTCTGGCCCAGCAGGGTCACTTCACGCACGCCGTTCTCGGCCAGGTGGATGATTTCGCCGAGCACGTCGTCCAGCGGGCGGCTGACTTCCTCACCACGGGTGTAGGGCACCACGCAGAAGGTGCAGTACTTGCTGCAGCCTTCCATCACCGAAACGAAGGCGCTGGGGCCGTCCACGCGCGGCTCGGGCAGGCGATCGAACTTCTCGATCTCGGGGAAGGAGATGTCCACCTGGGCGGTCTTGGTCACCCGTGCGGCGTCGATCATCTCGGGCAAGCGGTGCAGGGTCTGCGGGCCGAACACCACGTCGACATAGGGCGCACGGTCGCGGATCGCCGCGCCTTCCTGGCTGGCCACGCAGCCGCCGACGCCAATCACCAGATCGGGGTTCTCCAGCTTCAGCTCGCGCCAGCGGCCAAGCTGGGAGAACACCTTGTCCTGGGCCTTTTCGCGGATCGAGCAGGTATTGAGCAGGATGACGTCGGCATCCTCCGGCCGATCGGTGACTTCCAGGGCCTGATGCTCGCCCAGCAGGTCGACCATGCGCGAGCTGTCGTACTCGTTCATCTGGCAACCGTGGGTTTCGATATAGAGCTTCTTGGTCATGGCGATTCGTCGGCGGTGAAAAAATGACCGAGGATTATAGGGGGGTTGGCCGTTCGAGGCCACAGGCGCAGGACGGGAGGGGCGACGAGGCGATGCAGCGGCATGCTAAGATTCGCGCCCTTTCATTGCACAGCCAGCCGTTCGTTATCCATGACCAAGCGCGACCCCATCTACAAGGTGATCTTTCTCAATCAGGGCCAGGTGTACGAGATGTACGCCAAGCAGATCTTCCAGAGCGATCTGTGGGGGTTCCTGGAAATCGAGGAGTTCGTATTCGGTGAGCGCTCGCAACTGGTGGTCGACCCCAGCGAAGAGAAGCTCAAGGCGCAGTTCGACGGTGTGGTGCGCAGCTTCGTACCGATGCATTCGATCGTGCGTATCGACGAGGTCGAGCGCCTGGGCACGCCAAAGATCAGTGAAGCCAAGGGTGGCGGCAACGTCATGCCATTTCCGATGCCGCCCCTGCCGGAAAAGTGAGTGGCCGAAGCGCCGCTGAGCCGTTGATTACTTGAGCGGGGCGAAGGGCGACAGGCTGTCGGCGGCCTGCAGTTCCTGCAGGTAGTTACGGAAGATCTGCCCCAGCACCTGGGTGGCGACTTCCTGCTCGGCGCGGGGCATCTGCATGGCCACTTCGTCGGCGCCGTCCATCGCTTCGTCCGAGCCATTGACCGCGGCCATCTTCAGCACGATGTAAGCCTGCACGTTGTTGGCTGCCACGCCTTCGCCACGAAAGAACATCATGCCCAGGCGATATTGCGCCTGGGCATGGCCCTGCAAGGAGGCGTGTTCGAACCAGTTCAGCGCCTGGGGCAGGTCGCGCTCGCCGGAGCGGCCCTCGTAGAAGAACTCACCCAGCTCGTACTGAGCCTGCGCATCGCCACTTTCGGCACTCTGTTGGCAGGCTTGCAGGGCGGCGGGCAAGTCTTCGGCGGCGACGTTGAGCGAACAGCTCCCGGTCGCCGGGATCAGCAATGAGTTTCCATCCGCCACGCCGAGCGTTGGCAGCAGGAGCAACAGGCAGCCCAGGGACAGGGTGCGGCCGGTGCGCTTCATGAAGATCCGGATACCTCGACAGGCTGACAGGTGGATGGATGACGAGGCCAATCGGGCTCGGCATCACATTATGAAATAAGCGGTACCGTTCTTACAAAGTGTTTGCCGGCTTTTCTGCCCCGAGCTGGCGCAAGGGCGATCTTTATCGGTGCCCGATAGCGCGCGGCGGTAGCGGCGGTGGCCTATCAGAGAACCGTTAGGGCCACCCGCCGTTCACCTCGGGCGCCGAACGGCGCCCCTTCGCTCACGCCTGCTTGAGTGCCGCGAAGGCGCGCTCGGCCGCGTCCAGGGTCAGTTTCAGCTCGGCTTCGCCATGGGCGATGGAGGTGAAACCGGCTTCGAAGGCGCTTGGCGCCAGGTACACGCCGCCGTCGAGCATCAGGTGGAAGAAGCGCTTGAAGCGCTCGGCGTCGCTGGCCATTACGTCATCGAAAGTAACGATATCGTCGGCGCCACTGAAGTACAGACCGAACATGCCGCCCGCCTGGGTGGTGACGAACGGAATGCCGGCGGCATCGGCGCGATCCTGCAGGCCCTGCAGCAGGCGACTGGTGTAATCGGTGAGTTCGGCGTGAAAGCCCGGGCGGCTGATCAGCTTCAGGGTGGTCAGGCCAGCGGCCATGGCCAGCGGGTTACCCGACAGGGTGCCGGCCTGGTAGACCGGGCCGAGCGGGGCGATACGCTCCATGATCGCGCGCTTGCCACCGAAGCAGCCCACCGGCATGCCGCCACCGACGATCTTGCCGAAGGTCGACAGATCCGGGGTAACGCCGTAGTGGGCCTGAGCGCCGCCGAGGGCGACGCGGAAACCGGTCATCACCTCGTCGAAGATCAGCACCACGCCGTGCCGGTCGCACTGCTCGCGCAGGCCTTCGAGAAAGCCCGGCGCCGGCGGGACGCAGTTCATGTTGCCGGCCACCGGCTCGACGATGATGCAGGCCACGCTCTGGCCGACTTCGGCGAGGGTTTCGGCGACTGCGTCGATGTCGTTGAACGGCAGGGTCAGGGTGTGTTTGGCAAAATCCGCCGGGACCCCTGCAGAGCTGGGTACGCCCTGGGTCAGCAGACCGGAGCCGGCCTTGACCAGCAGGCTGTCGGAATGGCCGTGGTAGCAGCCTTCGAACTTGATGATCGCGTCGCGGCCGGTGTAGCCGCGGGCCAGGCGGATGGCGCTCATGGTCGCTTCGGTGCCCGAGCTGACCATGCGCACCATCTCCATCGACGGGACGATCGAGCAGACCAGGTCGGCCATCTCGGTTTCCATGGCGGTCGGCGCGCCGTAGGACAGGCCGTGGTCGAGCTGGCGGCGTACGGCATCGAGCACGTCCGGGTGGCTGTGGCCGAGGATCATCGGGCCCCAGGAGCCGACGTAGTCCACATAGCGCTTGTCGTCTTCATCGGTGAAGTAGGCGCCCTCGGCGTGCTTGAAGAACAGTGGCGTGCCGCCCACGCTCTTGAAGGCGCGCACGGGCGAGTTCACACCGCCGGGAATGTGTTTCTGGGCGTTGGCGAATAGCGTTTCGGAGCGGGACATTGGGGTCTCCTGAAAAGGTCAGTCAGTTCGATTCGAACAGGGCGCTGAAGGCGCGCGCGCGGTGCTCGACCTCGGTGGGTGAATCGGCGGCGAACAGCGCATGGATCACCGCGATCATGCTGGCGCCACGTTCGATCAGTGGGGCGGCGTTGTGCAGGTCGACACCACCGATGGCGACGATCGGCAGGGCCATGCGGGCCTTGGCGGCCTCGAGCAGATCCAGCGTGGCGGTTGGGGCGCCGGGTTTGGTCAGTGAGTTGAAGAAGCGGCCGAAGGCCACGTAGCTGGCACCTTCGCCGGCCGCCCGTTCGGCCAGGGCGAGCTGAGCGTGGCAGGTGCCGCCGATGATCGCCTGGCGGCCGAGCAGGGCGCGGGCCGCGGCCAGCGAGCCATCTTCCTGACCGAGGTGCAGGCCGACACCCAGGCGCGCCGCCAGCTCGGCGTCATCATTGATGATCAGCGTGGCGCGGTAATTCTCGCACAGCGCGCGCAGGGCCTCGGCCTCACGCAGGCGGCGCGCTTCGTCGGTGGATTTGTCGCGGTACTGCACGAGATGTGCGCCACCGGCCAAGGCGGCTTCTACGTAGGGCAGCAGCTTGCCGCCGGCGAGTAATTGGCTGTCGGTGATGGCGTATAGGCCTCGCAGTTTGCCGTGCGTGGCCATCAGCTGAGGTCCAGTGGCAGGCGGCGCGGCACGAACTGGCCGCGGCCTGGCTGTTCGGCATCGCGCAGGGTGCGCCAGGTGTAGTCCAGGGCGGTCTGCACGGCGCCGATCAGGTCCTGGCCGAGCGCCAGGCGGCCGGCCAGGGTACTGGCCAGGGTGCAGCCCGAGCCATGGTAGCTGCCGGGCAGGCGCGGGCAGGTGAAATCGTGGCGGCTGCCGTCGCGCAGGTAGAGGCGGTTATGGACCTCGCTTTCATCGCCGTGACCACCGGTGATCAGCAGGTGCTCGATATAGGGCAGCAGCTTTTCAGCGCACTGGTCAGCGCTGCCATCGGGCAGCTCGGCGAGAATGCGTGCTTCGGGCAGGTTCGGCGTGGCGATGGTGGAGGCGGCGAACAGGCGTTCGCGCATGGCGTAGCCGACGTCCTCCTTGCCCAGGGCACCGCCGCCGCCGGCGCGCAGCACTGGATCGCAGACCAGCGGGATACCGGGCAGCAGGGCCATGATCATCAGCACCGTGTCGACCATCTCGACCGAACCGAGCATGCCCAGCTTGACCGCAGCCACCGGCATGTCGGCGATCACCGCATGGGCCTGGGCCAGTACCCAGTCGCGGTCGAGCACCCGGAAGTCGCTGACGTCGACGGTATCCTGCACGGTCAGTGCGGTCACGGCCGCAGCGGCGTGGCAGCCCTGGGCGATCAGCGCTTCGATATCGGCCTGCAGGCCGGCGCCGCCACTCGGGTCATGGCCGGACAGGCACAACACGACCGGGCGCGAAGGCGCGAGGCGGGCGGTGCTGCGTTCGTAGTCGGGAAGGCCGAAATCGATCATCTGTGAGGCAGGTTCCGGTTGGCGGATGCCGCGGCTCACGCAGCACCTGATGGATCGGGCTCGCCGCAGCCAATGGCCGGCAGCATGCGGGTGGGGCGCGAGTTTACCATTGTATCGGCTGTTTCTGGGCCGCCTTGCCACCCGGCATGCCAGTTCGCTTTTCTGGCCACGGCCATGCATCATGCTGCGCCCAGCCCGCCAGCCGCCGCCCGCCATGAACCTGCGTTTCTATCTGATCGCCATGACCGCCCTGGCGGTGGTCACCGACAACCTGATCATTCCCTTCTACCCGCAGTATTTCGCCGAGCGTTTCGACAATCCGCCGCCCGAGCATGTCGGCCTGTACCTGGCGGCGATCAGCCTGACGGTGATGGCAGTGTTTCCGCTCTGGGCGCGGCTGGCCAAGCGGGTACACCCGGTGCGTATCCTGATCGGTGCGCAGTTTATGGCTGGCACCCTGACGGCGGCGCTGACCTTTATTGATTCGCTGCCACTGTTCTGGGTGGTGTCGCTGGTGATGGTGGTGTTCAAGGGCAGCTACCTGCTGATGTACCCCTATGTGATGAGCCTGCAGCAGCACGACAATCACACCCAGACTATCGGTACCCTGTCGGTGGTGGTGCACTTCGGCGCGATTCTCGGTGCGGCAGCGGGCGGGCTGGTGCTGCAGGTGATGGGCATTGGCGATGTGTTTCTGATCATGGCCGCCGGTGACTTCATCCAGATGGCCATCTGCATGCACCTGGTGCGTGGTCACCTGCCGCGCAGTGGCGAAGCCGAGACGCAAACCGATCAGGCCGCGCCGGCCAACCCGGCGGCCACCCGTAGCCGCAGCCTGATGGCGATCTACAGGTTGTGCGTGGTAATGCTGCTGTTCTACTTCGTCGCCTACGTCACCCGGCCATTCTTCGCGGTGTACTGGCAGCAGGTGGCAAGCTGGAACAGTGAGCTGATGGCCGGCTTCGTGTATGCCCTGCCGGGCGCAGTGGCGGTGTTCGCCTTGTGGTGGAGCAAACGCTCGGCAGCCAAGGGCGCGACCCGCGACGGCATTCTTGCCGGCTTGCTGCTCGGTGCGGCGGCGACCTTCATCCAGGGCTTCGACGATCAGTGGCTGATCCTGCTCGGCCGCGTGCTGTTCGGCTGGGCGCTGTACCAGATCACGGTACGCCTGGATGCGCTGCTGTTCGAATTGAGTACACCGGACAACTACGGCGTGGACTTCAGCAAGATCAACATCTTCCAGTGCCTGGGTAGCATGGGGGCGGCCTACGGCGCCGGGTTGTTGGTCAGCCATTATGGCCAGCACATGCCATTCTGGGTCGGGGCGGCCGGGCTGGTACTGACCGCAGCGGTATTTCCGCTGTTGATTCGCACGTCACCGCAAAAATCGCCTGTACGCGAATGATAATTTGATGCGTTCTCGATGGGCGTGGTTAAATTCGTGATCTGCCGCCTTGTCGTGCGGCCGTTACCCATGCTCTCCGGGGCCGCCAGATGTATCAGGCCAACAGCGATCTCAACCATCTGCTCGATGTCACCGCACGCACCCTGCCGGGCATTCCCGCGCGGGTAGGCGTCAGTGCGCACCACGAGCTGGCCTGCGGCGCGGCGGGCAACCTGGAGCGGGTCGCTGCCCTGTATGCGTCGCTGCAGCAGAGCTTTCCCGAGGCTGGCGTGCATTACTGGACGGTGCGCACCTGGACGCTGTTGATCTGGCAGCCCATCTACCTGAGCCTGTTCGGCGTACACCTGGCCGATCGTGTGCCCTGCCTCGATGGCATGGGGCAGACGGTATGCGACAACATGGTCTATGGCTTCTGCCTGCCCGAGCACTGCCCGCGGCGGGCCAGCCAGGCGGTGCTGATCGACTTCGCTGCCGAGCAGATGCAGGCCCTGGTCGAGCGCCAGTGGCAGGAGTTCGATGCCGTGGCCGGCATTCACCGTAAGCTGGCGCGGCGCCTGCAGGCGGATTGCGTATTGGGCGCGTTGCTGATGATCCAGCGCCAGCAGTCGCTGGCCAATGACCGCCTGCAGCAGCTGGAAAGCCGCTGGCTGGACGCCCTCGAGCTGCGCGGCGACAGCTCGCTCATCGGGGTGTGTCTGGACGATGGCCGCGAGCGCCTGGCCCTGGGGCGCAAGGTCTGTTGCCAGCACTTTCGCCGCGCCGACGGCAACTTTTGCAGCACCTGTCCGAAACTCAAGCAGGAAGAGCGCCTGGCGCGCCTGCGTCAGGAACTCAGTCTCGAATGCTGAAACTCGAAGCGATCCAGGTGCGCCGTGACGGTCGCCTGACTCTGGCGGTGGACGAACTGCAGCTGGCCGGTGACCAGTTCACGGTGATTCTCGGTCACAACGGCTCCGGCAAATCGACGCTGATGAACCTGATCGCCCGCCAGTTGCTGCCCGATACCGGCACCCTTCATCTCGATGGCAAGGCGCTGGGCCGTTTCAGTCAGCGTGATTTCGCCCGTCTGGTGGCCTTTCTGCCCCAGCGTCTGCCGGATGTCGCCGGGCTCACGGTGCGTGAACTGGTGCGCCTGGGGCGCTTTCCCTGGCGCGGTTTGCTGGGCCGCTGGCAACGTGAAGACAGCGAGACCATCGAGCAGGCCATGCAACAGACCGATGTCGCTCGGTACGCCGATCACCTGGCCGATACCCTCTCCGGTGGCGAGCGCCAGCGGGCCTGGATCGCCATGCTGCTGGCCCAGCAGTCACCGCTAATTCTTCTCGACGAGCCGACCTCGGCCCTTGACCTGGCGCATCAGTACGAGCTGATGACCCTGCTGCGCGAGCTCAACCTGAGCACCGGGCGTGGCATCGTCGCCATCCTGCATGACATCAACCTGACCTGCCGCTACGCCGACCGCATCGTCGCGCTCAAACAGGGGCGGATCTTCTTCGACGGCACGCCGGACGAGCTGCTGCACAGCCCGCTGCTCAGCCAGCTGTACGATATCGACATCGAGCTGATCGAGCAGCCGGGTTCGGCGCGCAAGATTGCCGTGGTCGCTTGACCATGGGGGTTACCGAGGCGCGACCGAGCGCGCTGGCCAACGAGCTGAGAGGGCAGTTGTTGCGTTATGGGCTGACCTTCCTGGTGCTGCTGATCTTGCTGATGCTGCACCTGCAACTGAGCACCGCCTTGCCGCTGGCGCAACAATGGGCGGTGATCAGCGGGGCGGCGCACAATGATTTCGATGCCCTGCAATTCAACCTTTCGGCCCTGCCGCGGCTGTGCATGGCAATACTGGTTGGCGCCGCCCTGGGGCTGTCCGGCAGCGTGCTGCAGCAACTGACGCAGAATCGCCTGGTATCGCCGATGACCATTGGTGCCTCGTCCGGCGCCTGGCTCGGCCTGGTGTGTGCGACCTTGCTGGTGCCGACCTTCGCGGCCAGCCATGGCCATTGGGCGGCGCTGTGCGGTGCACTGCTGGCGGTGGGCCTGGTGGTGCTGATCGCCGGGCGCAACGGTATCGCCGGGCTGCCGGTGGTGCTCGCCGGCATGGCCCTGAACCTGCTGCTTGGTGCTCTGGCCTCCGGCCTGGTGCTGCTCAACAACCAGTACACCAGCGGGCTGTTCGTCTGGGGCGCTGGCGACCTGGCGCAGATCGACTGGCACTGGGTGGGCTGGCTATGGCCCAAATTGCTCGTTGGCGTGCTGGTCATCGCCCTGGCGCCACGCCCGCTGACCCTGCTGCAGCTCGGCAGTGAAGGTGCCCAGGCCCGCGGCCTGAACCTTTGGCCGATCATGCTCGGGCTGTTCGTGGTGTCGATCTGGATGACGGCGGTATCGATCACCGCCGTGGGGCTGATCGGTTTCATCGGCCTGCTGACGCCGAACCTGGCGCGCCTGTTTGGTGCCCGCCGGGCTCGGGACGAACTGCTCTACAGTGTGTTGCTCGGCGCCGTGCTGCTGCTCGCCACCGATGCCCTGGCGCTGCTGGCCAACCGCTGGACCGCCGACCTGGTGCCCAGCGGTGCGGCCGCCGCGCTGATCGGCGCGCCCGCCTTGCTGTGGCTGTCGCGGCGCAAGCTGTCCGCCGAGGATGCCCGTGGCCTGCAGTTGCCCGAGGGGCCGGAGCGTCTGCGCCGACGCTATGCCCTGCTGGTCGTGCTGCTGGCCCTGGGCGCGGTGCTGCTGAGCGTCTGTCTGGGGCGCACCAGCACGGGCTGGCAGCTGCAATGGCCGTCGGAGCTGATCTGGGCGCTGCGCTGGCCCAGGGTGCTGACCGCTGCTGCCGCTGGCTGCGGCCTGGCGATTGCCGGCGTGCTGCTGCAGCGGCTGTTGCGTAACCCGCTGGCCAGCCCGGACATTCTCGGTCTGTCCGCTGGCGCCACGTTGGCGGTGATGCTGGCGCTGATGGTGTTTGGCGGCTCGCTGCTCGGTTTTGTGGCGCCGATAGCGGCCTTTGTCGGCAGCCTGGCGGTGCTCGGCATTCTGCTGTTGCTGGGGCGCAGGCACCAGTATTCGCCGGCGCTGATGGCGCTGGTCGGTATATCCCTGACCGCCTTGCTCAATGCTGCACTGCAGTTCGGCCTAGCCAAGGGCACCGCAGACTCTTTTGCATTGCTCGGCTGGCTGGCCGGCTCGACCTATCGGGTGTCTGCCAGCCAGGCACTGTGGCTGTCGTGTGGCGTGCTGCTGCTTGGCGTGCTGAGCATACTCTGCCACCGTGCCCTGACGCTGATCTCGATTGGCGACGGCGTGGCTCTGAGCCGCGGCCTGGATGTGCGCAAGGCACGCCTGGCGTTGCTGGTGCTGGTGTCGCTACTCTGTGCGCTGGTCACCAGCCTGATGGGGCCGGTGGCCTTTCTGGGCTTGCTGGCACCGCATATGGCGGCGATCCTCGGCGCCCGCCGCGTGCTGCCGCAACTGTTGCTGGCGGCGGCGCTGGGCGGTGTGCTGATGTTGCTGGCTGACTGGTTCGGCCGCGTGCTGATATTCCCGCTGCAACTTCCGGTGGGTATCGTCGCTTCGGTCGTGTGTGGCAGTTATTTCGTTTATCTGTTGGTCAAGAGGCGTTTGGCATGAACGGATGGTTGCGGGCCTGGCTGGTGCCGTTGCTCTGCCTGCTGCCGCTATGGGCGCAGGGGCAGGGCACGGCCGAGCCCCGGGTGGTGGCACTGGGCTGGGAGGCCGCCGAGCATCTGCTCAAGCTGGGTATCACTCCGCTGGCGGTAGCCGATGCCGAGGACTACCGCACCTGGGTGGTACGCCCGGCCTTGCCAGACGACGTACCCAGTGCCGGTTCGCGCACCGAGCCGAATCTGGAATTGCTGGCGCAGCTCAAGCCGCAGCTGATCGTCATTCCACCGCTGCTGGAGGATATCCGCGGCAAGCTCAAGCGCATTGCTCCGGTGTTGTCGTTCAGCAGCTTCAGCCAGGCCCACGACAACTACCTGACCTCGCGAGACAACTACCTGGAACTGGCGCGCCACTTTGGCCGTGAAGAACAGGCGCTGACCGAGCTGGCCGCCATGCAGGCCCGTGTTGATGAGCTGCACCGGCGGCTGGTGGCGCATTTTCAAGGCACGCTGCCCAAGGTCACGGTGATCCGCTTCTCGTCGCCCACCGCGGTGTTCATCAATGGCGAGAACTCCATGGCCGACCACGCGATGAACATGCTGCACCTGCAGCCGGCCTACCCGTTACCGCGCAGCCCATGGGGCATCGTTCAAGTCCCGGTGACGACCCTCGGGCGAATCGACGATGGCGTGATTCTGCATATCGAGCCATTTGCCCAGCAGGAGCAATTGTTCGCCACCGCACTGTGGCAGGCGATGCCCTTCGTGCGAGAGGGCCGCTTCGGGGCCATGCGCTCGACCTGGACCTACGGCGGGGTGTTCTCCATTGAATACCTGGCAGAAGCCATTACCGAGGCGTTACTGCGCATCCCTTCAAAGTGATATATTGACGCCCGCGTTTTGTCGTCATCTGGCCTGCGACGGCAGGCTGACAGCCATAAAGAATGGCCGGCATTCCTATATCCGAGCTGTGCAGGGGTATAAGCTCGGAGAGGCACCCTGCGGTGCAGCTCAGCCTGACTATTCGTGGTGGCGCATGCGTGTTTTTCTGATTGTTCTTCTGGCGCTCTGCCCGTTGTTGGCCAGTGCTGCCGAGCCGGTGGTATTCGACGAGCGCACTCGCGTCTTGCCGCTCGGCGAGCACATCGCGGTATTCGAGGACGTACGCGGCGACAAGGGCATCGACGACGTGACTTCCAATGCCCTGCAAGGCAGCTTCCGCCAGCACGACAAGGCGGTGCTGAACGCCGGCTACTCGCGTTCGGCGTTCTGGTTGCGCATTGATCTGCAGTTTCGGCCTCGCGGCGCGGCCAGCGTCAATCCGCAGAGCTGGTTGCTGGAGCTGGCCTACCCACCGCTGGACCATCTGGAACTCTATGAAGAAGGCGCCGATGGCCGCTTCCAGCTCAGTCATCGCACCGGCGACGCATTGCCGTTCTCCAGCCGCGAGATCCGCCAGAACAACTACCTGTTCGCCCTCGAGTTCCAGCCCGAGCAGGTACGCCGTGTCTACCTGCGCCTGGAAAGCCAGGGTTCGATCCAGGCACCGCTGAGCCTGTGGTCGCCAGCCGCCTATCTGGAAGAACAGCCGGCGCGTATCTATGTGCTGGGCATCATCTACGGCGTGTTGCTGGTGATGGCGATCTACAACCTGTTCATCTTCATCAGCGTGCGGGACACCAGCTACCTCTACTATATCCTCTACATCGCCTCGTTCGGCCTGTACCAGGTGTCGGTCAATGGCGCCGGCATCGAGTTCTTCTGGCCGGACAACCCTTGGTGGGCCAACGCCGCGACGCCGTTTCTGATCGGCGCCACGGCGCTGTTCGGCTGCCAGTTCGCGCGCAGCTTCCTGCATACCCGCGAGCACAGCCCTTGGATCGACCGCAGCTTGTTGCTGCTGATGCTCTGGGGCGCGCTGGTGATGGTCCTGGCGCTGTGCGTCAGTTACGCCCTGTCGCTGCGCCTGGCCACGGTGCTGGCCCTGGTGTTCACCCTGGTGGTGCCGATCGCCGGCGCGTTGGCCTGGTGGCGCGGCATGCGTGTGGCGCGGTATTTCCTGATCGCCTGGGCGGCGTTCCTGCTCGGTGGAGTGGTCAACACGCTGATGGTGCTCGGCTACCTGCCCAACGTGTTCCTGACCATGTACGCCAGCCAGATTGGCAGTGCCATCGAGGTGGCGCTGCTGTCCCTGGCCCTGGCCGACCGTATCAATGGCATGAAGGAGGAGCGTGCGCGCATCCTGCAGAGTGCCAGTGCCAAGCTGGAGATGCTCAACCACGAACTGGCCGACAGCAACCGTCTCAAGGACGACTTCCTGGCCACCGTCACCCACGAGCTGCGTACGCCGATGAACGGCGTGATCGGCTCGCTGGAGCTGATGCAGACCCTGCGCCTGGACCCCGAGGTCGAGCAATATCAGAAGACCGCGACCCGTTCGGCGCGGGACATGATGCAGATGGTCAACGATATCCTCGCATTGACCGAACTGCAGGCCGGCCGGCTCTATCCGCGGCGGGAAACCTTCAGCCTGCGCGGGTTGCTCGACGGCCTGTGCGCGAACTTCGAGGGCCGGGCCCGCGCCAAGGGGCTGGACTTCAAGCTGGATCTCGACGAGCGTCTGCCCGATACCGTCGAGGGCGATGGGCAGAAGCTGGCGCAGGCGCTGGGCTACCTGCTCGACAACGCCATCAAGTTCACTGCGGTGGGTAAGGTTCGCCTGCGCGTGCGCAGCAATGCTCAGGCCGCGGTGGACAGCCTGCCGCTGAGCTTCGAGGTGATCGATGCTGGCATCGGCCTGGAGAACGTCCGCGAGACCGACTTGTATCGGCGTTTTCATCAGCTCGATACCTCGTTGACTCGCGAATACGGCGGCTTGGGCATCGGCCTGAGCATCTGCCGGCAACTGGTCGACCTGCTGGGCGGCACTCTCGCCTACGAGCCCAATCGCGCCGGAGCGGGCGGCAGCATCTTCCGTCTCGACCTGGCACTGGCGCTACCCGTAAAGACGCTCGCCGAAGAACCCACCGTGCGGCGCAGCGCTGGCACGGCTGTGCGTGCGCCCGAGCAGTGCACGGTGCTGGTGGTCGAAGACAATGCCATCAACCAGTTGGTGATTCGCGGCATGCTGCTCAAGCTCGGTTATCGCGTACGCACTGCAGACAACGGCAACGAGGCATTGGAATGCCTGCAGCGTGAGGCCGTCGACGCGGTGCTGCTCGATTGCCAGATGCCGGTGATGGATGGTTTCGCCACCTGCCGCGCCATACGCCAGTTGCCGGCGTGCATCGACTTACCGGTGCTGGCGATCACTGCCCACAGCCAGTCTGGGGATCGTGAGCGCTGCCTGGCGGCCGGGATGAGCGATTACCTGGCCAAACCGGTGAAGTTCGACGAACTGCGCGTACTGTTACATGACTGGGTGCTGTGCCGCACGGTTTGACTGGGCCAATTACCCGCTCATAGCTGAAGGTCCCCAAACCCTCGATGAAGCCAGGCGAGCACTGCTCGACCTGGCTTTTTCGTGCCTGAGGCAATGGGTTGGCTGCCGCTGATCCTTCAGATTGAATCTTTTATCGCGCGCCATTCTCCCTATTCCATAAGGCCTTGGCGCGGCATTCGCGTCGGCCATTCCAAGAATCGCTTGAGCGCCGCCTCGTTTCACGGCGCCTCCGAACTGCCCACGCAAGGCCCCGACCATGACGACTTTGATGCCGATCTTCACCACGCCCAGCCAGAGCTGCAATTTTCTGCAGGCTGGTCCGGCGCGCACGCTGTACGAGCGACTGATGCAACCCGAGCTGGACGAGGGGGCGTTGAACGAGGCGCGCAGTTTTCTGGATGGCCAACTGGCCAAGGCCCAGGAGCTGCCTTGTGACGTACCCACCCAGCCCGAGGCGTTGCTCGACTGGATGCGGACGGCCGCCCAGCGCACCACCGAGGCCTATGGGCAGTACCTGCAGGCGAGGCGTCAGGGGGCGCCGCGGCGCTATTTCAGCAATCGTGCCCATGCCCTGTATTTTCTGCGTCATGTCGCGCCTACCAAACTGGTCGACGGCGCCTGGCTATACGGGCTGCTCCGGCATTGGCAGGAACAGCGCCTGCGGCCATTGCTGCGCACCTATCTCGAAGAGCTGGGCGACGGCGTTCCGGTCATGAACCATGTGGTGCTGTACAAGCAGCTGTTGGCCCAGCACGGCTGCGACGAGTTGGCCGAGCTGGAAGACGAGCATTTTCTGCAGGGCGCTCAGCAACTGGCGCTCGGTCATCTGGCCGATGATTACCTGCCCGAAGTGATCGGCTACAACCTGGGCTACGAGCAATTGCCGCTGCACCTGCTGATCACCAGCTATGAGCTGACCGAGCTGGATATCGACCCTTACTATTTCCAGCTGCACGTGACCATCGACAATGCCAGCACCGGCCATGCCCAGAAGGCCGTGCAGGCCGTGCTGGAAAATCTGCCGCTGGTCGGTGATCGCGAGGACTTCTACCGCCGCGTGATTCGTGGCTATCAGCTCAACGATCTGGGCATTGGCTCCACGGCAGTGATCGCCGCCTTCGATCTCGAGGACGAAGTCTGTGCGATGCTCGAGCGCAAGCGCGAAGTGGCTACCCAGGTGCACTCCGACTACTGTCGGATCGAGGGGCGTACCGTCAACGAATGGCTCAGCGAGCCCGGTCAGGTGCGTGCCTTTCTCGAGGCTCTGCAGAAACGCGGCTGGATTCGCCGTGACGAAGACCCGCAGAACAGTCGTTTCTGGCAACTGGTGCAGGGCGATCGCGCCGCCATGTTCGGGGTGTTCAGCAGCTATGAACAGCAACTGCTGCACGACTGGATTGCCGGTAACTGGGCACCCGCACGGAGTCGCGGCCGACTGCGTCGCCGCTCGGCAGTGGCCAGTACCGAGCAGGCCGTGGGCCTGGACGATGAAGCGCAGGCACTGCACGCCGCGCTTCGCGCGCTGCCGCCCCAGCAGCAGGCCGACAAGCTCATCGGGCTGATGTCACCCGCCAGCCACTTCACACCGGCCGGCTTGCTGGCCACACGGCTGTTCAACGCTTATCTCCAATAACCATGTCCGGGGCATCGATGCATAGCGAGCAGAACACCGCGCAACAGCAGGCACTATTGAGCCTTGGTCAGGCCCTCGAGCAGCAGGGCTATCGATTCACCACCGGTACGCCGTTGACTCACGAGCGGGTCAACGCCCGTGGCGAAAGCCAGCAGGCGCGGGACCTGATTGGTGTATTCGGCTGGAGCAGGCCGTTCGAGGCACAGGTGGTGGATGGCGAGTTGCTCGAGCTGATGCGCGTGGGCGGCGTCTTGCAGCAGCAGGGCCAACAGCTTTGCAGCGCAGTGCGTTGGTCGAGCCTCGGTGACAACCTGTTCGTGCATTCACGCTATCCGACCGTACAGGCCGACGCCGTGTTCTTCGGGCCCGATACCTATCGTTTCGTGCGTGCCATCGACGCCTTTTTCGCCACGCCATCGGCTGCGGCCGTGTCGCGGGCCGTGGATATCTGCTGCGGCGCCGGGCCGGGCGCCCTGTGCATCGCCCAGGCACGGCCCGCCGCCGAAGTGCTGGCGGTAGACATCAACCCGCAGGCGCTGGCGTTCACCCGCATCAACGCAGCGCTGGCTGGGGTGAACAACGTCGAGGCGCGATACAGCGATCTATTGAAAAACGTCGACGGCCAGTTTGACCTGATCGTTGCCAATCCGCCCTACATGCTCGACGCTGATAGCCGTGCCTACCGCGATGGCGGTGGTGAGCTGGGCGCCGGGTTGTCCGAGGCGATCGTCGAAGCATCGATTGGCCGGCTGGCGCCGGGTGGCAGCCTGTTGCTGTACACCGGTGTGGCGATGACGGCGGCGGGCGACCCGTTCCTGGCCTACGTCAGGCGCACCCTGGGCGATGCGTCGCTGGCCTGGCGATATGAGGAAGTGGATCCGGACGTGTTCGGCGAGGAATTGCTCAAGCCCGGCTACGAGCAGGTCGAGCGCATCGCGGCGGTGGTGCTGACCGTTACCCGTACGGCAGGTTGACGACGTGGCGCTGAAGGCCGTTGCGGGCCCTCGGCGCCCGGGCGTCAGGCGCTTTCGATAAAGCGGCGAATGCGCTGCGCCGCTTCCACGCATTCTGCCAACGGTGCGACCAGCGCCATGCGTACACGGCCTGCACCGGGGTTGAAACCCTCCACGTCGCGAGACAGGTACGAGCCCGGCACCACGGTGACGTGTTCCTTGGCAAACAGCGCGCGGGTGAATTCGGCATCGTCGCCTGGCGTCCTGGCCCACAGGTAGAAGCCGCCGTCGGGGCGCTGCACGTCCATCACGCCTTCGAGTATCGCCAGCACGGCGTCGAACTTCTCGCGGTACAGGTCGCGGTTGGCGCGCACGTGCTCTTCGTCCTGCCAGGCTGCGATGCTGGCCAGCTGGGTCTGCACCGGCATGGCACAGCCATGGTAGGTGCGGTACAGCAGGAAGGCCTTGAGAATTTCCGCATCACCGGCCACGAACCCCGAGCGCAGGCCCGGCAGGTTGGAGCGCTTGGACAGGCTGTGGAACACCACGCAACGCTTGAAATCGCTGCGGTCCAGCTCGGCGCAGGCGGTCAGCAGGCCGGCGGGTGGATTTTCCTCGTCGAAATACAGCTCGCTATAGCACTCGTCGGCGGCAATCACGAAGTCGTACTGGTCGGCCAGGGCGATCAGCTTCTTCAGGGTATCCAGCGGGATCAGGGCGCCGGTCGGGTTGCCCGGCGAGCACAGGAAGAGAATCTGGCAGCGTTGCCAGACTTCAGGCGCCACGGCGTCGAAGTCCGGATTGAAACCATGTTCCTGCAGGCACGGCAGGTAATGGGGCTGGGTGCCGGCGAGCAGGGCCGCGCCTTCGTAGATCTGGTAGAACGGATTGGGGCTGACCACCAGGCCGCCCACATCGCGCTGCGCCACGGTCTGGGTGAAGGCGAACAGCGCCTCGCGAGTGCCGTTGACCGGCAGCACGTGGCGGGCGGCGTCCAACCAGCCAGCCGGTACCTTGAAACGCCGCTCGCACCAGGCGGCGATGGCTTCGCGTAGCGCCGCGATACCCAGGGTGGTCGGATAGACCGCCATCTGGTCGAGGTTGTCGGTCAGGGCCTGGGCGACGAAAGCCGGCGAGCGGTGCTTGGGTTCGCCGATCGACAGGGCGATGGGCGAGCGATCCGCAGCGGGGGCGACGCCAGCGAGCAGGGCGCGCAGTTTCTCGAAGGGGTAGGGCTGCAGCTGGGCGAGGGCGTGGTTCATGATGATCCGACGGGTCCTTTGTGAGGCGACGACAAATTTGCCGACACTAGCACGTGGGCCGGCCGAGGAAAATTGCTTATCGGTGTGACAGGCGTTATCGGCGCAGTGAGCCGCAGACGCGCAGCGGGCTGGCTGATAGCAGGCGAAAGGACTGGCAGCTATCGAACCGAACGAAATGGCTAATTGAAAACCCACGTTTGCCGCTCAAGAACGCGCTTTTCAGTCGCCATTATTTTGGCTGACGCATTGGTCATGTTTTTCATGAAACAGGCTAAAGACGCTCCGCTTCGGGTCGATAGCCTGTGGGTAATCCCTCCCGGCATCCCTTTCAGCGAGAGCTCCCTCATGCGCACCCTCAAATTCAGCCACAAGATCATGCTGGCTGCTTCCCTGGTGGTCATTGCGGCCTTCGCATCCTTCGCGCTGTACAACGACTACCTGCAGCGCACGTCGATTCGCGACAACCTGGCCAACTACCTCAACGATGTCGGCCAGGTTTCCACTGGCAACATCCAGCACTGGCTCTCCGGGCGCATGCAGTTGCTCGACAACCTGGCCGAGTCGGTACAGGACGACAGCTCGCCAGCGCCGCTCGCCAGAAACCTGCAGCACCGCAGCGTCGCCTCGGCTTTTCTATATGCCTACTACGGCCAGAACGACGGCACCTACACCCAGTTTCCACCCAGCGAGCTGCCGGCCGGCTACGATCCGCGTCAGCGCCCCTGGTACAAGAGCGCCGCAGGCAGCAGCGGCCCGGGCCTGACCGAGCCGTATCTGGCGGCCGACCCGCGTGACGGTCTGCTGATCACCATCACCCGTCCGGTCAGCGTCGGCGGGGCCCTGCAAGGCGTGGTCGGCGGTGACCTCAAGCTGCAGACCATCGACGACATCCTCAACTCCTTCGACCTGGGCGGCATGGGTTATGCCTTTCTGGTCGACGACAAGGGCACGGTGTTCGTGCACCCGGACAAGAGCCTGGTGCTGAAGAAGCTCGCCGACCTGTTCCCGAGTGGTGCGCCGCGCCTGGAGCCAGGCCTGCAGGACGTTTCGGCAGCCGATGGCAGTGCGCGCATCGTCACTTTCCTGCCGGTGCAAGGCCTGGCGGGCGTGCGCTGGTACGTCGGCCTGTCGGTCGACGAGGGCCAGGCGTTCGCGGCGCTGCGCGAGTTCCGTGTCTCGGCGCTGACCTCCACGGTCATCGGGGTGATCGCCATCCTGCTGCTGCTCGGTGCGCTGATTCGCATTCTGCTGCGCCCATTGCACGTGATGAGCGGTGCCATGAGTGGCATCGCCGAAGGCGAGGGTGACCTTACCCAGCGTCTGAAGATCGACTCCGGCGACGAGTTCGGCGAATTGGCCGGCGCCTTCAACCGCTTCGTCGAGCGCATTCACGAGTCCATCCGCGAAGTGGCTTCGACCACCCGCGAAGTGCATGCCCGGGTCAGCACCGTGGTACAGGCGTCCAACGCGTCCATGGGCAACTCCAGCGAGCAGGCGGCGCGCACCGACAGCGTCGCTGCGGCGATCAACGAACTGGGTGCCGCTGCCCAGGAAATCGCTCGAAATGCCGCCGATGCATCGGTGCAGGCCAGCGAGGCGCGCCGCGATGCCGAGGAAGGTCAGGGTATGGTCGAGCGCACGCTGGGCTCGATGGGCGACCTGTCGGACAAGATCCAGGCGTCGGGCAGCCACATCGAGTTGCTGAGCGAGAAGAGCAACGACATCGGCCAGATCCTCGACGTCATCAAGGGCATTTCCGAGCAGACCAACCTGCTGGCGCTCAATGCCGCCATCGAAGCGGCACGTGCTGGCGAGGCGGGCCGCGGTTTCGCCGTGGTGGCCGACGAAGTGCGCAACCTGGCCCAGCGCACGCAGAGCTCGGCTCAGGAAATCCAGCAGATGATCGAGCAGCTGCAGGCCGGGGCCCGCGATGCGGTGGCGACCATGGGCGAAAGCCGCCGGTTCAGCGACGACAGCGTGCGCATTGGCGGCCAGGCCGGTGAGAACCTGCGCGGCGTGACCCGCCGCATCGGCGAGATCGATGGCATGAACCAGTCCGTGGCCACCGCTACCGAGGAGCAGACCTCGGTGATCGAGAGCCTGAACATGGACATCACCGAGATCAACACGCTGAACCAGGATGGTGTGCGTAACCTGCAGGCCAGCCTGAGTGCCTGTACCGAGCTGGACCGGCAGGTCGGGCGGCTCAAGCAACTGGTGGACAGCTTCCGGATCTGACGAATACGGTGCGGGCCCCAGGCGGAGCGCGCACTGCATTCAGATGCTGATTTGCAACGGGCTGGCGCTGCTTGCCGATAGCTTGGTGATGATGGTCTGCTGCAGGCGCGCGCACAGCTCGGGGTCGGACAGCGGCAGGTTGTTGGCGTCGGTGACGAAGAACACGTCTTCCACGCGCTCGCCCAGGGTGGCGATCTTGGCGTTCTGCACCGACAGGTCGAAGTCCAGGAAGATGCGCCCGATCTTGGCCAACAGGCCCGGGCGATCCGGAGCGGTCAGTTCCACCACGGTGACCGGCCGCTGGGCATCGTTGTGGATGGTCACCTGGGGCGCGAAGGCGAAGTGCTTGAGCTGGCGCGGTACGCGGCGCTGGATGATGTTCGGGTATTCGTCCGGGTGCATCAGGGTGTCGACCAGGCTCTGGCGGATCTGCTGAATGCGCTTGGGGTTGTCACCGATCGAGCCGCCTTCGGCCTCGAGCACGATGTAGGTATCGAGGGTGAACTGGCTGGTGGAGGTGAGAATCCGCGCGTCGTGGATGCTCAGGTTCAGTTGCGCCATGGCCGCCACCGTCACTGCGAAGAAGTCGTGCTGGTCCGGCGCGTAGATGAATATCTGCGTGCCACCCTCGAACTCGCGCTGGGTGGTTTCCTTGATCAATACCAGTGGGCCGCCATCGTCGGGGTGCTGGAGGATCGCGTCGGTGTGCCAGGCCACATCGCTGGCGGTATGGCGCAGGAAGTAGTCATCGCCCAACTGCGACCACAGTTGCTCGACGTCGTCCGCGTCGGTGCCGCCATTGACCAGGGTGTCGAGCGCGGCGCTCTGGGTCAGGCGGATCTGCTCCTCGCGCTCCACCGGGTTCTCCAGGCCGCGGCGCAAAGCGCGCTTGGTCTCGGTGTAGAGCTGGCGCATCAGGCTGGCACGCCAGGAATTCCAAAGCGTCGGGTTGGTGGCGTTGATGTCGGCCACGGTCAGCACGTAGAGGTAATCCAGGTGCGTCTGGTCGCCCACGAAGGCAGCGAAGTCGTTGATCACCTGCGGGTCGGACAGGTCCTTGCGTTGGGCGGTGGTCGACATTGCCAGGTGGTTCTGCACCAGCCAGACGATCAGCCCGGTGTCCCAGGCGGGCAGGTGATGGCGCTGGCCAAAGGCTTCGGCGTCCAGGGCGCCGAGCTCCGAGTGGTCGCCGCCGCGGCCCTTGCCGATGTCGTGGTACAGCCCGGCCAGGTAGATCAGCTCGGGTTTGGGCAGCTTGTCGATGAGCTTGCTGGCCAGCGGAAACTTCTCCGCCAGTTCCGGCCACTTGAACTTGCGCAGGTGCTTGATCAGGTTGAGGGTATGGGCGTCGACCGTATAGATGTGGAACAGGTCGTGCTGCATCTGCCCGACGATATGGCCGAACTCGGGCAGGTAGCGGCCGAGGATGCCGTAGCGGTTCATGCGCCGCAGGTTGCGGTGGATGCCCTGCTCGCACTTGAACAGCTCGATGAACAGGCTGGTGTTACGGATATCGCGGCGGAATTCGTCGTCGATCAGGTAGCGGTGGTCGCGCAGCAGGCGAATGGTGTCGGCGCACACGCCATTGAGCTCTGGATGCTGGGCCATCAGCACGAAGATCTCGATGATGGCGAACGGCGTGCGCGTGAAGACGTTGGCGTGGGTCACTTCGATGTAG
Organism: Pseudomonas sp. PA15(2017); assembly: GCF_001945395.1. Classification (GTDB taxonomy): domain Bacteria; phylum Pseudomonadota; class Gammaproteobacteria; order Pseudomonadales; family Pseudomonadaceae; genus Aquipseudomonas. The sequence continues at coordinate 419,608 of NZ_MSXV01000058.1, read as the reverse complement.
CCGTCGCGCACCTGGAAGCGACTGTTCAGCGGTTTGGCCGGCGTGCTGTCGCCAGCGCGGAGGATCTCTTCCTCGAAGTGCTGGTTGATCAGGTCGCTCAGCTCGGCGATGGCCATCACCACGCGGTAATACTTCTGCATGAAGCGCTCGATGGTGCGCTTGGTGTCGCTTTCGTTATAGCCGAGCAGCTCGGCGACCTTGCTCTGGTGATCGAACAGCAGGCGGTCCTCGGCGCGCCCAGCGAGCATGTGCAGGGCATAGCGCACCTTCCAGAGAAACTCCTGGGAGGAGGCGAGCAGGGCGTATTCGCTTTCCAGCAGAAAGCCCTGGCCGACCATGGCATGCAGGTTGAGGGTGCCGAAGTGCCGGCGCGCCACCCACAGGATGGTCTGGATGTCGCGCAAACCACCCGGCGAGCCCTTCACGTTGGGCTCCAGGTTGTACTCGGTGTCGTTGTACTTGGCGTGGCGGGCCGTCTGCTCTTCGCGCTTGGCCAGATAGAACGCCTTGCTCGGCCACATGTGGGCGCTAGCGGTCGCTTCCTGCATGCGCTCGCGCAGGTACTCGGGGCCGGCGATGGTGCGGCTTTCCATCAGGTTGGTGATGACGGTCAGGTCGGCGCGGGCCTCGATGCCGCACTCGGCCACCGAGCGCACGCTCTGGCCGACCTCCAGGCCGATGTCCCAGAGCAGGGTGAGAAAACCTTCGATGGGCTCGCGGAAGGTTTCCTGATCGTCACCGCCCAACAGGATCAACAGATCGATATCGGAATAGGGATGCAGCTCGCCGCGCCCGTAACCGCCCACCGCCAGCAGGGCGATTTCCGCCTCGCTGCTCCAGGTGAAGCGGTTCCAGGCTTCGAGCAGGATCTGGTCGGTGAAGCGCGCGCGGTCTTCGACCAGCCGACGCACGTCGCGGTTGTCGCGAAAGCGCGCATCCAGCACCTCATGGGCGCGGCGGATGGCTTTCTTGAAGGCGCCGATGGGGCTGGACTTGAGGGCCAGTTCCGCCTGGAACTGGCCGCGATCGAACAACTCGGCGTCTAGCAGCGACATGCGGCGGCCTTCCTTCATCTACAGGTGGATGCTCGTATCAGGCTGAGGTGCGGGCGATGGTGTCGTCGCCGCGCAGGGTGAAGATTTCGTAGCCGTCGGCGGTGACCAGCAGGGTGTGCTCCCATTGGGCGGACAGCTTGCGATCCTTGGTGATCGCGGTCCAGCCGTCGCCCAGCACGCGGGTTTCCGGGCGACCCTGGTTGATCATCGGCTCGATGGTGAAGGTCATGCCCTCCTTGAGTTCCATGCCGGTGCCCGCGCGGCCGTAGTGCAGCACTTGCGGGTCTTCGTGGAACACCGAGCCGATACCGTGGCCGCAGAACTCGCGAACCACCGAGAAGCCATTCTTCTCGGCGTGCTTCTGGATCACTTCGCCGATATCGCCGAGGCGCGCGCCGGGGCGAACCGCTTCGATGCCTTTATAGAGGCATTCCTGGGTGACGCGCGACAGGCGCTCGGCCCATTCCGGCACCTTGCCGACGTGGAACATGCGGCTGGTGTCGCCGTAGTAGCCGTCCTTGATCACGGTGATGTCGATGTTCATCACATCACCTTCCTTGAGCGGCTTGTCGTTGGGAATGCCGTGGCATACCACGTGGTTGAGCGAGGTGCAGATGGATTTCGGAAAGCCCGGGCGACCCGGTGCCGCGCCATAGTTGAGCGGGGCGGGGGTGGCCTTCTGCACATCGACGATATAGTTGTGGCAGATGGTATTGAGTTCGTCCGTGGTGACGCCGGGTTTGACATGCTCGGCGATCATCTCCAGCACGTCGGCGGCCAGGCGACCGGCGATGCGCATTTTCTCGATTTCGTCGGGCGTCTTGAGGGTGACGGTCATGGTGATCTCGGTAGCTCTGTAAAGGGCGGCATGGTAACAGTTTGCGCCGCCAACCTTGAAGCGCCCATGGATGGCGGGGCGGTCATCGATACCGAACATGCATGTAGCCCAAGAGCGGTTTCTATGGTATAAAACGCGCCGCTTTGCGGGGTAGACCCCGAAAGCCTAACCCCACACACGTATCGACACGATTTCCTGGGTGCCCGCAAGGGTTGGAAATTGGGATGCGTGGAGGCCTAACCCGACTTATCAAGGAACTATCATGTCCCAAGTCAACATGCGCGATATGCTGAAGGCCGGTGTGCACTTCGGCCACCAGACCCGTTACTGGAACCCGAAAATGGGCAAGTACATTTTCGGCGCGCGTAACAAGATTCACATCATCAACCTGGAAAAGACCCTGCCGATGTTCAACGACGCGCTGTCGTTCGTTGAAAAGCTGGCTGCTGGCAAGAACAAGATCCTGTTCGTCGGCACCAAGCGTTCCGCTGGCAAGATCGTTCGCGAAGAAGCGGCTCGTTGCAACTCGCCGTTCGTCGATCACCGCTGGTTGGGCGGCATGCTCACCAACTACAAGACCATCCGTGCCTCGATCAAGCGTCTGCGTGATCTGGAAGTGCAGTCCCAGGACGGTACCTTCAGCAAGCTGACCAAGAAAGAAGCGCTGATGCGCACCCGTGATCTGGAAAAACTGGATCGCAGCCTGGGCGGTATCAAGGACATGGGCGGCCTGCCGGACGCACTGTTCGTCATCGACGTCGATCACGAGCGCATCGCGATCACCGAAGCCAACAAGCTGGGCATCCCGGTTATCGGCGTTGTCGATACCAACAGCAGCCCGGAAGGCGTTGACTACATCATTCCGGGTAACGACGACGCCATCCGCGCCATCCAGCTGTACATGGGTGCCATGGCCGACGCCGTTATCCGTGGTCGCAGCAACACCGGCGGCGCTACCGAAGAGTTCGTCGAAGAAGCTCCGGCTGCTGAAGCTGCCGAAGGCTAAGCGGTAACGCAGAGCATCTAGTGTTATGCGCTGCGCAAAAAGGGGGCTAGGCCCCCTTTTTGTCACTCAAAGATTTGATCGCCCGCCTCGCGGGTGATGGTTGAAGACCTACCAAGAGGATTTTCAAGATGGCAGAGATTACTGCAGCACTGGTCAAGGAACTGCGCGAGCGTACCGGCCAAGGCATGATGGAGTGCAAGAAGGCACTGGTTGCCGCTGGTGGCGACATCGAGAAAGCGATCGATGACATGCGTGCTTCGGGCGCCATCAAGGCTGCCAAGAAGGCTGGCAACATCGCTGCCGAAGGCTCCATCGCCGTTCGCGTCGAAGGCAATCGCGGCCTGATCATCGAAGTCAATTCGCAGACCGACTTCCTGGCTCTGCAGGATGACTTCAAAGCCTTCGTCAAGGAGAGCCTGGACGAAGCCTTCGAGAAGAACCTGACCGAAGCCGCTCCGCTGATCGCCTCGCGCGAATCCGCTCGTGAAGCCCTGGTTGCCAAGTGCGGCGAGAACGTCAACATCCGTCGTCTGACCGCTGTTTCCGGTGACACCGTTGGCGCCTACCTGCACGGCCACCGCATCGGCGTTCTGGTCGTCCTGAAGGGCGGCAACGACGAGCTGGCCAAACACGTTGCCATGCACGTTGCTGCGTCCAACCCGGCCGTTGTTTCCGCTGACCAGGTTTCCGAGGAACTGGTTGCCAAGGAAAAGGAAATCTTCCTGCAGCTGAACGCCGAGAAGATCGCCGGCAAGCCGGAAAACATCGTCGAGAACATGGTCAAGGGCCGTATCGCCAAGTTCCTCGCCGAAGCCAGCCTGGTCGAGCAAGCCTTCATCATGGATCCGGAAGTCAAGGTCGGTGACCTGGTGAAGAAAGCCGGTGCCGAAGTCGTTTCCTTCGTTCGTTACGAAGTGGGCGAGGGCATCGAGAAGGCCGAGACCGACTTCGCTGCCGAAGTTGCTGCTCAGGTTGCTGCCAGCAAGCAGTGATAACTGTTAGGGGCTGTTGCCGTTTCACGCACGGCTCGCGTTGAAATGGCAACAGACCCTAGTTAGCGCCCCAGAAGAGGCTGCCCGCTCACGCGCGCGGCCTCTTTTTCAAAGGGGATTTTTTTCGAAACGATGGTCGGTGCCCGTGGCACTCACGGTCGTGAGCGCTGTCGAAGCGCTCGATATGCGAGCCACTCGGTTCGCAGGTTTTTCTTACGCCGCAGGAGAGAATGGTAATGGCTCAGCAGGTGAGTGGTCGTCAACCGCGCTACAAGCGCATTCTGCTCAAACTCAGCGGCGAGGCCCTGATGGGCTCGGAAGATTTCGGCATCGATCCCAAGGTGCTCGATCGCATGGCGCTGGAAGTCGGCCAACTGGTCGGTATCGGCGTACAGGTGGGTGTGGTGATTGGCGGTGGCAACCTGTTCCGTGGTGCAGCGCTCAGCGCCGCCGGTATGGATCGGGTCACCGGTGACCACATGGGCATGCTGGCCACGGTAATGAACGCCCTGGCCATGCGCGACGCCCTGGAGCGCTCGAACATTCCTGCGCTGGTCATGTCGGCCATCTCCATGGTCGGCGTTACCGACCACTACGATCGCCGCAAGGCGATGCGCCACCTGAAAACCGGTGAGGTGGTGATCTTCGCCGCTGGCACTGGCAATCCGTTCTTCACCACCGACTCGGCCGCCTGCTTGCGCGGTATCGAGATCGACGCCGATGTGGTGCTGAAGGCAACCAAGGTGGATGGTGTGTACACTGCCGATCCATTCAAGGATCCGCACGCGGAAAAATTTGATCGTCTCACCTATGACGAGGTGCTGGATCGCAAGCTGGGCGTGATGGACCTGACGGCCATCTGCCTGTGCCGTGATCACAACATGCCGCTGCGTGTTTTCAATATGAACAAGCCCGGTGCCCTGCTCAACGTCGTGGTGGGCGGCGCCGAAGGAACTTTGGTCGAGGAAGGTAAAGAATGATTAACGAAATCAAGAAGGACGCCCAGGTTCGCATGCAGAAGAGCCTGGAATCGCTGGCTCACGCATTCAGCCGCATTCGTACCGGTCAGGCTCACCCCAGCATCCTCGGCGGCGTGATGGTGCCTTACTACGGCGCGGACACCCCGCTGAACCAGGTCGCCAGCGTAACCGTCAAGGATTCGCGCACCCTGCAGGTCGTGGCGTTCGAGCGCAGCATGCTGAGCGCGGTCGACAAGGCCATCCAGAGCGCCGGCCTGGGCTTCAACCCGACCAACCTGGGCGAGTTGCTGCTGGTCACCATGCCGGCACTGACCGAAGAAACCCGCAAGGGCTTCACCAAGCAGGCCCGTGATGCCGCCGAAGACGCCCGCGTTGCCGTGCGCAACATTCGTCGCGACGCCATGAGCCAGCTCAAGGATCTGGTCAAGGAAAAGGAAATCAGCGAAGACGAAGAGCGTCGCGCTGCTGACGACGTACAGAAGCTGACCGACAAGTTCGTGGCCGAGATCGACGTCGCCGTGAAGCAGAAAGAAGCGGACCTGATGGCCGTCTGACGGCCAGGAAGTCGCCATGGACAATTCCAAAGTCGGTGCCGTGATGGCCGTTCCACGGCACGTGGCGATCATTATGGATGGTAACAACCGCTGGGCGCGCAAGCGCCTGCTGCCCGGTGTGGCCGGGCACAAGGCGGGCGTTGATGCGGTACGAGCGGTCATCGAGGTCTGCGCCGATTCGGGCGTGGAAGTGCTGACCCTGTTCGCCTTCTCCAGCGAGAACTGGCAGCGCCCGGCCGATGAGGTCGGTGCGTTGATGGAGCTGTTCCTCAGCGCCTTGCGCCGCGAGGCACGCAAGCTCGACGAGAACGGTATCAGCCTGCGCATCATTGGCGACCGCTCGCGGTTCCATCCCGAATTGCAGGCTGCCATGCGCGAAGCCGAAGCGGCGACCGCTGGTGCCGCCGGCGAAAAACGCTTCATCCTGCAGATCGCCGCCAACTACGGTGGTCAGTGGGATATCGCCCAGGCCGCGCAGCGCCTGGCGCGTGAGGTGCAGGGCGGTCACCTGCAGCCCGAGGACATCACCCCGCGCCTGCTCCAGGGCTGCCTGGCCACCGGTGAGTTGCCGCTGCCGGATCTGTGCATTCGCACGGGCGGCGAGCATCGGATCAGCAATTTCCTGCTCTGGCAGATGGCCTACAGTGAACTGTACTTCTCCGACCTGCTGTGGCCGGACTTCAAGCACGACGCCATGCGCGCAGCGCTGGCGGATTTCGCCAAGCGTCAGCGACGTTTTGGCAAGACCAGTGAACAAGTCGAAGCCGAGGCCCGCGCCTGATGCTCAAGCAACGAATCATTACGGCGCTGATCCTGCTGCCGATCGCCCTGGCAGGGTTCTTCCTGCTCGAAGGTGGCGCGTTCGCGCTGTTCATCGCCGTCGTGGTCGTACTCGGTGCGTGGGAGTGGGCCCGTCTGGCGGGCTTCGAAGCTCAGCCGTTGCGTGTCGCCTATGCCGCCCTGGTGGCGGTACTGCTTTATCTGCTTTATAGCGCCCCCGTGCTGGCGCCCTGGCTGCTGTCCGCCGGCGTGCTGTGGTGGGCCTTTGCGACCTTTCTGGTGCTCAACTACCCGGATAGCAGCCGCTACTGGGGCGGCCTGCCGGGGCGCCTGGCGATTGGCCTGCTGATTCTGCTGCCAGCCTGGCAAGGGCTGGTGGTGATCAAGCAATGGCAACTGGCCAACTGGCTGATCCTGGCGGTGATGGCGCTGGTCTGGGTCGCGGACATCGGCGCCTATTTCTCCGGCAAGCGTTTCGGCAAACGCAAGCTGGCGCCGCGGGTCAGCCCCGGCAAAAGCTGGGAAGGCCTGGTCGGCGGTCTGCTGCTCAGTCTACTGTTGACGGTAGTGGTGGGCTTTTATCGCGAGTGGTCGTTCACGCAGTTTCTTCTCGCGCTGCCGGCCGCTGCGCTGGTGGTGCTGATCTCGGTGGTCGGTGATCTGACCGAGAGCATGTTCAAGCGCCAGTCCGGCATCAAGGACAGCAGCAACCTGTTGCCTGGCCATGGTGGTGTGCTCGACCGCATCGACAGCCTGACGGCGGCGGTTCCCGTATTCGCCATGCTGCTGTGGCTGGCTGGTTGGGGCGCATTGTGAGCCAGGTTCAACAGATCACCGTTCTGGGCGCTACCGGTTCGATCGGCCTGAGCACTCTCGATGTCATCGCGCGCCATCCGTCGCGCTACCAGGCATTCGCCCTGACCGCCTTCAGTCGCCTGGCCGAGTTGGAAGCGCTTTGCATCATTCACCGCCCGCGTTTCGCCGTGGTTGCCGATGCCCTTGCAGCAGCCGCTGTGCAAGCACGCCTGCAGCAGGCTGGGCTGGATACTCGCGTATTGTCTGGCGAGCCCGGATTGTGCGAGGTCGCCGCCCATGCCGAGGTGGATGCCGTGATGGCGGCCATCGTTGGTGCAGCGGGGCTCAAGCCGACCCTGGCAGCGGTCGAAACCGGCAAGAAGGTGCTGCTCGCCAACAAGGAAGCATTGGTGATGTCCGGCGCGCTGTTCATGCGCGCGGTGCGTCAGAGTGGTGCTGTGCTGCTGCCGATCGACAGCGAGCACAACGCGATCTTCCAGTGTTTGCCGCAGGATTATGCACGCGGTCTGCAGCCGGTCGGCGTACGACGTATCCTGCTCACCGCTTCCGGCGGGCCGTTCCGTCAGTCCTCGCCCGAGGCGCTGCACGCGGTAACGCCCGAGCAGGCCTGTGCCCATCCCAACTGGTCGATGGGTCGCAAGATTTCCGTCGACTCGGCCAGCATGATGAACAAGGGGCTGGAGCTGATCGAGGCCTGTTGGCTGTTCGACGCACGGCCCGAGCAGGTCGAGGTGCTGATCCATCCCCAGAGCGTCATCCATTCTCTGGTCGATTACGTCGACGGCTCGGTGCTCGCCCAGTTGGGCAACCCCGACATGCGCACGCCCATCGCCCATGCCCTGGCCTGGCCGCAGCGTATCGACTCGGGCGTCGCGCCGCTGGATCTGCTCGCCGTGGCGCGCCTGGATTTCCAGGCTCCGGACGACGTCCGCTTTCCCTGTCTGCGTCTGGCCCGTGAAGCGGCAGAGGCGGGCGGCAGCGCACCGGCGATGCTCAATGCCGCGAACGAAGTGGCGGTAGCGGCATTTCTCGAGCGGCAGATTCGCTTTACCGATATCGCGCGTATCATTGGCGGCGTTCTCGAGGCCGAACCGGTGGTTGCGGTGGATTGCCTCGATACCGTGCTCGAAGCCGACCGCCGTGCGCGGGAGCTGGCCGGGCAGTGGTTGAATCGCGGAGAGGTGGCATGAGCGCACTCTATATGATCGTTGGCACCCTGATCGCGCTCGGGGTGCTGGTGACCTTCCATGAATACGGTCACTTCTGGGTAGCACGCCGCTGCGGCGTCAAGGTACTGCGTTTCTCCGTGGGCTTCGGCACGCCGCTGGTGCGCTGGCACGACCGCCAAGGCACCGAGTTCGTGATCGCCGCCATCCCGCTGGGCGGCTACGTGAAGATGCTCGACGAGCGCGAAGGCGACGTGCCGCCGGGGTTGGCCGAGCAGTCGTTCAACCGCAAGACCGTCAAGCAACGCTTCGCCATCGTGGCGGCGGGCCCGGCGGCCAACTTCGCCTTGGCGCTGGTGTTCTTCTGGCTGGTGGCCATGCTCGGCAGCCAGCAGGTGCGGCCGGTCATCGGCGCGGTGGAGGCGGGGAGTCTCGCTCAGGTCGCCGGCCTGCAGGCGGGTGAGGAAATCGTCGCGGTCAATGGCAAGGCCACTACCGGCTGGTCGGCGGTCAACCTGCAGTTGGTACGTCGTCTCGGTGAAAGCGGTGAGCTGCTGATCACTACGCGGCATCCCGATGGTGGTGCAGATATGGCCCATCGTGTCGAACTGGACAACTGGCTGCGTGGCGCCAACGAGCCTGATCCGATCGCCTCGTTGGGTATTCGCCCGTGGCGCCCGAGCCTGGCGCCGGTGCTCGCCGAGTTCGACCCGCAGGGGCCTGCACAGGCCGCCGGTTTAAAGCTCGGCGATCGCCTGCTGGCGCTGGACGGGCAACCGCTGAATGATTGGCAGAATCTGGTCGATCGTGTGCGCGGGCTGCCGGGCAAGTCGGTGAGCATTGCCCTGGAGCGTGACGGTCAGCGCCTGGATGTGCCTGTGACCCTGGCCTCGAAAGGCGAGGGCGAAGCGGCCACCGGCTACCTCGGCGCCGGTGTGGCGCCGGCACAATGGCCGGCGCAGATGCTTCGCGAAATCAGCTACGGGCCACTCGAAGCGATCAGCGAGGCTGGCGCGCGAACCTGGACAATGAGCCTTCTGACCCTCGATTCACTGAAGAAAATGCTGTTCGGTGAGCTCTCGGTAAAAAACTTGAGCGGGCCGATAACCATTGCTAAAGTGGCGGGCGCTTCGGCCGAGTCGGGCCTTGGGGACTTTTTGAATTTCCTCGCCTACCTGAGTATCAGCCTCGGCGTTCTCAATTTGCTGCCCATTCCGGTTCTGGATGGCGGACATCTGCTTTATTACCTGGTCGAGTGGGTGCGAGGCCGCCCACTGTCCGAACGGGTGCAGGGTTGGGGGATGCAGATTGGCATCAGCCTGGTGATCGGGGTGATGCTGCTGGCGCTGGTCAACGACCTTGGTCGCCTGTGAGCTCAGCTGAATTATATATCTTTCGTCTCGAACGACTGATTTCTTATCGTTAGTTGGAATAAGAAAGGACTTCATGAAACGTCTGCTGCTACCTGCGGTTCTTTCCGCATTGATGATCGCCGAAGTTCACGCCGAGTCCTTCACCATCTCCGATATCCGCGTTAACGGCCTGCAGCGCGTCTCCGCGGGCAGCCTGTTTGGCGCGCTGCCGCTGAACGTCGGCGAGGCGGCCGATGACCGTACGCTCACCGAGGCGACGCGCGAACTGTTCAGGACCGGCTTCTTCCAGGACATTCAACTGGGTCGTGACGGCAACGTGCTGGTCATTACCGTGGTCGAGCGCCCGTCGATCTCCAGCATCGAGATCGAAGGCAACAAGGCCATCAGCAGTGACGATCTGCTCAAGGGCCTGAACCAGTCGGGCCTGGCCGAAGGCGAAATCTTCCAGCGTGCGACCCTGGAAGGCGTGCGTAACGAACTGCAGCGCCAGTACGTGGCCCAGGGCCGTTACTCCGCCGAGATCGACGCCGAAGTGATTCCTCAGCCGCGCAACCGCGTTGCGCTGAAGATCAACATCAACGAAGGCAGCGTCGCGGCCATTCAGCACATCAACGTGGTCGGCAACAAGGTTTTCTCCGACGAAGACCTGCAGGACCTGTTCGAGCTGAAGACCACCAACTGGCTGTCGTTCTTCCGTAACGACGACAAGTACGCCCGCGAGAAACTCTCCGGTGATCTGGAGCGCCTGCGCTCCTATTACCTGGATCGCGGCTACATCAACATGGATATCACCTCCACCCAGGTATCCATCACCCCGGACAAGAAGCACGTCTACATCACCGTCAATATCGATGAAGGCGAGAAATACACCGTTCGTGATGTGAAACTGTCCGGCGACCTCAAGGTGCCGGAAGAGGAAGTGCGCGCGCTGCTGCTGGTCAAAGAGGGCCAGGTGTTCTCCCGCAAGGTGATGACCAGCACCAGCGAGCTGATCACCCGTCGCCTGGGTAATGAGGGTTACACCTTCGCCAACGTCAACGGCGTGCCTGAGCCACACAACGACGACAACTCGGTATCGATCACCTTCGTCGTCGATCCGGGCAAGCGCGCCTACGTCAACCGCATCAACTTCCGCGGCAACACCAAGACCGAAGACGAAGTGCTGCGCCGCGAAATGCGGCAGATGGAAGGCGGCTGGGCATCGACCTACCTGATCGACCAGTCGAAGACACGTCTGGAACGTCTGGGCTTCTTCAAGGAGGTCAACGTCGAGACTCCGCAGGTGCCGGGTACCGACGACCAGGTCGACGTCAACTACAGCGTCGAGGAGCAGGCGTCCGGCTCGATCACCGCGAGCGTGGGTTTCGCCCAGAATGCCGGTCTGATCCTCGGTGGCTCGATCACCCAGAACAACTTCCTGGGTAGCGGTAACCGCGTCAGCCTCGGCCTGACCCGTAGCGAATACCAGAGCCGCTACAACTTCTCGTTCACCGATCCGTACTGGACCGAGGATGGTGTGAGCCTGGGCTACAACGCCTTCTACCGCACCACCGACTACGACGAGCTTGATGTCGACGTATCCAGCTACTCGGTCGACAGCCTTGGTGCCGGCGTCAACATCGGCTATCCGATCAGTGAAACGTCGCGCCTGACCTACGGCCTGACCGTTCAGCAGGACGAAATCAAAACCGGTCGCTATACCGTCGACGAGATCTTCGACTTCACCCGTCAGCAAGGCGAGAAGTACCTTAACTTCAAAGCCTCCGTCGGCTGGTCCGAGTCCACCCTCAACCGTGGCGTACTGGCCAACCGGGGGCATTCCCAGAGCCTGGTCCTCGAAACCACCGTGCCGGGCAGTGACCTGTCGTTCTACAAACTCGATTACCGCGGCCAGGTCTTCAAGCCGCTGACCGATACCTACACCATGCGCTTCCACACGCAGCTGGGTTACGGCGGCGCTTTCGGCTCCACCGACAAGCTGCCGTTCTACGAGAACTACTACGCAGGCGGTTTCAACTCGGTGCGTGGCTTCAAGGACAGCAGTCTGGGCCCGCGCAGTACGCCAAGTACCGGTACCAATCCGGGTACGCTGCGCGATCCGGACCAGGATCCGCTGCCGTTCGGTGGTAACGTGTTGATCCAGGGCGGCGCCGAGTTGCTGTTCCCGCTGCCCTTCGTCAAGGATCAGCGCTCGCTGCGTACTGCGCTGTTCTGGGACGTGGGTAACGTGTTCGACACCGACTGCAGCGCTGGCCAGAAACGCCGTGGCGACAGCTGCGACATCAGTTTCGGCAACCTGGCCAGTTCGGTGGGTGTCGGCGTTACCTGGATCACGGCACTCGGCCCGCTGAGCTTCAGCCTGGCGATGCCGGTCAAGAAGCCGGATGACGCCGATACCCAGGTATTCCAGTTCTCCCTCGGCCAGACGTTCTAAGCGTCTGCTCACGAATCACCAAGACAGTTTTTCTGCAGGAGTTGCACCGTGCGTAAGTTGACTCAATTGGTTCTGTTAAGCGTCACCATGCTGGCCACCCCGGCCTTCGCCGAAATGAAGATCGCGGTGCTCAACTACCAGATGGCCCTGCTCGAGTCCGACGCGGCCAAGCGCTACGCCGTCGACGCCGAGAAGAAATTCGGCCCGCAACTGAACAAGCTCAAGACCCTGGAAAGCGATGCCAAGCGCATTCAGGATCGCATCGTCAAAGACGGCGAGAAGATGCAGACCGCCGAGCGCGAGCGTCTCGAGCTGGATTTCAAGCAAAAGGCCCGTGACTTCCAGTTCCAGTCCAAGGAGCTGAACGAAGCCAAGGCCGTGGCTGATCGCGACATGCTCAAGAAGCTCAAGCCCAACCTGGACAAGGCCGTCGAAGACGTCATCAAGAATGGCAACTTCGACCTGGTGCTCGAGCGCGGCGCGGTCATCGATGTCAAACCGCAGTTCGACATCACCCGCCAGGTCATCGAGCGCATGAACCAGATGCGTTGATGATGTCCACACCGGTATTCACGCTCGGCCAGTTGGCCGAGCAGCTGGGCGCCACCTTGCGTGGCGCCTCTGAGCTTCGGGTCGACGGGCTGGCAACCTTGCAGGATGCCGGCCCGTCTCAGCTGACGTTCCTGTCCAATGCGCAGTATCGCAAGCACTTGGGCAGTTGCCAGGCGGCGGCGGTGCTGCTCACGGCGGCGGATGCGGAAGGCTTCACCGGCAATATGCTGATCGTCGCCAATCCGTACCTGGCCTACGCCTCGCTATCCCACCTGTTCGATCGCAAGCCCAAGGCTGCGCCGGGTGTTCACCCGACGGCAGTTGTCGCCAGCGATGCGCAGGTCGACCCGAGCGCGGCGATCGGCCCGTATGCGGTGATCGAGGCAGGCGCGAAGATCGCTGCCGGGGTCACCGTCGGTGCCCATTGCGTGGTCGGCGCGCGCTCCGAAATCGGCGAGGGTGGCTGGTTGGCGCCGCGGGTCACCCTGTATCACGACGTGCGCATCGGCAAACGCGTGGTCATCCAGTCCGGTGCGGTGATCGGTGGTGAGGGCTTCGGCTTCGCCAACGAGAAGGGCGTCTGGCAGAAGATCGCCCAGATTGGTGGCGTGAGCATTGGTGATGACGTCGAAATCGGCGCCAACACCACCCTCGATCGCGGTGCCCTGTCCGACACACGTATCGGCAACGGCGTGAAGCTGGATAACCAGATCATGATCGCGCACAACGTGCAGGTCGGCGACAACACGGCGATGGCTGCCTGTGTCGGGATTTCCGGCAGCACGTCGATCGGCAAGAACTGTATGATCGCCGGCGGCGTGGGGATGGTCGGTCATATCGATGTATGTGATGGCGTATTCGTGACCGGCATGACCATGGTCACGCGCTCGATCACCGAGCCTGGTGCCTATTCGTCGGGCACCGCCATGCAACCTGCGGCCGAGTGGAAGAAAAGCGTGGCGCGTATCCGCCAGCTGGACGACATGGCGCGGCGTGTGAAGCAGTTGGAAAAACAGCTCGCTGCCGTGACCTCGAGCGGGAATGCCTCATCTGATGCCTGAGCCAATGGCTGGCTCTCTTCTTTTTATTACGGGCTTCTCTGGAAATGATGGAAATCAACGAAATTCGCGAGTACTTGCCGCACCGTTATCCGTTCCTGCTGGTGGATCGGGTCACGGATCTGGATCTTGATGGCAAGTGCGTTCGTGCCTATAAGAATGTCAGCGTCAACGAGCCATTCTTCAACGGCCATTTTCCCGAGCACCCGATCATGCCGGGCGTTCTCATCATCGAGGCCATGGCCCAGGCAGCCGGTATCCTCGGTTTCAAGATGATGGACGTGAAGCCTGCCGACGGCACGCTCTACTACTTCGTCGGCTCCGATAAGCTACGCTTTCGTCAGCCGGTTGTGCCCGGTGACCAGCTGATCCTCGAGGCCAAGTTCCTCAGCAGCAAGCGCAGCATCTGGAAGTTCGAATGCAAGGCCACGGTCGACGGTAAAGAAGTGTGCTCGGCCGAAATCATCTGTGCGGAACGCAAGTTATGAGTTTGATTGACCCTCGCGCCATCATCGATCCCAGCGCCAAGCTGGCAGACGACGTCGTCGTCGGCCCTTGGTCGATCATTGGGCCCGACGTAGAAATTGGCGAGGGCTGTGTGCTGGGTCCCAACGTGATTATCAAGGGCCCTACCCGGATCGGGAAGCACAACAAGATCTACCAGTTCGCCTCCCTGGGTGAAGACACCCCGGATCGCAAGTACAAGGGTGAGCCTACGCGCCTGGTCATCGGTGATCACAACATCATCCGTGAAGGCGTGACCATGCACCGTGGCACTATTCAGGATCGTGACGAAACCACCATCGGTGACCACAACCTGATCATGGCCTATGCCCATATCGGCCACGACAGCGTGGTCGGCAATCACTGCATTCTGGTCAATAACGTGGCCCTGGCCGGACACGTGCACATCGGCGACTGGGCCATCCTGTCCGGTTATACCCTGGTGCACCAGTTCTGCCATATCGGCGCGCATGCCTTTGCTGGCATGGGCGCGGCGATCGGCAAGGACGTCCCAGCTTACGTGACGGTATCGGGCAACCCGGCCGAAGCGCGCAGCATGAACTTCGAGGGCCTGCGCCGTCGTGGTTTCAGCGCCGAGTCGATGCAGGCGCTGCGCCGCGCCTACAAGATCGTCTACCGCCAGGGCTTCACCATCGAAGAAGCGTTGGTCGAGCTGGAAGAAGTGGCTGCTCAGTTCTCCGAAGTAGCGGTTTTCCGCGATTCGATCCTGACCTCCAGTCGCGGCATTACTCGCTGAACCATGGCTGAGGTATTGCGTGTCGCGCTGGTTGCCGGCGAGGCATCCGGCGACATTCTCGGCGCAGGCCTGATGCAGGCGCTCAAGATCAAGCACCCCAACGTGGAGTTCATCGGCGTAGGCGGCCCGCGCATGCAGGCCGAGGGGCTGGTCAGCGATTTTCCCATTGAGCGCCTGGCGGTCATGGGCCTGGTCGAAGTACTGGGTCGGCTGCCCGAGCTGTTGTCGCGTCGCCGTCGGCTGATTGCCAGCCTGATCGAGCGCAAGCCCGATGTGTTCATTGGCATCGACGCGCCGGATTTCACCCTCGGTGTCGAGCTCAAGTTGCGCCAGGCCGGCATTCGCACCGTGCACTACGTCAGCCCCTCGGTATGGGCGTGGCGGCAGAAGCGTGTGTTGAAGATTCGCGATGCCTGCGACCTGATGCTCACCCTGTTTCCCTTCGAGGCGCAGTTCTACGAGGCGCACCAGGTGCCGGTCTGCTTCGTGGGACATCCGCTGGCCGATGCGATTCCCCTGCAGGCTGATCGCACTGCAGCCCGTGAACAGCTCGGCCTGCCGCTCGATGCAGCCGTGGTGGCGTTGTTACCAGGCAGCCGGGGCGGCGAGGTGTCGCGCCTGGGCGGCCTGTTTCTCGATGCTGCCGAGCGATTGCGTGCGCTGCGGCCGGGCGTGCGTTTCGTACTGCCCTGTGCCAGTGCGGAACGTCGCCAGCAGCTCGAACAGATGCTTGGCGGTCGTGACCTGCCACTGCAATTGCTCGACGGCCGCTCCCACGATGCGCTGGCTGCTTGCGATGCGGTGCTGATCGCTTCCGGCACCGCGACCCTCGAGGCGCTGCTCTACAAGCGGCCGATGGTGGTGGCCTATCGTGTCGCGCCGCTGACCTTCAGTATTCTCAAGCGTCTGGTGAAGAGCCCGTACATCTCGCTGCCCAATCTGCTCGCCCAGCGGCTGCTGGTCCCCGAGCTGATCCAGGATGCGGCCACCGCCGATGCCCTGGCGCAGGCGGTCGCGCCGTTGCTGGTGGACGGTGAGGTGCAGACCGAAGGCTTCGATGCCATCCACCGCACCCTGCGCCGCGATGCCTCCGAGCGCGCGGCTACGGCGGTGCTCGACCTGTTGGGGCGCAGCTGATGCAGTTGGGCCTGGATTTCGCTACCGTCGAGGAGCTGGTTGCCGGCGTCGATGAAGTGGGCCGCGGGCCGCTCTGTGGTGCGGTGGTGACCGCGGCGGTGATTCTCGATCCGGCGCGGCCGATTCTCGGGCTCAACGATTCCAAGAAGCTGACCGAGGCGCGGCGCGAAAAACTCTTCGATGAAATTCGCGAAAAGGCGCTGGCCTGGTGCATTGCCCGCGCGGAGGTGGAAGAGATCGATCGCCTCAATATTCTGCACGCCACCATGCTGGCCATGCAGCGCGCGGTCGAAGGCCTGAGCGTGACACCGAAACTGGCGCTGATCGACGGCAATCGCTGCCCGAAGCTCTCGGTGCCCAGCGCACCGGTGATCGGGGGTGATGCCCAGGTGCCGGCCATCGCCGCCGCTTCGATCCTCGCCAAGGTCAGTCGAGACCGCGAAATGCGCGAGCTGGACGCACTCTACCCAGGCTATGGCATCGCGCTGCACAAGGGCTATCCGACGCCCGTTCATCTCGAGGCCCTGACCCGTCTGGGCCCGACGCCCATCCACCGGCGCTCCTTCGCGCCGGTACGCCGCCTGCTGGAAGCCATGAGCGACAACTGAGCGTAACTCAGGCCGCTGTCCATCCTTCCAGTTACGGTACAATCCGCGTTTTGTCGCTTTTCCTGCAGGGCTTCTTCATGGCTGTTTCCTTCGTTCATCTTCGCCTGCACACCGAATACTCCCTGGTCGACGGACTGGTTCGCGTCAAGCCGCTGGTCAAGACCGTGGCCGGGGCCGGCATGCCCGCCGTCGCGGTCACCGACATGAGCAACATGTGCTCGCTGGTGAAGTTCTACAAAGCCGCCATGGGCGCCGGCATCAAGCCGATCTGCGGCGCCGATATCTGGCTGGCCAGTGCCTACGAAGATGGCCCGCTGACGCGCATGACCCTGCTGGCGATGAATCCCAAGGGTTACCGCAACCTCACCGAGCTGGTCTCGCGCGGCTGGAGCGAGGGGCAGAGCAACGACCTGGTGATCATCCAGCGCGATTGGGTGAAAGCCGCCAGCGAAGGGCTGATCGCCCTGTCCGGTGCCAAGGAGGGCGAGATCGGTCACGCGCTGCTCGATGGCGAGCCGGCCAAGGCCGAAACGTTGCTGCGGGAATGGCAGGCGGTGTTTCCCGAGCGCTTCTACCTCGAAGTGCAGCGCACCAGCCGCGTCAATGACGAGGAGCACCTGCATGCCGCCGTGGCCCTGGCCGACAAGACCGGCGCACCACTGGTGGCCACCAACGATGTGCGCTTTCTCAAACAGAGCGATTTCGAGGCCCATGAAACCCGCGTGTGCATCGGTGAGGGGCGCATCCTCGACGACCCACGCCGCCCGCGTATCTACTCCGATCAGCAGTACCTGAAATCGCCAGAGGAAATGGCCGAGCTGTTCGGTGATCTGCCCGACGCCCTGCAGAACACCGTCGAGATCGCCAAGCGCTGCAACATCGAGGTTCAGCTGGGCAAATACTTCCTGCCGGACTTCCCGGTGCCGGAAGGCATGACCATCGACGAGTATTTCCGCAAGGTGTCGTTCGACGGCCTCGACGAGCGTCTCGAAGTCCTGCTGCCCAAGGACACGCCGGATTACGACGCCAAGAAGCAGGTGTACATCGACCGGCTGAATTTCGAGCTGGATATCATCATCCAGATGGGTTTCCCCGGGTACTTCCTGATCGTTATGGACTTCATCCAGTGGGCCAAGAGCAACGGTGTGCCAGTGGGGCCGGGCCGTGGTTCAGGTGCCGGTTCGCTGGTGGCCTACGTGCAGAAGATCACCGACCTCGATCCGCTGGCCTATGACCTGCTGTTCGAGCGCTTCCTCAACCCCGAGCGGGTGTCCATGCCCGACTTCGACGTCGACTTCTGCATGGACGGTCGCGACCGGGTCATCGATTACGTGGCCGAGAAGTACGGGCGTAACGCGGTGAGCCAGATCATCACCTTCGGCTCCATGGCGGCCAAGGCGGTGGTGCGCGACGTCGCGCGGGTGCAGGGCAAGTCCTACGGGTTGGCGGATCGCCTGTCGAAGATGATCCCCTTCGAAGTGGGCATGACGCTGGAAAAGGCCTTCGAGATGGAAGAGCCACTGCGCGACTTCCTCAAGGTCGACGAAGAGGCCGCCGAGATTTGGGACATGTCCCTCAAGCTCGAAGGCATCGTGCGCGGCACCGGCAAACACGCCGGCGGCGTGGTGATCGCCCCGACCAAGCTGACCGATTTCGCGCCGATCGCCTGTGACGAGGAAGGCGCCGGCCTGGTGACCCAGTTCGACAAGGACGACGTCGAGCAGGCCGGTCTGGTGAAGTTCGACTTCCTCGGCCTGCGCACCCTGACCATCATCAAGTGGGCACTGGAAACCATTCACCGCGACCAGCGCGCGGCCGGCGTCGCCGAAGAGGATCTGGTCAACGTCGACTTCATTCCGCTCGACGACAAGCCGACTTATCAGATGCTGCAGAAAGCCGAGACCACGGCCGTCTTCCAGCTCGAATCGCGCGGCATGAAGGAGCTGATCAAGAAGCTCAAGCCCGACTGCCTGGAAGACATGATCGCACTGGTGGCGTTGTTCCGCCCCGGCCCGCTGCAGTCGGGCATGGTGGACGACTTCATCAACCGTAAGCACGGCCGTGCCGAGCTGTCCTACCCGCATCCGGATTACCAGTATGCAGGTCTGGAGCCGGTGCTCAAGCCGACCTACGGGATCATCCTTTACCAGGAACAGGTCATGCAGATCGCCCAAGTCATGGGCGGTTATACCCTCGGTCAGGCGGACATGCTGCGCCGGGCCATGGGCAAGAAGAAACCCGAGGAAATGGCCAAGCAGCGTGGCGGTTTCATCGAGGGGTGTGCCAACAACGGCATCGATGCCGATCTGGCGGGTAACATCTTCGACTTGGTGGAAAAGTTCGCCGGTTACGGCTTCAACAAGTCCCACTCTGCCGCCTACGGCCTGGTGTCCTACCAGACCGCCTGGCTGAAGGCCCACTATCCTGCGCCATTCATGGCTGCGGTACTGTCGGCGGATATGCACAACACCGACAAGGTGGTCATTCTCATCGAGGAATGCCGCAGCATGAAGCTGCGCATCGATCCGCCGGATGTGAATGCCTCGGAATTCAAGTTCACCGTCAGCCAGGATGCGAAACAGACCGAGCGAATCCTCTACGGCCTCGGTGCGGTCAAGGGCGTGGGCGAGGGTCCGGTAGAGGCCATCGTCGAGGCCCGGCAGGATGGTCCGTTCAAGGACTTGTTCGATTTCTGCTCGCGCGTCGATCTCAAACGCATCAACAAGCGCACCATGGAAGCGCTGATCCGCAGCGGTGCGCTGGATCGCCTCGGCCCGCACTTCCATGACGAGATCAAGGCCTACCAGGCCAACATCGACCGCAATCGTGCCGTGCTGCTGGCGGCGATGGAAGAGGCGGTGCAGGCCGCCGAGCAGACCGCGCGGAGCCACGACAGTGGGCATATGGACCTGTTCGGTGGCGTGTTCGCCAGCCCCGAAGCGGACGTCTATGCCAACCATCGCAAGGCCCGCGAGCTGTCCCTCAAGGAACGCCTCAAAGGCGAGAAGGACACTCTGGGCCTGTATCTGACCGGCCACCCGATCGATGAATACGAAAGCGAGGTGCGGCGTTTCGCCCGCCAGCGCATCGTCGATCTCAAGCCGGCCCGCGATACCCAGACCATCGCCGGCCTTATCGTCAACCTGCGGGTGATGAAGAACAAGAAGGGCGACAAGATGGGCTTCATCACCCTGGACGACCGCTCCGGGCGCATCGAGGCCTCGCTGTTCGCCGATGCCTTCGCCAGCAACCAGGCTTTACTGCAGAGCGACGCCCTGGTGGTGGTGGAGGGGGAGGTCAGTAACGACGACTTCTCCGGTGGTATGCGCCTGCGCGCCAAACGGGTGATGAGCCTGGAAGAAGCGCGCACCGGCCTGGCCGAAAGCCTGCGGGTCAAGGTGCAGGCCACGGCGCTCAAGGGCGACCGGCTACGCTGGCTGGGCGAATTGTGCCAGCGCCATCGCGGCGCCTGCCCGATCACCCTGGATTACACCGGTGCCGACGCCAAGGCCCTGCTGCAGTTTGGCGAGGACTGGCGAATCGATCCGGCCGACAGCTTGATTCAAGTTTTGCGTGACCAGTTCGGGCGAGAAAACGTCTTCCTGCAATACCGCTAGAATAGCGGCGCTGAAAGTCCGGGCTCAGGCCCTGTCTTCCAGCCCTGACACCGCATGCTTGCCTCCGCCGCAACCCGATCCGCGTGATCGGGTTGCCGAGCGAATGCCTGGCGCATTTGCCGGCATTTTCGCCCGAAGTGCACAGCAGGTGTCGACCTGAAGGCGCCTGTTCCTATAAGGTAGGCGCCAATTGGATACACGCTCCCCGGCCTTTTTGGCCGTCGACGCATGACGGATGCCTATGAACCCGAATTATCTCGATTTCGAACAGCCGATTGCCGACCTGCAAGCCAAGATCGAAGAGCTTCGTCTGGTCGGTAACGACAACTCCCTGAACATCGGCGACGAAATCGCCCGCCTGCAGGACAAGAGCAGCACGCTCACCGAGAGCATCTTCAGCAATCTGACCAGCTGGCAGATCGCTCGCCTCGCGCGTCATCCGCAGCGTCCGTACACCCTGGATTACCTGCAGCACATCTTTACCGAGTTCGACGAGCTGCATGGCGACCGCCATTTCTCCGACGACGCGGCCATCGTCGGTGGCGTCGCGCGCCTGAATGGCCAGCCAGCGATGGTCATCGGCCACCAGAAGGGCCGTGAAGTTCGCGAGAAGGTACGCCGCAACTTCGGCATGCCGCGCCCGGAAGGCTACCGCAAGGCCTGCCGCCTGATGGAAATGGCCGAGCGCTTCAAGATGCCGATCCTGACCTTCATCGACACCCCGGGCGCCTATCCGGGTATCGACGCCGAAGAGCGTGGCCAGAGCGAGGCGATCGCCTGGAACCTGCGCGTCATGGCACGCCTGAAGACGCCGATCATCTCCACCGTGATTGGTGAGGGCGGCTCCGGCGGCGCACTGGCCATCGGTGTGTGCGATAACCTCAACATGCTCGAGTACTCGACCTACGCGGTGATCTCGCCGGAAGGCTGCGCTTCGATTCTGTGGAAGACCGCCGAGAAGGCGCCGGAAGCCGCCGAAGCCATGGGCATCACCGCCGAGCGCCTGAAAGGCCTGGGTATCGTCGACAAGGTGATCGCCGAGCCGCTGGGTGGCGCACACCGTGATCCGGCCGCCACTGCCGAATCGATTCGCCAGACGTTGGCCGCTCAGCTCGAGGACCTGCGCAAGCTCGATACCGACGGGCTGCTGGCTCGTCGCTACGAGCGCCTGATGAGCTACGGTATCGCCTGATGCCGCTTCCCCCCGCAAGCAGGCCAATCGCCCCGATGGCCGCCATGCTTGCGGGGTCGCTTCACTGACCTCTGCATGTCTCTTGAATCTGCCGTGCTTGCACGCCTTGCGGCGTGTCGCCATGCGCCGCTGTGGCGGGTAGCGTTTTCCGGCGGGCTCGATTCCACGGTGCTGCTGCACCTTTTGGCCAGCGCTGCCCGGCGCCATGATCTGCCACCCATCCGCGCTATCCATGTTCATCATGGGTTGCAGGCGGCCGCCGATGAGTGGCCTGCGCATTGTCAGCAGGTGTGCGACAGCCTGGGTGTCGCCCTGGACGTCCGTCACGTGCAGGTCGAGCCGGGCGCCAGCCTGGAACGCGCCGCCCGCGAGGCGCGCTATGCGGCGTTTTCCGCGCTGATGGTGCCGGACGAGGTGCTGGTGCTGGCCCAGCATCAGAATGATCAGGCGGAAACGCTGCTCTATCGTCTGTTGCGCGGTGCCGGGGTGCGAGGGTTGGCGGCCATGGCCCATAGCCGTCCGCTGGGGCGGGGGCATGCCGTCAGGCCGCTGCTGGACGAGCCTCGCAAGACGCTGGAAGCCTATGCGTCGCGTCATGGGCTGCACTGGGTGGAAGATCCTTCGAACGGCGACAGTGGCTTGGCTCGCAACTTTCTGCGTCAGGACATCCTGCCGCGTCTGGCTGGCCACTGGCCCGGCGCGTGCGCGGTGCTGGCCCGTGCGGCAGCCCACCAGGCCGAAGCTCAGGCGCTCCTGGACGAGCTCGCTGACATCGACCTGCAGCGCTCGCACGCTGCGCTCGGTCTTCCATGGTTGAGCATCCCCAGCCTCGATTTACGGATACTTCGCCAGCTCTCCGAGGCACGCCAGCGCAATCTGCTCAGGCGCTGGCTGGGCGACCGTACTCGCCTGCCGGACAGCCGGCATTGGCAGGGCTGGGCGGATTTGCGCGATGCTGCCGCGGATGCGTCGCCAATCTGGCGACTGGAAAGCGGCGAGCTGCGTCGCCATGGTGAACGATTGTCGTGGCTGGAGGCTGCGTGGAGCGCTCCCTGGGAGAGCCAGGAGCAGCCCTGGCCAGATGGTCGACAGCCGCTCCCGCTGCCTGGCAACGGCATGGTCGAAATGGCCGGGCAGGTCCCCGATGGGCGGCTGAGCATTGCTTACCGGCAAGGCGGCGAAGTGCTCGACGTTCCGGGCCGTGGTCGGCGTGATCTCAAGCGCTTGCTGCAGGAGGCCGGCATACCCGAGTTCATCCGGCCTCGGCTGCCGCTGTTGCGGCGCGATGGCCAGTTGGTAGCGGTCGCCAATTTGCCGCTCGATCCGGCGTGCGGTGAATTGCGTTGGCACTTTTCCTCGTGGGTGCGACCGGTTGCGCCAGGCTGATCACGCAACAACTCGCTGTCGATATGCAAGGTTTTGATTCGGCGGGTATTTTCTGCGAAACCCGTATTCTGTCGGCAGCCGTTTTCGCGCTGCACTGGCTTGCCGTTCTTCCCCCCTCAGCACGTTTCCGGTAGACTACGCTCCCGTCTCTATTCAGGTATTCGCTGCTTCTTCCAGAAGCGGTGGATGTTTGCTATTTGCCGGCATGGTTCGCCATGTTTGCTAAGGTGAACCAAGGCCTTCTCTGCTCCCCGGCGGCTCGACCGCCACTGCTGACTTCTTAGGGTTTTTCATGACGCGCTTCATTTTCGTCACGGGTGGTGTTGTTTCTTCGTTGGGGAAAGGCATCGCCTCGGCATCCTTGGCGGCAATCCTGGAGGCGCGGGGCCTGAAGGTCACGATGCTCAAACTGGATCCGTACATCAACGTCGATCCGGGCACCATGAGCCCGTTCCAGCATGGTGAGGTATTCGTCACCCACGATGGCGCCGAGACCGACCTCGATCTGGGTCACTACGAGCGTTTCATCCGCACCACCATGACCAAGAGCAACAACTTCACCACCGGCCGCGTGTACGAAGACGTGCTGCGCAAGGAGCGCCGTGGTGATTACCTGGGTGCGACCATCCAGGTCATCCCGCACATCACCGACGAGATCAAGCGCCGCATCATCAAGGGTGCTGGCGACGCCGACGTGGCCATGGTCGAGATCGGCGGTACGGTCGGTGACATCGAGTCCCAGCCGTTCCTCGAAGCCATCCGCCAACTGCGCGTGGAAGTGGGCGCCAAGCGCGCCATGCTGATGCACCTGACCCTGGTGCCGTACATTGCCACCGCCGGCGAGACCAAGACCAAGCCGACTCAGCACTCGGTCAAGGAGCTGCGCTCCATCGGCCTGCAGCCCGACGTGCTGGTGTGCCGCTCGGATCACCCGATCGACGTATCGTCGCGCCGCAAGATCGCTCTGTTCACCAACGTCGAAGAGCGTGCGGTGATCAGCCTGGAAGACGTCGACACCATCTACAAGATCCCGGGTGTGCTGCATGCCCAGGGCCTGGATGACTTCGTTGTCGAGCGTTTCGGCCTGGATTGCCGCGGCGCCGATCTCTCCGAATGGGACCGCGTGGTGGATGCCAAGCTGAACCCTTCGAGCGAAGTCACCATCGCCATGGTCGGCAAGTACATGGAACTGCTGGACGCCTACAAGTCGCTGATCGAAGCGATGAGCCACGCAGGCATCCAGAACCGCACCAAGGTCAACCTGCGCTACATCGATTCCGAAGACATCGAGAATCAGGGCACCGACCTGCTGCAAGGCGTCGACGCGATTCTGGTGCCGGGCGGTTTCGGCCTGCGTGGCGTGGAAGGCAAGATCACCACGGTCAAATATGCCCGCGAGAACAAGATCCCCTACCTGGGTATCTGCCTCGGCATGCAGGTGGCGGTCATCGAGTTCGCCCGTAACGTGCTGGGCTGGAGTGATGCCAACTCCACCGAATTCGACATCGCCAGCGGCCACCCGGTGGTCGGCCTGATCACCGAATGGCAGGACGCGACCGGCGCCACCGAGTCGCGCACCGAGGCCTCCGATCTGGGCGGCACCATGCGCCTGGGTGCCCAGGATTGCCAACTGCTGCCGAACTCGCAGGTGCACGCCTGCTACGGCAAGGACGTGATCGTCGAACGCCATCGCCACCGCTACGAAGTCAACAACAACCTGCTGCCTCAGCTCATCGAAGCGGGTCTCAAGGTGACCGGCCGCTCCGGCGACGGCGCTCTGGTCGAAGTGGTGGAGAGCGCTGACCATCCGTGGTTCGTGGCCTGCCAGTTCCACCCGGAATTCACTTCCACGCCCCGTGACGGTCACCCGCTGTTCAGCGGTTTCGTCAACGCGGCGCTCGCCCATCAAGCGAAGAAGGTCTGACCCATGGCACAGAAGACCGTTCGTGTCGGCAAGATCGACGTCGCCAACGACAAGCCTTTCGTGCTGTTCGGCGGCATCAACGTGCTGGAGTCCCGTGATCTGGCGATGCGGGCCTGCGAAGAATACGTACGGGTGACCGACAAGCTCGGCATCCCTTATGTTTTCAAGGCCAGCTTCGACAAGGCCAACCGCTCTTCGGTGACGTCCTTCCGTGGCCCTGGCCTGGAAGAAGGCATGAAGATCTTCGAGGACGTGAAGAAGACCTTCGGCGTGCCGGTGATCACCGACGTTCACGAACCCGACCAGGCGCAGCCGGTGGCCGAAGTCTGCGACATCATCCAGCTGCCGGCCTTCCTGTCCCGGCAAACCGACCTGGTCGTCGCGATGGCCAAGACTGGTGCCGTGATCAACATCAAGAAGGCGCAGTTTCTCGCTCCCCAGGAGATGAAACATATTCTCGCCAAGTGTGTCGAAGCCGGGAACGATCAGTTGATCCTCTGCGAGCGCGGCTCCTCTTTCGGGTACAACAACCTGGTGGTGGACATGCTCGGCTTCGGCATCATGAAGGCCTTCGAATACCCGGTGTTCTTCGATGTTACCCACGCCCTGCAGATGCCGGGCGGCCGAGCGGACTCCGCCGGCGGCCGTCGCGCCCAGGTCACCGAGCTGGCCAAGGCCGGTATGAGTCAGGGGTTGGCGGGCTTGTTCCTCGAAGCGCATCCGGATCCGGAAAACGCCAAGTGCGACGGCCCTTGTGCGCTGCGCCTGGACAAGCTGGAACCCTTTCTCGCTCAGCTCAAGCAACTGGATGATCTGATCAAGAGTCAGGAACCGATCGAAACCGCCTGATGGCGTTTTCCGGTTCCGCCTGTTCCACCGCCCGGCCTGTTGTCCGGGTTTGTATGTCCGCCTTACCGCTATCGAGCATGGCCGGTGGTGGGCGCCGAATGCTGCAGTGCTTTTTCGATAACTTCTGGAGAGCTTACAAGAATGGCAAAGATCGTCGACATCAAGGGTCGTGAGGTTCTCGACTCCCGTGGCAACCCCACCGTGGAAGCGGACGTAATCCTCGACAATGGCATCGTTGGCAGCGCCTGTGCGCCGTCTGGTGCCTCCACCGGTTCGCGCGAAGCGCTGGAACTGCGTGATGGCGACAAGAGCCGTTACCTGGGCAAAGGCGTACTGAAGGCGGTGGCCAACATCAATGGCCCGATCCGCGACGCACTGCTGGGCAAAGACCCGGTCGACCAGAAAGCCCTCGACAAGACCATGATCGAGCTCGATGGCACCGAGAACAAGGCCAAGCTGGGCGCCAATGCCGTCCTCGCCGTGTCCCTGGCCGCTGCCAAGGCTGCCGCCCAGGATCAGGACCTGCCGCTGTACGCGCACATTGCCAACCTCAACGGTACGCCGGGCCAGTACTCCATGCCGGTGCCGATGATGAACATCATCAACGGCGGCGAGCACGCCGACAACAACGTCGACATCCAGGAGTTCATGGTGCAGCCGGTCGGCGCCAAGACCTTCTCCGACGGCCTGCGCATGGGTACCGAAATCTTTCATCACCTCAAGGCGGTGCTCAAGGCTCGCGGCCTGAACACGGCAGTGGGTGACGAGGGCGGTTTCGCGCCGAACCTTGCTTCCAACGAAGACGCCCTGTCCGCCATCGCCGAGGCCGTGGCCAATGCTGGCTACACGCTGGGCAGCGACGTGACCCTGGCCCTGGACTGCGCGGCCTCCGAGTTCTACGAAGACGGCAAATACAACCTCTCCGGCGAAGGTAAATCGTTCGATGCCGAAGGGTTCGCCGAGTACCTCAAGGGCCTGACCGAGCGCTTCCCGATCATTTCCATCGAAGACGGCCTGGACGAGTCCGACTGGGCTGGCTGGAAGATCCTCACCGACAAGATCGGCGCCAAGGTTCAGTTGGTCGGCGACGACCTTTTCGTGACCAACACCAAGATCCTCAAGGAAGGCATCGACAAGGGCATCGGTAACTCGATCCTGATCAAGTTCAACCAGATCGGCTCGCTGACCGAAACCCTGGAAGCCATCCAGATGGCCAAGGCAGCCGGCTTCACCGCGGTGATTTCGCACCGTTCGGGTGAAACCGAAGACAGCACCATCGCCGACCTGGCCGTTGGTACTGCCGCTGGTCAGATCAAGACCGGTTCGCTGTGCCGCTCCGACCGCGTTTCCAAGTACAACCAGCTGCTGCGTATCGAAGAGCAACTGGGTGCCAAGGCGCCGTACCGCGGTCGCGGCGAGTTCCGCGACTGAGTCGGGGTCGCGCGGCGCAGATGAACATCTGCCGCCGCGCGGGCTTCTCTGGAGCACCGCCGGTTTCGCTGGCGGCCTTGCCGGATATCGATGACGCAGGGAGAATCCACGGATGTCCGTCGCAGCGACCCCTTCCTACCCGAGTGCCTCACCTGCCATGCGTAGTCCTTACTGGCTATTTCTCGTTCTGATCCTCGTGCTTGCAGGCCTGCAGTATCGCCTGTGGGTGGGCGAGGGCAGCTTGGCGCAGGTGACCGAGCTTCAGCAGAACATTGCCGATCAGCAGGGCGAAAACGAACGCCTGCTCGAACGCAACCGTATCCTCGAAGCCGAGGTGATGGAGTTGAAGAAAGGTATGGAAACCGTCGAGGAGCGTGCCCGCCATGAGCTGGGGATGGTCAAGGACGGCGAAACCCTCTATCAGTTGGCTGAATGAACAAACCTGATCTGCCGTCGTTCTGGGCGGTGATTCCGGCCGCCGGCATCGGTAGCCGCATGCGTGCCGACAGGCCAAAGCAGTATCTGCAACTGGCCGGCAAGAGCATTCTGGAGCACACCCTTCACTGTTTTCTCGATCATCCGTGCCTGCGTGGCGTGGTGGTCAGCCTGGCCGAAGACGACCCCTTCTGGCCATCGCTCGCGTGCGCCCGTGACGGGCGAATCCATACGGCCGCCGGCGGTGCCGAACGCGCCGACTCGGTGCTCAACGCCCTGTTGCGCTTGACCGAGCTGGGCGCCGGCGAGCAGGACTGGGTGCTGGTGCATGACGCCGCACGGCCCAACCTGGCGCAAGCCGACCTCGACCTGCTGCTCGCTGAGCTGGCAAACGATGCCGTGGGCGGGCTGCTCGGCGTGCCGGCCCGCGACACGCTCAAGCGTGTGGGTAGCGATGGCCGCGTGCGTGAGACCATTGATCGTTCGGTTATCTGGCAGGCCTATACACCGCAGATGTTCCGTCTCGGTGCCCTGCATCAGGCGCTGGCTGAAGCCTTGGTGTCGGATGTGGTTGTCACCGACGAAGCCTCGGCGATGGAGTGGGCCGGGCATTCGCCGCGGCTGATCGAAGGCCGGGCGAACAACTTGAAGGTTACCCGCCCGGAAGACTTGCATTACCTGGAGCGCCTCTGGCGAGGCCGCCACTGAGTCACCGTCTGGGGTTCAGTGAATCCACTTCTTGGCATTCCTGCCGATGTTGCGTTCCAGCACCGATGTCAGCTTGTTCATGGCGCCGTCGATGGCCTGCTGCAGTTCGCAGGCGTCATAGGAAACCGACATCGGGTCGCGCCCCTTCATCCGTGCTTCGACCTTGCAGCGTTTGTCCTGGGGGCCGCTCTTGAGGGCGTTCTCGTCCGACAGGTGGATTTCCACCCGGGTGAGATGCTCTTCGTAGCGCTGGAGTTTGTCGCGCACTCGACTGCGAATGTCAGTCTTAAATGCCATTGAGGTGTCGACGTGCTTTCCGCTGTTGACCATGACTTGCATAACCATGTCCTCATGCTGGGGGTTCGCATCGACCCGAACAGGGGCCTCATGGATTACGACGGAACCTCACCGGCAGGGTTCGCAGACGGTTGTGACATTCTATGAGCGCCGTGCGCGAAATCAGGCTTTCAGGCGTATTCCGGGCGCAGGGCGAGACCGTAACGTAATGCGTCGATCAGTTGCCTGACCTTGGGCGACAGGTGCCGCTGTTGCGGATACAGCGCCCACACCGCGGTGTTGGGCGGTTGGTGATTGTCGAGCAGCGAAACCAGGGCGCCGCTGCGCAGATGCTCGAGGACGTAGTAATCCGGCAACTGGCACAGACCGAGCCCGGCCAGGGCAGCGTCCAGAACGGCCTGGCCGCTGTTGCAGCGCCAGTTGCCATTGATCCGCTGCGAAGCTTCGCGGCCTTCGAGCTGGAAGGTCCAGACGTCGCTGCTGCCGATCAGACAATTGTGCCGAGCCAGTTCCGACAGGCTGTGCGGACGCCCGTAGCGTTGCAGGTAGTCTGCCGACGCGCACAGGTACATGCGCCTTGGCGCCAGTCGGGTCGCCAGCATGCGCGAGTCCTGCAGGCGACCCAGGCGAATGGCGACGTCGAAACCGTCCTGCACCAGGTCGAGCGTGCGATTGCTCAGCTCCACTTCCACGGAGAGCCGCGGGTGACGCGCCATGAACGCCGTCACCAGCGGCACGATGAAGCGCTCGCCGTAGGCCACTGCGCAGGTCATGCGCAACAAGCCTTTGGGTTCACTGCCCAGATCGCCGATGGCGTTCAGCGCTTCTTCGCGAGCATCCTGCAGACGCTGGCAGTGTTGCAGAAAGGTCTGACCGGCCTCGGTCAAGGCGACCTTGCGTGTGGTGCGGTAAAACAGGCGGGTGTGCAGGCGTTCCTCGAGGCGGGCGATCTGCCGGCTCACTTGTGAGGATGACAGGCCCAGGCGCTCTGCCGCTGCCGTGAACTGGCCACATTCGGCCACGGCGACGAATTCGTCGAGCCCTTCCCAGCGATTCACGGCATCACTCGCGACATGGTGATTATCCCTATAGAGCAATAATGTTTTGCATTCTGCCTGATTATCTCAATCGTTGGCTCAACTACACTCGTCGCCATCGCAATTCATCAGGAGAGCCGAAACATGATCAAGTCGCGCGCCGCTGTAGCCTTTGCCCCGAATGAGCCGCTGAAAATCGTCGAAGTGGATGTCGAGCCGCCAAAGGCCGGCGAAGTGCTGGTGCGCATCGTCGCCACCGGCGTGTGCCACACCGACGCCTACACCCTGTCCGGTGCAGACTCCGAAGGCGTGTTCCCGTCGATTCTCGGCCACGAGGGCGGTGGCATCGTTGAAGCCATTGGTGAGGGCGTGACCTCGGTGGCCGTCGGTGATCATGTGATCCCGCTGTACACCGCCGAGTGCCGCAAGTGCAAGTTCTGCCTGTCCGGCAAGACCAATCTGTGCAGTTCGGTGCGCGCCACCCAGGGCAAGGGGCTGATGCCCGATGGCACCACGCGTTTCAGCTACAACGGCGAGCCGATCTATCACTACATGGGCTGCTCGACCTTCTCCGAGTACACCGTACTGCCGGAAGTATCCCTGGCCGTCATCCCGAAAGAAGCGCCGCTGGAAAAGGTCTGCCTGCTTGGTTGCGGCGTGACCACCGGCATCGGCGCCGTGCTCAACACCGCCAAGGTGGAAGAGGGCGCCACCGTGGCGATCTTCGGTCTGGGTGGCATCGGCCTGGCAGCGATCATTGGTGCGAAGATGGCCAAAGCGTCGCGCATCATCGCCGTCGACATCAACCCGGCCAAGTTCGACGTGGCCCGGGAGCTGGGTGCGACCGATTTCGTCAATCCGAAGGATTACGACAAGCCGATCCAGGACGTCATCGTCGAACTCACCGACGGCGGTGTGGACTACAGCTTCGAGTGCGTCGGCAACGTGCAACTGATGCGCGCCGCGCTGGAATGCGCCCACAAGGGCTGGGGCGAGAGCGTGATCATCGGTGTGGCCGGCGCTGGCCAGGAGATCAGCACCCGCCCGTTCCAACTGGTGACCGGTCGCGTCTGGCGCGGCAGCGCCTTCGGGGGCGTCAAAGGCCGTACCGAACTGCCGAGCTACGTCGAGAAGTCGCAGAGCGGCGAGATTCCGCTGGACACCTTTATCACCCACACCATGGGCCTGGGCAAGATCAACGAGGCCTTCGACCTGATGCATGAAGGCAAGAGCATCCGCACCGTCATTCACTACTGATCAGTAGGGTGGGCAACGCCGTTGCAGGACGGCTTGTCCACCGCCCGTGAGGATTTGTCATGACTTTGGAAATCGTATCCAGCAACAAGAGCTTCGGCGGCTGGCACAAACGCTACAAGCATCGCTCTTCCAGCCTCAACTGCGACATGGTATTCGCCGTCTATCTGCCGCCCCAGGCCGAGCAGGGCGCCAGGTTGCCGGTGCTGTACTGGCTGAGCGGCCTGACCTGCACCGACGAGAACTTCATGCAGAAGGCCGGTGCCCAGCGCATGGCCGCCGAGTTGGGCTTGATCATCGTCGCGCCAGACACCAGCCCGCGGGGCGAGGGCGTGCCGGATGACGCCAATGGCGCTTATGACTTCGGCCTCGGCGCCGGCTTTTACATCAATGCCACCCAGGAGCCCTGGGCCCGTCATTACCGCATGTACGACTATGTCGTGCAGGAGTTACCGGCGCTGATCGAGGCCAACTTCCCCGTTTCGGACAAACGCGCAATCGCTGGTCATTCCATGGGCGGCCATGGTGCGCTGATCTGCGCGCTGAAGAACCCGGGGCGCTATCGGTCGGTTTCGGCGTTTTCACCGATCGCCAATCCGGTCAATTGCCCGTGGGGCGAGAAAGCCTTCAGCAACTACCTGGGCGAGGACCGTTCGCGCTGGCGCGAATGGGATGCCAGTGTGCTGATCGCTGAGGCCTCGGAGAAGCTGCCGATTCTGGTCGACCAGGGGGACCGCGACGATTTTCTCGATGGCCAGCTCAAACCCAAGGCTCTCGAGGCGGCGGCCAAAGCGGCGGGGCATCCGCTCGACTTGCGCCTGCAGCCGGGTTACGACCACAGCTATTACTTCATCGCCAGCTTCATAGAGGATCATCTGCGCCATCATGCCGAGGCGTTGGCTGGCTGAAGTAGTTCTTCGACAGGAGGGGCTTTCGCGGGTATGAACTAGGCGTCCCGGCTCGCTCCCTCAGGTTCCCGCTCATCGTGTGGGAGCGCGCCATGCGCGCGAAGCGATAGTGAAAGCATGGAAAAAGGGCGCTGCAGATCGTATCCGCAGCGCCCTTTCTGTACCATCGGACGGTTATTCGCCCAGGCTGGAACGCAGCATCCAGGCGTTCTGCTCATGCACGCCGATGCGCGCCACCAGCATGTCGTGGGTGAACAGATCGCCAGCCTCTTCGGCCAGCTCCGCGAACTCGCTCATGCGTCGGGCAACGGTCTCGTTGTCCAGCACCAGTTGCTTGATCATCTGCGGCGTGGTGCCGTGGGGCGCCTCGTTGTCGATCACCGTCAGCGCGCGGAAGGTTTCCCCGCCAGTCGGCACCAACTTGCCCAGCGCACGGATGCGCTCGGCGATTTCGTCGGCAGCCTGGTGCAGCTCGTTGTACTGCTCGTCGGTCAGCTTGTGCAGGCCATAGAAATTGCCGCCCTGCACGTTCCAGTGCACACCCAGCGTCTTCACGTACAGGGTGTAACTGTCGGCCACTGCCTTGGTCAGAGCCTCGGCGACTTTTTCGCGGGCGCCACGATCGACGCTGGTGTTGATACTCAGGCCATCGCCCTTGAGTTTCGACGCTGCGGTTTTCGGTGCTGTTTTTGCCTTGGGTTTAGCTACTGCCGGTTTCTTTGCGACGGCCATGATGTTCTCCATGGTTGCGGGAAGTCTCTGTTACTCCTTGTCGACTCCTGCAAGCGCAAAAACATTCCCACGTTTTTCATCGGAGCCCGTTCGCGGTGTGCAGCCTAGTACCCGCTGACAGCGCCGCGTTAGCCGCCAGATCGCCGGCGGCCGGAGGTTTCCAGGCTCATGGCCTCCTCGCTCGCCGGGCAAGCCCGCTTCGTCTCGCGCTTTCGGGTAGAATCGACCTTTTTGCGAGGGCAACGGCTCATGCGGATCGGCCATGGTTACGATGTGCATCGCTTCGGCGACGGGGATTTCATCACCCTGGGCGGCGTACGCATTCCCCACAAGTTCGGTCTGGTCGCCCATTCCGATGGCGACGTGGTGCTGCACGCGCTGAGCGACGCTTTGCTTGGCGCCGTGGCGCTGGGTGACATCGGCAAGCATTTCCCCGACACCGACCCGAACTTCAAGGGCGCCGACAGCCGCGTGCTGCTCCGTCATGTGCTCGGCCTGGTACATGCCAAGGGCTTTAAGGTGGGCAATGTCGACGCCACGATCGAAGCCCAGGCACCGAAGATGGCGCCGCACATCGAGGCCATGCGTGCGCTGATCGCCGAGGACCTGCAGGTCGAGCTCGATCAGGTCAACGTCAAGGCCACCACGACCGAGAAGCTGGGCTTCGTCGGTCGCGAGGAAGGCATCGCCGTACACGCGGTCGCGCTGCTGGTCAGCGCATGACGGAAATGCAATTGCTCGGCCCGCGCGCCCACGGCAATCCCTGCGGGCATGCCATGCTCAAGGCCAGCGCCGAGGATTTTCAGGTCGACGAGGTGCTCGACATCGAGCTGTCCGGGGTGGGTGAGCACCTGTGGCTGTGGGTCGAGAAGCGCGGGCTGAATACCGAGGATGCTGCGCGTCGCCTGGCGCGCGCAGCTGGTGTGCCGGTCCGGATGATCAGTTACGCCGGTTTGAAGGACAAACAGGCGCTGACCCGGCAATGGTTCAGCCTGCACCTGCCAGGCAAGCAGGATCCCGACCTGACGGCGGCTCAGGACGACACCTTGGCGATCCTCAGGCAGGTGCGACATACCCGCAAGCTGCAGCGCGGTGCCCATGCCGCCAATGGCTTCACTCTGCGCCTGACCGGGTTGCAGGCCGACAAGGCCACCCTGGATCAGCGCCTGCACATCATTCGCGAGCAGGGCATTCCCAACTACTATGGCGCCCAGCGCTTTGGTTTCGAGGGCGGCAACGTGGCCCATGCCCGGCATTTCGCCGAGCGCGGTGAATTGCCGGAAAAGCGTAACGTGCGTTCGCGGGTGCTCTCGGCGGCGCGCAGCTTCGTGTTCAACCAGGTGCTGGCCGAGCGCGTTGCAGCCGGCACCTGGAACCAGGCGCTGCCTGGCGATCTTCTGGCGTTCACCGACAGCCGCAGTTTTTTCGCCGCTGGCGAGGCCGAATGCGAGGATCCGCGCCTGGATGCGCTCGATCTGCATCCCACCGGGCCTCTGTGGGGCGAAGGCGCTTCGCCTGCGCAGGGCGCGACGGGCGATCTCGAGCAGCGTGTCGCCACTGCCGAGGCACAGCTGACGCACTGGCTCGCACAAGCGGACATGGCGCACGAACGGCGTATCCTGCGCCTCCCCATTAGCGGTTTGACGTGGCATTATCCCGAGCCTGACATTCTGCAACTGGAATTCGTCCTGCCGGCTGGATGTTTCGCCACCGCTCTGGTGCGCGAAATCGTCGAGCTTTTGCCGGTAGGGCAGACGGACAACCCATGCGTATTCTGATTTCTAACGATGACGGCGTGGCCGCACCGGGCCTCGCCGCGTTGCACGCTGCGCTGGCTGATTACGCCGACTGCACGGTGATCGCCCCTGACGGCGACCGTAGTGGCGCCAGCAGCGCGCTGACCCTGGATCGCCCGCTGCACCCCTGCACCCAGGCCAATGGCTACATCAGCCTCAATGGCACGCCCACCGATTGCGTACACCTGGGCATCAACGGGCTGCTGCCCGATGTGCCGGATCTGGTCGTGTCGGGCATCAACATGGGCGCCAACCTGGGCGATGACGTGCTGTATTCCGGTACCGTCGGCGCCGCGCTCGAGGGCCGCTTTCTGGCGCGCCCGGCATTCGCCTTTTCGCTGGTCTCCCGTTCGGCCGAGAATCTGCCCACCGCGGCCCACTTCGCCCGCAAGCTGGTCGAGGCTCACGAACAGCTCGACCTGCCGCCGCGCACGGTGCTGAATGTCAACGTGCCGAACCTGCCGCTCGACCGTATCCGTGGCGTGCAACTGACCCGCCTGGGCCACCGTGCCCGCGCCGCCGCGCCGGTGAAGGACGTCAACCCGCGAGGCAAGGCCGGTTATTGGATCGCTGCCGCCGGGGATGTCGAGGATGGCGCCGAAGGCACCGACTTCCACGCCGTCATGCAAGGCTACGTGTCGGTCACACCGCTGCAGCTCGACCGCACCTATCAGGATGGACTCAACCGCCTCAAACCCTGGTTGGAGGGGTTGATGACATGAATCGGGAGCATGACCGCCACGGGATTGGCATGACCTCGCAGCGCACGCGCGAACGCCTGATCCAGCGACTCTATGAAGAAGGCTTGTCCAACGCCGGCGTGCTCGAGGTGATCAGGCGCACGCCACGTCATCTGTTCGTCGACGAAGCCCTGGCTCATCGCGCCTATGAAGATACCGCGCTGCCGATCGGCCACAACCAGACCATCTCGCAACCCTACATGGTGGCGCGCATGAGCGAGCTATTGCTCGCTGCCGGCCCGCTGGACAAGGTGCTGGAAATCGGCACGGGCTCCGGCTACCAGACGGCCATCCTGGCGCAACTGGTCGAGCGAGTGTTCACCGTCGAGCGCATTCAGGGGCTGCAGGAACGGGCGAAGGAACGATTGGTCAAACTCAGCCTGCGCAACGTGGTCTTTCGCTGGGGCGATGGCTGGGAAGGCTGGCCGGCCCTGGCGCCCTACAACGGTATCATCGTCACTGCTGCCGCCTCGCAAGTGCCCCAGGCGCTGCTGGATCAGCTGGCTCCAGGCGGCCGATTGGTGATTCCCGTCGGTTCAGGTGACGTTCAGCAACTGTTATTGATCATTCGCGAGGAACAGGGTTTCTCTCGGCACGTACTCGACGCAGTACGGTTCGTGCCCCTGCTTAACGGCCCGCTGGCCTGACTCGAATCGAACGGAAGGATGCATGAAGAAGACCTTGCTGCTGTATACCAAAGGAATGGCGATGGGCGCGGTCGATGTGGTGCCTGGTTTCTCCGGCGGCACCGTTGCCCTGATCACCGGTATATACGACAAGCTTCTCGCCTCGTTCGCCGCCATGCCCCAGGCCTTGATGCTGCTCGTGCGCGGGCGCATCGCCGCGGCGTGGCAGGCTTGCAATGCCAGCTTTCTGCTGGTGGTTCTGCTGGGCATTCTCAGCAGTATCTTCACCCTGGCGCGGGCCATCAGCTACCTGATGAACGAGCACCCGGTGCCGCTCTGGGCGTTCTTCTTCGGGCTGGTACTGGTGTCCGTCTACCTGGTGGGGCGCGAGGTGCAGGCCTGGCGCGGTAACCGGCTGATCGGCTTTGCCGTCGGCCTGGCATTCGCATTGTGGATTACCCTGGCAGTGCCCATGCAACTGTCCGCCGACCCGTTGATGCTGTTCTTCGCCGGTGCCATCGCCATCAGCGCGATGATCCTGCCGGGTATCTCGGGCAGCTTCATCCTGGTGCTGCTGGGACTTTATCCGGTAGTGCTTGGGGCGGTGAAGAATTTCGATCTGGCCGTGCTGGCGGTGTTCTGCGCCGGTTGCCTGCTTGGTCTGCTGACCTTCTCGAAGGTACTGAGCTGGCTGCTCGCCAACATGCGCGACCTGACCATGGCCTTTCTGGCCGGCCTGATGCTCGGCTCGCTGGTCAAGGTCTGGCCCTGGAAACAGACCCTGACATGGCAAACCAATCGTCATGGTGAATCGTTTCCACTCGAGCAGGTCAATCTATTGCCATGGCAGTTTGCCGAGGTGAGCGGCGAAGATGCGCAACTGCTGCTGGCCATCGTGCTGAGCCTGTGCGCCATTGCTCTGGTATTGGGCGTCGAGTGGCTGGCGCGACGCCGCCAGGTTGAAGAGGTATGACGTCTCGGCGCTTGTTACCGGTTGCTCGGGGCCGTCTGCAGGGGAGATTGGGGTGAGTTCCACAGCCAAACAAGGACATCGTTCCTCGGGCATGCTGCGCAACCTGTTGGTGATGACCGCCGTGGGTGCGCTGCTGGCCGGCTGCGCCAGTTCGCCATCGGGTGGTGTGCAGGTCGTCGATCGCAATAACGCTGCTTCGCAGCGCCAGCCGGTCACCTCTGGCCAGTACCGAGTGCAACGTGGGGACACACTTTACTCGATCGCCTTCCGCTACGGCTGGGACTGGAAAGCACTGGCTGCGCACAACGCCATCGCGCCCCCGTACATGATCCGCATCGGCCAGGTGATTCGTTTCGGTTCCGGCAGTTCGGGCAGGCCCGTCACCGCCTCCGCGCCTCCTGCCTCGAGGCCCGTCGTGACCACGCCCAGTCGGGCTTCCACGCCAGTACAGGCACCTCCGGCACAAACCACCACTCGTCCGATAACACCGATCGTGACGACACCTGCCACCACCCCTGTGGAGCCGGTGCAGCGTTCTGCAGCAGGCTGGGCGTGGCCGGCGAGTGGTGCGATTATCGGCCGTTTTTCCTCAAACAGTAGTTTGAATAAAGGCATTGATATAGCAGGTGAATTGGGACAGCCTGTCCTTGCTGCGTCTGGAGGATCCGTTGTCTACGCCGGGAGTGGGTTACGGGGCTACGGCGAATTGGTGATCATCAAGCACAGCGATACCTACGTGAGTGCCTACGGCCACAACCGCAGGCTGCTGGTACGTGAGGGGCAGCAGGTCAAAGTCGGGCAACAGATTGCCGAGATGGGTTCCACGGGAACTGACCGGGTGAAGCTTCACTTCGAAATTCGCCGCCAGGGTAAGCCTGTAGATCCAATGCAATACCTGCCACGTCGTTGATCTGTCGCTCGTTCGCCCGCTCGCGTGGGATGGACGGGCTCCGATGTTGCCAAGGATAAGTGCACATCGGAGCTTGCTGGTCGAACTCAGCAAGGGACGGAACAATAAAATGGCACTCAATACCAAGGCAGCGCCGGAGTTTGACATCGATGACGAAGTGCTCCTGATGGAGCCGGACATCGATCTTGACGAGGCTGACGACAAGGCGGCCACTGCCAAGGTCGCCACGCGGAGCAAGGCCAAACAGCCTAGCGGCAGCAAGCAGCACAAGTACATCGACTACACCCGGGCGCTCGACGCCACGCAGCTGTACCTCAACGAAATCGGCTTCTCGCCACTTCTCAGCCCGGAAGAAGAGGTGTTCTTCGCGCGTCTGGCGCAGAAGGGCGATCCCGCCGGGCGCAAGCGCATGATCGAAAGCAACCTGCGGCTGGTGGTAAAGATTGCCCGTCGCTACGTGAACCGCGGGTTGTCACTGCTGGACCTGATCGAAGAGGGCAATCTCGGCCTGATTCGTGCCGTCGAGAAATTCGACCCGGAGCGCGGCTTCCGCTTCTCCACCTATGCCACCTGGTGGATCCGGCAGACCATCGAACGGGCGATCATGAATCAGACCCGCACCATTCGTTTGCCCATTCACGTCGTCAAAGAACTCAACGTCTACCTGCGCGCTGCGCGGGAGCTGACCCAGAAGCTCGATCACGAACCCTCCCCGGAGGAAATCGCCAACCTCCTGGAAAAACCGGTTGGCGAGGTCAAGCGCATGCTCGGCCTCAACGAGCGCGTGTCTTCGGTGGATGTGTCCCTGGGGCCAGACTCCGATAAGACGCTGCTCGACACCCTTACCGATGATCGCCCGACGGATCCTTGCGAGTTGCTGCAGGACGACGATCTGTCCCAGAGCATCGACCAATGGCTGTCGGAGCTGACCGAGAAGCAACGCGAGGTGGTCGTGCGACGCTTCGGCCTGCGTGGCCACGAAAGCTGCACGCTCGAGGAGGTTGGCCAGGAAATCGGCCTGACACGTGAGCGCGTGCGGCAGATTCAGGTCGAAGCACTCAAGCGGTTGCGCGAGATACTCGAGAAGAACGGCCTTTCCGCCGACTCGCTGTTCCAGTAACACCCGGCCTGCCAGGCCCTCGGCCAGTCAGCTTGCTGACTGGCTTTTTTATCGTCTCGGGCCTCTAGCGCCTGCTCATGATCTTTCGGCCCAGGTTCACCAATTTTGGCCGCCAGGTGGCGCGGGCGTACATCGGTGCAGCGCCTGTGGGAGCGGGTGAGGACGCTCGCGATTTTTTGCGCGCATGGTGCGCTCCCACAGTAGCTCGGCGAGCTGCCTTGTAGTTGCCGCTTCAGGCGCATGAAGATCGTGAACAGGTTCTTGGACGGAGAAATGAAAACAGCGCCACGCGGGCGCCGTCTTCGACAGGCCTTGATCAGGCCGGCAGGGCATCTCGCAGCTGCAGCAGCTTATCCGACTGAGCCTGAACGGCGCGGTATTGTTCGGCGTCACTGACCAGCGTCGCCGCGGGTACCGGGAACATCTCGTTCAGCTTGCTACTCCATTCGACCGACGCCGATTGCTCAGGGAAGCAGCGGCGGATCAGGTCGAGCATGATCGAAACGGTCACCGAGGCGCCCGGGGAAGCGCCAAGCAGGGCGGCAATGGAGCCATCCTGAGCAGCCACCAGCTCGGTGCCGAATTGCAGGATGCCGCCTTTCTTGGCGTCCTTCTTGATGATCTGCACGCGCTGGCCGGCAATCTCCAGGCGCCAGTCACTGGCCTTGGCCTGCGGGTAGAAGCCGCGCAGGGTATCCAGGCGCTGCTCCTGGGACTGCATGACTTCCTTGACCAGGTAACGCGTCAGGTCGAAGTTGTCGCGGGCCACCGCCAGCATCGGGCCGATGTTGTTCAGGCGCACCGACATTGGCAGGTCGAGGAACGAGCCCTTCTTCAGAAATTTGGTAGTGAAACCGGCATAAGGCCCGAACAGCAGTGATTTCTTGCCGTCGACCACGCGCGTGTCCAAGTGCGGCACCGACATGGGTGGCGAGCCAACTTCAGCCTGGCTGTACACCTTGGCCTGATGCTGGTTCACCACTTCCGGGTTGTCGCAGCGCAGCCACTGGCCGCTGACCGGGAAGCCACCAAAGCCCTTGCCTTCGGCGATGCCGGACATCTGCAGCAGGGGCAGGGCGCCGCCACCAGCGCCGAGGAACACGAAGCGCGCCTGGATCTGGCGGTGATTGCCGCTCTTCTGATCCTTGGTGCTCACGCGCCAGCCGTGCTCGTTGCGAGTGAGGTCGGTAACGCGCTGGTTGAAAGTTACCCGAGCCTCGTTCTGCTGAACCAGATGGTCGAGCAGGCTCTTGGTGAGTGCGCCGAAATTGACGTCGGTACCGTTGGCTACACGGGTTGCTGCAATGGGCTCGTTCGGGTCACGGCCAGGCATCATCAGCGGCATCCATTCGCTCATGGTGGCGCGATCTTCGCTGTACACCATGTCTTCGAAAGCGTGGTGCACATGCAGCGCCTCGAAGCGCTTCTTGAGGTAGTCGATGCCTTTTTGGCCACGGACGTAGCTCAAGTGCGGAACGGGATTGATAAAGGACTTGGGCGAGCCGAAGGTGCCTTTCCTGACCAGGTAGGCCCAGAATTGCTTGGATTCCTCGAACTGGGCGTTGATGCTCACCGCCTTCTTGATATCGATGGAACCGTCGGCAGACTCGGGGGTGTAGTTGAGTTCGCACAGGCCGGCGTGACCAGTACCCGCGTTGTTCCACGGGTTGGAACTCTCCGCCGCACCGAAGTCCATCGCCTCGACGACCTCCAGCTTGATGCCGGGGTCGAGCTCCTTGAGCAGCACCGCCAGCGTTGCGCTCATGATGCCGGCACCGACCAGCACCACATCTACAGCTTCGTAATCGTTCTGCGCCATCACCACATCTCCAAATAATCAGCGTCCAGTCATAGGCCGTCGGCCTGGGCGTCAAAGGCGCCTGTCAGCGGTTGCCGAGCTGTATTGAGGATTGGGATAACGGGAGGAGGTCGCCGTGTCCTGCCGCAAGATGATTCATATGTTCGCCACACTCTTGTGAAGTTATTGAAACCGTCTTTTCACGTTCTTTTGGAACGCGAACCTCAAAAGTTCATGTGCCTGTTGGGCCGTTCCAGCCGGCAGATGTTCCGCGAAAACGCGGCCATCGCATGGAGGAAAGCCTTCGATATCGAGCAGCACGAAGTGGGCGACTCTCTGTGGCGTTGCCGATGGCATGACTGCATCAGCGGTACGGCGATGCCGATCAGGAGGCGTCCTTATAATCGGGGCGCGATTATAAGGCGAAAGCGAGGGAAGTGATCAGGTGCGTGTGACTTTTATTGCACATGCAATGAGGTGGGCAGATGCCGGCGCTGACGCTCAATGGCGGGTAAATGCGCTTTTCGGCAACGGCGCGCCGAGCCATGCCAGACGCTGCTCCTTGACCTCGTGCCAGCCTGCGGGGCCCGGTGGCTGGGCACTTCGACGAAATGCACGGCAGATGCCGTGCTCATCCAGGCAGGCGTAAATTCTCGGATTCGGGGTGGCGGCAAATTTCTGCAGAAGTGCGCGCATCAAACAAGCTCCGTTCATGCAAAGCGACCAAAGTCTTATACCGCCAGCATGTAACAAGAATGTGACGTGGAACCGTGCTCACCGTTTACAGGTCGATTCGTTATACTTCGCGAGCCTTAAGTGCCTCTCATGGAGAACCGAGTATGAATCGCCTGTTGTTTGGTCTGGTTGCCGTTATCAGTCTGGCTCTTGTCGGTTGTGCCCACAGCCCGCAACAGCTTAGCCCACAGCCCAGGCTGATTGGGTCATTGACTCCCGTAGGCCAAGGCCAGCCAGTGGTGGTGCGCGTGGTGGATGGGCGTCCTTCTCCGGTACTGGGCACCCGCGGCGGCCTGTACCCGGAGACCAGTGCCATCAGCGTATCGGGCCAGGACGTGCTGCCCAAGCTGCAGGCTCAGGCCGAGGCCGCCGTTCGCCTGCTGGGTTTCACTCCGTCGGCCAATGCCTACAACGCCCCGCAACTGACCCTGACCCTGGCCGAGCTGAAGTACCAGTCGCCCAAGGAAGGCATGTACGTGACCGAGGCCGACATGACCGCCAGCTTCCGTGCCGATGTGCAGAACAGCAACCGTCGTTACAGTGGCCGTTATGGCGCTTCGCTGAACCAGCGTTTCGGCATGGCGCCGAACCAGGAAACCAACACCAAGCTGGTCAGCGACGTGCTCAGCGATGCCCTGACCCGCACCTTCAAGGACCCGACTCTGGGGCAGATTCTCAGCGGTCAGTGAGCTGACGGTAGACAAGAAAAAGCCCCGACATGTCGGGGCTTTTTCATCGGCTGTTGATCAGAGTGGCAGCCCGGCCTTGACGCGGTATTGGTTGCGCACCGGCGTCGCGTACTGAAGTATCAGGTAGGGTTGCTGCTCGCTTGGGCAACGGGCCAGGCGCTGCTGCCATTGCTCTCGCGCAGCAGCCAGCTCGGCGGCGTCGAACAGCGTGTCGGCCGTTGGTACTTGCAGTTGCGGATCGCGCTCGCTCCACATGGCGTACGCCAGGTAGTGCACGGGGAACAGGCGGTAGCCGGTAAGGATCTGCGCATCGGTCAGGGCGGCCAGTTGTTTGGCGTCCTCGAAACCGCTGGTGATCGGGTCGCCGAAGTGCACGTGGACACGGCCCTTGTAACCGGTGATGCCCAGGCCAATGCTCTTGTCATCCTCGCCCGGTTGCTTGGTGTAGCTGCCTGTGGTTGCGCGCGTGAACAGCTCGCGGGCCTTGGCCTGGTCGCAGGGATCGTACTCGTAGCTGATCGACACCGGAGTCAGCTTGAGGCTGGCGATGACGTCGGCGAACGGCTCGTCCTTGCGGCTCATATGAAACATCTTGAGGATTGCCGAATCGGTGCGGTCATCACCGTCCTTGGCGCGGCCTTCGGCCTGGGCGATCCAGATCGACTCGCCATCCTGGCGGATCGAATGGCTGATGTAAGCCGAAAGCAGCTGGTAAGCCGCGAGCTTTTCGCGGCGGCCGGTGATCGAGCGATGCACGATGAAACTCTTGTTCAGGCGCATCAGGTCGCTGACGAAGGGCTTCTGCAGCAGGTTGTCGCCAATGGCGATGCGCGGCGTCTGCAGGCCGGCATGGTAAACGGCGTAATTGACGAATGCCGGGTCCATGACGATGTCGCGGTGGTTGGCCAGGAACAGGTACGGGCTGCCAGCCTTCAATGTTTCCACGCCCGAATAGGTCACGCCATCGGTGGCATGCTCGACGGTGCGGTCGATGTACGGCTCGATGGATTCCTGCAATGCGCGAACCGAATCGATGTGGCGGAACTGTGACCGCAGTCGATGGGCTATAAGAGGTTTGAGCAACCAGCCAAACGGGCCAGCCATGCGCGGAAAGCGAAATTGGGTAAGGATGTCGAGAAACGCATCGTCGGCCAACAGGCGCGCCAGAACCGCTGGAATTTCCGCGTCGGCGTAGGGTCGGATGCTGTCGAATTCGCCCATCATGATCTCTTGTGATTATCGCTGCGATTGAAAGGTGGAATGCGCTGCGCCCCGTGCCGTGATTACGCGCCGATACAGCGTGAAGCAACTTTGGGAGCAGTGATAGACCACCCATTATACCCTGCAAGTCACACGGAGGCGCCCCATGTTGGAAACCCAGGATTATCAGTGCCCCTATTGCGGCGAGCCCGTCGAGGCGGTACTGGACTTGTCGGCCGGCGATCAGCACTACATCGAGGACTGCCCGGTATGCTGCAGGCCCATCGTCTTTCTGCTAGAAACCGACGGGCAGAGCTGGCATCTGGACGTGCGCGGGGAGAACGATTGATGAAACGAGTCTACGAGCCCCAGAACCTGATGGAAGGCGAGTTGCTGAAGGCCATGCTCGCCAGCGAGGGCATCCAGGCGCATCTGGTCGGCGCCCATCTGGCCGGCGCGGTGGGCGAGCTGCCGGCGTGCGGGCTGCTC
Organism: Pseudomonas sp. PA15(2017); assembly: GCF_001945395.1. GTDB lineage: Bacteria > Pseudomonadota > Gammaproteobacteria > Pseudomonadales > Pseudomonadaceae > Aquipseudomonas. The sequence goes on along the minus strand of NZ_MSXV01000058.1, from coordinate 376,152 downwards.
GGCATGCTGGTGGAAGACGGCGACGCCGAGCGCGCCCGCTGGTTGATCGCCGAGTACAATGGCGCGCAACCGCTACCCGGTGACGAGCCGGATCCCCCTCAGGGCGTGCTGCTGTGTTGAGCAGCGGGTGCGCCCACCCATCCTGATGAGTCTTTCATGAGTGGACGCTTTGCGCTGTTTCGCTGGACGCCTGCCTTCGCGGCGCAGCCAGGTTTTCCTGCTGACCAGCAGCCGCACTGGAATCTGGCGCCTGGCTCCCAGGTACTCGTGCTGCGCAGCGAGCATGAGCCGCCGCCGCTGACGCGGGCGCGCTGGGGGCTGACTCCCGCCTGGCTGAAGGATCTGTCGAAAACCCCGGCCCACGCCCGCGCCGAAACCCTCGCCGAACAGCCGATGTTTCGCGACGCGTTTCGCCTGCGCCGTTGCCTCATTCCTGCCAACGGCTTCTATGAGTGGCGCGGCGCGGCGCGCAAACGGCCGTACTGGGTGAGTGGCGAAGATTCGCTGCTGTACTTCGCTGCGGTCTGGGAAGCCTATCCGGTAGAGGGCCATGTTTACCTGAGCACCGCCATGATCACCCAGGCAGCCGCGACGCTACGCCGCCCATTGATTCTCGATGCCGAGCAGCGGCAACGCTGGCTGGCCGCCGACACACCACTCGAGGAGCTGCAGACGCTGCTTGTCGCCAAGCCGACAGCGCTGCGCGAACGAGTATTGAGCAATCTGGTCAATGACCCGACGCTCGACGGGCCGGAGTGTCTGACGCCTGCCTGAGGCTTTGGCTTGCGCTGAAATAGGGGCAGCCCCTAGCATACCTTGCACAGTTACCAGGGAGATCCAGCATGAAACCGTCGTTGTCCATTACCACGCTGACTGCGGCTCTGCTGCTGGCAGGATGCCAAGCCGTCAACACCACCAGTGGTGGATCGGTCGGCGTCGAGCGCAAGCAATACATGTTCAGCGCATTGTCGACCGATGAGGTCAACCAGATGTACGCCCAGTCTTATCAGAAGACGCTGCAGGAAGCCTCGAACCAGGGCGCGCTGGACAAGAACAGCGCCGAGGCCAAGCGCCTGCAGCGTGTCGCCGACCGCCTGATCAAGCAGGCTCCGCTGTTTCGCCCGGATGCGGCTCAATGGCAGTGGGAGGTAAACCTGATCAGGAGCCCCGAGCTGAATGCCAACTGCGGCCCTGGCGGCAAGATCATCTTCTACACCGGCATCATCGAGAAGCTGGAGCTTACCGACGATGAAATCGCCGCAGTCATGGGCCACGAGATCGCTCACGCCCTGCGTGAGCATGGCCGCGAGGCGATGTCCAAGGCCTACGGCGTGAACCTGGCCAAGCAGGGTGCTGCTGCCTTGCTGGGTGTGAGTTCGGACCAGATGGCGCTGGCCGATGCAGCGGTGAACTATGGCATGACACTGCCCAACAGCCGCAGCAACGAAAACGAAGCTGACCTGATCGGCATCGAACTCGCTGCCCGTGCCGGCTACAACCCCAACGCAGCGATCAGCCTGTGGGAGAAAATGGCCAAGGCCAGCGAAGGAGAGCCGCCACAGTTCATGAGCACGCACCCGTCCTCGTCGAGCCGCATCGCCTCCCTGCAGGCTGCCATTCCGAAGGTCATGCCGCTGTATCAGCAAGCCGGCAAAGGCTGATCACGGGAGCGATGACCTGCTGCCAGGGCGCGTGCATCAGCTGGGTAGCGGGTCAGCCGCGTTGCCCGAGGCCAACGCCGTGCTCTGCGTTGGCCCTGTCACAAGCGATCAGCCGTTCAGAAATCCGCTCAACAGCATGGCCTGATAGGCCGCATAGACCGCCAGCGCGGCGAAGGCGATGGCGGCGAGCCGGCGAATCAGGGTGAGCGGCAGGCGGTCGGCGGCGAAGTTGCCGGCCAGCACCACCGGCACGTTGGCAATCAGCATGCCCAGCGTGGTGCCGAGCACCACCATGATGAAGTGCGGGTACTGGGCGGCGAGCATCACTGTCGCCACCTGGGTCTTGTCACCCATCTCGGCCAGGAAGAAGGCGATCAGCGTGGTCAGGAACGGCCCATAGCGTTTGAGGCTGGAGCTTTCGTCATCGTCGAGCTTGTCCGGGATCAGCGTCCATAGCGCCACGGCGACGAAGGACGCCGCCAGGATCCAGCTCAGCAGTGCCGGCGAGAGCAGGCCCGCCACCCAGTTGCCCACCGCACCGGCGGCCAGGTGGTTGGCGAGCGTGGCGACCACCATGCCCCAGATGATCGGCCAGGGCCTGCGAAAGCGAGCGGCCAGCAACAGGGCGAGCAGCTGCGTCTTATCGCCGATTTCCGCCAGGGCAACGATCAGGGTGGGAACGAAAAGAGATTCCAGCATCAGGCTTCCTAAGGGGCGGGTAGACACGGCTATGACACGTACAGCCTCCCCGCCCCGGGTAAGGTGTTCGTGTCATAGGTCTTGTCAAACCCTGCGCGGCGTTCGAGCCGAACGGCGCAGATCCGTCTGGGCGGATCTTGGGTCGCACGCACCATGGTCTGTCGACCAAGTATGTTGATGCATGCCGGGCGAGCGGGCGCTCGCGGGAGACTACTCCCCTAGGACGCGCGCATTCTGCCCAAACCGAGCTTGCTGGGCAAGGCCTGCGCCGCTGTGCCGCAGGCAGGCTCCGTTATCGGCTGGTGGCCTGGTAGATGCGGAAGCCATCGGCGTCGGCCAGGGTGAGGCAGACGCCGATATGTTGTTCGATCAGCGGTGGATACTTGAGGAAACGGTTGGCCACCAGGCGAATCTGCCCGCCCTTGCGCAGGTGCCGGGAAGCCTGACGTAGCAGGTCTTCACTGGCCTGATAATGGGTGTGCACGCCCTGGTGAAAAGGCGGGTTGCTGAGAATGGCGCTCAGCTGCGCGGGCGCAGCGGCAATGCCGTCACCGCTGATGACATCGGCCTGCAGGCCATTGGCAGCCAGGGTCAGGCGGCTGCTGGCAACGGCGAATGCATCGACATCCAGCATGGTGACGTGGCTGTCTGGATAACGACGTTTGAGCACCGCCCCGAGCACGCCGGCGCCGCAGCCGAAATCGAGTAGGTGGCCGTCTGGCAGTTGATCCAGATGCTCCAGCAGCAGTGCGCTGCCGATATCCAGCCGGCCATGGCTGAAGACGCCGGGCAGGGTGACGACGTCGAGTGAACCATCGGCGAGTGGCAGGCTGTAGCGCTGTGCCAATGAGGCGAGATCAGGTTCAGCCGGCGCCTGATCCACGCGCACCTGCCACAGCTGGCAATGGCGTGCGCTGTCGAGCTTGCGCGGCGTGCCGTAGGCCGCCATCTGCTTGGCGGCTCGCTCGACGCCGGCGCGCTTTTCGCCCACTAGATACAGCAGCTTGCCGGGCAGGCGGGCGGCGAGGGCGTCGAGCAGGTAAGCCGTCAGCTCGCGGGATTTGGGCAGGAACAGCACCGCCGTCTCCAGCGTGGCAGCCGGCGGCGTGACGCCAAAGGTGCTGCGCCCGACGAAGCGCGCGTCGAGCATCGCCTGGTCGCCTGCATGCCAGCTCCAGCCCGCAGCCTGGGGCAGTTGCCCTAGCAGGTCATCGGCCGGCAGACCCGCGAGCAAGGTGGGGCCACCGAATAGCTCGGCCTGACGCAGCAGCACTTCACTTCGCGGATCCATCAGATCTACCCCGGCAAAAGCGCGAAGGGTAGGGGCGTGGGCCCTAAGCTGCAAGCCCGACGCCGCAAAGGTTCAGTTGACCTGGCGCTTGGCTTGTCCGGCGAAAAAGCCCGCTGCGTTTTCCGCCAGCTGCCCGACGATCCGCTGGCGCGCCTCGCGGGCGCCCCAGGCGCTGTGGGGGGTGACGATCAAGCGAGGAATGTCGTCGGCCAGCAATGGATTGCCTTCTTTGGGCGGCTCCTGAGTCAGCACGTCGGTGGCCGCACCGCCGAGCTTGCCCGCGCGCAGGGCATCGGCCAGGGCCTGTTCGTCGATCAGACCGCCGCGGGCGGTATTGATCACGAAAGCGCCAGGCTTGAGCAGGGCCAGCTCTCGGGCGCCGATCAGGTTGCGGGTCTGTTCGGTCAGCGGGCAATGCAGGGTCAGGGCATCGACCTGGGTGAGCAGCTCGTCCAGCGGCAGGCGATCGGCTCGCGGTGGCCGTCCTGGCAGTTGACCGTAGCGCACGCGCATGCCGAACGCTTCGGCCAGCCTGGCGACGGCGCCGCCCAGCTCGCCGTGGCCAAGCAGGCCCAGGGTCTTGCCTTCGAGTTCGACGATCGGGTGGTCGAGCAAACAGAACATGGGCGACTGCTGCCAGCGGCCAGCGCGAACAGCGCGTTGATAGTCCTGCAGGCTGGTGGCCAGGGCGAGCAGCAGCGTAAGGGTATGCTGGGCCACCGATGGCGTGCCATAACCCTGGCAATTGCAGACGGTCACGCCACGGGCTCGGGCCGCGGCAAGGTCGACGTTGTTGGTACCGGTGGCCGCGACCAGCACCAGCTCGAGATCCGGACAGCGCGCCAGCACGGCTGAATCGATCACGGCCTTGTTGCTGATCGCCACGCGGGCACCCTGCAGACGCTCGATGATTTGCGACGGGCTGCTCTGGTCATGCAGCACCAACTCGGCGAAGGATTCGCGCAGCGGCGTCATGTCCAGATCGCCCAGATCGAGTGAGCGATAATCGAGAAACACCGCGCGGCCTGTTTTACTCATCAGCTGTACCTTTCTGGCAGTCTTGTCGGGAAGTAAAGTGCAGCCTATCAGAAGCGCTGTGCCGCCTGCCCGCTGCCGTGGGACAGGTCGGCATCCGCCAGCCTGGGTCAATCAGCCAACTCCTGGAGCCGCCGTGTACTGGATGGAATTTCTTACCGTTGCCCTCATTCATCTCCTGGCCGTGGCCAGCCCAGGGCCTGATTTCGCCGTCGTGGTGCGCGAGAGCGTCGCCCACGGCCGGCGTACCGGCGTGTTCTGCGCCCTGGGTGTGGGCAGCGCGATCTTCCTGCATGTGGCGTATTCGCTGGCAGGCATCGGGCTGATCGTTTCGCAGTCGATCGTGCTCTTCAATGCCTTGAAGTGGCTGGCCGCTGCCTATTTGCTGTACATCGGGTTCAAGGCGCTGCGGGCCAGGCCGGCGGTTCCCGAGGCCGCGCAATCTTTGGCGCTGGCTCCGCTACGAACGCCACGGGCGGCGTTCATCACGGGCTTCGTGACCAATGGCCTGAATCCCAAGGCGACGCTGTTCTTCCTGTCGCTGTTCACCGTGGTGATCAACCCGCACACTCCGCTGCTGGTGCAGGGCGGCTACGGCGTATACCTCGCCGTTGCCACGGCCGCGTGGTTCTGCCTGGTGGCGATGCTGTTCAGTCAGCAGCGCGTGCGCGATGGTTTCGCGCGCATGGGCCACTGGTTCGATCGCCTGATGGGCGCGGTGCTGGTCGGCCTGGGGATCAAGCTGGCGTTTACCGAGCTGAAGTAACGGTCGCGATTGCGCCACCCGCCAGCTTCTTAAAGCACTTCAATCGCGATCGCCGTCGCCTCGCCGCCGCCGATGCACAGCGAGGCGATGCCGCGCTTGCTGCCGGTCTGGCGCAAGGCATTGATCAGCGTGACGATGATGCGCGAGCCGGTCGAGCCCACTGGATGCCCTTGGGCGCAGGCGCCGCCGTAGATATTCACCCTGGCGTGATCGAGGTCGTGTTCGCGTATGGCCAGCATGGTGACCATCGCGAAGGCCTCGTTGATCTCGAACAGATCGACCTGGTTCTTTTGCCAGCCGGCCTTGTCCAGTAGCTTGCTGATGGCGCCGATGGGCGCAAGGGTAAACTCGCTGGGATCCTGGCTCTGGGTCGCGTGGGCGACGATGCGTGCCAGCGGTTGCAAGCCTCGCGCCCGGGCTTGCTCGGCGCTCATCAGCAGCAGCGCGCTGGCACCATCGGAAATCGAGCTGGCATTGGCCGCGGTAATGCTGCCGTCCTTGCTGAAGGCTGGCTTGAGGCCGGCGATGCGATCGATCCGGGCGTTGAGCGGCTGCTCGTCTTCGCTCACCTCGACATCACCCTTACGCGTCGCAGCGTTCACGGGCACGATCTCTTCGGCCAGCGCACCCGACTGCATGGCCTGCTGCGCGCGGCGCAGTGACTCGATGGCATAGGCGTCCATCTGCTCGCGGGTAATGCCATAGCGATCCGCGGTTTCCTGGGCGAAAGAACCCATCAGCCGTCCGGTGCGAGCGTCCTCCAGCCCATCGAAGAACATGTGATCCTTGACCTCGCCGTGGCCCATTCGCAAGCCGCCACGTGCCTTTGGCAGCAGGTATGGGGCGTTGGACATGCTCTCCATCCCGCCCGCTATCACTACCTCGGCGCTGCCGGCCTTGATCAGGTCGTGGGCCAGCATCACCGCCTTCATGCCCGAGCCGCAAAGCTTGTTGACGGTAGTGCAACCCGTCGCGCTGGGCAGGCCGGCGGCGAGCGAGGCCTGGCGTGCCGGGCCCTGCTTGAGGCCAGCGGGCAACACGCAGCCCATGATCACTTCCTGCACGTCGCCGGGGTCGATACCCGCGCGGGCGATGGCGGCGCCAATCGCCGCCGCACCAAGGTCCGTTGCGCTTAGCGAAGACAGGCTACCCTGAAAACCACCCATGGGCGTTCGAGCGCCGCTGACGATAACGATATCCGACATATTTCCACCTCAATCTGCAGTAAAGGGGCGAAACCGCCTGGCTGGTCATAGCGAGCAACACAATCATCCCTTTGGCTGATTGAGTGAGCGCTGGCACCGGCTACTGTTGGGCAAGTTGCCATCTCCGTTTCGGTTTCGCTTCATCTTCGACGCTTTCAACAATAGTCCAGAACAGGTGAGCCCATGTTGCAGACCCGCATCATTCCCCCCGCCGCGAATGCCCACCCATACCCTCTGCTGATCAAGAGCCTGCTGCTGTCCGGCAGTCGCTACGAGAAAAATCGCGAAATCGTTTACCGCGACACCTTGCGTTACAGCTACGCGACCTTCAATGAGCGGGTGGCGCGCCTGGCCAACGTGCTCACTCAAGCCGGCGTAAAGGCGGGTGATACCGTGGCGGTGATGGATTGGGACAGCCACCGGTATCTGGAATGCATGTTCGCGGTGCCGATGCTGGGAGCGGTGCTGCACACCATCAACATCCGCCTGTCGCCGGAGCAAATCCTCTACACCATGAACCACGCCGAAGACCGCTTCGTACTGGTCAACAGCGATTTTGCCGCGCTGTATCAGGGCATCGCCGGGCAGCTCACCACCGTGACCGGTACGCTGCTGCTGACCGACAACGCGGCAGCTGATACCGAGCTTCCCGGGTCGGTCGGAGAATATGAAAGCCTGATGGCGGCGGCCGAGCCGAGCTATGCATTCGCCGACTTCGACGAAAACTCCGTGGCAACCACCTTCTACACCACCGGTACCACCGGCAATCCCAAGGGCGTGTACTTCACCCATCGGCAGTTGGTGCTGCACACCCTATCCATGGCCACCACCCTAGGCAGCCTGGACAGCATCCGCCTGATGGGCAATAGCGACGTGTATATGCCGATCACCCCCATGTTCCATGTACACGCCTGGGGCGTGCCTTATGTCGCCACGATGCTGGGCGTCAAACAGGTCTATCCGGGGCGCTACGAGCCGGAGATGCTCTGCAAGCTGATCAAGAGCGAGCAGGTGACCTTTTCCCATTGCGTGCCGACCATCCTGCAGATGCTGCTGGCCGCGCCTGGCGCTCAGGGTCATGACTTCAAGGGCCTGAAGGTGATCATCGGGGGCAGTGCACTCAACCGCGCGGTGTATGAGGCCGCCAAGGCCAAAGGCATTCAACTGACGGCCGCGTATGGGATGTCCGAAACCTGTCCACTGATTTCCTGTGGCTACATCAACGAAGAGTTACTCGCTGCCGGCGAGGAGCAGCGTACCTCCTTCCGCATCAAGGCCGGGGTTCCGGTGCCGTTTGTAGAGGCTGCGATCATGGACGGCGAGGGCATCCGCTTGCCCGCCGATGGTGAAACCCAGGGCGAGTTGGTGCTGCGCGCACCCTGGCTGACCCAGGGCTACTTTCGTGAGCCGGAAAAGGGGCAGGAGCTGTGGGCTCACGGCTGGCTACACACCGGCGACGTAGCGACGCTGGACGATATGGGGTTCATCGACATTCGCGACCGCCTCAAGGACGTGATCAAGACCGGGGGCGAGTGGCTCTCCTCACTGGAACTCGAAGACCTGATCAGTCGCCATCCGGCGGTTCGCGAGGTGGCCGTGGTCGGCGTGGCCGATCAGCAGTGGGGCGAGCGCCCATTTGCCCTGGTGGTGGCAAAGGAGGGCCAGGCGCTGGACGCGCGTATTGTCAGGGAACACCTCACGCCTTTCGTCGAGCAGGGGGTCATCAACAAGTGGGCAATTCCCTCGCAGATCGCCCTTGTTACCGAAATTCCCAAGACCAGTGTGGGCAAGCTGGACAAAAAGCGTATTCGCGTTGATCTCGCGCAGTGGCAGGACACCGGAAGTGCGTTTTTATCGTCCCTGTAAGGCACGAATTTCAACGCCAAAAATGTGACTGATCAGTCAAACAAACGTTTGGCTTGCTAATTGCTGGTTTCCGGCCATCCTTGGCTTGTCACGGATGGGACTGATCCCTCTAAACTGGCGAGCCAGAGTGTCTCGGGCACTGCAAGCACCACCTGGCAAGGCTCGCTGGCTTTAGTCAATCAGCCATAACAAAAACAAATGGAGTAGTGTCGATGACCAACACAACAAGGCCGTTCTGGCGTCTGGCAAAACTGCCGCTGGCCGTCAGCCTCGCATCAACTCTTGCCAGCCCGGCATTCGCGGTGAACTTCAATATCGGGGAAATCGAAGGTCAGTTCGATTCGTCGCTGTCGGTGGGGGCCAGTTGGTCGACAGCCAAGCGAGATGATCGTTTCATTGGTGAGGCCAATGGGGGGACCGGTTATACCCAGACGGGTGACGATGGCCGTTTGAACTTCAAGCGCGGGGAGACTTTTTCCAAGATATTCAAGGGTATCCATGACCTTGAATTGAAGTATGGCGACACGGGTTTATTCGTGCGCGGCAAGTATTGGTACGATTTCGAGCTGAAAGACGAGTCTCGTCCCTTCAAGGACATCAGCGATGATGGCCGCAAACCTGGCGCCAAATCCTCGGGCGCCGAGTGGCTCGATACCTTCGTTTATCACAATTACTCGATTGGCGATCAGCCCGGTTCCGTGCGCCTGGGTAAGCAGGTGGTGAGCTGGGGTGAAAGTACCTTCATCCAGAACAGCATCAACTCGATCAACCCCGTTGACGTTTCCGCTTTCCGACGCCCGGGCAGTGAGGTCAAGGAAGGTCTGATCCCGGTCAACATGTTCTACGTCTCCCAGAGCATCACCGACCGCTTGTCGATGGAGAGCTTCTACCAGTTGAGCTGGAAACAGACCGTCGTCGATAACTGCGGGACCTTCTTCTCGACCGCCGATGTGGCGGCCAATGGTTGTAACAACAACTACAACATCCTCAACAGCAGTCTGGTTGGCTTGTTGCGTGGCGTCGATGCCCTGGCAGCCGGGGCGCCGGCGCTGGCGCCGATCGGTGCATCGGCCGCCGGTGTGAACTACACCCAGGAAGGCATGGTGGTGCGTCGCGGCAAGGACAACACGGCACGCGACGACGGGCAGTGGGGTCTGGCACTGCGCTGGCAGGGCGATAACACCGAGTACGGCGCGTACTTCATGAATTACCACAGCCGCACGCCGTTCCTCAGTGTGCAGAATGCCGATGCGGCCGCTCTGGCGAGAATTGGCGCGGCAGCTCGCAGTATCTACAACACCCTGGGTGTGGGTGCCGCGGGTAGCCCTGCTGCGTGGGTGGGATCGGGCAATGCATGGCTCGGTGCCGCGCCACCTGCTGGTTTCGCGGGTCCCCTGGGCGCTCAGGCGCGCACGCTTGCCGGTGCTGCGGTGGCCGTGGGTAACGGCAGTTACTTCATGGATTATCCCGAGGACATTCGCCTTTATGGCCTGAGCTTCTCCACCACGCTGCCTACCGGCACGGCCTGGCAGGGTGAAGTCAGCTATCGCCCGAATGCACCGGTGCAGATCAACACCCAGCAACTGACCCTCGCCCTGGCTGGCGCGGCGGCCGGCACGTCTGCGCCGGGAGTGGTGCAGAAGGGCTACGACCGCAAGGAAATTACCCAGATCCAGACCACCTTCACGCACTTCTTCGACCAGGTTCTGGGCGCTGACCGCCTAACCCTGGTGGGCGAGGTCGGCTTCGCGCACGTCGGCGGCCTTGAAGGCAAGAGCAAGAACCGCTATGGCCGTGACCCCATCTATGGCATCACCGGCAGTGCGGTGGACCCTAACGAAACGTCCATCGCTCGTTATGGCGACCATGGTTTCACCACCGCCAACTCCTGGGGTTATCGCATGCGCGGCATCCTCGACTACAGCGATGTGTTCGCCGGTGTGAACCTGCGGCCCAACGTCGCCTTCTCCCACGACGTTGATGGTTACGGTCCCAACGGGTTGTTCAACGAAGGTGCCAAGGCCGCCAGCCTGGGCGTCGATGCCGAATATCAGAACACCTACACCGCGACCATTGCCTACACCAACTTCTTCGATGGCCGTTACAACACTCTGGTTGATCGTGACTTCCTGGCTCTCAGCTTCGGTATGAACTTCTAAGCGCCCGTATTCATAGGAAAACGCATTTATGAAAACAACAAAAAGGCTGTTGCAAACCGGCGCTCTGACGTTGTCGCTACTGGCCACCGGTGTGATGGCTGCGGTGTCAGCGGACGAGGCGGGCAAGCTGGGTAATACCCTGACGCCGATCGGCGCGGAAAAAGCCGGCAATGCCGATGGCAGCATCCCGGCCTGGACCGGCGGTCTGCCGGTCAATGCCGGGGCGGTCGATGCGGGCGGCTTCCTGGCCGATCCGTTTCCCAACGAGAAGCCGCTGTTCACCATCACCGCGCAGAATGTCGAGCAATACAAGGACAAGCTGACGCCCGGCCAGTACGCGATGTTCAAGCGTTACCCGGAAACCTACCGGATGCCGGTTTACACGGCCCACCGTACGGCGACGGTGCCGGACAACATCATCGCCGCGACCAAGCAGAATGCCACTAACACCAAGCTGATTCAGGGCGGTGAAGGGCTGGAGAACTTCCAGCTGGCCAACCCGTTCCCGATTCCGAAGGATGGTCTGGAAGCGATCTGGAACCACATCACGCGCTACCGCGGTGCCAGTGTGCGTCGTCACGTGGTGCAGGTGACGCCGCAGGCAAACGGTTCGTTCAGCCCGGTCAGCCTGGAAGAGGAGTTCGCTTTCCGCAGCATGATGACGGGCGTCGACACCAGCCAGCCGAGCAACATCCTGTTCTACTTCAAGCAGCGGGTAACCGCGCCATCGCGCCTGGCCGGTAACGTGTTGCTGGTGCACGAGACCATCGACCAGGTGAAGGAGCCACGCATGGCGTGGCTGTACAACGCCGGCCAGCGTCGCGTGCGTCGTGCGCCGCAGGTGTCCTACGACGGCCCGGGTACCGCAGCCGATGGCCTGCGCACCTCGGACAACCTCGACATGTACAACGGCTCGCCCGATCGCTACGACTGGCAGTTGCTGGGCAAGAAGGAAATCTACATCCCCTACAACAGCTACCGCCTCGATTCGCCAAAGCTGAAGTACGCCGATATCGTCAAGCCAGGTCACCTCAACCCGGATCTGACCCGATACGAGCTGCACCGCGTCTGGCACGTGACCGCTACCCTCAAGCAGGGTGAGCGCCACATCTATGCCAAGCGTGACTTCTACATCGACGAGGATACCTGGCAGGCCGCTGCCATCGACCACTATGACGGTCGCGGTACCCTGTGGCGCGTAGCGGAAGCCCACGCCCAGTACTACTACGACAAGCAGGTGCCGTGGTACGCCGTCGAGGTCATCCATGATCTGCTCTCCGGTCGCTACCTGGCCCTGGGCCTGAAGAACGAGGAGAAGCGCGCCTACGAGTTCGACTACCCTGCCAAGGAAAGCGACTACACCCCGGCAGCGCTGCGCCAGTCCGGCGTTCGTTGATCGCCGCGTGAGACCAGAAAGCCGGCCTCAGGGCCGGCTTTCCGCTGTCTGATCGACTGGTTTTTCCCGCAAGGCCACGAGGCCAAGATCAGCGAATCCTCCGAGCGGCACCTTGCGGTGGTTACAATTGGTCTTTCGCCCGCCACCTGCGTTACAGGGAACTCCCATGCAACCCACTCCCCCCGCGTTGATCCGTGAAACCTTTCCCGTCGGCCCGCTGCAGTGCAACTGCACCATCATTGGCGATCCCCTCAGCGGCCAGGCCATCGTGGTCGATCCGGGTGGCAATCCCGATCAGATCATGGCGCGTCTGGAGGCTCATGGCTTGAAGGTGGTGAGCATCATCCACACTCACGCGCACCTCGATCACTTCCTGGCTTCGGGACAGATGAAGGAACAGACCGGCGCGACCTTGCACCTGCACAAGGATGACCAGTTTCTGTGGGACAACCTGGAGATGCAGTGCCAGATGTTCGGTGTTCCCTACCGGCCAGTGCCTGCGCCCGATCAATGGCTGGCCGATGACGAGGCCCTCGCCTGTGGCTGTGGAGTGGCCCTGCATACGCCGGGACATACGCCGGGCTCCATGAGCTTCTGGTTTCCCGAGGCCAAGCTGTTGATCGCCGGCGACACGCTGTTTCGCCGCGGCATCGGGCGTACCGACCTGTGGGGTGGCGACTACCCGACCATCGAGCGTTCTATCAAGCAGCGTCTATACCGCCTGGACGAGGACGCCACCGTGGTGACCGGCCATGGGCCGGATACTCGATTGGGTGACGAGATGCGCGAAAATCCATTCGTGCGAGCTTGAGAAACAAGCGTTTACAGATTTTTCGCGCGCTGATTGTTAGCCTTGGTCGGGAACTTGGCGGCGCTGGCTGGCTCGAAGCCGCGAGTAAAACTGCCTCCCTCCGCAACACGACTAAGGATTATCCATGATCAAGTGCCGCTCCCTGATTGCCGCAACGGCCGTTCTCGCTGTCCTGTCCGGCTGTACGGCCAACCCCTATACCGGCGAGAGCCAGGCGGGCAAGGCCGGTATCTACGGCGGTGTGGGTGCGCTGGCTGGTGCAGCCGTGGGGGCTGCCACCTCGAGCAAGAAAGACCGCACAAAGGGCGCATTGATCGGCGCCGCCGTTGGTGGCGCGGCAGGCGGTGGCTACGGCTATTATGTCGACACTCAGGAAGCCAAACTACGCCAGCAGTTGCAAGGCACGGGTGTGCAAGTGCAGCGCAATGGCAATGACCTGACCCTGATAATGCCCGGCAACATCACCTTCGCCAGCAATTCGGCGGACATTTCCAGCAGCTTCTACCCGACGCTGAATTCGCTGGTGCTGACCTTCAAGGAATTCAACAAGAACGGCGTGAACATCGTCGGCCATACCGACAGCACCGGTTCGGCCGAGCTGAACCAGAGCCTGTCCACCCGCCGCGCCCAGAGCGTGGCATCGTACCTGGCCGCCAATGGCGTGGCTTCCTCCCGCATCTCGGCCTACGGCGCCGGCCCAAACCAGCCGATCGCCAGCAACGCCAACGAGGCCGGGCGCGCGCAGAACCGCCGTGTGGAAATCAACCTGCGTCCGTTGTAAGCCGAACCGTGCATCAGAAAACCCCGCCGCGGCGGGGTTTTCATGCCTGCCCCATTCTCGAGCCGGTGGCTGCCTGGCGCGCGCTGGCTAGACTGTGATGATCGGTAGTCGAGCCATAACGCAATGTGGGCAGGGAGGTCGATGTGGTGCCAGAGCGGCTGGAAATTCTCGTGGTCGATGATCGACAGGACAATCTGGACGATATGCAGGAATTACTCGAGGCCATCGAGCAACCGGTTCACTGCGTGGACTCGGGCGCCAAGGCCCTCGACTACCTGGATCAGGTCGAGGTCGCCCTGGTGCTGCTGGATGTGCAGATGCCGCGCATGGACGGCTTTGAGGTGGCGCGGCGCATGCGCAGCGACCCGCGCACCCGGCTGATACCGATCATCTTCATTTCTGGCATGGCGCAGACCGACGAGATTCTCAACCAGGGATACGGCGCCGGGGCGATGGATTTCATCGCCAAGCCGGTGCAGCCGGCGATGCTGCTGCACAAGGTGCGCGCGCTGCTCGAGCATGAGCGTTATCGCCGTGAGCTTCTTCGTGTGGCGCAGCAGCTGGAGCGCGAGCGGGCCTTCAATGCCTCGATTCTCGACAATACCGCCGAAGGCATTCTGGTAGTCGGTGAGGAGGGGCGTATTCGCTTCGCCAACCCGGCGATCATGCGGATGCTCGACTGCCAGGCGAGCGAGTTGACCGGCAGTGATCTGCTGGACTGGATCGATAGTGCCGGGGCCGTGCAGTGGCAGGCGTCGAACTTCTATCAGCACTGGCAACGCCGCGAGCATCTGCGCCTGCACGACGCCAATCTGCGTACCCGCGAAGGTCGCCTCGTGCCGGTAGCGCTTTCCAGCTCGCCGTTGCCGGATGAAGGACGCGGTATGGTCCTGCTGGCGCTGGACATGTCGGTGGTGCGCGACCTGCACCGGCAGCTCGAGTCATTGGTCATCACCGACGCCCTGACCGGCTTGCTCAACCGCCGTGGCTTCCTGCAGGAGCTGCAGGCGGCGATTTCGCGTCACCAGCGCACGGGCCAGAAGTCCGCCTTGCTGTACCTGGATCTTGATGGTTTCAAGCGCGTCAATGACACCCTGGGCCACGAGCGTGGCGATCAGGTGCTGCGCCAGGTCAGCGGCCAGCTGAAAAGCTGCCTGCGGCCCTACGACCGCCTGGCGCGCATCGGCGGTGACGAGTTCACGGTGATTCTCGACAGCCTGGGCAGCGCTGACGAAGCGGCCTCGGTGGCGCAGAAACTGGTGCAGCAGGTCGCCGAGCAGGCGGGCGAGGGTGAACTGTCTGGCTTGGGCGTCAGCATCGGCATTGCCTGCTTGCCCGCCGACGGCGGCACGGTCGAGGACCTGCTGCGGGCGGCCGATACGGCCATGTATGCGGCCAAGCACGCTGGGCGTGGCCAGTACCGCTTCTACAGGGCTGCAGGAACCTGGTCAAAGGCTTAAGCCGAGGTTCGTCGATTTTGGTCGCTAAGTGGCGGTAGCGGACGCTCGGCCACTTTGCTTTTTGGTGTTTCTCATGCCACAAAATTGGCAGGCGACACCAATCGCCCCTTCAGGAGGCCGAGTGGAATCGTTGTGGAGAGGGTAGAGCGGCATGGACGCCGCGAGAGCCGCGATGGGCCAGGGATGGCCCTTCGCGGCGGGCCCTCGGAACAACGATGAAGCGAGGGAACCCCAGCGAAGCTGGGGCCGGATGTCGGGGCTAGACCTTTTGGTTTCTTTTGGCGGGGCCGGCCATCCGGGCGATGCCAAAAGAAACCCGCTCGACAGAGCGGAACCGGACGTATGAACAAAGCGATAATGCTAGCAAACCACAGCTTACGCACGGCGTGTGAAACGTAAAAAGCTCGGGGCTAAAGCCCCTACGCGTTATGCGAACGGCAGCTTCTGCCTTGTAGCAGCCTCTTTCATGTCGCCTAAAAGATCCTGAGCAGGTGCTAAGGGTGTTGCTGGTGCAGGCGCTCCAGTAACTCATTCTTGGCATCCCACAGCGCGTTGATCCACTGCTGGAAATCCTTGCGATAGGCTTCGTCCTGATCGTAGGCGCGGCCGATGAAACGAGTGGGGATGTCCAGCTGTTCGACGACTACCACCACGTCGTGGAGCTGACCACTGAGCAAGGCCCAGAAACCCGGGCTGCCCTGGGGGTAGTGCAGAGTGACGTTGATCATGCCGTGCAGTTGTTCGCCCATGGCATCGAGCACGAAGGCCAGGCCACCGGCCTTGGGCTTGAGCAGGTAGCGGTGGGGCGATTGCTGCTCCTGATGCTTGGCCGAGGTGAAACGGGTGCCCTCGACGAAGTTGAAGATGCCCACCGGGTTATGGCGAAACCTGGCGCAGGTGCGGCGGGTGGTCTGCAGATCCTTGCCTTTCTTTTCCGGGTGCTTGGCCAAGTATTGCTTCGAATAGCGCTTCATGAACGGAAAGCCCAGCGCCCACCAGCAAAGGCCGATCACCGGCACCCAGATCAGCTCCTGCTTGAGGAAGAATTTCAGCGGACGGATACGTCGGTTGAGCAGGTACTGCAGCACCAGGATGTCCACCCAGCTCTGGTGGTTGCTGGTCACCAGATAGGAGTGTCCGTAGTCGAATTTCTGGTCACCCTCAATGTGCCAGCGAATTTTACCCAGCACCTGCATCCAGATTTTGTTGCAGCTGATCCAGCCTTCCTGAATGAACGTCATCACGCGATCACTGGCGCGCTGCACAACCGGCACTGGCAGCACGATACGCAGCAGCGTGACGGTGAACAGAGGTACGCACCAGAACAGGGTATTGAGCGCCAGTGAGACGCTGCCCAGAAGACCGAGCACCGGGGCAGGCAGAGAGTGCAGCATGGACGTGCAAACCTCAGGCAGGTTGGCGGTCGGCGATAGCGCTGGCCGCAATTGGCGCACAGATTAATGATTGGCGATGGAACTGCAAGTCGATCCGAATGCGGGGTGTATCACCCGCGCTCGGATCGGCCCATTTTCACTGACGCATGTTGGCGGCCTGAATGGCGGTCAGCGCGATGGTGAAGACGATATCGTCCACCAATGCGCCCCGCGACAGGTCGTTGACCGGCTTGCGCAGGCCCTGCAGCATGGGGCCGACGCTGATGCAATCGGCGCTGCGCTGCACCGCCTTGTAGGTGGTGTTACCGGTGTTCAGGTCGGGGAAGATGAATACCGTGGCGCGGCCAGCTACCGGGCTATTGGGGGCCTTTTGCCGGCCGACGCTCTCGATGGCCGCGGCGTCGTACTGCAGCGGGCCGTCGACCAGCAACTGCGGGTTGGCCTGGCGCGCCAGGCGTGTCGCTTCGCGGACCTTTTCCACTTCCTCGCCACTGCCCGAGTCGCCAGTGGAATAGCTGAGCATGGCCACACGCGGCGGAATGCCGAACGCCTGGGCGGAGCTGGCGCTCTGCAGGGCGATTTCCGCCAGTTGCTCGGCGTTGGGGTCTGGATTGACCGCACAGTCGCCATACACCAGCACCTGATCCGGCAGCAGCATGAAGAACACCGACGACACCAGGTTGTAGCCGGGCGCGGTCTTGATCAGCTGCAACGCCGGGCGAATGGTGTTGGCAGTAGTGTGCACGGCGCCGGATACCAGGCCGTCGACTTCGTCCAGGGCCAGCATCATGGTGCCCAGCACCACCGTGTCTTCGAGCTGAGCGCTGGCCATCGGCGCGTTGAGGCCCTTGCCCTTGCGCAGCTCGACCATCGGCTCGACGTAGCGCTCGCGAATCAGGTCCGGATCGAGAATCTCCAGCCCCGGCGGCAGCTCGATGCCCTGAGCCTGCGCGACGCTGCGCACTTCCTCTGGCTTGGCCAGCAGCACGCAGCGGGCGATGCCGCGGGCCTGGCAGATGGCGGCAGCCTGCACGGTGCGCGGCTCGGCGCCTTCGGGCAGAACGATGCGCTTGTTGGCGGCCTTGGCCTGCTGCACCAACTGATAACGGAAGGCCGGCGGTGACAGGCGCAGCTCTCGCGGGCTGCCGCAGCGTGCGGCGAGCCAGTCGTGGTCGAGGTGGCTGGCAACGAAGTCGGCGACCTTCTCGGCGCGCTCCTTGTCGTCGACCGGGATTTCCTTGTTCAGACGATTGAGGTTGGTGGCCGTGTCGTAGGAACCGGTGCTCACCGTCATCACCGGCAGGCCGCTCTGCAACGCGCCGCGGCACAATTCCATGATGCGCGGGTCGGGGGCGAAGTCGCTGCACAGCAGCAGGCCGGCCAACGGCATGCCGTTCATGGCGGCCAGGCTGGCAGCGAGGATGATGTCGTCGCGGTCACCCGGTGTGACCACCAGGGTGCCGGGCTTGAGCAACTGCACGGTGTTGGCCACGGCGCGGGCGCACAGCACGATCTTCAGCATGCGCCGCTGCTCGTAGTCGCCGGCATTGAGGATGCGGGCGCCGAGCAGTTCGGCGATGTCGCGAGTACGCGGCGCATTCAGCTCGTCGAGCCAGGGGATGCAGCCCAGCAGGCGGAATTCCGGGTGGCGCAGCAGCGAGGACTGTTCGCGCAGGCGTGCGGTGAAGGCGTCCAGGCCGTCGTCGCTGCGAATTTTGTTGAGGATCACGCCGAGCACTTTGGGGTCCCTCGGCCCGCCGAATTGTTGGGCCTGGATTTCCACGCGGTCGCACAGCTCGCTGAGGCTCTCCTGTTCGGGGGCGGAGACCAGGATCACGTCGGCATCCAGGCTCTTGGCCAGGTG
Source organism: Pseudomonas sp. PA15(2017) (assembly GCF_001945395.1). Taxonomy (GTDB): domain Bacteria; phylum Pseudomonadota; class Gammaproteobacteria; order Pseudomonadales; family Pseudomonadaceae; genus Aquipseudomonas. Next base: position 357,764 of record NZ_MSXV01000058.1, on the reverse strand, counting down.
GAAGTTGACCCGCGCGGCATAGCTGGCCTGGCGTGTCGGCACCATGCCTTCGACGATCACCACGTCCTTGTCTTTGGCGGCCTCCTGGTAAAGACTGATGATTTCTTCCAGTAACTCGTCAAGGTCACCGTCGCCGAGGCGCCGTTCGACATGGGCGAGGGCCAGCGGTTTGGGCGAGTGCAGGCCGTGGGTGCGCGCGACCAGTTCGCTGGAGCGCTCGGGGCCGGCGTCACCCAGGTGCGGCTGGGCGATGGGTTTGAAGAAACCGACCTTGAGGCCGGCACGTTCCAGCGCCCCGACCAGGCCCAGGCTGATGGAGGTGAGGCCGACGCCGAAACCGGTCGGCGAGATGAAAAAGGTATGCATGGGGTTCTCCGATTCAGTCGAGCAGCGCCAGGGTATCGAGGGCAATCTGGCGCTCCTCGTTGGTGGGCACCACCAGCACCCGCGTATGGTCCGCCGCATGGATCGGCCCGCTGACGCCGCGCAGGCAGCGGGCGTTGGCCGCTTCGTCGAGCTTGAGGCCGAGCAGGTTCAGGTGCGCCACCGTCTTGCTGCGGATCAGCGGTGAGTTCTCGCCGATGCCGCCAGTGAAGATCAGGCCGTCCAGGCGCGGTAGGGCGCAGCTCATGGCCGCCAAGGATTTGGCCAGGCGATAGCAGAATACTTCGATGGCCAGCGTGGCGCCGCCATGACCTTCCTCGCGGGCCTGCTCGAGGCTGCGCATGTCGTTGGACAGCCCTGACAAGCCCAGCAGGCCGCTGTCATGGTTGAGCATGCGATCGATCTGCTCCAGGCTCCAGCCCAGGTTGCGCGAGAGGTGGCTATGCAGGTTGGGGTCGACGTCGCCACTGCGCGTGCCCATCACCAGGCCCTCCAACGGCGTCAGGCCCATGCTGGTGTCGCGGCTTTGACCGTTGACCACCGCGCAGGTCGAGCAGCCATTGCCCAGGTGGGCGACCAGCCAGGCGCTGTCGCCCGCCGGCAAGCCGCTGAGTTCGGCCGCGCGCGCACTGACGAAGCGGTGGCTGGTGCCATGAAAGCCATAACGGCGCACGCCGTGGTCGCGATACAGCTGTTCCGGCACCGCGTAGCGAAAGGCGTGCTCAGGCAGGCTCTGGTGGAAGGCGGTGTCGAACACCGCCACCTGGGGCAGCTCGGGGTACAGCGCCAGCGCCGCCTCGATGCCCAGCAGGCCTGCGGGATTGTGCAGCGGTGCCAGGGGCGCGACGGCGCGAATCGCGGCGATTACCGCGTCGTTCAGGCGTTGCGCGCTGGTGAAGTGTTCACCGCCGTGTACCACCCGGTGGCCGATGCCGTGCAACTGGCCGCCAGTGGCCTCCTGCACCCGCTGCAGCAGATGGGCCAACGCGGCGCGATGGTCATCGCCGGGAATAGCCTGGCTGTGTTTGACGCCGCCCAGCTGCCAATGCAACACCGCGTCGGCGCTGCCGAGCCGCTCCGCCAGGCCGCTGATGGCGAACGCCTGCTGATCGGGGTCGACCAGGGCGAACTTGATGGAGGAGCTACCGCAGTTGATCACCAGAATATTACGTGCGGGCATTCAGAAATCCTTAGCTTCCAGAAGCGTTGGAGCTGATGTTGCGACACACCAGCCACAGGTGAAGTTCGTGCCGATTCGCGCCTGACGCTGCGCGGCGTCGAGCACCCAGGGGCGATTTTGCCAGGGTGGTTGATGGCGCAGGTGTTGAGTATGGCCACAAGATAAGACAGCCACCCAATGGCCGTCATGATCTTGCTCAAAACCGACCACGACCACCGCGGATGCGGCCCACCCGTCTGGGCTTGGGTCGCTTTCGCCACCGCCGTTGGTTACACTTACACGTTCATTTTCCTCGAGCAAAAGGTTCGCCCCATGCAGATCGCCGCCAACAAGGCCGTTTCCATCGACTATACCCTGACCAACGATGCCGGTGAGGTGATCGATAGTTCCGCTGGCGGCGCGCCGCTGGTTTACCTGCACGGTGCCGGCAACATCATCGTCGGTCTCGAGAAGGCGCTGGTCGGCAAGCAGGCCGGTGACGAAGTCAAGGTTGCCGTCGAGCCCGAAGAAGCTTATGGCGAATACAGCGCCGAGCTGGTCGCCACCCTGAATCGCTCGATGTTCGAAGGCGTCGACGAGCTGGAAGTCGGCATGCAGTTCCACGCCTCCGGCCCGGACGGCGGCATGCAGATCGTCACCATCCGCGAGCTGGAAGGCGATGACGTGATCGTCGACGGCAACCACCCGCTGGCTGGCCAGCGCCTGAACTTTGCGGTCAAGGTCGTCAACGTGCGTGATGCCAGCCAGGAAGAAATCGCCCATGGTCACATCCATGGCGAAGGTGGTCATCACCACTGATCCGTATGTCGGCAGCCGATTCTTCGCTGCTGGCAGATGGTCATACGTGGCTGCTAAGCTGCAGTCATGAAAAGGCGCCTTTTCAGGCGCTTTTTTGGTTTCTTCTTCGCTGCCTTTCGCGTTGCCCGGAGCACCATCATGAGCGCCTTTCACGACCTGACATTGCACGCACTGGACGGCCAGGAGCTGCCGCTGGCACCGCTCAAGGGCAAGGTGGTGCTGGTGGTCAACGTCGCCTCCAAGTGTGGGCTGACGCCGCAGTATGCAGGCCTCGAACGCCTGCAGCAGGCCTACGGTGATCAGGGTTTCAGCGTGCTGGGCGTGCCCTGCAACCAGTTCGCCGGGCAGGAGCCGGACGCCGAGGCGGCGATCGCCCAGTTCTGCAGCCTGAACTATGGCGTGACCTTTCCGCTGAGCAGCAAGCTCGACGTCAATGGCAGCAGCCGCCACCCGCTGTATCGTCTGCTGGCCGGCGAGGGCGCGGAGTTTCCCGGTGACATCACCTGGAATTTCGAGAAATTTCTGGTGGGTCAGGATGGCCGTGTGCTCGCGCGCTTCTCGCCGCGTACCGCGCCAGATGATCCGGCGCTGATCCAGGCCATCGAGAAGGCCCTGGCCTGATCACAGGGTCGCCGCCTGCGGCCCGTCATCGCTCTATCGCTTCAATTCACGCGTTTGGTTTCGATCACCAGGGCGGGCCCGCGGCCGCCGCTTGGTACGACGCTGTCCAGCCGCGCCGCGTGCAGGTGCTGCTCGAACTGTTCGACGATGCTCGACCAGCTCTGCCTGGCGGCATGTTGACGGGCGTTGAGGCGGACCCGGCGCAAGTTCTCGCTGTTCTCCATCAGCCATGCCGCCGCCACGATGAAGGTGCGCTGATCGTCGGCGCTGGCCAGCATGCCGTTGTGACCATCTTCGACATGCTGAGCCGCGGCGGCCTGGTCGAAGGCGACCACCCCGAGCCCCGATGCCATGGCTTCGAGCAGCACGTTGCCGAAGGTTTCCGAGAGGCTCGGAAACAGAAAGATATCGCCGCTGGCATAGTGCTGCGCGAGGGTTTCGCCGCGCTGGATCCCGCAGAACAGGGCGTCCGGCATTTGCTTGTGCAGGCTCTCGCGCAGCGGGCCGTCACCGACCACCACCAGCCTGAGGTTGAGTCCCGTGGATTGGCGCTGCAGCGCCTGATAAGTGCTGACCAGAAGATCCAGATTCTTCTCGGCGGCCAGCCGGCCAACGTGCAGCACGGCGATATCCCGCTCGGCCAGGCCCCAACTGCGGCGCAGCTCGTCGCTACGCCGAGCCGGGTTGAACAAGTGGGCATCCACGCCACGGGCGAGTAGCTCCAGGCGCTCGAAGCCGCGGCGTTGCAGCTCGCAACGTTGGCTGAGGCTGGGCACCAGGGTCATGCGCGAGGCATTGTGAAACCAGCGCAGGTAGTTGGTCAGCAGGCGGGTCAGCAGGATGATGCCGTAGTGACCGGTGTACTGCTGGAAATTGGTGTGGAAACCGCTGATCACCGGTATACGCAGGCGCCTTGCCACGCGCAGGGCCGACAGGCCCAGCGGGCCTTCGGTGGCGATGTACAGCACATCCGGGCGCTGCCGCCGCCACAGGCGCAGCAGCTTGTGGCGAGCCGACTGGCCCCACTGCAGGCCGCGATAGCCGGGCAACGGCCAGCCGCGAGTCAGCAGCAGGTCGTCGTCATTGGCGGCGGGCGTATCGTGGTGCTGCCGGGGGCGGATCAACTGCAAGCGATGGCCGCGCGCACGCAGCCCGCTGACCAGGTGGCCAAGGGTATTGGCCACCCCGTTGATTTCCGGGCTGTAGGTCTCGCTGACCAGGGCGATGAATAGCGGGGGAGTGCTCATGACAGCAGTCTGGGCCGCCGTCATGTAGTGTTTGTGACATCAGCGTGGCGTTTGTGTGACAGCCCCGGCGCCTGCGCTCACGCCGCCTTCACGTACCCAGAACAGCGTCGCGCCAGCCACCGCGGCGGGCATCATCACGATGTTCACGAAGGGCACCAGCAGCGCCGCGTAGGTGATGCCACCGAAACCCAGGGACTGCCAGCGCTTCTCGCGCAGCCAGGCAAGCATGTCCTGCCAGCTGACCTTGTTGTTGTCGGCGGGGTAGTCGATGTACTGGATGGCCATCATCCATACGCCGAACAGCAGCCACAGCGGCGCTGCGATCAGGTTGACCACCGGGATGAACGACAGGATCAGCAATCCCGCGGCCCGCGGCAGAAAGTACGCCAGCTTGCGGCCTTCGCGCCCCAGGGTACGCGGCACCATGGCAATCAGTTCGCCCCAGCTGAACGGCGGGAAGTTGTCCTGGCCGCGCACTACTACCTCGACCTTCTCGGCGAGAAAACCATTGAACGGGGCGGCGACGATATTGGCCAGCATGGTGAAAGTGAAGAACACCATCAGAACCACCAGCACCACGAACAGCGGCCAGAGAATGTATTGCAGAAAGTTCAGCCAACTGGGCAGCGAGGGCATGAAGGTGTTCACCCAGCCGCTGAACTGCTGCACGGCGAAGCCGATCATCAGGCTGAACAGGATCAGGTTGATCGCCAGCGGCAGCAACACGAACAGCCGCAAGCCGGGGCTCATGACCAGTTTTAGGCCTTCACCGAGGTACTGCGGGCCGGACAGCACGGGAGCGCGCATCGAGGTCTCTCCAACAAGTGAACGTGGCGCGACCTTACCCATTTTGCCGGCCACGTGAAAGCGGGGCAGGGTGATAGCGCACGGCTATGCGGGGGATTGGCAAAGCGCATTTCCATGGGCCGGGCCGCGCAGTCTAGTCTGCTGGCGTCCCTTGTTCAGCCGCCGATGTTCGACCGCTTGCGGCCGGTGGCGGCTTTTTTTGCAGCAATGCGCTGTGAGGAGTCTCTGATGTCGAGTAGCCGACACGCCCGCGTGATCATTCTCGGTTCCGGCCCTGCGGGCTACAGTGCGGCGGTCTACGCCGCCCGTGCCAACCTCAAACCCCTGCTGATCACCGGCCTGCAGGCCGGTGGGCAACTGACCACCACCACCGAAGTGGATAACTGGCCGGGCGATCCCCGCGGCCTGACCGGCCCCGAGCTCATGCAGCGCATGCAGGCCCATGCCGAGCGCTTCGAGACGGAGATCGTCTTCGACCACATTCAGGCCGTGGATCTCGCGGCGCGGCCCTTTACCCTGGTGGGCGACAGCATTTCCTACACCTGCGATGCGCTGATCATCGCCACAGGTGCCAGCGCGCGCTATCTCGGCCTGCCCAGCGAAACGGCGTTCATGGGCAAGGGCGTGTCGGCGTGCGCCACCTGTGACGGTTTCTTCTACCGCAACCGTGAAGTCGCGGTAGTGGGCGGCGGCAACACCGCCGTAGAGGAAGCGTTGTATCTGGCCAACATTGCCAGCCGGGTCACGCTGATCCACCGCCGCGGCGCCTTTCGTGCCGAGAAGATCCTGCAGAACAAGCTGCAAGCCAGGGTGGCCGAAGGGCGCATCGTGCTGGCCCTCAACGCCGAGGTGGACGAAGTGCTGGGCGACGCCTCGGGCGTTACCGGCGTGCGCATCCGCGAGCATGCCGGCGCAACCCGCGACCTGGCCGTGGATGGCTTGTTCGTGGCCATCGGGCACACGCCCAATACGGCATTGTTCGAAGGGCAACTGGCACTCAGCGACGGCTACCTGCAGGTCAACGGCGGGCGCGCCGGTAATGTCACGGCGACCAGCGTGGCGGGTGTGTTCGCCGCAGGCGACGTCGCTGACAGCGTCTACCGCCAGGCGATTACCTCGGCCGGTGCCGGCTGCATGGCGGCGCTGGATGTGGAGCGCTTCCTCGACGGGCTCTGAGCGCCGAACGCACGGCCTGAAACGCAAAATGCCCGTATCCATGCCATGGATACGGGCATTTTTCATTGGGCCTGGCCAATGCGTCGGCTACAGGTCGAAATCGTACTCGGCCAACTGCTTGTGCAGGCGTCGCTCCTCGAGGAAGTTGTCGATGATGCGTCGCTTGGTGAGATTGGTCTTCGCCACTTCCACCGGGGCTTCGCTGCTGTCCGTTTCTTCGCTGACGAAGTCGTCGTCCAGTTCCAGGTCTTCTTTGCCGTTGCTCATGCGCTTCACTCCCGGCTACAGGGGCCATTTGCCGACCTTATAAGGGCAAACGTGAAGCGAGTAAAAAAGATTTTTTCAATCAGCTGATATCAGAAACCTATCAAGCATCAATCGTCCGAGGTCTTTTGCTTGTATTCGCACAGGTCCTCGATTCGGCAACTGCCGCAGCGCGGCTTGCGCGCCTGGCATACGTAGCGCCCGTGCAGGATCAGCCAGTGGTGCGCGTCCAGCAGGAAATCCCTGGGCACGAACTTGAGCAGCTTCTTCTCGACCTCCACCACGTTCTTGCCTGGTGCGATGCCGGTGCGGTTGCTGACTCGGAAGATATGCGTATCCACGGCCATGGTCAGTTGGCGAAAGGCGGTGTTGAGCACCACGTTAGCGGTCTTGCGACCCACGCCTGGCAGCGCCTCGAGGGCCTCGCGGGTTTCCGGTACCTGGCTGCCGTGCTGTTCGACGAGAATGCGGCAGGTCTCGATGACGTTCTTGGCCTTGCTGTTGTACAGGCCGATGGTCTTGATGTATTCGCTCAGGCCGTCGACGCCCAGAGCGAGGATCGCTTCGGGCGTGTTGGCCACTGGATAGAGCTTGGCGGTGGCCTTGTTGACGCCCACGTCGGTGGCTTGGGCGGAGAGAATCACCGCGATCAGCAGTTCGAAGGGCGTGCTGTAGGCCAGTTCGGTCTTGGGCTCGGGGTTGTCTTCGTGCAGACGACGGAAAATTTCAAGGCGTTTGGCGGCGTTCATGGTCGGGCATCAGGTCTGTCGTGGCGCTCTAGCTGGCGCTGGTGTAAGCCTGCAGACGGCTTTCGGCCGCTGCAAGGCGCTCTTGGGCATCGCGTATCTTGGCAGCGTCATCGGGGGCGCTGCGTTGCAACTTGCCGAGCTCGGCGCGAGCGTAGGCCAGGTCGGTCTTCAACTGGCGCATTTGCGCGCTGAGCCCGGCCTTGTCGACCCGCGTGCGAGTGGGCGCTGGCTTGCCGCAGTGCTCTTCTGCCAGGTGCAGAGCCTCTTGGGCAGCGACATAGGCACTGCGCAACGGCGCCAGGGCCTGCTCGTCGAGGCCTCGACGTTCACCGGCCTTGAGGGCCATGCGGTGGCCGGCCAGGTCGATCTTGGCCTGTTTGAGCGCCTGCTCACCTGGGCTGGGCGCGTTTTGTGCGGGCGTCGCCTGCAGCTCGGCAAGGCGCTGTTGATCGCGCTCGGCCGCCTGTTGCATGGCCGTGAGTTGCTGGCGCTGCTCATCATTGAGCGAGTCGCCATAAGCCTTCAGAGTTTTCTGCCATTGAGCGCGGCTCATGGCGGCATCGATCTTCGCCTGCTTCAGGGGGGAGGCGGCAGCAGGCTGCAGGGGCGTGGCGGCGGGCGTCTCCACCTGTGCAGGGCGTATCGGACGAGTCGCGCGGCGGTGGGCATCGTTGCGTGCCAGGCGGGCCTGGCGATGTTGATGGCGCTTGCGGAACTGGTCGGCACGAGCACTTTGCTCTTCGGCTGCACCTGGCGACAAGGTGATCAGGTCGATGCAGTCCACGGGGCAAGGGGCAATGCACAGTTCGCAGCCCGTGCATTCGTCGCCGATTACCGTGTGCATCAGCTTGGCGGCGCCGACGATGGCATCCACAGGGCAGGCCTGGATGCATTTGGTGCAGCCGATGCACTCGGCCTCGCGGATCACCGCCACCTGAGCGGGCGTAGGGGGCAGTGCGAGTGGTAGCTCGGGCACCTGCAGCAGCTCGGCCAGTGCATGGATGGTCGCAGTGCCACCGGGTGGGCATTTGTTGATCGCTTCACCGCCGGCGATGCCTTCGGCGTAGGGCAGGCAACCTGGATGGCCGCACTTGCCGCATTGCGTCTGCGGCAGCAGGGCGTCGATGGCCGCGATACGCAACGCATTGCTCATGGACGCACCCGGGCGCGCCGGCAGGGGCATGACCCGTGGCGAAGCGAGTAGGTGAGGTGGCGAGAGTCGATCATCGGTGTCGCTGGTCTGGCTAAAGCGTGAGCCGGGCATTATCCGGCATGCGCTGCGCCTGGTACAGGGCCATGCCGCCCAGGTGCTTCAGGCGCCGTTGCGCACTCTGTTGGCTTTGCGCCACAGCCAGCGGACCAGCAGGGCGAGCGGGAACAGGATGATGACGAAGGGAATACCATAGCCGAGCAGCCTGATGGCTTCGGTGGCCCCCTCGGTGGCGTTGTCGAGCATGCCGCTGGCGGCGGCACCGATGCGCGCCAGACGCCCGGCCGCCTCACCGTCGGTACTGAAACTCAGGGTCAGCAAATTGGTAGTCAGGCGGCGTTGTTGCTGCGCCGACTGCTGGGTATTGTCTGCCAGTTGCACGTCCACCTCGGCTAGCTCGCGGGCCAGCGCGAGCATGTCGCTGACGCTCAGGTCGGTGCGGGCCTGGTGCTGCAGCAGCGTCTTGCGTTGACGCTCCAGGCGTTGGCGTTGCTGCTCGGTATCGCTGACTGCCTGGGCGAGGTCTTCGGCGCGCGTATGCCGACTTTGCAATTCACCGCCGTCGCCGGCAAAGCCGACCATGGGCTCGACACCGGCTGGCGCGATGCGCACGGTGATGCTGGCGGCCTGGTAGGCGCCCTGGTTCTGCTCGATGGCGAGCAGATCGCACTGGCCGAAACGCTGGCTGCTGCACGCCTCGCGCACGGCGGCCAGGCGCGGCTCGACCTGCCCGGCCGGCAGGCGAATGCCGACGCTGTGTTCGTACGCGAGAAAGGCACCCTGCTGGGCCGTTTCGCCGAGCAGCGCAGCACCGGCCGGTGGCCGACCGTCACCGGAAGGCGAGCAGCCAGTCAGAGTCAGCAGGGCCAGGGCAACGGTAAGAGACCAGGGCTTGATGCTCAGCATCCTTGCTCCAAGTGGGCTACTTGACCCGCTGGCCCGGCTTGGCGCCGCTGTCCGGGCTGAGCAGGTAGATTTCCTCGCCGCCGGGGCCGGCCGCCAAAACCATGCCTTCGGAGACGCCGAACTTCATCTTGCGCGCGGCCAGGTTGGCCACGTACAGGGTGAGGCGGCCTTCGAGCTTGCTCGGGTCCGGGTAGGCACTCTTGATGCCGCTGAACACGTTACGTTTCTCGTCGCCGATATCCAGGGTCAGGCGCAGCAGCTTGTCGGCGCCTTCGACGAACTCGCATTTTTCGATCAGCGCGATGCGCAGGTCGACGGCGGCAAAAGCGTCGAAGGCGATTTCAGCGGCCAGTGGATCCTTCTTCAGTTCGCCGTTGCCCGAGGGCGCTTCGGCGGCTGCCAGGTCTTCCTTGGACGCTTCGACCATGGCTTCGACCTTGGCCGGCTCGATGCGCGCGAGCAGCGGAGTGAAGGGGTTGAGCGGGTGGTCGGCCAGTGGCGTGGTGAGGTCGGCCCAGGTCAGCGGTGCGATGTTGAGGAACGCCTCGGCATCACGCGCCAGGTTCGGCAGCACCGGCTTGAGGAAAATCACCAGCTGGCGGAACAGGTTGACGCCCAGGGCGCAGATCGCCTGCACTTCATCGGCCTTGCCTTCCTGCTTGGCCAGCGACCAGGGCGCCTTGTCGGCGATCCAGGCGTTGGCGCGGTCGGCCAGGGCCATGATCTCGCGCATGGCGCGGGCGAAGTCACGGCTCTCGTAGGCTTCGGCGATGCCTGGCGCGGCGCTCTGGAAGGCATTCCACAGCTCCGGCTCGGGGTTGGCAGCGACCAGCACGCCAGCATTGCCCTTGTGGATGAAGCCGGCGCAGCGGCTGGCGATGTTGACCACTTTGCCGACCAGATCGGAGTTGACCTTCTGGATGAAGTCCTCGAGGTTCAGGTCCAGGTCATCGACGCCGCGGCCCAGCTTGGCGGCGTAGTAGTAACGCAGGTATTCGGGGTTCAGATGATCCAGGTAGGTACGCGCCTTGATGAAGGTGCCGCGCGACTTGGACATCTTCTGGCCGTTGACCGTCAGGTAGCCGTGCACGTTGATGGCGGTCGGCTTGCGGTAGCCGGCGCCTTCGAGCATGGCTGGCCAGAATAGAGCGTGGAAGTTGACGATGTCCTTGCCGATGAAGTGGTACACCTCGGCACTGGAGTCCTTGTTCCAGAACGCGTCGAAGTCCAGTTCCGGACGGCGTGCGCAGAGGTTCTTGAAGCTCGCCATGTAGCCGATCGGCGCATCCAGCCAAACATAGAAGTACTTGCCCGGCTCGTCGGGAATCTCGAAGCCGAAGTAGGGTGCATCACGGCTGATGTCCCATTCGTGCAGGCCGCCGTCCAGCCACTCGGCGAGCTTGTTGGCCACCGACTCCTGCAGGGTGCCGCTGCGCGTCCACTGCTGAAGCATTTCCTGGAACTGCGGCAGCTTGAAGAAAAAGTGCTTGGAGTCCTTGAGTACCGGTACCGCGCCGGAGATCGCCGAGCGCGGATCCTTCAGTTCGGTGGGCTCGTAGGTGGCGCCGCATTTCTCGCAGTTGTCGCCGTATTGGTCCGGCGTTGCGCATTTCGGGCAGGTGCCCTTGATGAAACGGTCGGCCAGGAACATGCCTTTTTCCGGATCGAAATACTGGGTCACCGAACGCGTGGCGATATGGCCATTGTCGCGCAGCGCCTTGTAGATCGACTCCGACAGCTCGCGGTTTTCCGGCGAGTGGGTGGAGTGGAAGTTGTCGAAGTCCACCAGAAAGTCGGCGAAGTCGCTGCTGTGCTCGGCCTTGACGCCATCGATAAGCTGCTCGGGGGTGATGCCTTCCTTCTCCGCACGCAGCATGATCGCCGAGCCGTGGGCGTCGTCGGCGCACACGTAGATGGCCTGATTACCGCGCAGCTTCTGGAACCGCACCCACATGTCGGTCTGGATGTACTCGAGCATATGGCCGAGGTGGATCGAACCGTTGGCATAGGGAAGGGCGCTGGTAACGAGAATCTGGCGAGCTTGGGACATTGTCAGGCGGTCATCGGTTGGCGGGTGGTCAGTCACTATAAAGTAAGCGGGCGCGTTCCGGCCAGCGGGCAAATTTGCTGGATATCGGCTTGAATTTAGCGGGTGGAGCGGGTTCCAATGATGACCTTCCGCTCCCAGCAAGGAGATGAACCATGCCTGCAGTTTTACGTCCGCTCGCCTGCGCCACCGCACTGGCCCTTCTGGTGGGTTGTGCCTCGAACAACCCTTACGACAACGTTGGTGGCGGTGCTGCCAGCGGCGGCGGTCATCGCACCGCGACCTACGGCGGCCTGGCGGCCCTGGCCGGTGCGGCGGTAGGCGCGGCGGTCAATCATGATGATCGCGGCAAGGGCGCCGCCATCGGTGCCGTGCTGGCCGGTGCGGCAGGTGCCGGCTATGGCTACTACGCCGATCGCCAGGAAGCCGAGCTGCGCCGCAGCATGGAAGGCACTGGCGTGGAAGTGCAGCGCCAGGGCGACGACATCAAGCTGATCATGCCGGGCAACATCACTTTCGCCACCGACTCGGCCGATATCGCCCCGAGCTTTTACGCACCGCTGAACAATCTGGCCACTTCGTTCAAGCAGTTCCAGAACAACAGCATCGAGATCGTCGGCTACACCGACAGTACCGGCTCGCGTCAGCACAACATGGCGCTTTCCCAGCGCCGTGCACAGAGCGTGACCGGTTACCTCACCGCCCAGGGCATCGACGGCTCGCGCCTGTCCAGCCGCGGCGCCGGCCCGGACCAGCCGATCGCCGACAACGCCAGCGCCGAGGGGCGTGCGCAGAACCGCCGCGTTGAAGTGAACCTCAAGCCCCTGCCGGGCCAGCCCGTGCAGTGACCCTGGCCGGCTGGCGGCCTGCCGGTCGCCAGCCTGCATCGCGCGTGCGGCTCGGGTAGGATAGGCGTCTTTTCTGCCATCTCCGGAGCCAAGCATGAGCGCTGATATCCGCGCTGCGGTCGAAGCCGTATTGCGTCAGTACACCGATCCCCATCTCGACCAGGATCCGCTCAGCGCCGGCTGCGTGCGTAGCATCGGCGTACAGGATGGGCAGGTCAGCGTACAGCTCGAGCTGGGTTACGCCGCGGCGCAATTCAAGCAGGGCTGGGCGCAGATGCTGCAGCTGGCCATCGAAAGCGTAGAAGGCGTGCGCAGTGCGCGCGTGGAGGTGAACTGCGTGATCGCCGCCCACAAGGCGCAGGCCCAGGTGCCGGCGCTGGCCAACGTCAAGAATGTGATTGCCGTGGCGTCCGGCAAGGGTGGCGTGGGCAAGTCTACCACCGCAGCCAACCTGGCACTGGCGCTGGCCCGTGAGGGCGCTCGGGTGGGCATTCTCGATGCCGATATCTATGGCCCCAGCCAGGGCATCATGTTCGGTATCACCGAAGGCACGCGGCCGCAGGTGCGCGAACAGAAGTGGTTCGTGCCCCTGGAAGCCCATGGCGTGCAGGTGATGTCGATGGCCTTCCTGACCGACGATAATACGCCCGTGGTATGGCGCGGCCCGATGGTTTCCGGGGCGCTGATCCAGCTGGTCACCCAGACGGCCTGGAATGACCTCGACTACCTGATCATCGACATGCCCCCAGGCACCGGTGACATCCACTTGACCCTGGCCCAGAAGGTGCCGGTGGCGGGCGCGGTGATCGTCACCACGCCGCAGGATCTGGCGCTGCTCGACGCCAGGAAGGGCGTGGAGATGTTCCGCAAGGTGAACATCCCCGTGCTCGGTGTGGTGGAGAACATGGCCGTGCACATCTGCTCCAGTTGCGGCCATGCCGAGCATCTGTTCGGCGAGGGCGGCGGCGAGAAGCTGGCGGCGCAATTCGGCGTCGATCTGCTGGCCTCGATGCCCCTGTCGATGGCCATCCGCCTACAGGCCGATGGTGGCAAGCCGACCGCCATTGCCGACCCGGAAAGCCAGATCGCCATGCTCTACCAGCAGATCGCCCGCATGGTCGGGGCGCGCATCGCCACCAGCGCCAGCAGCGCGCAGGGCGTGCCGAACATCGTCATTGCCGACGACTGAGGGTCATCGCAGGTGCGCTACGGCGCGCCTGCTGCATGAAATGCAGGCGTAAAAAATTTCCGGGAGAAATTTTTTACGCCGCTTGCGACGGTCCGAAGGGTATCTGCCAGGAATGGCAGACATAAAAAAACCCCGCCTAGGCGGGGTTCTTTTGCAGAAAGCGCAGGTTAGATAACCTGAACTTCCTCAGCTTGCATGCCTTTCTGACCACGGGTGGCCACGAAGGAAACTTGCTGGCCTTCTTTCAGGCTCTTGAAGCCATCGCTCTGGATAGCTTTGAAGTGTACGAACAGGTCGTCACCGGATTGCGGGGTGATGAAGCCGTAGCCTTTTTCATCGTTGAACCACTTAACGGTGCCAGTCTGACGATTGGACATGTGATGTCTCCTAAGAACTAAATAATTAACAGCCCTGGATAGAACCAGGCCGGGACTGAGTGCAACGAGTACTAGGAGTCGGACGATGTTTGGATCGAAATCTAGGCATCATGTAGCGATTCGCGGTGACACATGCAGCACAGTGGGCTCACCATACCCGCTTTTTTCGCGAAGTGCGAATGGTCTGTCAGTCTTTCTGCGATTTACTTGCATCGGCGCCTGCGCAAGGGCATCGCCGCGGGCCGTCGAGAGGCTTTGAACCCAGCTCTGCAGCCCGGTAAGATGCGTGCACTTTTCACCGTAACGACCTTCAGGACGGCCCCGCCATGAGCATCAAATCGGACAAGTGGATTCGCCGCATGGCCCAGGAACACGGCATGATCGAGCCCTACGTCGAGCGCCAGGTGCGCGGCGCGGACGACAGCCGGGTAATCTCCTACGGGGTTTCCAGCTACGGCTACGACGTGCGCTGCGCGGATGAATTCAAGGTGTTCACCAACATCCATTCGGCCATCGTCGACCCGAAGAATTTCGACGCCAAGAGTTTCGTCGACATCAAGAGCGACGTCTGCGTCATTCCGCCGAACTCCTTCGCCCTGGCGCGCACCGTGGAGTTTTTCCGCATTCCCCGTGACGTACTGACCATCTGCCTGGGCAAGAGCACCTACGCGCGCTGTGGCATCATCGTCAACGTCACGCCGCTTGAGCCGGAGTGGGAAGGCCACGTGACCCTCGAGTTCTCCAACACCACCAACCTGCCGGCGAAGATCTACGCCAACGAAGGCGTGGCGCAGATGCTGTTTCTGCAGTCGGACGAAGCATGCGAAGTGTCCTACAAGGACCGCGGCGGCAAGTACCAGGGCCAGACCGGCGTTACCCTGCCAAAGGCCTGATGGTCGCTGCAGCGTTCAAGGAACCGGGCCTGGCCCGGTTTTTTTTATGCCCGTTTTTCTGCCCGGAAAAACGGGGTGATGCTGGGCGCTGCGGCAAATCGCAGGCAAAAAAATGGGCGCTTCATGCGCCCGGAGAAATCAATCGATGCGTAATTTCTGAGTGGCGTTGGCGGGTGAAGTTCCCAGCGATTTATAGGGCGAACTGTTCATGGGCGGCAGGTCTACATGTGCATAAGGGCATGCGTTGCGTGCCGTCACCTGCTGGAGACTCGCCATGAGCCGATGGATCATCACCTATAGCCGAGACGAAGCTGCCGAAGTCCTCAAGGTGAAAGCCAAGGAGAAACCCAGCCTGGAGCAGGCGGTGACCTGGCTGCTCGAATGGGCTCAAGGGAATCTGGAGCCCCTCGAGCCGAAGGAGCAGCCCCACGAGGAGCAGACCCCCGCGGTGCGCCTCGAGGAACGCTTCGGCATCACCATTACCGGCATCGCCAAGGATTGACGCGCATCGCCCTCAGAACCGTTCATGATCTTTCGCCCAGGTTCGCCGATTCTGGCCGCTAAATGGCGGGGGCGGATGTTCCTCGATCCGCTGTGGGAGTGCGCCATGCGCGCGAGAGATCGCGGATATGGACTGGGCGTCCTCGCCCGCGCCCATAGATATGGCGCCGATGACCGCCTCTGCCTTGTAGTCACCGCCTCAGGCGCATAAAGACCGTGAACAGGTTCTTACGCCCGTGCGCGTTGCTGGTCGGCCGGTTCTTGCGGCGCAGTAGTACGCCGTTGCAGCGGTTCGACCTTGCGCTGCTTTTCATGGAGAAAACTCAGTACCGCATGGCGATAGGCGTTGTAGCGTGGGTCGTCGGCCAGGGCGATGCGATCACGCGGGCGCGGCAGATCGATGCTGAGGATTTCGCCGATGGTTGCCGACGGGCCGTTGGTCATCATCACGATACGGTCTGAGAGCAGCACGGCTTCGTCGACGTCATGGGTGATCATCATCACCGTATTGTGCAGCTCGCTCTGGATGCGCATCACCTCATCCTGCAGGTGCGCGCGGGTCAGGGCGTCCAGCGCGCCGAACGGTTCGTCGAGCAATAGTACCTTGGGCTCCATGGCCAGCGCGCGGGCGATGCCGACGCGCTGTTTCATGCCGCCGGAAATCTCGTTGGGCCGCTTGTGCAGTGCATGACCCATGCTTACCAGCTCCAGATGATGCAGCGTCCAGTCACGGCGTTCGGCCTTGCTCTTGGTGCGCTTGAACACCTTGTCGACGGCCAGGGCGACGTTTTCCTGCACGGTCAGCCAGGGCAGCAGCGAGTGGTTCTGGAACACCAGGCTGCGATCCGGGCCAGGACCACGTACCTCACGCCCATCAAGAATCACCGCTCCGCTGCTGGAATCGGTCAGGCCGGCGACGATGTTGAGCACCGTCGACTTGCCGCAGCCCGAGTGGCCGATGATGGAGATGTATTCGCCGCGCGCGACATTGAGGTTGATCTGGTTCAGGACGTGGGAGGTGACGCCGTCACGCTCGAAGTACTTTTCCACATGCTCGATGCTCAGGTAGTGCTTGCTCATGTCTGTCTCCTCAGGCCGATGTGCCACGGGTGATGCGATTGCCGACGAACAGCACCAGGCGGTCGAGCACGAAGCCGACCACGCCGACGTAGATCAGGGCGAGAATGATGTCGCTGATGCGCGAGGCATTCCACGCATCCCAGATGAAGAAGCCGATACCCACACCGCCGATCAGCATCTCGGCGGCGATGATCGCCAGCCACGACAGGCCCACGCCGATGCGCAGCCCGGAGAAGATGTACGGCGCGGCGGCCGGCAACATGATCTTTTGGAAGTACTCGACGCCGTTCAAGCGCAGCACCTTGGCGACGTTGCGGTAGTCCTCGGGAATATTGCGGATGCCCACCGAGGTATTGATGATGATTGGCCAGATGGCGGTGATGAAGATCACGAACAGTGCCGAAGGATGGCTGTCCCTGAAGCCGGCCAGCGACAGTGGCAGCCAGGCCAGCGGCGGCACGGTACGCAGGATCTGGAACAGCGGATCGAGGCCGCGCATCGCCCAGGTCGACTGGCCGACCAGTACGCCGAGGGCTACGCCGACCACCACCGCCAGGGCATAGCCGTAAGCCACACGCTCCAGGCTGGCGAGCAACTGCCAGGCCATGCCGACATCGGTGCCGCCGTTGTCGTAGAACGGATTGACGATCAGTTCCCAGGTGTCTTCGATGACCTGGCTGGGCGGCGGCAGAGCAGCGTTGGCGCCACTGCACAAGAGTTGCCAGATGAGCATCAGCGCAGCGATGATCACCAGCGGCGGCAGCACCGACTGCATCAGGGTTTTCGACAGGCGCTTCAGCCAACTGGGGGCGACGACGCCGGCCGGCAGGGCCAGGGATTTGACGGGCGCATTCATGGCGTTTCTCCGGTTAGGCCTTGAGGGTCAGGCTGTCGAGATAGGCTTGCGGGTTTTGGGGATCGAAGGTCTTGCCATCGAAGAAGGTCTCGACGCCGCGGGATTTGCCCTGGGGAATCTGCTCGGCGGGCACGCCCAGCTCAGCCGCTGCCTGGCGCCAGATATCCTCGCGGTTGACCTGGTCGATCAGTGCCTGGCTGTCGAAGTCCTTCGGCAGGTAACCCCAGCGCTTGTTCTCGGTCAGGAACCACAGGTCGTGGCTCTGGAACGGATAAGAGGCGAATTCGCTCCAGAAGCGCATCAGGTGCGGGCTGTTTTCCACCACGCGGCCGTTGCCGTAATCGAAGTTGCCCTGCAGGCGCGCCAGCAGGTCCTTGGCGGGGGCGCCGATCCAACGGCGTTTGGCGCAGATTTCCGCGACCTTCTCCTTGTTCGCTGCGGCTTCGCAGAACATCTGCGCTTCCATTACCGCCTTGAGCAGGGCGCGGGTGGCGTTGGGGTTGGCGTTTACGTAATCGGCGCGCAGCGACAGGGCCTTTTCCGGGTGGTTGGCCCACAGCTCGCCGGTGGTCACCGCGCTGTAGCCGATGTTCTGGTTGATCAACTGGGCGTTCCACGGCTCGCCGACGCAGAAGGCATCCATGCTGCCGACCTTCATGTTGGCGACCATCTGTGGTGGCGGGATGACCACGGTCGGCAGGTCCTTGTTCGGCTCGATGCCGCCGGCAGCCATCCAGTAGCGCAGCCACAGGTCGTGGGTGCCGCCGGGGAAGGTCATGGCCGCAGCGATTTTTCGGCCCTTGGCCTGCTTGGCGGCGACCGCCTGTTTGAAGGCGCTGGCGTCGGTACCGAGCTTGAGGTCCTGATACTCCTTACTGATCGAGATGCCCTGGCCGTTGAGGTTCAGGCGCGCCAGCAGGACCATCGGCAGCGGCGTGTTGTTGGTGGTGATCTTGCCCGCCGCCATCAGGTAGGGCATTGGCGTGAGGATGTGAGCACCATCGATGCCGCCTCTGCCGGCACCGAGCACCAGGTTGTCGCGGGTGGTACCCCAGGAGGATTGCTTGAGCACTTCGACGTCGGTCATGCCGTGCTTGGCGAACAGCCCAAGCTCCTCGGCGACGAACAGCGGCGCGGCATCGGTCAGCGCGATAAAGCCGAGCTTGGTCTTGGTGGTTTCCAGGCCATCGGTCCCCGCCGCCCAGACCGCGCTGCTCAGGCCCGCTGGCAGCATGCTCATCAAGGCGCCACCGCCGAGCAGCCCCATGGACTGCTTGAGGAAGGTGCGGCGTGGCAGACCGGTTTTTTCGTCGGCGGCGCGTGGCGTGTCATCCATCTCGTTCTCCCCAAAAGCACGCATAAAAAAACGGCGTCACGCTCATGGCAGCGCTGGGGCTGCATCGAGTGTGGACGCCGTTGTCCAGGAATTCGGATTGTGGAGGAGCAGAGCCTGCCTCCTTGTCAGGGATATAGCAGGTTGCATGCCAGCCACAGTTTTGCCTGAATCGACTGCCGGGGAATGGCTGCACAGCGGCGCGCACCACGTGTTAACTGATTGAACGGGAAGGCTTTTCGGAGCGCTTTGGTTACGTCACGCACAGTCGTGCAGCATGGCAACGAGCGTTGTGATCGCACAGCAGCGGGGCGCGGTGCCTCTTCAGTGCGCGGCGCAGGTGCATGGCAGGGGCGTGCTTGGGCGCCTGTAGTCAGATGGATCGGCGGCGATAAGGCAGAGGCGAACATCGTTGCTTCACCTGTTGGAACGGGCGGGCACGCCCAGTCCATGCCCATGATTTTTCGCGGGCATGGCCCGCTCCCACAGATGCTGTGCTGATGACCGCTCCCGCCACATTGCAGACATTGCCCACGGCATTACGCCGAACAGTGTGAACGGATTCCACGCGGGGCTGGCGAGCGATGCTCAGCAGATAGCCGCCGCTGGCTCAACCGCGCCTGCCCTTGTCCGCTCGCGGGGTTTCCTGGGCCTTGCGTGCTGCGAAGCTGAGCAGGTGCTGCGCCACGTCGACCAGGCGCATGCTGCGCTCCATGGCCGATTGGCGCAGGCGCGCGTAGGCTGCGTCTTCGCTCAAGCCGTAGTCGGTCATCAATAGCTTCTTGGCGCGTTCGATCAGCTTGCGCTCGTTGAGGGTTTCGCGGGTTTCCTGCAGTTCATCGCTGACCTGCTGCAGGCGCTGATTCTGCTCGTGCAGGAGATCCAGTATCGAGCGGGCCAGGTGATTGCCCACGGCGTCCTGGGGTGGGGCATCGAGGGTGCTGCTGTACACGCTGAACAGCAGCGCCTGGTCGCTGCCGGCATCCATCTGCGCCACGCGACCGAGCAGGGCGCGATGGTTGTCCAGGTCGGCATGGGCTTCGGCGATGCTGCGCCGGCAGCGTTCGAGCAGGCACTGAGTCAGGTGGCTTTCCACCTGTTTCATGGCGTCGATGCGCCTGGTATTGAGTTCGAACCACAGCTCGCACAACCCTGAGTCCACCTGGGCGATGGCCGAAGTGCGCTTGGCGATCCCGCGCAGGCTGACCACCTGGGCAACCGTGTCGGTGCCAAGAATCTGCTGCCACAGGGCATTGGCTTCGGTATCGGCGAATTCGCCAAAGATGTCGAAGCAGCGCTCCTGGCCTTCCTGCAGGTGTAGCAGGCGCGCCTGCAATTCATCGTCGAAATGCCCGCGGGAAAACCCTTCGACGCCGACCGCGCGTTCCTGACCGGCGAGTTCCTTGCCCTGCATGAAGTTGAACAGCGCCACCAGCACGCGGGTGATGCCAGGGTCGGCAGCGGTGTCTGCCGCCTCGAAGACCACCGCCAGCAGCCCGCCAATCAGGCGAGTGAAGGCCTGAGTCGCCTGCCGTGAAGACAGCTGCCGTTCGCGGATGCGCCGGCGCAGCCCCGGCAATTCCTCGAGACCATGCAGCACATAGGCGATGCGATTGAACAGGCGGGCGCGGTCGGCGGCATTGGCCTGGGCGGTGTCCATGGACAGAAAGCAGTCGTGCACTTCGCGCTCTAAGGCGGCAGCCCCTGCACTGTGCGCATCAAGTTGGTGCAGGTAGTGATCCGTTTGGTTGCCCAGGTAGACGTTCGAGTAGCCGCGCTCTTTCTGCAACTGGTGCACCAGTTGGCTGATCCGGGTGACCAGCTCGCAGGTGACGGACAGGCTTTCCAGGCCGTGCAGCTCGCAGCGGCGGGCCGCCAGCATGAAACGCAGAGTGGGGGGCATCTTGTGATCAGGCATGGGAACGTCTTGTCGGTCGCAGTGTTGAACCACAACGGTGCAAATAGCAGTCCAGTTTCGCGGCGCTGCAGCCGAACGGGCAGGCAGTGATGCGCCACGACGTGCTCTGGGCCGCCTCGAGGATGCAGGCGTGCCGTCGCCCCACCGATGTCAGGCGCTGTGCACCTGCAGCTGTTCGGCGGCCAGGAGGGCAGCGCCGACCACATCGCCGATCACCAGGATGGCCGGGCTTTTCAGCTCGAAGGCCCGGGCATCGTCGGCCATTGCCAGCAAGGTGCTGCGGCATTCGCGCTGGTCGGGTAGGGAGGCGTTCTCGATCATCGCCACGGCGGTGTGCGCGGCCATGCCGGCATCCAGCAGGTGCTGGCGGGTGTCGGCCAGGGTGGCGATGCCCATGTAGACCACGAGCGTCGTGCCACTGTGGGCCAGCGCCTGCCAGTTGGGCGAGCTGCCGTCCTGGGTATGGGCGGTGACCAAGGTCACCCCGCGGGCCACGCCGCGCAGGGTCAGGGAGATGCCACAGCGCGTCGCGGCGGCGAGACCGGCGGTGATGCCGTTGACGATCTCGCACTGCACGCCGCGGGCGGTCAGCCAATCGGCCTCTTCGCTGCCGCGGCCGAAGATGCACGGGTCGCCGCCCTTGAGGCGCGCCACCACTTTGCCTTGGCGGGCATAGCGCAGCATCAGGCGGTGGATGAAGGCCTGAGGCGTCGAGCGACAGCCGCCGCGCTTGCCGACGCGAATCACCCGGGCGGCGGGGCAGTGCTCCAGGACCTGCGGGTTGACCAAGTCGTCGATCAGCACCACGTCGGCCAGACCGAGGGCGCGCACCGCCTTGAGGGTGAGCAATTCCGGGTCGCCGGGGCCGGCGCCGATCAGCCATACACTTGGGTTCATCACGGTAATCCTCATGGTTCGGGTCGGCCTGATCTCTGTCAGGCTTCGATAGTTTGCAGCGCCAGCAGGCGCTTGATTTCCGGGACGCAGGAGCCGCACTGCGTCCCACAGCCAAGAGTCTGTTTCAGTGCGGGGAGGTCGCAGCCGCGTTCGATGCCTTCGCGGATGGCTGCCTCGCTGACGTTCATGCAGGTGCACAGGGTTTTGCCGGCGCGTGTCGCGGTCCGCCCGGGCGGCGACTCCAGCGGTGCCAGCAGCCAGCGCCGTAGGACGCGACCGGTGTCATCGTCCAGCGAGGTCTGGTTCTGCCAGAGCTCACGCAGCCAGTTGCGCGCTCGGGTTTCGCCGCTCAGGCAATAGCCGGTCAGGCGGCCTTCCTCGATGCGCACCCGTTTGTGAATGGGGATGCAGCCCCGTTCCTCGCGCGGGTCGTCGTAGCGCATCACCGGGCCATCGCTCAGGCCCAGGCACTCGTGCAACTGATCGCGCAATTGCGCCGCGGGGGCGTGATAGTGGGCGGCGCGCAGCACCAGGGCCGGCGTCTCGCGGCCGACCAGGCCGAGGCTGGCATAGGCAAAGCGGTCACACAGCGGGCGCAAGGCCTCCAGGCGCTGCTGCACGTCACCTTCGATCAGCGCCTGCAAGGTCCAGGGCAGGTCGATGGCCTGCACCTCGATGCCGGCGTGCTTCAGCTCGGGTTGCTTGGACAGCGCATCGAACGCCGGCAGGGTCAGGGCGTTGATGCCCAGGCCCTTGAGAAAACGGTCGCCCCAATGCATGGGCAGGAATGCCTGGCCTGGTCGCAGGCTGGCATCGGTCTGCACACGCACGACCAGCGCAGCACGGCGGCTGTGTACCTCGACCAGTGCGCCGTCCTGCAGCTGCCGCTGCGCCATGTCCTGGGGGTGCAGGCCCAATAGCGGTTCCTCGACATGGGCGAACAGTCGTGGTGCAGTGCCGGTGCGGCTCATGCCGTGCCATTGATCGCGCAGCCGACCGGTATTGAGCGTCAGTGGATAGCGCTCATCGCGTGGTTCCCTGGGCGGTTGATAAGCCTCGGCGACAAAGCGCGCACGGCCGCTGGCGCTCGGAAAGCGGCCATCGCCGTAGAGGCGCGGCGTGCCGTGCTCGGCGCCTTCCGGAAACGGCCACTGCTGTGGGCCGTGGGCTTCCAGCAGGCCATAACCGAGCCCGCTGAGGTCCAGGTCACGCTGGCGGGTGAGCACCTTGTACTCCTCGAACAGTTGCTCGGCAGTGTGGAAGGCGAAGTGGCCGGACGCTACGCCAGGCAGTCTGGCTTCCAGGCGCCGGGCGAAGTCGCAGGTGATCGACCAATCCGCCCGCGCTTCGCCAGGCGCCGGCACCGCGCGGCGCACACGGCTGACGCGACGCTCGGAGTTGGTCACTGTGCCTTCCTTCTCGCCCCAGCTCGCAGCGGGCAACAGCAGGTCGGCGAAGCGACAGGTTTCGGTGGTAAAGAACGCCTCCTGCACCACCACGAACGGGCAATCGCGTAGAGCCTGATGAATCTTGTGCTGATCGGGCATCGACTGAGCCGGGTTGGTGCAGGCGATCCACAGCGCCTTGATCCTGCCGCTGCCGACGGCCTCGAACAGCTCCACGGCGCTGAGCCCCGGCGTCTCCGGCAACTGGTCGACGCCCCAGTAGGCTGCTACCTCGGCGCGGTGCTCGGGGTTGGCGACCTCGCGGTGACCGGGCAGCAGGTTGGACAGGCTGCCGGTCTCCCGCCCGCCCATGGCATTGGGTTGGCCGGTCAGCGAGAAGGGGCCGCTGCCGATCTTGCCGATCTGCCCGGTGGCCAGGTGCAGGTTGATGATCGCGGCGTTCTTCGCGGTGCCGGCGGTGGACTGGTTGACGCCCATGCACCACAACGACAGGAGGCGTGGCGAGCGGCCGATCCAGTCGGCGCAGCGGCGCAGTTCCATCTCGCTGATCGCGCACAGCTCGGCCACGCGCGCGGGCTCGTATTCGGCAACCAGGCTTTGCAGCGCGTCGAAGCCTTCGGTATGCGCTTCGATGAAGACGTGGTCGATCCGCCCCTGTTCCAACAAGAGGTGCAATACGCCGTGCAGCAGCGCCACATCGCTACCGGGTGCGATGGCCACGTGCAGGTCGGCCAGTTCGCAGGTATCGGTACGCCGCGGATCGACGACGATGACCTTCATCTGCGGGTTGCCGGCCTTGGCGGCTTCCAGGCGACGAAACAGGATCGGGTGGGCATAGGCCATGTTGCTGCCGATGATCAGCAGGGTGTCGGCTTCTTCGATGTCTTCGTAGGAGCAGGGCGGCGCGTCGGCGCCCAGGCTGCGCTTGTAGCCGACCACGGCCGAGGACATGCACAGGCGCGAATTGCTGTCGATGTTGTTGGTAGCGACCAGGGCGCGTGCCAGCTTGTTGAAGGCGTAGTAGTCCTCGGTCAGCAGCTGCCCGGAAATGTAGAAGGCGACGCTGTCCGGGCCGTGCTCGCGGATGGTGGCGGCGAACACATCGGCAGCGTGATCCAGGGCGCTGTCCCAAGCCGTGCGGGTACGGCCCAGGTTCTTGCCCAGGCGTAGCTCGGGGTACAAGGCGCGGGCGGCGATGTCGCCGGTCAGGTGCAGCGAAGCGCCCTTGCTGCACAGTTTGCCGAAGTTGGCCGGATGAGCCGGATCGCCACTGACACCGAGAATGCGTTCGTCATCGTGCTCGATCAGCACGCCGCAGCCAACGCCGCAGTAGCAGCAGGTCGAGGCGGTGGTCTGTGTGGAGCGATCGTTCATCAGGCTGCTCCCTGCAGAAGCAGCGGTTCGGCAGGCATGGCCACAGCCTCGTCGCCGAACATCAGCAGGTCGCGGATGGCGGCCACGTTGCGGCCTTCGCGGATCAGCTGCAGATACCAGGCGCCATCAGCGGTATCGCCGTACAGGCAGGCACCGACCAGCACATCGTTCTTCAGCACCAGCTTGCGGTAGCTGCCGGTGGTCGGGTCGTCCAGGATGATGCGCTGCGTGCCTGGGCCGCCGGCAAAATCCCCGGCGGAAAACACCTCGATGCCGGTGACCTTGAGCTTGGTGGCGGTCTGCGAACCGAGGTAGCGACGATAGCCCTGCATGGCCAGGTGGCTGGCGCACACGCGGGCCTGCTCGAACAACGGCGCCACCAGGCCGTAGGCGACGCCGCGGTGGCTGACGCATTCGCCCACCGCGTAGATGCGTGGGTCGAAGCTCTGCAGCGTGTCGTCGACCAGGATGCCACGGGCGCAGGGCAGGCCGGCGCGCTGGGCCAGTTCGATATTGGGGCGAATGCCGGCGGCCATCACCACCAGGTCGGCCGGCAGGCTCTCGCCATCGCTGAAGCGCACGGCGCTGACCCGGCCGGCAGCATTGCCGATGAGTTCGCTGGTTTGCTTGCCAAGGGCGAAGTGCAGGCCGCGGCGCTCCAGTGCAGCCTGTAGCAGACGCCCGGCGCGCTCGTCGAGCTGGCGCTCCAGTAGGGTCGCGCCGTTATGCACCACGCTGACGTCCATGCCACGTAGCTTGAGGCCGTGGGCCGCTTCCAGGCCCAGCAGGCCGCCGCCGATCACCACCGCGCGGCGGTGTTGGGTGGCGCTGTCGAGCATGAGGCGGGTGTCGGCGATGTCGCGGTAGCCGATTACACCGTCCAGCGTGTTGCCGGGAATCGGCAGCATGAACGGTCGCGAGCCGGTGGTGATCAGCAGGCGGTCGTACGCGGCGCGGCTGCCGTCATCGGCAATCACCTGGCGGCGGATGCGGTCGATCTCCACCACCTTGCGGCCCAGGCGCAGTTCGATGCCGTGGTCGGCATACCAGGCAAGGTCGTTGAGCACGATGTCGTCGAAGGTCTGCTCACCGGCCAGTACCGGCGAAAGCAGGATGCGGTTGTAGTTGGGGTGCGGTTCGGCGCCGAACACGGTGATGTCGTAGAGGTCGGGGGCAATCTTCAGCAGCTCTTCGAGCGTGCGCACGCCGGCCATGCCGTTGCCGATCATCACCAGTTTCAAGCGTTTCATCCGCAACCTCCGTTGAGCTGACCCGGGCCAACGTGGGGCCGAAAAAAAGGCATCCTGCACCGTGAGTGCAAGGACGCCTTTGTCCGGTCCCGATTCGTTTCGGGGGCCTGCCGTATGCCGACAGGCTCGATGTCTGCGGGTACATCAGCAGGGAGTGTGCCAATCAGCTTCAAAGATGCGCGTTCGGCAGGCGACGCTCGCGCCCGACAAGCGCTACCGGGCGCCGGTACTGGCGCAGGCCTACGCCAGTTTGTCGCTTGCGTTGCAGTTTCACTGCCCCGAGCTGGTGCGCAAGGCACCAGCCTGGTGCCTCAAGGCGTCAGCAACAGGCGTTTGCGCCCGTAGGTCTTCTCCAGGTTCTGTTGCAGCACCGGGAAGCTGACGTACTGCGCGCGCCGCCAGGCGTCGATGCCGTCGGCATAGTGCGGGCTGGCCGGGTTGCCCGACTGTCCGGAGCTGTTGAGGCCGATCATCGGCTCCTCGCGGCCGAAGTCGACGATCATGCGCATGCTCGGGATCAGCCAGGTATCGAAATCCTGGCCCCAGTTGTAGGCCGAAACGTTCAGGGTGCTGTGGTCACCACCGGCAGGGTATGGGCCGCGATCCAGATAACCCTTGAGCGAGGCGATGCTGGCGCGCTGCCCGGCGCTCAGGTAAGGCGCCATCTGCGTGCTGGCGCTGCGCCATTCATGGGTGTGCAGCTTGCCCCACTGCCAGGCATTGTGATCGGCGCCCAGACGCTGTTCGAGCAGCTCGATGCTGGCCGCCAGGCTGCGCGCCAGGATCGTCGGCTTGTCCTCCTGCTGGGCGGTGCGCACGTCGTTCCAGAACGGGCTGTCGTCACGGCCGAGCAGATGATCGGCCTGCGCCGAATAGGACAGGTTGGCGGTATCGACCAGAGCCTTCCAGGCCGGCGAAGTGTCCGGACCCAGTTCATCGAGGAATATCTCCCGGGCGCTCTGGTGCAGGAAGGCGCCGTATACGGCGGCGTCCGCGGAAGTGGCCGCGAGCTTGCCGTCGAAGGCCATCAGCCGGCTCAGGGCCTCGCGAGCCTTGCCGCGTTGTGCTTCGGGCAGGCGGTCGATGGCCTGGCGCAGCGGCGCGGCCATGTTCTGTGCTTCGAACATGCTCTGCAGTTTGGCCACAAAGGGCGAGGTCTGGTCGTACTGCATGGCGATCATGCTTTGCGTGTCGTGGCGGCCGCTGCCGGCCAGCTGCGCGATGCGCTCGTAGCGTTCCGGCGCATACCACGAGTTGGACAACTGCATGCCGTAGCCACGCGGTGCGCTGCGCTGGTTGGCACTGCCCAGCCAGCCCTGCTGCGGGTCCTGGTCATAGGGGTGGAGCATGGGGTCGGCAAAACCGTCCCACTCGTAACGGCTGTTCCAGCCGGGTGACGGCACCAGGCCCAGGCCTTCACGGCGATTGGGGAAGCGTCCGGTGACCTGCCAGCCGATATGCTCGGCATCGGCGAACACCAGGTTCAGCGGCATGGCGCGGATTTCCCGGGTTGCCTCGAAGGCCTGCTCGACCGACTGGGCGCGGGACAGGTCGAAGAAGGCGTCCAGGCTGGCGTCGTTTTCGAACTGCGCGGTCTGTAGCGCCAGGCCGTAGCCGCTCTGGATCTGCAGTGGTTGCATGGGGTGCTTGCGCTCGCCCAGCACGCTATTGAGCAGCGGGCCGTGACGGGTTTCGTAGACGGTCTCGCGGATCGGTTTCTGGCCCTTGATGAAGAAGGTTTCCTGGCGCTGCACGGCCGGCTGCCACTTGCCGTCGGCGAGGTACAGCAGGCGATTGCCCTCGCGCTTGACCTGCTCGAGGAACAGGTCCTGATTATCGCCCATGACCATGGTCATGCCCCACGCGAGCTTGCCGTTGAAGCCGGCAACCACCGCAGGAATGCCTGCGACCGTGACCCCGGAGGCCTGGAATTTCGGGGCCCGAATCTGCACGAAACTCCATACCGAGGGCAGCTCGATCGGCAGGTGCATGTCGTTGGCCAGCAGGCTCTTGCCGCTGCGGCTGCGCGACGGGCCGATAGCCCAGTTGTTCGAGGCGGCCACGCCGAGCATGTGCTGTTCGGACACCTGGGCGGCGGCGCTCTTCACTGCCTGCAGGCCGGGGATGTTGCTGCCCAGGTTCAGGCCCTTGAGCTTGTCGGCCTCCTCGACCGGCAGCGGCTCGTCCGGATAGGTGGGCAGCAGCCAGGCGAGTTTGTCGGCGCCGACCTTCTGGGTCAGGCTCAGGGCGGCGATTTCTTCCTGCAGGTTCACCGACAGACCGAAGTTGAGCAGGCAGAACACCAGTACCGAGTCTTCCGGCTTCCAGTACGGCGGGCGATAGCCGGCTTCGGCCAGGTCCATCGGCAGCTTGTCGCGATAGCGGAACAGGTAGGCGTTGACGCCGCGGGCGTAGACCTCGAAGAACGCCTTCATGCGTGGCGAGGCATTCTTGTAGAGCACCTCGGCGCTCTTTTTCAGGTTCACCGCGCGCATGAAACGGTCCATCTCCAGCACGCCGGGGCCGGCCATCTCGGCCAGGCGGCCCTCGGCCATCAGGCGCAGGCTGACCATCTGGCTGAGACGATCGCTGGCATGCACGTAGCCCAGAGTGAACAGGGCGTCGTGGAAGGTGTGGGTCTCGATCAGCGGCATACCGAGCGGGTTACGGCGCACCGAGGCGGTCTGCGCCAGACCCTGGACGCGAAAGGAGCCCTGATCCGGCGCCACGCTGCTGCGATAACGGCTGTCGAGCAGAGATTGGCAACCGCTCAGCGCGACCATACCGGTGACGAGGCCGGCGAGGCTCAGGGTGGCGAGAGGACGGAAAGCGCGCGGCAGCATGCGGCGGACTCCTGAAGAAAAAGGCTGGTGGGCGGCGCCTGGGCGCGAACGGCGGTAAAGGTAGAGAGCCCCATCACGCCTGGCAAGTGGCGCGAGAGGCGATGCGACGTGGGGTTATGGCCGGGCGGCCAGCCCCTCGTCGAGCAACCAGCGTGCGCCCTGGTGAGCCTGCTTCCGATGGGCCTCGCTCAGCTCGGCGAAACGCGCCTCGTGCTGGCGGCGTTCAACTCGGCTCAGGGCCTGCCAGTCGGCATGGGTCGGTACATGGGCGGTGGCGTCGTACAGACGCTGGAACACTTGGGCCTGGGGCATGAGGCTCAACGCGCTGTCATAATTGTCGAGCAGCACCTTGATGCGGATGGCGCCTTCGATCAGCGGCAGTTGGCCGTCGAGCAGGGAGCTTGCCAGCACCCGCAGATCGTCATGCAAGCGCTGGCGTTGCGCGAGGCGCACTCGCGCCTGCTGATGCTGCCTGGCCCAGACCTGGCGCCAGAGGTAAGCCGCGTAGAAGACGAGCGCGCCGACGATCAGTACCGCGAGCAGGATCAGGAACTGATCAAGCCCCATGGCACTTCTTGAATTTCTTGTCGCTGCCGCATGGGCAGGGGTCGTTGCGGCCAACGTCCTTCAGGGTATTGCGTACCGGCTCCTGAGGCGCATGGTTGCAGTGCGGGCCGTGCACATGACCGTGATCGTGGTGATGATCATGGTCGTGATCGTGGTTGCAGTCTGGGCCATGGACGTGGGGTTGCTGGGTCATGCGGGTCACTCCGGGAGATAATCGCCGGGAATTATCTCGCCATTGCGCGCCATGTGCACGCGGCGGCCGAAGAATAATCCGGTTTTCACTTCACCCCGCAGGCGGTAGCGAATAGGCTGCTCGGGCTCTTCCAGCAGCTTGACCACCTGGCGTACATGGCGCCACAGGTTAGTGCGCACGGGAACGTCGAACTCCAGGTGCCCCTTGGCCGGCACGGTGAACCAGACTTCCGACTCGCCGTCGGCGAGCAGCACGTCGTTCAGGTGCACCACGTATTCGAGGCCGCGTACCGGCAAGCTGACGTCGTTGGGGTTATCGATGCGAAAGCGCAGGATGAAGCGCTGCTCGAGCAGCTTGG
Organism: Pseudomonas sp. PA15(2017); assembly: GCF_001945395.1. Classification (GTDB taxonomy): domain Bacteria; phylum Pseudomonadota; class Gammaproteobacteria; order Pseudomonadales; family Pseudomonadaceae; genus Aquipseudomonas. Next base: position 328,492 of record NZ_MSXV01000058.1, on the reverse strand, counting down.
CCTTGACCACGTTGACGTCCACCAGGCGTACGTCCGGGTCTTCGAAACTGTCCGAGAACCAGGTCGAGCAGCCGCTGAGCGCCGCGCCCATACCCAGGAATACCATTAGGCTAAGAATTCTTATCGTTTGCGCCTGATAAAACATTTCATACTCCGTTCGAGTCCCCAGTGTACAAGAGTCAGCTTGGCTACCCTAGGCCTGTTGTCATTTCGTTGCGCAATGTGGCTCGCGGGGGAAAATGCCGACTGACGTTCGTGCATGCGCAAAAAGCTGCGTCATACTGGCCCGCATGCATTTAGGTTTTATTGCCGCGGCCGAAATGACGCGGTGAGTCGACGAGAAGGAAGGGATGATGGCGCGATACGAGATCGCATTTTCCGGTGAGCTGGTGCCCGGCGCTCAGTTGCAAGTGGTCCAGGCCAACCTGGCCAAACTGTTCCAGGCCGATGCGCAGCGAATCGCCCAGCTGTTTTCCGGGCGCCGTGTGGTGATCAAGAACAATCTGGATGAAGCCGGTGCCGAGAAGTACCGCAGTACGCTGGAGCGCGCTGGGGCTCGGGTCGAGGTGGTCGACGCCGACGCTCAGGTCGTCGAGGAAATCGAGCTGGCGCCGCCACCGTTGGCCGCACAGGTCAACCAGGCCTCGGCGCAATCCACCGGGCGACTGGTGGTCGCACCGCGGGACGAGTACATGGCCGCGTTCGTCAACGTGGATGCGCCGGATTTCGGTGTCGCCGTATTGGGCGCGGATCTACAGGACGGCAAGGCGCCAGTGGCGGCGCCCGATCTGGATCTGTCTGCGTTCAGCTTGGCGCCGGTAGGCAGCGATATGGGCCAGGCCAAGCCCGCGCCGACAGCGCCGGCGCCGGATACCTCGCACCTCAAGTTGCTTTGAGGTGTACGTTTACAGGTAGCTCGCGCAGCATTTCTTGAATTTCTGGCCGCTGGCGCACGGGCACGGGTCGTTGCGGCCGGCCTGTAAGCCTACGGTCGGGTCGATGAAGTACCAGCGCCCACTGTTCTGCACGAAGGTCGAGCGCTCGCGATGGCTGTGTTCGCCCTCGGCGTCGTGCCAGCGGGCCACGAAGGTCACGCGAGCATGTTCGGGTTGGCCGCCAAGCAATTCCGAGTGCTCGACCTCCAGGCCCAGCCAGGTGCTCTGCAGGCTCCAGGCGCGAATGCCGTCCACATCCAGCTTCGCTTGTTGCGCCGGCAGCGACGTCGCCAGCAGATAATCGACATTGCCCAGCACGTAGGCACTGTAGCGCGAACGCATCAGGCTCTGGGCGCAGGGTGCAGCTGCGCCGTCGTGATAGCGCCCGCAACAGTCGGCGAGCGCGCCGCCGCTACCGCACGGGCAGCCGCTTGGAATCGCGTCAGGTTTCATGCTCACCACCAGTACTTGCCAAAATTCTCCGGGTTGGCCCAGAACTTGGCGTTCAGCCAATCGGGCGCCTGCTTGTATTCCAGCAAATCGTAGGTGAACAGGCTGAGCACCTGTTCGTCACGCGCGAAGCGTTCACTGACTTGCAGCGCGAGGGCGAAGAAATCGGTGTCCTTCCAGCCACAGGCGGGCAGGTCGACCAGCACCGCCATGCGGCTGGCGTTGAGGTTGCGGATGCCGCCGAGCAGTTGCAGGCCGTCCTTGCGTTGCAAGTGCTCCAGGCAATCGACCACCACGGCGAGGTCGAAACGCTGGGCCGCCAGGTCGCCGTCGAGGCTCCCGGGGGCGGCGTGAGCAATCTGGCTATGCGGGTGTGCCTGTTGATAGGCGTTCACCGCCGGCTGTTCGCTGGCGCTCACCATAAGCAGTCGGGACGGCGCATAACGTTGCAGTAGAGCGGCCAGCGATTGTTGGGGCGTGCGGGGGGATGTGATCTGAGTCATCAGAAACCTCGAAACGATCACGAAAGACTACCGCGCATGTTCACATTCAACTAGAACTGTTCGACCTGCAGTAATGTCGGAGTGATGTCTGGCAGATTTAAAAGCGGGCGTCTTTAATCCAGAGTGTCGGTTTTCGCGCCGATTCCTATTAGGAGACTTGCATATGAGTATTACAAGGAAAGCGGTACCCCTGATCATTGCGTCCACCTTTCTGACGGGCTGCGCTGGCGTCCAGAAATCCGACTGGCCGACCTGCGCTGCCGTTGGTGGTGTCAGCGGTGCTGCTCTGGGTGCCATCGAAAGCTCGGCCTGGGCCGGTGGCGGTGCGGTAATTGGTGCCGGCTTCGCCGCTGCCTATTGCTGGGTCCACGGCGCTGACGATCAGCAAGTGGCAGTGGTGGAAGAAACCGTCGTGGTCGAGGAAACCGTCGTTCCAGAGCCGGTTGCCGAAGCCGTACGTGTGGAGTTGGACGTCAAGTTCGACTTTGACAAGTCGCAGGTCAAGCCGGAAAGCATGGGCGATATCCAGAGCCTGGCTGACTTCATGAAGCAATATCCGCAGACCTCCACCGTGGTTGAAGGCCATACCGACTCCGTCGGTACCGATGCCTATAACCAGAAACTGTCCGAGCGCCGTGCAAACGCCGTGCGTGAAGTGCTGGTCAACCAGTATGGTGTGGGTGGTACCCGCGTGAACGCAGTCGGCTATGGTGAAAGCCGTCCGGTTGCTGATAACGCCACCGAAGAAGGCCGTGCGATCAACCGTCGCGTGGAAGCGGAAGTCGAAGCACGGCCATAAGCCTGATTCGCCCTTCGTGAGTATCCTGACCGGCGCGTGCCGGTCAGGAACACGGTGTCACGCAATGGACATCGTTTTCTGTCTAGACCCTCTGTTTCCCAACCCGTAAACGCAGTAATGTGCCGCACATTCATAATGTGGGGTGGGGCGGGCTATGAAAGTTATCGCAGGACTGGGCAAGCTGTTGGCGACACTGTTCTGGTGCGTCGTGCTAGCCAACCTCATCTTCCCGTATGCCCAACCGTTCGCGCAGTTGCTGACGCTCGCCGGTCTTGCCGTGCTGGGCCTGCACCTGGTCGAACTGGTGCTGTTCAATTCGCTGCTTCGGGTGCAGCCCCGCGTGACAATCGAGCGTGCCAAGGTGATGGCCTTTGGCATGTTTCATCTGTGGTCGCTGCCCGCGGCCGAGCGCGTGGCGGTAGCTGCTCCGCTGAATGCCGAGGAGACTGCCCCATGCGCAAGCTGATTCTGCTGGTAGCCTTGTGCTGCCCTCTGCTGACCATGGCGGCGGCCGTTATCAACGTCGACTCCCATAATTTCACACGCCTTTCGGCCCACGGCAGCGTGCTGCAGCTCGACCGCGTGGCGGTCGCCGACAGCGGCACGCTGCTGATTCCTGCCGGTATCAGTGAACTGCATATTGGTGAGCTGCAGCTGGGCCACGATGCGCAGATCGCCATCGCGCCGTCGAGCGAGCGTTTGCTGCTGGATATCGGCACCGGGCGGATTGCCTCCGGGGCGCAGATCAGCGCTCCGGGCGCGCCAGGCACCGCACGGCAGCCTGCGATTGCCGGGCGTACGTTGGTGATTCGCATGCAGTCGGTGACCACCGAGCCATGGCTGCTCGATGCCCGTGGCGGTCGTGGGGCGGCGGGTTATGCCGGCCTGGACGGCGCCAACGGCAAGGCCGGCGGATGTGCCTGGGGCAAGGCCAGCGCTGGCCATGACGGCCAGGACGGCACCGACGGCCATCCTGGTGCAGCGGGTGGGCAGATCCGCCTGGAAGTGCCCAGCGATTTCCCGGTCGAGCATCTGCAAGCACGCCTCGAGGGTGGCGCGGGCGGTGCGGCGGGTTTAGCCGGCAATGCTGGTAGCGGTGGGGCGAGCAAGGGCTGCTGGATCTACAGCACCAGCGCCGGCCTGGATGGCCGCCCTGGCCGCGCAGGGCAACCCGGCGCGGCGGGCCATGCCGGGCAGCTGGATGTGGTGCGCTTCTGAGCGAAAAGGGCCTTCACAGGCCCTTTTTCATTAGAGGCTCGGACGCGCTGCGGCAAGCGCCACCACGGCCACGCCAAGCAGCAGATTGAAGGCCACCAGACGCCGGATTCGTCCCATTACCGCGCCTGCCGCGGGCCAGTCCTGGGCGTCGACGGCGCGGCGCATGCTCGGCAGTTGCAAGGCCTGGATACGCAGGAACAGCGCCAGCATCGCCAGGTAAAGGCCCATCATCACGTGCACATAGCGCGGCGCTCCATCGAAACCGCTGAAGCCCATGTGCAGCAGGCCGATGCCGCTGACCGGCAGGAGCACGACGGCAATCCACACCCACACGAAGAAGCGGCGAAATACCTCCAGCCACAGCGTCAGGCGCTCGGGGGCTTGCAGCGTGCCGGTCGCCGGGCGCAGCACCATCCACGCGAAGAACATGCCGCCGACCCAGATCAGCGCCGCGAGCAGGTGCAGGGTGTAGACGAGAGAGTAGGGGGGCATTCACGCACTCCGGTAGCCAGCGGATCACCTCGACGACGCTACCCGGTCGGCCATTTGGCCGGCCCTGTGGCATCTCGTCGGTCGCTCTCGACCTGCGGTGATCGGTTTCAGAAAGTCGTGCCCGGGCCGATCGGCAGTCGTGCTCTTCATCGGGAGTCGGCAAGCGAGTCAGCACATGGGCGATAGGCGCGTTATGATAGCGACCGATTTCGAATACTGAAAATATATCCAGCCTTTTTGCAGCCAAGATCCTTAATGCTCAGCACCGAACTCAAGACCCAGATCCAAGGCGCCTATACCCGTTTTCTCGAATCCAAGGGCCTCAAGCCTCGCTATGGGCAGCGCCTGATGATCGCCGAGGTGGCCAAGGTGCTGGGCACCATCAAGGCCGACGATGAGGGGCGCCGGCTCGGCGATCCTGCCGTGGTGGCCGTTGAGGCCGGCACCGGTACCGGCAAGACCGTGGCCTATTGCATGGCCGCCATTCCTACCGCCAAGGCCGCGGGCAAGCGCCTGGTGCTGGCGACTGCCACCGTGGCGCTGCAGGAGCAGATCGTGCACAAGGATCTGCCTGACCTGATGCGCAACAGCGGCCTCAGCTTCAGCTTCGCCCTGGCCAAGGGGCGTGGTCGCTACCTGTGTCTGTCCAAGCTCGATGTGTTGCTGCAGGAAGGCCAGGCGCAAAGTTCCACGGCGCAGCTGTTCGAGGAGGAGGGCTTTCGCATCGATGTGGATGAGGAAGGCCAGAAGCTGTTCACCCGCATGATCGAGAAGCTTGCCGGCAATAAATGGGACGGCGACCGTGACAGCTGGCCCCAGGAGCTGGAAGACAGCCGCTGGGCACAGTTGACCACCGATCACAGCCAGTGCACCGGCCGCCACTGCCCGAATTTCGGGCAGTGCACCTTCTACAAGGCCCGCGAAGGCATGGGCAAGGTCGATGTCATCGTCACTAACCACGATATGGTGCTGGCCGATCTCGCCCTGGGTGGCGGGGCGGTGCTGCCCGACCCGCGCGACACCCTGTATGTGTTCGACGAAGGCCACCACCTGCCGGACAAGGCCATCGGCCACTTCGCCCACTTCACCCGGCTGCGCTCCACGGCGGACTGGCTGGAGCAGATCGCCAAGAACCTCACCAAGCTCCTGGCCCAGCACCCGCTGCCGGGTGATCTCGGTCGGCTGATCGAGCAGGTGCCGGAGTTGGCCCGCGAACTGAAGACCCATCAGCAGTTCATGTTCAGCGCCTGCGAGCAGGTGGCCGACTTCAAACCCGGCGAAGACATGGAAGGCCGCGAGCGGCCACGCCACCGGTTCATCGGTGGCGTGGTGCCCGAGCACCTGATCGAGTTGGGCCTGGAACTGAAGAAAGGCTTTTCCAAGCTCAACGATCTGTTCACCGGCGTGACCGAAAAGCTCAAGGAGGCCATGGACGGCGAGACCAGCATCGGCATCGCCAGCCACCAGGCCGAAGAGTGGTACCCGCTGTTCGGCAGCCTGTTGGCGCGGGCGCAGGGTACCTGGGAACTCTGGCTGGCGTTCACCAGTGAAGACCCCGAGAACAGTCCGCCCATGGCGCGCTGGCTGACCCTGGCCGAAAGCGGCGCGTTGTTCGATATCGAGGTCAACGCCAGCCCGATCCTGGCGGCTGAAACCCTCAGGCGTAACCTGTGGAGCGTCGCCTACGGGGCGCTGGTCACTTCGGCGACGCTCACCGCACTGGGTACCTTCGACCGCTACCGCATGCGCGCGGGCTTGCCCAAGGTAGCGGCCACCGCGGTGGTACCGAGCCCGTTCCACCACGCCGACGCCGGCGTGCTGCGCGTGCCGGACCTCAAGGCGGACCCGCGCAATGCTGCCGAGCACACTGCGGCGATCATCCGCGAACTGCCGACGCTGGTGCAGGGCTCGCGCGGCACGCTGGTGCTGTTTTCCTCGCGCCGGCAGATGCAGGACGTGTTCGACGGCCTGGAGCGCGACTGGCGCAAGCGCGTGTTCATCCAGGGCAACCTGTCCAAGCAGGAAACCCTCAACAAGCACAAGGCGCGGGTCGACAGCGGCGAGGAAAGCGTGCTGTTCGGCCTGGCCAGCTTCGCCGAGGGCGTCGACCTGCCGGGCGCCTATTGCGAACATGTGGTGATCGCCAAGATCCCCTTCGCCGTGCCGGACGATCCGGTAGAGGCGGCCCTGGCCGAATGGATCGAGGCGCGTGGCGGCAATCCGTTCATGGAAATCGCCGTGCCCGATGCCTCGCTGCGCTTGGTGCAGGCCTGCGGGCGCCTGCTGCGTACCGAGGAAGATCGCGGCACCATCACCCTGCTGGATCGGCGGGTGGTCACCCAGCGTTACGGGAAAGCGATCCTCAATGCGCTACCGCCGTTCCGGCGGGAAATCAGCTGAGCGCCCGCCAAACCGATGAAAAAGCAGGCAGCCGGCCCGCCATCGGACATGCGGGCTTTGCGGTAGAGCCCCCATCTGTCGCACTATTGCGCCTGCGCGCGTGATACGCGGCAAAAGGCTCGTGACGGGATTGTCGCGGGCACTCATATTCGTCGTCGAGTCGCGGGGAGAAGGGGTCTTGAAGGTCAACACCTGGCTGCTGTCGGCCGATCGTTCGGGGCAGTGCGAAACGCACGCACCCGCCGGTCTGGTTACCAAAGTTCTGTCACTGTGCATCGCTGCAGCCCGTCCTCGACATCCCTTGGCGATGCGGCGCCTGGCGCTGGTCACGCTGCTCGGTCTGCCGGCCCTGGGCATTGCCGCCGATCGCCAGGAGCTGTTCAACTTCGTACGGCCGATGGACGCCGTGCAGGTGTCCGGCGACAACGCCCACCTGCCCAGCGTCACGGCTGAAAGTGCTGCTCAGGGTGAGATCCTGCGCCGGGTGAGCTTCAACCCCAGCGAACGCCCAACCCTGCGCCTGACACCGCAAGCCGGGACCTGGGACTGGTCCGAGGCGAGCGCCATGAGCCTGCGTGTGCAGAACGCCATGGACTGGACGCTGACCCTGGACGTCACCATCGAAAGCGCCGACGGCAAGCGCCTGACCAGCCAGATCGCCCTGCCGGCCGGCCCGGCGCAGACCCTGCTGATGCCGCTGGGCGCTACTTCGCCGCGTGCCCAGGGCATGCGAGCCGGGGCGCCGATGCCCTGGCGCTACGATGGCCGGTTGTTGCTGCTGGCGGAAACCGTGAACGGCGAGATCGACATCAAGAACGTCTCCGCCGTGACCCTGTCGATCCCCAACCCCCAGGCTGCGCAGCACATATTGCTGGGGCGCTTCGGGGTGCGTGGCAGTGGCGATCTGGAACAGGCCTACAAGGGTATCGTCGACGGCTACGGGCAGTTCAGCCGACGCGACTGGCCGGGCAAGATCAAGAACGACGAGCAGTTGCGCCAGGGCGTCGTCCAGGAAGACAAGCAACTGAAGGCCTGGCAGGCCGACCACCCCAGGCAGGACATCTACGGTGGCTGGATCGGCGGCCCGTCGTTCGAGGCCACCGGGTTTTTCCGCACCGAGAAGCGCGGCGAGCGCTGGTTCCTGGTTACCCCGGAGGGCAATCCCTTCTATTCGCTGGGTGTCAACACGGTAACCGGTACCCAGAGCCAGACCTACATCGAGGGGCGCGAGAAGATGTTCAGCGCGCTGCCGGCCGAGGGCGAGCCGCTGGCCGCGTTCTACGGCAGCAGCGACAGCCAGTCCGATACCGGTGCCAACCGCGGTCGCGATTTCGCCAGCGGTCGCTGGTATGACTTCTACAGGGCCAACCTGCAGCGCACCTATGCCGAGCAGAAGCCGGAGGCGTGGCGCGAGCGGGCACAGAATCGCCTGCAGGCCTGGGGCTTCAACACACTGGGTAACTGGAGCGACAACGATTTCGCCCTCGACAAACGCATGCCCTACAGCATTCCGCTGTCGATCCATGGCGACTACGCGACCATCAGCACTGGTATCGACTGGTGGGGCGGCATGCCTGATCCGTTCGACCCGCGCTTCGCCATGGCCGCCGAGCGGGCCATCGCCATCGCCACCCGGGATCACCGTGACGACCCCTGGGTGATGGGCTATTACGCCGACAACGAACTGGCCTGGGCCGGTCGGGCGGAGGATCCGCTGTCGCGCTATGCGTTGGCCTACGCCACACTGCGCCTGACCACCGACGTGCCGGCCAAGCGAGCCTTTCTCAAGCAATTGCGCGACAAGTATCGCAATCAGGAAGGGCTGTCCAAGGCCTGGGGCATCGATCTCAAGGCCTGGGAGCTGATGGAGGACCCGGGCTTCGAAGCGCCACCGGTCAACCCGGCTTACCCGGCTATCGAAAGCGACATGAAGCGCTTCCTGCGCCTGTTCGCCGATACCTACTTCAAGACCATTGCCGACTCGCTGGACTGGCACACGCCCAACCACCTGCTGCTGGGCGGGCGTTTCTCCGCGAGCATTCCCGAGGCGGTAGAAGCCTGCGCCGAGTATTGCGACGTGCTGAGCTTCAACTTTTACACCCGCGAGCCGCAGCATGGTTACGACTTCGAGGCCCTGCGCAAACTGGACAAGCCGCTGCTGGTTACCGAATTTCATTTCGGCTCCCGTGATCGCGGCCCGTTCTGGGGTGGCGTCGCCGAGGTATACAAGGAAGAGGAGCGTGGCCCGGCCTATGCCAACTTCCTGAAGAAGGCCCTGGAGGAGCCGCAGATCGTCGGCGTGCACTGGTTCCAGTACCTCGATCAGCCGGTTACCGGGCGACTGCTCGACGGCGAGAATGGCCACCTGGGCTTGGTGGCCATCACCGATCGGCCATGGGACGGCTTTGTCGGTGCCGTGCGCAAGGCCAACCTGAGCGTACCTCCGCTGGTGCTCGAGCAGGCCGCCAAGGAGCCCGCGCCGAAACCGGATGCGGCACCCGCGGAGGGTGCGGCACCGACCGTCGAGCCGGCTAGCGGGGACGCCGTGCCAGCCGCCGAGCCCAAGCCGTAATCAGCCTGCGCCAGCTGGCCTGGCGCCTTTCCCATGCAGGAGCAGTCTGTGCAGATTCAGGGTTACTTCGACCTCAAGTTCGAAGCGGTAAAAGATGCCTTCGCGGCGCTGTTCGACGATCCCCAGGAGCGCGGCGCCGCGCTGTGCGTGCAGGTGGGCGGCGAAACCGTGGTGGACATCTGGGCCGGGGGCGCCGACAAGGACGGCCAGCAGGCGTGGCACAGCGATACCATCCTCAATCTGTTTTCCTGCACCAAACCCTTTACCGCGGTCACCGCGCTACAACTGGTGGCCGAAGGCAAGTTGGAACTGGATGCGCCGGTGGCTCGCTATTGGCCGGAGTTCGCCGCGGCCGGCAAGGAGCGCATCACCTTGCGTCACCTGCTCAGCCACCAGGCCGGGCTGCCGGCGATTCGCCAGAGCCTGCCAGCCGAAGCCCTCTACGACTGGCAAACCATGACCGACGCGCTGGCCGCCGAGGCGCCCTGGTGGGCCTTGGGCGAGGGCCATGGCTACGCGCCGATCACCTTTGGCTGGCTGGTCGGGGAGCTGCTGCGGCGCGTCGAGGGGCGCGGGCCCGGCGAGTCGATCGTCGCCCGTACCGCCAAGCCGCTGGGCCTGGATTTCCATGTCGGCCTGGCCGACGAGGAATTCCATCGTGTGGCGACCATCAGCCGTGGCAAGGGCAACCTGGGCGATGCGGCGGCGCAGCGCATGCTCAAGACCATGATGAGCGACGCCCAGGCGATGACCACCCGGGCCTTCGCCAACCCGCCGTCGATCATGACCAGCACCAACAAACCCGAGTGGCGACGCATGCAGCAACCTGCCGCCAATGGCCATGGCAACGCGCGCAGCCTCGCCGGTTTCTATAGCGGTCTGCTCGATGGCAGCTTGCTCGACAGCGAATTGCTTGCTGAACTCACCCGCGAACACAGTGCCGGTGAGGACAGAACATTGCTGACGCCGACCCGCTTCGGCCTCGGCTGCATGCTCGACCAGCCCGCCGTGGCCAATGCCACCTATGGCATGGGCCCAAGTGCCTTCGGTCACCCTGGCGCAGGCGGCACCACCGGCTTCGCCGACCCTGAGCGCGACGTGGCCGTGGGTTTCGTTACGAATAACTTGGGGCCGTTCGTCTTAATGGACCCGCGGGCACAGAAACTTGCGGTTATCTTATGTGAGTGTTTTTAAGAACCGCGCTTAAACTATTGCGCAGTAACGTTTTTAGCTGACTCCGGGTTAACCGGGTGACTTCGACCGAATAGATGGATGAACCGATGCTTTCCTACAAGACTTGCGCGCTGGCGCTTTGCGTACTGCTGACAGGTTGCTCCCTGTTCGAGAAAAAGGAAGATCCCAAGCCGGTTCCCATGCCGCCGCCGGAAGTCACCCAGGCCTGGCTCGACGAGTACGAGCCGTTGGTGCGCGAAGCCATCAAGGACAGCAACTTCGAAATGGAGCGTCGCGAGAACCTGCTGGTGGTCACCGCGCCGGTCAAGGGCTCGTTCAACCCGGATCGTCCAGGCATGCTGCTACCGGTCACACTGGGCCCGATCACCCGCGTGGCCAAGGTGATGGAGAAAGACAGCAAGGTCGGCGTGCTGGTGCTCGGCCATGCCGACAGCAGCGGTGCCCTGGAGACCAACCGCGAGCTGAGCCTCGAGCGCGCGCGCGCGTTCACCGCCATCTTCCGCCTCAGTGGCCTCAAGCAGGATCGTCTGATGGTCAAGGGCATGGGCCCGGACATGCCGCGCGCCGCCAATGACAGCGCCAACGGCCGTGAGCTCAATCGTCGTGTGGAGATCCTGCTGACCCGCCAGGACACCCTGCAGGCCCTGATCGCCAAATACAGCACGCCGGATCCGGCACCGGCTGCCGCCACTGCCATTGCCGCCGCCGACAAGCCTGCCGAGAAAGCCGCTGCCAAGGCCGACGCCAAACCGGCAGCCAAAACCGTGGCCAAAGCGTCTGCCAAGCCAAAGGCCGCGGCCAAGCCAGCCGCCAAACCGGCGACCAAGGCAGTAGCCAAAGCTGCTGACAAGCCGGCTGCCAAGAGCACCACCAAGCTGGCCGATGCCAAGAAAGTGGTTGCCGCAGATCAAGCCAAATAAGGCTTGTCCCGTTAAGCTAGGGTCTTTGTCGCTTTCGAGAGTACGCTCATGACTCAGACCCTGGCCGACATGCGCCGTGATTACACCCGTGACGGGTTGAGCGAGGATCAGGCGCCGCTGGAGCCCCTCGCGCTGTTCAGAAGCTGGTTCGCCGACGCGGTGAAAACCGAGCAACCACCCGTAGAACCCAACGCCATGACCCTGGCGACCGTCGACGCCGATGGTCGGCCACACTGCCGTGTGCTGCTGCTCAAAGGGCTGGACGAGCAGGGTTTTACCTTCTTCAGCAACTACCAGAGCGCCAAGGGCGAGCAGTTGCAGGCCAATCCCTTTGCTGCGCTGACCTTCTTCTGGCCGACCCTGGAGCGCCAGGTGCGCATCGAGGGCCGCGTCGAGCGGGTGACGCCTGCCGAATCCGATGCCTACTTCCAGGTGCGCCCACTGGGCAGCCGTCTCGGTGCCTGGGCCTCGCCGCAGAGCCGGGTGATTCACGACCGCGGTGAACTTGAAGGTCTGCTCGCGCAAACCGAACGGCGCTTCGCCGACCATGCGCCGGAGTGTCCGCCGCACTGGGGCGGTTACCGCCTGCTGCCCGAGCGCATCGAGTTCTGGCAGGGGCGTGCCAGCCGTCTGCATGACCGTCTCGACTACCGCCGCGACGGCGAAGCCTGGTTGCGCCAACGTCTGGCGCCCTGACGGCCCTGGGCCGGTATTGCCAGCCCATATCGCGCAGACCCTATCATGCTCGAACTCGATTCCACCCTGGCCCAGCACATCGTCGATCGCGCCATGGCCATCCTGCCTTACAACATCAACGTGATGGATGCCCAGGGCATGATCATCGGCAGCGGCGACCAATCGCGGCTGCACACCCGCCATGAGGGCGCCCAATTGGTGCTGGCCAACCGCCGGGTGGTGGAGATCGACGAGCAGGCCGCGACTTGCCTTCGCGGCGTGCGCCCGGGCGTGAACCTGCCGCTGCTGCATGCCGACGAGCTGATCGGCGTGCTCGGCATCACCGGTGATCCCGAGGTGGTACGGCCCTATGCCGAGCTGGTGCGCATGGCCGCGGAGATGTTGGTCGAGCAGCGTCAGGTGCAGGCCGAGCGCCATTGGCAGCGGCACCAACTGGATGCCTGGCTGCGCCAACTGTTCGATCCTGAGATCAGTGTCGCGGCACTGGCCGCCGATGCCGAACGGCAGCGGCTGGTACTGAGTTGGCCGCGTCAGGTATGTCTGCTTGAACTGCAAGAGCAGGGCGAGCCCCTGGCGCAGCAGGCGCGTCTGCTTGGCGCCCTGGCTGGCAAGAAGGAGCACTTGTGCGCACCTTTGAGCGTGCGCGAGCTGCTCTGGTGCCGGCCGCTCATGGCTGGCCAGGATGATCGGCACTGGCTGGAGGCGGCGGACCAGCGAGGCTGGGGTGTAGCGCGCCTGCTGGTCAGCGATCCGCTGCATTCTCTCGAGCAGTTGCGCCAGGCCTGCCTGGCACTGCGTGATCTGCAAGCCTTCGCTACGGCGCGACACCCAGCATGGCGGCTGCTGGCGCTGGAGGAACATCGCCTGGCGACCCTGCTATATGCCCAGCGCCACAGCTGGTTGCTACAGGGCTGGCTGGCGCCATTGCGACAAGTGTTGGCCCAGGATGCCAACGGCGTGCTGCGCGCCACCCTCGAAGCTTGGTGTGCCCATGACGGCCAGGTGCAGAGCTGCGCCGACGCCCTGGGCATCCACCGTAATACCTTGCGCTATCGCCTGGAGCGGATCGGCGAGCTCAGCGGCGTCGAACTGACACGCCTCGATCAACGCCTGCAACTGTCGCTCGGTCTGGGGCTGATCGAGCCCGGATAAGTCTTGGCTCTTAGAGCCTGTTCACAATCTTTAAGCCCAGGTTCGGCGACTTTGGCGGATAATTGGCGGAAGCGGCCATCCACCTATTCTGTGGGAACGGGCCATGCCCGTGATTTTTCGCGGGCATGGCCCGCTCCCACAATGGATCAGTCATCACCGCTATTGCCTCGTAGTTGCCGCTTCATGCGCAGACAAGACCTTAAACAGGTTCTTAGAACCTGTTCATAATCTTTGGCCCAGATTCGCCGATTTTGGTCGCAAAGTGGCGGGGCGGCGGTTCATTGATCCACTGTGGGAGCGCGCCATGCGCGCGAAAAATCGCGGGCATGGACTGGGCGTCACCGCCCGTTCCCACAGATACTCCGCCGATGACCGCTTCAGATAGGAAGCCGATGAGAAACATTCTGCTCATGCGATTGCCCTGGGTGCAGTAGCTAACGCTTGGGCAGCACGGCCATCTCTGGGCAGTTCTCGCCGTCCTTGACCACGCTACCGGGAGCCTTGTCGTCGGCGGGCAGGGGCGTAACAGGGACACCGGCACCCCTCCGAAAAGGGGCGAAGGACATCAGGCGAGAAGCGGGGCCAGCAAGTCGATCACCCGATCGATCTGGCCCTCGTCATTGAGCAGGCTGGGGCCCAGGCGGACCACGGGGCCGACGTCGCGTTCGACGGCGTCGCAGATCACCCGGCGCTTCATCAGGTAGCGGGCCACGTCGTTGCAGGCGCGGCCGTCCACGCGGAAAAAGGTGAAGCCGGAGGACAGTGCCGGGCTCCGGGGCGTGACCAGTTGCACCCGGGGGTATTGCGCCAGGCGCGTTTTCAGGTAGTCGTTGAGCGCATGGATACGCGCCTGGACGCGGGCCTTGCCCAACTGCAGGTGCAGCTCGAAGGCCTTGTCCAGCGCCAGCCGGTGTTCGAAGGCGTGGTAGCCACCCGGCGTCATCATGGTGCCGAAGCTGTCGGCGCGGGTGAAGGTTGGCACGCTCGGGATCAGGTGCGGTTGCAGTTCTTCGCGCGCGGCGATGATCACCCCGGTGCCGCGAGGGCCGAACAGCCACTTGTGGGTGCCAGCAATGAAATAGTCGCAGCCGAAATCGGCGAAATTGGCATCCTCCACGCCGAAGCCATGAACGCCGTCCACCACATAGAGGATGCGATCCTCCTCGGCACGACCTTGGTTGGTATCGCGGATCACCTGAGCGATCTCGTGGATCGGTAACTTGACCCCGCTGCCGGACTGCACCCAGGTCAGCCCCAAGACACGGGTCTCCGGGCGGATGGCGCGGGCAACGTTGTCCACCATCTCCGCCACCGAAACCTGGGTCGGATCGCGGAACAGCTCTATCTTACGCACCCGCGTTCCCATCAACTGTTCGCGATAGTCCAGGCGGGTGTAGGTGGCGTAATGCTCGTGGACACTGGTGAGGATCTCCTTGCCCGCCGGCACCACCAGGCCACCATAGATCGCCGCGAGACCTTCGCTGGTGCTGCCGGTGAGCGCCACCTGGCCCGGGCGGACGCCGAAGTACTGGCCAGCCCGTTCGCGGATTCGGTCCTCGTAGGCCCAGATTTCTTCGCGATCCCAGTCCACTGCTTCACCCGGATTGGCGTTGAAGCGGCGTTTCAGTGCTTCGATGGCGCCCTGAACCGAGCGGGGGTGGGAGGCGAGCAGGAAGGTGGCGAAATGCAGGTAGCTCGGATCCAGCTCGAATTGCCTTTGCAGATCCGTCCAGGACCCCGTGCCATCTTGGATCGCCAAGGTGTCGCGAGCCGCCAGCGCCAGCAACGGCAGACCGGCCGCCAGCAGGCCGCCCCGCTTGAGAAAGCTGCGTCTGTCACTCATGGCCGGTGTACTCCAAGGCGGTGTGCTGTCATGCAGAGACGAGACGTCTGACCTGGAATTTAGCGGGCCGTTACGTTTGCCGGGCGGCGCTACGTTTTAGCGGCCTGTCATTTCTGGAATCTGTAGCAGGACAGTGGGGGCCGCTAGCATCTATCGGGCGCTTTGGCGGTCACCGGCACAGCCGTTCTGCCGGCGTGCGGCTTGCATAGGGGGCGTAATGGCTTCCTGTTCATGCATCGGTACATTCGGTCGATGCACGGCTTGCCGTCCTGGCCGTGGCTGCCGCGTACCGCACCCGCGTTGCAGTAGGATCGGCTGACCTTCCAGGCACTACTATTCAAAAGATCTTGAACAGCCTCTTGTGGTGCAGCTGCACAATAACGGCTTTTCGTTGTGCTCTGTTGTTGTGCGGCTGAACAGGGTGTCGCCCCTCGTTGCTGAGTGACAATGCCGGGCACCTGGCAACTCACATAACAACAAGAGGAAACCGGCATGGTCCTGGTTCTGATCCTGGTCGCCCTGATCGCCTTTATCGTGGTGTCGACGACGCGTCTCAAGCTGCATCCCTTTCTTGCCCTGCTGATTGCTGCGATCGTCGCGGGCTTCGCCTATGGTCTGCCTCACCAGGATATTCTCAAGACTGTCGCCACAGGCTTCGGCGGCATTCTGGGCAACATCGGCGTGGTGATCGTGCTGGGCACCATCATCGGCGTGATTCTCGAGCGCAGCGGTGCAGCCATTACGCTGGCCGAGACGGTGATCAAGTTGCTGGGAGAGCGCTTCCCGACGCTGACCATGTCGATCATCGGCTACATCGTGTCGATTCCGGTGTTCTGCGATTCCGGCTACATCATTCTCAACTCCCTGAAGAACGCCCTGGCCGCGCGCATGAAGGTGTCGATGATCGCCATGAGCGTTGCCCTGGCGACCGGATTGTATGCCACTCACACCTTCGTGCCGCCGACTCCGGGGCCGATCGCTGCGGCCGGTAACCTCGGTCTCGAGTCGAGCCTGGGCCTGGTGATCGCCGTCGGCCTGTTCGTGGCCATGGTTTCCGCGCTGGCCGGCTTGCTTTGGGCCAATCGTTTCATCGGCAAGGAAATCGCTCTGGAAGATGACGGCACGCCGATGCCCGGCGCCGAGGATTTCGAGGCGCTGAAAGCACAGTACGGCGTGCTGCCTAGCGCGCCCCAGGCCTTTGCGCCGATCCTGGTGCCCATCGTATTGATCTGCCTGGGCTCGATCTCGGTGTTCCCCAGCCGCCCGCTGGGCGACGGCACGCTGCAGGCGGTACTGAGCTTCCTCGGTCAGCCGGTGGTGGCCCTGCTGGTCGGCCTGGTGCTGGCCTGCACGCTGCTGCGCGGTAACGGCAAGCGTCAGCAGCTGCATGACCGGGTGACCGACGGCATCCTGTCTGCCGCGCCGATCATCCTGATCACCGGTGCGGGTGGGGCCTTTGGCGCGGTGCTCAGCGCCTCGCCGCTGGGCGCCTATCTGGGCAGCACGCTGTCCGCCCTGGGTATCGGTTTGTTCATGCCGTTCCTGGTCGCTGCTGCGCTGAAGACCGCCCAGGGCTCCACCACCGTGGCCATGGTCACCACCTCGGCGATGGTCGCGCCACTGCTCGGGCAGATCGGCCTGGACAGCGAAATGGGCCGCGTGCTTACTGTCCTGGCCATCGGCGCCGGCGGCATGACCGTGTCGCACGCCAACGATAGCTATTTCTGGGTGGTCACCCAGTTCAGCCGCATGCCGGTGGCTGTCGCCTACCGCGCGCAAACCATGGCTACGCTGATTCAGGGCCTCGTGGGTATCACCACGGTATGGCTGCTGAGCCTGGTTCTCCTGTAAGCCTGTCCAATCGAGGCGCTCGAGGGCGCCTCGCTGTTTTCGAGGTCGTCTGCATGAAAATCGTCATCGCTCCGGATTCGTTCAAGGAGAGCCTGAGTGCGCCCGAGGTGGCTCAGGCCATCGCCCGTGGCTGGCTGGCCGTCTACCCGGACGCCGAGATCGCTCTGTGCCCCATGGCCGATGGCGGCGAGGGCACCGTGGATGCGGTTCTTGCGGCCACAGGGGGCGAGCGCCGCGAGTTGTCCGTGATGGGGCCGCTGGCCACCCCGGTTAAGGCTCATTGGGGCTGGCTGGGCGATGGCACTGCAGTGATCGAGATGGCGGCTGCCAGCGGTCTGCACTGGGTGCCGAGTGCCCAGCGCGATGCTCGGGTGACCAGCAGTTACGGGACGGGCGAACTGATCACTGCCGCGCTGGATGCGGGGGCTACTCGGATCATCCTCGGCCTTGGTGGCAGCGCTACCAACGATGGTGGTAGCGGGCTGCTGCGCGCGCTGGGCGTGCGTTTTCTCGACGCGGGCGGCAATGAGTTGCGTCCTGGTGGCGCGGCGCTGGCTTCGCTGCAACGCGTTGACCTCAGCGAGTTGGACGAGCGACTACAAGGCGTGCAGGTCGACGTCGCAGCGGATGTGGACAATCCACTGTGCGGGCCCAAAGGCGCATCGGCGGTGTTCGGCCCGCAAAAGGGCGCCAGCCCGGAGCAGGTGAAGGAGCTCGATGCAGCCCTGGCGCGCCTGGCCGAGGTGGTCGGCGAAGCGTTGGGCGAGGACTTCAGTACTTTTCCCGGCGTCGGCGCTGCCGGCGGCCTGGGCTTCGCGGCCAGGGCATTTCTCGGCGCACGCTTTCGCCCCGGCATCGAACTGGTCGCCGAGCTTTCCGGCCTGGCCGATGCCATACGTGGCGCCGACCTGGTCATCACCGGAGAAGGGCGCCTCGATGCGCAGAGCCTGCACGGCAAGACGCCGGTTGGCGTAGCCCGCGTGGCGAAAGCCCAGGGCGTGCCGGTGATCGCCCTGGCCGGCAGCCTGGGCGAGGGTTATCAACACGTACGCGAAGCCGGTATCGAAGCCTGTTTCAGTCTCGCGCCGGGGCCGGTCACCCTTGAGCATGCTTGTGCCAATGCCGGGCCCGAGCTCGAAGCCCGTACAGCCGATCTTGCCAGGTTCTGGCGCCTGGCTCAGGGCACGCGTAGCTAGCGGTCGACCTGGCGCCTGCGCGTTGGTTGTGACGATTACCGGACCTGGCTGTCTATACTGCTGTCGGGTTGGCGCACTGGCCATCCTGTACTGCTGCTGAACAGATGCAATTTGTCAGCAATCACAGTGACCGTCCTGGCGGCCAAGCTGTCATAGTGTTATCAGTCCAGTCTGGAGAATCGTTATGTTTAAACCTGGTCTTTTCGCTGTCCTGTTTGCTGCTGCGACGCTCACCCTCGGCGGCTGCGCATCTAGCCTGACCGGTGACAGCTACTCGCGCGATGAAGCGCGCGCCGTACAGACCGTGCGCATGGGTACCATCGAGTCCCTGCGTCCTGTGAAGATCGAAGGCACCAAGACGCCCATCGGCGGCGGCGCAGGTGCGGTAATCGGCGGCGTGGCCGGCAGTGGCGTCGGCGGTGGCCGTGGCTCGGCTGTAGCAGCTGTAGTCGGTGCGGTGGCGGGTGGCCTGCTGGGTGCTGCTGCTGAAGAAGGTATCACTCGCACTCAAGGGGTGGAGATCACCGTCCGTGAAGATGACGGCAGCATGCGCGCCTATGTGCAGGCCGTCGAGGAGAACCAGATCTTCCGCGTTGGTGAGCGTGTGCGCATCATGACCGTCAATGGCACCAGTCGCGTAACCCATTAACGGGTCCTTCGCAGGGTGCGCTATCAAGGCCGGATCAGTTCGCTGATCCGGCCTTTTCGTTTGTGCGCCGCGAAGCCCGGATTAGAGGGGCTGGTAGCCGGTGACGAGATCGATCCGCAAGCAAAATGGAGATAGTTTTAGTAATAATTCTATCCATGACGTCGAGTCGATAGCTAAGCATAATCGAAGACGTTTCTTGGTTGGATTTCAAGGGCTTCGTCCGCAAAAACAAGTCGAACGCTCAGGGTAATTCGCCAGTCAGTTACAGCGGGTCGCGCGATGTGCGGACACCAGATCGTAACCGGCTTGGCAATGCTCCGAGCCGGACTGCCGCAAGTGGTTTCTCCGCTTGCCGGGTTGGCATCACGCACACCATTGCAGGGATCGGCCGGACGCCAGGCGACCGGTATTCTGGCACACACTAACTGGCCGTCAGGCTACATGGCGGGGTTGTAGAAGGGGCTTAGTGTATGGCGCTTGCGCTGATAATCGCCTTACCATTTTTGGGCATTTTTCTTCCGCTGCTGGCTGACCGCATGGGGCGGTCGCTCTGCGCACTCGCCGCTGCGCTCGGCCCAGCCGCCGCTCTGGTGTTGCTGTGGCTGCAGCAGCCGGCGGTATTCGCTGGCGACGTGAGGGTGGTCAGCATTCCGTGGCTGCCCGACCTGGGGCTCAACCTGAGCTTGCGCCTCGATGGCCTGGGCTTTCTGTTCGCCCTGATGATTCTCGGCATCGGTCTGCTGGTGATTCTGTATGCCCGTTATTACCTGAGCAAGCAGGAACCCATGGGGCGTTTCTTCGCCTACCTGCTTCTGTTCATGGGCGCCATGCTGGGCGTGGTGCTGTCGGAAAACATGCTGCTGATGCTGGTGTTCTGGGAGCTGACCAGCCTTTCGTCGTTCCTGCTGATCGGTTTCTGGAGTGGCAGCTCGGACGCCCGTCGTGGCTCGCGCATGGCGCTGACTGTCACTGGTGGCGGGGGGCTGGCGCTCCTGGCCGGCATTCTGCTGCTGGGCAACATCGTCGGCAGCTTCGAGCTGAGCGAAGTACTGGCGGCGGGCGATGTCATTCGCAGCCACGGCCTGTATCCGATCACCCTGATTCTGATCCTGCTCGGTGTATTCACCAAGTCAGCGCAGTTCCCGTTCCACTTCTGGCTGCCCCAGGCCATGGCCGCGCCCACGCCGGTTTCCGCCTACCTGCACTCGGCAACGATGGTCAAGGCGGGGGTATTCCTGCTGGCACGTTTCTACCCGGCCCTGGCAGGTACGGAATGGTGGTTCTATCTGGTCAGCATGACTGGTATGGCGACTCTGCTGTTCGGCGCGATCATGGCGTTGTTCCAGCACGACCTCAAAGGGCTGCTGGCCTACTCGACGATCAGCCATCTGGGTCTTATTACCCTGTTGTTCGGCTTCAATACCGACCTGTCCTCGGTCGCCGCGGTATTCCACATCATCAATCACGCGACCTTCAAGGCCTCGCTGTTCATGGCGGCCGGTATCATCGACCACGAGACCGGCAGCCGCGACATGCGCCGTATCGCCGGGTTGTGGAAGTACATGCCGCACACCGCCGTGCTGGCCATGGTGGCCGCCTCGGCGATGGCCGGGGTGCCGCTGCTCAACGGCTTCCTGAGCAAGGAGATGTTCTTCACCGAGACGCTCAATCAGGATCTGCTGGGCATCTTCAACTGGATGATTCCCACTGTGGCGACCTTGGCCGGGGTGTTCTCGGTCGCTTATTCGCTGCGTTTCATCCACGACGTGTTCTTCAATGGCGAGCCCAAGGATCTGCCCAAGTATCCGCCCCACGAGCCGCCGCGCTACATGAAGATTCCGGTAGAGATTCTGGTGTTCCTGTGCCTGCTGGTGGGCATGTTGCCGGCCTACACCGTGGCGCCGTTGCTGGCGTCGGCAGCCAGCGCCACCCTGGGTGGGGAAGTGCCGTACTACAGCCTGGCGATCTGGCACGGCTTCAACGTGCCGTTGGGCATGAGCGTAGTCGCACTGATCGGCGGCATCATCGTCTATGCCTGCCGCGAGCCGCTGTTTCGCTGGTACAACGGCATGCCGGAAATGGACGCCAAGGAAATTTTCGAGTTGCTCAACGCGCGCCTGGTCAAGAGCGCCCGTTGGGTGACCAAACTGCTGGAAAGCGGCTCCCAGCAGCGTTACGTGGCCTTCCTGCTGCTCTGCGCGCTGATCCTGATCATCACCGCCCTGTCGCCGATGGAATCGCTCAGTGGTGATGTGCCGTTGACGCCGCTTGATGGCCTCACCGTGCTCGGCATGGCCGTGCTGTGCGTGATGGCCCTGCTGACCGTGGTGTTTCACCGCAATCGCCTCAAGGCGCTGATGACCCTGAGCTGCGCCGGCCTCATGGTGGCGCTGGCGTTCGCTCGCTATTCGGCGCCGGATCTGGCGTTGACCCAGTTGTCGGTAGAGGTGGTGACCATCATCCTGCTGGTGCTGGCATTGTTCTTCATGCCCGATCGCACGCCCGTGGAGTCGAGCAGCCTACGTGGCCTGCGCGACGTACTGCTGGCCGGTGGCACCGGCATCGCCGTGGCGCTGTTGGCCTATGCGGTGATGACCCGGCCGTACGACAGCATCTCGTCGTTCTTCATCGAGAATAGCGTCAGCGGTGGTGGCGGCACCAACGTCGTCAACGTGATTCTGGTCGACTTCCGCGGCTTCGATACCCTGGGCGAGATCAGCGTGCTGGCCATCGCCGCGATCGGTATCTACGGCCTGCTGGCTGGACTGCACCTGCCGCATCCGCTGACCGACCCGAACGGCAAGCCCTGGTCGCGGGACAGTCACCCGATGATTCTCGACAGCATCGCACGCATTCTGTTGCCGATGGCACTGCTGGTGTCGGCATTCATCTTCCTGCGCGGGCATAACTTGCCCGGCGGCGGCTTCATCGCCGGCTTGATCACCGCCATCGCGCTGATCCTGCAGTACGTGGCCCACGGCGTGGAATGGACCCAACGGCGCATGCCCTGGAGCTACCACAGCATCGCTGGTCTAGGCGTGCTGATCGCCGCGCTGACCGGCCTGGGCAGTCTGGCTTTCGGGGCACCGTTCCTGACTTCGGCGTTCGACTATTTCCACCTGCCGCTGATAGGCAAGTTCGAACTGGCCACCGCGCTGCTCTTCGACCTGGGCGTCTACCTGGCGGTGGTCGGTTCCACGCTGCTGATCCTCTCCAACATCGGCCACGTCAGCCAGGATGAAACCAGCAAGGAGGTACTCTGATGGAAGCGCTATTCGCCATCACTCTTGGCGTGCTGGCCGCCAGCGGTGTTTACCTGCTGATGCGCGCACGCATCTACCCGGTGGTCATGGGCCTGACCCTGATCTCGTACGCAGTCAACCTGTTCCTGTTCGCCATGGGCCGCTTGAGCACCGGCGTGCCCGCGGTGATCGGCAAGAGTGCCGAGTACGGCGACCCGATTCCCCAGGCACTGGTGCTTACCGCCATCGTTATCGGCTTCGCCATGACCGCCTTCGTGGTCGTGCTGTCGCTGCGCGCCCTCGGTGAACTGCGCACCGACCACGTCGACGGCGAGGAGTCGCGCTGATGAATCATGCGTTGATCCTGCCGATCCTGATTCCGCTGTTCACTGGCAGCCTGTTACTGATTCGCTCGCAACTGTCGATTACCGCCAAGCGTTGGGTGTCGCTCCTGGCCACTTGGTCGTTGCTGCCGCTGAGCGTCTGGCTGGTAATGCAGGCAGACGCCGGTGCGCTGCAGGTCTACGCCCTGGGCAACTGGCAGGCGCCGTTCGGCATCGTCCTGCTGCTCGATCGCCTGGCAGCGTTGATGCTGCTGGTGACCGCGGCGCTGGCCAGTTTCGCCGTGCTTTACGCGGTCCGTGGCGACGACGAGCGGGGCCCCAACTTTCACGCGCTGATGCAGTTCCAACTGGTCGGCATCAACGGCGCTTTCCTGACCGGCGATCTGTTCAACCTGTTCGTATTCTTCGAGATCCTGTTGATCGCCTCCTACTCGCTGCTGGTCTACGGCGGTGGGCCGAGGCGCATCAAGGCAGGTATGCATTACGTGGTGCTCAACCTGGTGGCATCGTCGTTCTTTCTGATTGGCATTGGCATCCTCTACGGCCTGCTCGGAACGCTGAACATCGCCGACCTGGCATTGAAGGTGACCGAAGCCGATCCAGACCGCCAGCATCTGCTCGCCGCTGCCGGCTATCTGCTGTTGATCGTGTTCGGCCTCAAGGGCGCCATCCTGCCGCTGTATTTCTGGCTGCCCAATGCCTATGCAGCGGCCACGGCGCCGGTTGCGGCGTTGTTCGCGGTGATGACCAAGGTCGGACTGTACGCGATCATCCGTGTGTTCACCCTGGTGTTCGGCAGTGAGGCGGGGCAACTGGCTCATCTGGTCGATTACCTCTTGTGGCCATTGGCGGTATTGACCCTGCTGCTGGGTGTGACTGGCGCGCTGGCGGCGCGTAGCCTCGGCCGGCTGATCGGCTACCTGGTGATCGTGTCGGTCGGTACCCTGTTGGCGGGTGTCGCACTTGGCAGCGTGCAGAGCCTCGGTGCAGCGCTCTACTACCTGATTCACAGCACCTGGATCTGTGGAGGCCTGTTCCTGCTGGCCGATATGCTGGCCCGTCAGCGCGGCGAAATCGGCCTGCGTCTGCGCAAGGGGCCGCAGCTGCTGCAAGCCAAATTGCTCGGCGGGCTGTTCTTCATCGGCGCGATTTCGGTCGCCGGCTTGCCGCCGTTCTCCGGTTTCCTGGGCAAGCTGATGCTGCTGCGCTCAGTGGAAACCGGCTGGCAGGCTTTGGTGCTCTGGCCGGTGGTGCTGGTGGGCGGCCTGGGCATGATCATCGCCCTGGTGCGTGCCGGCAGCACGTTGTTCTGGCGTTGTACGGGCGAGCCTGCGCCAAATGCCGAGTTCGATCGCGTCCGCGTGCTGGCGACCATCTGCCTGCTGGCGGGCGGTCCGCTGCTGGTCGCGGCAGCGCAGCCGGTTCACGCGTACACCCAAGCCGTCGCCCAGCAGTTGCTGGATGTAGACAGCTACCTGCAGATCGTGCGCGGAGGTGAGCGATGAGCCTGTCCCGTCTATTTCCCCATCCCATGCTCACCGTGCTGCTCACGGTGATCTGGCTGTTGATGGTCAATGCACCCAGTTTCGGCCATTTGCTGCTGGGCGCGTTTCTCGGTTGGGCCATCGCTCTGCTGTGCAGCGGCTTCATGCTTGACGTGCCCAGGCTGCGCCGCCCGTTGCTGCTGTGCCGCTACCTGCTGATGGTGCTTTGGGACATCGTGATCGCCAACCTGCACGTTGCCCGCCTGGTACTCGGGCCCACGCGCAAGCTGCGCCCGGCGTTCGTCGAGGTGCCCATGGAAATCGAGAACGAATTCATGCTCTCGGTGCTGGCCTGCATCGTGTCGCTGACACCTGGCACCGTGTCCTCGGGCCTGAGCAGCGATCATAAGACCCTGCTGCTGCACGGCCTGGATGTGGCCGACGACCAGGCGCTGATCGCCGAGGTCAAGTCACGCTACGAAGCCCCGCTGATGGAGATTTTCGAATGCTCGCCTACGTGATTCCCTTCTGCATGGCACTGATGGGCGTCGCCGTGACGCTCAACGTGATCCGCCTGGTGCGCGGCCCGGACATGCCCGACCGGGTGCTGGCGCTGGACACGCTGTATATAAACGCCCTGGCGTTGATCGTGGTGTTCGGCATCTGGCTGCAATCGGATCTGTTCTTCGAGGCGGCACTGCTGATCGCCGTCATGGGATTCGTCGGCACCGTGGCAGTGGGCAAGCACCTGCTGCACGGCGAAATCATCGACTGAGGAGGTTATTGCCATGCCATTCTGGATCGAAGCACTGGTGGCGTTCTTTCTGCTGGTCGGCTGTTCGTTCGCACTGATCGGCGCCATCGGCCTGTATCGCCTGCCAGACTTCTTCACCCGCCTGCACGGCCCGACCAAGGCCACCACGCTGGGAGTTGGCAGCATGGTGGTGGCGTCAATGATCTTTTTCAGCAGCCATACGGAAGGGCTGAGCTTCCACGAACTGCTGATTACCCTGTTCCTGTTCATCACCGCACCGGTCAGCGCGCACATGCTTGCCAAATCGGCGATGCAGGAGAAGGTCAAGCTGGTACGGCGTACCCGCGGGCGTCCCTGGGAATCCTGAACCGGGCTGCTACCTTGCTGCCCAACTGTGCCTGCCGGCAGAGTCGAGCAGAGCCTAGACTGCGTCTGTTCCCATTCCTTGTGAGGTTCGGCAGATGCAGTGGCAGCCAAGGGCGGCAACCGCCGCCGATATCGAAGCGCTCCTTGCGCTGATCCTCGAACATGGCCCCAACCCCTGGAACCACCTGCCGCCGGCCGAAGTGGCTGCTCACCTGCAGGGCATCGCCGATGGCAGCAGCCATGCGCTGCTGGCCGTGAAGTAAGGCGCGCTGCTGGGGTTCGTCAGCCATGTGCGTACCCGGCGCTTTCGTTCTCACCAGCCTGACAGTCGTATCGATGCCGAGCACGCTTACACCTGCGAGGCAGTGACCCATCGTGATGCCGCGGGGCAGGGCATCGGCTCGGCGTTGCTGCGCCAGGTGGTGGCGGACATCCAGGCAGCTGGCATTGCCGATATCTACATCGACCGCCATGAGGAAAACGCCGCCTCGGCCGGGATGATGCGCAAGGCCGGCTTCGTCGAGATCGCCTCTTTCGCCGATCCCGAGCGCCGCCCCAATGGCTCGCGGAACACCACTCTGTGCCGCTGGCAGGCGCCTTAGTGGGCCTGTTCGGCCATCAGCGCACGTGCCAGACCTTCGGCGACACGGATTCCGTCGACGCCTGCCGACAGGATGCCGCCGGCATAGCCCGCGCCTTCCCCGGCCGGGAACAGACCGCGTACGTTGAGGCTCTGCAGGTCTTCTCCACGAGTGATGCGCAGTGGCGATGAGGTGCGCGTTTCGATACCGGTCAGCACCGCGTCGTGCAGGTCAAAGCCCCTGATCTGTTTGGCAAAAGCCGGCAGCGCCTCGCGAATCGCTTCGATGGCGAAGTCCGGCAGCGAGGGGGCCAGGTCACCGAGCTTGATGCCCGGCTTGTAGGAAGGCTCGACGCTACCCAATGCGGTGCTCGGCTTGCCGGCGATGAAGTCACCGACCAGTTGGCCAGGCGCCTCGTAGTTGCTGCCGCCGAGTACGTAAGCGTGGGATTCCAGGCGCTCCTGCAGTTCGACGCCAGCCAGCGGGCCGCCGGGATAATCCTGCTCCGGGGTGATGCCGACCACGATGCCCGAATTGGCATTGCGTTCGTTACGTGAGTACTGGCTCATGCCGTTGGTGACGACCCGGTGCGGCTCGCTGGTGGCCGCTACCACGGTGCCGCCCGGGCACATGCAGAAGCTGTACACCGAGCGGCCGTTCTTGGCGTGGTGCACCAGCTTGTAATCGGCTGCACCGAGTTTCGGGTGGCCGGCATATTTGCCGAGGCGTGCACGGTCGATCAGCGACTGCGGGTGCTCGATGCGAAAGCCCACCGAGAATGGCTTGGCCTCCATGAATACGCCACGCTCGTGCAGGGCACGGAAGGTGTCGCGCGAGCTGTGGCCAAGGGCCAGGATGACGTGGCGGCTGTGCACCTGCTCGCCGTTCTCCAGTTCGACACCAACCAGTTGGCCATCTTCGATCAGCACGTCGCTGACGCGCTGCTGGAAGCGCACTTCACCGCCAAGGGCCTTGATCTCTTCGCGCATGGTGGCCACCACACCGGTCAGGCGGAAGGTACCGATATGCGGCTTGCTGACGTAAAGGATCTCCTCCGGCGCACCAGCCTTGACGAACTCTTCCAGCACCTTGCGCCCGTAGTGGTTGGGGTCCTTGATCTGGCTGTACAGCTTGCCGTCGGAAAAGGTGCCGGCGCCGCCCTCGCCGAACTGCACGTTGGACTCGGGATCGAGCACTTTCTTGCGCCACAGGCCCCAGGTGTCCTTGGTGCGCTGGCGCACTTCCTTGCCACGTTCCAGCACGATGGGCCTGAGGCCCATCTGCGCGAGGAGCAACGCCGCGAAGATGCCACATGGGCCGAAGCCGATCACCAGCGGGCGCTGGGCAGGGTGCTGTTCGGCGCTGACGCTCAGCGGCTTGTAGCTCACGTCCGGGGCGATGCCGAGATTGCGGTCATTGGCCAGGCGTGCCAGCAGCGCGGCCTCGTCGCGCACGTTGAAATCCAGGGTGTAGATGAACGGCATGTCGCCAGACTTCTTGCGGGCATCGTAGCTGCGCTTGAACACGCTGAATGTGAGCAGTTCGTTGTCATCGATGCCCAGGCGCTCGACCAGGGCCGGGCGCAAGGCGTCATCGGCGTGATCGAGGGGCAGTTTCAGTTCGGTGATGCGCAGCATGAGATCGTCCTTTCAGGGCCGGAGGCAACCCGGCAGCTTTTTCGAGGGCGGCGATTATGGACGAAAAACCTCAGACAGGCTGCAGTTCGCGTAATGCAGTCGACGGGTAGCTACGTGATCCGATGTGTCGCGAGTCTTCAGCGCCACGTCACTGAACAGACGCTCATGGTACGCAAGGGAAGCTCGCATGCATTCGAACAGGACGCTCAAACTGGGGTATTTGGCAGGATTGATCACGCCCTTGTGGCTGATTCTGGGCGTGGCCGCCGCCGGTTCTCTTTATCCGGGTTACAGTCACATCGATCAGGCCATGAGCCAGTTGGGTGCCGAAGGTGCACCCACGCAAAGCCTTTCGCCAGTGATCAACAATTTCCCACTCGGTGTGCTGTTTATATTGTTCGGTACCGCCGTGGCGCTGAGTTTCCGCAGCCGTTGGGCGCGCCTGAGCGGCCTGCTGATCATGCTTCATGGCCTGGGCAGCTTCGGCACGGGCTACTTCGCCTGTGACCCGGGTTGTGCGCCCGAGAACCCTTCGGCCAATCAGAACCTGCACAACCTGGCAGGGCTGATCATGGCTTTCAGCCTGTTGCTGGCGGGTGCGCTCTGGGTATGGCTGGGCCGCCGCCTGCTCACCTCGCCAGGCTTCGCCGTGTTTTCGCTGTTCTGCACGCTGGCATCCCTTGGCGCCTTGCCACTGATGGCCGCTGCACTGGAGAGCGGTCACGGCTTTGGCCTGTATCAGCGCATCAACTACGGTGCATCGCTGCTGTGGGTTGCCGGGCTGGCATGGATGCTGATGCGCCGTCCCTGCACCTGACTCGCGTTTGCTTACGATTTGTCGATGTTCCCCATCCGCGGAGTTGCTAGGGTCTTAAGCCTATCTTCTGTAGGTATATCGAGGTGCGTGATGAGCAGACGACCCTGGACCGAGGGAACGCCGGCGAGTGTGTTGCTGGCCACTGACCTCAGCGTGCGTTGCGACCGCGCGTTGGACCGTGCGGCGCAACTGGCCGGTGAATGGCAGGCGCTGCTGGTCGGCGTTAATGTGCTGGAAGGCGCCCAGGCGCCGGATCTGGTATTGGGCTGGGTGGGTGATCGGGATGACGCCAGCCTGGCACGTTTCGCCGAGCAGCAGTTGCAGGAGGATCTGTCGGGCCTGGACGTGCAGGTGCGTCTGCGTGTCGAACGGGGTGAGCCCGTCCAGAGCATTGCCAAGGCGGCACGAGAGACCGGTAGCGCACTGGTGATCACCGGCGTGGCGAGCAACGCGTTATGGGGCCGCCTGCTGCTCGGCTCGACGGTCGAGTTGCTGGCCCGGCAATTGCCGCAGCCCTTGCTGGTGGTGCGCCGCCGGCCGCGGGGGCGCTACGAGCGCATCCTCGTGGCTACCGATTTCTCCGATTCGTCGCGCCATGCGTTGCATGCGGCTGCGTGCTACTTCCCGGATCGCGAGCTGGTGCTCTATCACGCCACCGAAGCGCCGATGTCCGACCGTATGGAACGAGTGATCGATGAGCGGGCACGCCAGCACATCGAGGAGGGCGATTACGCCGCCTTCCTTGCCGCCGGCGAGCTGCCGGAGGAGGTGCGCAAGCGTACCCGCATTGTCATCGAACAGGGCTCGCTGGCCGCTTCACTGAATCACTACGTGCGTGAGCATGGCGTCGATCTGGTAGTGATGGGTACCCATGGGCGCAGTGGGCTGATGAACGTGCTACTGGGCAGTGCAGCCAGCGAACTGCTGCAGTGGGTGCCGTGCGATACCCTGATCGTGCGCGCGCCGCGCGCTGACGACTAAGCGCTGGTGCGCGCGTTCATCCATTGCTGTCGCTGCTCGGCAGTATGAAAGGTCCAGGCCACGAAGCGGCTCTGCTTCTGGCCCTGGCTCATTTCCACGGTGCGGGTGTCCACGGCGCCGACCTTCTTCAGCGTGGCGTGTACGCCGGGCAGGTTGCCGGCCTTGGAGATCAGCGTGCTGAACCACAGCACCTGGTCACGATGCTCGGCGCTTTCGCCGATCAGACGCACCACGAACGCTGCTTCGCCACCTGGGCACCACAGCTCGGCTGCCTGGCCGCCAAAGTTGAGCACCGGCAGTTTGCGCTTGGGATCGAGCTTGCCGAGGTTGCGCCATTTGCGCTTGCTGCCGCTACTGGCTTCGGCTGCCGAGGCGTGGAACGGCGGGTTGCAGAGGGTCAGCTCGAAGCGTTCGTCGCTCTGCAGTAGGTTGGTGAAGACGTGCCCGGCATCGGCTTGCAGGCGTAGTTCGATCTGATCGTGCAAGCCAGTGTTCGCTTGCACGATGGCCGTTGCCGAGGCAATGGCCTCGGGCGCGATGTCCGCGCCCAGAAAACGCCAGCCGTACTCGCGGTTACCCAGCAGCGGGTAGATGCAGTTGGCGCCTACGCCGATATCCAGTGCCCGTACCGCTGCACCGCGGGGAATTTCACCACCGTTGTCATCGGTAAGCAGATCAGCCAGATAGTGCAGGTAATCGGCACGCCCCGGAATCGGCGGGCACAGGTAATCCGTCGGAATGTCCCAGTGCGTGATGCCATAGAACTGCTTGAGCAGTGCGCGATTGAATACCTTCACCGCTGCCGGGTTGGCGAAATCGATGCTCTGATTGCCATACGGATTGATGATCACGAACGCCGCCAGCTCCGGGCTGGCCTTGATCAACGCCGGGAAGTCATAGCGGCCCTGATGACGGTTGCGTGGGTGCAGCTGACCCTTTTCGGGTGACGGGGCGGGCGATTTCGGCGGACGTTTGGCGGGCATGCTGATGGGTCACACAAAGGGTGGTGGCGTATTTTCCCACAGGCGCCAGTGTCGCGCTTGCCCGCGTTGCACTGACCTCCCGCCAAACCCAGGAGCCGCCATGCGCAGCAGGCAGGACGCGCACTGACCCAGGTCAAGAGCCCGGCAACAGTCCAGCCCTAGACTGGCGCTATCTGGAGAAATGACAGGGAGGCCGAACATGGCCTATCTCAGTTGGAGCGATGATCTGAACACCGGTATTGCGGTGATCGATGGCCAGCACCGGCGCATTGTCGACATGATCAACGAGCTGTATGCCGCGCAGCAGAATGGCGTGCCGGAGGGTGTGGCACTGGTGATCGAGGAGCTGGTCGACTACACCACCTCGCACTTTGCCTTCGAGGAAGCGATGCTCGAAGAGGCAGGCTACGTGTTTACCAAGGCTCACAAGCGGGTGCACGACATCTTCATCAAACGGGTCGACGACTACCGTGCGCGTTTCAAGCAGGGCGAAGACGTCTCCGACGAATTGCGTAGCCTGCTCGGGCGCTGGCTGTTCGGCCATATCCGCAACGACGATCAGAACTACGTGGCCGCCGTGACTGAAAATTTGCGTCGCCTCGCTGCCGACAAAGCCGAAGACGGTTGGCTGAGCCGTGCCAAACGGCGCTTCTTCCGGGCGGCATAGAGATTGTCGCAGGCCATTGGCGCGCTTCTGGGGGCGCGCGCGATGCGTGGGAAATCACCGGCACGGCCCGTTCCCACAGCCCATGCGCCAATGTCCGGTCGCACCACTAAAGCGGAAATATCCACGGCACCATCACCACGCTGACGATCATCACCAGAATGCTGAACGGCACGCCGATACGCACGAAATCCCCAAAGCGATACTGACCAGGCCCCAGCACCAGGGTGTTCACCGGCGAAGAAATGGGTGTCATGAACGCTGCCGAGGCGGCGAGGGCGACGGTTATTGCGAATGGTAGCGGCGATACGCCCAGCGCCTGAGCGGTGGCGATGGCCACTGGCGCCATCAGCACGGCAGTCGCGGTGTTGGAGATGAACAGGCCGATCAGGGCGGTAACCGCGAACAGGCTGGCGAGGATCACCCGTGGCCCGGCGTTGCCGAGGGCGCCTACCAGACCGTTCACTGCCAGGTCGATGCCGCCGGTTTTCTGCAGGGCCAGGGCGAACGGCAGCATGCCGACGATCAGGATCAGGCTCGGCCAGTGGATGGAGCGGTAGGCGCTGGGCATGTCGATACAGCGGAAGGCACCCATCAGCAGGCAACCGATCAGCGCGGCCATGACGTTGGGTACCAGGCCGCTGATCATCAGCGCGACCATCACCGCCAAGCTCAGCAGGGCATAGGGCGCCTTGCGCGCGGCGGGCGCCACCTCGTCCACTTCGGCGGGCAGGCTGAGCACCAGAAAGTCACGGTTGAGGCTTTGCAAGTGGTGAATCTGCTTCCAGCTGCCGGCCACCAGCAGGGTGTCAGCGTGGGTCAGTTTTTCGTCCACCAGCAGGCCTTCCAGCGCCTGGCCGTGGCGACGCAGGCCGACCACGTTGAGCTTGTAGCGGCTGCGCAGCCCCAGCTCCTGAATGCTCTTGCCCGGCAGGTGCGACTCCGGCGGCATGGCTACCTCGGCCAAGCCCAGTTCGTGAGAATGCACGCTGTAGTAGGAGTTGCGCAGCGGCAGCGCTTCCAGGCCCAGTTCCTGATAGGCGCCGAGTACCGCAATGGCCGGGCTGGCCAGGTCGACCAACAGGACGTCGCCGGGCAGCAGCTGGGTGTTGCCGGTGGCCATCAGCAACAGGGTGCGAAATTGCCGCTGGCGCTCCACCGCAATCACGTTGATGCCATAGTGCGAACGCAGTTGCAGCTCGTCCAGCGCCTGGTTGGCCAGTGGCGAGTCGGCACGCACCCGCAGGCGCCGCTCGCGCTCGTTGAGACGATAACTGGCGGCCAGATCGGCGAGCGTCAGGCGTGGCGGTGCCGAGGCGTCGCTATCGACGTCACGCTGCAGCCAGCGCCGCGTGGCAAGCATGTAGAAAACCCCAAGCACCAGCACGGCGAGGCCGATGGGCGTGAAACTGAAGAAACTGAAACCCGGCAGGCCGGCACGCAGCAGCTCGCTGTGCACCACCATGTTCGGCGGCGTGGCGACCAGGGTCAGCATGCCACTGATCAGGCCGGCGAAGGCCAGGGGCATCATCAATCGCCCCGGCGCGATCTTCAGCCGCGCTGCCACACCGAGTACCACCGGAATGAAGATCGCCACCACGCCGGTCGAACTCATCACCGAGCCCAGCCCGGCCACGGCCACCATCAGCAGGATCAGCAAGCGGGTTTCGCTGCTGCCGGCCTTGGCCACCAGCCAGTCGCCGAGGCGATAGGCGATGCCGGTTCGCACCAGACCTTCGCCGATCACGAACAGTGCGGCGATCAGGATCACACTGGGGTCGGCGAAACCGGCCAGGGTTTCCTGGATGGTCAGCACGCCGGTCAGCGGCAGGGTGACGAGGATCATCAAGGCGACCACGTCCATGCGCGGTTTGTTGATGACGAATAGCACAACGGCCGAGAACAGCAGACCGAGTACCATCAGCAGATCGAGGTTCATTTGCGCTCCTTGCCGGGGGATTTTCAGAGCCTGCTTTCAACGCAGCGGTGTCGACGCGCAGCAGCCTTTGAGCAGGTTCTCAGGGATA
Organism: Pseudomonas sp. PA15(2017); assembly: GCF_001945395.1. GTDB lineage: Bacteria > Pseudomonadota > Gammaproteobacteria > Pseudomonadales > Pseudomonadaceae > Aquipseudomonas. The sequence continues at coordinate 295,742 of NZ_MSXV01000058.1, read as the reverse complement.
GCCCAGCACCGCCTTGATCTTCTGCAGGTTGGCGGCGATCCAGCGCTTGTCGATGGCGCCCCAGTCGCGGATCAGATAATGGCCGGCATTGTTGCGCTCGCCATCCAACTGCTGGAATTCGCAGCGGATATCCAGTTCCTCCAGGGCGCTCAGGGTGTCCTGGGCAGTGCGCCGGGGCATGCCGGTGGCGGCCATCAGGGCGGGCACGCTATCGGCACTGCCGCTGTCGATCAGCCAGGCGACGTAGAGGCGGCGGTAAAAGCTGGTCTTGGTCTTGCTCACGTCCATTTGCATCGTCCGATCATGTGAAGAGTCGAGAGCATACTGCCTGATGCGACACGGCATGCCCATAAACGAAAACGGCCCGCCGGGTTGTTACCGCGGCGGGCCGTTTCTTCGCTGCACTGGCTTACAGGCTGGCGATCTTGCCGCGCTGCTCCAGCAGATTGGTCAGGGCCTGTTCGGCCTCGGCCAGCTTGGCGCGTTCCTTCTCGAGCACTTCGGCCGGTGCCTTGGCGACGAAACCTTCGTTGGCCAGCTTGCCGCCGACCCGCTTGGCTTCGCCTTCCAGGCGCTGGATTTCCTTGTCCAGACGCGCCAGCTCGGCTTGCTTGTCGATCAGGCCGGCCATGGGTACCAGCACCTGCATGTCGCCGACCAGGGCGGTAGCGGACATCGGCGCCTGTTCACCGGCAGCCAGTACCTTCACCGACTCGAACTTGGCCAGCTTGTTGAGCAGCGGGGCGTTGTCGTCGAGGCGGCGCAAGTCTTCGGCATTGGCGTTGGCGAGGATGACGTCGATGCGTTTGGCCATGGAGATCTTCATCTCGCCACGGATCTGTCGTACGCCGAGCATCAGTTGCTTGACCCATTCGATGTCGCCTTCGGCGGCCGCATCGATGCGCGTTTCATTGGCCACTGGCCACGGCTGCAGCATCAGCGTATCGCCGCTGACACCGGCCTGGCCCTTGATACGCTGCCAGATTTCTTCACTGATGAAGGGCATGAACGGGTGCGCCAGGCGCAGGATCACTTCCAGCACGCGTACCAGGGTGCGGCGGGTGCCACGCTGGCGCTCGATGGGCGCGCCCTCGTCCCACAGCACTGGCTTGACCAGCTCCAGGTACCAGGCGCAGTACTCGTCCCAGACGAATTCGTAGAGCGCCTGGGTGGCCAGGTCGAAGCGGAAGGCGTCGAGGTGGCGGGTCACGTCCTGCTCGCAGCGCTGCAGTGCGGAGATGATCCAGCGGTCGACCGGCGACAGATCGACAGCTTCGCCGTTGATGCCGGTGTCCTGGCCATCGGTGTTCTCGATGACGAAGTTGGCGGCGTTCCACAGCTTGTTGCAGAAATTGCGATAGCCCTCGACGCGGCCCATGTCGAACTTCACGTCACGGCCGGTGGTGGCCAGCGAGCAGAAGGTGAAGCGCAGGGCATCGGTGCCGTAGCTGGCGATGCCTTCCGGGAATTCGGCCTTGGTCTGCTTGGCGATCTTCTCGGCGAGCTTGGGTTGCATCATGCCGCTGGTGCGCTTGGCCAGCAGGGTTTCCAGGTCGATACCATCGACGATGTCCAGTGGGTCGAGCACGTTGCCCTTGGACTTGGACATCTTCTGGCCCTGGCCGTCGCGCACCAGGCCGTGCACGTAGACGGTCTTGAACGGAATCTGCCCGGTCAGGTGGGTGGACAGCATGATCATCCGGGCGACCCAGAAGAAGATGATGTCGAAGCCGGTGACCAGCACGTCGGTCGGATGATGGCTCTTGAGCAGATCGGTCTGCTCGGGCCAGCCGAGGGTCGAGAAGGTCCACAGGCCGGAGCTGAACCAGGTGTCCAGCACGTCGTCGTCCTGGCGCAGGGCGATATCACCGAGCTTGTACCTGGCGCGTACTTCCGCTTCGTCACGACCGACATAGACGTTGCCGAGCGAGTCGTACCAGGCTGGAATACGGTGGCCCCACCACAGCTGACGGCTGATGCACCAGTCCTGGATGTCGCGCATCCAGCTGAAGTACATGTTCTCGTACTGCTTGGGCACGAACTGGATGTCGCCGCTCTCGACCACTTCGATGGCCTTTTCGGCCAGCGGCTTGGTGGAAACGTACCACTGATCGGTCAGCCACGGTTCGATGATGGTGCCGGAGCGGTCGCCTTTCGGCACCTTCAGGGCGTGGTCGTCGATCTTTTCCAGCAGGCCGGCGGCCTCGAAGGCGGCAACGATCTGCTTGCGCGCTTCGAAGCGGTCGAGGCCAGCGTATTCGGCGGGCAGGCTGGCATCGAGCAGGGCGTTGACGCTGCCATCGATGTTGAAGATCTGCGCGCCTGGCAGAACGGCGGCGTCCTTGTCGAAGATGTTGATCAGCGGCAGGTTGTGGCGCTTGCCGACCTCATAGTCGTTGAAGTCGTGGGCCGGGGTGATTTTCACGCAACCGGTGCCGAACTCGGGGTCGCAGTAATCATCGGCGATGACCGGGATACGGCGGCCCACCAGCGGCAGCTCGACATAGTGGCCGATCAGGTGCTTGTAGCGCTCGTCCTCCGGGTGCACGGCAACGGCGGCGTCACCCAGGGCGGTTTCCGGGCGCGTGGTGGCGACGATCAGGTAATCGTTGCCTTCGGCGGTCTTCTTGCCGTCGGCCAGCGGGTAGCGCAGGTTCCACAGGTGGCCTTTCTCGTCGTGACTTTCCACTTCGAGGTCGGAGATCGCGGTGTGGAACTTGGTGTCCCAGTTGACCAGGCGCTTGCCGCGGTAGATCAGGCCGTCCTCGTGCAGGCGCACGAAGGCTTCCTTGACCGCTTCGGAGAGGCCGTCGTCCATGGTGAAGCGCTCGCGCGACCAATCCACCGAGCTGCCGAGGCGGCGGATCTGCCGGGTGATGGTGCCACCTGACTCGGCTTTCCAGTCCCAGACTTTGTCGAGGAATTTCTCGCGGCCCAGATCATGACGATCGATGCCCTGAGCAGCCAGCTGACGCTCCACTACCATCTGGGTGGCGATACCAGCGTGGTCGGTGCCCGGCTGCCACAGGGTGTTGCGACCCTGCATGCGGCGGAAACGGATCAGCGCGTCCATGATCGCGTTGTTGAAGCCGTGGCCCATGTGCAGGCTGCCGGTAACGTTCGGCGGCGGGATCATGATGGTGTAGGGCTCACCCGAACCCTGCGGAGCGAAGTAGCCTTGCGCCTCCCAGTTTTCGTACAGGGCGGTTTCGATGGCGTGGGGCTGGTAGGTCTTGTCCATGCGCGGCGGGACCCTTCTGGCGTCTGATCGGAAAAGCCGAGCAGTATAACGGAGCGCCGCACAGTTTTCTTCCGCTCTCGCGGCTATCGGTCGAGCGGAAAATGCCGTTATCGCAGGGGGAAGGTCAGCGACGCGGAGGCAGCAGGCGATTTAAGCGCGCCTGCAGGCGGCGCTTGAGTTCGGCCTCGATCTGCGGCACGAAGTCGTCGATCACATCCTGCAGCAGCAGCTGTGCGGCGGCGCGCAGCTCGGTGTCCAGGCGGTTGATCTCGTTGTCACGGCCAATGGCGCGCTGCACGGTCTGGCGCAGCTCGTCCTCGGAAGCGATGCCGGCGGCGCTGACCGGAGCGGCGGATTGTGCGGCGAGTACCGGCTCGGGGGCGCGCACCACGTCGGAGAGCACAGGGATGTCGTCCGGGTCGAACTTGTCGGTCAGCAGCGGTGGGTCGAGATCGTCATCGAGCAGTTCGCGAATCGATTCGAGATCGCTCAGCAGGGCGCCGGGTTTGTGGGGAGGGTTCAGGTTGTCCATGGCAGGGGTCTACAGTTCGACACGTTTGGGATCATAGCCGCGCTGCCGGTAACTGCGGAAATTCTCCCGGCAGGCGGTCAGCAGGTCGGGTTCCTGGTTGACGATTTCGATCACCCGGCTGAAGCGGTCGATATGCGGGCTGAGCGCGCTGCTGAGGTTGATCAGCACCGCTTGCTGCGCCGCTGGCTCTTCGTCCAGGCCGATCACCACTGGCCCGTGCGGATCATCCTGATGCAGGCCATGGGGGATGAAGCTTTCCTGACGGACTCGCCAGAGCAGCTCATCGAGCTCGTGGCATTGCGCGCTGTCGCGACCACGCAGGAACACCGGCAGGCCGGCTCGCCAGGCTTTGCCGGCGAGTTGGCAGGCAGCGCGCAGACGTTCGGCTGGAGTGGCCGACGACAGTACATAGAATTCGATTCGGGGCATGGCGGCAAGTGTCGGGCTTCAAGCGGCAAGCTTCAAGCGAAAAGCGTATTGGGCAGTTTTGTGCAGTGCAGGGTAAGCCGCGGGCGAGGGTGGCCGCGGCGGTCACCCTCGGAGCGCTGGTGGTCAGGCTGGTACGCGGTCGAGCAGGTACTGGGTGAGCAGCGGCACCGGGCGGCCAGTGGCGCCTTTGTCCTTGCCACCGCTGACCCAGGCGGTACCGGCGATGTCCAGGTGAGCCCATTTGTAGGCTTTGGTGAAGCGCGACAGGAAACAGCCAGCGGTGATGGTGCCGGCTTTTGGTCCGCCGATATTGGCGATGTCGGCGAACGGGCTGTCCAGTTGTTCCTGGTATTCGTCGTACAGCGGCAACTGCCAGGCGCGGTCGTCGGCCTGGCGGCCGGCGGCGAGAATCTGGTTGACCAGTTCGTCGTCATTGCCCATCAGACCGGAAACATTGCTACCCAGCGCGACGATGCAGGCGCCGGTGAGTGTGGCGATGTCGATCACCGATTGCGGCTTGAAGCGCTCGGCATAGGTCAGGGTGTCGCACAGCACCAGGCGGCCTTCGGCGTCGGTGTTGAGGATTTCCACGGTCTGGCCGCTCATGGTGGTGACGATGTCCCCCGGCCGTGTGGCGCCGCCACTGGGCATGTTCTCGGCACAGGCCAGCAGGCACACCAGGTTGATCGGCAGTTGCAGTTCGAGCACGGCGCGCAGGGTACCGAACACGCTGGCCGCACCGCCCATGTCGTATTTCATTTCATCCATGCCGGCTGCCGGCTTGATGCTGATGCCGCCGGTATCGAAGGTGATGCCTTTGCCGACGAGGGCGTGGGGCTTGTCGCCTTTGTTGCCGCCGTTGTATTGCATGACGATCATTCGCGGCGGCTGCTCACTGCCCTGGCCCACGGCCAGGAAGGCGCCGGCGCCAAGGGCCTGCAGCTTCTTCTCATCGAGAATTTCGACCTTGAGGTTCTTGTGCGCCTTGCCCAGTTCCCTGGCCTGCTCGGCGAGGTAGCTGGGGTGGCAGATGTTCGGTGGCAGGTTGCCCAGATCCTTGGTCAGCGCCATGCCGATGGCGATGGCGCGCGCCTCGCGGGTGGCGCGCTCGACGGCGGCGGTATCGGCCTTGTCGGTGACCAGGGTGATCTTCTTCAAGGCACCGGGCGTTGCCTTCTGGCTCTTGAAACGATCGAACTGATAGCCGGCATCCGCCAGGCTTTCCACCAGCAGGCGGGCCTTGCCGTAGGCATCACGGCCTTTTACCTGCACATCCTGCAGGGCCAGCAGTGCATCGCTGCCGGCAAGATTCTTCAGCACGCCATAAACGGCAGCGATCAATTTGCGCAGTTGGCGGTCAGACAGTTCGGCGTCCTTGCCCGTGCCGACCAGCAGCACGCGCTCGGCCTTGAGGTTGGCCACGCCATGCGCCAGCAACGTCTGGCCAGGCTTGCCCGCCAGGTCGCCGCGCTTGAGCAAGGCGGCGATGGCACCGCCGCTGGCTGCGTCCACTGCCTTGGCAGTGGCGCCGAGTTTGCCGCCCTCACCAACAGGGATGACCAGGGTGGCGGTTTTCAGTGTTTCCGGGCGAGCGCTTTTGACGATAAATTCCATGCGTGGTGTCCCCAAGACAACGAGTCGCGAATGCAGGATGATTTACAGGTTTTACGCTAACGCCTTGTATCTAAAGGCTTTTAGGTGACTTCCTGTTTTTCGTGTACCGATTTTGTACCAGTTGCGTTAGTCGATAGCTTAGCCAGCTCTGACCAGTCGCCGTCCGAATTGATCCATTCAGCGTAGGTGCTCAGCAGCACTTCTATCGTGTGACCGAGCTGGTTGGCAATGAAGGCCACGTTCATCCCAGCCATCAGGCACATGGTCGCGTAAGTGTGCCGGGTATCGTACAGCCGACGCTGGCGGATGCCCAGCGCCTTCACGGCTGCCTGGTAGTAGCCATTCGGCCCGGTCGGGTCGACCATCTGTTCGCTCTGTTGCGCCGGCGGGAACACGAACTCGCCGGCCAGCTTGATGCTCTTGCTCACTTCCTTCGCTCGTTCCAGCGCATGCATGGCCCGGTCGTTCAACAGTACGTTGCGCGTCTTGCGGTTCTTGATGCGCTCGGCCACGCCGCCGTCGACCGCAATCCTGCATATGTGGGCGACGCGCTTCTTCAGATCCACCTCCTCCCATTTAAGCGCGCGTATCTCTCCTGGCCGCATGCCGGTGTAGAACGAGAACTCGATGTAGGCCGCATAAATCTCGGTTCGCTTGCCTGCCAGTGAGCTGTACAGCTGCTCGATCACCTGGTCGGCCTCGGCCTGGGTGAACGGGTTCAGCTTGCGCTTGCTCTTGCGTGGCAGATCCATACCGGCCGCTGGGTTTCGTTCCAGCAGGCCGTCATTCACCGCCGACTTGAACACGGCCCGGATCCTGATCAGCGCTGTGCGCTTCGCGTTCGGCGATTCCCACTCGGTGTTTGCCACTACCTTGCGGATGTCCGTCGTGCTGATCGCCGTGAGCGGCAGCGGCGCGAAGTAGGGCATCCAGTGGTTGTTGAGGGTGGCCAGGTAGTTTGCCCGCGTGCCGTTGACGATCTCGCGAGTGTTCAGCCACAGCTGGGCGTACTCGCCGAAGGTCGACGCGGTGCGGCTGGTGACGTAGCTGGTGTTCGGGAACAGGGCCAGGTACTTCTCGTCGTCCATCACGCCCAGCTTGATCAGCTTGACTACTTCAGCACGTAGATTGGTTGCAGCTTTGATGCCGGCCTGCGATTGCGAGAGGTGGCTGAGCGTCTCGCACCGCCGGACGGGGTCGGCGCCCTTCCAGCTGAATCGGATGCGGATGGTATCCCCAACGAACTCAACTCCGGTGGACAGGTCCAGGTGCTTTCCAGCCATTCGTCGTACCTTCTCTTGCTGTAAATGATGTCGCCGTTGATCTTGTTCCAGACGCCGTGGGGGATCTTGCCCTTGAGGCGCCTGGTCTGGAGTGCTCGGAAGGTCAGGCCGAGGTGTTCGGCCATAGCCCGCTCCTCGAGCTTGTCTGGCTCGAAGTCCAGCTGTTCGGCTGCGCTCATAGGGCCTCCCACTTATGGCGGTTGGCCGCTTGACGGCGCTGCGAACAGCGCCTGTGTTTGCCGGTGCTGCGTGGCCGGTCGCATTGGTCGCAGATCGGCGGCAGGTTGAGGTTCTGCAGGGGCAGGGCGCGCGGGGTGGTGCGGCGATAGATCGTCATGCGGCCTCCTGCAGCTGGGCTTCGGGGAACAGTGGGTTGGCCTGCAGCAGGGCGCGGTAGGGCGGCTTCGATACCGAGTTGCCGCACATGCGCACCTTGGCCTTGTTGCTGAACCTGCGGCCGTCGTGGCCGACGTCGATCTTGTAGTCGGCGCCGAAGCCCTGGATCAGGTACAGCTCGCGGGGCGTCAGCATGCGCATGCCGATATCGACGATGACGTACGGGGAGCCCTTGATGGTGACCGTTACCAGGGCGAGGCGGTCGCGCGTGGTGATGGTGGCTGCCGGGTCCCGGCAGTCGTAGGTGTTGTCCGAGCCGTAGTAACCCATCAGGAACGCGGCCACGCGCTCGGCGCCTTCCTGGTGCTCTGGCGAAAGAGTGCATTGCATCAGTGCCAGGTGTGTGCCGCCGGCGGTGATCGCCGGCGCCTGGTCGCGCAGATCTTCGCCAGTGCTGTTCTGGCGCAGTGTCACCAGGCTGGCCGTCACGACGTTCTGCTGGCTGCAAGTCGTGGTCAGGGCAGTGGCGGGCTCGTTTGGGTGCCGGCCCAGCGTGGTGTTGTAGCCTCCGTTGTGCTGCGCCAGGTAGGCCACGCCGACAGCGCGGTGGTTCTCGGTGAGGATGGCGCCGGCCGGCTGCTCACAACTGGTCGGCTTGCCGCTGTAGGCCGGGCCGCCGGCACCGACCAGCACCGGAGCGACCACGGCAAAATGGCCGCCTTTCACTTCGCTGCAGATGGTGCGCCCGGGCTCGCCGGCGGACATGTTGCGCTGGCTGCTGCCGTTGGCATGCTCGGTGATGAACGGGGCGAGCAGTGGCTGAGCCACCGCAAAGCCCTGGCCGCCCGTGATAGTGGCGGCTGGGTCGTAGATCGATTGCCCCCGGAAGTCGGCGCCACCGTGGTTCACGCTGACGATGAAGGGATCTGCGTGCTCGAGGAGGAACTTGCGCACGCCCTTGCGCAGCCGCTCCATCGTCTTGCCCACCAGCGGGCGGCGCACGCCGGCGGCCTTGCCTTGTTCGGCGTCGAGGAAGATCGACGGGCAGGGCAGGCTCCAATCAATGTACGTGGCCACCGGCACCCAAGGCAGCTGACCAGGGGCTGGATGCTTGGCGTGTGTTGCCTGTGGCCAGTTGATCGGCACGCCGTCGCGACGGGCGATGAAGAAAAGGCGTTCGCGAGTGGTGGCGGCCCCGAAGTTGGCAGCCACCAGCTTGTCGTAGTGGCAGGTATAGCCCTTGTCGCGCAGCAGGTGCAGGAAGCGCGCCCAGGTTTTGCCTTTACGCTTCGGATCCGGCATCAGGTACTGATTCTGCACGGGCACGCGCTCGCCGACCTCGGCCACTCGGTTTACGGCTTTGCCTGTGGCAGGGTCGGTGATCATTTCGAGCGTGACGACTCGGCCTGTGCTCGGGCAGCGCTTCGCGATCAGCGGCCCCCACTGCAGCACCTGCATGACGTTCTCCATGGTGAGCATCAGGGGCAGGGTTTGCCCCACCCACTTGATGACCATCCACGACAGCGAGCGGCTTTCCTTGCTGCGGGGCTGGCCGCCGCGGGCCTGGCTGTGGTGCGTGCATTCCGGGCTGGCGTGCAGGCGGCCGACAGGGCGGCCCTGGGTTGCAACGCGCGGCTCGACCAGGCGGATGTCTTCGCGGTAGTGCGTGGTTTGCGGGTGGTTGACGATGTGCATGCTGACGGCGTCATCGTCGTGGTTGATGGCGATGTCGACGCACTCGCCCGTGGCTTCTTCCATAGCCTCGGACGCACCACCACCGCCGGCGAACAGGTCGACATTGAGGTATTGGCGCAGGTCGAGGGGCAGCTGTGCCTGGTAGACGGCTTCGGCGAGGTTGTGGCGGCGGAATGAGGTCATGCCGCACCTCTCGAGGTCAGTGGCTTGGTGTATCCCGCGCATGCTGGTGATTGCTGCACGGTGGCGGCCTGGAAGCGCGACGGGCTCCAGTCGCAGCTCAGGTCTTCGGCTATGTGGCCGAACATGGCGATGCAGCGGCGTGCGTGGCGGCAGTCGCCGCAGGTCATGCCTTCGGGCAGGTCCATATCGTCACCGGTGCGGGGCAGTGGGGGGCGTTCAGACATGGCGACCCCCTTGCATACCGGCTGTCTGCGCAGCAGTTGTTTCAATCTGCAGAGCTTGCCCATACCCCACGACAAGCTGCGCGTGCGGGCGGTTGTTGAAGCGGAGCGATGGGCTCAATGTGCGCGCCCGGCGTAAACCTGTCAGGGGGTAGGCGGCAGCTGCATTGCTCTGAAAGAGTCGCTGGATGCTGCTCATGTCCTGGCCCTCGCGCGTTGGGTGCTGCTGAGCAGGCTCATCAGCCGCTGGAAGTAGCGGTCGCGGGCTTCCTCTGCACTCCATGGCTTGATGTGCCACGCGGGCAGCTCGATGCCCTGGATGCAGTCCCAGGCGTCGGGGTGGGCGGGCATGAGGTCGCGGCGCTCGACGGCGAGCATGTACATGTCGGCCTCTTTCACCTGGTCGGGGAGCTCGGGATCAAGGTCGAAGCGTTCGCAGATGGCGAGCCAGATGCGTTGCTCGACCTGGCCGTACACGTCATCGACTGCCATGTCCTGGGCGTAGCCGCGCATGGCCAGCTTGAGTGGGCGCGTCATTTCGCCGATGTAGGCTTCGGTGGCGTCGTGGAGCAGGGCGTGCAGTTGGTGTTCGGGCTCGACCAGCTCGTGTACGCGGTAGGAGTGCTCGGCAACCGAGTAGTGCTGGCTGGTATGGCCGTTGAAGCGGCAGAGCCGGGCCAGGCTGTGGGCGATATCGGCGGGGTGAATCATTTCCGCCGTAGGGGTGAGCAGCTCGAAGCGGATGCCCTGGTTGGTGAGGATCCACGTCATGCTGGCACCCCTGCATTCACTCGCAGTGCGGCGCATAAGATGCGCGCCTCGTGATTGGCGTCGTCTAGCGCGTTGTGCTTAACGCCCTGGAACTTGATGTCGGCCTTCGCGGTGGGATAAAGCGCACAGATCGTGCGCAGGTCGCGGTCGTTCCAGAAGTCCCAGGGGGGCGGGAGCTGGGCCGCGTCGTAGGCGTTGCGAAGGATGACGTTGTCGAAGCTGCTGCCGTTGCCCCAGACCCGGCGATCGTCACGCTCGGGGGCGTGGGCTTCGATGAACTGCCGGACGGCGGCCAGGGCGACACCGATATCTAAGCTCTCCTGCGAACCGTCGACTTCGCGGCGGGCCTCTGCGTCCTGGCGCATCCACCACTTGACCGTATCGGCGTTCAGCGTGCCGCCCAGGGCAGTGTGCGAATTGACGTAGACGCGGGTATAGAACCGGCCGACGATTTCGCCGTGCTTCACGCAGGCGATGCCGATACTGGCGATGGCAGCGGTGCTGCGGTTGTCGAAGGTTTCCAGGTCTGTCACGAAGTGGGTTTCGTTGATCATGCTGCAGCCTCCTGCTTGGCGACGTGCTGCATGGCTGCCTCGTAGCTCATCAGCATGCGATGGCCGGGGCTCTCGGCGACTTCGCTGTTCGTCAGATACAGCGTGTGTTGTTTGTCCAGCGCGTCGCCGGGCTGCCAGTTGTCGACGATCTTGCTGAGCCCCAGCGCTTTGGCGATGCGGTCGGCGTTGCGGGTTTTGCCGCAGGCCTGCGGGCCCTGGACGATCACGCTGCGTCCGCCGGCGGCTGGTGCTGCGGGCGCGGTCTCTAGTTGCTGCAGGCGTGATACCAGAGCCTGCAGCTGTTCGCGGGTGGCGTTGGTGTCGCGTTCGCGTTGGGTGTTGCCCAGGTGCTTATGGACTTCGGCAGCCTTTTCCAGCTGCTTGATCGCGCGGCGAACCCACAGCAGCTCGTGGTCGCTCAGGCAGCGCTGGGCGAAGAGCTTGACCCGGGCGTCCGCGTCTTGGCTGATCGACTCGAGGGCGTGCTGGTGGTCGTGAATCAGGTTCAGCCGCTGGCCCTTGAGGCTGGTGATTTCCAGCGCCTGCTCATTGATGGTTTCTTGAAGTCCATCAATCAGTGGCTGGCGGGCTTGGCTGCCGTCTGAATAGCCTCTGGCGCGAATGCGCATTCTGGCGATGCGTATGAACGCTGAGGTGAAGATTAAGCCGATGCCAAGGCCTGCGATAAGGCAGATGATGATTAGGTGGTTGGTGGAGTGCATGTGCTGTGCCTCGAAGGTGGTAGGAGGCCGGCGTGGTAAGCGCCGGCCGGTTGGTTTAGATGCTGGCTTCGTAAAGCGGGATATCGCCGATGGCGCCGTGGATCTGCTTGCGGACGGCGCCGTAGGCTTCCTCGAGCACCTTGTCCGGGCGCACCAGCTCGTACCACATGCTCAGGCGGCCCTCGGCGATGCGGTAACGGAAGCGAGCGCTGATCAGGAAGGCGTCGCCGCCCAGGAAGGGCTTGATGCCGATGTAGAACAGCTCGGGGATGTTGAGCTGGCCGGTTGCGCCGGCGCTGCCGTCGATTTGTTCGTTGTAGGTGAGCTGCACCTGGCCGTTGTCGAGGCGGGTGCCCTGGCGGAACGTGATGTTCTTCTGGGCCTGAAGCGTGCGGCTGATTTCGAGCATGTCCGCGGCGCTCGGGGCGTTCTTATCGTCTTCGTTCTGAACGATGTCCTTCACGTTGTCTTCGATGAACTGGGCGAAGTCCGCCTGTGGGAGGCGCTTGCGATCCATCTCTTTCCAGTTGCCCCATTCGACGGTGAGCGGGCACGAGTAGGTTGCGGTGTGATCGCCCCAGGCTGCCGCCTCGGGGGTGTGGTAGTCGAAACGCGCCTGGAAGGTGCGGCCATTGGGGCCATTGCAGAAGATTGCGGTTGCCGGGCTGGCGAAACGGGTCACGTAATCCACGAAGGACGGCACGTCCAGCAGGGTGAGGCGCTGGCGGATGCGAGTCGGCGCCGGCAGCAGTTTCTCCAAATCTTCGAGCGCTACATCGTCCGGGCGCAGCGCGAGCGGCTGGGGAATGCCCTGGACGTTAAACGGCTTGCCGAGGGTTTGAGCGAGTACGACCAAGTGCTTGAGTGCTTCTTGCATGAGTGTGCTCCTGTGAGCGGTTGGGGGCTGGTGTTAGTCGGCGGCTTTGCGCAGAGGGGCCGGGGCTTCTTCGTCGACGGAGCGCAGCTCGAGGTTCTGCTGTCGCGGATCGCGGCGGCTGATGTTCCCCTCGGGGGTGAGGAAGAACAGCGACGTGCCACGCGCCAGTACCGGCTCCTTGCTCTTCACGTCGGCCTTGATGGTCATCTGGCCAGCGCCTTCGGGCTTGTAGGTGAGCTTGATGGTCAGCTCGCCTCCCTTGTTGGTCAGGCGGATGGCATCGATCAGGGCGTGCTGGACGTCGGTCAGTTCGTCCAGCAGGCCGCCGCCTTCCACATCCCGCAGCGTGTCGATGAATGGGCGTTTACTCATGTGCTGTGCCTCTTGGTGGTGGCCTTGGTGGGGCCGGTTATGCCGCGTTTTTGGCGGCGTGTTCCTGTTGGCGGTCGAGCCATTTGGCGAGGTGGGTCAGGTAGATGACCCAGGGTGACCGCTTGGAATTGGGGTCCAGCCTCCAGAGCTGCAGCTGGAGGCCGCCGGCGGCGATCTTGCGGCGCAGGTACGCGACGCTTTTGATGTGCGGCAGGTGGTCGACCAGCAGCTGCTCGGCGGTGATGTAGTTGGCCGAGTAGCGTTGGCGCAGTTGCTCGAGCGTGTTTTGCGGGGCCTCCGTCATGGCTTGGCCTGCGGCTCGAAGCGCGTGGCGACCAGCTGGACCAGCCCCTCGATGGACTTGGCGCGCTGGCGGTACACCGGCTCGCCGCTGGCGTTGACGACCAGGGCGAGGTAGGGCGACTGGGTCTGCGGCTCCAGCGAGACGTAGGGCAGGTGGCCGAGCGGAGTTACGCGCACCAGCTCGGCGTACAGCCGGCCCAGCTCTTCGCGGTGCGGGTAGGCGGCGTTGAGGCGCTCGATGGCCTCGGCGCTGGTGGCTGCCAAGGTTTTGCCGCTGAGCGCAGTAGGGTGCTCGACATGCACGCTGGCCAGCTTGAGGGCGCCGATAGCGTGGCTGATTGGGCTGTTGCTCATGCTTGGCTCCCTGCCTGACGCGGCGGCTTGGTGGTGACGGTGATGCCCAACTGCTCGGCCAGCCAGGCCACGCCAGCCTCTGTGGTCATGACCACGCCGTAGTGGCTGTAGGTGTTGAGGTTCTTGTTCCAGCGGCTGCGCGGGTCGATGAACATCCGGCCCTCGGTGCGTGGGCCGATCAACAGTTCGCCGGCGGTGCTGAGAATGCGCAGCTCACGCAGGCGGCTGCGCAGTTCACGGTCGCGGAGGCCCAGCGCCTGGGCGGTGGCTTTCAGGTCGCGGTTCATGGGGGTTACCTCAGGCGGCGAGATGCTGGATGTGCTCGGCGAGCGAGAGGTACACGTCCTGCGGGCTGCCTGAGACTAGGTGCGTGCGGTTGCCGTGCACGGCGATGCCGGTGTGCAGAGGCGCGCCCTCGAAGTTACCCGTGTGCACATTGACGATGGTGCCGGTGGTGAGCGTGGTGCTGCCGCCTTGGCGGCACACCGTGCGCAGGGTGCGTTCGTCCTCTGTGCCCAGAGTGGCCGTGGGGCTGTGGGCAGGCTCGCGTTCAGGGCAAGGAATACCGGTGTCTATCCGGCCGTTGGCCAGGTCTTCGATGAACAGCTTGGCCTGGTTGAAGAAGCCGGCTTCGTGCGGGTCGAGGGTCAGTTCGCCGGTGATGTCCGCCAGGGTGGCGCGCAAGCGAATGCGGTGCTCGCTGCATTCGGCGTCGATATGCACGCGAATGGCCTGGCTGCTGTCGCCTGGGCGAGCCAGCTTGAGGATGACGCTGCCGCCGTGGATGAGCGCGGCGCGCAGCAGGTCGTTCGATGCAAGGGTAAGGATGAGGTAGATCACGCCGCACCTCCTTCAAAGCTACTGAAGTCTTCGAAGGCGGGCAGAGTGGTGCTGCGCAGTTGGGGGCGGCCGCAGACGATCATCACCAGTTGGCCGGTGGCCTGCTGGATGCTGCGAACGATGGTGGGGTTAGAGGCCGCTGCCGGGTGGATGATCACCGGGCAGCGGGTTTTGCTGTGCTGTGCCTGATTCATTGCCGTAAACCCTTGGTAAGTGGGTACGGCAAAATTAGCAATAGCTAATCGCTAATGCAATAGCGTTTGCTAAATAAATTTAAGCATCTGCTAAACAGGCTCAGGGATGTGCCTTGAGGCCTTCAGAATTCCTGCAACGTAGTGAATCTTGCTGATCTTAGTTTGGTCGATGATCAAGGGGGGGAAGCCTGAATTGACGCTGTCGAACCTGTACTGCCCGTCTCGGTGGTAGATGAACTCCTTGATCATCGATTGGCCATCCAGAGTCTGCACCAAGACCTCATCACCGTTTAGGTATGCGTGGTTAGGTTCAATCAGGACGTATTCACCATCCTTGATCCGGGGGTGCATGCTGCTTCCAACTACTCGCAGCCCATAAGCATTCTTATCGTCGCTATTGACATTTAAGTAGCCATCTCCGTGGCCTGCAGGGTAGTCCATCGCTTCAAAATGCCCGTTGGGTCCGAGTTGTGCCTTACCAACAACAGGCACGGGGGCCAGTCGCTGCTTGATTCGTTCGTACTCTCTCCGCGAATCCTCAACGTACGCTGCAGTCTCGTTGATCTTCGCGTTGAAGAAGGCAGGGTGTGGAAGATTGTGCTGTTTGAGCCCTAGGTTATGCCAGCGCTCAGTCAACTCATTACGCTGATCTGTGGAATACGCACCTGTGATGAGCAGGCCATGCGGGAGCTGGAGCTTCTGCTCCAGATTGGTCGCGGAGCGCTCGCCCATGTTGCGGTGCCCATTGAGGAGCTGAGAGATGTACGACGCATCCAGGTCATGAGCATTCGCGAAATCCTTATGGGAGTTTTCTCCAATCAGGGCTTTAAGGATGGTCAGGCGTTTTTCAAATATGTCCATTTCTTAATTCTGTAATTCCGTTAGCAAACTGTAAATTACGGTTTGCTATTGCGATAGCAATTAGCGAATGCTAATGTCGCGGCACTGGAGGCAGCTATGACACTCATCGATTTCATAAAGGGTCTGGACAAGGAAGCTTTGGAAGGCTTCGCAGCTTGCTGTGGAACTAGCCTTGGGCAGCTCAAACAAGTGGCCTATGGGCATCGCAGGGCCTCCGCCGCTCTTTCAATCTCTCTTGATAGGGAGACGGGTGGTCGTGTTCCGTGCGAAGAGACCCGGCCAGATATTGACTGGGCCTATCTGCGCGGCAAGGCCGCATAATTATTGACTAACAGCCCCTCCGGGCACAGCAAGCAACACAGGTACAGGAGGGGAGCCAGCCCTGGGGCCTTACCAGCAACCCAGGGCTGGCACCGGGCAAATAGCCCAAGAGCAGGAAACCTGACGCCACGGCGGCAGGTGCAATAGAGGCCGGAACCAGGGTTCCACTTACCAAGGTATTCACCCTGGCCCGGCGTTCCGGTAGAGCGGTTACCAGCCGCTCCGCCTCAACAACCGAATCACCCGGGGCACAGCACGTACATCGGGATTTTCGGCTGCTGTGGCCATAGGATAGGGCGTCGCCTGACCTGTGGCTATGGTAGTTAGCGGGGTTTACTACCAATGAGCACCAGCACAGAGATTACGGGCGGGCCAGTGCGGTCGCTCGCGGCGGCGATCGATCTGGATTGCCGCGAGTTCAAAGGCGGTCACACGGCGGTGTGCGCCATCCTCGAGGAGCCTTACGGCCCTTTCCAGAAACGCCTCTCCTGTTCCTACCCTGAGCACCACCTCAACACCCTGCAGCTGGCCCGTGTGGTCGAGCTGACGCGCGGGCCGATGGTGCGCGAGTGGTTCGAGCAGGTGTTCGGCGTGGTGACGTACCAGCCCAAGCCGGTGCAGGCTAGCCAGGATGCGCTGAAGGCGTTGAGCAAACTGCTCGACAAAGAAGGCAAGTTCGTCGGCAGCCTGGTAGGCGGCTCGGCGGACGGCAAGTGGGAGGCGCACGAAGTCGAGGTGCTCGAAGAGCATGGCTATGCGCTGATCGGCAAGCTGCTGGGCATCATGGCAGGCGCGCGCGAAGCGATGGAGGGCCGCAGCCATGGCTGATGCACTCGACCTGGCGAGCGAACGCGAAGAGCACCTGCGGGCTGGGGCGATCCTGGCTCACCGCAAGGCAGTAGCACCGGCGTACACCATCAGCGCCGAGCACTGTGAGAGCTGCGGTACCGAGATACCGGCGGCGCGGCGGCTTGCGGTGCCGGGGTGCCAGACGTGTGTGGATTGTCAGGCATATCGGGAGGTGCGCCGTGGGTGAATCCCAGATCAAGCCCTGCCACTGCTCGTATGAGGGCGCGCTGGCTGGCATCAACCACCAAGGCGTTTACTTGTCGCTGACCTGTCCAGAATGCCGCCGCTCGGTTCAGGCCTTCACCATGGAAGGCCTTGTGGAGTCTTGGAACAAGCCGGCTGAACCCAAGCGCCAGGGAGAGCAGCCATGATGGTTGCTCGCGGCCAGGCGTCTAACCAAGTCCCTGATGCTGGAACCGGTCACCTGCATACTCAGCGCTATGGCATGGCCGGAGAGATCTACCGCTGTCCTCAACATAGGTCAGGTGATTGCGGGATGTGCGGAGGCACCGGCTACCGCTCCGTCTGCAACCGCACAGAATGCCACGAGCACGGATGTTCGTTCGGTTCGTGCGGCAGCAGCAAGGCTCTATTCGACGCTCAGGAAGCCAGTATGAAGCTTACCCGGCAGGGAGTGCAGGGCGAATGACCAAGGCTTCAACTTCCCCGGCCCCCATCGCTGCCTGGGCGCGGCGGTATATCGAGAACTTCAAACTGGCCCTGGTGCCGATACCCGAGGGCGAGAAAGGCCCGACTGGTAAGGGCTGGAACAAGCCAGGCGGCTATATCACGGACGCGGCGAAGGCCGAGGCGCACTGGACGAAGCACCCGAAACAGAACATGGGTGTGTTGCTCGGTGCGAGCGGCGTTTGCTCGCTGGACGTCGACCACGTGGAGTGGACGCGCCAGGTGCTGAGCGACTTGCTCGGCATGAGCCTGGATGACGTAGCCGCCGAGCACGCGACCAGCGTGGGCAATCCTGAGCGCTTCCGCATCATGTTCGCGGTGCCGGCCGGCAGCGAGTTCAGCCGGCATTCGCTGGTGTGGCCCAACCCTGACGACCCGGATGGTTCGAAGCACAAGCTGGCCATGAAGGCGGTGAAGCGCGCCCAGGAGATTGGCGACAAGGGCTTGGAAGCGGAGATGCGCGCCAAGGCCAAGGCACTGGCACCGGTCACGGTGTTCGAGCTGCGTGGCGGCGATGTGCAGGACGTGCTGCCGCCCTCGATCCACCCTGGTACCGGCCAGCCCTATACTTGGCGCACGGCGCCGGCCGGCGATGGGTTCGGCGAGCTGCCACGCGACCTGGTGAATGTCTGGAACAAGTGGGACGTGTTCAAGCGCATGGCGCTGGACTACTGCCCGTGGGCGCCGAAGGCGCCAGAGCCGGCGGCCAAGAAGGCTGCGACCTCGGCGCCGGCCGACGGGAAAGGCGAGTCCGTGGTGGATGCCTATAACCGCGCCTATGACGCCGCGGGCCTGCTGCAGGCCGCCGGTTACATGAAGCGTGGCAAGAAGTGGCTCTACCCGGGCAGCTCGACGGGCCTGCCGGGGATCTCGATCAACGATGAAGGCCGGGTGTATTCGCACCACGGCGCTGACCCCTTGGCGAACGGCCACTGGAATGACCCGTTCGATGTGTTCTGCGTACTCGAGCACGATGGCGACCAGAAGGCGGCGGTGAAGGCCGCGGCGAAACTGCTCGGTGTGGATCACGCGAGCAAGCGCAAGCAGGTGACGAAGCAGAGCGGGCCGAAGGCAGATGCGCCGCCTGCGGACGCAGGGCCCGAGTTGCCGCCGCAGGCTGATGACCTTCCCCCGGCCCCATCTGACGCAGAGGGCGACAGCGAGGCCGGCACCACCAGCACCGGGGGCGCGGGGGGAGGCTTCTCGCTGGCCTGGCTGCTGCGGCGTTATGCGCTGATTGAGGGCACCACTCATGTGTGGGATATCGATGCGGCGAAGAAGATCAAGAAGTCGGGCTTCATCGCGCACATCGGCAAAGAGTCGTTCAAGGAGTGGGAAGCGGTCACCGACAAGCGCAAGAAGCGGGTGAGCGAGGAATGGGTCAAGGATAACGAGCGCACCCAGGCGCTGGCAGGCAAGGCGCTGGGCGACTTCTCGATGCCGATGATGACGCGCTATGTGTACATCGACGGGACGAAGGACGCCTGGGACTACGCGAAGAAACGGCGGATCGCCGAGGGCGCGGTGAAGATGGCCCTGGGCGATGCGTACAGCTTGTGGCTGAACAGCCCGGATCGGCGCGTGGTGGATATGAACCACATCGTATTCGACCCGACGATGACGCATGACCCCGAGGTGTACATCAACACGTTCGAGGGCTTGCCGCTGCAGCCTGAGCGCAACGATGCGGCGTGCGAGAACCTGATCTGGCTGGTGTCGTTCCTGTGCAACCACGCCGAGGACGCCACGCAGTGGCTGTCGCGCTTCCTGGCTTACCCGCTGCAGCACACGGGCGCGAAGCTGGATACGGCGGTGCTGATGCATTCGACGACCGAGGGCTCGGGCAAGAGCCTGTTGTTCTCGGTGGTGATGGGGCGCATCTACGGGCAGTACTCGGCGACGGTGGGGCAGACGCAGCTGGAAGGCTCGTTCAACGCCTGGCAGAGCGGGAAGATGTGGGCGGTGTTCGAGGAGGTTGTGAGCCGCGACCAGAAGTACAACCAGGTGGGGAAGATCAAGCAGCTGATCACCGGGCAGACGGTGCGCATCGAGTCGAAGTTCGTGAACGGCTGGGAAGAGGCGTCGCACATGAATGCGGTGTTCCTCTCGAACGAGATCGTGCCGTGGCCGATCAGCGACAGCGACCGGCGATTCCTGGTGATGTGGCCGGAGGCGAAGCTGCCGGAGGAACGGCAGAAGGCGATCAAGCACGAGCTGGATAACGGCGGCGTCGAGGCGTTCTACGCCTGGCTGCTGGCCTACGACCTGGGTAACTTCGACAAGCAGACCAAGCCGCCTGTGACGCCGGCCCGCGATCGCCTGGTGGCGTTGAGCCGGGCGCCTTGGCAGACGTTCATGCACCTTTGGCGCCTGGGGGAGCTGGGCGCAAACTTGTGGGGGGCGTGCTTGAGCAGCGACCTGTATTCGCTGTTCCTCGAGTGGTGTCAGCGGGGCAAAGAGCACTCGATGAGCCAGACGAAGTTCTCGCTGTTCATCACGACGATGGACGTGGAGAAGACGCGGGCCATCCCCTGGACGGATCGCAATACGCGGCGCTTCGCGGCGTTCTTCTTTCCGAAGGATGAGGAGTCCTTCCTGCCACCAACCACGACGGCGGCCGTGCTGGGCAAGCATGTGGTCGAGTGGCGCGATCGCGCCCGCAAGGCCGGCTGGAACGTGGACAAATGGGATCACGTACAGCAGGTGGCGGCATGACTACGGCCAAAAGTGTGTTGGGTGTGTTGGGTATGTGTTGGGTTGGTTTGGGCAACCCAACACACATTGCGCCCAGTAAATCCGGGCGTTGTGGCGCTGTGTGTTGGGTGTGTTGGGTTTACGCGCCCGCGCGCGTGCGTATGCGAAAAAAATCACTCTCCCTCTCATGGGCTAACCCTTCAGGCGGCTGCGTTTTTTCTCCACGCGAGACCCTGAAAAACCTTACCAACCCAACACACCCAACACACATTGCTTTAAAGCATTGTTCTGAAAGGGGTTTAGTTGTGTTGGGTGTGTGTTGGGTTGAGCGATTTTGTGTTGGGTTGAGTTTTGAGCGGGGGAATGGGCGATGAATGAGGTGATTGAAGCGCTGTTGCTGGCGTGGGGCAACGAAGTGATCAGCCCGGCCCTGGATGTGAGCATCCGCTCGCCATTGGGCACGATGGATGAAGAAGGGGCGCGTGGGGTTGGTGGGTCGCGGTGCCTGTCGAGCGTGGAGTGCGAAGTGGCAGTGAGCCGGGCTTCGGCTGCCGTCGACCGGGGCATCACGCTACTGGCCGCCGACGAGGTGGACGGTGGCCTGGGGTCGAAGGGCAGGGCGCTGCGGTATCTGGCCTTGGTGCGTTACACGTCGCGCCCGAAGCTGGTCGTTGCTGCGCAGTGCCACACGCTGGGCATCAGTATGCGGACGTATCGCACCCGCGTTGGGGAACTGCATCAGGAGCTGGCCAAGGTGCTGCCGGGCGTAGTGGCTGAGCGGGACGTGGCAGAGCGTGGCACCGATGCGGCTGCGGAGGCTCGCACGCGGGCGCGCGGCGTGCGAACGGCTGGCAAGGTCGAGGCTAAGCGCCTGGAGCTGTTGAAGGCCACCGGCAGGGCGATTCGGGATGCCTATCGTGCGGGGCTGAAAGCCAATGGCCTATGACCGTTCGTCGGGGTGGCTTGTCGTGAACCGTGCGCGAACCATGCGTGAACCCTGCGTGAATCGTTCAAGCGAAAACAGCCCGTTGCGGGCGTTGCATGTCGGGGGGTAAAAGGTGCCCAGGCTTTATTGCGGTGCCCGCGATAAACACCCTGCACGGTGCTGTGCAACTCGACGGTCGCTCCCCGCGCCGTCACCGCCCCCTCGGGGGCAACCATTCCGAAGCCCTGCCGATCTGGCGGGGCTTCTTCGTTTCAGGCCCTTGGCCGCTTGGGAGTATTCATGATGGCCGAGCCAACAGTCGTAGCGGCTGGTGTCGCCGGTGCGCTGGGTGCCGGGCTGTCCGGGTTCTTAGCAGGCGTTGATGGCAACGCCGCCACCGGTGCGCTCTGCGGGGCGCTGGTGTTCGTCATGGCGCGCCCTGACCTGAAGCTGCTTGAGCGAATCGTGTACTTCTTCGTCAGCTTGTTGATGGGCTATCTGTTCAGCCCGGCTCTTTCCGAGCTGGAGTTCCAAGGTATCCGGCCGTTCGCCTATTCGGGGCCGGCTGCATTCGCGGCGGCGGCGCTGGTAGTGACCGTGACCGTGGTGGCGATCAAGAAGCGCGGGCCACCGCCGCCCGTAACGGGAGACGCTGATGGCTAGTTTGATCATGACCCAGGCCACCTTCTGGTTGTGCGTGGTGCTGTTCGTTCGGTTGTTCACCTTCCAGCGCGGCGCCCTTCGCTTTCGGCGCGGTATGTCGTGCCTGGCGTACGTGGCGGCGGCCAGCGCCGGTGCTGCGGTGATCCACATCCTGCAAGGCGACTTGGTGTTGCCCGGGCATGCATGGCCGCTGGTGGTGCTGCTCGCGATCTTCACCGGGTTGGTAGTGCGGGCTCGTGGCAATCTGGCCGCGGTGCTGCGGCCTGGGGCCGGCTGGAATGGCCTTGAGCGGCGCCGCGGTAATGAGGGGTAGGATCACGGCCGACGATCTTGACGATGCGCTGGCCGCCCTCAAGCAACTGGAGCCGAAGCTTGCTAACGCGGCGTTAGCCGATGCGCTGAACCACACGCTCAACCAGGCCGAGCCATTGGTTCGTGCCGAGATGCGCGACGTATTCGACCGCCCGACGCCGTTCACGCTGAACTCCATCCGCAAGATCAACGCACGGCCCAACAATCTGGAAGCCGCGCTGTGGATCAAGGATGACAAGGACGGCGCGGCGACCGGCAAGCAGTTCGCCCCTGAAGACTGGGTGGCACCACAGGTGTTCGGTGGTGGTCGCCAGAAGCGGGCGTCCGAGACCTGGCTGCGTCAGGCGGGGATTCTTCCCGCCGGGCTGTTCGCCGTGCCTGGTGCAGGGGCGCGCCTCGATCAGTACGGCAACATGCAGCGCGGCCACATGATGCAGATCCTGTCCGGGCTGAAGGCGCTGAACCGATCTGGCTCGGATCACAGCGCGACGGCAAGTCGTCGATCGCTGCGCAAGGGACACGCTCTGGCGTTCTTCGTGATGAAGCGGGGCAAGACGCCTATCGGCATTGCTGAGCGACGCGGCAAGTCGGTGAGCATGGTCATCGCCTTCGTGCGTCAGCCGCAGTACCGCGAGCGCCTGGACTTCCATGGTGTGGTGCGACGAGTCGCCGAGAACGATGCGCAGCTCGAAGCGAACATCGACAAGGCCATCGCCGATGCCCTGAGCGGTCGGCTGCCGACCAACTTCAGCCGTCGCCGTGGCGGGCGCCGGGCAGGGTAGTCGGGGCGCCGTGCCGGCCGCGAAAGGGCCGGGGGCCCCTAGGGCCGCGGGGCTCGTAAGGGTAATTCGAGCCCCGTTCTCGCGCTAGTGGATGGCGCTGAGAGTTAGTTAACAGGGGTTAATTCGGTTAATCCCCCGGGGTAATTCTGGTTAACAGGTGAATTCATGACGGTCATGACAAAGGCTGAGTTCGCGGATAGCCGCGGCTGGTCTCGGCCGTATGTATCCAAGCTCGGAAAGCAAGGCCGCCTGGTACTGGCTGAAGGCGGCAAGGTCGATGTGGAGAAGACCCTGGCGCTGCTCAATGACACCGCAGACCCGAGCAAGGCCGGCGTCGCTGAACACCATCGCCAAGAGCGGGTAGAGAAGGGGGTATACGCGCATATCACACCCACCGCCCCGGCAAGCCCAGCAGCGGCCAGCGCGGTTGCTGCTCCTGATTACCAGAAGGCCCGCGCGCGGCGTGAACACGCCCTGGCCCTGTTGGCCGAGGACGAGCACCTGAAGACACGCGGCCAGTTGGTCGAGCGTGCATTGGTCGACTCTGCCGCATTCACCGCTGCCCGCGCGCTGCGTGATCTGTTGATGGGGATCCCCCCAAAGATCGCGGGCGAGTTGGTCACCCTGACAGACCCCTGGGAGATTGAGCGCCGCCTGACGCAGGCGTTGCGCCGGGCTCTCGAAGATGCCGACCGCCTGTTGCAGATCGATGCCGAAGTCGAGCAGGGCGGCAAGGAGCCGAATTGATGGAACAGCCGTATGCCGACGGTACCGCCGCTTACCTGGCTGCTTATCGCAGAGGGCTGCTGCCAGATCCTGAACTCTGGATCGATGAATGGGCCGACAAGTACCAGATTATCCCAGCGGACACCGGAGCGGCTGAGCCTGGCAAGTACCACACCGACCGCACGCCATATGCTCGCGAGCCGCAGCGCTGTCTTTCACCGGTTCACCCGGCCAAGCGCATCGTGACCATGATCGCCTCGCAGCTGATGAAGACGCAGATCGCGCTTAACTGGATCGGCGGCTGCATCCACATGGCCCCGGCCAACTTTTTGGTCTTGCTGCCGACGGACAAGCTCAGCAAGCGTGTCTCCGGCCGGATCGATAAGAACATCAAGGCGGTGCCTCTGCTGACCGAGCGGGTCGCGAAATCGCGCTCGCGCGACTCGCGCAACACTCTCGACACCAAAGAGTTCGAGGGTGGCGCTCTGTATTGCGCCACCGCGGCATCGGCGTCCAACCTTGCAGAGCTCTCGGCCCGATACGTTTACGGTGACGAGATAGACCGCTGGGAACTGGACGTCGATGACGATGGCGATCCGGTCAAGCAGGCTGAAGCGCGAGGCTCGACATTTGGCCGGCGCGCCAAGTTCTACTACTCCAGCTCGCCCACCATCAAAGGCGTGTCGCGCATCGCAGACCTGTTCTCGATGGGCGATCAGCGGCACTACTACGTGCCATGCCCTCACTGCGGCACCATGCAGGTGCTCGAGTGGGAGGGGCTGAAGTACACCGACGATTACAAGCTCGTGCAGTACCAGTGCATCACGCCTGACTGTGCCCTCATCGACGAGCACCACAAGTCGCAGATGCTCGCCGCCGGCGAGTGGCGCGCCCATGCCAAGGGTGATGGCGAGACGGTCAGCTTCACCATGAGCGCCCTGTACGCCCCCGCTGGCTGGGTCAGTTGGACTGATCTTGCCAAAGAGTATGACGAGGCCAAGAAGCTTCGCGATAACGGTGACCCTGGCACCATGCAGGTGTTTTACAACACCCGCCTGGCTCGGCTCTGGGACAGCGCCGAGGAAATGACCAAGGCATCGGAGCTGCGCAAGCGAGCCCAAGACGAAGGCCATTTGCTCGGCCGAGTGCCTGAAGGCGGTTTGATTCTCACGGCATCAGTCGACACCCAGCACAACCGGCTTGAGCTGCTGGTTATGGCCTGGGGAGCCGGTATGGAACGCTGGGTCGTGGACTTTCAAGTGATACCAGGTGACCCAGCCGACCTGCGCACCTGGAACGAGCTGGACGAGCGGCTCAAGCAACGATATCGGCACGTGAATGGCGTCGATATGTCGATCTGCGCGACCTGCATCGACTCCGGTGGCCACCACACCGCTGAGGTCTACCAGTTCACTCGCCTGCGCCGCTGGCGGAACGTTCTTGCGGTCAAGGGTGCCAGCCGCCGTGGCTGCCCAGTTCTGGCTCAACGCCCGTCGAAGGTCGACCTGACCTGGCAGGGCAAAACCGAGAAGCAGGGCGCCGAGCTGTGGATGATCGGCACCGACACCGCCAAAGACTGGATCTACAACCGATACGAACTCCCGGCCGGCCCGGGCGCGCTGCACTTCTGCTCGGATTTGCCCGATGAGTTCTTCGACCAGTGTGTGGCCGAGCGTAAGGCCATCCGCTACGTGAAAGGCTTCAAGCGTGTCGAGTGGGTCAAGGCGAAGTCCGAACGAAACGAGGCGCTCGACCTGCTGGTTTACAACCTGGCTGCAGCGAACTTCCTCGGTTTGCATCGATACCACGAGCACCAGTGGGCAGCGCTCAGAGCGGCCTTGTGTCAGGGGGATCTGCTAAGCCAGCCCGCTGAGCCAAGTAACCCGCCGTCCGAGCCGGTTCCAAAGGCCACGCCGGCGCCTCCTCCGACGTCGTCGGCTCAGCCGGCCAGCGCCGCTGTACCAACAAAACCGGCTGCACGTCCTGCTGGGCGCCGTACCGCCAGTAGCAGTTACCTAAAACGACGATAACCACACCAAGCGAGGCCGCCATGACCGAAGCCAAACAACGCCTGGCTGATGTCAGGGCGTCCATCAAAGAGATCTTGGAAACGGGCCAGTCGATCCAGAAGGGCGACCGTCGCCTGGATCGAGCAGCCCTGGCCAGCCTGCGCATGCTCGAGGAGCAGTACGCCGCGGCCGCTGCCCAGGAGGCCGCATTGGCAGCTCGTCGCCCCAGAGTCGTTCGGCTCTACAGCAGAGGCAAGGGAATCTGATGGATCGCACTCGAGTAGTCCCCAAGCGGATTCGCAACAGCTATGAGGGCGCCGGTACCGGGCGACGTGCCAAAGGCTGGGATGCCCCAGAAGGCGCGCTCAACGCCATCGCGTTGCCGGCCCTGCCGCAGTTGCGCAAGCGTTCACGCGCTGCCGTTCGCAATGACCCTTACGCTTTCAGTGCGATCAGCAAGCGCGTTAGCAACATCATCGGCACCGGCATTACACCCCGCGCCTCCATCAAGGATGCCGCTATTCGCCGTGAGCTCCGCCAGCTCTGGGAGGACTGGACTGACGAAGCGGACGCCGATGGCCTTGCTGATTTCTATGGGCAACAGGCGATCATCGCTCGGATGGTCGAAGAGTCCGGCGAATGCTTCGTGCGGCTGCGTTACCGGCGCCCGGAGGATGGCTTCGCAGTGCCGTTGCAACTGCAGGTGCTGGCCGCGGAGTACGTGCCGCTGGATCGAAACTTTCGCACCCGGTCTGGCAACCCAGTACGGGCTGGCATCGAGTTCAACGCCATCGGCCAGCGCGTCGCCTACTGGATGTACAGCAGCCACCCGGGTGATGCCCTGTCTGGTTCGCTTGGTTACAACGTGTTGAACCGCGTGCCGGCTGACCAGGTGCTGCACATCTTCGAGCCAACCGAGGGTGGCCAGCTCCGCGGTATTCCGCGGCTGACCCCGGTGCTGCTTCGCTTGAAGTCGCTCGACAACTACGACGACGCGGTTCTGTTTCGCCAGGAGGTGGCCAACCTCTTTGCTGGCTTCATCACCCGTAAGGCCGCCGAGAACGGCCCGCCCGCGCTGGATCCGATTACCGGCCAACCCATCGTCGCCGATCGCGATGGTGCACCGCTGGTAGGCCTTGAGCCTGGATCCATGCAAGAGCTGATGGAAGGCGAGGAGGTGACATTCTCCGACCCACCAGATGCTGGCGGGACCTACGTCGACTTCATGCGGCAGCAGCTACAGGCATCAGCTGTCGGCGTTGACCTGCCTTATGAGTTGCTGACCGGCGACATGGGCGACATCAGCGATCGCGTGCTGCGCGTGCTGCTCAACGACTTCCGCCGCCGCATCGAGCAACTGCAGTTTGGGGTGTATGTGTTCCAGCTCTGTCGACCTGTGCGCCAGGCATGGATGGATGCCGCCGTGCTTTCCGGCTCCATCATTTTGCCGGGCTATGCCCAGCGGCGCCGTGAGTACCTGCGCACACGCTGGATTCCACAAGGCCACCCCTACATCCACCCGGTACAAGACGTGGACGGCAAGCTCAAGGAAATCAACGGCGGGCTGGCCAGCCGCAGCGAAGTGGTGTTGCGCACTGGTTACGACGCCGAGCAGATCGACGAAGAAAACGCCCAAGACGCTGAGCGCGCCGCCAGCCACGGCCTCACCTATGACAGCACACCAAGCCCGGCCCAGCCGGCCCCACGAGAGGAAGATGAATGAAATCGCTTAGTAACTATTGGGCGAGCCTCTGCCTCGCTCTGGTAATGCAAGGGGGCCGTGCCCTGGCGTTACCTCGGATCCTGAACCTCGGCCCACAAGAGCAGCAACGCGATCACTGGTATAGCGTCCGTGCAGTGGGTGAGGGTAGCGGCCGGGTGATCGAGGCCATGGTTTACGGCGAAATTGGCTACTTCGGGATTACTGCCGAACAGTTCGTGCGCGACCTGCGCGAGATCGACGACGGCGTATCCCGCATCGTAGTCAGCTTTGCCACGATCGGTGGCGACCTTATGGACGGTATAGCAATCCACAACGCGCTCAAGGATCTGGGCGAGCGTTGCGAAGGCCGCATCGTCGGTGCTTGCTACAGCGCAGGCACCGTCGCGGTGTGCGGCGCCCACCGCGTGACCATGGCCGAAAACGGCCTGTTCATGATCCACAACCCCAACATCGATTGGCTGCAGGGTGTGGAAAGTGCGGAGCTGCGTGCCTACGCCGACCTGCTGGACAAGACCCTCGAGCTGATCGTGACCTGCTACCGAAACCGCTTGCTGAGTGTCAGCGATGAAGAGCTGCGCAGCATGATCGCCGCCACTACCTGGATGACGGCGGCAGAGGCTCAAGCCGCTGGGTTTGTGGATGAGGTGCTGTCCGGCGTCACCATCAAGGCAGCGGTTGCCAACGTCAAGGTGCTCAACCGCTACCAGAATGCACCGCCCGAGGCGGCGGCGCTGGTGAGCAACGATCTGCCGGATGACCCAGCGCAGGAACCGACGCCGGAGCCCGATCCCGCTCCAGATCCTGACCCCGCGCCAGAGCCCGAGCCAGAGCCCGACCCTGTCATCCTGGCCGAGCAGATCACCACGGAGTGCGCTGCTGCCGGCTTGAGCAACATGGCCTCGGTGCTGATCAAGGCTAGCGGTCTGGCTAGTGCGGCAGCGGTTCAGCAGCACCTGGTGCGCGCCAAGGCCATCAAGGCGCTGTGCGTGGTGGCCAGGATGCCCGATGAAGCAGGGCAACTGATCAAGGATGGGCTGAACGAGGAGCAAGCCCGCGTGAAGCTGTTCGACAAGCTGGTCGCCAACAGCGACAAGATCCAGATCGACAACAAGCCGCCCCTTCCTGAAAACCTGCCCGCGCCCACGGCGAAGGCTGTCGACCCTGGCGTGATCTACGCCAGCCGCAAACCCAAGGCCTCATAAGGAGGAAACATGACTATCCAAACCGAAGGCGCTCACGCCGGGGAATTCCTCCTGTCGGAGGCGCGCGGCTATCGCAGCCGCGAAAACATCGTCATCAGTGCCGGAGCTGGAAAGCTCTTGGCCGGGACACTGATCGCCATTCTTACCTCGGCGAATGCCGGCCAGGCCACGGCAGCTGCTGGCAACACCGGCAATGGTGTTCTTAATGGCATCTCTGTTACTAGCGCGGCCGTCTCTGGGGCCTACCGGGTGGAAGTAACCTCGGCGCCTGCGGATGGCGCCAAGTTTACCGTCAGCGACCCCACTGGGAAGGAAGTGGGAAAAGGCGTGGTCGGTACTCAATTCGTCAGTCCGGGCTTGACGTTCGACTTGGCCGAGGGCGCTACCAAGTTCGTCAAGGGTGACGCATTCACCATCGCCGTTAAGGCAGGTCTCGGCGAGTGGGTGCCCTACGACGACGGTGGTGACAATGATGGCCGCCGTGCAGCCTCTGGTGTTCTCTGGGCCGGCGTGGACGCTACTGAAAACGATGTGCAGGCCGTTGCAATCGTTCGCGACGCCGAGGTGATCGACAGCCTGGTCATTGGGCTCGACGCCCCGGGACAAGCCGACCTTCTGGCCGCCGGTGTAATCGTCCGCACCTCTAACCCAGACTATCCCACACTCGGCGAGTAACCCTCCGCCCCACCTGACACCCTGAGCCCCGCAAATGCGGGGCTCGTCATTTTAGGAGCCTGACATGGCTGAGATTACGATTTTCGAAGATGACGCCTTCAGCGTCACCAACCTGCTGACTGTGATCAATGAAGAGCACGTGGTGCCTGGCCAGATCGCGGCCGCTGGCCTGTTCGAGGAGCAAGGCAGCACCACGGTAACTCTGCAGATCGAGAAGGACGGCTTGACCCTCAAGCTGGTTGAGGCCAAGCCTCGCGGTGGCATTCCCCAGGTCGTCACCGGCGACAAGCGCAAGATGATTCCTTTCAACACCGTGCACCTGCCAGAAACCTTCAGCATCTACGCGGACGAGATCCAGGGCATCCGTGCTTTTGGCTCGCGCACTGAACTGCAATCGGCTGAAGCGGTGGTGGCGGCTCGCATCCGCAAGTGCCGCCTGCAGATGGAACTGACTCACGAGTACCAGCGGATCGGCGCGATCAAGGGCCTCATCCTCGACGCGGATGGTACGACCGAATTGCTGGATATCTATCACGCTTTCGGTATCAAGCGCCCGGGTGCTTTCTCATTGGGCCTAGATAAGCCCGACACCGATGTGAGCGTTGTGCTGACTGAGGTGCTGGATAAGCAGGAAACTGCGCTAGGCACTACCCCATCCAGTACCTCTCGTGGCTACGCGGGCAAAGAGTTCTGGGCCAAGCTGATCGCTCACAAGAACGTCCGTGAAACCTACCTCAACACCCAGCAGGCAGCAGCGCTGCGCGGTGATCGACGTGGCACGTTCGAGTTTGGCGGGGTGATCTGGGAGCGCTACAAAGGCCAATTGGGTTCGAAGCATTTCGTCGACCCCAAGGAGGCGCACATCGTGCCTGAAGGCGTACCAGGGCTGTTCATCACCGCCTTTGCCCCAGCGGACTACATGGAAACGGTGAACACTCTGGGTCTGCCGTTCTACTCCAAGCTGGAGCGCATGCCGTACGACAAGGGCATCGCGGGAGAGGCGCAGTCCAACCCGCTGCACCTGTGCACCAAGCCGCTGGCTGTGCGCACGGTCACCATCTGACGTGGCCGGCTTCGGCGAGTCGATGGCGGCAGTCGATGCCGCCATCGAAGACAGCCTGACCGACGGCACCGCCGACTTCCTTGCCAGCAACGGCACCCTGCAGCGGCAGGGCCTGGCCATCATGCTCGACAAGGAGGTCGAGCGGTTCGACCAGGTGAGCGGCGGCGTCAGCCGTGCGGTGACCATCAGCGTGCGCAGTGCTGCCCTGGGGCAGTACGACCGCCAGGGCGCCTTCAAGCTAGACCGCTGCCAGTGGGGTGCCGATGGCAAGACCTGGTACCTCGACGGCATCGTGAGCGATGACAGCGCCTGGATCACCTTCTACGTGGTGCCCTGACATGCCTACCGACATGCAATCCGAAATCATCGCCGAGCTGATCAAGCGGCTGGGTGTTGTCGATTCCTTCGGCGCCGAAGTCATTGAGGACAACGTGCTGCGCGTGATCGATGCCGAGGACACCGCGGGCCTGCGTGATGACTTCATCATCGTCCAGCCCGGCCAGACCGAGGAAGTCGAGCGAAAGGTACCCGGCACCGTCCGTGAATCCGTGACGTTGAATGTCACGGCCATCACCCGTCGGCGGCCGTCTGGCTCTCTGCTTCGTACTGCGAGGCTCGGTATCAAGTGCGCTTTGCCCGGGCCGAAGGCTGGGCTGACAACCCAAGGCGTGCAGACAGTCACCTTCCTACCTGAAACCCCTATGCCGGCCGGCGAGGGCCGGCGCTGGGCATGCCACGTGATGCCCGTCCAGGTCACCTACGTGCAGCCCCTCAAATGAGGAACCCGTAATGCCCAAGATCACCATCACCACCCCGTTCAACTACCAGACGGGCGCGGACACAAAGCACTACCCCAAGGGCGAACAGGACGTGCCGCAAGCCGTCGCAGACCACGCAATCGCCAAAGGCTTCTCGCCTAAACCTAAGGGTGAGAAGAAAACCGAAACCCCAGCGGCGCCGGCCACCAAGGCCTGAACCGTTTCCCCTCAAAATCGAGGAGCCCCATATGACCCAGATCGACCGTTCTTTTGTCGGCGAAGGCATCATCTACGCCCGCAAATACCAGTCGCAGGATCCGCTGATCGATATCGGCAACTGCGACACCTTCACCCTGGCCTACACCGTCAACCGTGTGACTCTCCCCAACTACCGCGGCGGCGGCGGTAACCGCAACGGGCGAAGTCCGGTGACCGACGTGCAGGCCACCATCGGCATGTACGACATCACTGCAGAGAACCTGGCGCGCGTCACTCGCTCCACGCTGTCTGCGGTGCTCACCACCGCAATCGTCGACCAGCCGCTGGTCAGTGGCGGCGTGGAAGGTGAGCTGATCCCCTTTAAGTACCTGCCTGACCTGAGCAAGACCGTCGCGGTGAAGGGGGCCGATGACGGTGTTCTGGATCCCGGTACCGACTACCTGCTGACGCCGCACGGCATCATCGTCACCGGCAGCGGCAAGATCACCGCCGCGGGCATCAAGGCGTCTTACACGCCGTTGGCGCAGGCTGCAGTGCAGATGCTCAACGGCAGCGAAGGTGAGTTCGAGCTGTACATCGCCGGCCTCAATGATGCCCAAAGCGGTGAGCCGTTCAGCCTGCGCCCCCGCCGCATCAAGTTCGGCACGATCGCTCAATTGCCGATTCTCGGCACTGAGTACTTGAAGCTGGAAGCCCCGGCCGAGCTGCTGGCCGATCCGCTTGTACTGAGCAACGACATCAGCAAGTTCTGCGAGATGCAGATCGTCGACAAAGTCGCGTGATAGACCTGGCCAAGGATGGCCCCCTGTTTCCCCTGTGATGCCTGTGAGTGGTAAATTCGGCTTTTGGAAAGCTGGACGGATACAGCATGGAAACTGGCTCGATACTTTTTGCAATCGGCTTTTCGTTAGCGATCTACTTCATCCCTACAATAATTGCCTCCGGCCGATCACACCCTAATCTGGTGGCAATTTTCGTCCTGAATATTTTCGGGGGATGGACTGTAATTTGCTGGATCGCTGCATTGGTCTGGGCATTTATATCCCCACCCAAGGTCGTCACCCCTGCTGCCCCCATCCCGGTCACACTTTCTCCCGCTGTCGATCCTGTCGAACTGCGTATTGGCCAGCTTGAGCGTTTAGCCCGGTTGAGAGCTGAAGGCGCGCTGACCAATGAAGAGTACGAAACCCAAAAGCGGAGCCTGCTTGGCTAACACAGGCTCGGTACCATATTCAGAAAACCCGCTTCGGCGGGTTTTTTTATGCCTCGGAGAAAAGCATGGCAATCAAGGATCGCTTGATCCAGTTCATCCTGCGCGGCAAGGACGAGCTGTCGCCTGAGGCCAAGAAGTCGGCGGACGCGCTTCAAGCCCTGCGCAACGAAGCTGCCTCGCTGAATGAACAGCTCGACAGCGCAAAAGGCGAGCGCGGCCTGGTGCGGGATATGCTGGCTACCCAGCGCGCGCTTGAGCAGTCGCAACGGGTGCTGACTCAAACCGACGAAAGCATCAAGGAACTGCGCGCAGCGCTGGACGAAAACCCCGGTGGGGCTGGCCTGAAGCAGTCCTTGAAGGATGCAGACAGGGAGGCCGCGCGGCTGCGCCGTGTTATTGCTGGCCTTTCCAGCGACCTGGGTGAGCATGAGAAGGCCGCAAAGGCCGCTGGGTTGGATACGAGCAAGCTCGCTGAAGAAGAAAAGCGCCTCGCCCGGGAAGTTGATGAGGCCAAGAAGGCGCTGAAAGCCAACGGCCAGGAACTTCGGGAGCTGGAGCGTGAGCAGGCGCGAGCCAGCCGGACTGCAGCGGAGCACGCCAGCCGAGTTGGCGCAGTGCGAGAGGCTATGGCCAGCGGTGGCCGGCAGATCCTCGGCTACGTCGCAGCGTATGTATCGCTCAACGCCGTATTTGGGTTGGTGCAACGTGGCCTGAATCTTGTCGCGTCAGGCATTCGTGCGGTCGTCACCGATGGTTCTGACAAGGAACAGGCGCTCGCCCAGCTCGAAGCCGCCTTGGTGTCCACTGGCAACGCAGCGGGTTTCACTGCCGCGCAGTTGCTCGAGATGGCCGATGGCTTTGAAAAGTCATCCTTGCTTACTGCCGAGCAGGTCCAGGCAGCTCAGACTCGGCTGCTTTCTTACACTGACATCGTCGGCGACCAGTTCCCCAAGGCGATGCAGATCCTCATCGATCAGCAGCAACGGCTCGGTATTAGCGCGGAGCAGTCCGCCGAAATTGTTGGTCGTGCATTGCAGTCGCCAGTCGAGGCCATGTCAGCCTTGGGGCGGCAGGGTTTCAAACTGGAGGACGGTCAGAAGAGCCTGCTGAGGCAGTTGGTGGCGACAGGCAAAACTGCCGAGGCTCAGGCGGTCATCATGGATATGATGACCGAGGCTTACGGTGGGGCTGCAGCTGCAGCACGCATCAACACTGCGACAGGTCTTTGGAAAGGCTTAACCGATACCTTCGGTGACTTCGCGAGCCGCATCGGTAAAAGCGGCGCGTTCGACTTTGTTAAACGCAAGCTGATCGAGGTTGCCGAAGCCATTGAGCAAATGGATAAGGACGGCCGGTTAGATGCTCTGGCCGAGGCGCTCAGCAATGCGTTCATTCAGGGCGCTGAGAAAGTTGAAGCTTTTGCCAAAGAGCTTCTGAATGTCGACTTCAAGAAGCTAACCGACGACAGTTCGGAATGGCTCAATCAGTTTGGGCAGAGCATCGACAAGACAGTGTCGGCGCTGCAGATGATCACTGCCCCGATCCGCGTCGCTGCTAACGTTCTGACCGGTTTCATATCAGCAGCTGGCACAGCCTTCACGGCGCTGGCTGGCACGTCGCTTTCAATCGTGGCGACTGTTGCCAAGGCAGTGCCTGAGGCGCTGGGCGGTAAAGCGCTGGTCGCAGGCATTGAGTCTGCCCGCGATAAGGTATTCAGCCTGATGAAGGGGCTGGCAGGCCAGGTCGCGCAGGACGGTCGTGATATCGCCGATACGTGGAATGGCGTCGCTAGCACTGCTGAGCGAAGTGCCGAGCGCCAGGTAGCTGCCGCTAAATCAGCCGCAGCCGAAACCAGCAAGGCGATGCGGAAAAACGGCGAGGATATCGCGTCATTCTTTCGTTCGAACATCACCACTCTGGAGCAGGCGCTCGCTGCTATCAATTTCTCCGAGAGCGCTGCTGATCTGGATGAAGTCGCTGAGGGCCTGAAGAAGTCCAAGCTAGCGACAGATGAAATGGCCGCGGCTATGACCGCCCTGGAGCAAAAGCGCGGGTTCGCTACTGTTGGCGCTGATGTAAAGCGCGCGTCTACCGAGCTAGAGTATTTGCGAGCAGAGCAGGGTCGCCTGCAGGAGTCGTATCGTGCGGGGCGCATCTCGCTGCAAGAGTGGCAGGACGGGCACAACGCTGCGGCTGTAGCCATTCGAGAGCTGGGCGGGGCCGCCAAGGCAACTGGGTCTGAGGTAAAAGGCGCTGCGGCCAGCCTGGAAACGCTTGCCGATGTGCAGGCGGCCATCAGCAGCGCCAAGACCGCCGTCGACATTCGCAATATCAACACTGCGCTGAACAAGCTCTACGGCGATGGTGTGATCACCGCCTCGCAGTACAACGAGGAGGTCAAGAAGGCAGCGACCCGGCAGGCCGAGCTGAAGAAAGCGGTGGAGGGCGGCAAGAAAGCCCAGGACGATAAAAACCAGTCCGACAAGGACGCCATCGTCACCAGCGAGCAACTGCGCCGCGAGTCGGGCAAGCGCATGGAAGCCGAACGCAAGGCCGGCGACGAGGCCATGCAGCAGCGCCGCAAGGAGTCCAGCGACGCCAAGAAGGACATGGGCGCCATGGCCGGCTTCTACGACGGCGTGATGAACGCCGCCCGCGGGCCGCTCGCCTCGCTGAGCGCCGCGGCGCTGGAAGCCTTCGACCGGCTGCGCGGTCTCAAAACCGCTGACATGAACATCGACACCAGCAGCCTGGATGCTACGACCGACTCCCTGCGGCGTGTTAGCAAGGCGCTGGGTGATGTGCGCGCCAACATGAACAGCCCGTTCACCGGCCCGTTGGGTCGCTGGCAGTTGGACATGCAGGAGGCCAGCCTCAAAACGCAGCAGGCGTATCTGGGGCAGCAGGCTCAGCTGCAGCGCCTGATGGAGAGCTACGACCGGGGCAGTATTACCACCCGCCAATTCGAGAGCCGAGCACGCGGCCTGCGCAACGCGCTGAGCCTGCTGGACGATGCAGACCTCAGCAGCTTGGACGGGGCGATCAAGTCCGCCCAGGACAGCATGGAGCAAATGGGGCACTCGACGCGCTCGACGTTGGAAAGCCTGCAGGATGAGCTGGACGGCTTGCAGGGGCGCACCGAGGACATCGAGCGCCGGCGTTTCGCCGCGCGCCGGCGCGAGCTGGAAGCCCAACTGGCCGAAGCCAACGCGGGCGGCAACAGCCAAGCGGTGGCGAATGCCAGCCGGGCCCTGGGCATGCTGCGGCAGATCGAGGCCGAAACCGCGCAGCAGCGCCAGGCCGATGAGCAGAAGAAGCGGCAAGAGGAACTGGCCAAGGCGAACCCCGCCCCGGCGGCACAGCCTGCTGCGCAGCAGCCTTCCACCATCGTGCGGCTGGAGCTGCCCGGCCGGGCGCCGGTAGACGTCGCGGTCGGCAGTGCAAACGATGAAACCAACCTGCTCGCCATCCTCGAGGATGCCGGGCTGAGGACGCGGTAAATGCCCAACCAGATCACCCTGGCCGGTATCGCACTCGACGACCACCACGAGTGGACGGATGAGTTTCAATGGAGCGCCATCGAGCAGGAACAGGAGCGATCGCTCAGCGGCGCGCTGATCGTGCAGGAAGGCCTCAAGAAGTACGGCAGGCCCATCACCCTGGCGGCGAACAATGCGGCCTGGACGCCGCTCGCCGTCGTTCGGCAGCTCGAGGCGCTGCGCGATCAGCTCGGCCTGGTCATGCCGCTGGAGCTGGCTGACGGTCGAGCCTTTCACGTGATCTTTAACCGCGTGGACGGTGACCCGCTGGAGGCGCAGCAACTTGTGCGAGAGGTCGAGCCCAGGCCTGAGTCGGATTACCTGATCACGTTGCGGCTGATAACCGTGGCGCCGCCCCCAGAGCCCGCTGCATCGCCTTGAAGGCGCCGCCCGGATCGCACATTCCCACACCCGCCACGGCGGGTTTTTTTATGCCCGGAGATTGGCTGGCATGACCATCACTAGCAACGACGTGAAACTGCTGGAGTCCCAGCGCCTGACAGATGCCGACGATGGTGGCGGCCGCGCGACCGGCAAGGCCATCGTCGATGGCCAGGTGAACAATCTGTTCCCGGACATCAGCCGGCTCGACCGCACCATCGGCCGCATCAACCTGCGCAAGGTCAGCGCCGGGGTGATGACCGAGAACGCCGATGCTTACCTCGGCGCTCACGGCATCGTCACGCAAGGGCCGGCAGATCCGCGCGTCAACGTGCTGCTGTTCAACACCGGCAGCCAGACCGATGTGCGCACCGATGCCCAGGACCTGATCGAGAGCTACGTGGCTGCGGCTTCGACGGCTCAATTCGACCTGCTCGGTACTCAGCTGGCTGGCCAGCGTGCAATCGCATGCGTGCAGCGCGAGGAACAGCGCATCCCGGAAAGCGGCGATGTGTTCCAGCTCGCCACCGCCACGGCTGCCCAGTACGTGCGCGTGGTTGGTGTCGAGTCGCGCCTCGAGCAGTTCACCTACGACTACGGCAATGCCAACTTCGTGAACTTCACCCGCCGCCGGCTGGATCTGCAACTCTCCGCGCCGCTGCTGACCGCCTTCCCGGGTGGCCAGGTGACGCCGGCCGGCACCACGGCCACTGCGCTGGATGGTGCCGCCAAGGCCCGCGTGCTGAGTACTCAGGTCGCAGACGCGGCGCGTTATTACGGCATCAGCCCGCTGGCCGATGCGGTGGCGCTGGGTGCGCTCACCGTGCGCGTGGAAAGCGTGTATGCGCAACTGGTACCGAGCACCACGAAGGAATCGGCGCTGGTCGACCTGCTGGGCGGCTATCAGCGGCAGCTCTACATTCCGGCAGGGCCAGCGCGCACGGTGAACCTGAATGTCGCGGTCGGCGCCGTGGCGGGCGAGTCGCGCACGTTCCTGGGTACCGGCTGCGCGCCGGGCACCCTGACGCTGACAGCAGGCGACGGTGTGTTCACCGATGACAGCAAGGGCGCGCTGCGCTACGTGAGTGGCAGCAACTGGATCACCTCCGGCCGTGTCGATTACCAGACCGGTGAGGTCACCCTGGTGCGCACCGGCAGCAGCTGGGCAGGCAACGGCAGCGCGGCCTACCGCCCAGGCGCAGCAGCCACAGGCGACACCATCACCGGTGAATATCGGGTCACGCTAGGCAATCGCGGTTACGTCTACACCCTGAACCTTGCCGGGGCCATCCCGCGGGCCGGTACGCTGTCTGTCTCCTACCTGGCCCTGGGCAAGTGGTATGAGCTGCGCGACTACGGCGACGGGCTGCTGACCGGCGAGGGCGCCGGCACCATCAGCATGGCCACTGGTTCGGTCAGCCTGACGCTGAACGCGCTGCCCGATGTTGGCAGTTCGTTGGTGTACAGCTACGTCAGCTCGGCTGATGACGCCATCACCAGCCATGCGGGCGCGGCAGTAACGCCGGAGATCGAGGTGCGCTACACGTTGCCCGGTGGCGGTATTCAGCCGGGTAGCCTGACGGTCTCGTTTACCGCCGGCACGGCGCTGACCCTGGCCGATGATGGCCTGGGCCAACTGAGCGGCAACGGCGGTACCGGCACCATCGTGTATGCGACCGGTGACCTGGTGATGAAGCTGAGCGCGCCGCCGGCCTCCGGCATCACCTATACGTTCCGCCGCGGCGCCGTCGACGACGCGCCGCTGAGCGTGACCAGCGACGGCAGCGGCATTGCGACGTTCACGATTCCCGGCGCGCCGCTCAAGCCGGGTAGCGTGCGGATCGACTGGCTGACCACGCGCCGCCAGTCGGCGCCGGCGATTAACTGGAAAGTGATCGAGAGCGGCAACGCGCTGCCGGTTTACGACGGCACCACCGAGGTCAGCAACACCGCCAGCGACAACGGCGCCGGCGGCTGGCAGGGCGGGCGCAATGGCTCGATCAATTACCAGACCGGCCAGTGCACCCTGCAGGTGGCTCGCCTGTATGACTACATCGAGTACACCTACAGCAACCGCGCCAGGAACAACACCACCGGGCCGTACACCGAGCCGGTGCTGGTCACCACGCCGGTGCAGCAGCGCGAGGGTTTCGCCGGCACGCTTTCGGCCAAGTCGCAGGCGGCCGGGGCCAGCTCGGACGAAGCCACGCACACCCAGGCACAGCCGCCGATCACGGTCGATCTGCTGCCTGGTGTGGGCGCCGCCATCGTGCCCGGCTCGCTGCTGTTCAGCTGGAACAGTTCGCTGTACACCGATCGCAGCGGGATCCTGTACCGCGACATCTCCAGTGCCACGAACGGCGGTATGGCGGTCGGTGCGGTGGACTACGTGGGCCGCACCGCGACCATCAACAGCTATGCCGGCAACGTGCTGGGCGCCGTGACGCTGCTGGCCTGCCTGACCGCGTCGACGGGCTTCGGCGTGACCGCAGCGACGTTCCGCACGCCGGGCGCCCCGCTGCGCGCTGGCAGCATGCAGGTGACCGCGGTGCGTGCGGACACCGCCCAGGTTGTGACCGCGGTGGCTGACCTGAACGGTGTGTTCGCGACCGGCATCATCCGCGGCACCGTCGACGCCGCCACCGGCATCGCCCGGCTGACGTTCACCACCAACCCCGACGATGAGTCGGGCGAGAGTGACGTGCCGGTGATCCCGCTGCTGACGCGCTACAACGCGGTGGTGCAAACGCGGCTGCCACTGGATGCCGGCCTGCTCGGCCTGGATCCGGTTCGCCTGCCGGCTGACGGCCGCGTGCCGATTTATCGCGAGGGCGACGTGCTGGTGGTCCACCACACGGCCGAGACGGTGATCGCGTCGCCCCAGGGCGGTGCAACGGTCACGCTCGCTAGGCAACAGCAGGCGAACATCGAGGTGGTGGACAGCGACGGCCACGTGCTGCGTGCCTCGTCCTTCGAGGGCGACCGCGAAAAGGGCACGGTGACCTGGGCCAACCCGCTGGTACTGCAGACCGAGAGCGGCACGCCGGTGAGCACGCCGCTGATCGTGCGCGATCGCGTCGAGCACATGGCGCTGTGCGTCGAGGTGCAGATCACCGGCCAGGTGGGGCTGAGCTCGCCCATACCGTGGGATCTACCGGCGGGCGAGGCGATGGTGTCTAGCGCCGTGACTTGGGGCGACCTGCAATCGCGGGTACACACCTGGTTCACGCAGCAGACCTGGAGCCAAGGCGCGCCCAACTGGGCAGATCGGCCGGAAGGCAACACCACTACGGCGAACTACAACCAGCTGAGCTACCCGCCGGTGATCACCAACATTGGCGCCATCGCCGGCAAGTGGGCGCTGGTGTTCACCAGCAATACCTCGTTCAACGTGGTGGAGCAGCAGCTCGGCGTGATCGCCACTGGCAGCACCGGCAGCGACCTATCACCCATCAACGCCTTGACCGGCCAGCCGTATTTCACGATCCGGCGCGAAGGCTGGGGCACCGGCTGGGCGGCGGGTAACGCCGTGCGCTTCAACACCGACTCGGCCCTCGGGCCGATGTGGGTGATCCGTACGGTCATCAGCGGGCAGGGCACCGTCAACGATGACCAGTTCAAACTTCAAATTCGCGGGGATGCTGACTGATGGCTGACGCAGTGCTTTATTCGCACCTTGATCCTGGTGCGCCCCCACTGAGGTTGGGGATGGTGGATTCTTCTGTGAACGGGGTGGTGGGTTGGTACAACCTGCTGTACCCCTGCCTGGTCACCGGCTATGGTTCCGGCGCCAACGCGAAGCCGGGGCAGGGGTGGACGCTCGTTTATGCCAACCTGCCCAACCACTTCACCCTGAAGTCGCCGGACGGAGTGTTCTACAGCTTTGGTAAAGGCCCAGGGGTCACCTACGCATATGCCCCAAAGACTCAGCTCTTCCTTTCGGAGATGGTGACGGATGCCACTGTATTTCCTCCGTCGGGGACGAATGTCCGCTCTTACGCACACTCCGTAGATTATTCAGCCAGCTCGGCCCGGCAATGGGTGGTTCCGGCTGCCTACTATGGGAGCGTAATGGCCAGCTGGTTTGTTCTCGCCAGGGGTTCCCAAGTCCATATCATCACCAACGCGAACCTCGACGACAGCACGGGCATGGCAGGGTACGGGGATAACCCAGGTGCGACTCAGGGGTACTACGGGTCGAACTATTTCTTCGGGAATTTCCTGTTCTCTAACCCGGAGATCCCGAAATCTGGCCCTGGAAATCACATGGCCTTGGGTGGTTCATATGAGAATGATATGAACAACTTCAGTTCTGAGAGTAACGGCGGCTACATCCTTCAGTATGGGACGCGGTTGCGTAACCCTTTCACCGGAGCCGTAGAGACGGCGGGTATGCCTACGATCCAGGCCCAATGCAACTTGAACACCGGATATAACGGCAGCAAGCTAGCAGTGCCTCCTTACGCCCCCGACATGCAATTGTGTCCCCACCAGGTCTATGACCCCGCTTTGGGCTATATCGCGCGTCTGCCTGGACTGCTTCGGGACGAGTACTATAGCCATCGGCAGGCCAGGGAAGTGAGCAGGGCCTTGGGGAAAGGCGGCACGCTTGCCGAGTGCCTAATCCCGTTCGAGTACAACGGCGATCAGGTGTACATGATCCCTACCCAGTGGGGCACGTCGTTTACCTGCCTGAAAGAGAAATACTGGAATGCTTAACTTCCGCCCGCTGGCCAGGAAGGTCATGTGGAGTCGGGCTTTTGCGTCCCCGCTCGCTCCCAGGTATGGGCGAGTATTCCCTTTGGGGAAGAAGCCCCTCAACGCCCTGAGGCCGAAACTGATCTTCGTGCCCATCTCTGTAGAAGTGCGCCGGGAAGGTGAGCCTTCGCCGCGTTGGCTGGTTACGCTCCAGCGTTCGGACACCAACCAGTCGTTGGCCAACTTCTACGACGGCGGCCCCAACCCTCAATACCTGAGCCGGGCGGTGATCTACCGCGAGGTGCTGGCCCAGGCCTATGAGTACAGCGAGCCGCGGCTGGGGATGTCGCGCTGGCCAACCCTCAGCGAGACGGCCAACCACCTGCTGTTTAACCTGACCGAAAGCGATGGCGGCAATCAGGTGCCAACCGTTGATGCTCGGCTGAAAGCGGCCGCCACGGTCGATTCGGTCTGGGCGTCGCGCGAGACGGTGATCGTTGAGCGCATGGACGATGGCCAGTGGCGGGTGGCCGGTTATGGCCGCACACCCGATGACGGCCTGGGCGACATCGACCTGAAGGTCACCACGTCCGGGACGGTCTACGCGATCGCGCTGGATGACTTCGGTGTCACCTTCGTGCCGGGCCTGGCCGTAGCGGTTAACGATCGCGTTCGGCCGGCGGTCTTTGGTGGCTGGGTCTACGAAGTGACCGAGCCGGGCGAGCTGCCGGCGACCGAGCCGGAGTGGTGGCCAGCGGTTGGTGAAAACCCGTCACGCCCACTGGGCACTGCGCGAGCGATCGCCGTGCGCTACTTCCGGCCCTTGGCCCATGGCCCGGTGCCTGTCGAGAGAATCTGATGCTTGCAATCACTGTGGGTGGTGGCTGGGGCCGTGCGGTTTCAGCTGATCGCCGGGGCGTGCCTATGTCTTGGGGAGCGACCCGGGCGGCTGACCTCGCCGCCGGTACGCGGTGGGAGATCGCCAGCGTTCAGGACGGTGCAGACCAGGGCGCGGCCTGGGCGATGGTGCCAGCGGCAGACTTGTCGCGCGCCTCGGCGTGGCTCGAGGCCGCGCGCCGCGATGGCACCGTGCAGCGCTCGCCCTGGGTGGATGTGCCGCGCAAGGATGCGCTGCTTGACGTGGGCTGGGATCACACCATACGGCCCGTGGAGCTGGGGCTGCGGCTGATCTACAACCCGATGCCCGCCCGCAAGGAGCTGCTGCTGAGCGTAGGGGTGCGGCGGGTCAATGAGTTCGGCCCGCGGTATGACGCGGCCACCGCCCTGCAGGACAGCCTGTACGTGCCAGGTACTGGCCCGCTGGTGTTCTCGTTCGGCGGGCGGCCGTACTTCCCGTCGACGGCGCCGCAGGTGTACTTCGATTTTCGCTATGAGCCCGAAACGCCGCGAATCCAGCCGGCCGATACCGGCAGCGTCGCAGTGCAGTGGTCCAGTGCCCGGCGCCTGAACCTCGGGTACCGGGTGCCATGGGGAAGGGCGCGGGTGCTGGACGGCGCCCTCACCGGCATCGAGTACGTGGACTACCCCGGGCCGGTGAAGCCGATACCGGTGCCGCCACCTGATCCCACCATTCTGGATACATACATGATCGCCAATACCGTCAAC
Source organism: Pseudomonas sp. PA15(2017) (assembly GCF_001945395.1). Lineage (GTDB taxonomy): Bacteria > Pseudomonadota > Gammaproteobacteria > Pseudomonadales > Pseudomonadaceae > Aquipseudomonas. The sequence goes on along the minus strand of NZ_MSXV01000058.1, from coordinate 253,295 downwards.
CTGGTGGTGCTGCCTTCGCGCACGCCGCTCGAGGCGAAGAACTTGCGGGTCAGCCTGGACGCCGACAGCTTTAGCTGGAAGTTCAGCGCGGACATCTTCACCCAGGCCGCTTTGAATCTCGTGCGGCCTGGCGTCGACGGCCAGCGCGAGGTAGAGCTGGATATCAACGGCTGGCGGTGGATCCTCATCATCGAGCGCTACAGCCGGCAGCTGAAGTTTCCGACCGAGGCCTATAGCATCACCGGCGCTACCCGAACCCAGCTGCTGGCCGAGCCGTACGCGCCGCTGCGTACCTCGCTGAACAGTGCGCCGATCACGGCCCGCCAGGTGGCCGACAACGAGCTGCTCAATACCGGCTTCACCATCGAGTGGGACATCGAGAACGTCGGCCCCCGTGACTGGACGTTCCCGGCCGGCGCGCTGAGCTACCAGAGCCAGACGCCGATGCAGGTGATCGCCCGCATCGCCGAAACGGTGGGCGCCATCGTTCGGCCTGCCCGCGACAGCGACACGCTCGAGGTTCGACCCCGTTACGTGGTGCCGCCGTGGGAGTGGGGCGTGCCGGATGCGCCGGTCGACCGCATCATCCCGCCTGCGATGCTGACCCAGCTCGACGGCGAGTGGACGCCGCAGCCGGCCTGGAACGCCTGCTATGTGTCGGGTACCAGCCACGGCGTGTCGATGCTGGTCCGCCGTGCCGGCTCGGCCGGTGACAATCCGGCGCCGGACGTCTTCGACGACTGGATCACCGGCGAGGAAGCCAACCGCGCTCGCGGTGTGCATGAGCTGGCCAAGGGCGGCGACATCGAGATCGTCGGCTTCCGCCTGCCGCTGTTCCACGCAAGTGACGATCACGGCGTCGGCCTGGTGCTGCCCGGCATGCTCTGCCGCGTGCCGGAGTCTTCCGGCGCCTGGCACGGCGCCTGCCTATCGACCGAGATCAGTGCCGAGGGCACCGGCGCCGTGCGCGTCGCGCAGAACCTGAAGCTGGAGAGGCACTACTGATGGCCACCGTGAACCCCTGGAAGCGTTTCATCGGGCTGCTGCCCGGCGGCGTGCGCACGGTTGCCATTGTGCGCAGCATCGACACTACCGCCGGCATCAGCACCGTAGAGCTGCGCACGGGCACCCGGATCGCCGTGCGCGGCGTGGACGTGCCCAGCGGCAGCAAGGCGTATATCGCTGACGGCACGATCACCGGGCCGGCGCCGAATCTGCCGCATTACGACGTCGACGTGTAACCCCAACTCAATCATGAGGAGCCAGCGATGCAGCCGGCCTGTATAGACCTGCCCGTAACTAAAGGCACCGTGCGCCAACCACTGCTGCTGATGCAGCCCCTGTTCGCTTACCCATCGATTGCCGGCATCCTCGAGGAGGCGCCGCTGCGCCTTTCGGTACCGGCGCATGGCCTGCCCGGCGACTGGCCGGTGTGGCCGGAGAAAGTCATCGGCTGGCCAGCGCTCAACCTCGACCGCATGCGCGAGGCGGGCCGCCTGGCCAGGGTGATCGATGCCGACACCATCGAGTTCAACGAGCTCACCGCCAACGGTGAGCGCATCACTGGTGGGCGCCTGGCCTACCGGCTGCCCATCGACCTGACCGGCTGCCGCGCCGAACTGGTGATCAGCCCGGCTGGGCTCTCGCCCATCGTGTTCAGCACTACCGGTAGCGGCCTGTCGATCACCGGCCCGGGTCGGCTGCTGCTGGATATCAGTGCAGCCCAGTCCGTTGGCTTCGCGTGGGAGTCCGCGCCGTACGCGCTGCGCATCACCTGGAGCGATGGCAGCGAACAGGAGTACCTGCGCGGGCGCGTGATCAACGGGGGCTGTTGCCATGGCCGATGAATCGCCCCTGGTGGTGATCGAGCTGCAGCCGATCGCCGTGATGGTCCAGCCGCAGCAGGTGGCTGTTGTCGCCGTCTCGGCTGGCGGCCAAGGCCCGCCCGGCCCGCCAGGCATTGGCGGTGCCCAGATCAGTGCCGAACCGAACAACCGACTGACCCAAAAAGCGGATGGGCTGCACGTCTCCGACGACTTCCAGCCCGACCCGCTTGCTCACTACATCCTCGCAAAAGGCTGAACCCTATGACTATGGAAACTCGCCTGATCGCCTTGGCCACTGCCATCGGCGCCGACATCAAGAACCTCACCGCCAAGCAGGGCGACCTGACCAGCCTGCCCACCCAGGCCAAGGGCAACCTGGTGGCGGCCATTGCCGAGCTTTACAGCCTGCTGGGGCAGGCCGGCGCTGTGATCGACGACACCGCCGGCGACGGTGCGACCAGCGTCACCTGGTCGGCGGACAAGATTCACGACACCATTGAGCTGGCCAAGATCGCCGTAAAGGATTCGATCCTGGGCGGTGCGTCCGAGGCCTACGACACGCTCAAGGAGTTGGAAGAACTCGCCACGGGCAACGCTTCCGCCGGCGCGGCGCTGGCTGCAGCCGTGGCAAATCGCGTGCGTTATGACGATGCGCAAACTCTAACCGTCGCGCAGAAGCTGCAGGCCTGCACGAACATCGGCATCGGCAACCCCGAGACCGACTTCGCCGCGGCCTACGCCACGGCCAAGGCGTGACCCATGACACTGGTAGCGCGCGTGGTCGCGCTGGCCCAGGCGGTGGCGGCTGACATCAAGGCTATTCAGGTCTCGCTTTCCGGCCTTGGGACGGCCGCCCGCAAGAACGTGACCACCTCGGCCATCGACAAGACCCCTGATCGGGTGCTGCGCACGGGTGATGGCGGCTGGATGGGAGACGTACCTACAGCAGAGCTGAACTTCAATCTCGACGACCGTACGTTGCGGGGCTGGCGTTACTGCGCAAAGAACACCACCACCGGCACTTTCCCCCCTGGCGTCAACTATGGCCATGTCCATACCTTCGGGAATACCGGGGACGCGGTGAGCCAGGAACTGTGGGCCTTCGAGGGTGCCAGCCAGACTTACACGCGCTGGTATCGGCAGTGCTTTGGCG
>NZ_MSXV01000058.1:250187-250306 GCF_001945395.1 Pseudomonas sp. PA15(2017) | reverse complement strand
GAGCTGTCGACAAGTGGCCCTGGAGATTGGTGTGGCTCCGAACCTGCTCACACGCTGGGTTCGAGAGGCACAGCCAAACACAGAAAAGGCCTTTTCCGGAACAGGTAGCCCGCGAGATA
>NZ_MSXV01000058.1:249764-250177 GCF_001945395.1 Pseudomonas sp. PA15(2017) | reverse complement strand
GGGTTCTACCCCGTTAGCACGGACACTTTCAAGTAAGCTCACACCGAGCTGAAGGAGTGTTCATGAAGCGCAAGAAATACAGTCCTGAATTCAAGCGGGAAGCCATAGAGTTGGTTCGTCGTTCAGGGGCGAGCTGTCGACAAGTGGCCCTGGAGATTGGTGTGGCTCCGAACCTGCTCACACGCTGGGTTCGAGAGGCACAGCCAAACACAGAAAAGGCCTTTTCCGGAACAGGTAGCCCGCGAGATGAGGAGCTGACCAGGCTCAAGCGTGAGTTGGCCCGGGTGACCAAGGAACGTGATTTTTTAAGAGACGCGGCAGCGTACTTTGCCAAGGAGTCATCGAGCGGTACACGGTGATTCAGCGCTGCCGCAACGAGTGCCCGGTACGACTGATGTGCCGTTGTTTGAGGA
>NZ_MSXV01000058.1:249356-249754 GCF_001945395.1 Pseudomonas sp. PA15(2017) | reverse complement strand
AGCACGGACACTTTCAAGTAAGCTCACACCGAGCTGAAGGAGTGTTCATGAAGCGCAAGAAATACAGTCCTGAATTCAAGCGGGAAGCCATCGAGTTGGTTCGTCGTTCAGGGGCGAGCTGTCGACAAGTGGCCCTGGAGATTGGTGTGGCTCCGAACCTGCTCACACGCTGGGTTCGAGAGGCACAGCCAAACACAGAAAAGGCCTTTTCCGGAACAGGTAGCCCGCGAGATGAGGAGCTGACCAGGCTCAAGCGTGAGTTGGCCCGGGTGACCAAGGAACGTGATTTTTTAAGAGACGCGGCAGCGTACTTTGCCAAGGAGTCATCGAGCGGTACACGGTGATTCAGCGCTGCCGCAACGAGTACCCGGTACGACTGATGTGCCGTTGCTTGAGGG
>NZ_MSXV01000058.1:248946-249346 GCF_001945395.1 Pseudomonas sp. PA15(2017) | reverse complement strand
CTATTACGCCTGGCAGGATCGTGATCCAAGCCCACGTGCTCAAGAGAATGCTCGCCTTGTAAGGCGCATTCGGGAGATTCACGAGGACAGCCGAGGTGTGATCGGAGCGCCCCGGATGCATGAGGATCTGCTCGACGAGGGCCAAACTGTCAGCCTGAACCGCGTTGCTCGCCTGATGGCAACTGAGCGAATTCAAGGCTGGCCACGCCGCAAGAGGCGTGGCTTTGGAAGATCCGCCAGCGGTCGCCCGGCAGGCGTGAAAAATCTGTTGGGGCGCGATTTCACTGCGCAGGAACCGGAGCGCAAGTGGGTCACGGACATCACGGAAATAGCCACACTGGAAGGCAAGCTCTTCCTATGCGTGGTGCTTGACCTGTACAGCAAGCTGGTGATCGGTTGG
>NZ_MSXV01000058.1:111705-248760 GCF_001945395.1 Pseudomonas sp. PA15(2017) | reverse complement strand
ACGGAAATAGCCACACTGGAAGGCAAGCTCTTCCTATGCGTGGTGCTTGACCTGTACAGCAAGCTGGTGATCGGTTGGTCGATGCATCACCGTCAGGATCGGCAGATGGTGATTCGAGTGGTGGAGATGGCGATCTGGCAGCGCCAGGGTGACTGGTCGGTGATCCTGCATTCGGATCGCGGCAGCCAATTCACCAGCGCTGACTACCAGCGTTTTCTGAATCGCAATACGCTGGTCTGCAGCATGAGTGCCGTCGGGCATTGCGGCGACAACGCTGCCTGTGAAGGCTTCTTCGGTCAGCTTAAGCGGGAGCGCGTTGCCCATCAGTCGTATCAAACTCGTGATGAAGCACGGGCAGATTTATTCGACTACATCGAACGGTTTCATAACCCACGAATGCGTCGTAGAGTCGCCCGGCAAGACCTGAAGTTTTCAGCCCTTTTCAAACCGTCCGTGGAAATGGGGTAGAACCCCAGTGGCGTTTGCTGCCTAGCGATTTCCCACGTTGGCAAACTGTGCACCGCTACTTCAGTCAATGGAGTGAGCCTGATCAGAATGGGGTAAGTGTGCTGGAGCAAGCCCTTAAAAAATCAGGTTGGCGCGGCCCGTATAAAACAGGGGCGCAAATCGGAATCGAGCTTTTTGATCGTTGACGCACAGAGTGTGAAGAACACCGATAGTGCCTGCGAGAAAGGCTATGACGCGGGCAAGAAGGTTTCGGGTATCAAGCGTCACATCGCAGTGGATACCCAGGGGTTACCCCATGCCATTGCGGTGACCACCGCCGACGTCACCGACCGCAAAGGGGCACTGCTGGCGTTCAAGCGTTGCGCCAGCCATCTGAGAGATGTGCAAAACGTCTTGGCCGATGGGGGTTACGTAGGTAAGCCATTTGCCGGTGCTGTGAAAGAGCTGATTGGTGCAGAGGTGCAGATTGCCAAACGTAGCGAGCTGCATACCTTTGCCGTAATGCCACAGCGCTGGGTGGTGGAACGAAGCTTTGCCTGGCTGGAGAAGTGCAGGCGGTTATGGAAGAACTGCGAGCGTAAGCTCAACACCAGCTTGCAGTTCATCCATTTGGCTTTTCTCGTACTACTGCTCAAAAGATCGTAAACAGGCTCTAAGACCATGACGCACGGCTATGTTGGCAAAATGGCTCGGCATACTGAGTTGGCAGCCCGTACCGGCATCAATATCTATTTCGCCGTCCTGCAGAGCGCAACCTGAACGTGATTAATTATTACTATTATTTTTTATTTTCTGACGTAGCCTTCGTCAATCCCGTAGCGCTCCCTTGAATATCGAATGTGTGGTCTATGCCAGACTGTTCCGCAGAACCTCAAAAGCCATTCTTAGTGGGTACTCTGCTATGAAGGCGCTATCGGTAACTCCTTCCTCGGCCATTTCTGCCGTTCATTCGGCACTTGCCTGTTGCCAGTTGCTGCTGCAACTGACTCAAAAGCGCGTGCCGCAAGCCGCGAACCCAGGGGACGAACCTGATCTGCGCCGGGCGCTCAAGGATTACGCACAGCGTGTCGGCGTCGAGCTGCGCCTCGGGCGGTTGGAACTGGCCCGGTTGGCCCCAAAGATGCTGCCCCTGGTCTGGCGTAACCGCAGCGGCGAATTCGTTTTGCTGGCGCGGCTGTCCGACACTCAGGCGCTGGTGCAGCGGCCTGCTGCTCCGACCGCGGAGATGCTCGACCGCGAGCAATTAGCCGAGCAATGGAGCGGCGAGGTGATTCGCCTGCGCCAAGGTGGCCTGCGTTTCGACCTGTCCTGGTTTATTCCGGAACTGATGCGCCATCGGCGGATACTCGGCGAAGTGTTGCTGTGTTCTCTGTTGCTCCAGGTTCTGGCCCTAGCGACCCCGTTATTTTTCCAGGCGGTAATGGACAAGGTTATGGTGCACCGGGCGTTGTCGACTCTCGACGTACTGGTGGTGACCCTGGTGGTGGTCGGCTTGTTCGAGGTGCTGCTCAAGGGCTTGCGAGAATACCTCTCGGCGCATACTGCCAATCGTATTGACGTCGGCCTAGGGGTAAAGCTGTTCCGGCATCTGCTCGGCCTGCCGCTGCTGTACTTCAAGCAGCGTCAAGTCGGTGCGATCATCACCCGGGTACAGGAGCTGGACAGCATCCGCGAGTTCCTCACCGGTTCTTTACTGACCCTGTGCGTGGATTTGGTCTTCACCCTGGTGTTCTTCGCCGTAATGGCCTGGATCTCCTGGCAGCTGACGCTGCTGGTGCTGGCGACCCTGCCACTGTATGGGATGCTGGCCTGGGCCAGCAGCGGACCGCTGGAGAAGCGTATCGAGCAACAGTTCTACAGTGCGGCGCGCAATACGGCCTTTCTTAATGAAAGCGTAAGCAGCAGCGAAACCATCAAGAGCCTGGCGGTGGAGCCGCGCATGCAGCGCCGCTGGGAGGCGCAGACGGCGCAGATGGTTGAGACTGGTTTCGCCAGCCAGACCTTGGGTAGCGCGATCAGCCAGCTGGTGACGTTGTTGCAGAAGGTCACGGCGGTGGTGGTGATCTGCTGGGGGGCGAGCAAGGTCATCGACCTGCAGATGACCATCGGCCAGTTGATCGCCTTTAATATGATGCTGTCCCACGTCAGCCAGCCGGTGGCCAAGTTGATCGATGTCTGGCAGCAATTCGTCCGGGTACGGGTATCGGTCGACAAGCTGGGCGACATGCTCAACCTGCCGGTGGAGCAGGCCGAGGGCGATCAGAGACCAGTGCAGGCCCTGCGCGGCGAGGTGCGCATTGAGCAACTGACGTTCCGCTACCGTCCGGAACTGGACTTGGTGCTGCGTGGCCTGGACTTGCATATCGTCGCCGGCCAAACGCTTGGCATCGTCGGGCCATCCGGATCCGGCAAGAGCACGCTGACCCGTCTGCTACAAAAGCTCTACATACCCGATGCTGGGCGCATTCTGATCGACGGCGTGCCCTTGCAGCAGATGCAACCGTCCTGGTTACGCAGCCAGATCGGCGTGGTGTTGCAGGAGAACTATCTGTTCAACCGCAGCGTACGGCAAAACATCGCCCTGCGCCATCCCACGTCTTCTCTGGAAAGCGTTATCGCCGCAGCGCGCTTGGCTGGTGCCCATGATTTCATCCTGCGCCTGCCGCTGGGCTACGACACGGTTTTGGCTGAAGCCGGTAGCTCGCTGTCCGGTGGGCAGCGGCAACGTATTGCCATTGCACGGGCGCTGATGGGCGATCCGCGCATCCTGATTTTCGACGAGGCCACCAGCGCACTGGACGACGAATCCCAAGCGCTCATCCAAGAAAACATGGCAGGCATCGCCAAGGGCCGCACGGTCATCATCATTGCCCACCGCCTGTCCGCTGTGCGCCATTGCCAACATATCATCGTCTTGGAGCAAGGATGTATCAGCGAGTCGGGCAGCCACCATGAGCTGCTCGCCCATGGTGGTTGTTATTCACGTTTGTGGACGTTGCAACAGGCGCTGCGCAAGGAAGCCGAATGATGCGCGGCTCATTTTTGAACCCTTTGCGGCGCGCCTGGCACAACTTGCGCCAGCTAGCAGCGCTAAGGGGGCGCAGCCGCGACGAATACGAGTTTCAGCCCAATTACTTGGAGATCGTCGAGCGCCCGCCTGCGCCTTGGGCGCGGGGCACGGCACTAGTGTTAATCCTGTCGATCCTGCTGGCCTTGGTCTGGGCGGCTCTCGGCTTCCTCGACATTCATGCCAGTGCCGGTGGACGCCTGATGGTCTCCAGCTACACCAAGGTGATCCAGGCCCATGAGGCGGGAGAAGTGCGAGCCATCCATGTACGCGACGGGCAACGGGTCAAGGCCGGCGACGTACTGGTGGCTCTGAACCCTATCGGTATCGATGCCGAGCTTAGCGAATTACGCGCCCAGTTGGCTTTCAAGCGCCTGGAGCTTGCCCAGGCCAAGGCCCTTCTGAGCCCTGACCCGCTAAGCAGCTATCAGGCGCCCCCCGGTCTGGACTCGGAGCAGATCACCGCGGCGCTTGAGCAACTGGCGAGCACCTGGAAGGAGAATCGCTCAAATCTGGACAGCCTCAACGCCGAGATCGCCATCAATCAGGCCAGCCAGCAGGCCCGCAACAGTGAAATCGCCGCCCTGGGCAAGCTGGCCGATAACGTGCGCCGGCGGCTCGATGCGCGTCGGGCGATGGCGGCGGAACAGTTGATGCCCTGGGTCGAACTGCTGGAACAGGAAAAGGAGCAGCTAGAGGTTGAGCGTTCCCTGGCTCAGCAACATGCCGAACTGCAGGTGCTCAAGGCCCAGGCACAAAACCGCCGAGAGCAGCGCGACAGCTTCCTGGCCAGAACCCTACGTGAGCAGCATGAGTTGCTCAACCGTAGCCGCCAGGATGTCGAGGTGCTTGAACAGCAACTGATACGCGGCCGCGACCGCCAGCGCTTGCAAACCCTGCTGGCGCCGGTGGATGGTGTGGTTCAGCAATTGGCGGTGCATACTCTGGGTGGCGCGGTACAGCCGGCGCAGCAACTACTGGTGATAGTGCCCGAGGGTGCCGAGCTGGATGCCGAGGTCATGGTGCTGAACAAGGACGTTGGTTTTGTCAGGGCCAACCAGCCGGTGGAGATCAAGGTCGACGCCTTTCCCTACACCCGTTATGGCACCTTGCACGGCACGGTCGAGCATGTATCCGGCGACGCCATCAAGGACGAACGTCTGGGCTTAGTGTTCCCCGCCCGTATTCGCCTTGAACGGGCCGCGATCGCCGCGGGGCATGGGTGGATGCCCTTGCAGGCCGGGATGAGCGTGACCGGCGAGATTCGCACCGGAGAGCGGCGGGTGATCGATTACTTGCTCGGACCGATTCGTGAGTATCAGTCCGAAGCACTGCGGGAGCGTTGAGTATGATCACGACGCTCGATCCCGCGGCCGGAAATCCGCCGACTATCCTCGATACTGGCCTGCATGCATTGGCCTGGGCCGCCCGGCGTTTCGACCTTAACATCACCGTCGAACAACTGAACCACCGTCTGGGGCGGGTCGAGGGCTTGGCTGACAGCCTCGATCTACGGCGCTGCGCCGGCTGGATCGGTCTACGGGCGCGGGCCGTGCAAAGTCATGTGCGACGCTTGCAGCACCTACCGCTACCGGCCTTGCTGGAAACCACTCAGGGGTGGGTGGTGCTGGATGCGGTGGACGGTGACCAGGTGCAGCTGCTATGGCCTTTGCAAGGGCTCTGCCAGACCCTGTCTCGCGAGGAGCTGGCGGTGCTTTGGCAGGGGAGGGGACAGGGGCAGGTGCTGCTGCTCGCCGAGCAGCATGTCGAGCGCAAGGCGCGGGGTTTCGGCATCGGCTGGTTCCTGCCGTCGATTCTCAAGCACGGGCGGCAGTTTCGCAGCGTGCTGTTGGTGTCGCTGATGCTGCAACTGGTGGCGCTGGTCACGCCGCTGCTGTTCGAGAACATCATCGACCGGGTTCTGGTCAGCCGCGGTCTGTCGAGCTTGCAAGTACTGGGCATCGCCATGCTGGCCCTGGCGTTGTTCGAGCCCTTATTCGGTTTCCTGCGTTCCTGGCTGTTTGGTAATGTGGCGAGCAAGATCAACTCCGAGTTATCCGCGCGCCTCTACCAGCATTTGATTCAGCTGCCGCTGGGGTATTTCCAGAATCGACAGAGTGGTGAAATCATCGCTCGGGTTGGCGAGATGCAACAGGTTCGCCAGTTCCTCACTGGCTCGGCCCTGACCTTGGTGTTGGATCTGGCCTTCTGTGGGCTGTTCATCGCGGTGATGTATGCCTATGCGCCGCTGCTGACCTGGGTGGTGGTCGCTTCCCTGGCCTTATACTTTTTGTTCTGGCTGTGCGTCGGGCCCTTGTTGCGCAGCCGGGCGTTGCGCGAATACGAGGTGAACGCGGCGAACACGGCGTTTCTCACCGAGGCCGTGACCGGCATCGAGACCATCAAGACCGGGGCCATCGAAGGTGGCTTTCAGCAGCAGTGGCAACGGCAACTGGCGGCCTATGTGCGTGCGGCGTTTCGTACGCGCATCGTCGGCATCTGGGCCGGGCAGGGCATTGGCCTGATCCAGAAACTCACCTCGGCACTGTTGTTGTGGTGGGGGGTGATGTTGGTGATGGATAATCAGTTGAGCCCCGGCCAACTGGTGGCCTTCAACATGCTGGCCGGGCATGTGGTGGAGCCGATCTTGCGTCTGGCTCAGGTCTGGCAGGACTTCCAGCACACCCTGATTTCTCTGCGTCGCTTGGGCGACATTCTCGACACCGAGTGCGAAAGTGGCAGCGGCGGCCTGGCTTCGGTGCCGGCATTGCAGGGCGGGGTGAGTTTCCAGGGGGTGTCCTTTCGCTATGAGGACGAAGGCAACGAGATACTGCGCAACCTCGACTTGGAGATCCGGCCGGGGGAATTCGTCGGGATCACCGGACCTTCTGGCTCCGGTAAGTCGACACTGACGCGCCTGTTGCAGCGCCTCTATGTGCCTCAGCACGGTCGGGTGCTGGTGGACGGTATCGACCTTGCCATCGCCGACCCGGTGACCCTGCGCCGCAATATGAGCGTGGTGCTCCAGGAAAGCGTGCTGTTCGCTGGCAGCATCGCGGAAAATATCCGTCTGTGTCGGCCTCAAGCCAGCGATGCCGAGATGCGCCAAGCCGCCAGTCTGGCGGGGGCTGCGAGTTTTATCGAAGCCCTGGGGCAGGGCTACGAGACCCAGGTCGGCGAGCGCGGCGGCCAGCTTTCCGGCGGTCAGCGCCAACGGATTGCCCTGGCCAGAGCCCTTCTTACCAACCCCGGTATCCTGTTGCTGGACGAGGCCACCAGTGCACTGGACTACGAGTCGGAAGCGGCGGTGATGGCCAACTTACAAGGCATTACCCGTGGCCGCACGGTGATCAGCATCGCCCATCGCCTCAATACCCTGCGCCAAGCCGATCGGATCCTGGTCATTGACCAGGGGCGGCTGCTCGAACAAGGCACTCACCAAGAGTTGCTCGCCTTGGGCGGAATGTATGCCCGGCAGTGGGCCTTACAGATGAACGATTGAGCTCGCTGACGGAAGGAGAGTGCCAGAACCAGCCATGTATCCCAACCCGGTTATCCACTCCGGAGAATCATCACGATAGACAGCCTTTTGCAGCTCGAAGGGCTTGGCTCAAACAGAGAAAGGATCACTGCAATGGCTTCCATGTACAAGGATTTCACTCGCCTGCTCGATACCCTGATTGATCGGCAGGTCAAGGCGACAGGCAGGCAAACCGAGTGGTTTGATATAAACACCGCCGAGCACGTCGCCCAGTTCGGCGAGCGCCCACAGGAAACGCAGCAGAGCATTATCGGCGTGCTGTCCATTGTCAACGAGAATCTGCGGAAGGCTGAGGCGTTTCATCCGTCACGCTTTAACAGCGTTGCCCCTGCGCTCTTGAGACAGGCGGTTCAGGACCTGCAGCTCAGGGCTGGCTTGTCCTCACTCGGCGCCGAACTCGAACCTCGCCAGGGCAGTACCGATATCCGTCAGTTCACCGCTGGTCCCGCGCAGTTCGCTAAGACCAACACCCTCAGCGCCGAGGTGCTGATCCGGTCGGGGCGCTTGCCGGCCCAGGGCAATGTGCAACTGGTGAAGATGGCCCCGAACCTGTATGAGCTCGAATACACCGAGCGCAGCACTAACGGCAGCCTGCCGGCGTACTTCCTCGGCTACAACGGCGCTAACCAGGCCAACGCTGCACCGGCTTATGTCGATATTCCCAAGCTTGCGGCTGCGGGCAGCTTCCTGTTCACCGGGACCTTGTCGGGTGGCTCGTTGGTAGTGACCAGCCTGGACGCTAATACTTTCCGGGTTTACAACGATGGTCGGGTCAACAGCTCGCTGCTGTACGACAATGTGTTGATGGCGGTCGATTACAAGGACTATCAGGTGGCCGGAGCCGCCGAGGGCTTGGCCGCGGCTTACATGCAGTACGTCGATGGCCAGTGGCAGCTGGCGTTTCAGCGCCAAGAGTACCAGCGCGAAGGGCAGATGGTCTGGCCGAAGCTGCGCGACGGCGCTGAGCCCCTGACGATCCAGATTGCCGATACTCAAGTGGTGGAACGCAACCGGATCGAGTTCGCCGCCTACCGCGAGCAGGTGCACGAGAACTTGAAGAGGGTCGCGGCCCAGTTCGGGGTGCCGGTAAACGGGGTGACTGACGGTGTCTACAAAGGTGGCGCCTTCTCTCCCGAGCATTCGGCGATCGCTGCCTGGAACCAGTTGCGCGAAGCGGTTCAGGCCAAGGTCAACGCCGATATCCAGCAACTGGTCGACAAGCGCTACCAGCTCCGGCAGGACCGGCGCACGGCCAACGACAAGGCTCTGATCGACCAGCAGATCAAACAGCTCAATCTCACCCAGGACTACTACCGGGCGCAGTACGACTCGGTCTTGCGCGAAGCCAGCTCGGTGGAGAAGACTTGGCTCTGGCAGCAGATCAAGGCCAAGGACGGTGCTGCCGCGGTGGTGCGTACCGACGCCGGCGCCACCCAGGGCAGCGCCGAGGACCGGGCCAGCAGCATCGGCGAGCGTTATGCGATTGCTGAGGCCTATCAGCGGGGGGCGCTCGGCACTGAGTTCAACGATGGCTTGCGGAACTTCCAGAAGATCACTGTCCCCGGCCTGAAAAACAACATGTCGGCCTCGGAGATGAAGCAGCTGTTTCTCGAGGGTACGCTCAGCCCTCGTGAGCGTGGCGCCCTCAGCGGTCGCATCAATGAGGAGGCCTTGTCTATCGACAAGGTTCTGCGCCAGGCCGCAGTGTTCAGCGAAGACTTCCGCAAGATCGGCAGTGTCTTCAGCCAACTGGCACCGCAGGAGTTCTACCTGTCGCTGGTGGGTGAGCGCTCCGGTGGCCGTTGCTACCCTCTGGTCCGGGCGATGGCCGTGGCTCTGTCCAGCGGTGGCGAAGCTGGTGTCAACAGCTTGGTGCAGAAGCTGTTCCTGGCTTCCGCCGACCCCCAGGCCGGCAGTTCGACGCTGCTCAAGAACAGCCTGATTCGGTTGCACTCCAACGTCGAAGCGGTCCAAGCGTCGAAGGCGCTGGGAATGTTCAAGATAGACGAGGTGGTCTCGCGGCTGGCCGCTGGCAGCGGTACTTCAATGTTCGCCCTCAACACCAAGAACCACTCGATGCTGGTGGGAAGTATGCAGAACGCCGAAGGCCGGCGTTACTACTTCTATGACCCGAACGTGGGTATCTTCGCTTTCAATTCCACCAATGACCTGTCAAAGGCCATGCAGCACTTTCTCATGGAGAGCAAGCTCGCCTTGCACTACGAGTCGTTCGGCAGCGATTTGCAGCCGACCTTCAACCTGGTGGAGATCGACACCGGCAAGATGGCCGAGGTGCCAGTGGGCAATGGGTTGAACGTGGCCGACCTGTCCCGCCCCGAAGAGTTGGCGGAGGTCATCGGCCAACAACGTCAAGTCGATCAAGCCGTTGGTGCCGGGCAGCGTGTCAGCAAAGACCTTAGCCTAGGTGCGACGTTGACCACTTTAGACGCTGAACAGTGGGGGGCGCGCTTCGAGGCCGCCAGCAGTCGGCTGGCCCGAGGGCAACAGCTGGGCAGCCAGTGGATTCCGATCATCGCCACCACCGAGACGCAGAAGGCAGGCAGTTATCGGGTGCAGTTCATCAACCGTGACCAGCCTGAGCAGACCCGCTGGCTGGCCACCGATGATCGCACCTTTGTCGAGTTCCGTAGCTTCGTCGATAAGCATATGCGGGTGTTCAAGGAGCACTTCACCCTGGAACATGGGCAGATACGGCCTCGTGCCAGGGGGAGCGAAGCCGCGCCGGCGGATGGCCTGAACGCCGGTTTCGCGGTACAGACACTGATCCAGTGGTTTGCCGACAAAAGCAGTAAAGACGCCGACCAGGGCACGGTGTCGCCGGATCTGGCCACTGCCCTGAAGATCCACAGCTACCTGGGCATGGCGCAGACCGGCCAGGGCGTCTTGCAGGATGTGGGTAAGGTCATCGCTCTGGTGCAGACCGCATTGCGCGGCGAAGTGGTGGCTGCCGAAACCTCGCTTAAGGGGTTCACTTCGACCTTGGGCCACACCGTCAGTGAAGGCGCGAACGTGCTGTTGGGCGGAGCCATGGTCGGTCTGGATGCCTATGAGCTGGCCCATGCAGAGAGCGACGTGCAGAAGGCGGTATTCGGTACCCAGTTGGCATTCGACTCGGCTAGCTTCGTCACTGGCGCAGCTGGGGTGGGCGCCGGCTTGCTTGGGGCCTCGACGGCGAGCGCCGTACTGGGTAGCGCAGGGGTCGTTCTTGGTGGCCTGGCGGTAGGCTTCACCGCGCTGGCCCAGGCCTTTGGCGCGGTGGCCGAAGACGCCAAGGCGGTGGGCCTCTACTTCGACGCGGTCGACAAGGCCTACAAGGGCAATGGCTACCGTTACGACGGGGAAAAGAAGGTTCTAGTGCCGCTGCCCGGCGCGGTGGTCAAGCGCCTGGATCTGCGCAGCGGCCAGATAAGTTTCGACAGTCAGTACATCTATCGTACCCACCACGGCTCTACCGGTTCCGGGGCGATCAATTACTTCTTCTGGGCCGGCGACTTCCCAGTGATGGTTCAAGACCGTAGCCAGGCGATCGAGGTGCGCAGCGGAATTGGCTACAAAGACGCCACGCGCAAGCTCGATCATGGCGACAGCATGGCGGTGATTCTGCCGGGCACGCCCAAGTCCTACATCAGCTACGAGTACATGATCCTCCCTGGCGCCACTACCCGGCATGACGCCGGTTTCGATGTGATCCGCCGCTTAGAGACGGATGGTCGCTTCGACTACGACTTCTACATTTTCCCGAGCGAGGAGACGATCCGGCGAATTAGCCAGGAATACGTCGATACCCCGATCGAGGTGCTGCTCGACTCACGTGACCGACAACTGGTGATCCCTGCGCTGCCCAAGGAGCTGCATGGCTATCTGAATTATCAAATCAAGGGTGCAGGCGGGCGCTATCTGGTGGGGCTCAATGAAGGCGCCCGGGTCGATCTCTTCAGCGAGGCCAGCAATACGCCGTCGCGCTGGATCATCGACAGCAGCCAGCTGCAAAGCGAGACCATCAGCGTGTCCAAGGATCAGTTGGTGGTGGGCGGCGTGGTGGTCAAGCTCGACCCTGCCCGCAACGGCCAGGTGTTGCTGGTCAATGCCAAGGGCGAGATGCGCCAAGTCGACTTCGCCGGCCTAACCACCCGAGTGGTAGCGGAAGATGCGAGTAAATGGCAGCTGCCCGGCCAGCGCATTGAGCAGCACCTGAGCGAGTTGGCCAAAGCTCATCAGCTGCAAGGTCAGTATGTGGCCGTCGACAACTACAGCCACCAAGGGCGCAAGGTCGGGCGGGCGTTCTACGACGTGGCCAATGACCGCATGCTGTTCACGGACACCACGGTGGAAAAGGCTCAACGCGCCCAGCTGGGGGCAGTGGTCGGCGAGCATGCCTACTTCGTCGATGCCGAGAACGCCGCAGCATGGCGGGTCGATATCGCCACCGGCAAGGTCAACGCGCAGTTTGCTCCCTTTTTTAATCAGAGCGCGGGCCAGATCAGCCGATTCTGGCAAGAGGGCGATGCGATCTATTTGGCACGGCGTTATCAGCTCAAGGAGCGCGAGGCCGAGCTGACCTTCCGTATCCTCGGTGACCGAATGGAGATGGTCGGCGTGGTCGGCGACAACCAGGCGCTGCAGCTGTTGGCGCGCTCCGACCTCCATGGCGATACGCTCCAGGGTTATGAGGGCCATATCACTCAGCGGGCCACCCCCTTGTACAGTCTGGGCGGACCGTCGGTGGAACCGACCACAGCAGCGTTGGTGACGGTGTTTGGCCTCGATAACGCGAAAGTGGCGCATCGCTATTGGCTGCGCACCAGCGACAACACGTTGATCAAACCGAACCTGGCGCCCCCTACGGGTCGGCAGTCGCCTGGGGGCGCCCAGGGCAAACCCCAGAGTGCCTGGCCGATTCCGGCGGATCTAGTGCTCGTTGGCAGCCAGCCGCAACCTGCTGGGCAAGAGGTATTTTTCTTCTACAGCCAGAAGGAGAAAGTGCTGTTCCGTCAGGAGGGGCCAGGGCAGAAGGTTCTCGATAGCAGTCGACCGAGCGCTTTGCGCCTAGCTACGCCGGCCCTGGCCAATGTGCTCGAACTCAATGGCCATGTACTGGCCGTGACTGAGGACGGACGTGTTGCGCGAGTCGAAGCAACCGGACGCCTGAGTTATGAAGCGGTCAACGAGCACTGGCTCAAGGGCCGCCGCACCTGGTGGAAGGACTTGGCCAATGTCGCCGGAAGCAATGCTACCCTGGCGGTATTCGGCGTCAAGGCCGTCGACAGCAAAAGTGCGCTGCCCGTGTGGTTCCACAATGGCCAGGTGATCGTGGCGGCGCCGACACTGCAGGGCAAGCCGTTGCAGTTTCTCGGATTTGACAGTGCCAGCGGCAAAGCGCGGCTGTTCGAGCCGGAGAGCGGCAAGCTCTACCTCCAGGCGCCGATGACGCCCGAAGCGCTGGCGAGTGCATTCGACAAGGACGAGGTGCTTAAGGCCTCGGCGCAGCTAGCCGCCGCCACGGCCCTAATGCCCGAAGTGCAACTGCGCTCTGTGGCGCAGGTGGATGCAGGGCTGCGGCTGACCACGGCAAAGGGTGAAGTATTGATGCGCACCGACAGCGGTGATGTGCAACTGGTGGCGGTCGACAAGGGCTGGCAGAAGCAGCAGCAGGGCCACTTGCCCCAGGCATTGGCGCAAGTGGCCGGCCAATGGCGAACCAAAGGCGTGTTGACCTTGCAAGACGCCGGTAATCCGGGCTGGTTCGATGTTGCCAGTGGTCAGATATTCTCCAGCACCGGCATCCCTGCCGCGAGCGACCTACGCTTTATCGGAATCGCCGCCGGGGAGCCGCGCTCGGCCTATGTCTACAGCTCGACCGAGCATGTGCTGTACAAGGTCATTCAGGGTGCTGCCCAGAAGCTCGGGCAATACGGCAGTCTGGAGCGAATCGGCTCCTCGCTGCTGCTTCAGGTCGATAGTGCTCTTCAGGACGTTGAGCGAATCGGCTCCTCGCAGCGGCTTCAGGGTAGCGGCGCTGGCCGCCAGAGCGAGCTGGCGCCACCGCTGATCGCCGGGGTCGACAGCCTCGTGCTGCATGGTGGCGCTGCTAGTGACACTTATCGTCTCAGCCCGGCGATGTGGGCGCATTACCGCACCGTGGTGATCGACAACGATGATCCGGGCCAGGCCCTGGATCGGCTGATTCTACCGGTGGCCGACGGCAAGAACATCCTCGTCAGCCGTCAGGGTGAGGATGTGCTGCTGACAGACACGGGCAGCGGCACCGCGTTGGTGTTACGTCAGGTGCTGGGCAGCGAGGCCGCGACACACCGGCATTTGCAGATCGAGCTGGCGGGGGGCGCATCGGTGATCAGCGTCGATCATCTAGTGACGGGCTTTGCCCAGGTGGGCAATGTCGGGAGCGGGGTGTTCGAACTATCCTCACGTCAAAACGCTCTGAGCGCGAATGGCATCGCCTCGGTGACGGATGCCGGAAGGCCTAACTTAGCCAAGTTGAGCGGGGACATGGCCGCCTTCGCCAATACCGGCGGCGACTATGAGCACTTTAGTCAGAACCGTCAGGCTGCGCAGCCGGTTCTGGTGCCTTCAGTGTCCTGACCCAGGAGGAGAACCGCAGGAGGGGCGCAACGCCTCTCCTGCATCCGCTCCAACCCTTTTCTTTTTTGTAAACGGATTTGTAGAAAAAGACCATGATCCAACTCATGAATTCGTGGCAGCGCGCCCTTGTCGGTTGGCTGCTTGTTTTTCCGTTAGTGGCCGGGGCCGCCCAGGAGCCCACCCATGCCCTGCCCAGCGACCTTTGGCGGGTGTATCAGGATGCTCGGCAGAACAACAGCGGGCTGGCTGCCGCCCGAGCCGACCAGACGGCCCGCTCCGAGGTGGTGCCCCAGGCCCGGGCCGGCCTGTTGCCGACGCTGTCGGCCAACGCCGAGCTGAACAGTACCAGTAACTCCCTGCAACAGCCTCGGCAAGACACTCAGCGCAGCGGCACCAGCTATCAGGTAGTGCTCAACCAGCCGCTATTTCGGGCCGACCGCTGGTTTAACCTCAAGGCCGCCGAGGCCGAGGATCGGCAGGCCCAGCTTGAGCTTGCGGCCGCCGAGCAGAAACTGATGCTTGATAGTGCACAGGCCTATTTCGGCCTGCTAAAGGCCCAGGACACCCTGGCGGCGGCTAAGGCCGAAGAAGCGGCGCTCAAGCGCCAGCTCGAACTGGCGGAGAAGGGCCTGCGATTCGGTCTGTCGGATCGCACCGATGTGCTCCAGGCCCAGGCCGGGCATGACACTGCCCAGGCCAACCGTATCGTTGCGCACACGCTCATGGACGATGCTTTCATGGCCCTAGATACCTTGACCCACCAGGAGTATGAGGCGGTCCAGGGGTTACGGCACGACATGCCGGTGCTGCTGCCCGAGCCCAACGACGCCCGGCTCTGGGTCACTACCGCGATGCAGCAGAACCTGGGCCTGCTGGCAAGCCAGCAGGCCCTAGACGCGACGCAGCAGACGCTCAGCGCTCGAAAGGCAGGGCATGCGCCGACCCTAGACGCGGTGCTGCGTTACCAGAACGGTGACAACGACAACCTTGGCTATGGCAACAGCGAAATCCGCGGTAGGGGGTATGGCGGCACTGCCGAGCAGCGCTCCGTCGGCTTGCAGTTGAACATCCCGCTTTTCAGCGGCGGGCAGAACCGTTCCCAGGTACGTGAGGCCTACCAGCGAATGAACCAGCGCGAGTACCTCAATGACGATTTTCGGCGCCAGGTGATTGAGCAGACCCGCAAACTGCATCGCGGTCTCAACAGCGCGGCTGATCAGATCCGGGCCCGGCGTCAATCGATCATCTCCAACCAGGGCGCGGTGCTGGCTTCACAGCAGGGCTTGCAGGTCGGCACCCGCAATATCGTCGATGTGCTGGAGGCGCAACGTCAGCTTTACAGCGCCGTGCGCCAGTACAACGACAGCCGCTACGACTACATCCTCGACACTCTGCGGCTCAAGCAGGCGGTGGGAACCTTGTCGCCTCAGGATCTTAAGGCGCTTTGTGACTACCTCAAGGTAGACTACGAACCCGAGCGAGACTTTCTGCCGCCGGAGTTTCCACGTCGGCTGGCGAGCAGCTAATGCTCAAAGCATAGGCCGGTAATGCTGACCGGAACAGGGGGCGTTCAGGGAGCGCCCACGTAATGGTTCTTGGCAATGGGCTGCCAGGCATGCCAAGTGGGTTACGGCACGCCGACGTGGGCGAACTCCTGACAGCCGAATGAGCTGACGCTGTAGCCTTCGATGCCCTTGCGAGTCAGTGCGTAGGCTCAGGCCCAGATCGGTCAGGCGATATTCCACCCGCGGCGGTACCTCGGCGTGCACCGTCCTGATCACTAGGCCGTCGCGCTCCATGTCGCGCAGTGTCTGCGTGAGCATTTTCTGACTGATGCCGCCCACCTGTTGTTGCAATTGCAAAAAGCGCGTCTCGCCATGCTCGGCGAGCACATCGAGGATCATCATCGTCCATTTGTCAGCTACCCGGGCGATCACGCCGTTGATCAGTTCGGCCACGTGAGGCTCCAGCGGAGCGGTGGCTCTCAACTGCTCGCGCGTTTCTCGATGACGTTTCTCATCCGTGGACATGGCTTCACCATTCGATAGTTACCTTATGGTGTGTATAGCACTTTCGGGTGCCTACTTTCGGCAGGTAAGTGGTCGTCATAAGCTGGCTTCGAATGTCGAGCCGACCCTCCGTAAAGGGGCATGTTGGCTCAATCTTTTCGCATCTGGCGTGCTCCAACACCTGGAATGTCAGATCGTCGCGAGTCACACGGCGCTTGTATTTTATCGAGCAACCAACCGAGAGGCATGACCATGAAAGCATCGGGTAATACGCTGTTGATCACCGGCGGTGGTTCCGGCATCGGCCGCGAACTAGCGCTGCGTTTTCATGCGCTGGGCAATACCGTGATCGTCACCGGCCGTCATCTGGATACTTTGCAGGAAACCATCGCCGGGCGAGAAGGCATGCATGCCATGACCCTGGACGTGGCAGATGCAGACGCGATTCGCGATTTCGCCAGGGAGATCACCCAGCGCTTCGCGAATCTCAATGGCGTGATCAACAACGCGGGCATCATGCACATCGATGATGTCGGTACCGAGTCGGACCTGGCCAACGCCGAGGCTCAGGTTATCACCAACCTCCTGGGCCCCATCCGCCTGAACAACGCGCTGGTCGAACACCTGAAACGCCAGGACGCGGGCGTCATCGTCAATGTTTCCTCGGGGCTGGCGTTCGTGCCACGGGCCGATGCAGCGGTGTACAGCGCCACCAAAGCGGCGATTCACATTTACAGTCAGTCGCTGCGGCATCAGTTGGCGGGCAAGGTTCGGGTCATCGAGCTGGCGCCGCCGGCAGTGCAGACCGAGCTTACGCCCGGACAGGCCACCCGTGAGGGATACATGCCGCTGGAGGCGTTCGTCGACGAAGTGATGGCGTTGTTCGCGCAGCAGCCCGTGGCGGACGAAATCATCGTCGAGCGTGCCCGCTTCCAGCGGCTGGCCGAGTGCGAAGGGCGGTTTGACGAGGCATTCAAGCGCATCAACGGTGGCGGCTGAGCCTGGCCAGGTTGGTAGCGGATTTTCCCGGCGCTTGCCCGACAAACGCTGTTTTTTGTGGGCTGCGGCCCATCTGCCCAATGGGCGTGACCCTTTTGGCTGTGGCACACTTGGCCGCCTGTGAGCGCGGACAACGATACGGTCGACCACCTGCCGCGTCCCGGTGCCGCAGGCGGTCAGCCCGGCAATGGCCACAACAACAAGGGGAAGCAGCGTGCATAACGTCGTCATCAGCGGTACCGGCCTGTTCACGCCGGCCAGCAGCATTTCCAACGACGAATTGGTGGCGTCCTTCAATGCCTACGCGCAGCAATTCAACAGTGACAACTCCGAAGCCATCGAGCGCGGTGAGGTCGAGGCGCTGAGCGAATCGAACAGCGCCTTCATCGAGAAGGCTTCGGGTATCAAGAGCCGTTTCGTGATCGACAAGCAGGGCATTCTCGACCCACAGCGCATGGTGCCGTTCATTCCCGAGCGGGATAACGAGCAGTGGGGCATTCTCTGCGAGATGGCAGTGGCGGCCGCCACAGAGGCGCTGGCGCGGGCCGGCAAGAGTGCTGCGGATATCGACGGGGTGATCGTCGCCTGTTCCAACCTGCAGCGCGCCTATCCTGCTGTCGCCATCGAAGTGCAGGCGGCGCTGGGCATCCAGGGCTTCGGCTTCGACATGAACGTGGCCTGCTCCTCGGCAACCTTCGGCATCCAGGCGGCGGCCAACAGCATTCAGCTCGGCCAGGCGCGGGCGATCCTGATGGTCAACCCGGAAATCTGCACCGGGCACCTGAATTTTCGCGACCGTGACAGCCACTTCATCTTTGGCGATGCGGCCACCGCTGTGGTGCTCGAACGCGCCGACCTGGCCACCTCGGCCCATCAGTTCGAAGTGGTCGGCACCAAGCTGCTGACCCAGTTCTCCAACAACATCCGCAACAACTTCGGCTTTCTCAATCGTGCCGCCGAAGACGGCGCTCAGACGTCCCGCGACAAGCTGTTCGTGCAGGAAGGGCGCAAGGTGTTCAAGGAAGTCTGCCCGATGGTGGCCGAGCTGATCGCCGCTCACCTGCAGGAGAACGGCCTGAATGTGGCGGATGTGAAACGCTTCTGGCTGCACCAGGCCAACCTCAACATGAACCAGCTGATCGCCCGCAAACTCCTGGGTCGCGACCCGGAGGCCGCCGAGGCACCGGTGATTCTCGACACCTACGCCAACACCAGCTCCGCCGGTTCGGTGATCGCCCTGCACAAGAATCAGGATGATCTGCCGGCAGGCTCGCTGGGCGTGCTGAGCTCCTTCGGTGCCGGTTATTCGATCGGTAGCGTGATTCTGCGCAAGCGTTGATTGCTTGTGGGGAAGGGCTTGCGAAGGGTATGAATATCTAGAGCTGAGGGTGAGCTCCTGCCTGAGGCTGGAGCTCGGTTCATCGCTTACTACTTGGCCCATTTCAGGAAAGCGGCGCGGCTTTCCGGCGTCAGCAGGTTCCACATCTGCTGCAGGGTGGTCAGGGTGGCGTCGTTGTGCGGCAGGGCGGCAGCCTGGCTCGGTGCGGGTTGCAGGGCCACGGGCTGAGCGGCTTGTGGCGGAGCGCTGCCCAGCGGTGCGACGGTGGTGGGCTGGGTGGCGACTTCGCTGGTGCCCATGAGGGCCGCGAGTGCCGAAACGTTGCGATTGCCCTCTTGGGCCTGTTCACGTTCGCCGGTGCGCGTATTCACCGCCCAGGCCTTGAATTCTTCTTCGAATTTCTTCGCTTCGGCCAGGTTCTGCGGACGGTCGAATTCCAGGCGCCATACGTCGCCCGCTTTGCCGTCGATATCGAAGATTGCAGTGCGGCTGCGCACTACTTCATGGCTGATGCCGCCGGCAACGTCGAAGCCATTCTTGTAGAACGCTTGAATCTGATAGGCACCCGGCTGCATCAGCAACTGCTTGTCATCCAGGTTATAGGCAGCATTGGCCGCCTTGTAGGGCTGGCCGTTGATGCTACGGATTTCCAGCTCGCCGGGTACCACGACAGTCAGCACTTCGCTCTGCGGCTGAGGTGCACCGGAATACAGCTGAACTTTGGGCTGCTGGGCACAAGCGGCCAGCAGACCGGCCAGGGCGATAACGAACAAACGGCGCATGAAGACTCCTAGGGGAGAAGACCCGCCGATGGTGGCGGTATGGGGACGGTTGTATTTCGAACGCGAGAATAAGACGGAGAGGTGTCAGTTAAATGACAAGCCGGGCTGCTCGCGAAGAACAGCCCGGCTCGTTTTATTCCGATCCGCGGGTGGGATCAGAAGTCGTAGCGCAGACCTACGGTGAAACCGGAGGCTTTCTCGCCCAGCGCACGGTTGACGCCGTTAGCGTCGATCGACTGGCCGGTAGGGTTGGCAGTGCGCGACTGGCTCCAAGGGGTGTAGGCAACCAGATCATCGTTATCCACGACGGCGTAGTTGGCGTAGACGCGTACGGCCTTGTCCAGCTTGTGCTCGACGCCCACGACCCACATGGTGGCATCACGATCCTTGGCATCGTTGTCGTGGGTCATCCAGGTGGCTTTGAGCGCGGTATTCTTGGCAATGGCGAATTCGCCACCCAGGCCATAGACGTCGAACGTGCCCTGATCACGTGCAGCGGAAGTGGTGGTGCTGACACCTTTGAAATCGGTGGTCTGGTAGAAGCCGACCAGCTTGAAGTTGTCGACGATCTTGTAGGCCACAGCGGCGCGAATGGAGTCGGCTTTACCACGCAACGTGTCTTCTTCGACTTTCTCGTAGGCCAGGGAGGCTTCCAGCGGGCCGCCGAGGTAGTTCAACGAGGTGCTGAAGGCGTCGCTGTCTTTGTTGTTTGCAGCGGTGTCGGTGATGTTGAGCGACTGACCGCGATACATCGAGTAGGCCACTTTGACGTTGAAACCGCTGAAGTCAGGCGTGGTGTACTGGATGGTGTTGTCATAGCGCTCGTCGAGGCGGCCGGCAGTGACGCGGGCCAGGTTGTTCATGTCGCCGACCTGGTCGCCGAACAGGTTGAACGGGCCGCGAGCGACTTTGAACGGGCTGTCGAAACGACCGACCTGCACGGCGCCGAAGTTGCCGCCCAGACCCACGAAGGTATCGCGGGTGGCGAAGCTGGTGCCGCCGTCGGACGAGCCAGTGGTGAAGTTGATTTGCTGCTCGATCTGGAAGAAGGCTTTCAGATCCGGGTTGATTTCATGATCACCCTTGAAGCCCAGGCGAGACGAGTTGCTCGACAGGTTGGTTTCGGAGTACCTGGCACCGTCGTCGAGATAATCGACCGATACGTGTGCACGGCCATAGATGCTCACGTCTGCCATCGCTACACCGGACAGGGCAGCACCAACAGCAACCGCAATCAACTTCATCTTCATTGAAAAAAGCTCCTTCGTTTATGAAACGCCGTCAGTGCCATCGGCATGACATCGTCTGTTTGGACGGAGGCGATTATGGAAATGGGATATGACAGAAGGCTTGCTGGCGCGTGACATTTTCAAGTCATGGGAACTTTTTAAGAATCAGAGGGTTGCGTGCGGTATGAGAGCTTTTTTACGGTCGGCGAACGGGGCGTCCGAGGGGGCGTAATTACGCGGCCGAACCTTATAGATCGATTGTGAAGGTTTGAAGTTTGCGGCGGTTGTGGCCGTCGATAGGTGACGGCATCATGCTCTTCAACGATCAGCGCCAATCTTCGCTGCTGCGTTCACAGCGCAACAACGGCCTCGAGACACTTCTTGCTGGAGCCTTGCCATGACCCTGCTTCTCGCCGATTCCTTGAACGGCGTGCCGGCTGCAAGTTGGGACGCACTGTCGGCCAGCGACCAGCCGTTTCTGCGCCATGCCTTCCTGGCCAGTATGGAGGACAGCGGCAGCATAGGCGGGCGCAGTGGCTGGCAGGCGGCTCACCAGGTGCTGCTCGGCGCTGGTGGCCAGCCATTGGCGGCGTTGCCGGCCTACGTGAAGTATCACTCCCAGGGCGAGTACGTGTTCGATCACGGCTGGGCCGATGCCTGTCGTCGTGCTGGAATCGGCTATTACCCCAAACTCCTGGGCGCCATTCCCTTTTCGCCGGTGACGGGCCCGCGCCTGCTGGGGTCGCCCGAAGCAGCAGGGCAACTACTCGATAAGGTGATCACCACTCTCGAGGAGCGGGGATTGTCCAGCCTGCACGTGAATTTCACCGATGCGGCTGGCGACGCGCTGCTGCAGGACCGGGCCGGCTGGCTGCAGCGCCTGGGCTGCCAATTCCACTGGCACAACCGCGGCTACCGGGATTTTCAGGATTTCCTCGATACCTTGAGTTCGCGCAAGCGCAAGCAGATGCGCAAGGAGCGTGAGCAGGTGGCCGGGCAGGGCATCGCGTTCGACTGGCGTGAGGGTCACCAACTGGGCGAGGCGGAGTGGGATTTCGTCTATCACTGCTACGCCAATACCTACCACGTGCGCGGGCAGCGGCCGTACCTGACCCGCGATTTCTTCAGCCTGCTGGCCGAACGCATGCCCGAGGCGATTCGCGTGGTGCTGGCCTGCCGCGGTACACAGCCGGTGGCCATGGCGTTCAGCCTGCAGGGCGGCGGCAGCCTTTACGGACGCTATTGGGGTTGCCTGGCCGAGTTCGATCGGCTGCACTTCGAAACCTGTTTCTACCAAGGCATGGAGCAGGCGATCGCGCAGGGCCTGCAGCGCTTCGATGCGGGGGCTCAGGGCGAGCACAAACTGATTCGCGGCTTCGAGCCGACGATCACCCATTCCTGGCACTACCTGGTGCATGACGGGCTACGCGATGCGGTGGCGGGCTTTCTACAGGAGGAGCGGGTGGGGGTTCTGGCCTACGCCGAGCAGGCACGGGAGCTGTTGCCTTACCGGCAGGCCTGAACGGTAGTGCAGCGCGCTGCAGCTGCCCGCAGCGCGGTACGCACCGGGTCAACCATCGTAACGGCCGCCCCATTCGAGAAAACGCATCTTGTGGGTTTCGCCCTGGCTGTCGGTGTAGACCATGATCACCGGCACCACGCCTCGCTTGTCGGAAACGTCGGTGCGGTACAGCACTTTCTGTACGTCGACTTTCATGCCGTAGTGGTAGTCCTCGGTCGGCAGGCCGGCACCGGGCTTGGCCTGGACGTCAGCGGCGAACACGGCTGGAGCGAGACTGGAAAGCAAGGCGGTGACAGCGGTTGTAACTTTCATGGTGGAGTCCTCGATGTTCGATTGCCGGCAAGCGGATCGACCGATTCGATTTCGTTGCCTGGTGGACTCATATGACCAGCAAAAGCGAAGCGGCGGAAATTGATGATCTCGTTAGTA
The DNA here is from genome assembly GCF_001945395.1 of Pseudomonas sp. PA15(2017). Taxonomy (GTDB): domain Bacteria; phylum Pseudomonadota; class Gammaproteobacteria; order Pseudomonadales; family Pseudomonadaceae; genus Aquipseudomonas. The sequence continues at coordinate 226,754 of NZ_MSXV01000058.1, read as the reverse complement.
GATATCATGGCAATTGATATTGTTAGCAAGCTAACTAGTTGCCCGTTGGCAGGCCGGCGATTCGACCCGAGCCGGCGTCAATCGACGCCGACGAAACCGCCGGTCTGATGCTGCCAGAGGCGCGCATACAGGCCGCCGCGCTCGATCAGCTCGGCATGGGTGCCGGTCTCGATGATTTGCCCCTTGTCGATCACCACCAGGCGATCCATGCGGGCGATGGTCGACAGGCGATGGGCAATGGCGATCACCGTCTTGCCGTCCATGAGATCGTCGAGGCTTTCCTGGATCGCCGCTTCGACCTCCGAATCCAGTGCCGAGGTGGCTTCGTCGAGCACCAGGATCGGCGCATCCTTGAGCAACACGCGGGCGATGGCGATGCGCTGGCGTTGGCCGCCGGAGAGCTTGACGCCGCGCTCGCCGACCTGAGCATCGAACCCGGTGCCCCCCTGGCCATCGTCCAGGCTGGCGACGAAGCCCTCGGCGCGGGCCTTGCGGGCGGCGGCCCAGAGCTGTTCGTCACTGGCCTCGGGGCGACCGTAGCGCAGGTTGTCGCGGATCGAGCGGTGCAGCAGGGAAGTGTCCTGGGTGACCACGCCGATGTTGGCACGCAGGGTTTCCTGGCTGACCTCGGCGACGTTCTGGCCATCGACGAGGATGCGTCCGCTCTCGAGGTCGTAGAGGCGCAGCAGCAGGTTGACCAGGGTCGACTTGCCGGCACCGGACGGGCCGACCAGGCCGATTTTCTCGCCCGGGCGAATATCCAGGGCCAAGCCGCTGATCACGCCGCCTCTCTTGCCGTAGTGAAAGTGCACGTCCTCGAAACGCACGCCGCCCTGTCGCACCTGTAGCGGTTTGGCGTCCTCGCGGTCGAGTACGTGGCGCGGCTGGACGATGGTCTGCATGCCGTCCTGCACGGTGCCGACGTTTTCGAAGATGCCGTTGACCACCCACATGATCCATTCGGCCATGTTGTTGATGCGGATCACCAGGCCCAGCGCCAGGGCGATGGCACCGGTGCTGATCAGCGACTCGCTCCACAGCCACAGCGCCAGAGCGCCGGTGCCGACGATCAGCAGGCCGTTCATGCAGGTGATCAGGAAGTCCAGGCTGGTGATGGTGCGCGACTGCAGGCGGAACTTGTCGAGCAGCTCCTGCATGGCCTCGCGGGCGTAGCTTTCTTCTTCACGGGAGTGGGCGAACAGCTTGAGCGTGGCCACATTGCTGTAGCCGTCGACCACCCGGCCCATGACCTTGGAGCGCGCCGCCGAAGCAGCGGCCGAGCGCTCCTTGATGCGCGGCACGAAATACCAGAGCGCGGCGCTGTAGCCGATGATCCACAGGGTCAATGGCACGATCAGCCGCACGTCGGCGGCGGCGAACAGGTACAGCGCGCTGCCGGCGTAGACCACTACGTGCCACAGCGCGTCGATGACCTGCATGGCCGAGTCGCGCAGTGATGGGCCGGTCTGCATGACGCGTTGGGCGATGCGCCCGGCGAAGTCGTTCTGGAAGAAATTCAGGCTCTGCTTGAGCACATAGCGGTGGTTCTGCCAGCGGATCAGGTTGGTCAGCCCTGGGTTGATCGCCTGGTGGGTGAGCAGGTTGTGCAGACCGAACACCAGCGGCCTGATGATCAGGGCCACCAGGGCCATCCACAGCAGCTCGCCCTGGTGTTCGGCGAAGAAGGTGCGGGCGTCGGCGGTGGTCTGGGCCATGTCGATCAACTGGCCGAGGAAACTGAACAACGCCACTTCGATCACCGCGGCGAAAAAGCCGATTACCAGCACCGCGAGCATCAGCGGCCATACCTGTTTCAGGTAGTGGGCATAGAAACGCAGCATGCCGCTGGGCGGCGCCACATCTGGGCTGGGCTTGAAGACGTCGATCAGGTTTTCGAAGCGGCGAAACAACATGGATGCAGTCTGCTCTGGCGAGTGATGGGGATGGGCCGGGCGAGAGTCGGGCAATGGCGAGGCAGCCGACGGGCGAGAGCGCGGGGCTCTGCGGTGAACCCACGCGCCTGGGCACGTGGGTTACAGGGGGGAGGGTAGCAGTATCAGAGGCGCTTGGCGTCGAGAATCACCACTGGATCGACCGGTACGTTCTGCTGGCCGGCGCGATTGGCAGTGCGCACCTGAGCGATGCGGTCGACCACTTCCATGCCGCGGGTCACCTTGCCGAACACGGCGTAACCGAAGTCGCGCGAGCCGTTGTCGAGAAAGGAGTTGTCGGTGTGGTTGATAAAGAACTGGCTGGTTGCCGAGTCGCGCACCTGGGTGCGGGCCATGGCCAGCGTGCCGCGCACGTTGTGCAGGCCGTTGTCGGCTTCGTTCTTGACCGGCGCCTTGGTCTGCTTCTGACGCATGTTTTCGTCGAAGCCCCCGCCCTGGACCATGAAGCCCGGAATCACACGGTGAAACACGGTACCCTTGTAGAAGCCGCTGTCCACGTAGGCGAGGAAGTTCTGGGTGCTGATCGGCGCTTTCTGCTCGTCGAGCTGTACCTCGATATCGCCCAGGCTGGTGGTCAGCAGAACGGTGGGGTTTTCCGCGGCCATCAGGTGGGCGGTGAACAACAGCGAGCAGGCGGTGAGGGCGAGTTTCTTCAGCATTGGGTCTAATCCTTGGATGAGGTGGCGGCAGTGTTTTCGACTTCCCGCACAAAGGCAAGCAGGCTGCGGTTGAAGTGTTCAGGCTGGTCGAGCGGTGTGGCATGACGTGAGTCTTCGATCACCAGCAGGCGGGCGTCGGGCAGTTCGTCGACATAGGCCTGCTTGAGTGCGACCGGCGTGTAGTCGCGGTCGGCGCTGATCACCAGGGTAGGACAGGTGATCAGCGCCAGGCGTTCACGTACGCCCCAGCCGATGATGGCGTCGAGGCTGGCCAGGTACGCGTGTTTGTCGTTGCGCGGCCAACGCGCCTCGACCTTGCGGCGCAGTTCGGCTTGTTCCGGCTTTGGAAACAGCAGTCGTGCCAGGGCCCTGGCGGTGGCGTCCAGGCTCAGTACCCGGGCCAGCGTCCAGCGCTTGGCGATCTGCAGGTAGTCGGAGGGTTTCTGCGCTTTTACCTCAGGGGCGCTGTTGACGATGGTCAGGCTGCGCAGCAACTGCGGATGGTCGACGCCCAGCTGGAAGCCGATCATGCCGCCCATGGAAATGCCGACCAGATGCACCGGGGGCAGCTGCAGATGGTCGATCAGCGCAGCGGCATCTTTTGCGAAGTCGGCGATGCGGTAGCGCTGGCGAGGCTTGTCGGAACGCCCGTGGCCGCGTACGTCCAGGGCAATCACCCGATGGTGCGCGGCGAGTGCGGGCACCTGCAGCTCCCAATCCAGGGTGCTCGAGCCCAGGCCGTGGATCAGCAGTACCGGCGTGCCCTGGCCATGCTCTTCATGGAAAAGCCGGCAGCCGCGATGCTCGAAATAGGGCATTGGATTCAGTCTGGCGAAGCGGGCGCGCCGAACGCGGCGTTGAGTGGCGCGGCATCGAAACGCTGGATAAGGTCGGTAAGGATCTGTGTGGCCGGGCCCAGGGCCTTGTCCTTGCTGGCGTAGAGAAAGAACACCGGCTTGCGGCTGCCGCCCTTGTCCAGCGGCAGCGGTTTGAGCAGGCCATCCTTGAGTTCACGCTCGATCATATGGCGCGGTAGCCAGGCAAACCCCAGGCCACTGCCGACGAAGGTCGCCGCAGTGGCCAGGCTACCCACGGTCCAGCGCTGCTCGGCGCCGAGCCAGCCGACATCGCGGGGTTGGTGGCGCCCGGAGTCGCGAATCACCACCTGCATCTGGGTTTCAAGGTCCTGGAAATTGAGTTCGCGCTGCAGGCGATGCAACGGGTGATCGGGATGGGCCACGGCGATGAATTCCACCGGGCTCATTTCCGAGCCGAGAAAGCCGGGGATGTTGTAGCCGCTGATCGCCAGATCGGCGACGCCTTCCTTGAGCACTTCCTCGACACCGGACAGCACTTCTTCGCGCAGGCGCACCCGGCAGCCGCGGCTTTGCGGCATGAAAGCGGTCAGCGCCCGGACCAGCCGTGCGCTGGGATAGGCGGCGTCGACCACCAGGCGCACTTCGGCTTCCCAGCCCTGTTCCATGTGGTGCGCCAGGTCTTCGAGCTGGCTGGCCTGCTTGACCAATTGCCGGGAGCGGCGCAGCAGCACGTCACCGGCTTCGGTGAGCACTGCCTTGCGGCCATCGATGCGCAGCAGCGGTACGCCCAGCTGCTCCTGCATGCGCGCGACCGTGTAGCTGACCGACGACTGCGAGCGATGCAGCACCTCGGCCGCCTGGGCGAAGCCGCCGTGATCGACCACGGCCTGCAGCGTGCGCCATTGATCGAGGGTTACGCGTGGAGCCTTCATTTGATCTCCTTCACCAGCGGCTGTGCATGGACCGGCTGTGGTTCTAAACTGGAGGCTCACCTTGGAGGCTGGCCATGAAAAAACTCTGCTGTGCGCTGATCGCCTGCTTGCCACTGGCGGCGCAAGCCTATCCCATCGAACTGGAAAAACAGTTCAACGGCGCCGAGGTCTCGGCGAGCACTCAGGAAATCGATCACAACATGGCCGCCGTGCTAGTGCAGAACTACGGTCAGCAGGCCGCTTCCTGCAAGGCGGTGTTTCGCAATGGCCCCGAGGCGCCGCGCACCCGCAGCGTGAAGCTGGCAGCCGGGCAGAGCGGCAATCTCACCGTGAAATTCGCGCGCAGCATCATTCGCCTGCGGGTGCAGCTCAACTGCGAGCCTCAATAACGTCTCCAGCCTATGGGCAGGCGCGGGACAAATCAACTTCATCGATAGTTAGAAGCGGATAATTACGCTTTTTCATCGGATACCAGCTTACTAACCTCGCGACCATCGTTATGACTGCCTTCGATGGAGCGAGCCCATGGCCCAATTACTGGTGATCGACAGCAGCATACGCCAGCAGGGTTCGGTGTCGCGGCAGCTCACCGAGCACTTCGTGGCGTGCTGGCGCGAGCGCTATCCCACTGATCGCATCTGTCGACGGGATCTGGCTGCCGAACCGCCATCCCATCTGGACAGCGCCTTGCTCGGCGCCTGGACACGTCCCGCCGCGCAGCATGGCAGGGCCGAGCGTGAGGCCCTGCAGCGCGCCAATGCACTGACCGACGAGCTGCTGGCCGCCGATGTGCTGGTGCTGGCGGTACCGATGTACAACTTCAGCATTCCCGGCACGCTCAAGGCCTGGTTCGACCATGTGTTGCGCGCCGGCGTGACCTTTCGCTACGGCGAGAATGGTCCCCAGGGGTTGCTGAACGGCAAGCGCGCGTTCGTGCTATGCACGCGTGGCGGCATCTACGCTGGCGGCAGCCAGGACTTTCAGGAACCCTATCTGCGCCAGTTGCTGGCCTTCGTCGGTATTCATGACGTCAACGTCATCCTCGCCGAGGGGCTCAACCTGGGGGAAGCGTTCATGGCCCGTGGCATCGAGGCGGCCCGGCAGCGAATCGCCGAACTCGTCTGATCGCATCGCACCTGGCCTTTCTGCGCCGGGGCGCTCGCGTGGATTGTCTGCTGGCCGGCGAACCGTTATGGTGCGCCGCCCGTTCATGCGAGCGGCGCTCGCGTATCTGCGCACGCCGTCGCCGCCGCAACTGCGCGGCTGCCTGATAGGCTGAACCATGGGGCGACTTTCCTATTCCTCGAGGTGCGCGATGACGCTTTCCGGACCCGGCGTGCTGTTCTCTGTCAGCGCCTCGATGCTGTTCGCCCTGATTCCCGGCTACGTGCAGATGCTCACGCCGCTGGATGGTTTCCAGGTGTTCGCCCAGCGCGTGCTCTGGTCGATCCCGGCGGTGCTGTTGCTGCTCACCCTGCTGCGTCAATGGCCGTTGTTGCTCGGCGCCCTGCAGCGCCTGCGCCGCGAGCCGTTGTTGCTGGCGGCGCTGCCGATCGCCGCGGCGCTGATCGGCCTGCAGTGGTTTCTGTTCGTATGGGCGCCGTTGACCGGGCACATGCTCGACGTTTCCCTGGGTTATTTCCTGCTGCCGCTGGCCATGGTGCTGGCCGGCCGGGTGTTCTACGGCGAGCGCCTGCGCCCGCTGCAGCGGCTCGCCGTGGCGTGCGCCTTTGCCGGCGTGCTGCACGAACTGTGGCAATCCCAGGCGTTTTCCTGGGTCACGCTGGTCACTGCCCTGGGCTATCCGCCGTATTTCATGCTGCGCCGCTGGATGCGCCTGGATGCTTTGCCGGGCCTGGTGTTGGAGATGCTGGTGATGGCGCCCCTGGCCATCTGGCTGATCCTCTACTGGGCGCCGGCTGGCATGTTCGCCGAGCATCCACGCCTATGGTGGCTGGTACCGGGCATGGCGCTGCTGGGCACCATCGCCCTGGCGGCGATGATGGCCTCGTCGCGGCTGCTGCCCCTGGGCCTGTTCGGCATCCTCAGCTATGTGGAGCCGATGTTGCTGTTCACCGTCAGCCTGCTGTTTTTGGGCGAGCAATTCGATCCGGACCAGTTCCTGACCTACCTGCCGATCTGGGTGGCAGTAGTGCTGGTGGGGTGGGACAGCGGGCGCTTGCTGCTCAAGCAGCGACGCATGCAGACCGTGGCCTGACGGCTTTCGGCGAGGCGGCGAGAGAAAGCATTCGGCCCCGAGGCGCGAACGCGGTAACCTATGCGGCTGATTTAGCATTTGCATCGAGGTTGCCCCGTGTTTGCCCAATTTGCCCTGCATGAACGCCTGCTCAAAGCCGTGGCCGAGCTCAAATTCACCGAGCCGACCCCGGTGCAGGCCGCTGCGATTCCTCCAGCGCTGGAGGGCAAGGACCTGCGGGTGATCGCTCAGACCGGCAGCGGCAAGACCGCCGCCTTCGTGCTGCCCATGCTCAACCGCCTGCTTGGCGACGGCAGCTCCAAGGCGCGGGTCAGCGTGCGTGCGCTGATCCTGCTGCCGACTCGCGAGCTGGCCCAGCAGACGCTCAAGGAAGTCGAGCGCTTCGCCCAGTACACCTTCATCAAGGCCGGGCTGATCACCGGCGGCGAAGACTTCAAGGTGCAGGCCGCCATGCTGCGCAAGATCGATATCGTCATCGGTACGCCGGGGCGCCTGATCGAGCATGCCAACGCCGGCAACCTGCTGTTCGAAGACGTCGAGGTGCTGGTGCTCGATGAGGCCGACCGCATGCTCGACATGGGCTTTGCCGAAGACGTGCAGCGCCTCGCCGAACTGTGCGACCGCGAGCATCAGACCCTGCTGTTCTCCGCTACCAGTGGTGGCGCCGGCCTGCGCGAGGTGGTCGCCAAGGTGCTGCGCGAGCCCACGCACCTGCAGCTCAACCGCGTCAGCGAACTGGCCGAGGGCACCCGCCAGCAGATCATCACCGCCGACCACAACTACCACAAGGAACAGCTGGTCGAGTGGTTGCTGAGCAACGAGACCTACGACAAGGCGATCATCTTCACCAATACCCGCGCCCAGGCCGACCGCCTGTACGGCAAGCTGGTGGCCAAGGAATTCAAGACCTTCGTGCTGCACGGCGAGAAGGACCAGAAGGACCGCAAACTGGCCATCGACCGCCTGCGTCAGGGCGCCGTCAAGGTGCTGGTCGCCACCGACGTGGCCGCCCGCGGCCTGGATGTCGAAGGGCTGGACCTGGTGATCAACTTCGACATGCCGCGCTCCGGTGACGAATACGTGCATCGCGTCGGGCGTACCGGTCGGGCCGGCGCCGAAGGCCTGGCCATCTCGCTGATCACCCACAGCGACTGGAACCTGATGTCGAGCATCGAGCGCTACCTCAAGCAGCGTTTCGAGAAACGTACCGTCAAGGAACTCAAGGGTAGCTACCAGGGGCCGAAGAACCTCAAGGCGTCCGGCAAGGCCGCTGGCACCAAGAAGAAAAAGGTCGACCCGAAAACCGGCAAGAAGATCGCCAAGAAGCCCGCGACTAAAACCCCGGCCAAGCGCAACACGGTGAACAAGCCGAAGAGCGATGCAGGCCTGGTCAGCCAGGACGGCCTGGCGCCGCTCAAGCGCAAGGCGCCGTCGACCGACGCCTGATGATTGCTTCGGTCACCGGTAGCCATTGCCGGTGACCGTCACTGCACCTGTTCCTCGACCTCTCCGCCGATCTCTTGCAACTGCTGGAGACGCTGGTCGTAAGCATCGCAATCGGTGGCGTGCTGGCCGCTGCTTTCGGGCTTCGCCTGCTTGAGCTCCTCGCGTAGTACCGCGGCCCGCTGTGGATCGCGCTGGGTAATTTCTTCGATCTTGGCCGCCAGCTCCTGGGCCTTGGCGGTCGCCTCGTCGGCCGTGCAGGCCGGTTCCTTGCCCATGCCGTAACAGGCCGTTGAAAAACTACCTACGTCGCCATTGCTGCGTTAAAAACAGCCTCAAAATGCTCATTTACAGCACGTAAACTGCGCTTTTTCGGCTGTTTTTGCCTTGCACTGGCTTGCTCGCCTACATTTTTCATCGGCCTGTAATAGGTCAGGCCGCATAGCGGCGCAATGTGCTTGATCATGCTTCAATCCTCACACTTTGCAGGGTCATTTCCGAGCGGTTGAGTGCCTGCCAGCGGTGAATGTTCAGGGCTTTGGTCTACTGCTTGTTGTTCAGGCTTCGCACGGTCAGGTCCAGCGCCTTCTGCATGTCCAGCCGGGCGGAGTGGCCGATGTCCTTGTCATTGAGGTCGAAGCCGCGTTCCGATGGCAGGATCGGCGCGGTCAGGTCATCGGCGTCGGTGGGCTCGAAATCGAATTCTTCGCCGATGGTCATGGCACTGCGGCGCAGCAGCATGCGTAGCTGATCGGGGTGCAGATCAGGGTTGATCGACATCAGCGAAGCCACCACGCCGGCCACCAGCGGTGTGGCATAGGAGGTGCCGCAATGCACGCTGCCCTGCTGGTTCTCTTCAGCCGTGGAGGCGCGTACGCAGGCGGCGGCGGTGATGTCCACGCGGGTGTCGACGTTCGACGAGCTGCGCCGTTTCACGTACGCCGGGTCGTCCACGGCAACATCCTGGCGATCGCTGCGTTGGTGCCCGCCAACCACGAACAGCTGCTCGGTGACGAACGAGGAGGGCAGGCGATAGTCGTCGGCACCGGAAAACGAGGCACCGTTGCCGGCCGAGTTGATCACCACCACATCCGGGTGCTCGCGGCGCAGCCAGAGGAAGAATTCCTCGAGCAGCTCTTCGTAACCGCTCATGGCCACGCCCGAACGCACCAGCGAGTCGATCTCGTCGCCGTGAATGTTCTTCGCGCCGATGCGGTGGATGCCCCAGCTCCAGTTCAGCACCCGCACGCCGTCCTCGACCAGGTTGACCGAGGCGGCGATGTTGGCGGTGATGCCGGCGTCCGAGTTGCGGTCGACGATCACCTCGAAGCCCGGCCCGGCGCCATCCAGCCCGCGCAGGAAACCGGTGTTGCCACCATCGTCCCAGCGCGCCGCCAGGATGCCCGCCACGGTGGAGCCGTGGCCATCTGGCTTGTCGGCATCGCGGCTGTACAGACGGGTGTGGGGCGTGTTGCCCTGACGTTCGGCGGCGCCCAGGTAGTCCTTGAAATCCGGCGCGTCGAAGTCGACGTTGCGCTCGATCAGGCCAATGCGCACCGGCTCCGTGGTGATGGGCGAACGCTTGGACGGAATGCGTCGCTGGTAGTAGTTGACCGCATCTACGAAGCGATTGGCGGCCCATTCCTCCTCGCCCAACTGCTCCTCCCTGCTGGTGCCGACGGATGCCTCCTGCTCCTCGGCGGAGGATTCCTCGACCACCACGGCGTCCACGCTCAGCTCGCTGCCCAGGCGCAGCACCATGGCGTCACGCTGGACCAGATCCTTGGCCGGCAGGCGCAACTGGTAGGTGTTGAGCGGCGCGATGGCGCCGACCACTTCGGCGCCATATTTCTTGGCCAGCGCCTTGGCCGTATCCAGGCCGTGGGCATCTTCCTCGATGACCACGCTGACCAGATCGACGTAGGTGTTGAGGCCGTCCATGTTCTTGGCCACTTCACCCGGCTTGGCGGCCAGCACGTGGCTGCCGGCCATCGACAGCCACACCGGGTTGCTTACCTCGTCGCCCTGTTTCAGCCACAGCGGGCCGCTCTCGTAGCCCTTGCTATCGAGGATGATGCGCAGCCCATCCTCTCGTTTCACGGCCCTGGCCGGCAGCGGCTTGCCATCGAGCAGCACCTGTAGCTCGCCGTCGGCCACCCCGCGTGTCGTCAGGCAGAAGGTCTGGCGCTGGGTATCGAGCACGTCTTCGCAGCGATACAAGTGCTTGAGCCGCAACGGCTCGGCCGCCAGTGCCGATGGCGCGATGCTTGCCACGAGCAGAGCGCTGAAAACGGGGCGCAGCAGGGGCTGGCGGAGCATGGCGAACATCCTTTGTACAGGGAGATGCGCCTCAGACTGGCGGCGCAGGCCTTGGTTCAGGCCGCGTTCGGCAGATAGCCCGAACCTTGTTCGTGGCGCTGACGTCACACCTTCACGGGCGCTCGTGGCGCCGAACAGAAGGGAGACGAGGCTATGACGACTCATCAGCACACTCACAACTGGGATCTTGTCGAGCGCATGCTGCACGCAGTGCAGAGTGGTGCGGGCCAGCCATTCGTGCCGCGCCGCTGCGCCGAGGAATTGGCCGACGCCTTGCAGCAGGCTGGCAAGCCGATCGACAACGTCGATTCACTGAAGGCGCAGGCCGACGATTACGAAGCCACGCTGCTCAAGGGCGGTTTCATCGCGCCGCGCCCCGAAGAAGAGGGCGGCAACGGCGAGAATTTCGTCCTCACCCCGCGCGGTGCGCAGTTGCTGAGCATGATCGACAGCACCTTCCCGGGTGAGCAACACCCGCGCGAGGTACTCGATGGCCAGGGCCTGGCAGCGCTGACGCCCGAGGTGTTCGATGGGCTGGCGCCCAAGGCGACGCTGGTCTGATACCCACCTGTGCCCTGGCCGCGTAAACTGTACGCTGATGCCCTGGTTTGCCGGGGCACCGGTTAGGTCGACGTGGTGGGGGCGGTCGTGCAATGAGATGGTGGGCAATCGGACTGCTGCTGTTGGCGACCAACGTCGCGGCCGACGAGCTGAGGATCGGCTTTGGCACGCACAAGCCGCCCTATATCTTCGAAGGCGAGCAGCGCGGCATCGAGTACGACATCGTGGTCGCTGCAGCCCGTGCATCGGGCATCACCGTCGTGCCTTCGTACGCGCCGATGGAGCGCCTGCACCGAGCGTTCAGCCGTGGTGAACTCGATGGCATCGCCACCACGCGCCTGCAAGGCGGTGTGACGAGCTTTTACTCTCAGCCCTACATTCGCTACCACAACGTGGCAGTCGCCCTGACTTCGCGCGATTATCGAATCGAGCGCATCGCTGACCTGAGCAAGCATTCGGTGCGCGCCTTCCAGCGCGCACGGGTGCTGCTGGGCGAGGAGTTCCAGCGCATGGCCGAGGCCAACCCGCGTTATCACGAGGAGGCCCAGCAAATCGCCCGCAACCGCTTTCTGTACAGCGGCCGGGTGGAGGTGGTGATCGCCGAACGGCGAATCCTGCGCTACTTCAACCGCGAGGTTTACCGCCAGGTGGACGTCAGCCAGCCGATCACCGAATACCCGTTGTTCCCCCCCACGCCCTATCAGCTGGGGCTGCGTGACCAGTCGATGCGCGATCGCTTCGATCAGGGCCTGGCCGACATCATCGCCAGCGGCGAATACCGGGAAATCGAACGCCGCTACGCCATGTACTGAACCGCCCCATCATTGGGTGGTTTCTTCTGCCTCTCCTTCGAGGGTGGCGGCCAGCATCTCGGTCTCCATTGGGCGTGTCTCGACGCTGAAATCGGCGATTTCGATGGAGCCCTTGCCTTCGCCCGTCAGGTGAAAGGAGAACGCCTTACGGGTGTCCAGGTTGTCGAAGGTGAAGCTCAGTTCCACCGGCCGGCCTTTTTTCAGTCGTGGTATCTCCGGGACGTTGATCAGCACGTCACGGTCGAATTCCTTGGTCTTCAGGCGTAGCGTGGCGCCAGCTTCGCTCATCTTCAGCGCGTTGATCTTCAGGGTCACGCGGGTCTGGGTGCCCTTGGGCAGCTCCAGATACTGGGCGCCGATCAAGTTGTCGGCCCAGTCGTCTCCCGGTGTGGCTCGCAGGCGAATACGCTCGTTGCTGGCGAACTGCAGCAGCTGGTTGCCCTGGCCATCACTGAGCGAACGATCCAGCAATTCGGCGCGCAGGCTCACCTGGCGCGCCGGTTTGCCACTGACGCGGCCTAGGTATTCGGCCTGTTCAGCGATGAATCCCGGGCTGGCATAGCGCCGGCAAACTTGCTGGAAGTTGCACTCGGTCAACGTGCCCCGGCCATCATGCTCGCGCAGCAAACCGTTGGTGTAGGAAATGATCTGGCGGCCATGGCTGTAATCGCGCAGCATCGAGCGCCCGGCGATGCTCGCCGGCAGCGGCAGGGCCAGGTAGTCGAGCACCGAGGCGGTCAGGTCGATGTGCCCGTAGACGCCGTTCTTGAGCGAAGGCAGTTGCGCCTGCTCAGGCGCCAGCATCAGGTTGAAGCCCCAGGCCGACGCCAGGCGCACGTTCTCGATGCCGTGGGATTCGTCCGAGGTCACCACCACCAGGGTGTCGTCGAGCACGCCGCGTTCTTGCAGGGCGTCGAGGAAATCGCCAATGGCGTCGTCCAGGTAGGCGATGGCTGCCTGCTTGGCGCTGGCGTGACGGGCCAGGTAGTCGTCCGGCGCGGAGTAGGGCTGGTGGGTGCCGACGGTGAGCAGGGTCAGCATCCAGGGCGCCTTCTGCTTGCGCAGGCCGTCGACGTAGCTCAGCGCGCCTTCGAAGTAGGCCTTGTCGTCCATGCCCCAGGCGAAGTCGAGGTAGGGCGTATTACGAAACCAGTCGCGGCCCAGGGTCTTGTCGAAGCCCATGCGCGGCATGATCTGGTCCTTGGCCATGAAGCGCAGCCCGGCGCCCTGCAGGAAATGGGTGCTGAAACCGTTGTCGCGCAGTTGCGCCGGCAGGCACTGGGCGGCGCGCTCGGCATTGCCCAGCAGCTCGATGCCCTTGGGGGTGCCCGAAGCCAGTTTGTCATAGTCGCCACAAAGCATGGCGTACAGCCCGCGAATGGTCTGGTGAGCATGCAGAACGTAGTCGCTGGTGAGCATGCCGCGCTCGGCCCAGGCGCTCAGGCGCGGCATCAGGTCATCCTGGTAACTGCTGCCGATGGCCCGCCGGCTGGCGTCGAGATAGGCACCGGGGATGCCTTCCAGGGTGATGATCAGCACGTTGCGGGCGCGGCCTGGTTCGGCCAGCAGCGGCGTGCCGTCCATGTCCAGGCGGGTGAGGCCGCTGATGTCCGGTGGGCTGTTGGGCTGGCCGCGGGTCATCCAGTCGTCGACGCCCAGCTGAGCGACGCTGATGCCTTCAGCCAGCCATTTGTGCGGCAGGTTGAACTGCACCCACTGGTCGGCTTCGCTTGGGCTACGGTACTGGAAGGCGGCGTGGGCGGTGAGCAGCGCCAGAGGGGCCAACAGCCAGGCCGCCGATGGTTTACGCACCTGCGGGCGTGCGCCGAGCAGGATGAGGAACGCCAAGGCGGCGGCGATGGAAGCGCCTGCCAGCCAGGGGTGAGTGAGGCCACCGCCCTGGGTCGAATGGCTGAGAAACTGTGCGTCGGTCAGGTAATGCAGGTCAGCCGGCTCGGGCATGCGGCCCACGGCGCTGACCAGCTCGACGGTACCCTGGTTGAGCACCACCCAGATCAATGCCAGCGGAATGCCCAACAGCAGGCGACTACGCAGCGCTAGCCATAACAGCAGGCTGCCAATGGCCAGGTCGGAGAGGTAACCGAACGGATGGGACCAGCCCAGCGTATAGCGGCTGAGCAGCGGCAATGCAATGAACAGGACACCCAGTACCAATTGAACACTGGCCGGCCGCTGCAGCCAGGGGCTGAGAACGCGCACGTATCTTCCTTAAACGATGATCGACAGACGATGGTTTTCAGCGTGCCTTCACGGCTGGGGCGAAGGTTGAGTGCTGAAAAAGCGACTGACATCATTTTGAAACATGCGTGTGCTCATCGCCAGCGACAAGCGCTGAAGACGCGAAATAAGTCGTTCAAATCATTGCCCGGACGGGCGAGGGGACGGGGAGGCTGCCGACCTGGCGCCCGGTATCGGGCGCTGCAGGTCGATACAAACGAAATTACTTCTTGGAAATAGTGATATGGCGGCTGGCAGGACCATTGGTCTGGCCGCTGACGCCCTTGGCGATCTCCTGGATCTTGCCGCCGGACTTGAGGAACGCCGCTACCTGAGCGTCGATCGATTCACTGGTTTCCACTGCCGGGGCAGGTTTGGCTTTGCTGTGGGATGCTTTGACGCGCATGACGGTCATATTGCCTACTCGAGTCATCAAGATGGCCGCCCATTGTATCACCGCTGGGCGCTCAGCTGTTCATTCGATGACCAATGGGCTGATCACCTGCCTACTCGCTGCTGCACGTCCGGGCTTCCCAGCGAGGAGTCGGGTACACTGCCTGGCTGAAAACGAGGGTAGGTACCATGGCTGTTATCGGACGTATGAATTCCTTGCAGGTCGTCAAGCACACCGACTTCGGTCTGTATCTGGACGGCGGGGCGGACGGCGAGATTCTCTTGCCCAAACGCTACATTCCCAAGGACACGCCCAGCGAGGTGGACGACTGGCTCAACGTATTCGTCTATCTGGACAGCGAAGACAAGCTGATCGCCACCACCGACAAGCCCAAGGTGCAGGTCGGCGAATTCGCCAGCCTCAAGGTCGTCGACATCAACCGCGTCGGCCTGTTTCTCGACTGGGGCCTGCCCAAGGACCTGCTGCTGCCCCATTCGGAAGAAAAGCGTCCGCTGCAGATCGGCGACTATTGCGTGGTGCACGTGTTCGTCGACAAGCGCAGCCGCCGTATCACCGCCACCGCGCGCCTGGACCGCTATCTGGACAAGGTGCCGGCGACCTACCAAAGCGGCGACGAAGTCGACCTGCTGGTCGTCGAGCCGACAGACATGGGGTTCAAGGCGATCATCAATGGCAAGCACTGGGGCCTGATCCACAAGAACGAGGTGATCGGTTTCATGCGTGGCGGTATCCGCCAGCCGGGTTTCATCAAGGACATGCGCAGTGACGGCAAGATCAGCCTCAGCTTGCAGCCGGTCGGCCAGCAAGTGGCTGACAGCCTTGGCGAACAGATTCTCCAGCGCCTGCGGGACAGCGGCGGCATGCTGGAGCTGAGCGACAAGAGCTCGCCGGAACGCATCAGCGCGATGTTCCGGGTCAGCAAGGGCAACTTCAAGAAGGCCATCGGCGGCCTCTACAAGCAGGGCCTGATCCGCATCCATGACGAGCGCATCGAACTGCTGAAGTAACCGCACGACGGGCAGGCGCCGCGAAAAGCACTTGAGCGGCACGCGGCGCTTGCCAATAATGCGAGCCCCGCCGGTGTAGCTCAGTCGGTAGAGCAGCGCACTCGTAACGCGAAGGTCGCAGGTTCGATTCCTGTCTCCGGCACCATATAGAACAATAAGTTGCGCGATTCCGTGTTGATCGCTTATGCACCTATTGCGGACTTCTCGTGAAAAAAGCGTCGTCCAGCTTTGCTAAGTCAGCAGCTTGAAGATTGCCTGAGTGGTAGTGCAGTTTGGTCCAGGCCATCAGGTAGTCGTAGCGGGCCTGGGCCAGATCGCGGCGAGTGCTGTAAAGCTGCTGCTCGGCGTTCAGCGCATCAAGATTGGCCCGCTCACCACCCAGAATGCTCTGCTGGGTCGAGAGTACCAGCGCCTCAGCAGCTACCAACGCCTTTTGATAGGCGCGCAGCTTGCTCACACCGGAGAGGCAGGCACTGAATTGACGGCGCAGCTCGATCAGGATTTCGCGGGTCTTGCCCTCAAGCTCGTACTCGGCCTGCTGCATGGCATAACTTGCCTGTCGTGTGGATGCTGAAACACCACCACCGGCATACAGCGGCAAACTGATTTCGATGCCGATAGTGTTGGTATCGTAGCGTTGGTTGTAAGTGTTGCTGCTTTCCGACTCCTGTTTGCGTGAGGTGGCGTAGGCCGTGACTTTCGGCAGATGCCCGGAGCGGTTGCGCTCCACCTCATGCCGCGCTATTTCCAAGGCGTGGCGTTCCGACGCCAGAACCGGGTTGTTCTCGACCGCCATCTTGTGCCAAGTGTCATAGCTGGCGGGAGTCAAGATCAGGGCGGAAAAGTCGTCGTCAAGTGGGGCCAAGTCCTCGATGTTTATATTTTGCACGCCAATCAAAGAGCCTAGCGCTCTCAGCGAGGCGTCTTGCTCGTCGAGGGCCTGGATTTCTTCCGCGATAGCGAGCTCGTAGCGCGATTCGGCTTCAAGAATATCGGTGCGAGTGCCCTCGCCTTGCTGGAGCAAATGCTTATTTTGCTGAAAGTGCTGCTCGAAAGCCTTTTTCTTGACTCTGGCCATGTCGATCTGATCTTGCGCAAACAGCGCCTGGGTGTAGTAACTCAGCACGCGAACCAATAGAGCCTGGCTTTTTTCGCGAAATCTTTGATCGGCGAACAACGCCTGGGCCACCCCCTTGCGATAGTTGGCATACGCTTCATAGTCAAAGAGTGGCTGTTGCAGGCTGAAGGTAGAGCCGAAGCTGCTGTAGTTGCGGTCGTCACGGTAGGTGCCGCCGCGTCCATCGGGTAGTCGCGCCTCGGAGTCGTTGTAACCCTTGTTGTAGTTATAGGATAGCTTCGGCATCAGACCCGCGCGGCCGATAGCACGATTCTCAAGACCGGCTTTGTGCTCTTTGATGGCGCCCAGGAACACCGGGTCGTTGCGCAGTGCCTGTTCGTACACATCGAAAGGCCCCATGACGGCTTTGGCGCTGCCGCACACCAGCCACAGCAGGATAAAGAGAAGTCTCATACTCAATCCTCCGTCAGCGCTGAGCTGGCGCGATCCAGCAGCGGCTTGAACAAGTAATTGAGCAATGACCGCTCCCCCGTACGTACAAACAGTTCTGCAGGCATCCCCGGCCTGATCACCAAGCCATGGAGTTTTTGCAGAGCCTCTTCACTGACACTGGCGCGGAGCATGTAGTATGAAACGCCTGTCTTTTCGTCGAGCACTTGGTCGGCGGAGATCAGACTGACCTCACCTAGCACACGCGGCGTGCGGTTTTGATTGAAGGCGGTGAATAGAATATCAACCGGCAAGTGGGTGCCGACCTTATCCACCAAGTTCACCGGCAGCCTTCCCTCCACTTCCAGGGGGGTACCTTGGGGCACGATCTCCAATAAGGTTTCGCCGGCTTGAACAATGGCGCCTTCGGTATGCACTCGCAGATTCAATGCGATTCCGTCGGCAGGTGCATCAATTTCACTGTGCTGCAAATCGAACTTGGCCGACGTTAGTTGTTGCTCTAGCGTCAGTGTGCGTAACTGCGCCTCGGCTAACTGACCACGCACTTCTTTCTGATATTCCTCTAGGTACTGCTCCAGTTTGAGACGCGATTCAATGATGCCCTGTTCCAAGCGCCCGCTTTCGCCGATAGTTTGCGCTAGGTCCTTTTCGACCTGAGAAAGCTGACGCTGAAACTCCCTTAGGCGGTTGAGTGGGATATAACCGTTGTCAGCCAGTGATGACAGGCTGCTGATCTGCTCGCGCAAGGATTGCTCCTGAGCTGTCAGAGCAACCCGAGCGCGCCTTAGGCCACTTAGCTGCGCGGTTGCACCATCGATGTTGGCACGAATGGAGGCCTGTTCACGTGCGAACGCCTCGCGGCGGCTGCTGAATAGCTGGCGCTGATCATCCATCACCAGTACCAGCGCCGGGTCCGGCTCAATGTTTGAAGTTGATGGAAATATAAGGGTGTCTTGGTTGTCACGTTCGCTTTGCCAACGTGCCAAGCTTGCCCAGGCGAGCCGGTACTGAGCTTGCAGCGATCGCACGCTGGCTTGGTTTTGCGTCTGGTCCAGGCGAAACAACGCCTGGCCCTGTTTTACCGCTTCGCCATCACGCACCAGAATTCGACTGACCACACCTGGGCTCAAGGTTTGAACCACCTTACGGTTACCCGAAACCACGACCGTACCCTGCACCGGAATACCCTGATCCAATGGCGCAATGCTGGCCCATAGAAAAAAACCGCCGGCACCGACGACAGTCATCAACCAACCCATGCGCACGAAGAAAATGGCATTTCGCTGTTTGTACGTTCGATTGAACTTGATCTTGCTCATATCCCTTTCCCCTCCCACTCAATACTGACGACTGAAACTCACGCCGGTCTTAGGCCTTTGTATTTCCGGGGGGGCGGACAACGCCTTCAGTACGTCTTGGCTGGGGCCAAACGCTTGCACGCGACCGGCGTTGAGCACCAGCAACTTGTCGGCTTGGGCCAATGTGGAAGTACGATGCGTAACCAGAACCACGGTGCTGCCCTGCGTCTTCATCTGCTCGATAGCGCGGGCCAGTGCCGCTTCACCCACGCTGTCGAGATTGGAGTTGGGCTCATCGAGTACGATCAAGCGTGGCGCGCCATACAATGCGCGCGCCAGGGCCACCCGTTGTTTCTGGCCACCGGACAGACCGCCGCCAGCGTCGCCGAGTAACGTGTCGTAGCCCTGAGGCAGGCTCAGGATCAAGTCATGCACGTCAGCCTGACGCGCTGCGCTGACCACCTTTTCTGGGTCATTTTGGGTGAAGCGCGAAATGTTGTCGGCAATGCTGCCACTGAACAGCTCGATGTCTTGCGGCAAATAACCAATCTCAGGGCCAAGGTCATTGCGGCTCCATTGATGAATATCGGCGCCATCCAAGCGTACCGTGCCGCCCAGGGTTGGCCAGACGCCCACCAATACCCGCGCCAAGGTGGACTTACCCGAACCTGATGCCCCGAGCACGCAAAGCACTTCGCCTGCAGCCAGGTCAAAACTGATTTGATGTAAAGTCGCCCCGCCCCGACCCGGCGGCCCGGCGCTGACATTCTCGAGATTGATGTGGCCTTCGGGGGCCGGTAACGCCATCTGGCTGTCTTTTGGTGGGAATTCGCGCAGCAATCCATCGAGCCGCTGGTAAGCGAGCTTGGCCGAGCTCCACTGCTTCCACACCGCAATTAGCTGGTCGATAGGGCTGAGCGCCCGGCCCATGAGGATTGAACCGGCTATCATCATGCCGGCGGTCATCTGCCCTTTGATCACCAAGTACGCGCCAAGCCCTAGCACCAAAGATTGCAAGCAGAGGCGCAGGGATTTACTCAGGGAGCTCATTATCGAGCCGGTATCGCTGGCCTTGTTCTGAAAGGACAGGAACTGCGAGTGCACGCCGAACCAGCGCTTGCGCAACGCGCTGAGCATACCCATGGCTTGAATCGTCTCGGCATTTTGCAAGTGACTCGTCGCCAGTTGAATGGACTGCTGGGAGAAGGTATTTGCTTGTCCCAACGGTTTTTTTGTCAGGTACTCATTCAGGCAGGCTAAAACGATCAATAGCACGGCTCCGACCGTTGCCAGTACGCCCAGCCACACATTGAAGAGGAAAATTACCAACAGGTAGATCGGAAACCACGGCGCATCGAAAAACGCGAAGAGCGCGGGCCCGGTGACGAATTGGCGAATGGCGGTGAGGTCGCCCAAGAACTGCCCGGCATGCCCTGAGCCATGCTGCAAGTTTCGTTCGAATGCGGCCTTGTATACCCGCAAATTGAAACGCCGCTCCAGCTTGTTGCCGATGCGAATGACGACAAAACTACGGACCACTTCCAAAAGCCCGATAAATGCGAAGAAACCCACGACCAAGAGCGTCAGCATTACCAGGGTGGTTTCATTTTGAGAGGACAGCACACGATCATAAACCTGCAGCATGTAAATGGACGGAACGAGCATCAATAAATTAATCAATGCGGTGAAGCACCCGACAGACGTCAATATGCCCTTGTAGTCTGCCAATGCCCCAAGTAATGGAGACATCGCTTTAGGAGCCGTCATATACATTAATTCCTTATTACGATATGAATGTTTCTTCTTTGCAAAAGCATAGCGCGAGACCGAATTTTTAATCCCGCAGTGACCTCGATTACAGCGGAAAAATACTCAAACACTGGACAAGCAGTTTTTATATGGCAAGCCTTGACCGGTAAAGCTCGACGCAGTAAGCAAAGCCCGAATCTACCTTATGTTGTATTGTCCGGCGCTGAGTCAAAATCATGGTGGCGCGTTGTCAGGATCAAGCCTTGTCCAAATAATCAAAGGCTGGGTTTTTTGCCTGATATCGTTTTTAGCCAATGGAAACATCCTTATTAAACCTATCCCTTAGGGTAGGCACTGCCATTAAAAGCATCAGAGCGTTTAAGAGCCATGGGAAAAAGCAGTGACACGCGGGAAGAGCCATGCAGCAAATGAAGCCTTTGTAAGTCACCGACCCGAAGCTTACGCATTCCTGCGAAAGCTTCGGGTTTCACTCATCGGTAATACGTACCACTTATCAAACGACGTCTAAAACTACGATAAGTAATAGTCTCCCCCGGAGGCTGCCAGGCCTATTTGAATCGCATGGCCCAATCCATCTGCCAGTACCAATGGTGCTTCGGCTACCGAGTTGCTGAAAATATTAATCGTACTGCCATGCTTGACATCGGCCAGGGAGTAGTTGACAACTAACTGGTCAGTAGTCTTACCGTTGCCGCCCAGGTACTCAAGAAAATTGGAGGTTTTCATAGACCCCTTAATGTAATCATTTTTGGCAGCGCCCAGGTCGACAAACGTAGTTGAAAGGCTGTAGTTGCTCAAATCATCTACGATGAATTTAGTGTCGAATGTACGCTTGGCGTTATCCAAATAATTGAGCGTCACGTTATTATCAATATAGAACGTTGCCCCACCCAGTCCAGAGTAATAATCAAGGGACTTCTCAGCGTCACCCTGGAAACCAATTGATTGAGAATAGGACTGAGCCAATGGTGTGTTTTTTACCGTGCTTTTTTCTGCGGAGGACACGATAGTTGTAAAAGGGGAATACCCATCAATAAGCGCAACTGCGTCATGATCCTTAGTGCCTCCCATATAAAGCGAAGCATTAGATACGTCATTGAGAGAGGCACTAAAGCTTCCGCTCGATGAAAAAACGGACACATTTTGATTACTGGTGTAGTTTTTCAGGTGAATTTGGTCATGACCACCCCCTGTCGAGATAGTTTGAATGCCCTGCTTGCCATCAATCACTATCTTGTCATCAAAATGAGTGCCTACGAAATTCGCAAACCCATTGGCTGTAACGGTATTAGCGCTCCCCTTATAGGCTAGAGTCCCGTCTACGAAAGCTACTTCCCTAGTCAAAGGAGATGCAGAAACCGTCGAACCCGCCGAAGGTTCAGAACCCGAAATACTTTTAGGCATATCTTTTAAAAAGACAGTGCCGTCACTGCCTTCAAAAGTGACCTCATCATGCAGGCCTGAATAAACAGTAGCGTTAGAGTTTCTGAGGAATAAATTACTGTGCCCATACGAGACATAGGTGCCGTTGAACTCTTCTAAATTTACCCAGAAGGAGTCCTCCCATCGGCTGTCAAAGACCACTGGCCCTTTGACGATGTCAAAATCCTTCAGATCTGTACTAGGAAAATCCATAGTATGGTCATCGGGTAATTCCGGGTTATGTAAATCCGCTCCGCTGAAATCCAACACCTGTAAAGGGCCACCGTCAGAGTACCCAGCGGTAAGTAAATGAATTTTGTCTGAGTGAATCAAATAATCGACATCAAACTTATAAGTGACTGTGGCGTTGTGGGAGCCATGGTGCTGGAGGTACAAGTCAAACATGGCGTTATAAGGAGAAATTTCTTTAGCAGCTTTGTTTATAATAAGGGTGGTGTTCGAATCCTCAGTTAAATTTCTTGAATAAATATCCAGCCGACCGCTTAGAAGTTCGCCTGCAGGGTGTTTAATTTCAGCAAGAGGCGGAATATCTATGAGTACCAGTACATTTTTTTTATGAAAATAATCCCCTGAATATTGTATTGCGGCCCAGTTTGGATTCGAGCCATCATGTGCTTTTTGGTAAGATGGCTCACCGCTGCTCGAGTATCGCGCAAGATAAAAATTCCCAAACTTCTCTTGGTCCTGGGCGGAACTCAACAGATTTGAAAAAGAATGGTTAGAGAGGGCAACGAACTCAACTTGATCCAGCCCTGCCTGGTTCTTCATGGCAATCAACTTTGGACGCACATCCCTATCCATGTCCCTAATAATTTCTTTTACGTGGTTATCTTGCCAAGCTTGAGAGTTTTGAAGCGCATCAATTTTTCCAGTGAAATTGTTTCTATAAATGCTAGAAAACCAATTGATCAGGGGCGTAGAGTCTAGTGCCGCATTTGTGTGTGCAACCTCAAGTACTTGGGCGGTGGATTCATGACCCAAGGATCTTTGACGATCTATTTCATCCTGCAAATCTAAAGCCACGCCAATGGAGTGAAAATCAGGTATCACTAAAAGAGCCAAAGCGGCTGGCGGAAACGCAACACTAGCAGCAACTGCCGCTACGGATGCAGTCATATTTACAATCGCCCCACCCAGATCGTATTGTGACTGTCGACTAGAATAGTCGCCACCGTACTTATTAGCGACCTGGACTATGTCAGCAACAGAGAGACCTACAAAAATTACTGAGCCGACAGCATTCAACCCCTTCGCTACCGGCGCAATGAACTTTCCGCCCCCCTCGATGAGCCCTAACGCATCACCGGCAAGGAATGACACATCTGCGGCAAGTGTAAGGGAGTTGAGCACTGTTGAATAATCATCAGTTTTTGTAGACAAACCATAAATATCTTTAGAAATTGCAAGGATGTCTGAGGTGAAAGCGAACGGATTTTTGCCCAGTTTGATCAATGCGTCCTTGCCATTTCCAAGGTGCCATGCTTCTTTATTTGCAAGTTCAGAATAATAAAAGTTTCGAAGCTTAGGGGATAATTCGCTTGCTAGATTTACATCATATCGCTTTTCGTTAGTCAGTGCGCTTTTGATAGGGGCCTTGATATCGAGAACACCAGCGTCTAGCTGGCTTTTGAAATTAATGGCATCCTCTTTCAGCTTTGCAAAATAAACGCCTTGTTCTTTCTTTGACAGGAACATATCCATTTGTTGGCCGCGAGCAAAGTTCAATGCGTCTGACGCATACTTAACCGCAGAAATAACGTTGCTTGCTGAGCTGTCCTCTATAGCTGCAGCGATCGAGTTCGGGAGTGTACTCAATGTTGTGATTGATTTCGCAAGGGCAGCGGAAAATTTGTAGGCACTTGCATATTTGAGTTCGTTAGCGAGCACGTCTTGATAAATGTGATTGCTGTTGATCACATCACCAAGATTATTTAGCCTGTCATTAAATAGCGTGTGAAACCAGATAGTTTGATTAGCCAGCGTCACTTGTTCTTTTTCAGCCGCGCTGATCGAGTGACCGTTGCTCTGAAGATGATCAAGTGTCTTTTTATTGAAGTCATCGAATGCTTTATTTCCATATTTTTGCTCGGTGTCTGACAACCAGCGCTTTAACGCTGAGTCGAGTTTTGAACTAACGGACCCCGCTTCTGCATTGAGTTTTTGCCGAATATCCAAGTGAATCGATTTTATTAGCTCCGAGGCGGTAAAATCTCGAAATTTACTGGTGTTGTCGACGCTGGCCTGATGCGCATAGGTTACAGGTAACAGTACTTTTTCGTTCAAAAAATCCTTGTATACGTTTTTGTTGGTTGCCACAATTTCTGTCAGTGCAGCGTTAATATTTGAAGCATCTCGTATAGCCACCTGTGCATCCCGACCCTCACTCACCTTGAGCATCGCGAGGCTTTCGCTTTTGGCTGTAGAGACAGCTGAAACGATCGCCTGAATGCTCTTGATTTCAGCTGCGCTAGGTTGAGATGTACTAGTAGTAGCCAGATAATTTTTCAGTTTACCCGCTTGCTGCGAGAGAGCCTCTATTTCCGATGCCTTCTGAAGCAGTGCATTGAGAACGACGGTAGATACTTCGTCATAGACGCTGTTGTCAGCACTTGGAGATAAATGGTAGTGCTTGATTAAAGCTTTTACTCCCTCGACACTTTCAGCATTATTGAATACTTTGTTGAGATCAATAGTTTTGGTTTTATTGTTCCATGGGCCGGGTACAAGGACTACTGGGTCGTCTCCAACGACTCCTTTAATACGACCTAATAGAAGAGAATCAGAATTCAGTTTCTTTTCTAGGTTATCGAGGTAGTTGATAGTAGCGTGTGTTTCTTTAATATCCATGTGACCATCCTTTAAAAAGTCGGTATTATTGAACCTGTGACAGGTGTCCAATAGGGCATGTCCGTATCGCTCAAGCTGCTGATAACGCTATGAAAGCTGAATGTCTGTTTCTACCATTGCTCTCCATGTTTACTTATTTGCAGGTAAGTCACGAACTTTAAATTCATCATCCGATGCGCAGGGGTGTTAAAGCAGCATTTAGGATGTCGAAAAATTTAGTATATTTTTAGGATATTGCTTTTTAGCCGCTAAAGTTGTAATCAAATAGCGCAACTGCCACGCTGTCTGTTCATGACAGTCGGCAAGTGCATTGGGGCAAGCATTTGCTTTCAAACACCGGTAGGCGAGCCTGGTATTTGAATCTGGATAATCGCGACGGCACTCGCTCCAGCGGTCCCAGTAAAACTTATAATCTGAAAGTGGCTGCGCCGGTGGCGGATGCCAAACAAGATGATTGATTGCCTAGCGCCTTTGATAACTTATTCTAAATACAGAATACGACAAATTTTCATCGGCACTTCCACGACAACCTGCACGCTGTGTGATTTTCAAAAAAACAGCTGCTTGAAAAATTGTTTCCACATTAAGCCGCAAGTGCAAGGCGTATCGAATATGGGAGTTTGATGTGGCCT
Organism: Pseudomonas sp. PA15(2017); assembly: GCF_001945395.1. Taxonomy (GTDB): domain Bacteria; phylum Pseudomonadota; class Gammaproteobacteria; order Pseudomonadales; family Pseudomonadaceae; genus Aquipseudomonas. The sequence continues at coordinate 201,862 of NZ_MSXV01000058.1, read as the reverse complement.
GACAACAGAGCAAAAGGCTAACCACGCAAATACCTTGCCTCGTGTTGATTCACATTTATTCCGGGATTGAATATATTCATGCCGTCAAAAATTATCGCTGGCTTAGAGTGCGCAGTCTTTTCGCAAGCTACCCAACCTCTAACTCACGGCGAGCGAGATACTGACTGATGGTCGCCCAATAACTGGCTCTAGAACGTCAAGGCTGACCAATATGACTATTTTATTTGATCGGTATCATTAATGCTGCTTGCCTAAATCTGCAATAGCGCACCTGCTTATTAGCAAGCCCGTACGTCCTTTTACGAGGCCGTTTAGCGACTCAACCAGTCATGGGCTACTATTCTGATGGAGCGCGATGGCGCCGATCATCTCAACTGCTGGAGGAGATATGTATTCGCCAATAGCTCTCCCTGCGCTTTCGACCGCGGCACCGGCGGTATCGGCCAGTGTGCTCATGACTAACTCAGTAACTTGATTTGGCTGTCTGTGCCCAGCTCAACTCTTGCATTCGAGTTCGCGTTACCGACATCAAAGCCGAGACCAAATGTACCGTAACCTTAGTGAGTTGTTTGGCAGTGCCGCCCTAGAATACCCAGGTACCGTTGACTGTGTTCTCTACCGATTGAAAAGAATCTGCTACTGAACTTTGAGGTCGTGCGGTATTAAGTTCGACTGCCTTCATCGCAGAATTCATGGAACCAACACGAGTAGCTGAAGCAACCTCTCCAGCAGCGGACGTCAGCCGAATACCTCTATCCAAAGGCCCCGGAATAAAATTATAAGCTGAGTTGTATGAAGTCACGGTATGCACCCACTCCGTTATCTAGAAGTTCCATTTGCTAGCTTATCCTGTCGCTAGGCTATGGAAGAAGCGAACTTGGGAAGCATTTCGATTAGTTCTATCTCGACCGAATCTCCGTTGTTGGGTGGGTAACTTTCAAAAATCTCATGATTCAGAAAAGCTTCCATCACGCGAGACCATTCCTCCTGAGCTCTTTTGCCACGCGGTCTCGTCCATTTCGAACTCGTAGAGAAGTTCCTTTTTAGAAATATTGGGGTTTTAGAGTTGGTATTTACTATTGAAGCTTCTGGCAGCTAGTTATTCGGTCTGATCTAGCAAGACTTTCGCCCCAACAGTGTACGACTCCACGCAACTGTTGGGCCGAAAGGCTATTTAGAAAACAATTCTAGAAATGCTCTCTATCGAGGCAATCTAGAAACTCTGCACTACCTGGGTCTGGACCGTCTGCAGCTTCATAAGAGCCACAACCCGAATCAGCATGTGCCTGACCCATAAAAAACATCAGAGCGGCTGAAACACTCAATGCTGAGATAAGCTTCTTCATCATCTGCTCCTCCATGAAAATATTGCATTATGTAAGCGTGTCATACAGAAAGTTGCTGATTTAAGATAGCGATAGAAAACGGCAGCCGCAAGTCTGTTCGCGGACTTTTACGCAGAAATATGGTGACAATAAATGATGATTAGAGTGATTATTTATCATGAAATGATGTGTTCTAGCTCAGAGAACCGAATTGTGTAATGTTGGCAACATTGGTCGCTGTGACGTGAACTTGATGGGCTTTGTGCGACGTCAATATTAGCGTCGATAGACGCTTTGGCACCAAAGTAATACTGTTTTATCTTTCTCGATCTAGTGCATTTTAGGGTCGCGCTTACCTTCCTTTGTTCTTGGCCGAACTCGGTGCTTGAATCAGCGTGACATTGACTGCGCGTGGCTGAGTCGTGAGCCAACCCGAATACTCAAAAGAGTACTTACCTGCTGAGGTGATTTGACAGTATCAAAGTACATGGTCAACGACCTTGTTATCAAATCGCAGCAGCTAGCGCGAACTACCAGCAGATGTTGTCGACTCTCAACATGCTGGGTTTTAGCCTGAGTGCTGTCGGGCGTTATGGACGAGAAGGCTGCCTGAAGGATTATTTGAATTGCTCAAGCGAACTGCTCACAAATCACATCGAACGTGTGATAAAGCTTGAGTGACCCTATTGAGTTACACCGCACAGCTTCATAATCCACGAACACGTCCTAGCGTCGCGCGGCACGATCTGAAAATAAAGCCCTTTTCAAATCTCCACCGGGGGTATGGTAGAACGGGCAGCACCAGTTGGTCGACCAAGTTTTCTGTTGTGTATTAATTCAAATTTGCCAATCGTTGATATAGGAAATCGACTGCCAGTCGAATTTTTGAGGTTGAATTGGGCGCTGGCAGGTAAAGCATGTAGATACCCATTTTATCGTGGCGAGCCAAAGAAATAGATTGGTCGAGCTCTAGAGCGACAAGTTCCTTTCGCCTCAAGTAGTCATTCATGCGCCAAGTTGGGAGGAGTACGATCCCTCGGTGTTTGCGAGCCATGGTCAATAGCGATGCTCCATCATTGCTAATTAATATTGGTGACAACCTAGCGTTCACCCAGTCATCACAATTTTGAATGAGCTATTTGAGTACGCCATTCGCCCCGCGACACTATGCGTTGCATGGCTGGCCAAATCCTGAACCGTCTTCGGTGCTCCATTGTTCGCCAGATACTTTGGAGAAGCAGCGAGGACGAAGCAATTAGAGTTGAGTCGACGAGTAACCACTCGATTCCCTGGCTGCAAACCACCCCTTATGATGATGTCGTACTGGTCACCTCCTAAATTCTCCAATTCATTAGTCAGATATATATCAAGGAGAATATCCGGGTAGCATTCATTGAAGTCCTGAAGAACAGGCATAAGCATCATCCGCCCGTGACCTGACAAGCAGCTGATTCGTAGTGCTCCGCTAGCTTTGGCTTCCCGGTTTCTCACCAAGTCGAGGAAGCAATCGGCCGATCGCTCCCGAGGGGTGGGCTGGTGATTATCTGTGGGAGCGGGCGGGGACGCCCAGTCCATGCCCGCTATTTTTCGCGCGCATGGCGCGCTGCCACAGTTGATCGTCTTGCCTTGTAGCTGCCTCTTCATGCGTATGCAAGACTTTGAACGGGCTCTTGGCGGGGTGTCCACTGAAACTGGGCAATATCAGGCGCCACTGGCTGCGAGACTCACTGCCGACTGTTGATAAGTGACCAGCCTGGCAGGTTGCGGTAGAGATCGACCTCGGTCGCTGGCAGGGTAGCGGGTCGCCAAGCCCTTCGACTGGCTGATGCTCGATTACAGCTCTGCGTTGCGTGTCGAGGAGCTCGCACACTCGCGTGCAGGTGAGTGCGCCGACGCTTCATAATCATTTCCGCCAGCTCACTGCCATGAGCCCACGGCAGTATCGGAAATGGTTGCGTGTGAATGAGGGAGGCGGCTGATGCTCAACGAGCACCTGAACGTCTCCAGCGCGGCATTCAAGGCTGGTCGCGAAAGCGCCGCCGCCTTTTTGCTCAATCACCCAGGCGCGACATCGGTATGTCGCTTGGGCAGATCGTGCGCGATACAGACGATCAGGACCAATTCGCCGAGTAGTCAGTGGCTGTCCGGTATCATGTACTCGAGACGCATTGGCAATTGAGAGTGGCTGCAGATAGCGCTAAGCTCGCGCTCTCTTTTCCACGCTGATGCTTCCCTGTGATCACGCAAAAGCCATCATCGCTTCTGGCCTGCTTCATTTCCGAGCGCAAGCGCCTGGTTCATTACCTGACCGGCCGCACGGGTTGTGCGGCCACGGCCAAAGACATCCTGCAGGATGCCTGGCTCAAGCTCGACCGCTCCGAGAGCCGCAGGCCTGTGGGCAATCCCCTGGCGTATCTGCAGCGCATGGCGCGTAATCTGGCCATCGACAATGCCCGCGCGCACTCGCGTCGGTGGCTCGATGCCGTGGAGGTCGAAGCTTTGCTGGCATTTCCCGACGAGGCCCCGAATGCCGAGCAGAAAGTCAGCGATGCCCAGCAACTGGAGCGGCTGGCGCAGATCGTCGAGGAGTTGCCGGCGCGCTGCCGCGAGCTGTTCCTGGCCGCGCGCATCGAAGGCACGCCGCACAAGCAGTTGGCCGAGCGTTTCGGTGTCAGCGTGCGCACCGTCGAGCTGGAGGTCGCCCGGGCGCTGGACCATTGTAGCGAACGCCTGCGGCAGATCAGCGGCGAGGCAAGGAGATAGCGTGGTGCCGGTGTACAGTACCGCCTCTGCCGCCGATGCCTGCCTGTGATGACTCAACCTGCCGCCCCCGAACCGTCTGACATGACCCTTAGCCAACACGCCAATGCCTGGGTGGCGAGGCTGACCTCCGGGCACGCCACCGTGGAAGACGCTGCGGCCCTGCGCCAGTGGTGCGCGCAAAGCGACGCGCACGCGGCGGCCTATCGCGAGGCGACGCGCCTGTGGCGTCAGGCTGGCAGCCTGGCAACGCCGCGGCGTTTCAAGCCGTGCCGCAAGTTGTTCGCGGCCAGCGCCGTTGCGGCCTGCCTGGCGTTGGTGATGGTGGGCGGCACCTTGCTCGGGGTGGTGCCCGATGGTCGGGCGCTGCTGGCTGACCATCACACCCAGCGCGCCGAGCACAAGATCATCGATCTGGCCGATGGCAGCCAGGCGGAGCTGGACGCCGACACACGCCTGAGCGTCGATTTCAGTGCGGCGCAGCGGCGTCTCGAGCTGGCCGATGGCGCGGCGATCTTTCACGTCCAGCACGACACCACGCGGCCATTCGTGGTGCATGCGGCGAACATGACGGTGACCGCCGTCGGCACGGTGTTCGAGGTGCGTCACTTGGCCGCTGGCATCAGCGTGACCTGCACCGAAGGGGTGGTCGAGGTGCGTCAGGGCGATGGCACCCGGCAGCGAATCAAGGCCGGTGAGCAGATCGTCTACAACGCGATGGGTGCCGGCCCGCTGCAGCGCATCGACAGCGCTAGGGAGCTGGCCTGGCGCAAGGGCGTGATGGCGTTCCGCAACCGTCCGCTGCAGGAGCTGGTGCACGAGCTCAATCGCTATCACCAGGGTCGTATCGTGATCGCCAGCGACAGGGTTGCGCAGATGCCGGTCAGTGGCGTGTTCCACCTGAACCGCGTCGACGAGGCGCTTCGCCATATCGAGCAGGCCCTGCAGCTCAGTGCCACGCGCCTGCCGGCGGGCGTTGTGGTACTGCGCTGAACTATTTTGCAGATTCCTTTGCGGGTCGCCTCACCGGGCAGCGTCATTGAGGGAAGAGCGCCATCTAGCGCGCTTATCTGACGATGTTTCGGGGGGATGAAATGGGGACGATGCGCAATCCACGCTGCAAGAAGACGACTGCTGGCACCCGCCATATGCTGGCCTGTTCGCTGCTGCTAGCCATCGCCGGCTTGCCGGCCCAGCCGCTGCTGGCCGCGGATACGGCTGCCGATTCGGCACGCGAGCAACAACGGCTGCGTTTCGACATTCCCCCGCAGCCCCTGGATGAAGCGCTGGCCAGCTATGGCATCAGCAGTGGCGTGCAGGTGCTTTACGGGGCGTCGCTGACCGGCGGCCTGCGGTCCAGCGCGGTACAAGGCGAGATGACTCGCCAGCAGGCACTGGCGCAACTGCTGGCAGGCACCGGCCTGAACTACCGTTTCACCGCCGAACGCAGCGCCACCTTGAGTGCCGAATCGGCTCCCCGGCCAGGGCTCGGCAGCCTGGAACTGTCGCCGTTGATGGTCAGCGGCGAGAAGATCGGTCGCACCCTCGAGCAGACCATGACCAGCGTCGCGGTCAGTACCGAGGACGATCTGCGCGAACATGCCGACAAGCACCTGGGCGAAGTTCGCCCGCACGCCTGGCGTCTACACTCAGGCTGGCAACGAGAACTGGGGCATCCGCGGTGTGCCGGTTTCCGGGTTCGACGACCAGGGCCCGGCGACCCTCAACGGTGCGGTGTCGGTATTCGTCGACGGCGCCCAGCAGCCCAATCGCGCCTTGACCCTTAGCCCCGTCCCGCTGTGGGACGTGGAGCAGGTGGAGGTGCTGATGGGCCCGCAGTCCACCACTCAGGGCCGTAACTCCCTGGCCGGCGCAGTGGTGGTGCAGACCCGCAACCCGACGTTCGAGCCGGACCTGCGCGCGCAGACCCGCGTCGGTAACGATGGCGAGAGAGGTGCAGCGATTGCCGTCGGTGGCGCGCTGGTCGACCAGGTGGTGGCTGGGCGTCTGGCCGTCGATTATCAGGAAGGGGACGGCTACATCGACAACATCACCGTCGGCGGCGATGCCAACCCCCGGCGAGCCAGTAACGTGCGTGGCAAGCTGCTGGTGCTGCCGAACGACGATCTGGACGTGCTGCTCAGTTATTCGCGCGGCGAGAATCGCCAGGGCGAGAACTCCAGCCTACGCCAGGGCGACCGCGTGCGTTACTACAAGGTCGCTTCCAACACCAGAGCGTACGATAACCTCGAGCAGGATACCGGCACCGCCAAGATCGACTATCGCCTCGACGACTTCTGGACCCTGACCAGCCAGACCGCGCTGACCCGCGTGGACTACCGGGCGCTGCTGGATTTTGACCAGAGTGCTGCTGAGAATCAGGAAGTTCGGCGCCATCAGGATACCCGGATGTTCAGCGAGGAACTGCGCCTGGGGTATGAGGGCGAAGATGTGCGCGGTTTCGTGGGTGCCTATTACGGGCGCACGACCAATGATTTCCATGATTGCCTGCTCGACAGCGGCAGGCTCCTGCGCACCCTGCGCGGTGATACGCAGATCGACAACCAGGCGCTGTTCGGCGAGCTGAACTGGACTTTCGCACCGAAGTGGACGCTGATCAGCGGATTGCGCTACGACCGTGAGCGCAACCAGACGGACGTGCAGCAGGATGACTTCTCCAGGCCCGCCAAGGCCTCCAAGACGTTCACTGCGCTATTGCCCAAGCTCGGCGTGGATTACCAGTTTGCGGAGAACCAGTACCTGGGCTTTACCGTGCAAAAGGGCTGCCGCGGTGGCGGCGTGAATACCCGGGCCGGCAGCAGACACGGCGCGTACGATCCCGAATACACCACCAACTATGAGCTTTCCTATCGCGGTGCCTGGCAAGAAGAGAGCGTGCGCCTGCGGGCCAACCTGTTCTATACCGACTGGAAGGATCAGCAGGTCAGCATTCGTGAAAACAATGCTGTGTTTTCGCGGATCTATAACGCGTCCAGCAGCACCATCAAGGGTATTGAAGTATTTCTCGAGCAGGACCTGACCAGCCAGCTGAGCATCAATGCCGGCCTGGCCTATACCGACGGTCGCTACGGCGACTTCGTGACCGGCACTGGTCAGGACATGAGCGGCGAGTCGTTTCTTTATGCGCCTCGCTACAAGGCTTCGACCGGCGCGCGCTACCGCTTCGCCAATGGCCTGATGGTGGGTGGTGATCTGGTGTATCAGGAAGGTACGCCCAGCCAGTACGACTTCGGTGCCGACGGCAAGGTCACCCGCACCCACATGTCCGATCACTACGTGCTGATGAACCTCAATGCCGAATATGCGCTGACCGAGCAACTGCTGCTATCGGGCTACGTGAAGAATCTATTCGACAAGCACTACATCACCAACAACCGCAACGACGATGTCATCGACGTCGGTGCACCGCGCAGCTTCGGGCTGGTGCTCGACTACAAGCTGTAAGAACCTGTTCACGATCTTTACGCGCCTGAAGCGGCAACTACCAGGCAGAAGCGGCTGTTGATGCAGTACCTGTGGGATCGAGGAGCGGCCGCTCCCGCCACTTAGCGGCCAACATCGGCGAACCTGGGCCTCTAAGGCGCTGGCATGCCTGATCGGCCCGCACTGTCGTGTTGATCAGGCCACTTCGCCGTCGAGCATTCCCCGCAACTCGTCCAGCAAGGTGCCTGGCCCCTGGTACAGCGCCTTGGAGGAGAGGGTATGGGTACGTTCATCGATCCGTACCAGCAGTTGCGGCACGCCCTGAATGCCGAAACGGTTCAGCAGTGCCTGGGTGGTCTGGATGCGTGCGTCGGTCTGTCGGGCGAGCTCCCCGCCAGCCGTCAGTTGTCGGGCCAGTTCCTCGCTGTCTGTTGCATGGCCGGCCTCGGCAAGGGCCTGGGCCGTCAAGCGCGCGACGACCTCGGCGCTGGCCGTGTTTTCACCCTGCACATACCTGGCCAGCTGCAGGTGCCTGAGCAACTGCGGCTCGAGCATGGCGTCGATCTGCCGAGCCGCCGTCAGAGCGCGGGTGAGGGCGGTCGAATCGAACGCCGTAGCGGTATCGGCCAGCACCTTGTCACGGTACGCGGTGCTGAACACTTCTCCGGTCGCCGCTTCGATACGTTGGTCATTGCTCCACGCATGGGCCGCCCAACCGGCCGACATGGTGCGCGCGCCTGCGCCGGAGAACAGGCCGCTGGGCAGCATCTGCAGTTGGCCGGGCCAGCGCTCGGCCAGGGTGGCCAGTGCCTGGGAGCTGGCATAACACCAGCCGCACAGTGGATCGAAGATGTACTGGAAAGTGAGCGATTCCATGAAGAGCTGCCAGATAAGGATGATCGCGGCACTCTACGGCGTCGATGGGATGGGATATAGGCTCAACGGGTTGCAGCTGTGTTGCGCAGGCCGTGCAGATCGGTGCGTGGCGGCCATCAAGTCAGATGGCGAACCAGGGCCGCCACCAGGATGCCAGCGGCGATGGCCGCGAGCGGTTTTCTGACCACCAGCATGACGATGGTGGTGCTCAACAACGCGAGCCTGGCGCCAGCGTCGCCTTCCAGTGCCAGCGGCGCAAGAATCGCCACCAACACCGAGCCGGACATGGCGCTGATGAACTGCTGGGTTCTGGCGTTGATCGGTACGAAGGACATCACGAATACGCCGCCCCAGCGGGTGGCCAGGGTTACCAGGGCCATCACCACCACCACGATCAGCGCTCCAAAGTCGGTGGTTTCCATCATCATGCTTGCTTCTCCATCCACAGCGCGCCGAGCAGGCCGCCGGCCACGGCGCCGACCACTACGTGGCTGTTACTGGGCAGGTACCAGTAGGCCAGCAGCGAGGCGAGGGCGGCGACCGCCCAGATGATCAGGATGCGCAGGTTCTTCTGGCCGCCCACTACCATGGCCAGCAGGAAGCAGCCCATCACCATGTCGAGGCCGAAGCTCACCGGATCGTCGATGGCACTACCGAAATAGATGCCCAGCCAGGTGCCGAGCAACCACGCCAGCCAAAGCGCCAGACCGCCCCCGAGCAGCAGGCCGAGGCCGGGCTTGCCGGCACCGAAGGCCTGCATCGACATGGCCCAGTTGGCGTCGGACGCCACCAGCATCACGCCATAGCGCTTGGCCGGCGGCAGGCTGCTGAGCCAGGGATACAGCGTGGCGCCCATCAGCAGATGGCGGGCATTGATGGCGAAGACCGTCAACGCCAGCGGCACCAGCGGAATGTGCGTGCCCCACAGATCCAGCGCGGCGAACTGCGACGCACCGGCGAATACCAGGGCGCTCATGACCAGGCTGGTTTCACTGCTCAGCCCGGTTTGCGTGGCGGCGAGCCCGAAGGCCAGGCCGAACAGCACCACGAAGGCCGAAATCGGCAGAAACTGCCGAAAGCCATCCCAGGTGAGTGCCAGGTCGAGTGCTTGTAAGGGGCGTTGCGCTTGGGCGGACATTAGGGTTCCTGCTGGTCGTGAGCGAGCGGCGCTGTTGAAGGCTTCGACGCGGCGAAGAAAATCGGTTTGACTGGCCTGATTGCTTAGAGCCTGTTCACGATCTTCATGCGCATCAGGCGGCAGCTGCAAGGCAAAAGCGGCTGTTCGCCGATCCACCTTGGGAGCGCGCCATGCGTGCGAAAAATCGCCGGCATGAACAGGTTTTCAGGGCGGTTATCAGGCCTTCAACGGCGGCGTACGCGGTGGAATCTGTCGTTTGCTGCCGGTCGCTTCGTAAGCCGAGGCCAGTTGCAGCAGGGCGTTGTCGTCGTAGGCGCGGCCGGCGAAGGTCAGGCCGACCGGCATGCCGATATCGGCCATCACGCCCATGGGCACGGTCACGGTCGGCACGCCGAGGTGGCGAATGGCGAGGTTGCCGTTGGCAACCCAGATGCCGTTGCTCCAGGCGATGTCGGCGGACTGCAGGTTCACGTCGGCATCGGCCGGGCCCACGTCGGCGACGGTGGGGAACAGCACGGCGTCCAGCCTGAGCTCGTCCATCCAATGTTCGAGGTCGAGCTTACGGGTCTTTTCCAGCCCACGCAGGCCGTCCGGCACGCTGGCGATTTCGTCCCAGGCCTTGAGGCCGCGCTGGGCCATGCGCACGTACTCGTCCATGCCGGCGGCCAGGTCGTCTTCGCGGTTGGGCAGGGTGCCAGGGTCATGGGGGAAGATCTGCGGGCCGTCGACATCGGCCAACTGATTGAGCGTCGGGTCGCCGTTGGCGCGCAGGAAGTCATCGAAGGCCCAGCCCGACAATTCCCACAGCTCGTCATGCAGAAACTCGCGGGACACCATACCGCGGTTGAACACCGTCGGCGCGCCAGGGCGATCGCCCTCGCAGTTGGAGACCAGCGAAAAATCCACCTCGACTACCGTGGCGCCGGCTTTTTCCAGGGCGGCGCGAGCCTGCTCCCACAGCGCGATCACCGAGGCCCGGGTGTGGATGCGTTGGCCGGTAGGGCCGCCGATGCCGGGCTTTTCGCCAGTGCCGGCCAGTTCGTCCTTGTTGATGTACATGCGCGGCACGCCCAGGCGCTTGCCTTTAAGAGCTTCGGGTCTGGCGACCAAGTCCAGGTAAGACGCCGGGCGTACCTCGCTGGCCTTGGGAATCGGCACCCAGGGCTGCAGGCGCCACAGGTCGCCGCGGCTATCGGCGTCGTCGGCGACCACCACGTCTAGCACTTCGAGCAGGTCGGCCATGCTGCGGGCAAAAGGCACCACCACGTCCATGGTCGGGGTCAGCGGCCAGTTGCCGCGCACCGAGATCACCCCGCGCGATGGCGTGTAGGCGCACAGGCCGTTGTTCGACGCCGGGCCGCGGCCGCTCGACCAGGTTTCCTCGGCCAGGCCGAAGGCGGAGAAGCTCGCGGCGGTCGCGGTGCCGGCACCGTTGGAAGAGCCGGAGGCGAACGGCGCAGTGAGGTAATTGGCATTGTAGGGGCTTTCGGCACGGCCATAGACGCCGCGCTGCATGCCGCCATTGGCCATCGGCGGCATATTGGTCTTGCCCAGGCAGATGGCGCCGGCCGCACGCAGGCGCTCGACGGTGAAGGCGTCGCGCTGGGCGACCAGGTCCTTGAAGGCCGGGCTGCCCGAGGCGGCGGTCAGGCCCTTGACCAGGTAGCTATCCTTGGCGGTGTAGGGAATTCCGTCCAGCGGGCTCAGGGTTTTGCCACGCGCGCGACGGGCATCGGAGGCCTCGGCTTCTTTCAGGGCATCGGGGTTGTGCACCACCACGGCGTTGAGCCGGGTGGCCGTATCGGCGCCATCGTAGGCCACGATCCGCGCGAGGTAGGCCTTGACCAGTTCGACCGCGGTGGTACGGCCGGCCTCGAGCGCGGCGCGCAGCTCGGCGATGGAGACTTCGGTTACCTCGAACATGCTGTCACCCCTGATGGCTCGCGGGCCAGCAACGTTCTTCGCGCGCCTGATGCCCGGTGCAATGGCGGCTCGCTTGAAGCCGATCGACCGTCGATTCTAGTGCCCCTCGCGCAGGAGGGGCAGCCCCAGGCGTTCAATTTTTTGCACAGGCCTAATATTGTACATTGACGCCTGGATTCCAGTGAGGTGCCACAATGCACGATTCGATCAAGCCCGTGAGCCTGGACAAGGCCTATCGACTGCTCAGCCATGGCCCGACGGTGCTGGTGTCGGCCCGTCATGACGGGGTCGATGGCGTAATGGCCGCCGCTTGGGCGTGCGCCCTGGATTTCGATCCGCCCAAGCTGACCGTGGTGCTCGACAAGATCACCGCCACCCGCGTGCTGGTCGAGCGCAGCGGGCAGTTCGTCATCCAAGTGCCGACGGCCACGCAACTGGAACTGACCTATCAAGTCGGCTCGCGCAGCCTCAATGATGAACCGGGCAAGCTGGCCGACAGTGGTGTCGAGCTGCTTGCCATGGAAGATCTGGATCTGCCGTTGGTGGCCGGCTGCTCGGCGTGGATGGCCTGCCGCCTGATCGACGAGCCTCATAACCAGCAGGCCTACGACCTGTTCATCGGCGAAGTCACCGCGGCCTGGGCCGACGACCGGGTATTTCGCGACGGGCGCTGGCATTTCGAGGACGCCGATCCGGCCTGGCGCAGCCTTCATCATGTTGCCGGCGGTCACTTTTATGGCATCGGCGAGGCGCTGACTCGCAAATGATCCGCGTCTGGCGTTGTCCCAGGTAGACAGGTATTGAGCGCGCGTTCGCGCCTCGCACGGAGTTCGCCATGAAAGCTTCGATCAGTCTTGCCCTGGCGCTGGCCATCATGGCCAGCGCTTCTGCCGCGTCTGCGGATGAGCGTGCGCCGCAGACCATTCGTGTGATTCCAAAGGCCTATGTCAGCCCCGGCGCGAGCGGCAGCGTCGACACCTACGAGCGCCAGGAGCGCTACAATCTTTACGGTGGCCAGCGCATTCCCCAGGGCATCGACTCCAGCCGTCACGAAAGCGGCCAGCGCAGCTCGACCTTCGAGACCCGCGGCGGTATTCGTCAGAGCATCGAGTATCCCAACGGTTACGAAGTGCAGCGTTATCCGGGGCAGGGCACCCAGCGGTACGAGCAACGGCGTTAGGGTCCATCGAGGTGTCAGCGCAACCCGAAGGGCCGTGTTCGTTTCGCCTCACACGTTTTCCTGGCCCATTCGGTCTTCGTGGCAAGACGGAGCCTTGGCGCGGTCGCGATGAGGCCTCGATAGCCCCACAGCACTAAACTTTGGTCTAAAAAAAACGAGGCTTCGACTAAGGTCGTCTGTCGTAAGTTGAATGCTGACATAAAGTTATCCGTACCAGCATCCTGCTGTGGAGGATAACAATAAAATGAACGACAGCATCTACCGGCGGATCGAGCAAAATCCGCGCTTCCAGGAGCTAGTAGCCAAGCGCGAGCGATTCGCCTGGATACTCTCCGCCATCATGCTCGGCATCTATGTCGGCTTCATTCTGCTCATCGCCTTCGTGCCCGGCCTGCTCGGAACTCGCATCAGCGCGGACTCGCCGATCACCTGGGGTATTCCCATCGGTGTCGGCGTGATCCTGTCGGCCTTCGTGCTGACTGGCATCTACGTGCGCCGTGCCAACAGTGAATTCGACAACCTGAACCAGGCCATCCTGGACGAGGTGGGCAAATGATCGGCCGCATCCTTAGCGCCCTGGCCATGATGGCCATGGCACCGGCCCTGTGGGCCGACGCGCTGACCGGTGACGTGCAGCGTCAGGCGGTCAACACACCTGCCATCGTGATGTTCCTGGCCTTCGTCGGTGGCACCCTGTGCATCACCTACTGGGCTTCGAAGCGCAGCAAGTCGACAGCCGATTTCTATACCGCGGGAGGCGGTATCACTGGCTTCCAGAACGGCCTGGCAATCGCCGGCGACTACATGTCGGCGGCCTCTTTCCTGGGTATTTCCGCCCTGGTATTCACCTCCGGCTACGACGGCCTGATCTACTCGATCGGCTTCCTGGTCGGCTGGCCGGTGATCCTCTTCCTGATCGCCGAACGCCTGCGCAACCTGGGTAAATACACCTTCGCTGACGTAGCCTCCTACCGCCTCAAGCAGAAGGAAATCCGCACCCTGTCGGCCAGTGGTTCGCTGGTGGTGGTGGCCTTCTACCTGATCGCGCAGATGGTCGGTGCCGGCAAGCTGATCGAGCTGCTGTTCGGCCTCGACTACCATGTGGCCGTGGTGCTGGTCGGCATCCTGATGGTGATGTACGTGCTGTTCGGCGGCATGCTGGCCACCACCTGGGTGCAGATCATCAAGGCGGTATTGCTGCTCTCCGGGGCGTCGTTCATGGCGCTGATGGTGATGAAGCATGTCGGCTTCAACTTCGCGACCCTGTTCTCCGAAGCCATCAAGGTGCACGCCAACGGCGAGGCGATCATGAGCCCGGGCGGCCTGGTCAAGGATCCGATCTCGGCGATTTCCCTCGGTCTGGCGCTGATGTTCGGTACTGCCGGCCTGCCGCACATCCTGATGCGTTTCTTCACCGTCAGCGATGCCAAGGAAGCCCGCAAGTCGGTGTTCTATGCCACCGGTTTCATCGGCTACTTCTACATCCTGACCTTCATCATCGGCTTCGGCGCGATCCTGCTGGTCAGCACCAACCCGGCCTTCAAGGACGCCACCGGCGCGCTGCTGGGTGGCAACAACATGGCGGCGGTGCACCTGGCCAACGCCGTGGGCGGCAGCATATTCCTGGGCTTTATCTCGGCGGTGGCATTCGCCACCATCCTTGCGGTGGTTGCCGGTCTGACCCTGGCAGGCGCTTCGGCGGTTTCCCATGACCTTTACGCCAGCGTGTTCAAGAAGGGCAACGTCAACGAAAAGGACGAGCTGCGTGTTTCGAAGATCACCACCGTGTGCCTGGGTGTCCTGGCCATCGGCCTGGGGATTCTCTTCGAGAAGCAGAACATCGCCTTCATGGTGGGCCTGGCCTTCTCCATCGCGGCAAGCTGTAACTTCCCGGTGCTGTTCCTTTCCATGTACTGGAAGAACCTCACCACCCGCGGTGCCATGATCGGCGGCTGGCTGGGCCTGATCACCGCCGTGGTGCTGATGGTGCTCGGCCCGACCATCTGGGTCACGGTACTCGGCCACGCGAAGGCGATCTTCCCGTACGAATACCCGGCGCTGTTCTCCATCATCGTGGCCTTCGTCGGTATCTGGTTCTTCTCGATCACCGACAAGTCCAAGGGTGCTGAAGAGGAACGTGCGCTGTTCCTGCCACAGTTCGTGCGTTCGCACACCGGCCTGGGGGCCAGCGGCGCTTCGGCCCACTGATCCATAGCGGGTAAGCAAAGGGCGGCCCTCGGGTCGCCCTTTTTCATTCTGGCGCCGCACGGATAGATGGAGGGGCGAGCGTGCCTGTTTACCACCCATGGCCAAGCCGGCAGCGATGGGCAGTCAACGCTGCGCCTCGTGGTCTGGCGGAGGGGGCCGAGCTGCTGTTCGCCGATCCACTGTGGGAGCGCGCCATGCGCGCGAAAAATCGCGGGCATGGCCCGCTCCCACAATTGACCGGCGAGAGTCTGCCTCCGCCACTTAGCCGCTAAAGTCGCCGATCCTGGGCTTAAAGATCATGAACAGTCTCTTAGAACCTGTTTAAAGTCTGCTGCGCGTCGGCACTGCGGCGTTAAAAACAGGCTCGGACTGCTCATTTACAGCTCGTAAACTCCGCGTCCTCGCCTGTTTTCGCCTTGCATTGCTCTAGCTCGCGAGACTTTGAACAATCTCTTAGGGCCGTAGAGCAGGCGAGAGGAACGCTGCCGTGGCAGGTTGCGGCGCCGGGGTCGCTCACCCCGATGGTTGCGTAACTCGGCATCGCTTGGCGCAGTTACCGCTTACGCCGTTGCCGGCACCTGATAGGTGTCGATATGGATGCGATTACGGCCAGCGCGCTTGGCTTCGTAGAGCTGGTGGTCGGCGCGTTGCAGCCAGTCCTGCCAGCGTTCGTTGGTGTACAGCACCGCGCCGCCCATCGAAGCCGTGACCGGCCCGTCCGGGGTCTTCAGGTGCTGGGCGATCTGCGCCTGCAGCTGCAGGGCTGCGGCCCGCAGGCCCCTTTCGTTGGTGTTGCAGAGCAGCAACAGGAACTCTTCACCGCCAAAGCGGAACAGCCGGTCTTCGTGGCGGAAGCAGCGATTGGTCAGTTCGACGAAGCTCACCAGCACCTGATCGCCAGCGGCGTGGCCGAAGCGGTCGTTGACCTGCTTGAAGTGATCCATGTCGATGACCAGAACGGCGCTGTTGATATCGTGGCGGCGCTTGTTGGCCACGGCGACCTTCAGCTCCTGATCCATCACCCGGCGATTGCGGGCGCCGGTCAGCGCATCGCGGGTGGCCCAGGACTGCAACTGTTTGCGCTGGTAGCGGGCGCGCTGGGCGAAGATGAAGCTGAGGGTGCTGGCCATCATCACCGTGACGATGAACGACAGCATCTGGTAATCGCTTTCGAACACCGCTCCCGGCATCAGCCTGGCATAGATCACCAGCGCGACCAGTACCGCGACGGTTGCCAGCAAGGCCAGCAAGGGCGGCGCCATGAAGAAGTTGAGGAGGATCAGCGGGTAGATCCAGAACAGGCCATTGATCCCCAGCTTGATGGCGATCAGCGTGGCACAGAGAGAGGCGACCACGACCAGGAACAGGCCGGGCTTGCGGGTATCGCCGGTTTGCCAGGCGTAGCCCATGGCGAACAGCGTCGACAGCACGATGATCGTATCGGCGATGCCGACCGGATAGTTGCCTTGCGAGAATCGATAGACCGCGTAGGGGGTAATGCCGAGCACCCCGAAGAAGCCCATCAGAGTGATGATGGAAAGCTGGAAGTCCTTGCGCAGCCGCGTAAGAGCACGATTGAAAGGTTTGCCCATGGCCTGTTGTTCTCATTGATCCGCGTACGCCTGGCAGCAGTGCTCGCTCGTCGCTAGCGCTCGGGGCCATGTCCGGCGGCCATGGCGGGCAGAAAGCACTAACCCGAAGCGAGGTGGCTCGAATGCCAGCGTCACGTCAGGTCTTAAGAGGTGTCAACGTGCCATTACGTTCAATATCTTTTTCTTTTTGTAACGTAGCAGGCGCTCGGCCAGGGGGCCAGGCGGGGATGTGCAAGGTGAAAAGCCCAGGCGGATGTAAAAGGGGTCGAGATCGGGATGGCAGAAAAGCCACACCGGTGTGTCGACCGCCTGCAATGCATGGGTGATGAGGTCACTGGCCACGCCCTGCCGGCGCTGCTCGGCATCGACCAGCAGGCTGGTCAGCCACTGGCCATGAGCCACGGGCTGCAGGCAAAGGGCGGCGATGATCTGCGTACGTTCGGCTACCCACACCTGGTGGGCCGCTCGGGTGCGCATGGCCGAACGCTGGCTTCGGTAGAACTTGTCGGCCAGGGGCCGCAGGTGGTCGGGCAGGCAGCGAAACGCGGGCATCGATGTAAGGTAGTGAAGGGCGGGCCGCCAGTCTACGTTTCAGCTGCCGTGGCTGCTAGGTCTGTCCCGCTTCTCGCAGCAAGGCGGCTCGCGCTCAGACGGGTACGGACCCTTGGCTCACGCGCTACGTAGCAGGCGCACGGCGCTGATTTCCGGCAGGTCGTCGCGACGCAGGTAAACGCGCAGCGGTTCGCTGATGGCCAGGCGCTCGTCGATACGCAGTTCGACCAGCAGGCGCAGGCGATCGCGCTTGAGGATCATCAGCTCGGCATCGGTCGTGGCTTGCCAGACGAACTCGCTGGTCGGGGTGATGCTGTCTTCGGTGACGTCCAGGCCGAAGGAATCTTCGCTGAAACGAACGATATGCTGGCCGGTCTTGAGGTTGAAGCCAACGAACCCTTGCAACTGGTCGGCGGCGGCGCAGATGCCGGCGGAAGTGATAGCCATGGTGAGCCCTCGCGGTGGCGGTATGGATCAACTCAGGCTAAGCGCTGCGTGCACAAGGGTGTTGCCGTGGATCAACGAATCGGCATCGAGCCGCTGCGCCATTCTGCACCCATTGCAGTAGCTGCCGCCCAGGCCGCCGCTGCGCGGTCGATCAGCCTTCCGGCAGCAGGCGGGGTTGCGGGCCAACATCGCGGATCGAATTGGAAACGCGGTAGTTGGGCGCCTGCAGAGCGCTGCGGACCTTCTCGTACTCTTCGTATTGCAAGCCGCTACGGCTGAGCATTTCCAGGGCGAACTGCTTGATTTCGGCGTCGGTATAGGGGCGTTCGGCAGCCGACTGCGGGGTGGCGCAGCCGGCCAGCGAGAGGGTGAGAAGGGTGAGCAGAATAACCAGTGAGCGTTGCATGGCGGGCACCTGTGAGCGAAGCCGTTGAAATAGCTAGGGTCTGTTGCCGTTTCAACGCGAGCCGCGTTGCCGCGAGAAATCTCGCCAGGCCGGGCGGCGATCCGTTAGGCGGAGGACGCAGGGAATGGCGTTCCCTTTTCAAGTCCTCCAACAACGCATGGCGAGATTTCTCGCGCAACCCGAAGGGCCGGGCCCGTTTTGCCGCGATGCTGCGTTTCTCGCCGGCTCACTTAGCTAGCTAAACTTCGCGGCTCGTGCCTTGCCTCGCGGCAAAACGGGCTCCGGCGCGGCCGTGTGTGAAACGGCAACAGACCCTAAGGCTATTGGCTGGCTCGCCGGTGCAGAAATCATTCACTTCGATAGTGGCTATCGGCGCTTCTGTGGCTGGGCGTTCAGAGCGGGCGCGCGGCCCAGATCAGCGGCAGTACATGCAAGCGCAGCAGAGGCGCCAGGTCGTTTCCACGTGGATCGTCCGGGTGCAGCCAGCGCAGCTCTTCGAGTTCGGCGGCTGGCGCCACTGGATGGTCGAGGGCGGCGCGAAAGATATCGGCTTCCACACGGGTGTCGGCTTCGTTGGCGGCCATTTCATTGAAATGGCCCAGCGGCACGAATGCCGCCTCGCAGAGCTGCAGGTTCAGCTCTTCGTCGAGTTCGCGAGTCAGGGCCTGCAGAGCGCTTTCACCGGCTTCGCGTTTGCCGCCCGGCAGCATGAACATCCGCGTGCCGCGTTTGCGCACCAGCAGCAACCGGCCCGCGTCGTCGAGCAGGCAGGCGGCGGCGATGTTCAGGGTGCGCGACGGCATGTTCAGCGCAGGTGGCTGGACGGAGTTTCCAGCAGGCCGACCTTCACCGCCATCAGCGGCGAGTTGTTGATCCATACGTCGTCGATGACGATGGTGCGGCCGATGTCTTCCTTGTCGGCAGCCACCAGCAGGTAGTAGGTGCCATCTTCCGATGCTTCGCCATCCCAGCCCGTGCTGGTCATGCCGACCACCGTGGACGGGCGTGCCGGTATGTTGGGGATCACCGTGCCATAGGCGTCCATCAGCACCGCACGGGGCTTCAGGGCGAATTTGTTGATGCCCATGCAGGTGTGATCGCACAGCGAATTGACGTTGAGGCGGTAGCGCTCGCCCTGCTTGAGTTTCAGGGAGTAGACGCGGTAGTTGGACAGCGAACTGCCGAACTGCATGCTGGCATTGCCGGCGATACCGTGGGGCACGCTGCTCTGCGGGCCCAGCGGCAGCGGCACGACCTGGGCGTTATGGATCGCTTCCAGGTTGCTGCGTACGATGCTGTGCTGAACGTCCGGGGCGGACGAGTGTGGGGCGCTGCTGCAAGCTCCGAGCATAAGGCAGCCGGCGATGAAGAGGGACTTGTGCACGATGAAGCTCCTGTAAGGCTGTATTCCGCTGCGCCTGTGATCGGCGCAGAAGGAAGCCGGCCAGTATACCGGGTTATTGCGGCAATACCGTGATGGATTGCCGCAATTCGCCCTTCGCCGGCAGTTAGCCGGCGAGACCCACGTAAACGTTCTGCACGTCGTCGTGGTTGTCGATGGCCTCCAGGAAGGCCTCGACTTCCTCGAGCTGCTCCGGCGTCAGGCTGGCGACCGGGTTCTTCGGGCGATAGCCGAGCTTGGCCGAGTTGACGGTGAAGCCTTGCTCGGGCAGGGCGCGGCTGACCAGGTCGAGGTCGGTCGGCTCGGTGATGAACAGCGTGTTGCCTTCATCGGCTTCGTCGAAATCCTGAGCACCGGCTTCGATGGCGGCCAGTTCGGGGTCGGCGTCGCTGTCGCTGGAGGCCTCGATCAGGCCGACATGATCAAAATCCCAGGCTACCGAGCCACTGCCGCCCAGCTGGCCCTTGCGGAACAGCACGCGGATCTCGGCCACGGTGCGGTTGACGTTGTCGGTCAGGCACTCGACGATCAGCGGCACCTGATGGGGCGCGAAACCCTCGTAGGTGGTGCGCTCGAAGTTTACCGTCTCGCCGCTCAGACCGGCGCCTTTCTTGATGGCGCGATCGAGGGTGTCCTTGGGCATCGAGGCTTTCTTGGCCTGGTGGATGGCCAGGCGCAGCTTGGGGTTCATGTCCGGGTCGGCGCCATTGCGCGCGGCGACCATGATCTCCTTGACCAGGCGGCCGAAGATCTTGCCCCTGGCGTTGGCGGCGGCTTCTTTAGGTTTGGCTTTCCACTGGGCGCCCATGTGTGTTCTCTCGGCTGTGCGGATGATGGCGTGGCGCAGCCTTGAGGTGAGCGGAACGGGCTGGGCGACGAATTAGGGTGGCAGATTTTAATGCCTCGGCGCCGTACTGGCACCCGGCAAATCACATTTTGCGTGTGATCACCCGATATTGGCGTACTGCAAGGCAGCTGCGGACCGATCGGCAGGAGCGGGCCAGGGCTCCATGTCCATGGCCCCTTGCTTGCGATTCAGGGCGTCTGAATCAGCGCGTCGACTAGCTCCAGGGCTTTCTCGAAGGATGGGTAGCCGCTTTTGGCGACATCCAGCTCGGCATAGTCGGCGCGGTACTCTTCGGCGCGGATGAGGTCGGCTTCATCGACCAGATAAGGCTGCGACCAGATCCGGTAGAGCAGTGCCACGGCGTAGGGTTGCTGCTTTTCGGCGGCGGTCTCCAGCTTGGCCAGCACATCCTCGGTCTGCGGACCCTCGCGGATCATCAGGATCGCCTGGTAGAACTCCACCTCGCCGCGCTCGTCGTCGCTCGCCGCACGGCGCAGCAGGGCATTGGCCAGCTCGTGGCTTTCCATGTCGCCGGACATCACCAGCATCTTGGCCTGCAGCATGTCGTTCTGATAGAGCAACTGGCGATCGCGGCAGCTGTCGCCGCTCAGCGGCTCGTCGCAGGTGGTGGGTGAGGCGCAGCCCGCGAGCATCAGGCTCAGCAGCAGGCAGCCAACGCCATGTCGGCAGTCAATCATAGGAGTTCCCCAGGCAAATCTGATGTATCGACCCGCGCGTCGCCTTCTGGTTCGGCGCGCCTATGCTATCGAGTTCAACGCAGCGCTTCGACCGCCGCCCCGATAAAGGCGTAAGTTTCCATTTCCCGCTCATCCATTTCCGGCTTCGGCCAGGCGCTCCACACCACCGCAACTACTTTCTCCCTGGGGTTGATATACAGGAATTGGCCGAAGATGCCCTGGGCCTCGAAGGCACCGCCGTCGTGGTTGGGCAGCGCCGTGCTGCCGGCCGGGAACAGCCACCATTGGTAGCCATAACCAAGGGCGTATTCGCCGTCGTACAGCTTGCCGGGCTCCAGATGTGAGCCCGCTGGCGCGCGGGTGGCGCGCTGCAGCCAGCCGACCGGCAGGATGCGTTCGCCGTCGATCACGCCGTCATGGAGGATGAACTGGCCGAAGCGACCGTAATCACGCAGCGTCGCCGACAGACCGCTGCTGCCGATTTCCTGGCCAGCACGGCTGTCGAGCTGCCAGAACGCGTCGCGTTCCATGCCCAGGCGCGCCCAGATGCGCTCGGACAGATAATCGCTGGCGGTCATGCCGGTCGCCGCATGAACCAGTTCGCTCTGCAGGTGCGATTCACCCGTGCTGTAGTTGAAGGTGGTGCCGGGTGCCTGCGCCTTTTTCAGCGCGGACATCTGCTTGAGCAGGGCGCCGGGGTCGTTGGCCAGTTGCAATTCGAACATGCGGCGCCGGTCCGATTGCGGGTCGCGGTAGGTTTCGTCCCAGGCCACGCCGGAGCTCATCTGCAGCACCTGCTCGACGCTGACGCCGTCGTAGGCGCCACCCTTGAGTTGCGGCAGGTAACGGGTGACCGGGTCGTTCACGCTGGCGATCTTGCCCTGCTGCACCGCAGCGCCGACCAGGGTCGAGGATATCGACTTGACCACGCTGAAGGAGGTCCAGCGGGTGCTGGCGTCGTTGCCCATGGCGTAGCGCTCCAGCGCCACCTTGCCGTCCTTGAGAATCAGCAGCCCGCTGACCTGATTGCGTTGCATGAACGCATCGACGCCCAGGCGCTGGTCGCCTGCCGTGTATTGCACCGATACTTCGCGGCCCTTGGGCAGCGGCCGAACCTGCGGGCCGCGGTCTACGGTGCGGGTGTAGAACAGCTCGTCCATGTTGCGGTAGGTGCCCGCCTGATAGGCCGGCGGCAGCTCGTAGAGGTCCTGGGCGCGGCCGATGCGCTCGGGCTTGTCGGCCGGCGGCGTGGGCACCTGGGCGCAGGCGCCGAGCAGCAGGGCGATGGCGGCTGGGAGAAGGGCGGTGCTGCATCGTTGCGAGGTGATCACGAGGCGTCCCCGGTGCGTGGTCGATGGCTCAACCATAGCCGATAACGATCCCGGATAGCGCGCTGCGTCGCAGCCGAGAGGTTGAACTGTCGTTTGCTGGCGCGGCTCTACACACCACACAGCAACTGATGGAGGCGCCCATGGAACTGCCCAACAAAGACCTCGGTACCCTGTTCGAGCAACTGGGACTACCTTCCGACCCCGCCAGCATCGATGCCTTCATCGCCAAGCACTATCCGCTGCCCGATGACGTGAAAGTTTCCGAAGCGCCGTTCTGGAACCAGGCCCAGGCGACCTTTCTCAAGGACGAACTGCTGGAAGACGCCGAGTGGGCGCCGGTGGTGGACGAGCTCAACGTGCGTCTGCACGAGAACAAGCTGGCGTAAGCCGTTTGCTCAGGCGGAACTCAGGCGCTGCAGCTCGCGCCTGACCATCGCCGCGTATTCCGGCGGCGAGAGCTGATAGAGCTCACTGGCTACCCAGGTCAGCCAGCCGGCGCCAAGGCTGGCCTGGCGATCAAGCAAACGCTGGGCGTCGGCGGTGGCCTGGGCGGCACGTTGCTGATGGAAGTCGGTGCGGCTCATGCTTGCCTCCTGTCTGGCGGAGCGAAGCGCACATTGTCCTCGGCGTCGGGCGCTTGGTAAACCGGGCGCTGCGCGTTAGGCTCGCGGCTTGTGTGCCTGATCGAGAGCCTGACGATGCCAGCATTGGTGAACTTCAAACAACGAATCTGCGCATTGCGCCCCGGCGATCAGGCTGGCGGCGATGTCGATCTGCTTTACGCCTTCGAGAGCGATCGTGGGCGGATCATCAATTCCGCGGCCATTCGCCGTTTGCAGCAACGCACCCAGGTGTTTCCCCTGGAGCGTAATGCGGCGGTGCGCAGCCGCCTGACCCACTCCATGGAAGTTCAGCAGGCCGGGCGCTTCATCGTTCGCACGCTGTACGCCCAGCTCGGTGAGCGGGCTGCAGACCATGGTCTGGACGGCTTGCAGGGCGCCCTGGAAAGCCTCGTGGAAATGACCTGCCTGATGCACGACATCGGCAACCCGCCATTCGGGCACTTTGGTGAATTCGCCATTGGCGAGTGGTTCGAACGGGCCCTGGATGGGCTGTTCGCCGTGGCCGTGCCGCAGCAGCAGGCCAATCCTGATCTGCAGGCACGCATGCGCGCCGACCTGCGCAATTTCGAAGGTAACGCCCAGGCGGTGCGGCTGGTGGTAAACCTGCAGCGCCTGCGTCTGACCTACACCCAGACCGCCGGCCTGCTCAAATACCTGCGCCCGGCCTACCAGCCCAGGCCCGGCAAGGGCATGGCCGGTGCCTACCTGAACAAGAAGCCGGGCTTCTATCTGTCCGAAGAAGGTTTCGTCGCCGAACTGCAGCAGGCGCTGGGCCAGGCGCCAGGGACTCGTCATCCGGTGGCCTACATCATGGAGGCCGCCGACGACATCTCCTATTGCCTGGCCGACATCGAGGACTCGGTGGAGAAGGGCATCCTCACCGTGACCGAACTGGCGCCGCTGCTGGTGTCCACGTTCGAGAAGCTGAAATCCCCGGACATCCTGATTCCCGGCTCCAAGCAGTCATTCCGGGGCCTGGTCGAGCAAGCCCTCGAGCGCTATCACCAGGAAGAGATCAATAAGGCCGGGGAATTCTTCGTCAGGTTGCGCGTCAGCATGATCCACCCGCTGGTGCAGCACGCGGCGCGACAGTTCATCGACAATATCGACGCGGTGCATGCCGGAACCCTGGATCGCGCGCTGATCGAGGACGACAGCCTGCCCCACGCCATCGTGCAGACCTTCAAGGATGTGGCCATGGCCCGGGTGTTCTGCCACCGCGAGGTGGAAACCCTGCAGTTGCAGGGCCATCGCATCATTCAGGGCCTGTTGGACAGCTACGGCGCCTTGCTACGGGTGGACGCCCAAACCTTCGCCGAGCTGACCGAGGGCAATTGCCGTCGCGAGGCCTACCTGCAGATGCTGGTGCGCCGCTTGCCGGGCCAGCTGATCAAGGCCTATCGCCAGGCCGTGCGTGAGTGCGCCGAAGCGGACCGCGCCGCCTGGGAGTTCTATCACCGTTGCCGGCTGGTGCAGGATTTCATCAGCGGCATGACCGACCAGCATGCCCATGACGAATATCGGACGCTGTTCGCGCTGTAGGTGCGATCTCGCTTGGGGCCTGTTCCTGATCTTTCAGGCCAGGTTTGTTGATTCTGGCGGCTAGGCGGCGGGAGCGGTCATCGGCGCAGTACCTGTGGGAGCGGGCGGGGGCGCCCAGTCCATGCCCGTGATTTTTCGCGGGCATGGCCCGCTCCCACAGATAATCACCAGTCCTTCCTACGAGACCGATCGGCCGCTCCCGCCCCACTTAGCCGCCAAAGTCGCCGAACCTGGGCTTAAAGATTACGAACAGAATCTTAGATGTTCTTCCAGATCAGCTGCAGCCCAGCCAGCAGCATGCCCAGGCGGGCGATGCGGTAGAACCAGGTGTGGTTGATCCGTGACTGCAGCCACAGGCCCGTCCAGACGCCGAGCGGCACGATGGGCGCGAGCATCAGGCTGAGCAGCAGGTTTTCTCGACTGAACTGGCCGAGCCAGGTGTAGGGAATCAGCTTCATGGCATTGGTGAGCAGGAAGAACAGGTTGATGGTGGCCACGTAGCGCAGTTTTTCCAGTTGCTGAGGCAGCAGGTGCATCATCACCGGTGGGCCGCCGGCGTGGGCCACGAAGCTGGTGAAACCCGCCACCGAACAGAGCGCCAACCCCCGACGGGGTTGTAGCGGGCGAGGTGCCGAGTCGTTCTTGAGCAGCCCCAGCAGCACGAAGGAGATGGCGATGACGCCGATCAACAGGCCGATCAGGTTTTCGTTGAGCAGCTCGAAGGTCAGCGAGCCGATGACGATGCCGATCACTGCGCCGGGCAGCATGACCTTGAGGTTGGCCGTGTCCCATTTGCCCCAGTAGGCCTTGAGCCCTACCACATCGGCCAGGCAGAGGATCGGCAACATCACCGCGACGGCCTGCATCGGCGAGGTGGCCAATGCCAGCAGCGGCACGGCGATACCGCCCAGCGCGCCGCCGAAGCCGCCCTTGGACAGGCCGGTCAGAAAGACGACAGGAATGGCGAACAACAGCAGGTCAGCGAGGGTCATTGCAGGAGGGCTCATTCAGCGAATACGCAGGGTAGAGGCTGGCGCCGCTGCCTCGCAAGCCAGCGCTGGTCGGGCCGTCCCTGGACGCGCCTTGAGTCAGCCCTGGCTGAACTCGGCGAACACCTGCTCGCCGGTCAGCTCGCAGGTCTGATTGGCGAAGCAGTAATAGGCCGGCCTGGATTCGATGAAGATCTGGCTGTCGAACTGCCAGTCGCCCTGATCGTCGAGCAGGCCGACCGGCACGGCATGGTGGCCGTTGCTTTTCAGGCGATAGAACAGATGGCTGCCGCACTGGCCGCAGAAGCCACGCTCGGCCCACTCCGATGACTCGTGGATGCGCACCTGCTGCTCGCCACTGAGCTGCGCCAGCTCACCTTCGGCCACCAACAGCGGGCCGCCGCCCCATTTGCGGCAGGTCGCGCAGTGGCAGGCGCTGATGTTGCGGCTGGCGATGCGCAAGGTCAGGTTGACCGCACCACACAGGCAACTGCCGTGTCGGTCGAGTTGAGTCATGGCGTAACTCCTTCAGTCTGGCTGGAGCGTGGACAGCCTCAAGGGATCGGCGACGCCGCCTCGACGACCCGGTGGATGAACTGCAGCTTGCCGACCACCGCAGCCGACAGCACGAACGGGTAGAGATCCTTGTGGCCCATGCTGCGTGCCAGCTCGTTGAGCATAGCGGCCAGTTCGATCCAGGCATTGATGAACTGCAGGAACTCCTCGGCCTGGGGATCGCCGGGGTCGTATAACGCGGCCCGAGTGTAGGGCCGGAACTCCAGCTCCACGTCGCCTGCGCGCATGCCGAAGCTCAGGGCAGTGTCCAGGGTGTCCATCATGTGCAGGTAATGGGCCCAGGTTTCGGCCCAGTCTTCCCAGGGGTGCATGGTGGCGTAGGCGCTGACGAAGGAGGCCTGCCAGTCGGCCGGTGCGCCCTGTTCATAATGACGTTGCAGGGCGGCACCGTAGTCGGCGCGCTCGTCACCGAACAGCCGGCGGTAGTCGTCCAGCCACGCGCTGCCGGCGATCAGCCGATCCCAGTAATAGTGGCCGACCTCATGGCGGAAGTGGCCGAGCAGAGTGCGATAGGGCTCGTGCAACTGGATGCGCGTCTGCTCGCGCACGTCATCGTCGGCTTCGGCGATGTTCAGGGTGATCAGGCCACTGGCATGTCCGGTCACCGGCGGTTGGCCGCTGAGATCCGGGCCGAGGAAATCGAAGGCCAGGCCGCGCTCTTCGTCCTCGTACTTGCTGAGCAGCGGCAGACCAAGGTTCAACAGTTGCGCAACCAGGCGACGCTTGGCCATTTCCAGGCGCGCCCAGCGTTGTTCATTGCCGGGTACCGACAGGTCGGGAATGGTGCGGTTGAGCTGGCAGGCAATGCACAGTGCCGATTCGCTGGCGTGCGGCAGCAGCCAGTTGCAGCCGGCAGCGGCATGCAGATTGGCGCAGCGTCGGTAGCGACGCGAGTCGCCGTCGATGCGCCAGCTCCCGGCATCCTCGCCGGGCGTCAGGGTCACCACCTGGCCACGTTCGGGCTCGTAGCCCAGGGGCGACTGGCAGGCCAGGCACTGGCTGTTACGAAAGAAGATGGGCTGGCCGCAGGTGCATTTGCCCAGGGCTTTCTGACTGGGCATGCGGATTTGCTTGGCCGAGTCGCCAATGCGCAGGCCAAGGGCCTGGAAGAACCGGTTCATGTGATGGCCTCGCCCACGCTGACTACCGCAACGATAGAGTGGTGCGAGAGGGTGGCGGTTCCGGGCTTTTCGACAGTCAGGTAGGGCGCAGGTGTGGCAGGGGTGCGGGGAACGCCTGGCACCAGGGCGGCGCCAGGCGAGGCGTGAATCAGTCCTGGCGGCTGGTCACTTCGAGCAGGTGGTAGCCGAACTGGGTCTTCACCGGACCCTGCACCACGTTGACCGGGGCGCTGAATACCACGGTGTCGAATTCCTTGACCATCTGGCCCGGGCCGAAGGAGCCGAGGTTGCCGCCGTCACGGCTGGATGGGCAGCTGGAGTTGTCTTTGGCGACCTGGGCGAAATCGGCACCGCCTTCGATGGCAGCTTTCAGTTCGTTGCACTTCTCTTCGGTGGCAACCAGGATGTGGCGGGCAGTGGCTTTGGCCATGGGGAAACACTCCGTTCAAATGAGCTGCCGAGCCTACCGGATTCACCCTGCGAGTCAAATTTGCTTGAGCGCCCCACGCCGCGGGTCGCGGGCTCGCCTCAAGGGCGCCAGTCGTCGCGCAGGTTGGCGACGACATGCTCGACGAAGGCGCGCACCTTGGGTGTCAGCTCGAAGCGGTCGCGCACGCACAGGTAATAGTCGAGCGGTTCGATAAGCGCTTGGTCACCGCCACTCTGCGAGGGGGTGAAGAGCTGCTGCAATTGCCCGCTCGCCAACAGCGGTTCGGCGACGAAGGCGGCCAGGCGGGTGATGCCGCCTCCATTGACCGCCGCGCGGGCCAGCACGTCGATATCGTCACTGACCAGCGCGACGCGGATCGGCGCCTCGAAACGCACGCCGTCGCGCACGAAGCGCCAGGGCATCAGGCGGCCATCCACGGCGACCTTGAAGGCCAGGCAATCATGCTCGCGCAGGGCTTCGGGCGTGTCTGGCATGCCGGCTCTTTGCAGGTAAGCCGGCGAGGCGCAATAGATCGACGGCACGCTGGCGATGTGTCGCGCCACCAGGCCGTCCTCCAGCTGCTGGGGGATGCGGATGCTGACGTCCACCGACTCCTGGATGTGGTTGACGCTGCGGTCGGTGGTGCTGAGCTCGCAGGCGATACGCGGATAAAGGGCGCTGAAGGCCGGCAGCATCGGTGCCAGCACATAGCGCCCGAAGGCGGCGCTGGAGGCGATGCGCAGGCGCCCCTGGGGATGGTCGTGCTGCAGGGTGGCGTTGCTACGCGCCAGTTCGAGATCACGCAGCACGTTGCGCACCTGGCTGAAGTACAGCTCGCCGCTTTCGGTCAGGGCCAGGCTGCGCGTGGTACGGGTGAGCAGGCGAACACCCAGGGACGCTTCCAACCGGGCGATGTTCTGGCTCGCGGCTGCCGCACTGATGCCCAGCAGGCGTGCGCCCGAGGCGATGCTGCCGCTTTCCACCGCCTTCACGAAACTCTCGATGCCACGCAGGGTGTCCATAGCCAAGCTTTCTTCTGGTTGCTTGATTGATAAGGTTTGCTTGGCACTGACCTTAACTGCGGCGCGCTAGTCCGGGCAACGGTTGCTGCAGATAATGGCCGCGTTTGGCCGCTGGCCACATCGATCAACCGTCCAAAGGAGTCTACAAATGCCCGATTCGACGCTGAACGTAACCCGCGCGACCTGGAAGCTGCCGGCGAAGTTATCGCCAGTCGCCTTCGCTTTTTTCATGTCCAGCATCATGGCGTTCCTGATGTGCCTGGTCATCACCGCTGCCAACCGCGGTTTCGCCGAGGGTTACCTGGCGGCTGCGCTGGCGGCCTATCGACTGGCCATGCCGGTGGCCTTCGTCTGTGTGATGGGCGTTCGGCCCGTGGTGCTGCGCCTGGTGAAACTGACGGTCAGAAGCTGATCGACAGGGTGCCTGAATGTGAGATGTATCCAAAAATGACTGAACGTTACCAAATGATTCCGCAATGAATGGTAGGCTGGCGCTCGAAATTCAGCCGATCTCATGGAGTTGCAGATGTTCTACAAGGAGTTGTTACTGGCCAGCCTGCTGGCCACCGCCGTCCCGCTGAGCTGGGCGGACCAGGCGCCGGCCGAGGGCGAGCAGCAAGCCACGGCCACCCAAGAGGCCGAAGGCCAGTACCTCAGCGAGGAGCAGTTCCTCGACAGCCTCCACTTCCGCTCCGGCAAGGTAGTGATCGGCAGCAACCTGGCGACCCTCAACCTGCCGGACAACATGGTGTTTCTCGATGGCGCCGACGCCGAGCGTGTGCTCGTCGAAGCCTGGGGCAACCCACCGGATGACAAGCTGCCCCTGGGCATGATCCTGCCCAAAGGCGTTTCGCCGCTGGCCGACGAGTCCTGGGCGGTGACCGTCGAGTACGAGCAGAGCGGCTACGTGTCCGACGAGGATGCCGCCGATATCGATTACAACGATATGCTCAAGGACCTGCAGGACGGCGCCAATGCCGACAACGAGTGGCGCACCGAGAACGGCTACGAGCCCATCGTCATCGTTGGCTGGGCGTCTGCACCGCACTACGACGCCGCTGGCAAGAAACTGCACTGGGCCAAGGAAGTGAAATTCGGCGACAGCGACGAGCACATCCTCAACTACAACATCCGCGTGTTGGGCCGTAAGGGCGTGCTGGTGCTGAACTTCATCGCCGGCATGCACCAGTTGCCGCAGATCGAGGAAAACGTGCCGGCCGTGTTGGCCATGACCGACTTCAACGAGGGCAACCGCTACGCCGATTTCAACCCGGACCTAGACGAAGTGGCGGCTTACGGTTTGGGCGCGCTGATCGCCGGCAAGGCGGCGGCCAAGGTCGGCTTGTTCGCCGCGGCGCTGGTGCTATTGAAAAAGCTGTGGTTCCTGCCCGTTCTGCTGATCGGTTGGGTCTGGCGGCGCGTGACCGGCAAGAAGCAGCAGCCGGCGTCTGTCGAGCCTCAGGTGCAGCCGCAAGCCGAGGCAGAGCCAGCCCCAAGCTAAACGCCGCCGCCGGTGGCGAGCGAGATGGATCTGAACGACGGGCCGGACGATAGGCGCAAGTAACGCAGCCCTCGGAACGAAAAAAGCCCCGGCATAGGCTGTAATGCTGTTCCTTTAAATAGAAACGCCGCTTTTGCGAAACGGGGAGGCGACGTTTTTTCTGGGTTCAAGGCCAATACAAGCGACGAAGCATCTCGCTCTACAGCCTAAGTGAAAAGCATTACGGCATCGACCGGGGCTTTTTGCATGTCACTCGGGTAGGAACATCACAATGACGACAAACAGCCAAAGCAGTACCCCGGGCAGCATGCACAGCCAGTTGGCCAAGCTGAGACGGCTGTTCTGCTTGCCTGCCGGGTCGCCGCTGGCCAGGTTGGCCTGCTGCTGGATGGTTGCCAGCGGCCAGGCGGTCACCAGGGTTGTCGCGACCAGCACGAGAATCTCCAGCAGCGGGTTGCCGAGGCTTTCGCCGCGCGAAAGGCCGTTGCTGACAAATACCAGAGTGATGTACGCCCAGGCGACGGCGCTGTATTTCCACGCGCCGAGGCCCTTGGCCTGCAGCTGGCCCTGAATCAGCCGGCACAGTGAGTGGATGAAGAAGATATGAAAGATCGAGCGCGCGGCCGGGCTGATCTTCTTCGGCAGCATGCCGGCCCGCTGGCGATCCCAGTGCTTGTAGGCCCAGTAGATCGAGTAGAAGCCGAATGTGAAGAGGTACACGAGATACAGCTTGCGGGTGGAGGTGACGAAGAAGGAGCCGTCGGCGTTCGCTTGCTGCAGCAGATCGGCGCTGGGGGGTTGATAAAGATTGTCCATTCCGGGGTCTCGCAGGCACTGCCGGGGCAGTGTGGTTGCTAGGCGTTCTTCAGGCGAACGGCTCCTCCAGGAGCGCGAGAGATTGTACCGCGTATTTCCAGAATGTGGCGTGTCACGAGCCTTGGAAGGTGGGCCGTCGCGGCCCACCGGATGAGGTGCTCAGCAGTAGGTGTCGAGCAGTTCCTGCTTCTGGGCACGGGGGCGGGCCCAGTCGTGTTGCAGGGTGCGCAGCACGTTACCGATGAAGTCGCGGTCGGCGGCGGCGCGGCGGCCTACATAGCCCTGGCCGCGGCGGTAGGTGCGCAGGCGGGTGCGCATGTTCGGCCGTTCGCTCACGAACTCCTGCTCCGGCTTGTCGGCAGGCAGGCGGTCGATGCGGACTTCACCCGATTCGCATACCCACAGGATGTGGTTGTGCAGGCTGTCCTTGTGCTGGGAGAACAGCTGGGCGAGGTCGTCGATGGTCGGTTGCTGATTCAGGTTCATGGTGTTACCCCTTCATTCTCTGATCTGTCTAGGGCGACCGCTGCAGTGCGGCCGTCATTGCCCGTGGCGTTTGAGTGCTGCCGACAGCCGTGTAGTGATGCGTGGGTATCGCTACGCAGCGGCGGCTAACCGAGGTCGAGGAGGTGGGGGAGAAGGCTGCGAAGACAGGATCGGATGCAGGTGATCCGCAGGATCCCGCAGGCATCATGACAATGTCTCGCTAACGCTCTCGTCCGCACGGGACGCTCGACTTCATCAATCTGCCTTGTGGGCAGTACATATCGTGGAACGCTCGGCTGGTATTACCGAGCTCGCCCAAGTGCCCTTGTCAGGGCTCCCGTCAGGGGAGGCGAGCCCATCATGCAAAACCGAAAAGGGGCCGTCAACAGTTTTGTAGTTATTTATTTTAAACACTACAAAAATTCCTCGGGCCCGCTGCAAAGCGTCTGGCACGCCGAAAAATGACCCTCCGGTCAGTCTTCGCAGAGACGCCCGTCGCGCTCGCGCTGAGCGTCACGTTGCATCGACTCGAGGTTCTTTTCGATGGTCTCGCACAGGGCGTCCATCTGGATCTGGTGCTCGCTGACCTGGAAAGGGCTCTGCAGGTCGCTGCCCACCCGTTCGATCGCCAGCAGCATGAAACCGACTACCGTCGAGGCCAGCGGTGTGTACCACTCCAGGGTCTCGACCAGGCCGATTGGCACGATCACGCAGAACAGGGTGATGAACAGCCGCGGGAAGTACACGTAGGGGTAGGGCAGTGGCGTGTTGGCGATCCGCTCCAGGCCGCCTTGGCAGTTGGATACGTCGACCAGCGTCGATTCAAGACGGGTCAGACGGATACTGTCCAGTCGGCCCGCCTTGTATTCGCTGGCCAGCATGGCCGCCGAGCCGTTGAGAATGTCGTTGGGAAAATTGTTGGTGGTGCCGCGGCGTTCGAACTCCTCGGCGGAAACGAAAGCGCGCACCTCGTCGTCGCAGGGCTGGTTGCGCAGGCTGGCGGACAGGCTTCGGATGTAGGCGACATGGCGGCGCAGCAGCACCACTTTCACAGGGTTGCTGCCTTCATGGTCGTCGATCAGGGTCAGCGCCTGGCGGGCGAAACTGCGCGAGCTGTTGATCAGCGCGCCCCAGATGGTGCGGGCTTCCCACCAGCGGTTGTAGGCGCTGCTGTTGCGAAAGCTGATCAGCACCACCAGGGCCGAGCCGAGCAGTGTCAGCGGCATGGAGGGCAGGTTGATGCGGCGGTCGAGAAACAGCATGTAGTCGACCGTGACGATGACGTCCCAGATCAGCAGCCAGAACAGTGACCAGCCGACATAGCCGAAGGTCTTGAGCAGGTAGCGATAACCACGGGTAACGGAATGCATCACGTGGAGTTCTCCGCGAGCGAGTAAGGCGAAAGCGCAGAGATTCGGACGTGGAGCCGCGGGAAAGGTTCGCTGGGGCGGTGAGTCAGCCTCGCTGACGCGCTTTGGCCAGGTCGCGGAAGAAGGCCAGATACTGGCGCGGCCCGCCGGCGAAGATGGTATTCAGGCGCAGCGGATCCCTGGCATCGGTGATGCCGTCGAGCGCCGGCCAGGGATCCCGCGGGTGATCACGCAGGTACGCGGCATTCACGCCGGGGCGCTGCACTTCACCCTGGCTGCTGTCGACGTAGAGCACGCGGTTGTCCTGTGCGAACGCCTTGCCCAGTTCCTGCACCAGGGTGAGAAAGCCGCGGTCGCTGCCGCCGCGCAGCCAGGTGCCGCTGCCAGCATCGGTTGTGGCGGGCGAACTGGTCAGGGTGTCGCCAACGCCGACCAGGCGCGGCATGTCGTGCGGGTCGAAGCGTTGGACGGCCAGTTGCAGCAGCGCGTCGAGGCTGGCTGGCGCCTGGCGCACGTTGAAGTCTTCGCCCAAGGGGAACGTACCGGTACGCTGCCCGTAATGACGGTTGAGGATCACCAGCACGCCGGCTTCCTTGACGGCGCCGCGCAGCATCAGTTGCAGGTCGGTGGTGCCCGCCGCGGTGCCTTGCGCCGGGCGCAGGCGCTCCTGGCCCTCGGCATCACGGCCGAGATTGGGCGCGTAATGGACGAAGAACGACTGCGCCAGGCCCTGTGCAGCGGCCCTGTCGAGCAGCTGCTCGAGGAGCCCGGCGCCGTCGACCTGGATGCGTGCATACAGCGCCGGCTGGTCACGCCAGTGATGATGGAAGGCGTTGAGATTGAGCGTGGGCGACACCGGGTTGTCGAGCACGCTGCTGGCCAGTAGGCGCTCGATATCGTGATCCGCCAGGTGATAGGGCGCCTGCCGCAGCAGTGTCTTCAGCGATTCGTTCAACCACGCGGGCGCTGCGCCGAGAAATGCCAGTTCCTCGGCGCTGACGCCTGTATGGGCGATGCGCCCGTGGCGATCCTGCAACTGCACACCGCCGGCGGCCAGGCCGGGCAGGTACAGGCCCTGCTCCTGACAGCGGCGCGTGCTGCCGATGGCGCGCTCGACCAGGGCGTTCACGCCGCGGCTGCCGATGTGCTCGCCGTTGGTCAGTACCTGGAAGTGGCCATCCAGTTCGCGGGCCGCCTGCAGGTAGGCAGCATCCAGCGTACGAGTGAGTGGATCGCGCACCAGGTCCATGCATACGCCATCCAGATCCTGGATGATCAGCAATTTATCGGTGCCAGCGAGGCTATCGAGCAGCGAAGTGGGGTCGAGCGAATACGCGGTTTCGGTCACAATCATGGGCCCGAGTTTAACGCGGTTTCAGCCGATGGGGCGATTGACTGAAGCATTTGGCCAGAGCGGTTGTCCATCATCAGATTGGCAGAGCGGATTTGAGAGGAAGCACGGATGAGTGACTCACCCAAGCGGGTTCGGCAGATCGTTACGGCGCTGCTGCTTTGCGCGAGTGCCGCAGGTACTGCGAGGGGCGATGAAGCCGCGCAATTGGCCAAACTGATCAACAGCTACCGCGAGGCCGGGCAGGGCTGTGGCGGGCAACCCAGCCCGGCAGCCGGCCCGCTGGCGCCTGATCGGCGCCTGGCCGGGCAGAAGGTCAATTCTTCCGACCAACTTCAGCAGGCCTTGCAGCAGGCAGGCTATCAGGCTGCGGCCGTGCAACTGATCCGCGTCACCGGCCCGGACACCCCGGAAGCGGCCATGGCCATGTTGCAGCAGTCGTATTGCAAGCAGCTGCAGGATGCCCAGTTCGCCGACATCGGCGTGCTGCACGAGGGCAACAGCTGGCAGGTGGTGCTCGGCCGTGCATTGCTGCCGGCGCGCCTGGGGGATTGGCAAGAAGAGGGTAAGGCGATTCTCGAGGCGGTCAATCAGGCTCGTGGCACGGCCCGTCAATGTGGCGACCAGCCATTCGACGCGACCGAACCGCTGAACTGGAACGATGCTCTGGGCCAGGCTGCCCTGGTCCACAGCCGCGATATGGCGATGAATAGCCTGTTCAGCCACCAGGGCAGCGACCGTAGCCTGGTCGGCGCCCGCGCCACCGCAGCCGGCTACACCTGGACGCTGATCGGCGAGAACATCGCCGCCGGCCAGGGCCGCGCCCAGCAGGTGGTCGAGGGCTGGCTGGCCAGCCCCTCGCATTGCTACAACGTGATGAACCCGGACTTCCATGAAATGGGCGCTGCCTACGCCAGCAACCCGCAAAGCCAGGCGACCATCTACTGGACGCAGGTCTTCGGCTCGGCGGGGCGTTCGGGACTCTGAGCGGGTTTGATTTCGTGGTCTGGGTGGCTGGCGTGGATATCCGCCCGGTCCCGTGGGCGCGCGCCATGGGTGCGACATCGTCGGCATACACTAGGCGTGCCGGCGGCTCCTACGTTAGCTATTCCTTAGAACCTGTTCACGATCTCTTGGCGCCTGAAGCGGCCACTACAAGGCAGAAGCGGTCGTTCGCTGATCCACTGTGGGAGCGCGCCATGCGCGCGAAAAATCGCGGGCATGGCTCGCTCCCACAGGTACTGCGCCGATGGCCGCCCCACTTGGCTGCCAGAAACGGCGAGCCTGGGCTGTAAGATCATGAACAGGCTCTTAGACCTGATGATCACTCAACAGCGGTGGCATCGGGCAATCCAGGGTATCGGCGACGGCGCGCATCAATTCGGCCTCGCCCGCACTGATACGCCCGTCATGCTCGATGCAGCGGGCCATGGCCTTGAGCAATTGCGGCTTCTGCAGCGGGCGCATCTGGTTGAGGCGGTTGAGTGCGTCGTTCAGTTCGCTGATTCCGGCGCGGCGCTGCTCGGCAAATACACGGGCGGTGAACGGCAGGGTGCTCCAGGCGGCCTGGAACGCTTCACTGGCCGCCAGTTCGCCGGTATTGCCGGCCCGCGCCAGGGCGGCCAGCAGCACGCAGCTTTCATTGCCCAGCGCCGCCAGTGGCAGGCGACCTTGCACGGGACGTTGCATGCCCAGGTTACGTTCGACGATGCGCAGCAGCGCCCATTCCATCAAGCCCAGTTGCCCGGTGCTGATCAGCAGGGTGCCGATATCGCGCTTGAGGCTGACGAAATCCTGGGGCTCGAGTTGCTTTAGCGCGGGAATGGCCAGCTCCAGCAGCGGCAGACGACGCCCGGTGGGCAACCGTTGCAGCGGGTCGGCCAGCTCCAGCAAACGGTCGGCGAGCAAAGGCGGCAGGTTGGCCTGCATCCAGTTCATGCGTTGCTGGCGGGTGGCGTCGTCGGGGCCCAGCAGCAGGCCATAGAGAATCGTCAGGGCGCCATGGGGATCGTGAGCGGCGTTGCGCAGGCGCACGTCGATCTGTGCCAGGCTCTCGCGGGCTTCTTCCAGGTGCAGCGGTTGTGGCTCGCCGATGCTGGCGATGGCGGCAGTCGCCGCGGCGGCACTGAAGCCTGAGGTCACCGCCTGCTGCGGCGCGGCAGATGGCGCCGGGGCCTCGAATACCTCGTCGCCGAGCACTACGCCTTTCCAGTTCGGGTCGATGCGGCGGATGCGTTCTTCCAGCGGCGGGTGAGTAGCCATCATGCGGCTCAGCGCCAGGCCCTGGCCGAAGTACATATGGCTGTACTCGGCGGCGTGGCTGGCTTCCAGACGCGAACCGCGGCCGAGCTTCTTCAGTGCTCCAGCGATGCCGTTGGGGTTGCGGGTGTACTGTACGGCCGAGGCGTCGGCGAGGAACTCGCGCTGGCGGCTGACGGCAGCCTTGATCAGGTTGCCGAAAAAGGTGCCGGCGTAGCCGATCACCAGCAGCGCAAGGCCGACTACCATGACCAGCGCGACGGCATTACCACGGCCCTTGTCGTCGGAACGACTGGACGAGCGCGCCGCGCCGCTGTGGCCCACGCCGCGCATCAGCAACTCGCCGATCAGGCCGAGCAGCAGGATGCCGTGCAGTACCGCCACCAGGCGGGTATTGAGGCGCATGTCGCCATGCAGGATATGGCTGAATTCGTGGGCGATCACGCCCTGCAATTCATCGCGGTTGAGCCGCTCGATGGCGCCACGGGTCACGCCGATCACCGCATTCTCCGGGCGCAGCCCGGCGGCGAAGGCGTTGATGCCCGGCTCTTCGAGCAGGTACACGGGCGGCACCGGCACGCCGGCGGCCAGCGCCATCTCCTCGACCACGTTGAGCACACGCTGCTCGTGCAGGCCCTCGGGCTTGAGATTGAGCAGGCGCCCGCCGAGGC
The DNA here is from genome assembly GCF_001945395.1 of Pseudomonas sp. PA15(2017). GTDB lineage: Bacteria > Pseudomonadota > Gammaproteobacteria > Pseudomonadales > Pseudomonadaceae > Aquipseudomonas. The sequence goes on along the minus strand of NZ_MSXV01000058.1, from coordinate 164,976 downwards.
GCTCGGCGACTACCTTGCCGCCAGCGCGCAGTTGCGAGGCCTTGAACGCCCATCCGAGAACCACAACGCCGACGACCACCGCGGCCACGCTGAGCAGCAACTCCTTGCTCAGTGCCTCGAGGCTGTAATTACCGTATTGGTAGACCTGCCAGGCGACGGCGATCACCAGCGTGGTGCTGACCACCAGGGTTATCACCGCCAATACCAGCAGTATCACCAGGCGCGAGCTGTTGCGCCGGGCGCGATCCTGCTGTTCGAAGAAATCCATCCGCTAGCCCTGTGCTCAGAAGGCGACTTTGGGTGCGTCCTGAATGGCCGCGCTGTCGGCGAACTCCAGCAGGGCCGCATCGTTGCCATGGCCGAAGGCGCCCGCCAGCACCACCGGCGGGAAGCTCTGGCGGTAGGCGTTGTAGGCGGTGACCGCATCGTTGTAGGCCTGGCGGGCGAAGGCCACCTTGTTCTCGGTGCTGGAAAGTTCTTCGCTGAGCTGCTGCATGTTCTGCGAGGCCTTGAGGTCCGGGTAGGCCTCGACGGTCACGTTGAGGCGGCCCATGGCGTTTTTCAGCACGCCCTCGGCGTTGGCCAGGAGGTTCATGCTCTGGGCATCGCCCGGGTTTTGCGAGGCCTGCTTGAGACCCTCGACCGCGCCGTTGCGCGCGGCCACCACGGCCTCGAGGGTTTCGCGCTCGTGGGCGAGGTAGGCCTTGGCGGTTTCCACCAGGTTGGGGATCAGGTCATAGCGGCGCTTGAGCTGCACCTCGATCTGCGCGAAGCCGTTCTGGTAGCGGTTGCGCAGGCTGACCAGGCGGTTGTAGACGCTGATGACGTAGAAAACCACCACGACCAGTACGGCGATGATGATAAGGGTGGAGATATCCATGAGATGTCCCTATCGGTTGGTGAACGTCGCCGCATGGTAACGGAAAGTGCAGGTCGTCGGGCGCACCATGACAGGGCGCCCGGTGTGGATGTGCGGTGGTTCCGGTTATTGCTCGTCCGTCTTGTTCGGGCTGAGCGCCATCATCTGGATGGTCAGGCGCGGGGTCGCCAGGCTAAGGCCGGATTCGTCCAGGTGGCGCTTGAGCGCGAGGTTGAAGGCGCGTGAAACCTCCCATTGGCGAATCGGTGCGGTCTTGAAACGGGCACGCAGCACCGCATTGCCGGAGTCGAAGCTTTCCACACCCTGGATCTCCAGGGGCGACCAGATATGGCGGCGCATCAGCACGTCGCTGCGCAACTCGGTGGCGACTTCGCGCAACAGCTTGATGGCATCGTTGATGTTCATGTCGTGGGGAATGGCGACGCGAAAGATGGCATAGCCGAACTCGCGCGAGTAGTTCTTGATGCTCTTGATCTCGCTGAACGGGATGGTGTGCACGATGCCGTCGATATCGCGCAGGCGCACGGTGCGGATGGTCAGGCCTTCGACGGTGCCGAGGTGGCCGCCGACATCGACGTAGTCGTCGATGGCCAGGGAATCCTCGATGATGATGAACAGACCGGTGATCAGGTCCGCCACCAGCGATTGTGCGCCAAAGCCGATGGCCAGGCCGATCACCCCGGCGCCAGCCAGCAGCGGGGTGACGTTCATGCCCATGTTGGCCAGGGCGACGATGGCCGCAATGATGAAGATGCTGACGAACAGCACGTTGCGGATCAGCGGCATCATGGTCTGCGCGCGGGCGTTGGTCTGGCCCTTGCGCGAGCGGGTGAGGGCGTGATGCACCGCTGTGTCGGCGAGAATCCATACCAGCCAGCCGCAGGCCAGGGTGGCGGCCAGGCCGACCAGCTTGAGGCTGATCTCGTGCCCGTCGCCCTCGGCGAAGCGGATCAGCGACAGCCCCCATACACGCAGGCCCAGCTCGATGAACAGCAGCCACACGGCCAGGCTCAGCATGGTGTGGAAGAAGTTCTGGAAACGCTCGAAATACGCGGCATGCCGGCGATGCCGCGAACGGCTCTTGAACAGGCGCCGCCTGATCAGCCCGTTGACCACCATGCAGGTGACCAGCAGCACGGTACAGACCAGCGACTGGCGGAACGCGGTGCTGGTGTCGCCGGCCGACACGAAGGTCGCCGACAGGGAAATCGCCACCAGGGCCAGGGCCGGCAGGTACCAGAAGCTGCCGAGCAGCTCCACGGTCTCGCTGATGCCGCGCTGGCGCAGACGCCGTGCCAGCGGCTGGTTGCGGATCAGATGGGCGATCGGGCGACGGAAGCGCAGGATGAACAGGCCGGTGCACAACGCCGCCAGCACGTTGGCCAGGGTGGCCGTGGTGTGCGCCAGGTTGGCGCCGAGGCTGGCGACCAGACGCGGATCGTTGAACGCCTCGCCAAAGGCGGCGAAGCTGCCGATCAGCCACAGCGGGCGAAAGGCGCGGCGGCGCAGGATGTTCAGCGCGGTGCGCCGGTGCGGGCCGTCGAGCAGCGAAAAGGCGATCACGCAGATGGCGGAGAAGCAGGTGCCCACCACCAGTGCGTAGGCCAGCACCATGGCCAGATCGCGGCCCAGGGAGGCGGGCAGCACGTAGCTCAGGTAGCCGGTGATCAGCAGGGCAGCGAACCAGGGGCCGAGCTTGCGCAGGGCGAAGCGTAGCAGGTCGGTCGGGCGCGGGTTCTGCGGCAGGTCCTCGGCGAGGCCGAAGCGCAGGCGCACCTGGTGGCTGAGCGCCCGCAGCCCGAAGGCCAGCAGGCTCCAGATACCGATGATCAGCGCGAAGTTGCTGACCAGCGCAAAGCGTTCGCCGGCCTCGGGCAGCAGCGCCGCCAGCTCGCTGCGGCTGCGCGACAGCTCCAGCTGCCAGCGCGCCAGGGGGCTGTGTTCGCCGGAGAACTGGCTTTCGATACCGCTCAGCGTGCTGCCGATCAGCCCCAGCACGCCGTCGTGGCTCTCGAGATGGGCTTTCTGGGTGGTGTCGCGCAGGGTTTTCAGGTCGTTGAGCAACTGCGCGCGTTGCTTGTCGTTCTCCAGCGACTGGATCACTTCGTCGAGCGAGCGATCCAGCGGCTGATCCGCCTGGGGCTGGGTGCTGGCTTCGCCAGTGCTGCCGAACAGCGTCGGGATGCCAGCCGCCTGGGCAGAGGCGCAGGCGAACATGACCAGGGTGAGCAACAGCAGGTGGCGCAGCAGGGCGTTGAGGCGGATCACGCGCGAATTCTCCAACACGCGGGTGAGTTCCGGGGCGGCGTCGGCTGACGCTGCCCGGGGCTCAGGCGTAGTTTTCCGGGCTGAGACGGCGCTCGACCAGTTCGATGAGGATGTGGATGACCTTGATGTGCAGCTCCTGGGTGCGATCGGCGAAATCGCCGCCCGGCGCACAGATGCACACATCGGCCAGGCTCTCCAGCAGCGAGCCGGGCTTGCCGGTCAGGGCGATGACCTTGATGCCCAGGGCCTTCGCCACCTCGGCGGCCTTGACCACGTTGGGGCTCTTGCCGCTGGTGCTGATGGCCAGCAGCACATCGCCTTCGCGGCCGTGGGATTCCACGTAGCGCGAGAAGATGTGGTCGTAGCCGAAATCGTTGGCCACGCAACTGATGTGGCTGGCGTCGCTGATCGACACCGCCGCGATGCCCGGGCGGTTCTTGCGGTAACGCCCAGTCAGCTCTTCGGCGAAATGCATGGCGTCGCACATCGAGCCGCCGTTGCCGCAGGAGAACACCTTGCCCTTGGTCTCGAAGCTGCTCACCAGAAGGTTGGCGGCGTGCTCGATGTTGGCCAGCGTCTGCTCGTTGCCAATGAAGGCGTCGAGGGCGCGCTGGGCTTCGAGCAGGCTATTGCGGATATGTTCGATCATGGTCGCCTCAGGGCAGGTCATGGCTGTTGTAGAAGGCGCCCAGCACTTTCACCAGATGTGCCAGATCCTGACTGCCGGCCAGCTCGCGAATCGAGTGCATGGCGAAGGTCGGCAGGCCGATGTCGACGGTACGCACGCCCAACTGACTGGCGGTGATCGGGCCGATGGTCGAGCCGCAACCCATGTCGCTGCGGGTCACGAAGCTCTGTACCGGTACTTCGTTTTCCAGGCACAGGTGGCGGAAGAAACCAGCGGTTTCGCTGTTGGTGGCGTAGCGCTGGTTGCTGTTGATCTTGATCACCGGGCCGGCGTTGAGCTTGGGCCCGTGGTTGCCGTCGTGCTTGGCTTCGTAGTTGGGATGCACGCCGTGGGCATTGTCGGCCGAAACCAGCAGCGAACGCTGCAGGGTGCGTACGAAATCATCGCCCTGGGGCAATACGCGGCGCAGCACCTGTTCGAGCATCGGGCCATCGGCACCGCACGCCGAGCTGGAGCCGACCTCTTCGTGGTCGGTGCACACCAGCACGCAGGTTTCCTCGTCACCGGCGTCGAGCAGCGCTTGCAGGCCGGCGTAGCAGGACAACAGGTTGTCCAGGCGCGCACTGGCGATGAAGTCCTGGTTCAGGCCCACCACGGCGGCGCTCTGGGTGTCGTAGAAACTCAGCTCGTAGTCGAGCACCGCATCGGCGTTGAAATCGTGCTCCATGGCCAACTGCTCGCTGAGCAGGGCACGGAAGTCGGCACCCTCGGCACCGGCCAGTTGGGCGAGGATCGGCGGCAGTTCGTTCTGCGCATTGATCGCCCAGCCCTGATTGGCCTCGCGGTTAAGGTGGATGGCCAGGCTGGGGATCACGGCAATCGGCTGGTAGAAGTCGATCAGCGCGCTTTCCACCTTGCCGTCGCGGCGGTAGGTGACGCGGCCGGCCAGCGACAGGTCGCGGTCGAACCAGGGGGCCAGCAGCGCGCCGCCGTAAACCTCGACGCCGAGCTGGAAGTAACCCTGACGCTCCAGCTCCGGGTTGGGCTTGACGCGCAGGCAGGGGCTGTCGGTATGGGCGCCGACCAGGCGCACGCCGCCTTCGACGGGCGAGCGAATACCGAGCTTGAAGGCGATGATCGAGGAATCGTTGCGGGTCACGTAATAGCGGCCACCGGCTTCGGTGTACCAGGGCGCGCGCTCGTCGAGCTGGCGGTAACCAGCAGCTTCGAGGCGCATGGCCAGGCTGCTGGTGGCATGAAACGGTGTAGGGGAGGCGTTGAGAAAGTCGAGCAGGCCTTGATTCAATTCTTCGCGCATGGGGCACTCCGGACGGCAATGTGCCGAGTTTATCGGATTTGCCCGCGGCGCTGTTGGCGTTTCCTCGCGTATGCAGGGATCCGTTCAGGTAGCCCGGCGTTGAGCGAAGCGATACCCGGGAGCTGTGTTGAGAACGCGCCGTCTGTGAGTTCACTCTGGGTATCGCTTCGCTCAACCGCAGGCTACAAGAGCAAGTGCTTATTCAAGCCTCGATGGCCACCAAGCTGAGGATCTGCTCGCCTAGCTCGACGTAATTACCGCTCAGCTCGCTGCCGGCCGGCCAGGCGTCACCCAGGTCGATCAGCAGGCGCAGGCGTGCGGTGTGCTGCGCCGGATCGAGGCTGAGCAGTTCGGCGTCCTGGAAATAGAAGCGCGTGAGCACCAGTGGGTAGAGCGCCTTGAACAGGCTCTCCTTGAGCGAGAAGACCAGGCTAATCCGCCAGGCGCGCTGCTTGGGGCTCAGCTCGGCGATCCGTGCCAGCTCATCGGCGGTGAGAATTTCACCCACCAGCTGTTCGGCGCGCTCGCTGCACAGCAGCCGCTCGACGTCCAGGCCCAGCCCCCGCCAATCCCGAGCGGGCGCGACGATGGCGGCGGCCCAGCCCTGGCCATGGGTGATCGACCCGCTGACCTGCGCCGGCCATTGCGGCGCCCGATCCTCGCCGACCGCCGGTACGCTGGCCACGCCGGTGACCCGATACAGCGCTTCGCGCGCACACAAGCGCCCGGCCAGGTGCTCGGCCTGGCGCTTGGCGACGCCGCGCACCGGCGGCACGCCTGCGGCCAGGTAGTCGCCCTCATCGAGTCGGGCGGGATCGAAATGGGTGCTGATCAATTGCGCGCCGGCCAGTGGCCGTGTGAACGGCCAGTGATCGTCGAGGGGGCTGCAGCAGCGGGGCAGAGGGGCATTGGTCATGGCTGGCATTCTGCCGCACCGGCCCACCGCTTACCAGCCGGGCACGCTGTGCATGTCCGGCAGCTTATGGGCGATGCCCTTGTGGCAGTCGATGCAGGTGGCCTCGCCGTTGGCCAATGCCGTGGCGTGCATCTGCGCGGCGCGCTTGCTCTGGCGGGTGAAGTCCATGAAGTCGAAGTTGTGGCAGTTGCGGCACTCCAGCGAGTCGTTGGCTTTGAGGCGTGCCCACTCGTGTTCGGCCAGTTCGCGGCGTTTCTCGAGGAATTTCTCGCGGGTGTTGATGGTGCCGAAGATCTTGCCCCAGACCTCCTTGGAGGCCTGCATCTTGCGCGCGATCTTGTCCGTCCACTGGTGCGGCACGTGACAATCCGGGCAGGTGGCGCGCACCCCGGAACGGTTGTTGTAGTGGATGGTGTCCTGCAGTTCGACGAACACGTTGTCGCGCATTTCATGGCAGGAAATGCAGAATTGCTCGGTGTTGGTGGCCTCCAGCGCGGTATTGAAGCCACCCCAGAAGATGATCCCGGCGATGAAGCCGCCCAGGGTCAGGAAGCCCAGACTGTAGTGCACGCTGGGGCGGCGCAGGACCTTCCAGTAAGTGCCGAGCAGGGCGAGCAGCGATTTCATGGTGCCTCCTCAGGGGTGCCCGGCAGGTTTGCGTTCACCCTGCAGAATCTGGTCGATGTTCCTGAAACCGTTCTCCACCAGCGGCTTCACCTCGGCCTGGGTGACGTGGCACTGGGTGCAGAAATAGCGGCGCGGCGACATGGCGGCCAGGGCCTGGCCTTCACGGTCCATGTAATGGGTGATGCTGATCATCGGCGCCTGGCTGCGCGCGCTGTTGGCGCGGCTGTGGCAGGCCATGCAGCGGTTGCCGAAACGATCCACCTGGTAACCGACGATGGTGTGCGGAATGGTTGGCGGCTGCTCGGGGTAGTTGCGCTCGCGGCGGATGTCCTTGTTTTCCTCGGGTGCGATGCGCGGTGCCGGGAATTCCTGGGTCAGGGTGCCGCCCGGGCGGCGACCATCCGGTGCCGGGGCGTCCAGCGGGTAGCCGAGGTCGGCAGCCACTGCCACGCCGAACACGGCGAGCAGCAGCAGGGGCAGATAACGCAGTTTCATGGCTGAGCTCCTCATGCCGCGCTGATCAGTTGGATCTTCACCGCGCACTTCTTGTAGTCGGTCTGTTTGGAGATCGGGTCGGTGGCGTCCAGGGTGACCTTGTTGATCAGCTTGTTGGCGTCGAAGAACGGTACGAACACCAGGCCGCGGGGCGGCTTGTTGCGCCCACGGGTCTCGATGCGCGCGCGAATTTCGCCGCGCCGGCTGATCACTTTCACCTCGCTGCCGCGCCGGGCATTCATGGCCTTGGCGTCGTCGGGGTGCATGTACACCAGGGCATCGGGCACGGCGCGGTGCAGCTCGTCGACGCGCTGGGTCAGGCTGCCGGTGTGCCAGTGCTCGAGCACGCGGCCGGTGCTGAGCCAGAACGGGTAGTCGTCGTCCGGCGCCTCGGCTGGCGGCTCGTAGGGCAGAGCGAAAATGATCGCGCGGTTGTCCGGGTAGCCGTAGAACTGCACGTCGCTGCCCTTGGCCACATAAGGGTCGTGGCCCTCGCGATAACGCCAGCGGGTTTCCGAACCCTCGACCACCGGCCAGCGCAGGCCACGCTCGCTGTGGTAGCGATCGAACGGCGCCAGGTCGTGACCATGGCCACGGCCGAACTGGGCATATTCCTCGAACAGGCCCTTCTGCAGGTAAAAGCCGAAGGCCTGCGCTTCGTCATTGCGAAAGCCCTTTTCCAGCTGTTCGGCCGGGAAGGCATCGACCTGGCCGTTCCTGTACAGCACCTCATAGAGTGTCTTGCCCTTGAGCTGCGGTGCCTTGGCCAGCAATTCGGCCGGCCAGACTTCGTCGGTGGTGAAGCGTTTGGAGAATTCCACCAGTTGCCACAGGTCGGATTTCGCCTCGCCCGGTGCGCCGACCAGTTGGTGCCAGAACTGCGTGCGACGCTCGGCATTGCCATAGGCGCCTTCCTTCTCCACCCACATGGCGCTGGGCAGGATCAGGTCGGCGGCCTGGGCCGAGGTGGTCGGGTAGACGTCGGAGACGATCACGAAGTTGTCCGGCTTGCGCCAGCCGGGCAGCACTTCCTGCATGATGTTCGGGCCGGCCTGCATGTTGTTGCTGACCTGGGTCCAGTACACCTTGAGCACGCCATCCTTGAGCATGCGGCTCTGCTCCACGGCGTGGAAACCGGGCTTTTCCTGGATGGTGCCGGCAGGCAACTTCCAGATCTTCTCGGCGGTGGCGCGGTGTTTCGGGTTGGTGACCACCAGGTCGGCCGGCAGGCGATGGGAAAAGGTGCCCACCTCGCGGGCGGTGCCGCAGGCCGAAGGCTGGCCGGTCAGCGAGAAGGGGCTGTTGCCCGGCTCGCTGATCTTGCCGGTCAGCAAGTGGATGTTGTAGATCAGATTGTTGGCCCACACGCCGCGGGTGTGCTGGTTGAAACCCATGGTCCAGAACGACACCACCTTGCGCTTCGGGTCGGCGTACAGCTCGGCCAGTGCCTTGAGGCGTTCGGCCGTCACGCCCGATTCCCTGGCAGCGCGCTCCAACGTATAAGGTTTGACGAAGGCGGCGAACTGCTCGAACGACAGGTCGCTCCAGGTATTGGCGTTCTTCGCGTTCTTGGCCTTCACCTCCAGCGGGTTTTCCGGGCGCAGGCCGTAGCCGATGTCGTCGGCGCCGAGGGCGAAGCGGGTGTGGCGCTTGACGAAATCCTGGTTCACCGCGCCGCTCTGGATGATGTGGTTGGCGATGTAGTTGAGGATCAACAGGTCGGTTTGCGGCTTGAACACCATGGAGATGTCGGCCAGGTCGAAGCTGCGGTGTTCGAAGGTCGACAGCACCGCCACCTTGACGCCGGGGTGGCTCAGGCGCCGGTCGGTGACGCGGCTCCACAGCACCGGGTGCATCTCGGCCATGTTCGAGCCCCACAGCACGAAGCTGTCAGTGGCCTCGATGTCGTCGTAGCAGCCCATCGGCTCGTCCATGCCGAAGGTGCGCATGAAGCCCATCACCGCCGAGGCCATGCAATGGCGGGCGTTGGGGTCGATGTTGTTGCTGCGAAAGCCCGCTTTCATCAGCTTGTTGGCGGCGTAGCCTTCCCAGATCGTCCACTGCCCGGAGCCGAACATGCCCACGGCCTGCGGGCCGTGCTCGCGCAGGGCCTGCTTGAACTTGTCTTCCATGATGTCGAAGGCCTGTTCCCAACTGATCGGCCGGAATTCGCCCTGCTTGTCGTAGACGCCGTCTTTCATGCGCAGCAAGGGCGTGGTCAGGCGGTCGACGCCGTACATGATCTTCGACAGGAAGTAGCCCTTGACGCAGTTCAGGCCACGGTTGACCTCCGCCTTGATATCGCCGTGGGTGGCCACTACGCGGTTGTCGCGGGTGGCGACCATCACGCTGCAGCCGGTGCCGCAGAAGCGGCAGGGCGCCTTGTTCCAGTCCAGGCGGGTGTTCTCCGCGTCGGCGACCAGGTTGCTGGCGCTGGACGCGATCGGCAGGCCAGCGGCGGCTGCGGCGATGGCTGCAGCCTGGGCCTTGGTGAATTCGCGGCGGGTCATGCTCATCGAGCGGCTCCTTCCGAAGTGAGGCATTCGTGGTAGATCAGTGCGGCGTTGAGCACGCCGGGCAGCGCGTTGACCTGGTCGATGCGCTGCAGGATGAGTTTTTCGTCGCGCGCCTCGATGACTACCACGGCCTTGCCTTGCGGGCTGTGCTGATGCACGTCCAGGTCGTCGAGCAGGCGCAGGTTGGCGAGTACCGCATCGAGCTGCTCGGGGCGGGCATGCACGATGAAGCTGGCGATGTGCAGGGGGGCGTCCATGACGGGCTCCTGTAGCCGAGGTGAATCAGTTGGGTGGGCCGGGCGGGCCGAAGAGCATCTGCAGGAACCAGACGGCGAAGCCGTAGGCGCCGACGAGGGCCACGGAAAGCAGCGGGAAGAGGAATATCACCAGGAATACAAACAGCCGGCGTTCGCGGCGTTTGCCCCCGGTGTCTTCGGATGGGCTAGGCATGGGCAGGTCTTCATCGGTCAGGCGTGTGCATGTGCCGTCATCGCGGGCTGCCGTGTTGGCAACCTGACGGTCTCTGGTCGTTAAGCCCGACCTTAGTCGCACTGGCCGGCGGGGTATTGACCCTGGTCAATGTCCGGGCCATTACGGCGTGGCAGGCGGTGAAAAAGCCTGCTGGCCGATCGTTCAGGCAAGGTTCAGCAAAGGTTCAGGAAGGGTTCAGTCGATAGCGTGCAGGATGACCCTCGAGTTCTTCACTAACCACTGGCATTCGAGAGGCATCTCCATGAAAGCGACTCTGACCAAACTGGCTCTGGCGACTTCCCTGGTATTCGGCGCGGCCGCTACCGCCCACGCCGACAACAACTTCGCCGGCTTAACCTGGGGCCAGACCAGCAACAACATCCAGAAATCCTCGGCGCTCAATGCCAACCTGGGTGACCCGAACTTCGACAGCGTGATCAACAGCACCAGCACCTGGGGTGTGCGCGCCGGCCGACAGAACGATGTCGGTCGTTACTACGCCACCTACGAGCGCATGTCCGGCAGCAACAACGGCTACAAGCTGCGCCAGCAGAATCTGCTCGGCAGCTATGACGCCTTCCTGCCGCTGAACAACAACGGCACCAAGGTGTTCGGCGGTGGTACCCTGGGTCTGGTCAAGCTGGAGCAGAACAGCCCGGGTGTCTCGCGTGACACCAATGTCGGGTATGCTGCCGGTCTGCAGGCAGGCCTGTTGCAGGAAGTCAACGACAGCACCTCCATCGAAGGTGGCTACCGTTATCTGCGCACCAATGCCAACACCGAATTCGCCCCGCACGGTCAGGGCAAGGTCGGCTCCCTGGACCTGCATAGCAGCGGTCAGTGGTACCTGGGCGCCAACTACAAGTTCTAAGGCACCCTAATCAGCTGTGCGTCGGCCCTGCGCCGTTAAGAACAGGCTTGAAATGCTCATGTACGAAAGTACAGTCGCCTGCGACTCCGACCGTTTCTCGCCTGTTCTTGCGGGGCCGCCTAGGCCTTGCAGAGCTTTAGCTCGCAAGATTATTGAATCAATGAGTTTCTTGCCGTTTCATAACGAAGAGGGCATGCAACGATGAAATTGCTGGTCGTGGAGGATGAAGCGCTGCTGCGCCATCATCTGTATACCCGACTCGGCGAACAGGGCCACGTGGTGGACGCGGTCGCCAACGCCGAGGAAGCGCTGTATCGCGTCGATGAGTACCACCATGATCTGGCAGTGATCGATCTCGGCCTGCCGGGCATCAGCGGGCTGGATCTGATCCGCCAACTGCGCAGTCGCGACAAGACCTTTCCCATCCTGATTCTCACCGCGCGCGGCAACTGGCAGGACAAGGTCGAGGGCCTGGCCTCCGGCGCCGACGATTACGTGGTCAAACCCTTTCAGTTCGAAGAGCTCGAGGCGCGCCTCAACGCGCTGTTGCGCCGCTCTTCCGGCTTTATCCAGTCGACCATCGAGGCCGGTCCATTGCTGCTCGACATGAACCGCAAACAGGCGCTCATCGAGGGCGCGGGCATGGGGCTGACCGCCTACGAGTACCGCATCCTCGAGTACCTGATGCGCCACCACCAACAGGTGGTGCCCAAGGAGCGGTTGATCGAGCAGCTGTATCCCGATGACGAAGAACGTGACCCCAACGTCATCGAAGTGCTGGTTGGCCGCCTGCGGCGCAAGCTGGAGAATGCGAGCGGCTTCAAACCGATCGAAACGGTGCGCGGCCAAGGCTATCTGTTCACCGAGCGCTGCCGATGACCTCAGGCTTTGGCCGATTGAGAGCGCGCTGGGTTTCCTCCCTGCGCCTGCGCCTGATGCTCGGCAGCACGGTGATCGCTGTGCTGTTCATGGCGGCGCTGCTGCCAGCCTTGCAGGGTGCTTTCCTGATCGCCCTGGAAAAATCCGTGGAGAAGCGCCTGGCCGCCGATGCCGGTGCGTTGATCTCCGCCGCCCGCACCGACGATGGCGAGCTGCGCATGCCCAGCAAGCTGCCGGACGAGGAATTCGATCTACCCGACGCCCAGTTGCTGGGCTTTATCTACGACCGCGACGGGAACTTGGTGTGGCAGTCCTCGTCGACGCGGGACATCTCCGTGTCCTACTTGCCAAGCTACGATGGGCGCGGCGACGAGCTGCTGCGTACCACCGATCGTCAAGGCCGCGATTTCTACCTCTATGACGTCGAGATCAAGCTGCTGCGCGGGAAAAGCGCAGCGTTCAGCATCGTCACCCTGCAGCCGGCCAGCGATACCCTGGTGCTTTTCAACGATTTCACCAAGCAGCTCTACCTGTGGCTCGGTGGGGCCTTGCTGCTGCTCCTGGGGCTGTTGTGGTTCGGGCTGACCTGGGGCTTTCGCAGCCTGCGTGGGCTGCGTGAGGAGCTGGACGAAGTGGAGAGCGGTACCCGCGATCGGCTGAGCGACGAGCACCCGCGCGAGTTGCTGCGCCTGACCGGCTCGCTGAACCGCCTGCTCGACAGCGAGCGCCAGCAGCGTGAGCGCTACCGGCATTCCCTCGATGATCTGGCGCACAGCCTGAAGACGCCACTGTCGGTGCTGCAGGGGGCGGCGGAGGTGATCGCCGCCAAGCCGGAGAACCGTGAGCAGTCACAGATTCTTCAGGGGCAGATCGAGCGCATGAGCCAGCAGATCGGCTATCAGCTGCAGCGCGCCAGCCTGCGCAAGAGCGGCCTGGTTCGCCATCGGGTACAGTTCGCCAGGGTAGTTGACAACCTCTGCGAGGCGCTCGACAAGGTCTACCGGGACAAGCAGGTAAACGTGCAGCGTCAGTTCGATGCCTGGCTGGAAATTCCCATGGAGCGCGCCGCGCTGCTCGAGCTGCTCGGCAACCTGCTGGAGAACGCCTACCGCCTGTGCCTGGGCCAGGTGCGCATCAGTGCCCGAATCGAAGGAGACACCTGTCAGCTCTGCGTAGAAGACGACGGGCCGGGCGTGCCGGTGGATCAGCGTGAGCGCATCCTGCGCCGTGGCGAGCGCCTGGACGCCCAGCACCCGGGGCAGGGCATTGGTACCGCGGTGGTCAAGGACATCATCGAAAGCTACGAAGGCGAGCTTTTTCTCGAGGAGTCCGAGCTGGGGGGTGCGGCCTTTCGGGTGCGCATCTGATTGCCTTGGGCTGCTTTGGTGGGAATCCGCCACGCCCGCGCGAGGCCCGTGCGGAAAACCGCCATTGGCGGCGTGAGTACGCCTGGGGTTTTCTTTAAAGTCCCGCTATATCAAAGGTTTATCCGAAAATTTCTTGTATGGCATGACGCTTGCTTTTGCAGCGTCAAGGTCGCGCTAGCGTCCTACTAACAAATCCCTCCAGGTCAGGAGGGTTGGCGCCTAAACAAGAAAGGTGGTGCGGACGTCGCTGGATGTCAGCCGCACCCATGAGGATTCACCATGACTGCCACAACGAACGATGTTGTCCGTCAACCGTTCTATAAAATGCTCTATGTCCAGGTGTTGGCTGCCATCACCATCGGCATTCTCCTCGGTCACTTCTACCCTGAAACCGGTGTTGCCCTCAAACCGCTTGGCGATGGTTTCGTCAAGCTGATCAAGATGGTCATCGCCCCCATCATTTTCTGTACAGTGGTCAGCGGCATCGCCGGCATGCAGGACATGAAGGCGGTCGGCAAGACCGGCGGCTATGCACTGCTGTATTTCGAGATCGTTTCCACCATCACCCTGATCATCGGTCTGGTCGTGGTCAACGTGGTGCAGCCAGGTGTCGGCATGCACGTCGACCCGAGCACGCTGGATGCCAGCAAGATCGCTGCCTATGCCCAGGCGGGTGAAGCGCAGAGCACCATCGGCTTCCTGCTCAACGTGATTCCGTCCACAGTGGTCGGTGCGTTCGCCAACGGCGACATCCTGCAGGTGCTGTTCTTCTCGGTGATCTTCGCCTTCGCACTGCAGCGCATGGGTGAGTTCGGTCGCCCGGTGCTCGAGTTCATCGATCGCATCGCTCACGTCATGTTCGGCATCATCAACATGATCATGAAGCTCGCGCCCATCGGTGCTTTCGGTGCCATGGCCTTCACCATCGGTCAATACGGTGTCGGCTCGCTGGTGCAACTGGGTCAGTTGATGCTGTGCTTCTACATCACCTGCTTCTTCTTCGTGCTAATCGTGTTGGGCGGCATCTGCCGTGCCCATGGCTTCAGCGTCCTGCGCCTGATCCGTTACATCCGCGAAGAGCTGATGATCGTGCTGGGTACTTCGTCGTCGGAGTCGGCCCTGCCACGCATGCTGACCAAGATGGAAAAACTCGGTGCCAACAAGTCGGTCGTCGGCCTGGTGATCCCTACCGGTTACTCCTTCAACCTTGACGGTACCTCGATCTACCTGACCATGGCGGCGGTGTTCATCGCCCAAGCCACCGATACCCCGATGGACATCACTCACCAGATCACCCTGCTGCTGGTACTGCTGGTGGCCTCCAAGGGCGCTGCTGGCGTGACCGGTAGTGGCTTCATCGTTCTGGCTGCCACTCTGTCTGCCGTCGGCCACCTGCCGGTTGCCGGCCTGGCGCTGATCCTGGGTATCGACCGCTTCATGTCCGAAGCTCGCGCGCTGACCAACCTGGTCGGTAACGGCGTTGCCACCATCGTGGTCGCCAAGTGGTGCAAGGAGCTGGACGAAGACACCCTGCAGCGCGAGCTGGCTTCCGGTGGTCGCCCGGACGTAGTGGCCGTACCTGCCGACAACGTTGGCAAGGCTTCCTGATAGAAATGTCGTCGACCTTCCCGGCAGGGAAGGTCTCCTGGCCCGCCCTTGTGGCGGGCTTTTTTTATGGGCGGCCGAAAAACCGCGGGCTGGCACCTCGCCTCTAGGCCACCTGTTCTATTGAGCCAGGCCCGGTCCTGCAGGAGCATTTCCGGGCGGGTGGCGTGTCATGAGCTGGATGGCTGCGGTGCGATGCGTTGCCCATCAATCCTGGATCGATGGAGAGGTTTCCATGAAAAACATGAAGAAGATGGGTTCACGCCGCTTGGGGCTGGCGGCAGCATTGCTGGCCGGTATCGCATTCAGTGGCACCGCCAGTGCCTGGACGTTCGAGCATGGCTGGAGTTGCCAGAACAAGTGGTATCAGATGGGGCTGATCGAGCTGGTTGCCTGCGGTGGTGGAGGCGAGGGCTGATACGCCTGGAGCCGGGTCGCAATGTTCGACCCGGTAATGCCATTCAAAGCCCGCTGAGCGGGCTTTTTCATGTTTGGTGGCACGGGTGCGGTGGCGAACGATTGGCAGGGGAGTGGTGCTGCTTAAAGCGGGAGATGGATGCAAAGGTGCCAATACGAAAAAACCGGCCGCGAGGGCCGGTTTTTTAAGGATTTGGTCGAGAGACAGGATTCTAACGTCTTTCCTAAACAGCTGATTTTACTCGTTCTTTTCGATGGTTAAAAAAGTCGGCATACCAACTGGCATACCATTTGATTTTCGCGCCTATTCATACTGTCTCAGCCGGCCCGTGAGGCCAGCCTGAGCCTACAAAAATATTTCGCGCGCAACCACCTGAATCCTCATCTTTGCTCGCGCAGCCGGTTGATCGACTCCTGAGCCTCGAAGCTCACAGCCTCACGAGTATCGGTGATGATGTACAGGATCTCGCTGCACACGTGATTCGTGTCGGCGCCGGCCAGCAGGTCGGCGACCTTCGTTTCGATCTTATTGAGCCCATTGGTCGCCAGCTGCGCTGTGTCGACGGCGGTGATCAGGTCGTGATGATGAGTGCCTATAATTCTGTCCTTACGTCTGGTGGTTGCATTAACCATAACGGCCGAGATCGAATCGCCCACTGAATCTGCAATTTTTTTCTCTGCCGGGTTACACACCAGCCTACCGGCACTCTGGAATATGCAACCCCTATCTAGAATGGGGTTCTCCGGGCAGGTTGTCTTCGGACAAAAGTCCGAATCTGCTGCACGGATCTGGCTCAGGAAGGCTCGTCGTCCTGGGCGAGGTAGGTTTCCATCATGCTGTCGATGGGAATCCACATGGCCTGGCGCCGCTTGCCGGTGTGCCCGCACTCGCTGCAACCGGCATTGCCGTGCGATCCCATGCACCCGCAGTCACACGAGCAGCCGCTGCAGGTGTCGGTCCACTCCGCTAAGTCGTGAACGATGCCGCGGATGATCGCGAAGTTCTTGCGGCGATCGAGCCGGTGCCCGGCCAGGGCCTCGGCTTCTTCATAGGTGGCGGGGTGGTCTATCGGTGGCCACGGCTTGCTTTCCGGAAACTCCCGCCTGACGACAGTCCCGCTCATCCCGCGGCCCTCCAGTTGATCGGCTTGGTGTTCTCGCAGTGCTGGCACTTCCAATGCCGCGCGCCGGGCTCGCCAGCGAGGTGCATGTTCTTGTAGTGGCAGCGCGGTGCGTCCTGCAGGCGCTGCTCGAAGGGTTGGCCAGGCAGGATGCCCATGGCATCGGTGCCGTCTTGCACGATGGCGTTCGCGGTGCGCAGCACCTGGTCATCGCTCGGGGTCTGGGCGAGGTTGGCCATCCTCTGGCGGTACTCGACCCGGACTTTGTCACGCATGTGGCGCGCCGCGTTGCGCACGGCCGCGGCGGTGCCGTGGATGCGCAGCACAAGGGCGAAGACGGTCACCACGTACAGATTGTCGTAGCGCGGTGTGGCGCTGCGCTCAAGCCAGCGGGGAAGGGTGACAGCTTTCATTTGTCGTAGCCCTCCATGCCTTTGGTGTAGTTGCTGCTGATCCTTCTAGCGATGCTGTCCAGGCGCTCGGCCATTCCCCACATGGCTTTGTTGTCTCGGCGAGAGACGACGGAAGAGCGGGCGACGTTGCGGCCAATCAGGATGCCGGCGGCACGGCGAATCAGCCATGCCTCCAGTTTGCGGCGCATGAAGCCGGAGTGCGGGATCAGCTTCATTGCTGGCGCTCCCCAGTTGTAAGCTGCTGGATTACAACTGCCGGCTCAGTATTGTGGATGCGTACCACGAAGCCTTCAGGATGGCTGTTGTCATCAACGAGCGCGTGAACTGGCCCGATTTTCGCCAGCGCAGCCTCCGTCGCAGTCGGGTTTTCTCGATGGGCCGCTTTGACGTGATCCAGCCAGATGCTTTCGCCGGTACCGCTCGAGTACCCATTGGAGTAGCTGCTGGTGGTCTCGGCTTCTTCCTTGGCGCGCTGCAAGAAAACCAGCGTGTTGCAGCAAGGACAGGCGTTGTCGCACTCGGACGGATCGTAGCCATCGTGGTCGGCATCCCACAGATAGCCGTCGCCGCGGCACTCCCAGGTTCCCCATTGGTAGGTGCAGATGGTCTCGCCGTTGACCAGGCTGGGGCCTTCGAAGAAGCCCAGCCGGCCTCTCATCGGCATGAAAGGCAGGGGCTTTGGGTCGCGCAGAACAAAGCCCTTATCGCCCATGTACCAGGGCGAGTCGCTGCGATCGAGCGAGTCGACCAGCTCGACCGATCCGATGATTCCGCCGCGCTGCAGATCCTCGAGTGGTGGAAGCAGTGTAGCGTTGGCCTGCAGTGCGAAGTCTCGGGCGAACTCGTATTCCTTGCGGGTCATGCCCTGGGCCGCGTGTACCAGGAAGCGGCCCCGGAATTTCGTATTCCAGGTGCGGTTTTCGAGGTCTTTCCCGCCGTGGATGATCAGCCAGGCCCAGGGCTGGCGAATGCTCAAAGCTTTCATGGCTGCTCTCCCTGCTGGGCGCGGTGGGCTGCCAGGGCGTGCTCTGCCTGCCTGCATGCGTGCACCCGGTAGTCGACATGGGGTATGTCTGGATGCGGGTAGTGCCTGACGATTTTCTCCAGTGCCTCAACCAGCCCGCTCACGTCCTGCGTTGCTGGCGGGGCGGCGTAAAGCGGAATCGAGCGAACTTCCAAGCTTCCTTTCCAATCAAGGGCGTCATTGATTGCCGAGTTAAAAGGTCGGTCGGAATATTGCTTTCGCCTTACGGTGCCGGTCCGCTCGAATGCTTCAATTAGATATCCAGCAGGCTTCTGCTCACCGCTTACAGGGTGCGGTGCGGCGGCTCGGTCACGGCGCTTGCGGAACTCGTAAATCATGGACTGGAGATTTATGAGCGCATCGGTCAGATCGCTCTCAGCATTGTTAACCGCCTCAAACGCTTCTTCAGAAGCATCACCATCATCACGCTCTTCGAAATCAATGCAGGCTTTCGAGTACGCCTGATAATCCGAGATTGCGGACTCTGCGGCGACCGCCATGTACTCGGCATGCTCGATAGCGTAATCCTGCGGAGTGCGCCCAGTTGCATCCGGGGCCACCACGCTGGCAGGCTGCTTGGCGTGGGCCTGATCCCACATATACCGAGCCAGCTCCTTGGTGCTCTCCCAGCCATTCTCTACCGCGTTCGAATAAGCGAGGTCGAACTGCGTGCGCTCTTGATAGTTGTTTTTAGTCATGGGTGTGGGCCTCAGGCGTATTGAAATTTGAGGTACTTGCCTTTCGGCAGGGGAATCCAGATCCACCCGTAGTGGTCATCACCAGCAGGGCAGCCACCGCTATGCTGGTCGATGTAGATGTATCGGAAGGCAGTGCCGGGCTCATCCTGTCGTCCGCCGCCGTGCGTATCCGTCAGTTCGAAATCGCACACGAAGTTGTCGTCGGCGTAGTCGATGAACTTCTCGATGCTGGCCAGCTTCCGCGGGCTGACCAGTTCAGCGACCTGGGCCATTACCTCGCGACGGTTTCTCTGCAGATCGGCATAGTGCTCGGCCATTGCGGCGGCGTAGTCGGCCTCAATCTGCGCGGTCATACCGCCTCTCCATCGCCGCCCTGGGCAGGCGTGCATACCGGGTCGTTCAGCATCGGCAGCCATCCGATGGGCTCGCCTTCGCCTTGCGTGAAATGGTCGTGCGACCAGCACCAGCCGGCGAACAGCCAGCGATCTTCGCCGTCGTTTTCGAAGTTATTGGCGCCGATGGTTGGGGCTTGGTCGGCGTCCTCGGTTGCATGCTCAGTGAACTCGACTAGCAGGCGCACCATCGTGCCGTCGCGCGGCGCTGTTGCCATGTCGCGCCAATGCGGGTCTTGATCTTCCTGAGCGCCGCAGACGGTGCAGACCAGAAGATGCAGGCCATCGTCCGTCCATTCGTGGTCGCAGTGATCGGCAGGCACAGCGCTGGCACACATCTCGCCAATAGCGAGAGTTGCGATTTCGAACGGCGCTTCACCCATCCTTGAGACCCTGCATATCTCGTTCAGAGCGTTTACCGCATCGTCCAGTTGCTGGCGCAGCGCTTCGACGCCGGCGGCGATCGGCCCCCAGCTCGGGATGCCGCCCAGGATCTCGCCGACTTCGCGGGTGATCGCCTGCTGGGTTTTCGCCTCGCCGGACCATACGCGGGCCTGCAGCAGGATGGCGTCGCGCTGGTTGATCAGGCGCTCTTTCTCTTCGCCCTCGGCGCGGCCTATATCCCAGAACTGTTTTCCCCGGTGGCCAGTCGGAGGCGGGTTCACGCCCTGCTTGCCGAACGCCAGGGCGCCGACAATGGTGTCGATCAGATCGCGCTTGTAGGCGTTGTCGCCGTCGATGCTCAGTCCCTCCCGGCGCATAGCGCTGAGGTTGGCATCAGTTGGGGTGACGCCGGCAAGCAGGTGCAGCTTGTGTTCGTGCTCCTGCTCGGCGAAGTACTTCCAATGCTCCAGCTCAGTGAATGGCGAGGGGATGACAACGGCCGAGACTGATATGCCGGGCGGCGTGCGCAGGGCGTTCAGCTCTGCGGCGTGGCGCTCCGCGTCGGCTCGATCATATGCTGGGTAAATCTCGTCGGGGCCCTGGGCGTGGACGGCGAAAAGCTGGGGGGCTGCGTGAGTACTGGTCATAGGTCACCTCGCCGCGCTGGCGGCAATAGTTGGTGTGGGATACTGGAAGGGCTGCAGGCCTGCTGGCGCGTCTGGCAAGTTGGGCTGGTGGGCCTGTAGCAATTTGGAAAAAGTTGTTGTGGCGGCATAGGAAAGGCGGCCTACACTCCGAGGAGGATCAACAACGAGAAGGAGCTCGACATGCCGATCAGCGCATCCGCATTCGCCGTCATCAACGAACCCATTACTCCTCAGAAAATCGCCCGCGATACAGGTCTCGATCTCAGTTTGATCAGGGACTGGGTAACACATGCCAAATCCTATGAGGACGGCAGCGGCTACCTGGTGTTCTTCAGGCCGGACACCCCGGGTGACGTGCGTGAGATGGTCCCGCGGCTGACGCCAACCAACCTGCTGATCGTGCTTGCAGCCTGAGCCGCTACCGGTCAGCGGTTCTGCCGCAGATCTGCCAGCTTCCGCGTCAAATCCATAGAGCAACGCTGCAGCGCGCCGGCTTCCACCGGCGTTCGTTTGCCGGCCGACTTCTTGCGGGCTGACCGCAACGCCCGGGCGGCGCGCAGGCAGCGGGTCAGTTCGAGAATCGTCAGATCGAGGGTGTGAGCTTTCATCGCGAGTCTCCTGAGGTGCTGGCAGGCAGTATCGGCATGCGCACACGCCGATGCGCCGGCCGGTGTGGCGGCAGTAGGTGGGGCAGTTGATGGCCAGGGCTGGAGTCAGCAGCCGGTCATCGGAGCGTGAGCACGGGCGGCGCAGGTCATGCAAGAATACTGTTTTTATATACAGTATTCCGCCATGAACTATGGACTTCCTCAATTTCAAGCTGTGACGAAAGACGAGCTCCGCCTGGTGTGGTCGGAGCAGCCGGACATGCGCCGCCTGGTGCTGGAAATCGAGCGGTACCGGCGCCTGCTTGCGGAAGCCGACAGGCTGTACCAGGCAACGCACGAAGCCTGGCGCAAGGAAACTGGCAGCAACCTGACCGCGCTCCACTGCATGAAGCTGCTGATGTCCGGAGAACGGAACAGGGCTTGACTGGCTGCGGGTCGTGATCATGGCTGCGGCTCCGTCAGCAGATCCGGCCCCGGGCTTTCGCCCTGGGCAGCGGCAGGTCGTGCTTGCGGAAGTACTCGCGCCGGGCGTCGAGCCAGGCCTTGTAGGCCCAGCCAGAACGCTCGCTGAAGGGGTACGAGTCATCGATCGCTTTGGCGATGCCGTGGGCGAACTTGCCCTCGGCCTCAGCCTGCTGGTGCACTGCGGTCATGTGCTCCCAGCTTCGGGCGTACCAGGTCATATTGCTTGATCCTGCTGAATGTCTGCCTCGGCCATCTCGCAGAAAAAGCTGCAGGCTGGAATGGCTTCGTTGCGGCGAATGGGGCCATCGGGAAGATCGCGAAGCGGGAAGCGCTCGCCCTTGCGAGGGCCTGAGCGATAACGCAGGAACCAAGAGCCCTGGCCAAGATCGTCTTGCACCTGGCACAGCGCTTCGAATTGCTCGGGAAAGTCAGCGCGGATGGCACGCCAGTAGCCTTCGCCACCCTTCACGCAGCCGATGCAGTTCGCGTTCTCGTAGCCCATTTGGTAGGTGATTGGCAGGGCGATACCTGCCCGGATGACCATCGCTTTGCAGTCTTCTTTGCCCAGGCCGAGGTCTATCAGCGGTGCGATGACTGGGCGATCGGGGTTTCGGTCACGAAAGTCGTCGAGGCGATCGGCTTCTTCGGCGGTGTAGCCGAGCACCATCACATCGCCTGGCTGTTTCCAAGCATCCAGCTGGCGACGTTTCAGTAGCTTGGTGCAGGGCGCTCCGTGCGGGCCTTTCATGTAACGCTCACGGCGAAAGACCTGGATGATGTCTGCGCCGTATTTTTCGTCAGCTAACACAGTGATATCGCGGCCGAGCCAGATCTGGCAGTCGGCCAGGAAGCGGCGATTGTCCACGTGCTCATTTGCCAGGAAAGCGTTGATGAACTGAACGTCGTGGGTAGCGCCGTATTGCGCCAAGGCTAGCTTGCCTGCCACTGCGGAGGCGGCGCCGCAGCTGAACTGCACCACAATGCGCGAGTCCGGCAGCACGATGCCTGTCATGCCGCACCATCCTGCTGCTCAGCATCGAGCAGGGCGAAGAGGTCGGGCATAGACATTTTCCGTTCGGCGCCCGCGCAGTAGGCGGCACCGTCGAGGAAGTAGGCGGGTGATAGCTCACAGGCACGGCCGTAGCGGCCAGAGAGGATGGCGCGGTAGGGTGTGCTCATGATCCCGCCGAACGGGTCGTAGACCACCTCAGCAGGCATGGTGTATTGCTCGATGCAGCGATCGATGATGTCGAACTGCAGGGGGCAGATATGCTGCTCCCGACCCTTGGCGGCTTGCAGGGTGTTCATCGTTAGCATGCGGGTGATGTCAGTCCACACGTCCGGGTGCCAGCTCTGCGGCTGCAACAGCATGAAGGTGCTGGGCAGCCAGCCCGACTTGTCGACCTGCTCGGCGATCTTCACGTCGTGGCGGAAGTCGTAGACGTTGTCGAGGCTGTGGCGCTTGTACATCTGGAAGATGGCGGCCTGGTCGAGGCCATCCAGATCCTCGGGCATCAGTGGGCGGTTACCGCTGGACTTCATGAAACCGTGCGCGTCGAACTGCCAGCGTGGGCGGGTGTAGGTTTCCTTGTCCTTGACCACCGGCAGGTCGGCGTAGCCGTTGCTGCGGTCGGTCGGCGGCTTGCGGAAGATCAGCAGGTACTCGGGCATGCCGGCGCCCTGGCGGGAACCGTCCTTGCACTGCTCAGTCCAGCCCAGACGGTAGGTCTGGTTGTTCTCGCGCACCACGTCGGTGGTGATGGTCTTGCGGGCCAGGAAGCCGAAGCCATGCTTGCGGAACGCCGCTACGCACTGATCGCTGAATGGGTCGACCACCTGGAAGCCCATTCCGGAGATGCCGCTGGGGGTGATGCGGTCTTTCACGTGGATGGCGGCGACGCGGCCGGGCTGCAGCACGCGCAGCAGCTCGGGGATCAGGAAGTCCATCTGCTTCCAGAAGTGCTCGGCGTCATCGGTGTGGCCGAAGTCGTTATAGCTAGGCGAGTACTCGTACTGGTTGCCGAAGGGGATGCTGGTGCAGATCAGGTGCACGCTGTCGGCCGCCATCTGCTGGGTTTCCAGCACGCAGTCATTGTTCACGATGGTGTAGCGCTCGCCGGAGGCCTCAACGCGCTGCACGCCGAGCGAGCGCGCAAGCTGGCTGGCCATGGCGGCATGGGCCAGGCCGAAGTCGCGGATAATCTGGGTCATTTTCTCAGCCTGCAGATTGTGCTGATTCCACTTGCGCTCGAGCTGGCGGCGGATGTCGCGCTCTGCTTCGGTGTAAATCAGGTCGATGCGGACGCGCTTGGTTTGGCCGAAGCGCTGGATGCGGTGGACGGCCTGGATGAAGTCGCGAAATTTGAAGCCGATCCCCAAGAACACGGCCTGGTGGCAATGGCGCTGGAAGTTGCACCCTGCGCCGGCGATCACGGGCTTGGCCGCCAGCTCGGGGAACTTGCCGTCGCTGAACTCGATGATCAGCTGCTCGCGATCGTCCAGTAGCTGGGTACCGAACACGCTGACCACGCCCGGGATAGCGGCCTCGATCGCGTGGCGCTCGGCTTCGAGGTCGTGCCAGATGATGCGGTGGGCATCGGGGTTCTCTGCGCGAATCTGCTGCAGGCGCTCGATTCGCCCGGGCAGGCTGTCGCGTTTGACCCTGGCCGCGTCCTGTACGCCGATCGCCGCGTTGGCGAACAGGCGGCCCTGGCCATCCTTCTCGGCGCCGGCCTGGCTGTGGTCGCTCGGCAGCTCGTGCCAATGCAGGTCGAGCTCAGGCAGCTTGTAGCCTTCATCGCTGAACCCCAGGTCGCTGGGCTTCTGAACGAACAGCGCCCAGCTGGCGACCCACAGCCAGAACTCTTCTTCCTTGTGCGGGTGGATGGTCAGGCTGTCGGCCTTCTCGCTGTTGCGCTTGAAGAACCGGGTCTTGGCAGCGCCAACGTCCATCACGCCCAGGTAAGCGGCATAGGCAAGCAGTTCGATGTAGTCGTTGGGCGATGGGGTCGCGGTGGCCACAAACCGGTACCGGATACCCTCGGACTTCACGCCTGCCTGGCGATCGTCGCCGGCGAACAGGCGCATGAACTCGCGGAAGGTCTTCGACCCGCCGAAACCGCGCAGGCAATCCGCTTCATCCAGGCTGGTGGCCACGAAGTGGCGAGGATCAAGCTTCCCGTCGCGCACGGTCTCGTAGTTGGTGAGATAGACGCCGGTGGCGTCCGCCTCCTCGATGCTACGGATGAAGCGTGGCGGCTCTGCCCAGCCCAGGCGCTCCACCGCGTCGCGGCGAAACTCCTGACGTACGCCCAGCGGGATGGTGATCAGGCCGCGGCCGCCGGCGTGCTCGGCAGCCAGGCGAACGGTTTCCAACTGGATAACGGTCTTGTGCAGTCCGAAGCTGGCGAACAGCGCGCGGCGACCGCCGGCCAGCAGCCAGGGCACGATAGCCCTGCAGTGCGGCTTCATGCGATCGCTCACGAGCTCCGGCTGGACGTCGAAGCCGTAGGTCGGCGCCACACAGACCTTATTCTCCAGAAACTTCTGATAGCAGGTGGTCATGCCGAAGCCTCCACCTTCACCCAGCCATCAGGCGTCTGCCGCATGCGGGGCTTAATCTTCGGTTTCGGAGCCGGCGCGGGAGCTTCCAAGAAGGCCGGAACGATGCTGTTGGGATAAAGGTCATCGCGCAGCGGCATGATGACCGCTACAAATCGTTCAATGAGCTCAGGGCAGGAGATGCGTGCGACGATCATTTCGCTCTCGCCCTGGACTTCGAATCGGATTGCCGAGCGTGATTTCAGGGCGCGCGGATCAATGATGCTGGCTGCATCGTTCACGGTGACCAGTAATGCGGGGTTGATTGGTGGGAAGCGTACAGGCGCTTCCTTCCTTTCCTTCGGAAGGACGCGCCGCCAGTCCGGAAACTTTGCGTCAATGATGGTTGTGCGGCAGGCGTGCAGGGCTGGCCAAGTGAACGGGTCTTTCGGCGGTTCCACCTCGTCGCTACCGGTCACGACGGCACCGTTGTTGGCGATCCACAGTTTCTTCGGTTCGCTGAGCTTCTTCGGATCACCCTTGGATTTGCAGGCTGAGATCAGCGAGCGCGGGATGTCGCCGACGATAATCGGTTGGTCGCACCATCCGTCCGGATCATGAATGACCACAATCCTCGCCCCGCAGGTGCCAACGATTACAACGCCGCTTTCCGAGTGTGGCTCTATAAGGACGCCGTTCAGGTAGTAGCGAACATCTTTCTTGGCTGCGAACAGTTCGGCGGCCGCGAAGTACTTTGGGTTAACACGAGCAAGGTACTTCACGGCTGAACCCCCTGGGCGGTGGCCGCAGCCTGCAGGGCGTCGAGCAGCAGGGCCTGGCGCACTTGGCCAGCCAGATGGGACTCAATTGCCCGAACAATTTCGGTGTTCATGCTGGTGTGCTGGTCGGCGGCCAGTTGCTCAACCTGGGCGCGCATGCCGTCCGGCAGGCGAACCACGAACTTGTCGGCAGTGCGAGAGTTAGCCATGGCGGATCACCTCACGTGCGCCGTGAGTGTTCATGGCGGTGACGATGCCCTCGGCTTCCATGCGCTCAATCAGGCGTGCGGCGCGGTTGTAGCCGATCTTCAGCTTGCGCTGAACGCTGCTGGTGCCGGCGCGGTTGCTTTCGCGCACGTGCTGCACTGCCTCCGCATACAGCGGATCATCGCCATCCGGCGCTGCGTCGCCGGCAACGTGCCCGCGCTGGGCGGTTTTCTCCGGCTCGGCGCGTTTGATCTGGTCGGCCAGTTGCTGCGGTACCTGGCGGATGGTCAGGATGCCGGCGGCCGCGTCGAACTCGACACGGTTGCCGAGCATGTGGGCTTCGAAGCTGATCGACAGGCCGTCGGTGCGACCGGTGAAGCGGCGGAACTGGGTGATGGTGCGTTTGTCCGCCGGAAATTCCGGGGACATGCCGTAATCCTTGTTGCGGATGAAGTCGTAGAAGGCCTGCGGCCGATCCTCGTCGACCAGGGCGGCCAGTTCTTCCAGGCTGATTGGCTCGCCCAGTTTGGCCTGGGCGCTGGCGTAGGCGACCAGAGTGTCGGTCTTGGCCAGGGCCTGCTCTTCAGCCAGATCCTCGCTTTCCACGAAGTCGCTGAATGCCTTGAGCAGGGTGCGGGTTTCGCTCGGCGCGTCGACGCCCTCCTGGCAGCCGATGAAGTCGCGGAAATAGTCGTTGATCCGGCGGCCGTTCTTTCCCTTGATGAACGAGATGTACTGGCGTGACTGCTTATTGTTCTGCCACTCGCTCAGGTTGATGCGTGCGGCCAGGTGCAACTGGTGCAGGTCGATGTGGTGGGCTGGTGCGATATCCAGGGCATCGGAGACCGTCACACCTTCGCTGTGGTGCAGCAGGGCGATCGCTAGGTATTCGGTCATGCCTTGCTGGTAGTGGGCAAAGAGCACGTGCCCGCCGGTGGACAGCGCGGATTCCTCCATCAACTTCTGCAGGTGTTCAATCGCCTGCCAGGTGAAGCCGGTGAAGTCCTGGCTGTCGGCCAGGTAGTTGCGCAGCCAGCCGCTGAGAGGGTAGGCGCCGGATTCCTCGTGGAACAGGCCCCAGGCCTTGCCCTGCTTGGCGTTGTATTGCTCGTTCAGGTCGGCCAGCAGGTTTTCCATAGCCTGCGACGCGAGTAGCTCGCCGTCGCGGGTGTGCAGAACCGAGGGGCTGCCGTCGGGCTTCTTGTCGATCCGGTGGATGATCGCGTGACAAATAGGCATGGCAGTCTCCTCAGATACCGGTAGGGATGTCTTCGCCGCCCAGCGCCTCGAGGAGGGCCGGCAGGAAGTCGCGGAAGGTGAGCATCATCAGGACGAAGGAGGCGTCGAACTGGCTGTCGGAGTCGTCGCCGCCGTCCTGGGTGGCCTGCTCTTGCAGCAGGTCTTCGAAGCGCAGGCGGCTGATGACCAGCTTGTCGTCGAGCACGAAGGACAGCTTGTCCTGCCAGGCCATCGACAGCTGGGTGACCTGCTTGCCGGCGTTCAGGTGCACCTGGATCTCTTCGCCGGTGAGGTCTTGGTGCTTGGCGGCGATGGAGCCGCCGTCTTCGTGGGTGTCGCGCAGGAACGCCTGGTCCAGCAGGTGGAAGTCGGCAGCGGCCTGTTGGGTTTTCAGCCAGTCGGTGAGGGTGGCCGAGGGGGCGATTTTCACGGTGATGGGGCGCACAGGCAGGCTGCCGAGCGCTTCACGCAGCGTCGACAACAGATCCTCGGCGGCCTTGGGGCTGCTGGAGTTGACCAGCACCAGGCCATCGGCCGGCATGATCGCGGCGAAGGTGGCCTTCTTGCGGGTGAACGCGCGGGGCATGAACGCCTGGACGATCTCGTCCTTGATCTGGTCGCGCTCCTTCCGGAAGACCTTGCGGTTCTGCTCGGCTTCGATTTCGTCGACCTTCTCGCGCACTGCCTCGGTGATCACGCTGCCGGGCAGCAGGCGTTCTTCCTTGCGGGCGGCGATCAGGAGAAAGCCCTGGGCTTCACGCACCAGGGGCGCGTCTTCGCCTTTGCCATTGGGCGACACGAAGCCATAGGTGGCCATTTCCTGGCTTTCACAGGGGCGGGCGGGCTTCTGGCGCAGGGCCTGTTCGAAGGTTGCTGTTGTGAGGTTGATAGCCTGGGTCAGGCGGTAGATCAGGAGGTTGCGGAACCACATGGCGATATTCCTCAGGCTACTTTGGCTTTGGTGACGAAGGTGATGGAGTGCTCGCGCTCCATGCGTGCGAGGCGGTCGCACCCGATCTGGAGTTGGCGAGAGGTGGCGTAGCGGGACATGCCAATGGCGGCCATGGCCTTGGCGCGCTCGACTAGTGCGCTGTCGTCGGCGGTGGTGCCGAACGGGCGGCCACCCTTGCGGGCAGCCTTCTGGGATTGCTCTTCACGGCGCGCCGGGGTGATGACGGTCATGCTCGAGGCCGTCCACTGGTGCTTGGTGAACGGGCGCTGCTCGATGGGTGACTCGACGACCTGCACGGCCCCAGCTTCGGCCAGCATTGCTGCCAGCCATTGGCGATCGGCTTCCTTGGATGACGGGGTCGGCAGGTTGAGTGTTGTGAGGTGGTGCATGGCGCTCTCCCTGGTCAAGCCGCGGCTGGCATGGCAACGCCCTGCAGGGCGAAGTAGATGCGGGCGCAGGCGAGGGCGTCAGGCATGGCGCGGTGCGCCTCGGTCAGGTCTTCGCCGGTGAGGTGCTTGTAGGCTTCGGCCAGGCTGGGCAACTTCTTGCCGGGCAGGTTCAGCACGGGGCGAGACTCGTAGCAGGTGCAGAACTTGGTGGTGGAAGTTTTGAATGAATCAGCCAGCTCCTTGCTGTGGTAGCGGGCGATGGCGATACGGGCGATGCGATCGTCGAAGGTGACGTTGTGGGCGGCGCGGATGCCAGCGCGGGCGTGGATAGCCAGGAAGCCGTCGAGAGCTTCGATTTCTGGGATGCCTTCGTCCATGGCCTGCTCCATGGTGATGCCATGGATAGCGATCATCTCCTCGCTGATCTCCCAGCCGGCCGGGCGGACGATGGCCTGGAAGCGGTCGATGATGTTGCCGGAGGCGTCGCACAGCAGGGCGGCGACCTCGACGATATGGGGCTGGTGGCCGGCTTCGCTCGGCTGTTTCCAGTCCGGGATGCCGGTAGTTTCGAAGTCGAAAACGTTGGTCGAATTGGTCATTTCAGTGACTCCAGGGTGTAGGAACCCCAACCCACGCCGGAAGGCCGGCGCGGCGGGTAATTCAGGGTTGGTTACGCGGCGTGGTTGACGGGCTGGGCAATGACGCCAGGCAGTTCCAGGGCGGCGCGCTTGTCGTTGGCCAGGCTGTCGAGTGCGAGCTGGTCGATGATCAGCAGATCCTCAGTGCCGTAGCCGGCGGCGATCGCTGCGATGAGGGCGGACTTGTCGGTGACGACGCCGCGCCACAGGTGGTTGTCCTGGGCGGTGCGCTTGGCGAGGCCTGGCTCGGTGGCTGCTGCCTTCGCTTCAACTCCGGTAACCGGTGCCGGGCTTGCTGAGGTGGGAGCGGCTGGCTGCAGGGCAGCGCGCTCGCGCTCGAGCTGCTCGCGCTGCAGGCGCATTTCTTCCTGCTGCCGCTGGATCTCCTGCTGCTGGCGCTGCATTTCGGCCTGCTGCTCGTCGAACTTGCGTTGCAGTTCAGCGCGCTCGGCCTCTGCCTTCTGGCGCGCCTCCTCGGCAACCTCGAACTCCAGGCGGTCGGCCAGCATCTGGGTCAGCTCGTCCAGGGCGGCCTGGCGCGCGGCTACGGCTTCTTTAGTCAGGTCGTAGAAGTCGTGCATCGCGTCGATCTCGCCCACACGATCGAGCATGTCAGTGATTTCCTGGCTCGACTTGCCGCGCACTTGGCCGGGCATGGCCACGATGGCGTCGACCTTCTTCTGCAGGCGCGCGATACGCTCCTGGCGCTCGCGCTCGATGCGGTCGTCCACTACCTTCTTGGCGGCCTTCATCGGATCTTCCAGGGCAACGAGCGCGGCGGTGATACGCTTGGCTTCGTCATCGAGGATGCGGCCGGCCTTCAGGTGCGGCTCTTTGGCGGCCTTGCGGGCGGCTTCGAGTTTGGTGCGCAGCCCGGTCAGTTCCTTGATGCCATCCTTCACGAAGGCATAGCCTTCATCGGTGTTGGCGTCGGGCACGGTCTGGTACTTCTCGCGCAGGCTGGCAAGGGCTGCGTCGGTTTTGCTGTACTCGGCAATGTTGACTTTGCCGGTGTTCAGATCCACGTCATTGGCGATGGTCATGGCGGTTACTCCGGTTGGGTGAGGCGTGCGGTTGGGTATTTCTCGTCGAGGAAGGCCATGCGCTCTGCCGCCGCCTCGTTGATGCGTTGCTCGATGTCGCTTGGGTCGTAGTTCACGACCTCAGCTTTTTCGCGGGCCGTGGCGCAGATCCTTTTGCGGAGCGCTTCCAAGGCGCGCTGGTTGTTGGCCTTGGCCAGGATCTGGATCTGGGTGTCGATCCAGATGCGGAACTCCGATTTGGCCTCGTTCATCACCTCTTGGGCGCCGTGTTCTCCGGCTTCCTCAAGGCGCTGTTTCAGCTTCAGGCCTTCGAGATAGACCTCGTCTTCGAACATCCCAAGGTGCACGTCGGCGCTGAAGCCGAGCATGCTCAGGCACTTCTTGATGGCGTCAGTCAGGCTCTTCTTGGGCGCGTCAAAGTCGGTGAACGCCCCGTACTGGCTTTTGCGAACGAAAGGGGTGTGGCCGTAATGGATAACGTGGTTACGCTTGCCACCGCGGACGTACCAGAGCTTGATCTGGATGGTGTGCACCTGCTCGCGGCCCACCACCTCGCCATCTTTGCCAGTAATTGGCGCGCCTTCGTCGAAGCGGTCGACCAGAATCTCGTAGCCCCAGCCCTTACCGATCGGGCCGAACATCTCAGTGGCGCGCTGCACCAGGTACAGACCGTTGATGCTGGTGACCGGGCGGCCGTCCAGCTGCTGAGTCTTGGTGTACTTGGTGTCGGTCGTCTTCACCGCATCCCACATCTGCATGTGGGGGCTGCTCTTTTCCTGGGCCATGGTGGTTCTCCTATGCCGCGGCGCTTTGGTCGGTGTGGCCAGCGACAGTGCGGCCGTTGATGCGTTGTGCGATCCAGGCTTCGATCTCGTCGAGCAGCCAGCCGACAGGGGCTTGGCGGGCTTCCGAGTCGCCGATGGAAATCGACTTGGGGAACGTGCCGGCCGCCATGCGGCGATAGATCGTTGCGCGAGAGAGGCCGGTCTTTTTCATCACTTCAGGCAGGCGGATGATCGTTTTGCCTGTCAGATCCGGTGTGGCTGTTGTCATGCTGGTCACCAACTGGCGATGCGATCGGCCAGGCCGAGCGCGAGAATGAAACCGAGGAAGAGGGCGAGTGCTGCGGCGAAACTGCGCCAGAGCACGATGCGGCGGGCTCGCTGGTATTGGGTCATGCCGGCACCTCACAGGTGATGAACCAGATACCGCGGCGGCGAACCGTGCGCTTGATCTGTGTCGGGCTGGTGAGGCCGGCGGCAATAGCGCGGGCCAGTGCCTGGGCGAAGCAACGTCCGGTAAATGGCTTAGGCATCCACCCCTCCTAATTTCCTGTCGGCCTGCTCGACCTCGTTGCGGTACTGGTCGTGCTCGGCGCCGGTGATAAGGCTCTCTGCATAGGCGAGCTCGATCATCGCGGTCGACCCTGCCCAGCAAATCGACCGGGTGATCTCGGACGTGCATTTGCCCAAGTCGCGAATGGCCTTGCGTATAAGGCGGTGGGAGATCTCAGACATGGTCGAAATCCCAGCTGCGGAACAGCTCATTGCCTTCGCCGACATAGATCTCGCCCTCGGCCTCTTCTTCCTCCTGTTCGGGAGTTAGCGGGTCCAAATAGTCGGGATCGCGTGGATCGAGGTTCATGCGCCATGCGTTGTGCGTGATCACTGCGGCAGCTCCTGCAGAGGGGCGGCGGCAATGCGGCGCTCAACTTCCTCGGCGGCGAACTCTTCCTGGCACTGGTCGACATGCTCACGCAGCCATTTCAAGGCAACGCCCTGCAGGCTGTTGTCGCGGTGGATGCGCGAAAGGCACAGGGCGACAGTGGTGTCTCGGTCGAGGCGGGTAGCGCAGAAGTCCGCGAAGGCGCTGCACAGGGCCGGCTCGCCTTGCTGAAGCTCGTTGATGACGATCAGCTTCATGGCGTCCAGCGAGCGAATGCGCATTGACTGGCGATGCAGCTCAACCAGGCTGAGGGCGCCGTTAGCAGGTGCGCTTGCGATCTGATTTTGGGTTAGGTGCATGGTTGCCTCCGTGGTGGCCAGTAGCGGCTACGTGAGGCAAATTTAGAAAGCTAAACAGATTTCGTCAAGCATATAATTTAGTTTTCAAAACTGTTTAGGCAAATGTTAGCCTTCCTGAGGGGCTGGATAGCGGTCTATGGAGGGTGGTTCAGTGCCTGCGTCGCAACGACTTGCGGCCACTTCGGCGTTTCAGGCTGCAGTGCTTGTAATAGATGGCGGCGGCGGAGCTAGCGGTAAAGATGAAAACCTTAGAGGCAAATTGCATGTGCAGAAGGAAAGAGGATGCGGGCACTTCTGGAATTAGCGATAGCCCGATGGCGCCAATCATCACCCGACAAGAACAAAGGATGATCGAAGCAAGGATTAACCGCTGTTTTCGAATATTCTGGGCGGCCTTTTTCGTGAGCTGCCTAGCTGGCCACATCAGTGTGATCCTGGCTTTGGCAATAGACCTTTTTATCAGCTTGCCTGCTCTGATCAGAGCCTGCCTCCTGAGTTCGGCGTTAAACAAGCGTTTCGACCAGGCGCTTGAAGTGGAAATGCGAGAGTTAGCCCATCGCGCCGCCGCGCCAGATGACGCGACCCAGAATCGGCATGTCGTGTAATACCGCAGGGCTGACAGGTTCGTCTGGATAGGCGAGCTTGTCGGCGTTGTCGCTGCGGATCAGCCAGGCGCCAGATAGCTGCTGGATGATCCGCTTGATGCTTATGCCGCCATCAGGTCTGCGAATCGCGTATGCCTGGCGATCGCGCGGGTCGGTATCCGATACGTCGAAGAGCACGACGTCGCCATCGAAAATATACGGCTCCATGCTGTCGCCTTCGGCATAAATCACGAACAGATTTTCCGGCTTTGCGCTCATGCGTTTGAGCCATTCCCGCTTGAAGGCTAGCCCGCCCTTAACCTCGACATGGTCATTCAGAAAACCGTCACCGCACTCACCCTTGGCTGAGTACTGAGGAATCAAGGCGTACTCGCTTTCCGAAGGGGAGTTATCCGACTCCGTCCGGTCTTTCTCATAATCACTTGCGTCCATGTCAAGCCAGGGCTTCGCGAGAGATATTACACCTGCCGGAACAACGGGAACGGGGGTTCCTTCTCCAGTAGCGAGCCATCGTGCAGAGCAGCCGAGAGCCTTGGCCAAGGCCATAAGGTTCTCGGCCTTCATCTTGTTGGTGCCATTGAGCCAAAAGGTGATGGTCGACTTCGAGACACCTACACGTTTCGCAAGGTCAGTCTGCGATATGGCGAGCTCATCAAGCCGCGCTCTGAATCTGTCTTTGAATTCCATATTTAGGATTCTAAACCTTACCGTGTTTTGTTATCTTGCTTCTTTCTGTTTACCTTTCTAAACTCCTGAAAAACCCGTGGAGCTAGGACATGACCTACGAAGAAGCAGTTGCCCATTTCAAGACAGGCAGGGCGTTGGCTGCCGCCCTTGGCGTAAGCCCTGGGCGCGTATCTCAGTGCAAGTCTGCTGGCGGGTTCTCCTACCAGCAGCAGTGCGTTCTTGAAAAAGCATCTGGCGGAGCTATCGAAGCGCGCCAAGATGACGAGCCCGCACAGCAGGTACCTTCCTGATGATCACCAGCAGGCCAATCGATGTGTGAGTTTTCAGACTTCATCAAGCACCACGAAATCAAAGCCCGATTCGACGATGAAACCCTCGGCCGGATCCTGGAGCAGTGCCGCAAGCAGCGGAAACGCCGCGCGGTGCTGGTCCGGGAGATTGTCGAGCGTTGGCTCGATGAAGAAGAGCGTAAGGCAATCAGCAATGCGGCATGAAGGCCCGCGGGAGGCCCTGTTGAGCAGGACAACACCAGACGCCAATCACAACCTTGTAGCCAAGGCGATCGGCGAGATGACAACACGCGAGCGAACGCGGCTCGAGGTAGCCGCGCGCGCGGCCGGGCTCACGCTTGAGCAGGCCGTCGTGAAGATCGTCAGCGAAGCGCTTACAGGCGAGGCGCGCTGATGGATTGGCTCAGGTGGTGGCACGGGACTGTGACTGACCCGAAATTTCAGCGTGTTGCACGAATGTCCGGCGCGAGCGTGGGCGAGGTGCTGGCTGTATGGGCGTGCCTACTTGAGTGTGCGAGCGCGGTGCCTGTGTGTGACGCGCCTGTGACGCCGTGTGACGTCACATGTGACGGTGGTGACGCCGATGTGACGCCGGTGACGCGCGGTGACGTGACGAGTTTCAACTGTGACGACCACGACGTTCTGCTGGGCTTCGGCGACGGCAAATGTGCGCTGATCGTTGCTGCTATGGCAGAGCGGGGCATGATCATTACCGGGCGGCTGGCGAGTTGGGACGAGCGGCAACCTGCGGTGCGTGATTCGGCGGGGAAACGACAGAGTACTAGTGCGGCGCGGACTGCAGCTTATCGGCAACGGAAAAAAGCCGCCCAGAATGTGACGTCTGGTGACGGTCACAGTGACGCACCTCCCGTCACAGGTGACAAAAGTGACGCTGGTGACGCACCAGAGAAGATAAGAGTAGATAAGAGTAATAACCCCCCTTTCCCCCCTGCTGGGGGTAAGGCACCTGCCAAGCCGAAACCGAAAGCCAAGGCCCCGGCTGCCTCTGCTGAGAAATCCGCGAAGGCTAAGCCGAAGCGCCCGCTACCGCTGCCATTCCTGATGACCCCTGAAATGCTGGCCTGGGCTGCCGAGAAGGCGCCTGCGGTGACGCTCGACCGCGAGACGGAGCAGTTCATCGACTACTGGACCGGTACCGGCAAGCCGATGGCCGACTGGCAGGCCACCTGGCGCCGCTGGATGCGTACGGCTCAGGGCGATCTGGAGAAGCGTGGCCTGGCCAAGCCTGCCGACGGCGGTGCCGTCGATGACACGAAGTGGATCCACGAGGACGACGGCCTATGAAACCTGCAAGCGACGTGCTGAAAACGCTGCCGAACCTGCCGGCCGAGCAGGTGGACGATCCCCGGGCCAAAGTGGCAACCGACGAAACGGCTCGCATCGTGAACATGCTGTTCGAGGAGCTGAAAGCGATCTTTCCCGCGTGGCGTCAGGCCTGGCCGAACGACGCGGCTGAGAAACGCGCGAAACGCACTTGGGTGAAGGGCTTTGTTCGGGCGGGTGTTATGACCGTTGAGCAGCTGCGCTATGGCATCGAAGCGTGCCGGCAGCTGGATACCGACTTCGCACCCAGCATTGGCAAGTTCGTGAAGCTCTGTGTGCCGACTGCCGTTGATCTGGGCATGCCAGATGACGAGGCAGCATGGCGGGAGGTTGAGCGCAACTGTGCGAACCCTGGGCGCCACCGCTGGAGTCACGAGGCTGTTCGCCTCGCGGGCTCGTCTGTTGGCTGGTTCCGGCTGCGTTGCAGCAGCATTCCCGAGGAGACGCTACGCAAGCGTTTCGATCACGCGTATTTCCAGCTGCGCCGGCGCTTGGCCGTGGGTTTGCCGCTCGAGGAGCCGCTTCAGGGGATTGAAGACCAGAGCGGACAGTTGACGCCGGAGCAGGCTGACCGGCGCGCCGAGCAGGCCGTGCAACACCTGATGCGCTCACAGGGCCTGGACAAACTGACCGGCGAGCAGGCTCGCCTGCAGCTGCTCAAGCAGATGCGTATTCGTGGTGGTGAGGAGGAGTGATGGCTAGCACAGCGACAGCCACAACAGGCACGGCCGGCGCCAAGTCGCCAGCGAAGAAACGCGCTGCGCGCCCGATTTACATGGTATGGCGCCGGGTGATCGACGAGCAGACCGGTGAGCTGCGCATGGGGTTGTGTGCCGACAGTAGCATCGACCAGTTTCTGTGCCGCGAGCGAGAGTATCGCGCCGGCGACCAGGTGCGCTGCGAGATCAAGAAGGCGCGCAACGTGAAGTTTCACCGCCTGGTGCACGCCCTAGGCCGCATGGTCAGCGAGCAGGTCGACAAATTCCACGGCCTGGACGCCCACACCACGATCAAGAAACTGCAGCTCGACGCCAGCGTGTGCTGCACCTACGAGGCGTTCGACATCCCCGACCTGGGCCGGGTGATGCGCCAGATTCCCGAGTCGATCAGCTTCGACTACATGACCGAGGAGCGCTTCCGCGAGTTCTGGCGCGGGATCTGCCAGCACCTGATCGAGAAGTACTGGCCCGGGCTGACCGAAGAAGCGATCGAGCAGATGACGGGCCTGATGCCTGGGGAGCGTGAGCAGTGAGCCTGATACCGATGAGCCATGCAGATCTCTGCGCGATCGCTGTGAGGTGGCTGAAACGGCCCAACTCGGCTGGCGGCCCTGGCTGCCATGTTGCTGTCAGCGAATGCCGCTCTGGGTGGACTGGCGAGGTGCCTGATGCAATTGGCTTCCGCGCGGCCGGCAGCTATGACGATGGATCTATCGTCGTGGAATGCAAAACCAGCAGGGCTGACTTCCTGGCAGATCGCAAGAAAGCTCACCGTACGACCGGAGGATGCGGCAACTGGCGTTACTTCTTGGCACCAGAAGGGCTGATCAGCCCGGATGAATTGCCGCCAGGCTGGGGGCTGCTCACGGTGAACAACCGTGGCCACGTCAAGCCAGTGGTCGGGCTGGCCGCGCTATACCGCAAAACCTATGCGCGAGACTCCGACATCCTGCACTGGCGGCATGAGGCCAATCGTGATCGTGAGCAATTCCTGCTCACCAAACTGCTGAACCGCCTAGGCGATGTAGAGGAGATGAACCTGAAGGTCAAAATGGCCTACTCAGAGCGGAGCCGTTTGGTAACCCGTGTGAACGAGCTCACTGAGCAGCTGAGCAATGAGAGATTGCAGCGGTATGTGGGAGGCCGTGGCCAGTGAAGCGCACCGAACTGAAGCGCAAGACGCCCCTGAAGGCCAAGGCCAGCGGCATCAAGCCGCGCACACCGCGGCAGAAGACCTGCGACAACCCAGCGTGCGGCAAGAAATTCACGCCGGTACCGGGCGCGATCGGCCAAAAGGTGTGCTGCTGGCAGTGCGGCCTGGCCATCGCTGATCAGCCTGAGAACCAGAAGAAGGCGCGCGTGGCCATCGAGCAGCGGGAGCGGCGCGAGATCCAGGTGCGCAGGGAAAAGCTGAAGACCTACGGCGAGCACATGGCTGATGCCGAAAAGGCCGTGAGGGATTGGCGCCGCACCTACGAATTGTCCATCGGCAGTGGCTGCATGAGCTGCGACAAAGATCAGCATCAGGTGCAAGCCGAGTTGGGCTGGATTATCGGAGGTGCCTGGGATGCTGGTCACTACCTGAGCAAGGGCGCCCGCCCTGAGCTGCGCTTGGAAGAGAACAACATCTGGCTCCAGTGCAAAGGCTGCAACGGTGGCTCGGCCAAGTACGCCCGCAAGGGTGAATCGGTGCGCAACGGATTCCGCCTTGGCCTTATTGAGCGTATCGGCCTCGAGGCAGTGGAAGCGCTAGAAGCCGACCACCGCCCCCGCAAATACACCATCGAAGAGCTGAAGCAGATCACCGCGCATTACCGGGTGCTGCTGCGCGAGCTGAAGAGGGGGCGTGCGTGAACGATCCAATTTTTCAGGCCTGGCTGGCCGAGCAGTACCGGATCCTGCGCGAGCAGGGGCTGATTCGATGAACAAGGGGGAGGGGAGCATGAAGCGCACATCGTCGACACAGATTGTGCTGGAGGCGCTGCAGGATCTGCATGCGCAGGAGCAGATAGTCACGCGTGAGGCTTTGTCCGACGTCACCGGCCTGAAGGTGGCGGTGGTTGATGACCGGCTCAAGTCGCTGGTAGCTGATGGACTGGTCGCCCGGGTGCAGCGTGGAATCTACGTGCCGGTGGAGCAGCACCCGCCAGCGCGCCAGATCAGCAAGACCATCCTGCCCGACGGCACGGTGAAGATCGACATCGGCGATGACGTTTTAACGCTGACACCCCGGGAGGATCGAATGCTGGCGAATCTGTTCGCCGGGGTGACGATGCAGTCGGCAACAATCGAGCTGGGACATCACGCGGCGCTGATGTCCGGAACGCTCAACTCTCGCTTGAATCGCCTTGAACGGATATTGTGTCGTGCTGGCGACGGCGTATCAGCCGGCCAGGACGTGGTAACCGGTCCAGGGCAGAGCCAGCCGGACGTGTGAAGGAGTCAGCAATGGAAACAGTAGAAGTTCTGCTCATAGGCGGTCCATGTGACGGAATGCGCATGAGTGTGATGCCTGGCCAGCCAAGCCTTCAGGCTGTGCCGATGCGTAAATGCGGAGTGCCAAATTTTTCCGAGTCCGCCTTCTCGGTGAGTGAGACCCAGCAGATCTACACCTACCGTAGAGTGCCACTCCGGGGCGAAAAATATGCGGAATATGATGTTTACGTGTTCGGCGACTATGACGTGCTTGGGACGCTTATCAAAAACTACCGCGCCCACGTAGGTGTTGACCCCTTGTAGGGTTCGACACTCCCCAGGCCACCCGGAAAAACTCCGGGCATGGCCAAAGAATCTCCGGGCTCCAAGCCCACCCCCAAGAAGACCCCAAGTAAGCCGGTAGCCAAGAAGGCCGCCGGCTCGTCTGCTCGTGCTCGAAATACCGTGAAGGTGCACAACGCAGAGGTGGTGCTTACCGCTCTGCAGGTGCGTTTTGTTGAGGAGTACCTGGTAGACCTGAACGCAACCCAGGCAGCTATTCGTGCTGGGTACAGTGCAAAGACTGCAGGAGTCGTAGGCTGCGAGAACCTTACGAAACCTAATATCCAGGCTGCGATCGCTGATGCGAGGCGGAAGCAACAGGAACGCACTGAGATCACTGCTGACCGTGTGCTGCGCGAGGCGTGGAATCAGGTCACGGCTGATGCTCGCGAACTGACCGAGCTGATCGTGGTGTGCTGCCGCCATTGCCATGGTGATGGACACCTGCGGCAGCGCACACAGATCGAGCGCGACTACGCATACGCGCTCTGGGTGTCTGAAGGCGAAGACCCTGATGCCTTCCCCGAGGATGGCGGCGTCGGCTTCGATTCCAACCGCGAGCCACATGCCAACTGCCCGGAGTGCGGTGGCCATGGCTACCCGCGCGTGGTGCTGAAGGACACGCGCAAGCTCTCCCGCGGAGCTGCATCGCTGTTCGCCGGCGTGAAGCAGACGAAGTTCGGCATCGAGATCCAGATGCACAGCAAGGATGCGGCTATGGAGAAGCTGTTCAAGCACCTTGGCCTGTACGAAAAGGACAATCAGCAGCGCGTGGACCCTCTGGCGAGCCTGCTGCACACCATTGCAAACGGGAACTCCAATGGCTTCAAGCCGGTGAAGCACGACCCCGAGCATGGTGAGGACTGAGCATGGCCATGCGTGTGGTGCACGACCAGCCGCTGCAGCCGCTCCCCACGAATGCCGAGGAGTTGGCCAAGTGCCTGGCTGATCCTGAGTGGCGGATCTTCTCCGGCTGCCTGTACAAGATCATGATCAAGGGCGACGACAAGCTCGACGAGGATGGAAACATCGTTGAGCAGGGAGAAACCTTCGTGATGCCGTTCTCGCCGAACAGGGCGCAGAAGCGATTCCTCACACGGCTGTGGCATCGCAACCTGATCCTCAAGGCCCGTCAGCTCGGTTTCACCACGCTGATCGCCATCCTGTGGCTGGACCACGCCCTGTTCAACGGCAACCAGCGCTGCGGGATCATCGCCCAGGATCGCGAGGCAGCCGAGGCGATCTTCCGCGACAAGGTGAAATTCGCGTACGAGAACCTGCCCGACGAGATCCGCGAGCGCTTTCCGCTGGCCCGTGACAGTGCCATCGAGCTGCTTTTCGCGCACAACAACAGCAGTGTGCGCGTCGCTACCTCGATGCGCTCCGGCACCATCCACCGGCTGCACGTCTCCGAGTTCGGGAAAATCTGCGCCAAATTCCCTGACAAGGCGCAGGAAGTGGTGACCGGCTCCATCCCGGCTGTGCCCACCAATGGCGTGCTGGTGATCGAGAGTACTGCCGAAGGCCGCGAGGGTGAGTTCTTCAACATGGTGCAGGTCGCCGAGCGGCAGCACCGGGACAAGAAGATCCTGACGCCGAAGGATTACCGGTTCCACTTCTACGCCTGGTGGCAGGAGCCGAATTACCGCCTGCCGAGCCGCACGGTGTCGATCAGCCACGACGAGCACAAGTACTTCGACAAGCTCGAAAAGCTTATGGACTGCAAAATCGACCCCGACCAGCGTGCCTGGTACGTGGCCACGAAGCACGCCGACTTCCCGGGCAAGGAAGAACGCATGTGGCAGGAATACCCCGGCACGCCAGACGAAGCGTTCCAGGTCAGCACCGAAGGCAACTACTACGCCGAGAACATGGCCGATCTGCGCAAGCGCGGTGGTATTACCCGTGTTCCCGTCCTGGATCTGCCGGTAAACACCTTCTGGGATATCGGCAATAGCGACGGATGCGCGATCTGGTTCCAGCAGGAGCTGCGCGGTGAGGACAGATTCGTCGACTACTACGAGGAGCACGGCAAGGATCTACGCCACTACGCCCAGGAGCTGAAGGATCGCGGCTACCTGTACGGCGTGCACTTCCTGCCACACGACGCCGCGCACAAGCGCCTGGGCGACTACAACCGCAGCGTGCTGGAAATGCTCGAGGAGCTGCTGCCGGGCCACACCTTCGTGGTTTTGCCGCGCATCACCGAGCTGATCACCGGCATCCAGCAGACCCGCAAGCACATGAAGGGTTGCTACATCGACGAGGATCGATGCGCCGAAGGCATCAACAGGCTGGAGAACTACAAGAAGAAGTTCAGCCGCTCCGAAAACCGCTTTCTCGACAACGCTCCGAACAAGGCCAACGGCTGCAGCGAGGGCGCAGACGCCTTCCGGCAGTGGGCGCAGGCCAAGGAGCTGGAAATGCTGGGCCACATACCGGGCCAGCGCACGTACAACGAAGCCCCAGCGCCTGACTGGCGCACTTGAGGAATCACCAGATGGACGCTACCGCGATCAAATATGTCGATGACCTGCAGCAGGGCGAGCAGCCGGAGGATGAGTTGGCTCTGACCCTGGATGAGTACTCGGAGATCATGCACGAGATCGAGGAACAGCCGAAATGGCGCAGCACGGCCGACAAGGAGATGGATTATGCCGATGGCAACCAGCTCGACAGCGACCTGCTGGCCCGTCAGCGCGCCCTTGGCATTCCGCCGGCGGTCGAGGATCTGATCGGTCCGGCGCTGCTGTCCATTCAGGGCTATGAGGCTGAGACGCGTACAGATTGGCGTGTGACCCCAGATGGTGAGGTTGGCGGCCAAGACGTTGCTGATGCGCTGAACTACCGCCTGAACCAGGCCGAGCGCCACAGCAAGGCCGACGCGGCGTGCAGCGATGCGTTCCGGCCGCAGATATCGATCGGCCTGGGCTGGGTAGAGGTTTCACGCGAGAGCGACCCGTTCAAGTTCCCGTATCGCTGCGGCAGTGTGCACCGCAACGAAATCCATTGGGACTTCAGCGCGCAAGAGCGCGACCTTAGTGATGCGCGCTGGGTTCGCCGCCAGCGCTGGTTACGCCCTGACCGTATTGCCCGCGTGTTCCCTGACCACAAAGAGCTGATCATGGCTGTCGGCCGCCATGGCTCTAGCTGGTGGATGGATGACCCGATCGGCAACCACGACGGTGGCGCATCGACCGGGCTGCACAATGCCTGGGCAGAAGCCCGTGCATGGAGCGTGCAAGAGGAGCGCTGGTACAACCCGACCTCGAAAGAGGTGTGCCTGGCTGAAGTCTGGTACCGGCGCTGGGTCGATGTGGGCGTGATCACCGCCCCGGATGGCCGCGTGGTCGAGTATGACGAGAGCAACATCGCCCACCAGGTGGCGCTGGCCAGCGGTATGTCGCAATACAGCCGCGCGGTCGTTGCCCGTGTGCGCCGCAGCTACTGGCTCGGGCCACACCGGCTGCACGATGGCCCGACGCCATACAGCCACCGGCACATCCCCTACGTGCCATTCTGGGGCTTCCGTGAGGACAGCACCAACGTGCCCTATGGCTACGTGCGCGGCATGATCTACCCGCAGGACAGCCTGAATAGCGGCATCAGCAAACTGCGTTGGGGTATGGCATCGGTGCGCACCGAGCGGACCAAGGGCGCCGTCGACATGACGGATGCGCAGTTCCGCCAGCAGGTAGCGCGAGTAGATGCCGATATCGTCCTGGACCCAGTGGCTATGGCCAAGCCGGGCGCGCGCTTCGAGGTACACCGTGACTTCCAGCTCAACCAGCAGCAGTTCCAGATGATGCAGGACAACCGGTCGGCCATTCAGCGTGTGTCCGCTGTCACCACCGGATTCATGGGCAAGGAAGGCACCGCCACCAGCGGCCGCCAGGAGCAGATGCAGATCGAGCAGAGCAACCAGAGCCTGGGCAGGGTGATGGACAACTTCCGCGCCGGACGGATGATGGTGGGCGAGATCCTGCTGTCGATGATTGTCGAGGACCTGGGCGACAAGCCGCACGAGATCGTGATCGAGGGTGACGCCGTGCGCGAAGACCGTGTGGTGGTTATCAACAAGCCTGAGCAAGACCCAGCGGGCTACACGTACCTCTCGAACGACCTGCAGCGTACTCGCCTGAAGGTCGCGCTCGAGGATGTGCCGAGCACCAACAGCTACCGTGGCCAGCAGCTGTCGGCGCTCTCCGAGGCGGTCAAGTCGCTGCCGCCGCAGTACCAGGCCGCCGTGCTGCCGTTCCTGGTCAGCCTCATGGATGTGCCGTTCAGGCGCGATGTGGTCGAGGCGATTCGCGCGGCGAGCCAGCAGGAAAGCCCCGAGCAGATCGAGCAGCGCATCAAGAAGGAGGTGCAGGACGCCCTGGCACGTTCTGGCACCGAGGCGAAGATGCGCGAGATCGATATCAAAGAACGCAAGTCGGATGCAGAGATCGAGCAGATCCGCGCTCAGTCGGTACAGCTAGGTGTGCAGGCGGCTTACGCGGCCATGCAGGCGGGAGTGCAGGTCGCGCAGATGCCAATGATCGCGCCGGTGGCCGACGAGATCATGAAAGGGGCAGGTTATGTGCGCAAAGCCGGCGATGATCCGGATTTCCCGACTGCTGAGGCGACCGCAGCGATGAACATCAAATCGCCCTACATTCAGGGGCAGGGCGCCGATGACCTGACCCAGGTGCGGGAGAACACCAGCCCCGCGCATCCGCCGGTGCCGGCAGAGCCTGGGACTGGCATGCAAGGAATTGAAACCGCTAGGACGGAGGACAACCTTGGCTGATTAGTTTCAAAGTGGCATTCTGCTAGCTCTTTCAAGGAGCGATGGTATGACCGGAATGATTCAAGGGTTTCCAGCCAGTGATTGGGTTCGTGCGCGTGATGTTGCTGAAGAGATCATCTCAGCCAGGGCCAAGCGTCGCGGCAACCAGTTCATCAGCTACACCGATCTTGTTGCCCAGCTGCCGCTTGCCATCGAACCCAATGATCGCCGTCTCAGTGTGATGCTTGATGAAATATCGCGAAAAACTCACGAACTCGGGCGTGGCTTCCTAACAGTTCTCGTAGTCCATAAGAACGGTGACCAGTTTCCTGGAAATGGTTTTTTTGAGATGGCTGAGCTGTGCGGTGAGGACGTGAGTGATCGTGAGGCGTTTTTTATCCGTGCCTACAACCAAGTGATTGAAGCAAATCGCTGAACGC
Source organism: Pseudomonas sp. PA15(2017) (assembly GCF_001945395.1). GTDB lineage: Bacteria > Pseudomonadota > Gammaproteobacteria > Pseudomonadales > Pseudomonadaceae > Aquipseudomonas. The sequence goes on along the minus strand of NZ_MSXV01000058.1, from coordinate 121,542 downwards.
ACGCGTAGTTTGCCAGACTAGCCAGTGATAACCGGCGATACTACGCAGCTCTAATAAGTTATGGAGATTGCCAACATGAGTTATGGAGTGACGCTTTACAACTTGTTCATCGCTTCGCCTGGCGATGTTGGCTGGGCAAGGACACAAATTAGGCAGTCTGCTTATCTCTGGAACGAGGTCAATACAAAACACCGGAAAGCAGTACTTTTCCCTCTGGGCTGGGAAACTAACTCAGCGCCGAATATGGGCGCTCCGGCACAGCAGATCATCAACGAGACTCTCCTCTCAGAGGCAGACATACTCGTTGGCGTATTCTGGACACGGTTGGGCACTCCTACTGCTGAATTTGAAAGTGGCACGGTTGAAGAGATTGAGCGCCACATTAAGGCGGGAAAGCCCACGCTGCTCTATTTCTCTGAGCAGCCTGTGGCTTTAGGCTCGGTGGACATGGAGGAATACGAGCGGCTACAGACCTTCAAGAAGTCTTGTCAGTCTCGTGGTCTGTATCATCAGTTTGAAGATCAGCCCAAGTTCGTAGAAGACTTCAATCGGCATTTGGGTATGCATGTCAATGAGCTGCTTGGCGCGCAGCCGGTATCTACAGCAGCGACGGCAGATGTCGGCATACCAAGTGTGGCCCGCGGCTTGAGCGAGGCGGCTAAGATCCTTATCAAGCAGGCTTCGAAAGATGCTTACGGAAAGGTTATGACCATGGAGGCTATCGGTAGCAGTCTTGTGCAAACGAATGGCAAGCAGTTCGTACATGGTGATGATCCTCGTGAAACCGCAAAATGGTTCGGTGCGGTACGTGAGCTTGTGAAGGCCGGTTACCTTCTGCCCAAAGGAGCTAAGGGACAGGTTTTCGATGTGACAGCGTTGGGCTACGAGTACGCTGACACTCTGCCTGATTGAACTTGAATCTACGGCCTCATGGGCAATCCGCGAGAGCTGTAGAATCATTGACCCCCTGTAGGGTTTTTCCTTTCTTCCTCCCCCCTAGACACTCGTTTGCAAGCCAGGCACGCGCCTGGCGATGCGCGGGGCGCGCTTGCGCTCTGCATCAGCTGAACCCTTGCGGCCACGGCGATATGTGGCGGGACAGGCATGAAACCAGACGAGTTTATCCAGCAGCACGCACCCGATGGTGTGTTGACCGCAGAGCAGGCCGCCCAGCTGATCGAGCTGGCGGAACAGGGCGATACCGGTGCTGTGTCATCGGAAGAAGGCAGCGCGCCCGTCGTTGCCCCTGAAGCTGCAGCAGCACCTGAAGCGGTAGCGGCTGCCGACGACGTACCGAAACCCAATGAACCCGTGGCTGCCACTCAGGACGAGGTGGATCCGGCCAATGCCGTGATCCTGGCAAAGGACAACAAGCACACCATTCCGTACGACCGGCTGGTGGAGGCGCGGGAAGGCCGTCAGGCCGCCGAGGGCAAGGCGCAGGAAGCGCTGCAGAAGCTGCAAGAGGCTGAGAAGGAACTGAGCGCGCTGAGGGAACAAGCGCAGCAACGGGCGGACGTCGGAGCGGCGCCCACCGATGCCGACAAGAACCTGGCTGTCGCCGAGGCAGCCATCGAAGCCGGTATCGACCCGGAGATCTTCGGGGATTTCTCCCCCGAGGAGATGGCCAAGGGCGTGCAGAAGCTGATCGCAACCAGTGTTCCGACGCTGATTGCGCAGGCGCTTCAGCAGCAACTGGCCCCTCTGCAGCAGAAGCAGGCGACTACCGAGCATGAAGCTCACCTGGCGCTGATCCATGCCAAACACCCTGATCTGGATTCGATTCTGGAGAGCACGGAGCTGCAGGCCTGGATCGATTCGCAGCCGAGCTTCGCCCGCCCGGGTTACCAGGCGGTGATCGGCACTGGATCGGCCGAGCAAGTCATTGAGTTTCTGGACACGTACAAGGCAGCAACTGGGAAAGCTCAGGCAGCCGCTGCGCCCTCTGCAGAGAGCGTGAAGGAGGCAGCCAAGAAAGCCATCGCCGCGGCCAAGCCGCAGGTGCCCGCCAGCCTCTCGGACATCCCGGGCGGCAAGGTTGGTCCTGCAACCGGGCACGAAGCGCTGGCGACCTTAGGCGCCACCGATATGGCCGAGGCCTTGATGGACAAGAGCCCGGAGCAGATCGAGGCATTTCTCAACCGGAGCGTTTGACGCTCCGGGTCCCGTTGAACAAGGAGATTCACCGTGTCCGATAAGACGCACATGCGCTACGGCGACCCCAAGGCGATGGTGGAGCAGGCCGTCGGCCTCTTCGCTGTGCATACCCAACGCAATACCACCCTCAACCGCCTGACCGGCAAGATGCCGAAAGGCGAGGCGGGCGCTGAGGCGACCCTGCGCAAGCAGACCACCCAGCACATGCCCATCGTTCGTTGCCAGGATTTGGGCAAGGGCCGCGGCGACGAGGTGACCTTTCACCTGCTGAACCCCACCGGCGGCTACCCGATCATGGGCAGCGCGTACGCCGAGGGCCGTGGCGTGGGCATGAAGCTGTCGGAAGACAAGCTGCGTGTGAACCAGGCGCGTTTCCCGATCGACCTGGGCGACACCATGACTACCATCCGCAGTCCGGCCGACTTCCGTCGCCTGGGTCGTCCGGTGGCGCAGGCCAAGATGGACGCCTACGTCGACCAGAGTCTGCTGGTGCACATGGCTGGTGCCCGTGGCTTCCAGGACAACATCGAGTGGGCGATCCCGACTGAGGTGCACAAGGACTTCGGTGCAATCATGGTCAACCGCGTGAAGGCGCCGACCAAGAACCGCCACTTCATCGCAGACGGTGGTAACGGTATCCAGCCGTTCAAGGTCAACGCTGGCGAAATCGACCTGGCTACCACTGACCTGCTGAAGATGGACACCGTGGACGGCGTGCGCAACTTCATGGATCAGATCGCGCTGCCGCCGCCTCCGGTGATCTTCGAGGGTGACGCTGCTGCGAACGACTCGCCGCTGCGCGTGATGCTCGTCTCTCCGGCGCAGTACAACCTGTTCGCCGCTGATCCGAACTTCCGCCAGCTGCAGGCCAGCGCCATGGCGCGTGCTCAGCAGGCGAAGGGTCACCCGCTGTTCCTGGGTGAAGTGGGTCTGTGGAACGGCATTCTGATCGTGAAGATGCCGAAGCCGATCCGCTTCTACGCCGGCGACACCATTCGCTACTGCGCCGCGAGCGACAGCGAGAACGAGAGCACCTGCGTGGTACCTGACTCGTTCGGCGATCGCTTCGCCATCGACCGCGCCATCCTCCTGGGTGGCCAGGCTGTGGCCGAGGCAATGGCTGCCAGCGAGAAGTCGAAGATCCCGTTCTTCTGGAGCGAGAAGGAGCTCGACCACGGCGACAAGGTGGAGCTGCTGCTGGGTGCGATCCGCGGTGTTAGCAAGATCCGCTTCGCGATCGAGACCGGCAACGGCACCGAGTTCACCGACTATGGTGCTACCGCGATCGACACCGCCGTGCCGATCATCGGCGCCCGCAAGTGATGGGCTGGGCCGGGTAACACCGGCCTACCTTTCTATAACCCTATCGAGGAGAGCCCATCATGGCCAAAGTTACTCTGCGCCAATACGGCGAACGCCAGTTCGGCGGCGCTGCAGGCGCCTACGGCAACACCACCACCCTGCGTTTCCAGCTCGTGACCATCGCCAATGGCAGCGCGCAGAACGCGGATGTTTCCACCCCGATCGCCTCCGGCGATGTCGTCGACCTGGGGCCACTGCCGGAAGGCTTCCGTCTGGATGACGCGCAGATCCTGGTGACCACTGGCATGACCGCCACCATCACCGGCTCGCTGGGCTTTGCCTACGAGGATGGTGTCGACGATGCCGGCGTGCCGCAGGACGCTGCGTACTTCGGTGCCGGTATCGACCTGGCTGCTGCTGGCCGCAAGCGCACCACCGGCTCCAAGCTGGTGGTGCTGCCCAAGCCTGCGCGCCTGATCCTGACCACCGCTGTAGCGGCCAACGCCAAGGCCAGTGCGATCAACGTGCTGGTGAGCGGCGAGTTGCAAGGCCCGCGCTGATCCGCGCTTCTCGGGAGGGCCTTCGGGCCCTTTCGTTTTTTCAGACCAAGCAGGACATCGACATGAAAGTCATCGTAATTGCTGGTATCGCTCATGCGATCCTGTCGTCGCTCAAGCGGCTGGCGGGTGAAGAAGTGGTCGCGTGGGCAGATACCGAAGAGAGCTATCAGCAAGGCCTCGTCGCAGGCGTAAATGCGTATGTGGCCGATCCTGAGCTGACCCCTGAGGCTGAGCACCAGGCATGGCTGGAGGCACGTGTTGCTGATGGCTGGACCCATGGTTCTGCTTTCGATGCTGAGCCGAAGAAGCATCCTCTGATTCTGCCGTTCGAAGAGCTTCCACTGGATCACAAGAGCATGGCTGTGGTGCTGCACGCGACCGTGCATGCGCTGAAGGATATCCCGGACGCTGATGATGCTGTCGCCATCGCCGTGGCTGAACTGACCGCAGCTGGCCAGGCCACGCCTGCCGCAGCCTCGGTTGCCGCTGCACTGCCTGCTGGCCACGTCCCTGTGCAGTACATCGGTCGCCGTGACACCTTCACCGACCACCTTTACGGTACCGGCCTGGTGTTCGCGAAGGAACAGGTGCGCAACCTGCCGGGTGACCTGGCTCGCAAGTTTCTGCGCCACGCCGATCAGTTCAAGGAAGGCCAGGCCGCAGCAGTGGCCGTGGAGCAAAGCAGCGCTGCACCTGCCGACGACACGGACGCCAAGCTGGCCGCAGCGAAGAAGGCCAAGGACGACGAGCAGAAGGAGCAGGACCAGCTGAACGACCTGCGTCAGCAGATCGGCGTGATGACCAAGGACGCGCTTTTCGACTACGCCTTCACTCGGTACCAGCAGAAGCTGGACAAGCGCGCCTCCGTCGATAGCCTGCGTCAGCAGGTGATCGGCCTCGTTGACCAGTACGGCCCGGTGTAAATCATGACCCTCGATGAGCTGGTAAAGGACTTTCGCACCACCACCCAGGACAAGGTGGAGCCCTACCTGTTCGAGCAACAGGATGTGGCGCGCTGGCTCATCGAGGCCGAGCAGGAAGCGTGCATTCGTGGGCGCCTTCTTCATGAGTCCGAGAACACAGCGGTTTGCGAGGTTTCGGTGCAAGCCGGGCAGGCGAGCTACCCGCTGCATGCCGCCCTGTACGAGATCGATCATCTGGGGCTGCTCAACGCTGGCTGCCCTCACCAACAGCCGATGCGGCTCGTGTCCCGCGAGTGGCTGGATGACAACCAACCAGGCTGGCGTGATCGTACGGACGTGCCTCGCTTCGCTATTCAGAGCGACACCAGCATCCGGCTGGTCCCTGCACCAGCCACGGCTGGCATTCTCAAGCTCGAAGGCTTCCGGCTGCCGATCCGTGGTCTGACGAGCGATCGCACGTCAAAGCCGGAGATCAGCGCCGCGCACCACCGGCACCTGGTGAACTGGGCGCTGTATCGCGCGTTTACCGTACCCGATGCAGAGACGCTGAACCTGGGCAAAGCAGGGGATGCACTGGCCGCTTTCACCGAGTACTTCGGCGCCCGCCCGGACAGCGACCTGCGCCGCACCACCCGCCATGACGTCGAGCACCATAACAAAGCCTGGGCCTGACCCCCTGTAGGGTTAGCTCGCACGCCTTCTGCCTCATAGCCTTGCTACATCACAAGCCCCGCTCTGTGCGGGGCTTTCCATATCTGCAGTAGGGACCGGCGAATGAGTGCCACCGAGAAAGCCATAACCGGGAGCAGCTACATCGGCGCTGTCTTGTCGATCATCGGCGGCATGACGCTGACGGACTGGGGCATTGTGGTCGGCATCATCACCGCGCTGCTGACCTTCGGCGCGAACATGTACTACCAGCGGCAGAAGAACGCGCGCGAGCAGCACCTGTACGAAATGGAGCTGCAATACGTATACAGGGCCCGCCAGGACGTGCACCAAGAAGGTGGCCAGCAATGAGGGTCAAGGGCAAGCTGGTTCCCGCCGCCCTGGTGGCTGCGCTCAGCAGCCCTTTGGCGTACACCACCCTCGAGCGCTTGGAGGGCAACGTGCGGGAGGTCTACGCCGATCACTTGGCCGGCGGCATCCCCACCTACTGCGCCGGCCGCACGGACTGGAGCGCTAAGGTAGGCACCAAGCTAACCGACGACCAGTGCCGCGAGGTCAACAAGACCACCATCATCGAGTACGGCATCGCTGTGCTGGCCTGCACCGATTGGTCGAACATCACGCCGCGCCGACTGATCGGACTGACCATGTTCGCCATCAACGTCGGCAAGGCTGGCGCCTGTAATAGCCAGGCGGTCAAGTCCATCAATGCCGGCGACATCACCAGGGGCTGCAACCTGATCGCCACCAAGCCGAACGGGGAGCCGAATTGGTCGACTGCTGGCGGCCGCTACGTTCAGGGCCTACAGAACCGCCGCCAGGCCGAGCGCACGCTTTGCCTGTCAGGGCAGCCCGTATGAACCGCCTGCTGCTCGCCGTCGTCGCCGTGCTGGGCGCCGGCCTCCTGCTGGCGCTCTGGCGCATTGATCGCGTCACCAGCGACCGAGACCTGGCCCAGGCCGCTGCCGATCAGCAGCAGGCCCGCGCTGACTCCCTGCGCAACACCCTGAACCTGACGCGCGAGCTGGCCAATGACCAGGCTGCAGTTGAGGCCACCTACATCGAGGAGAAACAACGTGCGGAGAATCATGCCGAGAATCTGCGCCGCTGCCTGGCTGCTGGCACTTGCGGGCTGCGCGTCGCAGCCACCTGCCCAGTCGTGCGAGTGGACGGAGCCGGGGCCGCTGCCGGCGAGCCTGATGCAGGGGCCCCAGAACTTACAGCCGCTGCTCGACGAGCTTATCCAGCCCTCGTTTCCGCCCTCAAGCAGCAGCGAGCGCAAATAGTCGGCCTGCAGGCCTCACTTAAAAACCTGCACAGCAAGTGCAAGATCGGAGCAGCACCATGAATGACCAAGCTATTGAGCAAGAGATCCAGGCCAAGGGCCTTACTGCGCCGCGTGTCACTCCCGCCGACATCGAGGCCAACATCTCGAGTGAGCACTACTTCACTGCGGGCCAGGGCGATGCAAAAGCGGTGGAAGATGCCGCCTTTTCTGGAGGTGCGCTGAACGCCGCGGCTTCGCGTTCTACGCCCGATGCGCTCCATCTGCTGACCTTCTGCGTGCTGGTGCTGCGCAACGGCTTCACCGTGACCGGCGAGAGCGCCTGTGCCAGCCCGGAAAACTTCGACGCTGAGATCGGCCGCAAGATCGCACGCCAAAGCGCAGTGCAGAAGATCTGGCCGCTGATGGGCTACGCCCTCAAGGAACGCCTGAGCGGCGAGTGAGGAGAGCGCAATGGCGCCCGAGATTCCCCTGACCATCACCCGAGGCGAGACCTTCGAGTTCGGCATCATGTATGCCGACGAGGATCTGCGGTACCTGCCTATCACTGGCATGCCGAGCACCGCGCCGGCGAGGCTGACGGTGGTGGGTCACCAGGTGCCAGAGGGCTGGCCGGTACGCATCGAGTGCGTGAAGCAGCCGATGGAGCTCAACACGCCTGAAGACGAAACCCAGTTCGCCCGGGTGGTCGACGCTGACACTATCGAGCTGAACGAGGTGAATGCGCATTGCTGGCGACCGTTCTCCGGTACCGGGCTGATGATCCTGCGTGCACCCATGGATCTTACCGGCTGGCACTTCCGCGCCCAGGTGCGTGATCGCGTGGGCGGCAACCTGCTGTTCAGCTGGCACAGCGACCCCGCCGAGCAGCCTGACGGGCTGGTGATCGTCGACCTGGCGCTAAGCCAGTTCGTGCTGACCATGGAGGCTGCCATGGCCGGCGCCATCACCTGGAACCGTGGCGTATACGACGCCGAAGCGATCGACCCGAGCGGCCGCGTCTACAAGGTCGCGGCCATCAGCCCGGTGGAAGTCACCGGCGAGGTAACGGTGTGAGCGTCATCGCCGTGCGTGGCCATGCTGGCCGATCTGCAGTTGCAATCCAGCTGCGGCAGCGAGGAGCTGTGGCGGTCGTGCAGGCGCGGCGGCCGATAGTGGTTGCCGCCGGTCTACGCGGTAAACCCGGGCTGGATGGCGTGGGCGGCGCCGAGATAAGCGCCGAACCAAACAACAGACTGACCCTAAAAGCAGACGGGCTGCACGTGTCCGACGACTTCCAGCCCGACCCGCTTGCCCACTACATCCTTGCTAAAGGCTGAACGCTATGACTATGGAAACTCGCCTGATCGCCTTGGCCAATGCCATCGGCACCGACATCAAGAACCTCACCGCCAAGCAGGGCGACCTGACCAGCCTGCCCACCCAGGCCAAGGGCAACCTGGTGGCGGCCATCGCCGAGATCTACAGCCTGATGGGGCAGGCCGGCGCTGTGATCGATGACAGCGCTGGCGACGGCGCCACCAGCGTCACTTGGTCGGCGAATAAGATCCACGACACCATCGAGCTGGCCAAGGTCGCTGTAAAGGACTCGATCCTGGGCGGTGCGTCCGAGGCCTACGATACGCTCAAGGAGCTGGAAGAACTCGCCACGGGCAATGCTTCGGCCGCCGCGGCGCTGGCTGCAGCCGTGGCAAATCGCGTGCGTTATGACGATGCGCAAACTCTAACCGTCGCGCAGAAGCTGCAGGCCTGCACGAACATCGGCATCGGCAACCCCGAGACCGACTTCGCCGCGGCCTACGCCACGGCCAAGGCGTGACCCATGACTCTGGTAGCGCGCGTGATCGCGCTGGCCCAGGCGGTGGCGGCTGACATCAAGGCTATTCAGGTCTCGCTTTCCGGCCTTGGCACGGCCGCCCGCAAGAACGTGACCACCTCGGCCATCGACAAGACCCCTGATCGGGTGCTGCGCACGGGTGATGGCGGCTGGATGGGAGACGTACCTACCGCTGAGCTGAACTTCAATCTCGACGACCGTACGTTGCGGGGCTGGCGTTACTGCGCAAAGAATACCACCACCGGCACTTTCCCCCCGGGCGTCAACTATGGCCATGTCCATACCTTCGGAAATACCGGGGACGCGGTGAGCCAGGAGCTGTGGGCCTTCGAGGGTGCCAGCCAGACTTACACGCGCTGGTATCGGCAGTGCTTTGGCAGTGGGGCCTGGGGCGTGTGGGCGCCGATTCCTCGGCATGGCGAGGTCTTGCAGGGTGCTGCTCTGGTTGAGTGCGGCACGTTCGTCAGCGGTGGCCAGGACTCGGACATCCTGATCAAGACCAATATCCCGGCGGCTGAATCGGTGATGCCTTCCCTCATCATCGAAGGCGCGATCAGCGGGTATACCCTCCCGTTCAGGATCGACTTGTCGTGGTACTTCTACCAAGGCGCGATTTACCTGCCCAATGCTATCGCCATGTCGGCCGGCAACCGGCCTGGCTGGGTCGCTATTCATCTCAGCGTGATCAATGGCCTTATCGCCATACGGCTGCGGTTCACCGCTGGCACCGTGTACCTGCCTCGGGTCGCAGTGCGGGCGAACAGAACCCCTCCCTATGGTGGGCTGTTGTCCTATTACCTGGGGTGGTCAGCCACTTATTCAGCAGGAGCCCAGGCGGGGGAGGTGAACGTCCCGGTAGTGAACCAGCTTCGAGATACAGACATTGAAAGGGGGTTCAATGCCAACGGTTCGTACACCCGTTACCCTGACGGCACCGTGGAAATGTGGAAGGCTTTAAGCGTGCCGTGCACGGCCAATACCTTAAAGCAGGTGTACATCGACCTGCCCGCGGCAGTTGACATTACCCAGCCCGTTATCCCTGTGCTTGGGCTTGGGGCACCGACTGACACCTGGGGTTTCGAGTGCCGGCAACTGGCCGGGGTG
>NZ_MSXV01000058.1:97665-111695 GCF_001945395.1 Pseudomonas sp. PA15(2017) | reverse complement strand
TGCTCACCTGAAAGGTTGGTCGCGACCTTTCGAATCGTACAAAAGCAAACGCCCCGAACAATGTCGGGGCGTCTGATGGGATCACTACCTGCATCAGCGACTTTTCACACGCTCTGAGTTGCGGGGCTTTTTGTTGGGAGCGCAGAAACTTGAAGGCGGGATGGTTACTAATCAGGTGGTGTAGTTACACCATTGGATCTGAGGGACGGAAGCGAGATAGTCGACGACGTCGCGCCGTCCCCAAAACCTAATCCCCCCCTGCTGATCAGGCACTGCCAGCGCGATTTCTACCGACGGAAAATACGGTTGGAAAAAGGCCACAGCATCCCGAATAGCCTTCTCACTGGAAACCGCTGACTGACGAACTATGACTGCGGCGAATGGAACACCGCCGACAACGAAATAAGCACCTTGAAACGCTGACATTTTGACCTCCTTGGTCTGGCTGACGTCAAAACGCTACTATAGGTGTTCCGTCTGCTGATAGCTGGCTTTTCGTGCAGCCTGACTGCCAGGGCTCACCCGGCGCATAGTTCACCCGCCTCTGCAAATTCAGAGGTCGGGTTTGGCGACTCGGAAAAGTCAGGCGCACGACGCCTTAATGGCGTTTTTTTGTGCCCGCGTTATGGCGGGCCGTGCGTGGGAGTCCTTCGGGGCTGCCGGGTTCCCTGACCCCGGTTCGCCAACCCGCGTACGGTTCGTCACCATCTTTTGGCGAAGATGTGGCGAACCCTAAACGATCAGGGTGACCACAATGCAAAACGCTCAAGTAATTCCGTTCCGCTTCGAAGCTCGCGAAGTCCGCACCATGCTGATTGATGATCAGCCGTGGTTCGTGGCCGCCGATGTAGCCGCCTCACTTGAATACGGCGTTCCTTCCGCGCTGACTCGTCATCTCGACGATGATGAAAAGGGTGTGTCAACTGTGCACACCCTTGGTGGCGCCCAGGAAATGCTGGTGATCAACGAGTCCGGCCTGTACTCGGCGATCCTCCGCAGCCGCAAGGCCGAGGCGAAGCGCTTCAAGAAGTGGGTGACCGCCGAGGTGCTGCCAGCGATCCGCAAGCACGGCCGGTACCACGATGAGCAAGGCAAGATGGCCACCCTGATCGGCGAGACGATCGGCACCGACGGCTTCCATATGCTGGGCGCCTTGATCAAGGGCAAGGTCGCCAGCCTGCCGGCGGCCAAGCAGCGGAAGGCCACCGCCAAGATCTGGTCGCAGACTCACGCCGCTTTCGGCGTGCGCAGCGCCGCCGATATCCCGGCCAGCCAGCTGGACAGCGCCCGCAACTTCATTGCCGCCTATAGCGTGATGGAGGGTGAGTATCTCGGGCGGGAAGATGGCCAAGCTGAAGACCGCCCCAGGCTGACCAGCAGAGGGCAGCGCTTCCTGGTCAGCCTCGACAACCAAGGCGCTGAGCGCTGGAAAGAAATCCCGCGAGATGCCAGCGTGCTGACCACCGAAGAGTTCATCCGGGCCATCCTGTTGGACGGCGACATGCCCCTGAGCACTGACGAGATGTTTAAAGTTGCCCAGTTGGCTATGGGCAACCTGCATAGTCGAAGCAAGGTTGTCGCGGCGCAGCTGAAGAACCAGCGACACCCGCTCGCTGGATGAACGGCCAGTTCAACCACTGCTGGCATAATGATAGAGTCGCAACCCTGCTCAGGGAGGGTTGCGAGAAATGGAAGTCAAACATCAGTGGTTTGAGGAATTGCCCGAGCAATGTCCACCGAGCGGTGCATTCGACCCTGACCAATTCGTCTGCTATCGGCTGTGTGAGAGTAGCGCGCCGAGTGATGGCGACTTCTATTCGCACCGCAAGCTGTTTCCGAGCAAGAGGTATCCGGTTTCCGAGTGCCAGGCGCGCTCGGTGTCGGTTTTCAAAGATTCTGCTGATTTGGAACCAGTTCTCAAAATCCCCGCTCAGAGGCATAAGGCGGTGGTTGAGCTCACGCTCAACAAGGAAGATGGCGTGATGATGAAAACTGGTAACAAGAGCCATTATTCCTGGTGGCGCTCATGTGGCTTTAAGCTGCCAAGTGCTGCCGAGGAATCAGCATGAGAACCGTCGAGCTGAGTCACATACTGCTGGAATACGATTACCCGCAGGTTTTTGTAGGATCAGATGCGATTGGCGGCCGATATGTGGGTATGGCTGTTGAGGAACGCGAAAGCGGCCCGATCTATCTCCTCGTTCCGGTTTCCCGAGGGCGCTGTGAGGAGCTGCTCGCTGGAAAAGTCGACCTCCTGAGCATTTATAAAGAGCCTCAGATAGGCGAGTTTTACACGTGCTCACCTGATGATTTCACCACCGATTTCCGCATCGAGCCCTACAGCATCGACGTAATCACGGATGACTGGCTGCCAGATCCAGGTTTGTTTTTTGATCACACCGATACGGTACTCAACAAGGCGAAAGAGCTGACGGCAACAGTGGCCTATGCATCGCTGTCGGTGCCAGAGTCGAAGACAGAGCTAAGGATCAGAAGCAGAAAGCTGTCTGAATTCCTGGCCATCTACCAGAGCGTGCTGCGCCACCTCGCCAGAGCTGGAGCCAAGCATGCCGGCAAGAAAATTCCCAAGGGCGAAGATCCGTACGAAATCGATGTGTTCGGGACATGCATGGGGTCATTCACCGTGCAGGTTCGAAGCGCTGACCCATGCGACATGCTCGGCGACAATAAAGCGCTCGTCGTCGCCTTCCAGATGCTGAATGAGTTTCTTGATCTGGCAGACCAGCCAGCCAGCGCGATGGCGTTCCTTTTGGGAGTTAAAGGCCACGCCGCTTCGGCTTTGGTCAACTTGCTTACCTTCATAGCTGAAAACGATTGCCCATTTGCTAACACGTGGTCGACCCCCACCATGGCCTCCTCGTCCAGGGGGCGTATTCGCGTTGCCAGCGCCCGCAATGTTATTGAGCGTTGCAAGCAGCGTGAGGACCTTGGCGTTGAAACGCTTGAGCTCACTGGGGTGGTTGATTCAGCCAAGGTTTCGACCAGCAGTTGGTCAATGCACGTGGATGGTGAAACCTACAGTGGTGGCGTGAAGGAAGGTATTGACCTCAACCTCGCAGGAATAACGGTGGGCAATCGCTATACCTTCGTGTGTGAAGAGCGAATCGAGGTTGTACAAGGCACGGGCCGCGAGAGGCGAATCATCAGCCTGATTCGTTTCATCGGCGCAGAAGGTACTTAGGTAGCGGGTATCAGTCTGCACTGGCCGGTGGTAGATTCCGCCCATTGAATGGGAGGGAAGCCGTGGCGCTTATCAAATGCAGGGAATGTGGCAATCTAGTTTCGACGCAGGCCAAAGCCTGTCCGACTTGTGGCGCGAAGCCCAAGCCCAAAACCAGCATGATTACTTGGCTGGTGCTGGCCGTGATAATTTTCTTCGCGTTGAAGTCATGCATCATCGGTTCGCCAACAGGAACGAAGCCACCAGCTGCTTCAAGATCAGATTGTTCTGACACCCTGGCGCACGTGATGGCCACCAATTTCGTGAAACGGCAGCTCAAATCACCGACGAGCGCCAAGTTCCCCTACACCAGTGATCGAGATGTCAGCATCACCAAGATCTCGGATTGCCGGTATCAGATTCACAGCTACGTCGATTCGCAAAATGGTTTTGGCGCGATGATCCGTTCACGGTTCAGCGTCATTATGGACGGTCTGCCAGACGGCAAGTCATGGCGCGCAGAACAGCTAGTTATCGATTGAGCTGGAACCTACTACAACCCGCTACGGCGGGTTTTTTTATGCCTGGAGTTTGTATGAGCGAGCTGGAAATTCTGTTCCCTGAGTACCCAACCGTCAGCGTGCTGGGCCGGCCTGTGAAAGTGAAGGCGGTTCGCCTGGCTGACCTGGGAGCTTTCGGCGCGGCATCGGGCCGCCTGCTGGCTTTGATGGCCGCCTGCTCGACCGAGCAGCAGGCCGAGTTTGCGGAAAAGCACTCTGGTGATCTGCGCCGTGTGCTGCGCATGGCTACCAGCATTGGCTGGTGGAGTGCGCGGCGGTTGCCGGCGCCGGTGGCCCTGGAGCTGTTCGGCGTGGTGCTGCAGGTGAACCACCGTTTTTTCACGCAGGCCCTGGCGGGGGCGGCAAAGCGGCTGGGTGGGCAGTTGCAGCCCAACGGCTGATCACTGCCGGGCATGCATTCGCTGATGTCGCTGATTACAGCCTGGATCAGGTTGAGGCGTTCCTGACCGCCATCGGGAAGCAGGAGGCGCAGGCGCAGCGCAACGCGCTGATCGTGGCGCGGGCTGCCAAGGCAAAGCAGTCGAAATTCAACGAGATTCTGCGGGAGCTTGATAAATGAGTGGTCGGGTAACCACGCAGCTCGTCATCGACGGCAAGAACAACTCGCAGAAGGCCTTCCAGCAGGTGGATAAAAGCCTGAACGAGCTGGATCGCAAGTCGCTCGACGTCGGCAAGAACCTCAAGCAGTTGTTCACCGTGGCCGCCGTTACGCAAGCCGTGCGCAGCTACCTGGATGTTGCAGGCGCCGCCGGCGAGCTGGATTCGCGTATCAAGCTCACCACCAAGAGCCAGGAAGAATTCAACGAGGTGCAGGGCCGCCTGCAGGAGCTGTCGCGCCGCACCTACAAGAGCTTCTCCGAAACTGCCGAGGTCTACATCAGCGCCGCCAAGCCGCTGAAGGAACTGGGGTTCACCACCGAGGATACGCTCGGAGTGGTCGAGGCCATGAACCTTGGCCTGGTGGCCAGCGCGGCGACCGGCGACAAGGCTGCCCGTGTGATCCAGCAGTTTGGCCGTGGCCTGCAGCAGGGTGTTATCCGCGGGGATTCGTTCAACGCAGTGCTGGAAGATGCCCCCGTGCTGCTGGACGCGCTGGCCACCGGCCTGGGCGTGTCCCGCGCAGAGATTCTGCGAATGGCCCAGGCTGGCGAGCTGACAACTGACCGCGTAATTCCAGCCCTCACCAGCCAGATCGACTCTCTGAAGGCGAAGGTTGAGGAAATGCCTACCACCTTCCGCGACGCCAACGTCGTGTTGGGTGACGCCTTTACACAGGCGATCAAGGAATTCGACAACCTCTCTGGTGCCGGCGGCACGGCGACCAAGTCAGTTATGGACTTCGCCGAGGCCATCCGCACCGCCACGAAATCCGAAGGTTTCAAGGCGTTCGCCGAGTTCGTGGGCGCCGGCGTGAACAACTTCGTTTCTATCGGTAAGGACCTGGGCTATATCACAGCCAGCCTGACGGGCAACGTGGCTGAGCTCGACCGGGTGGATAAGGAGATCGAGAAAATAGAGGCCGCGCTGAACGGCTTCGGCATGCTTGACCTGATCTACACCGATGCGCAGCTGCAGGTGAAGCTGAAGGAGTTTCAGAATTACCGGGAGCAGCTGCTCGAGCAGATGACCGGCCTCAACAAAGACGCCCGCGACAAGATGGAAGAAGGCCAGAAGGCTGAAGCTGAGGCCCTTGCCGAGTACAACCGCCTGAAGCTGGCCGGCGAGCAGAAGTGGGTCAGCGACATGAGCAGCATGCGCAGCAAGCTGCTTGAGGACACCAAGGCGGCGATCAAGGCCCAGGTTGCCGAAGAGAAGAAGGCTGTTGTCGATATCGCCAAGATCCGCGACCAGCGTCTGGCAATCGAGAAGAAATACAGCGATACGCTGGCGACCTTCGCTGGCGCTGGCCGTGGCGGCGCGACCTTCGGGACCGCGCAGGATCTGATGGCATCTGCCCGCCAGGCGCTGGTGCGCGGCGACTTCGAGAACGCAAAGCAGCAGGCCGAAGCGGCGCGCCAGATACTCGTAGACCTGGCCAATGCGGGCGAGAACACCTATGGCTTCCAGGGCTTCGCCAACCAGCTCAAGCAGATCGAACTGGCGGCCAACGACTTGGAGCAGTCCAAGGCCGAGGACAAGCTAAAAGGCATCCGCGATGGCATCCAGGGTCTGAAGGATCAGTCGAAGGATCTGGAGCAGGTGCGTGTCACGCCAAAGTTGGACGACGCAGCTGTTGCCGCGCTCGGCGAGCAGATCAAGGCGCTGGCCACATCGATTGGCCAACAACTGACGATCCCGGTACAGCTGGATTTCACGCAGCCTTACACGCTGCAGGATCCTGGACCTGTTCCGGGATTCGCCAAAGGCACCCAGGCCGCGCCGCCAGGTTATGCCTGGGTGGGCGAGAACGGCCCGGAGCTTGTGAACTTCCGCGGTGGCGAGCAGGTGCTGACCGCCGCCGCTTCTCGCAACCTGGCATCGACCATGGCCGGCATTAGCCTTGGTCTTGGCGGTACGGCTTCGCTAACCGAGGCTGCAATGTCCGCTCCGGCCGCACCGAGCTTCCCAAATCTGGGGCGTATGGTTCTGGAGGGCGGTGGCCAGCAGGTGCCGATTTATGTCGAGGCGGAGCAGGGGCCGAACCTGCAGCGCCTTGCCGCCAAGTTCGGACGAACCACCCGTCGTTGAACAGCCCGCCACCCGGCGGCCTTTCTGTTTCTGGAGCAGTACCCATGGCACACCTCCACATCATGCTCGGCGGTGTGCCGATCGTGACGCACGCCGGCGCGCCCGAGCAGAGCGAAGCGCCCATCGGCGGTAGCAGCTTGCTGCGCATGAGCGATGGCAGCGCGGTGAAGCAGCAGCACTGGCAGCGTGCGTCCGGCCGCGTGAGCGGTAACGGCCTGATGCCGCCTGGCCTCGACGGCCTGGATTACTCACTGCCGCTTGAGTTGCGCCTGACCGAGCTGTCGAACATGGTCGGCGCTGGGCCGGACTTCGTGCTCACCAGCACGCCGCGGCCGGACAAAGCGCCCTGGGCGTTCTACCAACTGGACGACGAACTCTGGTACCGCTGCGCCTGCAGCTTTGCCGATGGCGTGGTTACCGTGCCGCCGGTGGCGGGCGCTGTGCGCTATCAGGTGGCGTGGATGCCGGTGTACTCGGTGTTCACCGACAAGCCGAGCAAAACGCAGAGCACCAGCCACGGCTGGTCATTTTCCTGGGAAGAGGCCTGACATGATCAACGGTTCCCCGCTCAACAGCGGCCCGCTGAACACGCTTCGGGCCGGGGTGGCGCCGCAGCCTGAGCCCGAGTACCGGGTGCATGGCACCTCGTACGTTTGGCGTGTGCGGCTGCTGATCGGCGGAGTGGACATGACGGCCATTCTCACCGGCCAGCTCGACGTCGACCGGGAAGAGGGCGCCGCCGCGGTGGCGGGCTTCAGCCTGTACCTGGCGCCCGGGCAACCGGTGGTGCCGACGCAGTGGATAGGCAAGGCCGTGACGCTCGACTACATCAGCCGCGATCGCTACGGCGTGGTGACCGAAGCACGCCTGTACACCGGCCTGCTCGAGCTGCCCACTTGGGACGCCACTACCCGCGTGCTGGGCTGCGAGTGCAGCGACCAGCTGCAGCAGCGCATCGAGGGCCTGACCCTGGGGCAGATCGACACACTGTGCGGCGGCACCTGGTCGGCGGATGTGTTCGAGCCCGTGGAGGGCCGCAGCCACTGGGAATACGCCGGCGAACGCATGAGCACCCGCCCGGCCAGCCTGGATGCCGACACCTACGGCAACCTGCGCGTGACCAGCTGGTACGCCGCGGCCACACCACATTTCGTGTTCGGCCCAGGCCAGACCCTGGACGGCAGTGTGCAGATCGAGCTGCAGGCCCATGGCGGCACCACGAACTATGTCGAGATCACGCTCGACTATCGGTACAGCCGGTTGTGGCAGCTCAATCAGAGATTCGGTTGGACGCACACAGGAACAGGCGGCTTTACAGGCCTTCAGGGTTTCTGCATGTGGCGCCGCGACTCTACCGAGTTGCCGACGACTGAAATGGTCGAAGCTGCCGTAACCGGTGATGGTCTACAGATGATCGGTGGGGTGGGTGGCTACAAGCTACCGCTTGGCATGCCGAACCCTTGCGGTGACGGAATCCCTTGGGTCAACACGTTCGACAACCTGTGGCTCAGCGCGAGCGCGGTCGGTGCGCGTCGCTGGGTGCAAACCGTTACCGAGCAATACAAGCTGGCGCTGTTCACGCCGCTGGGCGCGGACGAAGCCACCCGCGTGATCAGCCGCGAATCCACCAGTTTCGAGGTTGAGAACGAGCGGGCCGGTGATTGGGAGCAGGGCAAGGCTTCGGGCGAAAGCCGTAGCGAAGACCTGATCGATGACGCACGCCGTTCGCTCGCGCTGGAGTGTCTGCTAAAGCGCGGCAGTACGTCGCTTGTGAGCGCGCATCGAGGCACGTCGCTCAGCTGGCAGGTACCCACCGATATGGCGCTGAGTATCGACCTGGTGCACACCCTCGAGCTTGGCGATCGGGCTCAGGGGAAAGGCAAGTGCCGGCGTATTCAGCATGTGCTCGACCTTGGCGAAGGTACTGCTATCACCACGCTTGATGTCGCGCTTATGCAGGGCGGCGGTGAGAGTGATCCGCTGTCGGTGCCGGGGTCTCCAGACACCACGCTTCCTCCGGTGCCGGGGAACGCCCCAGGGCTCGGCACGCACATCGGCGGCCGCGTGGATTCACCACCGTTCGACGAAACATGGCTGGGCTTCACTGGCAATTACTCTGTGACGACGAGTGATGAAACCTACCCGCGCAACTTTCGCGCGAAAACCCACGACATCCCCGCCGAGTACCGCGACGAACGCACGGCAACCGCTGAACACTCGTACCGCGTGGGCATCCCGAACGATCTTCTGGGGCTATAGATATGTCATTGCAGGATGATCGCCGCTCAATCGGCCAAAGCAATCAAGATGCCCGTCGAGCGCTCGGCCAGGCCAATCAGGATGCCCGGCGCGGCCTGGGAAAAGCTAACCAGGATGCGCGGCGCAAGATCGGCCGAGACATGATCGAGCAGCGTACCGGGAAAAAACAGGTCGATGACATCAATGCGCTGCTCAACCCACCCCGCCAGAATCGGACCCTGCAGAGGCAAGAACCGCGTGGTGGGTTGGCTGGAGGTGTCGGAGTGGGGGTATACACGCCTCCGCCAGCCAGCCCCGGCGGTGGTGGCGTGGCCAGCCCACTGACAGTGCAGCAGATCGTTTACGCGGAAGAGCCCAGCTACATCGCCACCTTCGATGCCAGTGGCTACTTCGGCATGAAGATGATCACCCGCATGATCATGGTCGACGCCGAGGGGCGGCAGATCATCGTCGAGGGCTTCGACAAGCTGGACGAGAACGGCAACCCGAAACCACCGGAGAACCCGAATGGCTAACACCTGGCCGCCCAGCGCGATCACGGCCATCGACCCGCTGCCGTACCACGGCCTGGTGTACACCACCGAAGTCAGTCCGCAGATCATGCTCGACCCCATGGACGGTCGTGCGCCAGTGCCCATGCCACCGTTCTATAGCCTGTACCTCGGCAACTATCACCGAATGGCTGATTACAGTGCGATGCAGGATGGCTTTCTGTGGGACATCGGCATGCCGGACCCACCCCCCAATGCACAGATCGAGGCCGCAGGGGGGAAGCTGCTTGGCCGTCGAATCGTTGGCGGCGGTCTTCACTTGCCCGTACGCCTGGGCGAGGTGACCCGCCACTTGTTCGTTTTCGGCATCGTTTCGGATGAGCTGCTTCGGTTCGAGGCGCAGCCGCGGGGCGGGGTCTCGAGGACGCTGACTCAAGTGCCCTTGGCCGATGTGCAGCTCGACTGGTCCAAGACCGCGATCGAGTACGACGGTTCACTGGCCTCGAGAATGATGCCCGTGCCGAGATACGGTTTGAACACCCTGGATATCAGCCCAGACGGCACCCGCCACCTGTTCGGCGTCAGCCTCGCTGGCCTGGCAGACACCGCGGGATGGGCGACCACTATGGTGGCGATCATCGAGCTGGTGCTGAGCCTGGATGACCAGGGCGAGGTGAAGGGCGCGGCTACGATTCGGCGCACGGCCGCCGAGCTGCTGGGCAGTTACAGCTTCACGGTGAACAGCAACCTGCAGCGCCTGACCAGCGTATCGGACGGTTACCCGAGCTGTACCTCGCATCCCGACGTGCAGGACAGGCCCGACGAAACCACCGGGGATAACGGTTCACGAGGCTGGGAGGATCGGCGCACGGGCGTGGTGGTCGGTGCCGTGTTTGCGGGCAACGACATCGACTACATCACCGCAAGCTACAGCGCCGTGCGCGCCGAGACGATCACCACTACTACGGATTCGTACCAGTGGGGCAAGCCAAACGCCGAATCTGGTACTTGCGAGCCCTGGCAGCCTGGTGAGGCGCCGCCCATTCCGCCTACCCGGCAGCGCTACACCTTCAACTACCGATACGAGCTCGCTTTCAGCTTCAAGGGGGCGAGCATCGACGTGTGGATGGAGTCTGATGAGGTTGTCACGCTCACCCAGGAGGCCGGCCAGGCCGCGACCGGCACGTCGGCGGCTGTCGATAGAGCGTCGGCTGGGTTGCACCACGAGCTCGAAGAGCCCATGACGATGAGCACGCTGCGGTCGTTGGACAAGTTGAACCCTCGCGACGACGCGGGGCTGATCTACCTGCCGGCGGCGCTCTGGGACAGGAACTACTACACCGTCAGCGCCGTGGTGCGCCGGAACTGGGTGTCGCTCGCCACCTTCGAGAGCTACAGCCAAACCGGCCAGCCCGGCTGGCGAACATTCTGGGGGCCGCTGCTCACGCCGTTGGGCGTTGTGGGCGAAACCACCGAGCACCCAATCCGCACCACAAGCGGGCCTGGCTCACTGGTGCCGAGCTTCATCTACAACGCCGCGTACAACCCCATCACCGGCCAGGCCGTGCGCGATTGCGACATGCCCGGGCGAACCATCGCAGGATTCATATGAACTACGTGAACAACTGGAGCCGGCCGGTAACCCTGCCGCTCGGCGCGACGTCGCTCGCGCTGGATCTACCGGATGGGGCGTACCGCCTGACGCTGACAGACAGTGTTGCCGAGCCGACCCGCTGGGAAATCATCGGCGCCGTTGTGGCAAACGGTACCGCCACGCTGCAGCGCGGACGCGAGGGCACGCTTGAGCAGAACTGGCCAGCGGGCAGCGTGATTTACAACGCCCTCACCGCCGGGGTGCTCACGGATTTGCTGCAGGCAGTGGCTGATCTACAGGCGCGCGTGGCTGCGCTTGAGGGCGGCGGCGACGGGCACCTGGTGACGGTTGGCGATAACGGCTTCTTCCTGGGCTACTTCCTCGACGCCCAGGGCAACCAGCTCGGCAGCATCCAGCCGCAAACCGTATCGGTTCCTGGGGCTGGCGATCGTCAGGTGATGGCGGTGGCCTTTCTGCAGGGCGCCGATTTGTTCGTGATCGGCTTGGCTGGCGATGAGCTGCCGGAAGACGCGCTCCAGGCCGTCGAGGTGGAAGGCTACGGCCTGCTGCAGGCAGCTGATGCGACCTTCACGCCGAGTGATGACGGCGGCCAGTGGCAATGGACGGTTACGAACACGGGCGGCTGGGTGGCCGGCGACAAACGCCGCATCGATATCCAGTTCGGCAGCTCAAGCGGTGGAAACGAGCTTACCGATTCACAAGGCCAGCCGCTGGTGGACAGCGCAGGCAATCAACTGACAACAGGGGAAACCGCGTGAGCGTACAGCATGAATACAAGGGTGGCGGCGACCCGAACGGCGTCGTTACCGCCGACGTCAACAGCCACTACCTGAACCTTGATGATCAAGGCGTCTGGATCTGCACCAGCAGAACCGGAAATGTGTCGCAGTGGGCGCTGATCGGCGGGCCGCTACGCGACGCCGCCGGCGAGCGTTATGACATCAATGGCCTGCAGTACTTCGATGGCGTGGTGGGGCAGAGCGTGCAGTTCGTGTTCGATCTGCCGAATCGGGTGCTATCGAACGTACCGCTCAGCGGCAGCCCGCTTGAGTTCTACACCTCGGAGCCTAACTCCCGCGTCGAAATCCGCCCGGTTGCGAACGGCGACCTTATGGTCTGTGTAACCCCGCTCACCGAGTACTGACCCCCCCATTGCCCTGGAGTAGCCAGCCATACAGCCGGCCTGCCTCGACATGCCCGTGACAAAAGGCGCCACGCTGCGCAAACCGCTACTGCTGATGCAGCCCACTTACACCTACCGGCCGATCACCGCCATTCTGCCGACCGCGCCGCTGCAGCTCACCGTGCCGGCGCATGGCCTGCCGGGCGACTGGCCGACCTGGGTGGAAGGCAGCAGCTGGTCAGCGCTGAACCGCGATAAAGGCCGCGAGGGCTTCCGCATCGCCAAGCGCGTGGATGCGGATGCCCTCGAATACAACGACCTGAACGGCCTGGGCCAGCGCGCCCAGGGCGGCACGCTGGTGTATCAACTGCCCGTTGACCTGACCGGCTGCCGCGCCGCGCTGGTGATCACCCCAAAGTCTGGCCAGACCATTGAGCTGACCACCGAGAACGGTGGGCTGGCCATCGCTGGTCTAGGCCGCCTGCTGCTTGAAATGACTGCTGCACAAACGGCGGCCATCGACTGGGCCGAGGCCCGCTACAACCTGGACATCACCTTCAGCGACGGCAGCGTGCAGCGCTGGCTGCAGGGCAAGGTGACCATTAACGGGGGCTGCTGCCATGGTTGACGCACCGACCGTGCTGGTCGACGCCGTGCCGCATGTGCTGGTTGCCGAGCGGCAGCAGGTGGCGGGCGTGGCGGTGGCCAGCGGAGAGCAGGGGCCGCCCGGGCCGCCTGGCATCGGCGGCGCCAAGATCAGTGCCGAACCGAACAACCGACTGACCCTGAAAGCGGATGGGCTTCACGTCTCTGACGACTTCCAGCCCGACCCGCTTGCCCACTACATACTCGCAAAGGGTTGAACAACATGACTATGGAAACTCGCCTAATCGCCTTGGCCACTGCCATCGGCACCGACATCAAGAACCTCACCGCCAAGCAGGGCGACCTGACCAGCCTGCCCACCCAGGCCAAGGGCAACCTGGTGGCTGCCATCGCCGAGCTTTACAGACTGCTGGGGCAGGCCGGCGCTGTGATCGACGACACCGCCGGCGACGGTGCCACCAGCGTCACTTGGTCGGCGGACAAGATCCATGACACCATCGAGCTGGCCAAGGTCGCTGTGAAGGACTCGATCCTGGGCGGCGCATCCGAGGCATACGACACCCTGCTCGAGCTGGAACAACTGGCCACGGGCAATGCTTCGGCCGCCGCGGCGCTGGCTGCAGCCGTGGCAAATCGCGTGCGTTATGACGATGCGCAAACTCTAACCGTCGCGCAGAAGCTGCAGGCCTGCACGAACATCGGCGTCGGCAACCCCGAGACCGACTTCGCCGCGGCCTACGCCACGGCCAAGGCGTGACCCATGACTCTGGTAGCGCGCGTGATCGCGCTGGCCCAGGCGGTGGCGGCTGACATCAAGGCTATTCAGGTCTCGCTTTCCGGGCTTGGGACGGCCGCCCGCAAGAACGTGACCACCTCGGCCATCGACAAGACCCCTGATCGGGTGCTGCGCACGGGTGATGGCGGCTGGATGGGAGACGTACCTACAGCTGAGCTGAACTTCAACCTCGACGACCGTACGTTGCGGGGCTGGCGTTACTGCGCGAAGAACACCACCACCGGCACGTTCCCCCCTGGCGTCAACTATGGCCATGTCCATACCTTCGGAAATACCGGGGACGCGGTGAGCCAGGAGCTGTGGGCCTTCGAGGGTGCCAGCCAGACTTACACGCGCTGGTATCGGCAGTGCTTTGGCAGTGGGGCCTGGGGCGTGTGGGCGCCGATTCCTCGGCATGGCGAGGCCTTGCAGGGTGCTGCTCTGGTTGAGTGCGGCACGTTCGTCAGCGGTGGACAGGACTCGGACATCCTGATCAAGACCAATATCCCGGCGGCTGAATCGGTGATGCCTTCCCTCATCATCGAAGGCGCGATCAGCGGGTACACCCTCCCGTTCAGGATCGACTTGTCGTGGTACTTCTACCAAGGCGCGATCTATTTGCCCAATGCTATCGCCATGTCGGCCGGGAACCGGCCTGGCTGGGTCGCTATTCACCTCAGCGTGATCAACGGCCTCATCGCCATAAGGCTA
>NZ_MSXV01000058.1:97422-97655 GCF_001945395.1 Pseudomonas sp. PA15(2017) | reverse complement strand
TGGGGTGGTCAGCCACTTATTCAGCAGGAGCCCAGGCGGGGGAGGTGAACGTTCCGGTAGTGAACCAGCTTCGAGATACAGACATTGAAAGGGGGTTCAATGCCAACGGTTCGTACACTCGTTACCCTGACGGCACCGTGGAAATGTGGAAGGCTTTGAGCGTGCCGTGCACGGCCAATACCTTAAAGCAGGTGTACATCGACCTGCCCGCGGCAGTTGACATTACCCAGCCA
>NZ_MSXV01000058.1:94346-97412 GCF_001945395.1 Pseudomonas sp. PA15(2017) | reverse complement strand
ATGCCAACGGTTCGTACACCCGTTACCCTGACGGCACCGTGGAAATGTGGAAGGCTTTAAGCGTGCCGTGCACGGCCAATACCTTAAAGCAGGTGTACATCGACCTGCCCGCGGCAGTCGACATTAACCAGCCCGTTATCCCTGTGCTTGGGCTTGGGGCACCGACTGACACCTGGGGTTTCGAATGCCGGCAACTGGCCGGAGTCATTCAGTCCTCGACCAGCATCATGATTTCCATGACTTGCACGGTTACGCAGACTTACACCGTGTTTCTCAAGCTGACAGGCAGGTGGAAATGATCAGCATAAAACTGTCGCCTTTCCGTGGTGATCAGCCGGCGCCCAGTGTTTCAACGAACGGCTTTGCGCTGACCATCAATGGGGAGGTGTTCGACTTCTCGCCGCTTCAAGCTGGCCAGGCCTTGCCCGCTACCGCTGTGAATTCCGAGTGGTTCACCGACGAGATAATCAGGGCGGGCGATACGCTGTTCGTCACTCTGAGGCTGCCCTACGGCCTGAACCCATCGGATGCTGTGGCATTCCCCGAGCCCATCCTCGTGACGAAGGCAGGCACTGTGAAACTGCCGCTCGACGCCGGGCCTGATCTCGCGGAGTTGCCTTGGCCAGTAGATGGTGAGGAAGCGCCATGAACATCGACTTTAGCCAGATGATCACCGCCGCCGACAAGCAGGCCAAGCAAGAGCAAGCGTTGCGTGATGCCTTCAAGCTCGCCCGCGCCGCTGCCGTGAAAGCCATCACAGTAACTACCGCCAGCGGCCAGGTCTTCGACGGCGACGAGACCAGCCAGGGCCGCATGGCTCGCGCCATTCTTGGTCTTGAGTCCGCAGACGAAGGTGCAACCGTACGCTGGGTGCTGCACGACAACACCGCCGTCGACGTCGGTGCGCCTGAGCTGCGTGAAGCCCTCGCGCTCGCCGGCCAGGCGCAGGCCGATCTATGGGTGCAGCCGCAAGGCTGACCACTGCCATTTCAAACCAGCCCGCCACTGCGCGGGCTTTTTCATGCCCGGAGAAAACCATGAGCACCAGTCGAGGAATCCGCAACAACAACCCTGGCAACATTGATTTTAACCCTCGCAACAAATGGAATGGCCAGCTCGGCCTGGAGGTAGGTGTGCCTCGACCGCGCTTCGCGCGCTTCGACGAGCCGGAGAACGGCATACGCGCACTCGGCAGGCTGCTGCTCAACTACCGGGGCAAGGACGGCATGCCGGGGGTCGGCGGCCCAGGCATCGACACGGTGCGTGAAACAATCAACCGCTGGGCGCCGGGGCACGAAAACGACACCGAGGCTTATATCGCGTCGGTGGCCAAGGCCTTGCGCGTGAAGCCGAACGACATCATCGATGTGCGCAAGCCCGACGTGCTCCGTACCTTCGTTGTGGCGATCATCAAGCACGAGAACGGCGCGCAGCCGTACAAGCCTGAAGTCATCGAGGAAGGTATCAGGCGGGCACTGGCATGACCTGGCTGAAGCTGTTACCCGGCAAAGCCATTGCGGTGGTGTCCACCGTGCTGCTGCTCATGACGCTGGCCGCCGGCAGCGCCTGGCGCTTTCAGGAAAAGAGCTACAGCCTGAAGCTGAGCGAC
Organism: Pseudomonas sp. PA15(2017); assembly: GCF_001945395.1. Taxonomy (GTDB): domain Bacteria; phylum Pseudomonadota; class Gammaproteobacteria; order Pseudomonadales; family Pseudomonadaceae; genus Aquipseudomonas. The sequence goes on along the minus strand of NZ_MSXV01000058.1, from coordinate 95,803 downwards.
CAGGCACTCGAGCACGAACGCCAGCTCGGCAAGCGCGACGAGTTGCATGCCGCCACCCTGGCCGAGATCGGCCGGGTCTCCGCCGCCCAGGAGCGACGCAACCAGGAACAACGCCTGCTGCTCGAGCAGCAGCTGCAGGCGTCATCCCAAAATGAATACAGGAAGCTGAACGATGCTGAGAAAACTGCTGCCCGCCTGCGCGATCGCCTCGCTACTGCTGAGCTCCGGTTGTCAGTCCTCATCGCCAACCCCACCGCCGGTGGTGGCGGTGGCAACGGAGTGCCCACGTCCGCCGGCGCCGGATGCCTGGTGGATGGCTCCGGCCGAGCCGACATTGACCCAGGAGCTGCTCAACGAATTGTCAGCATCGTCAACCGAGGCGACCGGGCAATCATCGCCCTGACGGCGTGCCAAGCATGGGTGGAAAAGGTGTCGAGGGGGGAAGGGTGAACATGCCCAGGACGGGCGGGAAGGTGAAGTGCATATAGGTCGAGAATCTGTTCGAAAAAAGGCCCGGCATCTCAGGTTTTTACCTGGGGTGCCGGGCCTTTTTTTGTGCCCGCTATTTGGGGCATTTTTTGGGGCAACCCTTGAATTCGGTGGTGGTTGTTGTGGGCTGCAGGCCCCGGAAATCCACACACAGACCACCGCAAAACCCCATCTAGAACTGCATGGTGATGTTAGCGGTGGAAATCAAAGGTGTTACCTATCAATGAGTTATGAGCGCTTTCGCCAGGCGGACAGCGATGTCGAACTGATCCAGCCCGCCCCGGTACAGGGTCGAGTTAGGACCATCTGCGCAGAGATTGAGAGCAGCGTTCGTTCGGTCTGATCGAGCTGCAGGGCAATAAGGCGGGGTTACAAGCCTGATATTGCGGCTATTGTCGCATAGCTGTGCCGGGAGTTGTACGGCGTCCTGCCATCGTTTCGGTCTCCATTAGCTGGCTACACGGTGGCCAGTTGACGCGCGACGGGTCGGCAGGCGAAGCGCCGTTCGGCTGAAAAGCTGCAAAGTTCCCTGAATCCCCATCACAGAGCCCCTGTCACTAATTACAGACGCGGTATTTCCCACGCATGTCGATGAGGTGACAGTAGTGAGATGCTTTATCTGTGGCGACGACGCCTGGTTGATTTCCAAAACGGGTACCTACGCGGCGTGTGACTGCCGCACCTGCGGTCTGTATCGAGTCGAGGGCGGCTGGTTTCAGGGGATCGCTGCGCCGATGCCTGCCGACGATTTTCGAGCCTTCCTGCAGTTGCAACGCGAGGAGAGCCCGGACGACACGCCAGTGATTAGCAGTGAATCGGCCAAGTCCTTGCTGGCGCTGAGCCAACTCAGTACATCGCAAGCGATCTAAGAATCTGTTCACGACCTTTATGCACCTGGAGCGGCGACTACAAGGCAGAAGCGGTCATCGGCACAGTATCTATGGGCGCGGGCGGAAACGCCCAGTCCA
>NZ_MSXV01000058.1:78140-94336 GCF_001945395.1 Pseudomonas sp. PA15(2017) | reverse complement strand
CGGCAACTGGCCGGAGTCATTCAGTCCTCGACCAGCATCATGATTTCCATGACTTGCACGGTTACGCAGACTTACACCGTGTTTCTCAAGCTGACAGGCAGGTGGAAATGATCAGCATCAAACTGTCGCCTTTCCGTGGTGATCAGCCAGCGCCCAGTGTTTCAACGAACGGCTTTGCGCTGACCATCAATGGGGAGGTGTTTGACTTCTCGCCGCTTCAGGATGGCCAGGCCTTGCCCGCTACCGCTGTGAATTCCGAGTGGTTCACCGACGAGATAACCAGGGCGGGCGATACGCTGTTCGTCACCCTGAGGCTGCCCTACGGCCTGAACCCATCGGATGCTGTGGCATTCCCCGACCCGATCCGCGTGACGAAGGCAGGCACTGTGAAACTGCCGCTCGACGCCGGGCCGGATCTCGCGGAGTTGCCTTGGCCAGTAGATGGTGAGGAAGCGCCATGAACATCGACTTTAGCAAGATAATCACCGCCTCCGACAAGCAGGCCAAGCAAGAGCAAGCGTTGCGTGATGCCTTCAAGCTCGCCCGCGCCGCTGCCGTGAAAGCCATCACAGTAACTACCGCCAGCGGCCAGGTCTTTGACGGCGACGAGACCAGCCAGGGCCGCATGGCTCGCGCCATCCTTGGCCTGGAGTCAGCCGGTGACGGCGCGACCGTGCGCTGGGTGCTGCACGACAACACCTCCGTCGACGTCGGCGCGCCTGAGCTGCGTGAAGCCCTTGCGCTCGCCGGCCAGGCGCAGGCCGATCTATGGGTGCAGCCGCAAGGCTGACCAATGCCATTTCAAACCAGCCCGCCACTGCGCGGGCTTTTTCATGCTTGGAGAAAACTCAATGGCTCGACTTACCGCAAAAGAAGCGGGCGGCGCGAACGTGCTCGCCTTTCTGGATATGCTCGCCTGGAGCGAGGGCACCGATCACCCGAATCAGCGCAGCAACGATGACGGCTATGACGTGCTGGTCGGCGGCAAGCTGTTCACCGACTACAGCAAGCACCCGCGCGTATCGGTGTCGCTGCCGCGCTACGGCATCAGATCCACCGCCGCCGGCCGCTACCAGTTCCTGGCGCGTACATGGGACGCCATCGTGCGCAACTACGGATTTCGTGGGCGCTTCATCCCTGAGGCTCAGGACTTGGCGGCGATCAAGCTCCTGACCGAGTGTGGTGCGCTTCCTCACATCAAGGCTGGCCGCATCAGCGAAGCCATCGCAGCCGCTGCCCCGATCTGGGCAAGCCTGCCTGGCGCAGGCTATGGCCAGCGCGAGCACAAGCTGGCCAACCTGCTGGAGATCTACGCTGACGAGCGCGCTGCCGAGCCATGCGACCAGGGAGACCTGCTGGCCATGTTCACCGCATGCGGCGGGGTAGTCGCATGATTCCGGTCCAGTACGAACTGGTCGCCAAAGTGGCCGGCGTTCTGGTGCTTATGGCCGCTGCTGCCGGTGTCGTGTGGTGGGGCATGGCGCCGCGCATCGACATCGAGGATCAGCGAGCGGGCAGGGCAGAGCAGCAGCTGGCTGACGCTCAGGCGATGATCGAGCTGCAGGCCGGCGTGCTGGCCCAGCAACAACACCAGCTCGGCCAGCTTGCCGACGTCGACCGCCGCATCCAGCAGCTTGGTCAGACCATCAACCGCAATCAGGCCGCGCAGTCGGCTGCCCTCGAGGAGCTAAAGCGCAATGATCAAGCCGTGGCTGTATATCTGTCTGGTGCTGTCCCTGGCGACCTTGGCCAGTTGTACGCGCGACCCGAAACCACTGACCCCGCCGCCTACCTCGGCACGCATGGAGTGCAGCCTGGTGCCGTGCCGGCTGCCAGGCCGACAGGCGCTGGTGGTGAATGACGACTGGCGGCGCGCCGTCGACGAGCTGGAGTACGAGCTGGGGCAATGCAGCACCCAGGTGATTGCGTGCATCGAGCGACAGGCCGCGCAGCGGCCGCAGTGAAAGAGAGGCGACGAGCCCAGGTGCGCCAACACCCAGGCTCGACACCTGACCCGCAGAACGTCCCTGCAAGCCAAGCCAAGGCCTCCGCCTCGTGCACGAAGCGCGGCGAGCCTAGCACTTGTTTATTTATACAGTAAAGGTTTGCACTCAATGACCAACCCGATCATCCCGTGGATGGGCGGCAAGCGCCGTCTGGCCGACCGTCTTATCCCGCTTTTCCCGCCCCATGAATGCTATGTCGAAGTGTTCGCCGGGGGCGCGGCCCTGTTCTTCATGCGCCCTCAGCCGGCCCCGGTCGAGGTGCTGAACGACATCAACGGCGACCTGGTGTCGCTGTACCGCGTTGTCCAAAACCACCTCGAGGAATTCGTGCGCCAGTTCAAATGGGCGCTCACCAGCCGCCAGTTGTTCGAGTGGCACAAGGTCGCACGGCCGGAAACGCTTACGGACATCCAGCGCGCCGCGCGCTTCTTCTATCTGCAGCACAACGCCTTCGGCGGCAAGGTATCCGGGCAGACGTTCGGCACCGCCACCACCGTGCCGGCCTTCAACATGATGCGCATCGAGGAAAACCTGTCCGCTGCGTGGCAGCGCCTGGCAGGTACCTACGTCGAGAACCTGGGCTGGCTGGAATGCGCCGAGCGATACGATCGCGCCCACACCTTCCACTACATGGATCCGCCGTATTGGAAAACCGAGGGCTATGGCGTTGGCTTTCCGTTTGAGGAGTACGAGCGGATGGCCGACTTCATGCGGCGCTGCAAAGGCAAAGTGATGGTGAGCATCAACGACCATCCCGATATCCGCCGGGCGTTCGTAGGCTTTCACATGGAGCAGCTGGATATTCGGTATAGCTGTACGAACCAGCGGCAGGGGCTGGCCGAGAAGACCGGCGAGCTGGTGATCATGAATTGGGAGCCGGCGGCGCTCGGTGGGTTGTTCTAGCCGGGTAGGGCGTATACTGCCCCCTTTTCGAGAGGGGCAGCTCATGCTCAATATCTACAGCTCCAATTGGAGTGTGGTGCTGGATAAGCAGCTCGGCACGCAGCAGGGCGTCTCGATTTGGGAGTTCCACCGAGCGGCGTCCTCGGTCGCTCGTGACCAGGGCCGGCGCACATATCGATACGCTCGCATCAAGCCGGCAGAGCCTAAGGATGGCCAGGAAGTGGAAGTCACTTTGATACTGACCCCATCGTCTCCTGAATCCGACTGGTTACCGCTCGGCGTGGCGACTGCTCACACCATCAATAGCATCTGACGGCCCAGCTAGAGCAGTGGGCTATCAATCTTCCTGATCAGCTCGGGGCCGTGGTTCTTCACGTTGCCCACGGCTTTATCAACCGGGTACCACTCGAATGCCTCGACGGGTGTGTCGTGGTGCCTGGCCAAGTCTTCAGCGCGCTCGGGTAGTAAGCCGGGCTCCAGCCATTCCCTCGCGACATCTGGCGGCAGCACGACCGGTCGGCGGTCGTGGATGTCGACCATCCCCTGATCGCTGGCTGCGGTAATGATCGCAAAGCCGCCAGCGTCTTCCTCTCCGTCCCGCGGCACGTCGGCAATTCCGGCGAAGAATGCCGGGGTCCCGACTTTCAGCCGGATGAAGTACGGCTGCTTGACCTTCGGGTTGTCTGGATCCTTTTTCCACTCGTACCAACCATCCGCTGGAATGATCACGCGACCCCTCTTCCAGATCGCGCCCCAGAACCGACTGGTGGCAGCGGTTTCGATGCGGGCGTTGATTGCTGGTGGTCTCTTGCCGTCTGCCCAGTGCGGGGCGTAGCCCCATTGGGTTCGGGTCGCATGCGTGCCCAGGTCATCTTGATGCAGCAGCAGGACGCGAGACTGTGGCGCCACGTTGTAGCGGGACAGGGGCTCGTTCGACCAGTCGCCCTCGAGCAGGCCCAGCTGTAGAGCCTTCGCGTATTCGTCGACAGTTCGGTACTGCGTGAATCGTCCGCACATGGAACCCTCCGGTCGTCAGTTGGCCATCATGAGTCTTTGACCGCGGCTCGGGCGTTTTGGTATCTGTATATGCATACAGTATTTATTTCAGGTCTCTCTCATGGGCAACGCAACCATTCTTGGCCCGGTGGGCAGTTCGGCTTCCGAGCTGCCCTTTTTTTCCTATAGGGTGCCGGCCGGCTTCCCCAGCCCGGCGCAGGATCATCTCGAGCAGAAAATATCCCTCGATGAGGTGCTGGGTATCAATGCACCTCAGACCTACCTGGTGCGCGTGGGTGGCGACAGCATGATCGGGGTGGGCATCTTCGATGGTGACGTTGTGGTGGTCGACAAGTCGTTGGACGTCGTGTCGGGCGACGTGGTTATCGGTGCCGTAAACAGTGACCCCGTGCTGAAGACCTACATTCGCCAGGGGCTGCAGGTGATTCTCCAGTCCGAGAACTCGAAATATCCACCGCGCTACATACTTGAGGGGGATGAGTTCGAGGTGTGGGGTGTGGTTACCGCTGGGTTGCGGCGCTTGCGTTGCCATGTCTGAGCGCGTTGTAGCACTGATCGACTGCAATTCCTTCTACTGCAGCTGCGAGCGTGTATTCCGGCCCGACCTGCGCCGGGTGCCGCTGGTCGTGCTCAGCAATAACGATGGCTGCGTGATCGCCAGGTCGGCCGATGCCAAGCCGTTCGTGAAGATGGGCGCCCCGTACTTCCAGATCAAGAACGAGCTTCGCCGGCATGGCATCGTACCGTTCAGCAGCAACTACGCGCTGTATGGCGACATGAGCGAACGGGTGATGACCGTTATCGAGGGCATGGTGCCGGCGGTCGAGGTGTACAGCATCGACGAAGCCTTCGCCGATCTGACCGGCTTGCCAGGTGACCTTGAGCAGCTCGGCCGGGAGATACGTGCCCGGGTGCTCAAGTGGACGGGTATCCCCACTGGCGTAGGGATCGCCGGCACGAAGACCTTGGCCAAGCTCGCCAACCACGCTGCGAAGAAGTGGCAGACGCGAACGGGCGGCGTGGTCGACTTGCGCGACCCGATTCGCCGCGACAAGGTGCTCAAGGTGCTGCCAGTGAGCGACGTGTGGGGCGTCGGCCGGCGCATGACCGAGCACCTCAACGCCCAAGGAATCAAGACGGCGTGGGATCTGGCCCAGGCCGACGCTTGGACGTTGCGCAAGCAGTTCAGCGTCGTAATCGAGAAGACGGCCCGCGAGCTGCGCGGTACGCCATGCCTGACGCTGGACGAGGCCGCGCCGCCGAAGCAGGAGATCTGCTCGAGCCGGATGTTCGGCAAGCGTCTGCAGGACATCGAGTCGATCCGCCAGGCCGTGGCCACCTATACGGCTACCGCGTGCGAGAAGCTGCGGGCGCAGCAGTCCGTGTGCCGGCAGATCCGCGTAGGCGTGCGCACTGGCATGCATAACCCCGAGGAAGCGAAGTACGCCAAGGGCGTGGCGCTGCAGCTACCCTGGGCGACTGACGACACCCGCATGATCACCCACTACGCCATGCATGCCCTGGAGCAGGCCTATCGAGCCGGCTACTCGTACAGCAAGGCCGAGGTGATGCTGCTCGACCTCTGCCAGCGTACGGAGATCACCGGCGACCTGTTCGCGCCTCAGCAGTCAGCTGAATCGACCCGGGTGATGGCGGTGCTGGACGAGATCAACGCCAAGTGGGGTAGGGGAACCCTCCGGCCGGGCCGCGTCGAGCTGCAGCCGGAGTGGGGTATGCGGCGGGAGATGATGAGCCAGAGCTTTACGACGCGGCTCGATCAACTTTGGGCTATTCGAGCAGTCTGATCGACGGAGCTACCAGGGGCCGACTCAATAGCTATTGCTGCGCTGGATTGCCCAGCGCTGGCTTTGCAAATCCTTTAGTTCTGCCTGTGCAGCATCAAGCCGGCTCTCAAGGTCGGCAATCTCTTTTTTCTTCTCTTCCTCCTTGCGCTCCAGCTCTGTGACCATCGCCTGGGCGCGTGCTTCCTGGGCTCCGCTCATGGTTGTTCCTCTGAGTAAGTGTGCGTTAAGAGGCTGCTGCCAGGGTCAAGCTCGCGCAAGCCTTGTACCAATTTTTGTACCAATCACGGCGTAACGTGGCGTAATTGAACGCTTCGGGGCGATGCTGAGTCTACGTGGGGCGGGCTTTCGATGCGCCGTGACACGCCGAGATAATCGCAGGATAATGGACGACAATTTTTTCGGCCGGTTCGCTTGAAAGTGCGGGCCAGCATGCAGTTCGGCTAGTTTGAGCACAGCCGCCTGAGCCTGACAACCCTGGAGTGTCTGTTTGATCGTCTTCCGATATTTGTCCCGAGAGGTTCTGGTTACCCTGAGTGCGGTGAGTGCCGTACTGCTGGTAATCATCATGAGTGGCCGCTTCATCAAGTACCTGGCCCAGGCGGCCCAGGGGATACTCGACCCGAGCGTGCTGTTTCTGATCATGGGCTTCCGGCTGCCCGGCTTCCTGCAGCTGATTCTGCCCCTGGGCCTGTTCCTGGGCTTTCTACTGGCCTATGGGCGGCTGTATCTGGACAGCGAAATGACCGTGCTGTCCGCCACCGGCATGAGCCAGCAACGGCTGTTCCTCTACAGCCTGGCGCCCGCCACCGTGGTGGCTCTGCTGGTAGCCTGGTTGAGCATGGGGCTGGCGCCGCAGGGCGTGAACCAGGTCGCCAAAATCTTCAATCAGCAGGATGCCCTGACCGAGTTCGATACCCTGGTGCCGGGGCGCTTTCAGTCGATGCGCGGCGGTACGCGGGTCACCTACACCCGGGAGCTGTCGGACGACCGTACCGAGTTGGGCGGCATCTTCATCTCCGACAAACGCGTGTCCCGCACGAGTGAAAAGGATCGCGGCATCAGCGTGCTGGTTGCCGAAAGCGGTCGCCAGGAAGTGCAGCCGGACGGCAGCCGTTACCTGATCCTGGAAAACGGCTACCGCTATGACGGCAATCCGGGGCAGGCCGATTACCGGGTGATTCAGTACGACACCTACGGCGTGCTGCTGCCCAAGCCGTCGGTGGCAGCGGACATCAGCGAGCGTGAAGCGATTCCGACCTCGGATCTGATCGGCAGCGACGAGCCGCGCTTGCAGTCCGAGTTGCAGTGGCGTATTTCCATCCCGTTGCTGGTGTTCATCGTCACCCTGATGGCCGTACCGCTGTCGCGGGTCAACCCGCGCCAGGGCCGCTTCCTCAAGCTGTTGCCGGCGATTCTCCTGTACATGACCTACCTCGGCCTGCTGGTAGCGGCCCGCAGTGCGCTAGACAAGGGGCGTATCCCGCCCTACATCGGGCTGTGGGGCGTGCACCTGTTGTTCCTACTGGTTGGCCTGGCGTTGCTCTATTGGGAGCCGATGCGTCTGAAGTTGGTAAGCCGTCGGGAGAATGCTCGTGGTTAAGCTGGATCGTTACATCGGCGTGCAGGTGCTGTTCGCCATTCTGGCTGTGCTCGGCATCATCGTCGGCCTGGCCTTGCTGTTCGCGCTCATCGATGAACTGGGCGATATCGAAGGCAATTACAGCCTCGGTGACGCGCTCTGGTATGTCCTGCTGACCGCGCCGCGGCGCATCTATGACATGCTGCCGATGGCAGCGCTGGTGGGCTGTCTGATCGGTCTTGGTACGCTGGCCAGCAACAGTGAACTGACCATCATGCGTTCAGCCGGTGTGTCGATCGGACGCATCGTCTGGGGCGTGATGAAACCCATGCTGGCGCTGATGCTGGTGGGCATTCTGATCGGCGAGTACGTGGCGCCCTGGACCGAAAACCAGGCCCAGGCCAGTCGCGCCATGGCCCAGGGCGGCGGCGAAGCGCAGACCGCCAAGCGCGGCATCTGGCACCGTCAGGGCCAGGAGTTCGTGCACATCAATGCCGTGCAGCCGGGTGGCGTACTGTTCGGGGTGACCCGCTATCGCTTCGATGACCAGCGCCGTCTTGAGTCGTCCAGCTTCGCGCGCCGTGCCACCTATGAAGGCAGCTATTGGGAGCTGGAAGACGTGGCGACCACGCTGTTCCACGATCGCCGCACGGAAGTCGTCAAGGCACCCATGGAACGCTGGGATATTGAACTCAGCCCGCAACTGCTCGGCACCGTGGTGCTGGAGCCCGAGGCGTTGTCGATCACCGGCTTGTGGAGCTACATCCACTACCTGAAAGAGCAGGGCCTGAACAACGGTAATTATTGGCTGGCGTTCTGGACCAAGGTGCTGCAGCCGCTGGTGACGGCTGCGCTGGTACTGATGGCGATTTCCTTCATCTTCGGCCCGCTGCGTTCGGTCACTCTGGGACAGCGCGTGTTCACCGGTGTGCTGGTGGGCTTCGTATTCCGCATCGCCCAGGACCTGCTTGGCCCGTCGAGCCTGGTATTCGGCTTCTCGCCGGTGGTAGCGGTGCTGCTTCCAGCCAGCATCTGTGCCGTCGCCGGCCTCTGGTTGCTGCGCCGGGCAGGTTGAACCAACGCGCCTTTCCCGCTGATGGGCAAGGCGCGCGTTTTCACTTCTTCAAGCCTTTGCGGCGGCTCCTGTCATTTGCGGTGCGCATGTTTGGGCAGGCGTACGATGAGGCTATCGGAATACAGGTCGTGCCAGGTGCGTTTGCGCTTGTCGACCAGTGCCCACAGAAAGCCCAGGCCCAATGTCAGCCAGGACAGCATGGCGATCAGAAAACGCAACAGCGCCTGCCAAAGGCTGATCGCCGTACCGTCGGCGTTCTGTACGCGAATGCCCCACACCTGCATGCCCAGGGTCTGACCGCCGTGGGTCCAGAATTTGGCGAAGAACCCGAACAGGCTCAGCAATAGCACGGTGGAAAGCAGTGGGTCATGGTCCAGGGCGCCGGCATCTGCCCACTGGCGCAGTTGCGCCTCGCCGTAGATGGCCATCTGGATCAGCTTGTAGATGAAGCCCACGACGATCAGCAGGGCGATGCACAGGAAACCGTCATACAGCACGGCGGCCAAGCGCCGGCCCAGGCCTGCCGGAGGAAAGTCGCCTTGCGGGCGTAGTGCGGATTTCGGCATATGGTCGTTCGTATAAGCAAGGGCGGTTGGAGTGCGGATACTAGGGTCTGTTAACGTTTCAACGCGAGCCGCGTTGCCGCGAAAAATCTCGCCAGGCTAGGCGGAGGACGCAGGCAATGGTTGTTCCCTTGCCAAGTCCTCTAACAACGCATGGCGAGATTTCTCGCGCAACCCGAAGGGCCGGGCCCGTTTTTGCGCGAAGCGGCGTTACTCGATGGCTCATTTGGTCCACCAAGCTTCGCATCTCGTGCCTTGCCTCGCGCAAAAGCGGGCTCCGGCGCGGCCGTGCGTGAAACGTCAACAGACCCTAATCTGCAGGCATAAAAAAACCCCTGACGTGAATCAGGGGTTTTTCAAGCAGCGGCTTATTCCTGGATTTGAACCTGGTCAGCCTGCATGCCTTTTTGACCTTGTACAGCAACGAAGCTAACTTTCTGGCCTTCTTTCAGGCTCTTGAAGCCGTTACCTTCGATAGCGCGGAAATGTACGAACAGATCCGGACCGCTTTCTGGAGTGATAAAACCAAAACCTTTCTCGTCGTTAAACCACTTGACGGTACCGTTCTGACGATTCGACATGTCTCTTATCCTTGGAACTAGAGTTGATGACAGCCTCCATGTGTAGAGGACTGAAGACTGGTTGCAAGGAGTGATGGAAGTCGAACGGGATGTAGCGGATCTAGGGCGATCTACTGCATCAGGTCACGATTCTCGGCGACCCATGCAAACACAGTGGCTGAACTCTACGCTAACTTTTACGCAAATGCCAACCCTTCGGGCACGCAAAAACCGCGTAATGATCGCGAGGCTTTGTCCGACTTACAGATGGGTTTTTATAATGGCTGAAGCGTGTGCAACAAGGCGATGCACGGCACTGTTTCAGTGCGAACTGTCACAAGTTGGCAACAGTTGAAGGATATATGGTGCCCCGGGGGAGACTCGAACTCCCACTTCTTTCGAAAACGGATTTTGAATCCGCCGCGTCTACCGGTTCCGCCACCGGGGCACAATGGCGGCGCAGTATAGGGAGCAAGATGGCATTGGTCAATGCGCTTGCGTGGTCACTTGCAGGGAATTCCGGTAAGCTGCTCCGCCCTGCAGCACGACACACTTTCCGACCATGCGCGTTGCCGACTTTCATTTCGACCTGCCTGACGAGCAGATCGCCCGTCACCCCCTTGCCGAGCGTCGTGCCAGCCGACTGCTGATCCTCGATGGCGCCAGCGGTGCGCTGGCTCATCGGCAGTTCGCCGACCTGCTCGAATACCTGCGCCCCGGCGACCTGATGGTATTCAACAACACCCGGGTGATCCCGGCACGACTGTTCGGGCAGAAGGCTACCGGCGGCAAGCTGGAGCTCCTCGTCGAGCGGGTGCTCGACGAGCACCGCGTGCTGGCCCATATCCGCTCGAGCAAATCGCCGAAGCCGGGCTCGCTGATCGATATCGATGGCGGCGCCCAGGCGCAGATGCTGGCCCGTCACGATGCACTGTTCGAGCTGCGTTTCGAGGAGGCGGTGCTGCCGCTGCTCGAGCGCGTCGGGCACATGCCGTTGCCTCCTTATATAGACAGGCCGGATGACGCCGCCGACCGCGAACGTTATCAGACCGTCTATGCGCAGAGGGCCGGTGCCGTCGCAGCGCCCACGGCGGGGCTGCATTTCGATGACGAGCTGCTGGCCGCGCTGCGCGAGAAAGGCGTCGAGAGCGCCTTCGTCACCCTGCATGTCGGTGCGGGTACCTTCCAGCCGGTGCGCGTCGAGCGCATCGAAGATCACCACATGCACAGCGAGTGGCTCGAGGTCGGTCAGAACGTGGTCGATGCGGTGCAGGCGTGCCGCGCCCGTGGTGGCCGCGTCGTGGCGGTGGGCACTACCAGCGTCCGCTCTCTGGAAAGCGCTGCCCGTGACGGCGAATTGAAACCGTTCAGTGGCGATACCGACATCTTCATCTACCCGGGCCGGCCGTTTCACGTGGTCGATGCCCTGGTTACCAACTTCCACCTGCCGGAGTCGACCCTGCTGATGCTGGTGTCCGCGTTTGCCGGCTATCCCCAAACCATGGCCGCCTATGCCCAGGCCGTGGCAGAGGGCTATCGCTTCTTCAGTTACGGTGATGCCATGTTCATCACCCGCAATCCCGCCCCGCGCGGACCCGAGGTTTCAGTATGACGCGCACCTGCCGCATGTCCTTCGAACTGCTCGCTACCGACGGCAAGGCCCGTCGTGGTCGGCTGACGTTCCCGCGTGGCGTGGTGGAAACCCCGGCGTTCATGCCGGTGGGCACCTATGGCACGGTCAAGGGCATGTTGCCGCGCGACATCGAGGCCATCGGCGCGCAGATCATTCTCGGCAATACCTTCCACCTGTGGTTGCGCCCCGGCACCGAGGTCATCAAGCGTCACGGCGACCTGCATGATTTCATGCAGTGGCAGGGTCCGATCCTTACCGATTCCGGCGGCTTCCAGGTGTTCAGCCTGGGGGCGATGCGCAAGATCAAGGAGGAGGGCGTGACCTTCGCCTCGCCGGTCGACGGCTCCAAGGTGTTCATGGGGCCGGAAGAGTCCATGCAGGTGCAGCGCGACCTCGGCTCGGACATCGTGATGATCTTCGACGAATGCACCCCGTACCCTGCCGAATTCGACGTGGCCAAGACCTCCATGGAACTGTCGCTGCGCTGGGCCAATCGCTCCAAGATCGCCCATGGCGACAGCAGTGCCGCGTTGTTCGGCATCGTCCAGGGCGGCATGCACGAGGCGCTGCGCATGCGCTCGCTGGAAGGCCTGAGCGAACTGGAGTTCGATGGCCTGGCCATTGGTGGTCTGTCGGTGGGTGAGCCGAAGGAGGAGATGATCAAGGTACTCGACTACCTGCCCGGCCAGATGCCGAGCGACAAGCCGCGTTACTTGATGGGCGTCGGCAAGCCTGAGGACCTGGTCGAGGGCGTGCGCCGCGGCGTGGACATGTTCGACTGCGTGATGCCGACTCGCAACGCGCGTAACGGGCACCTGTTCGTCGACACCGGCGTGTTGAAGATTCGCAATGCGTTTCATCGTCACGACGACTCGCCGCTGGACCCGACCTGCGACTGTTACACCTGCAAACACTTCTCGCGCGCCTATCTTCATCATTTGGATAAGTGCGGCGAAATGCTCGGCAGCATGTTGAATACAATCCACAACTTACGCCACTACCAGCGCCTCATGGCTGGTTTGCGCGAGGCAATTCAACAGGGTACATTGGCCGCCTTTGTCGATGCCTTCTACGCCCGGCGCGGTCTGCCAACGCCGCCGCTGGATTGATGATTCGATGGCTAAAAGATCTTTCAACAGGAGTTTCAAATGAGCTTTTTTATTCCCGCTGCCTACGCTGATGCCGCTGGCCCTGCTGCCGGCCCGGCCGGTACCGGTTTCGAGTGGATCTTCCTGATCGGCTTCCTGGTCATCTTCTACCTGATGATCTGGCGTCCCCAGGCCAAGCGTGCCAAGGAGCACAAGAACCTGCTCGGCAATCTGCAGAAGGGCGACGAAGTGGTCACCAGCGGCGGTATCGCCGGCAAGGTTTCCAAGGTCAGCGACGACTTCGTGGTCATCGAAGTGTCCGACACCGTCGAGCTGAAGATCCAGAAAGCAGCCGTTGCGGCAACTCTGCCCAAGGGCACGCTGAAAGCCATCTGATTCCTCTGTTACAGTTTTATCCATCCCGCGGGGCGCATATTGCGCCCCGCGTCATAAGCGGGCGGCGTCATTCATGCTCAACAAATACCCTTTGTGGAAGTACCTGCTGATCGCAGCCGTGCTGATCGTCAGTTTGATTTATTCCGCACCCAATCTTTACCCCGATGACCCGGCGATCCAGATCAGCGGGGCCAGTTCGGCGCAGACCATCGCGCAGGCCGATCTCGACCGTGTCAGCAAGGCGCTGACCGAGGCGGGCATCGAGGTCAAGGCATCGAACGTCGGCGAGCAGGGCCGCAGCGGCCTGATTCGGCTGGTCAGCCAGGGCGACCAGCTGCCGGCCAAGGACGTCGTACGCAAGGCCTTGGGCGACAACTTCGTGGTTGCCCTGAACCTGGCTCAGACCACCCCCGATTGGCTGCGCAAGCTTGGTGCGAGCCCGATGAAGCTGGGCCTCGACCTTTCCGGCGGTGTGCACTTCCTGCTCGAAGTCGATATGGACAAGGCGCTCGACGTGCGTCGCCAGGTCTACGAGGGCGAGCTCAAGAGCCTGCTGCGCAAGGAGCGTGTGCGTTATCGCAGCATGCCGCAGCAAGGTGGCGCCATCCAGCTGGGCTTCGCTGACGCCGAAACGCTGGCCAAGGCCGAGCAGCTGATTCGCAAGGATTACAACGACTTCGAACTCAACGCTCAGCAGCGTGGTGGTCAGCAGGTGCTGCGCGTAACCATGACGCCGGCCAAGATCGCGGAAATTCGCGAGTACTCGATTCGCCAGAACCTGACCACGGTGCGTAACCGGGTCAACGAACTGGGCGTGGCCGAGCCGCTGGTGCAGCGTCAAGGCGCCAACCGCATCGTGGTCGAGCTGCCAGGTGTGCAGGACACTGCCGAAGCCAAGCGCATTCTCGGCAAGACCGCCAACCTGGAGTTCCGCCTGGCGGCCGACCCGAACGCGCCGCGTGGCACCACCGAACAGTTCGGTTTCCGCGAAGAAGGTCGTCCGCCGGTACAGCTCGAGCGTGAGCTGATCATCACCGGTGACCAGGTCACCGATGCCCAGGCCAGCTTCGACGAGAACGGTCGTCCGCAGGTCAACATCCGCCTGGATGGCCATGGCGGTGATCTGATGAACCGCGCCACCCGCAGCAACGTCGGGCGCAGCATGGCGGTGATCTTCATCGAGCAGCGTCCGCTGACCCGCTACGTGAAGCAGATGGTCGACGGCGTCGAGAAGGAAGTGCAGGTCGACTCCTTCAAGGAAGAGAAGCAGATCATCAGCCTGGCGACCATCCAGTCGCCGCTGGGCAGCCAGTTCCGCATTACCGGCCTGAATGGCCAGGGTGAGTCGTCCGAACTGGCGCTGCTGCTGCGTGCCGGTGGTCTGGCGGCACCGATGTACTTCGCTGAAGAGCGCACCATCGGCCCGAGCCTGGGTGCCGAGAACATCGTCAAGGGTATCGAGTCCACCGAGTGGGCGATGATCTTCGTGTCGCTGTTCATGGTCTGCATCTACCGCTTCTTCGGCTTGCTGGCCACCATCGCCCTGGCGTTCAACCTGACCCTGCTGGTCGGTCTGATGTCGGTGATCGGTGCGACCCTGACGCTGCCGGGTATCGCCGGTATCGTGTTGACCCTGGGCATGGCGGTCGATGCCAACGTGTTGATCTATTCGCGTATTCGCGAAGAGCTGAACAACGGTCTGTCGGTACAGCGCGCCATCCATGAAGGTTTCGATCGTGCCTACACCGCGATTCTCGACAGTAACCTGACCACGCTGCTGGTCGGTGCGATCCTGTTCGGGTTGGGTACCGGGCCGATCAAGGGCTTCGCCGTCACGCTGTCGATCGGGATCATCACCTCGATGTTCACCGCGATCATGTTCACCCGAGGGATGGTCAACCTGATCTTCGGTGGCCGTAACTTCAAGAAACTGTGGATCTGAGGTGAGGCTATGAGACTTCCATCCCGCATTCCGTTCATGGCGATACGCAACGTTGCGTTCGCCATCACCGTGGTTATCAGCCTCATCGGCCTGGGTAGCCTGTTCAAGCATGGCCTCAACTTTGGTCTGGATTTCACCGGCGGCACACTGATCGAGCTGACTTACGAAAAACCAGCCGATCTGGAGCTGATCAAACGCGAGCTGGGGCAGGCCGGTTATGCCGACGCCGTGGTGCAGAGCTTCGGTTCCACCACCGACGTACTGGTACGCATGGCAGGTGACTCGGCCGATCTGGGTAACCAGGTCGCCGCTGCGCTGCGCCAGATCGACACCGAGACCTCCTTCGAGGTCAAGCGCGTCGAGTTCGTCGGCCCGCAGGTGGGTGAGGAGCTACGTGACCAGGGTGGCCTGGCGATGTTGCTGGCCCTGGGCGGCATCCTGCTGTACCTGGCGTTCCGCTTTCAGTGGAAGTTCGGTGTCGGCGCCGTGGCATCGCTGGCTCACGACGTGATCGTCACGCTCGGCATCCTGGCGTTCTTCCAGGTGCCCTTCGATCTGACGGTGATGGCGGCCGTGCTGGCGATGCTGGGTTACTCGCTGAACGACACCATCATCATCTACGACCGTATCCGCGAGAACTTCCGGGTGATGCGCAAGGCGGACATCATCGAGAACATCGACGTGTCGGTGACCCAGACGCTGCTGCGTACCATCGCGACCTCCACTTCGACCGCCATGGCGCTGATCGCCCTGCTGGTCTTCGGTGGCGACAGCCTGGCCGGCTTCGCGCTGACCCTGCTGATCGGTGTCGTGGTCGGTACCTACTCGTCGGTCTACATCAGCGCTCCCGTGCTGATCTGGTTGAAGCTGACCTCCGAGGATCTGATTCCGCCGGCGACCACTGCAGAGGGTGTGGATGACCGCCCCTGAGGCGTGATGCACTCACCATTGGCACTGCATAAAGGCGGGCGACAAGGGAACTTGTCGCCCGTTTTGCATTTCCAAGGCTGGGAGTAGAGCGCATAGGCGCTGCAGTTGTGATCAGGAGAATCGCATGAACAAGTCATTGTTGGTTGGTGCTGTGCTGGGTGCCGTCGGTGTCACTGCGGGTGGCGCTGTTGCGACCTATAGCATGGTGAGCGGGCCCGAGTATGCTGAGGTTTTGGCAGTCAAGCCGGTGACCGAGACCATCAAGACGCCGCGTGAAGAATGCCGAGAGGTCGCGGTGACCCGTCAACGTCCCGTGCAGGATCAGCATCAGATTGCCGGTACGGCGATCGGTGCCGTGGTCGGTGGCCTGCTTGGCAACCAGGTGGGCGGTGGTAATGGCAAGAAGATCGCCACCGTTGCAGGCGCGGTGGGCGGTGGCTATGCCGGCAACAAGGTGCAGGAAGGCATGCAGTCGCGTGACACCTATTCCACCACCGAAACCCGCTGCAAGACCGTTACCGACTCCAGCGAGAAGATCGTCGGCTACGACGTGAAGTACGATCTGGATGGCAAGGTAGGTCGTGTACGCATGGACGAGGAGCCGGGCAGCAAGATTCCGGTCCGCGATGGCAAGCTGGTGCTGGCCGATTCCGATTCGGATGAATGATCCGTCTATGGAAATATGAAAAAGGCGCTCCG